>JAEUOU010000006.1 GCA_016790575.1 Burkholderiaceae bacterium | reverse complement strand
GCCGAGTTCGCCCGCCTCTACCCCGAGCAGTACGCCGCCACCGTGAGCGGCAACCAGATGTTCCAGGACGCGCGCCAGCGCTGGAAGAACACGCTCAACGGCCTGCAGACCGCCATGCAGATGCAGGCCCAGGTGTCGCAGAACCTGAGCCTGGACGAAGGCGTGCTGGCCGACCTGGTCAGCCAGAGCCAGTCGGCCACCGGCGCGCTGCAGGCCATGCAGGCCACCAACCAGTTGCTGGCCCTGCAGGCCAAGCAGTCCATCCAGTCGCAGCAACTGATGCTGACGCAGGATCGGGCGGCCTCGCTGGAACTGGCCCGACAGGCCGCCGCCATCGAGCGCGGCCGTGAGGTGACGCGCCGCTTCATCGGCAGCGGCACGGGCTACACGCCGCAGGGCGTGAGCTTCTACGGCCACTGAACCACCAGGAGCCCAGCCATGGACGACGTCGCCGTCATCGACCGCTTCCTGAACACCTTCTCCACCTACATAGACTCGGGTTTCGGGTTGCTGAACGGCGAGGTCGCCTTCCTCACCGCCACGCTGGTGGCCATCGACATGACCCTGGCCGGCCTGTTCTGGGCCATGGGCCACGCCACCGGCCAGGGTGAGGACGTGATGGCGAAGCTGATCCGCAAGGTGCTTTATGTGGGTGCCTTCGCCTACATCATCGGCAACTTCAACAGCCTGTCGGGCATCGTGTTCCGCTCGTTTGCTGGCCTGGGCCTGCAGGCCAGTGGCTCGGGCATGAGCCTGGCCACCTTCCTGCAGCCGGGCCACCTGGCCAAGGCCGGCATCGACGCGGCAGCCCCTATCCTGCAGCAGATCAGCGACCTGTCCGGTTTTCCGGAGGTGTTCATCAACATCGCACCCATCGTGGTGCTGTTCCTGGCCTGGCTCACGGTCATCGTGAGTTTCTTCGTGCTGGCCGTGCAGCTCTTCGTGACGCTGCTGGAGTTCAAGCTGACGACGCTGGCCGGCTTCGTGCTAGTGCCCTTTGCCTTGTGGAACAAAACCACCTTCCTGGCCGAGAAGGTACTGGGCAACGTGGTGTCTTCGGGCATCAAGGTGCTGGTGCTCGCGGTGATCGTGGGCATCGGAACAGGACTGTTCGCACAGTTCCAGACGACACCGGCCGAGCCCTCCATCGACCACGCGCTGGTGGTGATGCTGGCCTCGCTCTCATTGCTGGGACTGGGCATCTTCGGGCCCGGCATTGCGACCGGCCTGGTGTCCGGCGCGCCGCAGCTGGGTGCGGGCGCGGCGGCCGGAACGGCGCTGGGCGCTGCGGGTCTGGCGGTGGCCGGAGGCGCTGCCGTAGCGGGTGCCGGTGCGGCCGTGGCCGCTGGCGCACGCATGGCGCCCGGTGCTGCACGGGCCGCGATCGGCAGTGGCGCTTCGGCGGCCCGTTCGACCAGTGGACTCGCGGCCGGCGCGAAGTCCGCCTACGAGACCGGCGCTGCCGCGTCCTCTGGCGGCCCGCTGCGCGCAGCCGGAGCTGGCGTTGCCAACGTCGCCCGCACTGGCGCCAGCGCGGTGGGACAAAAACTGGCCGAAGGCGCCAAGGCCGTGAAGGACAAGGTCTCGGGCTTCGTGACGGACGCTGCCGCGCCAGCGGCTGCCGGCGCCGAGTCGGCCTCCACAGCTTCCTCCAGCCCGACACCAGCCACCGAGCCCGCCTGGGCGCAGCGCATGCGCCGGCGCCAGCAGATGGGGCACGCCGCCACGACCGCCGCGCACACCCTGCGCGGTGGCGATGGGGGCGGCTCGGGCAGCGGGCCCAGCCTTCGTGATTCGGATTCCTGAGGAGAACCCAGCATGCGATTCAAACGACCGCAGGTGCGCTATGCCGACACGCCGCAGCCTGCCACCCCCTACCAATCGGCCGCACAGGCCTGGGACGATCGCATCGGATCGGCCCGCGTGCAGGCTCGCAACTGGCGCCTGATGGCCTTTGGCTGCCTGTCGCTGGCTTTGCTGATGGCCGGTGGTCTGGTCTGGCGCTCGGCGCAGTCCATCGTGACGCCCTACGTGGTGGAGGTGGATCAGGCCGGGCAGGTGCGCACCGTGGGCGAAGCCGCCTCACCCTACCGCCCCGGCGATGCGCAGATCGCCCACCACCTGGCCCGCTTCGTGACGCTGGTGCGCTCGCTGTCCATCGACCCGATCGTGGTGCGGCAGAACTGGCTGGACGCCTACGACTATACGACCGACCGCGGGGCCGCCGTGCTCAACGAATACGCCCGCACCAACGACCCGTTCGTGCGGGTGGGCAAGGAGTCGGCGACGGTGCAGATCACCAGCGTGGTCCGGGCCAGCGATGCCTCGTTCAACGTGCGCTGGACCGAGCAGCGCTTCGTCAACGGCGCACCGGCCCGCACCGAGCGGTGGACGGCCGTGGTCTCCACCGTGCTGCAGACGCCGCGCACCGAGCAGCGTCTGCGCAAGAACCCCCTGGGCATCTACGTCAACGGCCTGTCCTGGAGCCGAGAACTGGATGCGAACGAAGGAGGCAAACCATGAACACCCCGAACCCGACCCAGCGCCTGCTCTTCAGCGCGATCGCCGTTGCCGCCACCCTGATGGGTTGCGCGTCGCAAGGCACGCCGCCACCCGTGATCCCGCTGGACGAGCCCGTGATGGCGCAGCCCCTGCCCGAGCCGCCCAATCCGGTGGAGGTGGTCGCAGTGCCGCAGGTGCTGCCCATGCCCTCGCAGATGAAGCCGCTGCCTGCGGCGCAGGACAAACCGCCCGTGTCCGAACCCGTGGACGAACGGCTGCGGGTGTCACGGGCCAACGAAGAGGCCCGGATGGCGCCGACGCGGGAGGGCTACGTCAATGCGATCCAGGTCTGGCCCTACACCGACGGTGCGCTGTACCAGGTCTACGCAGCGCCGGGGCGCGTGACCGTGATTTCGCTGCAGGCGGGCGAAGAGCTGGTCACGGTGGCGGCCGGCGACACGGTGCGCTGGATCGTGGGCGACACGTCCAGTGGAACGGGCGATGCGCTGCGCGTGAACGTGCTGGTCAAGCCGGTGCGCACCGGCCTGAAGACCAATCTGGTCGTCACCACCACCCGGCGCACCTACCTGATCGAGCTGACCTCGACCGAGAAGGCGTGGATGGCCTCGGTGTCCTGGGACTACCCCAAGGACCGCATGCTGGCCTTGCAGCGCCAGGCGCAGGCGGCACAGACAGCAGCGCCCGTGGACGCAGGGCTGTCGCTGGAGCGCATCCGCTTCCGCTACGCGATCAGCGGCAGCACGCCGCCCTGGAAGCCTCTGCGGGCCTTTGACGATGGCGAGAAGGTCTACATCCAGTTCCCGGCCGGCATCGCGCAAGGCGAGTTGCCGCCGCTGTTCGTCATCGGCGTGCAGGGCGACGGTCAGTTGGTGAACTACCGCTTCCGCTCGCCCTACTACATCGTCGACCGCCTGTTTGGTGCAGCAGAACTGCGGCTGGGCGCCGACAAGGGCGACGCGGTCCGCATCGAGCGCACGGACGGATGGCCGCCGACCGCCCGGAGGAACTGAACATGCCCATGCACGACCCCGCACAGTCAGGGGCGCCCGGCCGCCCTGCAGCGGCCAAGGTGTCGCCCGAATCGATGGCGCTGCGCGCCCAGCCGCGACCGGTGACCCGGCTCAATCGCCGCAGCCTCGCGCTGCTGGCGGGTCTGCTGGCTTTGGGTGTCCTGGGGGCAACGGTCTGGTCGCTTCAGCCCAAGACCCGTCGCGAGTCCGGCGAGCCCGCCGAGCTGTTCAACGTTGATCGCGTCTCGCGCTCCGAAGGCCTGGGGCAGTTGCCGGCGGACTACTCCAAGCTGCCGCAACCCGCCCCGGCACCGGTGCCCGAGTTGGGGCCACCCTTGCCCGGCGACCTGGGCCCAGCCATCGTCAGGTCGCAACAGCCGGTGGTGCCGAGCTATTCGCCACCGGGACACGACCCTGCCGCGTCAGAGCGTGATGCCCGGCGCAAGGAGTCCGAGCTGGCTGCTACCGCATCGGTGTTCTTTCGCAATGGTTCGCAGCGCGCGGCAACTGCTGCGCCGACCGCTGCAGCCCCTGGCACGTTGAGCTCGGTGCCGAGCGGCCTGACGGGATTCGACCCCATGGCGGCAGGCCCCGCGTCCACGCCAGCGCTGGCCGGCGGTGCCGACGCCACGGCGTCGCAGAACCGGCAAGACCAGAAAGAGATTTTCCAGAAAAACGCTTCCACGGAAACACGCAATTCCGGCTCGCTGCAACTACCCGCATCGCCGTACCAGGTGATGGCGGGCACGGTGATCGTCGGGGCGTTGGTCACTGGCATCCAGTCCGACCTGCCCGGCGACGTGATCGCCGCTGTCACCGAGCCGGTCTATGACACCGCCACCGGCAAACACCTGCTGATCCCGCAGGGCTCACGCATCCTCGGGCGCTACAACAGCCAGGTGAGCTATGGTCAGAGTCGGGTGCAGGTGGTGTGGAGCCGGGTGATCCTGCCCGACACATCCTCGCTGACGCTGGACAACCTTGTGGGCTCTGACCCCGCCGGCCGGGCCGGGCTCGAAGATGGCGTGGACTGGCACTGGGATCGTGTCTTTGCAGGGGCCGCACTGACCTCGCTGCTGGGCATCGGTGCCGAGCTGGCCGCGCCTGAGAACCGACAGGACGGCAACCGCATCGTGATCGCCGGACGCGACAGCCTGCAGGACAGCGTGAACCAGATCGGCCAGGAGGTGACCCGCCGCAACCTGAACATCCAACCGACACTGACCGCGCGACCGGGTTTGCCCATGCGCGTCATCGTCAACCGAGACCTAGTGTTGCGGCCCTACCAGCCACTGTTCTTTGTTCGAGGAGCGCAACGATGAGCACCAGCACAAGGCTACGCCTGGGCCCCCTGCCCAAGACCGAAAGCGTCAAGCTGACTTTCTCTTGTCCGTCCGACCTGAAAGCCGAGCTGGATCGCTACGCCGCTCTGCACGCTCAGACCTATGGCGAGGCGACGGATGCTCTGACGCTGATTCCGCACATGCTGGCAACGTTCATGGCCAGGGACCGAGGGTTCCGGCGAGGAGATGCCAAAGGTAAGACTCCATTGGCGTCGACCAAGTCGGCCGATGCTGGCAGGGCACTGGAATGACCTGGATGGTGAACGCGCTTGAGCCCACACGGCGAAATCTTGGGTCGGGCCGCAGCCGAAAAGCGCCGATCAAGCGTTTCGCCGAAGTCATCGGTTGCAGCGAGAACGCGGCACACCACAAAGTCAAGAATGGCGCGTGGGTGGGCAGCAGCTTTATGGTGTTCGATGCGCCCGAGCGCCGCGAGCACCATCCGCAAGGCGGTGCCGCATGACCGACGAAACGATCACCGCCGAACAGTGCGCCGAGCTCCTGCACTGCACCGAGCAAAGAATCGAGGAACTGACCCGAACCGGCGAGCTGCCGGGAATGAAATTCGGCCGCGGCTGGATCTACGTGAAGGCCGACCTGCTGGCCTACATTGCCGATCGCGCCCGGAAAGAGGCGGAAGAGCGGCGCCAGGACCTCAACGCCCGAAAGTCGGTGCCGCGCCTGGACATACCGATCAAGCCGCGGCGACAGACGCCTCCACCGCTTCCGGTGCCGGCCAAAGCCTTTGCGCAAGGTCCACGCCCCTGAAGCTGGCGTAGCGCTGGGCCATCACCGAGCCCGGCTTCCATCCCATGATCTTGTTCAGCTCCTCCAGTCGGAACAGATCGCGCCCGTCTTTGTCTTTCAGCTCCAGCCATCGGCACGTAGCTTCGTGTCTCAGGTCATGTTCATGGAGGCCAACGATGTCCATGTACTCGAAAGCGATCCTGAAACGGAATGACAGCCGTTGACTGGTACGCACCAAGCCCTTTTTCCCTTCCTCGACCCCTTCCTCGTGGAGGAACGGGAAGAGATTCGCGTCGGGTTCAAACGGCGGCCGCGATGCAAAGTACGAGGAGAGCGCCTGATGCACTTCGGGACGCATCGGGACATCCCGATAAGAAATCTTCCCACGCCACTGCTTGGTCTCCTTGGCATGGATCACCTTGTTCTGCATGTCAATCTGGCCCCGGGTCAGGGTGTATGCCTCCCTGAGCCGCAGTCCCGTGTTCAGGATCAGCAAGTACAAGGTCAACAGCGCATCGCCGCCCTTGAGTTCGAGGCCGCGCGAGCGATCCGGCCGCTCATAGCCCGACAGCACCGCTACGATCTTCTCGTGCTCCCCTGGCAGCAGGCGCCTGTCGCGCGCCACGTTCACCTTCACCTTGCCGCCCTTGGCTTTCGCCATCTGGGCATCGACGTCGGTATAAGTCGAGTAGCCCTTGGGCAGCAGCTTCACGGGGTTGCTGATCTTGACGTTCACGTTGTGCCGCAGGTACTCGTCAATGGCCCGGCTCAGCGCCTGAATGCGGTGCTTGATGGACGAAGGAGACAGGTTTTTCTCCACCTTCAGGGAACGGAGATAGCCGGTCAGCCATTTGTAATTGGCGTCCGAGAACCGCACCGAACCCACCTCGCGCGTCAGTGTCTTGAGCGTGAGAATTTGCGAGGGCGCCGCGAAACCGCTGTCCGACCACTCACCAAGAATGCGCAGCAAGCGCACGCCGTCGCCGGGAGACGTGGGGGCGGTCAGTTCTGCCGGTGGCGGGATGTCCGCATGCTTCATCAGCTTCCACTGCTGCCCGTACGCAATGGCTTCGGCCTCGGTGTCGAAGGTGAAGTACTTGCGCCCGTTCGGAAGCGATGGGTGCCTCAGCCCTATTTCCCACTTCCCAGATGGCTTGAGTCGGGGTTTCGCCATGCCACAATCTCCATCATGTCAACGAGATGGATCATCGCATGATCTGATCGAGATTTAGCCGCCATTTTGTGGCGTCTGTAGGTGCTTTTGAGGCGCTTTTCAAGTACCTAATAATCTATAAGTTGTTGATTTATAAGACTTTTAAAAATGACAGTAAACACCAAAATCAGCTACAAGATCGAGCTGATCCAGCGGGCCGGGCCTGGTGCGGGCGGCGGTCCGGGCTGAGGCAACACCGCGAAAGCACGTCTTCCGGCGTCTCAAGGCCCCGTTTCGATACGTTTTCCATAGCAAAAAACGACCTTTTCACGCTGGGTACGAACGAAAAACGATAAAAAAAGCCCGGCAAGCCGGGCTTTCGGTGTGGGAAGGGCGCCGTGTTTACTGCAGCGTCACTTCCACGCGACGCGCTTCGGCGTTGGGACCGGAAGCTTGCATTTCTTCGGGCTTCTTGAGTTCCACCCTGTCTTCGCCCACCCCCAGCGCCTGGAGCGCCGCACGGACGGCCAGGGCGCGTTCCTTGGCCAGCTCGGCGTTTCGGGCGGGATCGCCCGTGCTGTCATGGAAGCCACTGACAACGGCCTTCTTGCCGGCCGCGACACCCTTGACCACATCGGCCAGCGCATCGGCTGCGCCGGCGGCCACCTCGGCCTTGCCGGAGGCGAAGTAGAACTTGACGACGCCGTTTTCCACCTTCACGCTGGCGGCATCGGCCGCGGCCGGGGCAGCCGCCACGGCGGCCGGCTTGGCGGGCGCCTTGTTGCCCGTCTTGTGGATGGCCAGGCCAATCACCAGCGCGATCACCAGCGCAATGATGCCGAACACCACACCCAGGGCAACGCCCTGTCCATCATCTTCCTGAGAAAACATGTGTCACTCCGTATTAAAACTGGCGCGATTGTAAAGTGCGGTCATGACAGAAGCTGACAGGCCCCGCCCGCTGCGCGATCCGGCGCCCTTGCTGGAGCTTGTCCGCCGGCAGTGGCGCCAGCAACGCGCGGCGGGCGGCCCGGCGGCCGACCTGTGGGTGTTTGGCTACGCCTCGCTGATCTGGCGGCCCGAGTTCGCGACCACCGAATCGCATCCCACCCGGGTGCACGGCTGGCACCGGGCACTGAAGATGTGGAGCCGCATCAACCGCGGCACCCCCGCCGAGCCTGGCCTGGTGTTTGCGCTGCTCGCCGGCGGCAGCTGCCGGGGCGTGGTCTACCGGGTGCCCCACCGCGAGGCCGAGGCCGTACTGGTGGCACTCTGGGAGCGCGAAATGCCCACTGGCGTCTACGACCCGCGCTGGCTGCCCTGCGCCACACCCCATGGACCGGTGGCCGCGCTGGCCTTCACCCTGTCACGCCGCAGCCCCAGCTTTACCGGGGAGCTGCCCGCCGAACAGGTGCGCCACATCCTGCACCATGCCAGCGGCCGATACGGCAGCACCCTGGACTACGCCCGCCGAACCGACGATTGCCTGCGCGCCCATGGCATCCGCGACCGCGCGCTGGCGCGCGTGCTGGCCCACGCACCACCGATCTGACGCGCATCAGGCGCCGGCACGCCGGCTTTCCTATACTGGGCTGATGAACATCGCCGATATCCGCAAAAGTTACGAAAAGGCCGAGCTCAGCGAGGCCCACTCCCACGCCGACCCGCTGGCGCAGTTTGACCAATGGTTTCAGGAGGCGCTGCGCTCGGAACTGCCCGAACCCAACGCCATGACGGTGGCCACCGTCGCCAGCGATCTGCGCCCCAGCACCCGGGTGGTGCTGATCAAGGGCTACGACGCGCGCGGCATCGTCTGGTACACCAACTACGGCAGCCGCAAGGGGCAGGAACTGGCCGGCAACCCGTATGCCGCGTTGCAGTTCCACTGGGTGGAGCTCGAGCGGGTGGTGCGCATCGAAGGCCTGGTCGAGAAGGTCAGCGACGACGAGAGCGACGCCTATTTCGCCACCCGCCCGCTGGACAGCCGCATCGGCGCCTGGGCCAGCCCGCAAAGCCAGGTCATCCCCGACCGCACGGTACTGGTGACCCAGGCCGCGAAATATGGCGCGAAATTCCTGCTGCAGCCCCCGCGCCCGCCGCACTGGGGCGGCTACCGTCTGGTGCCGGACCGCTGGGAGTTCTGGCAAGGCCGCAAAAGCCGCCTGCATGACCGGCTGCGCTACCGGCTCGACGGCGAAACCTGGGTGCGCGAGCGGCTGGCGCCGTGAGAATCACTCCCGTTTTGGGAGCAATAAATGACCTTTTTACCTTGGGTATGACCCGGTTTCTGCACAAAACGGCGCCCACGGCCGCTGCGCGGCCGCTCAGCCCGTCAGGCGCGGCAGCCAGGCCATCACCACGGTGACGCTGGCGATGGCGAACACGGTGGAGACAGCCACGCTGGCGGTGACCAGTTCCTCGGCCTGGCGGTAGCGCTGCGAAAACAGGAACACATTGGCGCCCACCGGCAGTGCGGCGGCGACCACCATCACCGCCAGCGGCAGGCCCCGCAGACCCAGCGTCCAGCCGGCGGCGGCCATCAGCAGCGGGTGCAGCACGGTTTTCAAGGCAGAGATCACCAGCGCCCCGCGCAGATGGGCGCCGATGGCCGTCTGCGACAGCGTCACCCCCACCAGCACCAGCGCCACCGGGCCGAAAGCGTCCCCCAGCAGCTTGAGCGGGCGGTCCACCACCGGGTGCAGGCCCAGGCCGGTCTGGGCATAGGCCAGGCCCGCCAGAATCGGCAAGGGCACCGGATGCAGGACAGCGTTTTTCACCGCCTGGCCTACGGTAGCCAGCAGGTGGCGCGGGGCGGCCGTGCCGGCACGGGCGTCTTCGCGGGCCACCAGCAGCTCCAGCACCACGGTCGCAAAGGTCAGCAGCACCAGCGCGTGCAGCGAGATCAGCGTGAACAACTGCACCAGGCCCGCTTCCCCGTAGGCCAGGCCAACCAGCGGAACACCGATCATGAGCGTGTTGCTGAAGATCGCCGCCAGCGCCACCACGGCCGATCGCGCGTGCAGGCCCTGCGCCAGCAGCGTGACGATGAACAGCGCCGCCGCCACCGCGTAGTACAGGGCCACCGAGCCGAAGTCGATCCGCTCGATGTGCACGGCGCTCATGGTGCGAAACAGCAGCGCCTGGGTCAGCACCAGGAACACCAGATTGGACAGGTCGCGCACCCCCTCGCCGCGCACCAGCCGCGCCCGCCCGGCAACCCAGCCGATGGCGATCAGCAGCACCACGGGCAGCAGGGCGGAAACAACGGGATGGTCAAGCGACATGGGGGCGCGATCTTAGCGGCCGGGGCCGGCGCTCTGCCGCAGGAGGCCTCACGCCGGGACAAGAACACGGCACCGGCGGTGGGGCTTGGCCGTCACATCGGCGGTGGCTCGTCGCGCCGGGCACTGGCCTGCAACGCGGCCCGGGCCACGGCGTCAAAGGCACCGGTGACCGACGGCGCCGCGGCCACTGCAACAATGGCGTTGGCCACGGCCAGTCGCTCCACACTCAGGCGTGACAGCGCGTGGGTCTGCCCCGCTGCGTCGGCAAACAGGAACACCTTGGCACCGGGGCCGACCCAGTCCAGACGCCAGCGATGGCTGACCGAATCGATCACCAGATCCCACCAGCTGCCCAGCCGCAGGTCGGGCAGGCGCGGCGGCAGCGCCGGCTCGCCAAGCGCGGCCCGGTCGCCCGCCGACGGTTGGGTGTCGGGCAGGGTTTCGGCGGCGGGCTGGGTGTCCGCGATGAAGCCCGAGTCTCGCGCTTCGGCCGGTGCCATCCAGAAGTCCGAGTCCAGTTCGACCACTTCCAGCCCGGGCACGGCCGCGTCGGGCAGCGCCTCCGGGGGCAGTTCACCGCGCATCAGGCGCTGGTGCAGGTCGGCCAGTTCATTGAAGAAAGCGCGGATTTCGGTGTCATCGAGCGCCAGGCCACCCAGGCCTTCGCGCAGGCCCTGCAAAAGCCCGGGCACTTTGTGCGCCAGGCGGCTGCGGTGGTTGTGGACCAGCCGGGCCTGAACGCTCCACAGCAGGTCATCGACCAGGGACAGCCGGGTTTGCGGGTCGCCGGTTCCGGATTCGGTTTCGTCCTTCAGGCGTTCGGTGGCGACCACCTGAGCCCAGGGGCCGAGCAAAAAACGTCGCACAAACCGGGGCGCCGACGCCAGATCGGGCCGGCTGCGAAAATCCGCCGCGATTTCGGCGGCGTGGGCATTGCGTCGCGCCGCCCAGCGCAACGCCCGCCGGGCCTGTGACTGGCGCTGTTGCTCACGGTTGCTTTCGCGCTCCCAGCTCTGTTCCAGCATCGCCAGGGTGAACTCGAAGGGCTCCGCATTGAGCATGGGCAACTCGCGCAGGGCCTGGACGGCATCGCGCAACTCATGCAGAAACTCGCCATATCCGGTGCCCGCCTCGTCGGCCCAGGCGCCGCTGCGCCGCAACATGGCCTGCATCAGCGCCCGCGCCGGGTGGCCGGTGTCCCAGAAAAAGCGCGGGTCGTTGAGGGCAATGCGCTGCAGCGCCGGCTCCAGGTCCATCAGCACCGCCCGCATCGACGGCAGCACCTGCGGGTCCTCACACAGACGCAGCAACACCAGGCGGACCACCTCCTGGCTGAGCGCGGCTGTGGCCGCGGCCCGCAGAGCCAGCGGATCGTCACCGGCCGGGGGCGGCGCCAGTTCCTGCTGCAACTGGATGCGTTCGATCACCTCCGGGGCGCCGCCCATGTCCATCAGCGTTACCAGGACCGACGGTATGGTGGTATCCCCGCCGCGCAGGGGCGCCGGCGCCGAGGCGACGGCGCCGCCGGCACCGTGGTGGCGGGCACGGCGGGAAATCAGACGCCACAGCGCCAGCAGGTCGAGGCCCTCTGCCGAACCGGCTGATCCGGCCTGGACCAAGGTGTCGGCCGGGGCCGGCGCCGCGGAAGGCGGTGGCACGGAATCGGACTCGCCGTCGCGCGCCCACGGCGCGGGCTGGGTTCCGAGCGCGCTCAGCAGGCCACACAGCCGGTCGATGGTCGCGGGCAGTTCTTCGACCAGGGCATTGCCCAGATGGCGCACCCACAGCGCCCGCAGATCGAATGGCACGTTGACCCGGTGGGCCGCAGTCGCGATGGCATCCACCCAGACCTCGGAGGGCAAGGGGTTGTCTTTCGCGCGCGCGATCCGCCGCCCCCGCAGCCCGGCGACCAGCGACGTCAGGCGGGTCATGGCCAGATCGGTTTCGGCTTCCATGCGGTGGCGGGCGCGCACCCGCTCCACGGTCTCCAGCACCTGGTCTTCGGTCATCAGTTCCAGCGATTGCAGGTCGAGCGGGACGGGGCGCGATGTCGGGCCCTCAGCCAGATGGTCCCCCAGCGCCTGGGTGAACGCGGCCGCCAGTTCGGCGGTTTGCCGGACCATAAAGGCGGCGGGGTCCAGGTCGGTGGCGCCCCGGCCCAGACGCAGGTGGATGGTGGCGGCATCGTGCGCCAGCGCCAGGCGGGCGCGATCGACCAGCCGCTCCATCAGCGGGCCGGCAGCCTCTGCCACGGCCTCACGCAGGGCCTGCGGCCAATCGGAACCGGAAATGGCGGGCTGGGTCATGCACAAATGGTAACAAGCGCCGACGCCGGGACCAGCGCGGCGGGGGGCTGGTTTACCCTACTTCACCGCGACCGCGTCGGTGATGCGGTAGTACAGGCCATAGGGATCGTCCTTCAGCACCGCGAATTTGCCCTCGACCACCAGCACATCCAGGGTTGCCTTGATGGCTGTGCGCGCGCGCACCTCGACCATGCTTTCCGGCCCGCCGGGGGTGCAGAAACTGCAGGTCAGCGGCACCGAGCTGAGCAGAAAGTGGCGCACCCGCTCCCCCGGCTCCAGCGGCAACATGAAGCCCTGGATGCGCTGGGTCTTCTGGTTCAGCCCGGTCTGGGCCGCCTCGAACACCGGCACGATACGCTTGTTTTCCACCCGCGTGCGCACCTGGGTGAGTACCGACCAGGGCACCACGTCGCCCCGTTCAACGAGCGGCGCAAACGGACTGTTGGGGCTGTGGACGCCCGCTCCCGTGCCCGCCGGTACGGCACCGGCCGGCCCGGCGCCCCCCCCGACCGACGCGTTCGCACCCCGGGGCGCGGGCTGGACCCCGGGGATCGGCGAGCTGAGCACCACCTGGGCCCGGCTGGCGCCGACCCCGCCCGCGAGGGCCATCAGGCCGACGAGCATCCCGCGGCGGCGGCGATCAGTGGGCATGTTTCATGCCGCAGTACTTGCCGATCGCCAGGCCTTTGCACGCCGCTTGCAGTTCGGCAAAACAGACATCTTCCTTTTTGCCGGATTCCAGGCATTTGGCGGCCGCCTCATGGGCGGCTGCCATCGCCCGGTGGCGGGCAATGTCTTCCTTGCGTTCCTTGTCGGAGTGTTGCGCTACGGCATTCATAGCAAAAACCGACAGAAAAATGCTGGCTATCAACCATTTCGGAGCCATTTTTTACCTTTCATCAGACAGCAGGGCCACATCGGCCCGATACACACTCCAGGCCGGCAACAAGGCCGCCAGAACCGCCACCAGCAGCGCCAGCGCCGGCACGGCAGCCAGTTGCGGCGGCCACAGACCCGCCGCCAGGGTGATCGAGCGCTCGGCCTGCAGGGCGTAGCCTACCAAGGTCGCCAGCGCCTGTCCTGCAGCGATGCCGGCCACCGTGGCCAGCACGGCCAGCCACAGCGCCTCGGCCAGCAGCAAGGCGACCAGCCGCCCCGGTGGTGCGCCCAACATGCGCAGCAGCGCCAGGTCCGACCGGCGTTCGCGGATGGCGCTCCACAAGGCCATGAACACCCCCAGGCCCGCGGTCAGCAGCAACACCAGCCCGACCCCCTCCAGCACCCGCGCGCCCACACCCAGCAGCCCCAGCAGCCGGGTGATTTCGACCGCCGGGGCGGCGGCCTGCATCGTGGTGTCGGCATTCACCCGGCGCGGAAAGGTCACCGCAGCCAGCGGCGTGTTGTAACGGATCAGCGCAATGGTCACCTCGCGGTCGGCTGCCAGTGCTTCGCGGTCGGCGGCATCCAGACCATCGGTGCCGGCGTGCATTTCTTCATGCACCTGCCAGACCGATTCGGTCGACGTCAGAATCAGGCGGTCGAGCACGCAGCCGCAGGGCGCCAGCACGCCGGTCAGCACATAGGGCGCCTGTTCATGGGCATGCCCGCCGCCGCCCAGGCCATGGCTGCCGACGAACCGGTCCCCCGGGCGCAGACCGGTGCGATCGGCCACCTGGGCGCCCGCCACCGCCTGCATGGGCGCAGACCACAACGCGCCCACGCCCAGGCGGGCCTGGTAGTGCTGCACATAGTCGGCCGTGGTACCCACGATTCGAAAGCCCCGGAAGTTGTCGCCCAGGCTGAGCGGAATCAGCTGCGCGACCTGGGGATGCGCCTGGAGTTTGCGCACTTCGGCCAGCGGAATGTTGCCGGGGGGCACGTCGATATGGAACACCCCCGCCAGGATGAGCTGCAGCGGGCTGCCCTTTGCACCAATCACCACGTCGATGCCGGCCAGGTCGCGATCAAAGGCGCGCTGCAGGCGCTCGTTCATGAGCAGCACAAAGGTCATCGAGGCCAGGCCCAGGCCGAGCAACAACAGGTTGAGCACCGTGCTGAGCGGGCGCGACCACAGGTAACGCCAGGCGATGACTACAGTATTCATAGCGTAAAGCGACCTTTTTACGCTGGGTATTGCCCAATTTCGCTGGAAATCTCCAGCACCGCAGCCTGGGGCAGCGCCTCGGCCACCCGCCGGTCGTGGGTGGCGACCACCAGCGTTGCCCCGGCGTCCGCCGCGCAGTCCCGCAGCAAGGCCAGCGCCGCCGCGCAGGCGGCATCATCCAGACTGGCGGTGGGTTCGTCGGCCAGGATGACACGGGGCCGGCGCAGCAGGGCGCGGGCCAGGGCCACCCGTTGCGCCTGTCCGCCCGACAGCTGGCCCGGCCGGCGCTCGGCCAGATCGCCGACATCCAGCGCGGCCAGGGTGCGCGTTATGGCCGCGCTGTCCACCGGCAGTCCGGCGGCAAAGAAGACCAGCTCCAGGTTGCGCCGCACCGACAGGGGCGCGCTGAGCGCCAGGCGCTGCGGCAACCAGCCCACTGTCGCAGCGCGCCAGGCATCCCGGGCACGACCGTCCAGCCGGTGCAGCTCCGTGCCGGCGACCGTCACGGCTCCCCCGTGAGCCGCGAGCAGACCGGCCACCAGGGCCAGCCAGGTGCTTTTGCCACTGCCCGAGCGCCCCTGGACCCGCAGCACACCGCCTTGTGGAACCGTGATGTCGGCAAACCGGATCGGCGCCGCCCCGCCGGGGTAGCGGTAGACCAGGCCGCTCGTGGTGATCATGGGCTCAGCGCTCGGGCGGCGGGCTGGCGCAATCGGCGCAAACGCCGCGCACTGCCAGTTCGACGCTCACGCCCTGGTAGCCCTGCTGCTGCAGCGTGTCCACCGCCGAACGGGCGGCCTGCTCCAGCGCTTCGCTCTCGCGGCGCAGCGCCTCGGTCAGCGGGCGGTCCCGGTGGCAACTCTGGCATTCGAAATGGGGCGCCGCCAGCACGCTGTCAGGCATGGCCTGGAAACGTCGCACCCGGCGGGCGTCGACCCGGCACAGCAGCAGGCCCGCCAGGGTCAGACGATCGACCAGCCGATACAGGGTAACCCGATCGAGCGTGACGCCATCTTCCGCCGAAAGGTGAGCCTGCAGGTCGGCATGGGTAAAGGCCGTGTCGGGGTGGGCCAGGAACCAGCCGAGCACCTGGCGGGCAGCTGCCGTGCGCCGCAGGCCATGAGCCTGCAGTCGCTCATCGACCTGCGCCGGGGCTACAGGAATCGCTTGTGGGTTCATCGATCAGGGTCCAGACCAGCAACACGAGCGCGCTCGACAATAACGCAACCAAGTTGCATTAAAATGGCTGCAACTCAGTTGCATTATCGCGCAGCCGGGCCGCGCAGCGCCCGCATTTTCTCTTCCAGGAGCCTCCATGCATCACCGACCGAACCGACGCCTGCCCCTGCTGGGCTTGGGCCTGCTACTTGCCGC
The DNA here is from genome assembly GCA_016790575.1 of Burkholderiaceae bacterium. GTDB lineage: Bacteria > Pseudomonadota > Gammaproteobacteria > Burkholderiales > Burkholderiaceae_C > JAEUOU01. The sequence goes on along the minus strand of JAEUOU010000006.1, from coordinate 293,027 downwards.
GACCTTGGCCGCCTGCGGCGGCGGTGTGGACGCCGAAGAAGACGACCATGATCACGAGCACACGGTCATTGAAACGGCCGGTCGCCTGGTCAGTGCCGAGGCGGGCAGCAAGACCCTGCGTATCCATGACCTGGACAGCGCCACTGGGACAGTAACCGCCAGCGTCACGGCCGACAGCACCGTGACGGCGCTTTACGCCAGCCCGGGCGGGCGTTATGCCGTTGCAATGCAGCGAACCGGCGATCTGGTCCAGTTTGTCGACGGCGGTGTCTGGCAGGAAGACCATGGCGACCACCTGCATGACTACCGCCAGGCGCCGGCGCTGCTGGCCTGGAAAATCACTGGCCCGCGCCCGACCCATTTTGACCGGCAGGCCGGCAAACAGGCGGCCATCTTCATGGACGGCAACAGCGCCGCTTCGCCGGTGCAGAACGCCTCCGTGCGGCTGATCACCGATGCTTCCATTGCCAGCGCCAGTGAAGCCGCCAGCCTCAATCTCAGCGTGCCCATCCACGGCCTGGCCGAACCGGTCGACAACAAGCTGCTGGTCGTACACCGTGCGGCGGACGCGCCGGACACCCTGCCCACCCATCTGACGCTGTTCCAGCGCAGCGGCAGCGGATTCACCGAAACCCGTCGCCTCGACACCCGCTGCAACGGCATGCATGGCAGCTTCAGCTCCGGCGCCTACACCGTCACGGGCTGCACCGATGGCATGCTGGTGGTGCGCCACACCGGCACCGCCACCGTGAGCGACCTGAAAGTGCCCACCGCCGTGCGTGTCGGCACGGTGGCCGGGCACCCGCGCCTGCCCGGTCACTTCATCGGCTACGGCAATGAAGGCGTGGCACCGGCCCCGGTCACCACGCGCTTCTTTGCCCTGGACGCCCAGAGTGGCACCGCATCCGCCTGGGCGCCGCAGGGCTGGTCCTCCGGACGGGTGGTCCGCGCGCTGAGTTTCGACCGCACGGGCCAGCGGGTGTTTCTGCTCGACGACCAAGGCACGCTGGTTGTGGCGCAGCGCCAGGGCGGCGCCTGGGCGCCGCTGGTCCGCGCGGCTGCGGTGATACCCGCCATGCCGTCCGCGGCGCCCTGGCCGGCGTTTGCCACGAACGAAGCCCGCGACGAGATCTACCTGACGGACCCGGCCGCCCGGCAACTGGTGGTGATCAACAGCAGCACCGGGGCCGTCACTGCCCGGCGCGATCTGGGCTTTGTGCCCTCCTACCTGACCTGGACCGGAATCGCCCGATGAAAAACCGCATCATTCTGACTGCCATGGGCCTGTTGGCCGCCTCCGGCGCCCTGGCGCAGGCCGGCAAAGGGGCACCCAGCGAAAAGGGCTGGGAGTTCGGTGCTGTTCTCGACACCACCGCCACCTCGCGGCCGCTGGCAATGGGCTCACGCGACAAGGGCCTGCAACTGGGGCACAGCGACCTGACCGCCCACGGCCCGCTCGGAGCCCACCTGCGCGCGGGCGTGGTGGCGAGCGTGGCCACCCATGAGGGCAAGCTGGAAAAAGGCTTCGAGGAGGTCTGGATCGAGACCACCTCGCTGCCCGCCGGTCTGCAACTGCGTGCCGGCCGTTTCCCCTCGCAGGTCGGCTACCTGAACACCCAGCACCCGCATGCCGATGACTTTACCGACCGCCCGCTGCTCTACCGTGCGTTTTTCGGCGGTCACTGGAACGACGAAGGGCTGCGGCTGAGCTGGACGGCGCCAACATCCCTGTATTGGACCGTGGGGGTCGAGGCATTTCGCGGGCGCAAACTGGTGACCGAGACGGCCAACACGCCGGGGCACATCGGCGCCATCACCTGGGCGACCAAGCTGGGTGGCGACCTCAACCGCTCGCACAGCTGGCAGCTGGGCTTGTCGCACATCAACAACCGGCGCGAGGCCGCTGTCGAGGACGAAGCGGAACATGCCGAGGAAGGGCACGACCACAGCCACAGTGCGCAGCTGAGCGGACGCAAGACCTGGATGATTGACGCCACATGGAAGTGGGCCCCCAATGGCAACAACCGCGACCAGCAGGTGCGCCTGGGCTTCGAGGCCGCACGGATCACGGGACTGAACCGCTTCGCCAGTGGACGGGACCGCCACGAAGTCAATGCGCTCAGTGCCGTGTGGCGCTTTCACCCCAGCTGGGAGGTGGGCGCACGGTCCGACTGGCTGCGCGGCCGCATGCCCCACGGCGAACATTTCCACAACCTGCTGCTGCGGGAGCACAGCCTGATGGTGGCCTGGAAACCATCGCATCAGCAGACGCTACGGCTGCAATGGACCGGGCAGCGCGACGCCGTGGGTGTGGACGCGCCGGCGCGTCGTTCCCTGCAGCTGCAGTACATCCTCGCTTTCGGAGCCCATGGTGCGCATGCGTTCTGACGCGCTGGTGCTCGCCCTCGGCCTGCTGGTCGGTGGCGCGGCGCAGGCGGTCACCGTGTTCACCTGCGAGCCGGAATGGGCCGCGCTGACCCGAACCCTGTTGCCCGAGGCCCGGGTCCATGTCGCCACCCACGCGGGCCAGGATCCGCACCATGTCGAGGCGCGTCCGGCTCTGATTGCGCAGCTGCGCAATGCCGACCTGGCCGTCTGCACCGGCGCGTCGCTGGAGGCGGGTTGGCTGCCCATGCTGCAGCAACGCGCCGGCAACGCCCGCACCCGGGAGGTGTTCGAGGCCGCCGACCATGTGGAACTGATCGACCCGCAGCCCGGTGCCATCGGAACGCCCTGGGCCGGTGACGTGCATGCCGAGGGCAACCCCCACCTGCATACCGACCCGCACAAGCTCCTGGAGGTGACCCATGCCCTGGCGGCTCGCCTCGCGCAGGCGGTGCCCGACCAGCGCAGCGCCATCGAACAACGGCGGGTCGGCTTTGAGCGCCAGTGGAAAGCGCGCATCGCCGCCTGGGAAACCCGCGCCCGCCCGCTGCGGGGCCGGAGCATTGCGGCACAGCACAGCACCTTCGGCTATCTCTGGCGCTGGCTCGGGCTTCGCCAGACGGCCGATCTGGAGCCTCGCCCGGGCATGGCGCCCACGCCGGGGCATCTGCAGCGGCTGCTGGACGGCCTGCGGCGCCAGCCGCCGATGGCGGTGGTGGTTTCCAGCTACCAGGACCCACGGCCGGCGCGATGGCTGGCAGGACAACTGGGTGACCGTGTTCCTGTGCTCGTTCTGCCGTCGTCGCCGCCGGATGACGCCGGCCCCGACGCATTGGCCGCCTGGTTCGACCAGATGCTGGACGCACTGCTGAAAGCCGCAGCATCGTCACCGCCATGACGCTGGCTGACGCCTGGTTTCTGCCGCCGGCTGCCGCCCTGGCCCTGGGTCTGCTGGCCCTGGCGCCGCTGGGCGCTCAGGTGCTGGCCCGCGGCGTGGTCTTCATCGATCTGGCCGTGGCGCAGGCCGCTGCCGCGGCGGCGCTCTGGGTGGCTGCGCTGGTAGATCACCCAGGTCTGACCACCACACAAATGGCGGCTGCCGCAGGCGCGCTGGCCTGTGCCGGCGCCGTGGCCTGGCTGTCAGATCGATGGCCCCGGCAGCGTGAAGCCTTGATTGGCCTGTTGTATGTCGCCGGCGCCTGTGTCGCCCTGCTGGGCGCGCGGCAGGACCCTCACGGCCGCGAGCGTCTGGCCAGCCTGCTGGCCGCTGACGTGCTGTGGGCGGGATGGACCCAGGTCGCGATGCTGGGCGTCGCGGCGGCAGGGGTGGCGCTGTTCGGCCGCAGACTCGCGTCCAACCGGGTTTTTTACCCCCTGTTCGCGCTGGTCGCCAGCCTGGCCGTGCCGGCGCTCGGTCTTTTCGTCGTATTCGCCCTGCTGATCGCCCCTGGGCTGTGGCAACGTGCCGGCCTGGGCAAGCTTGCCGCCGTGGTGCTGGGTGCGCTCTCCTGTGGCGCCGCACTGGCCTTGTCCTGGTGGCTGGACCTGCCCAGCGGCGCCTGTGTCGCGCTGGTCCTGGCGGCCACCGGCTTGCTCGCAGCCGTCGTGCGTCCGGACACTGACCATGCCTGACCTGCGTCACCCGACACCCCAAACGGCCGCCGCATCCCCGGTCTGCCTGGTGGTGCGGAACCTGACCCTGGGTTACGACGGTCACCCCGCCGTACACCACCTGGACTTGCGCATCGCGCCGGGCTCCCTGGTCGCCGTGGTCGGGCCCAACGGTGCCGGCAAAAGCACACTGTTCAAAGGACTGTGCGGCGAGCTGGCGCCGCTGTCGGGGTCGATCAGCGGGCTGGAAGCGGTGCGGCCGGCCAGGTTGCCACAGACCAGCACGCTCGATCCCGGCTTCCCTGTAACGGTGTGGGAAATGGTCGCCATGGGATTGTGGCAGCAGGTGGGTGCGCTGGGACGGTTCACCGCCGAACACCGCCGGCGCTGCGACGCCGCTCTGGCAGCGGTGGGCCTGTCGGGTTTCGCGCTGCGGGGGCTGGACACCCTCTCGGGCGGGCAGCTGCAGCGCGCACGCTTTGCCCGTTTGCTGCTGCAGGACGCCCCGGTCGTGCTGCTGGACGAGCCCTTCGCCGCCATCGACCAGCGCACCACTGAGGATCTGCTGGCTCTGTTACACCGCTGGCAGGCGGCGGGACGCACGGTGATTGCGGTGCTGCACGACCTGCAGCAGGTTCGCGCGCACTTCCCGCTCACCCTGGTGCTGGCCCGCGAGCCGATCGCCTGGGGACCGACCTCCGAGGTGCTGACCGAGGCGAACTGGTCTCGCGCACTGGCCATGCGCGAGCCCTTCGACGAACGGGCCGGCGTCTGCGAACAGGCGCCCTCCGCCGAATCTGCCGTGCCCGGCCGGGCGATCAGCGACCTGGAGGCGGTGTGATCGCCCCCGATACCGCCGTTCTGGGCCCCTTCATCGAATTCGGTTTCATGCGCAGTGCGCTGTTCGGCTGCGTGGCGCTGTCGCTGAGTGCCGCCCCGGTCGGGGTGTTCCTGATGCTGCGGCGCATGAGCCTGATGGGCGACGCCATGGCACACGCCATCCTGCCCGGCGCGGCCATCGGTTACCTGCTGTTCGGCCTGTCGCTGGCCGCCATGACGGTGGGCGGCATCATTGCCGGCCTGGCGGTGGCCATCGGCTCCGGTCTGGTGGCGCGCAACACGCTGATCCGCGAGGACACCAGTCTCGCGGCCTTTTACCTGCTCTCGTTGTCGCTGGGCGTGCTCATCGTCTCGGTGCGGGGCAACAGCGTGGACCTGCTGCATGTGCTGTTCGGCACCGTGCTGGCGCTGGACACTGCGGCGCTGGCGCTGCTGTGGGGCATCACCGGGGTGACAGTGGCCACGCTGCTGGTGATCCGCCGGCCCCTGATTCTGGACTGCCTGGACCCCGACTTCCTGCGCCAGGTCAGCGGGCTCGGGGCGCTCGCGCACTATGGCTTTCTGGCCCTGCTGGTCATCAATCTGGTGGCTGGCTTCCACGCACTGGGCACGCTGATGGCGGTCGGCATCATGGTGCTGCCAGCAGCCGCCGCCCGCTTCTGGGTGCGCCGCGTCGGGCCGCTGATTGGGGCGGCCACCACCATCGCGCTGCTCGCCAGCGTGGCCGGCCTGCTGGTGTCCTACCACGCCGACTGGCCCACCAGCCCGGTCATCGTGCTCGGCCTCGGTCTGGTCTATTTGCTCTCCATGGTCTTTGCGCCGCGCGGAGTGCTGCGCCAGCGCAGCGTCCGGCGCAGCCACCTGCGCGCCTGAAAACCCCTTCTCCCATCTCCCCACATCCCATCACCCATCATGAACCTGCACCGCCGTCTTCATACCCTGGCTGCCATCGCCAGCCTGGGTGCCCTCGCCTTCAGTCCGCCGGGCCATGCCCAGAGCACGCCACCCGTAAAAGCCGTCGCCAGCTTCAGTATCCTGGGCGATCTGGTCCGCCAGGTCGGCGGCGAGCGGGTGGAGGTGGACACGCTGGTCGGCCCGGGCGCCGACGCCCATGTCTTTCAGCCCGCGCCCTCACATGCGCGCAAAGTCGGCCAGGCACAGGTGGTGTTCGCCAATGGCCTGGGTTTCGAGGGCTGGATGCAACGTCTGCTGGAGACGGCGGGCTTCAAGGGCAAACCCGTCGTGGTCAGCGAGGGCATCAAGCCGCTGCGGGCCGAGGGCGACAAGCACCACCACTCCGGCAAAAACCCTGCGCGATCGGAACACCACCATGGTGATACGGACCCACACGCGTGGCAGGCCGTGCCCAACGTGATCACCTACATCGGCAACATCTCCAAAGGACTGTGTGCGGCCGACGCCGCCGGCTGCGACCTGTATCGCAAGAACGCCGCCGCCTACACAACGCAGCTCCAGGCCTTGGACGCCGAGATCAAGGCCGCCTGGGCCGTCGTCCCACCGGCGCAGCGCAAGCTCATCACCTCGCACGACGCCTTCGGTTACTACGCCAAGGCCTATGGCGTGACGTTCCTCGCGGCGCAGGGTGTGAGCACCGACAGCGAGGCGTCCGCCAAGGGGGTGGCCCAGCTGGTGCGCCAGATCAAGAAGGAACAGATCAAGGCACTGTTTGTGGAGAGTGTTGCCGACCCGCGCCTGATCGAGCAGATCGGCCGCGAGACCGGCATCAAACCGGCCGGCGCGCTGTACTCCGATGCGCTGACCGACGCCAGCGGACCCGCCTCGACCTACCTGGCCATGATGCGGGCCAACACCCAGGCCATGACCCGCGCGGTCCAGGGCAAATGAACGAGGCAAGCACCATGGGTTTTACAAGCACTGCGAAAACCGACCGCCGCCTGCCAGTGACCGTTCTCTCGGGCTTTCTGGGCGCGGGCAAGACCACCCTGCTCAACCACGTGCTGGCCAACCGCGAAGGCTTGCGCGTCGCGGTCATCGTCAACGACATGAGTGAAGTCAATATTGACGCCTCACTGGTCGAGCGCGGTGCCGCGAACGCCGGTGCCGCACTCTCGCGCACCGAAGAAAAAATGGTCGAGATGAGCAACGGCTGCATCTGCTGCACCTTGCGCGAGGACCTCCTTCTGGAGGTGCGCAGGCTCGCGGCGGAGGGCCGCTTCGACTATCTGCTCATCGAGTCCACCGGCATCGGCGAACCCATGCCGGTCGCAGCGACTTTTGACTTTGAAGACGAAAATGGCGAGTCACTGAACGATGCGGCCCGGATCGACACCATGGTCACCGTGGTGGACGCCCTCAACCTGCTGGCCGATTTCAGCAGTACCGACCTGTTGGAGCAACGCGGCGAGACCGCCGGCCCGGACGACAACCGCAGCCTGGCGGCCTTGCTCACCGAGCAAATCGAATTCGCCGACGTCGTCGTCATCAACAAGATCGACAAGGTGGAGGCGGCACGGCTCGACGAAGTCACCGCGGTGGTCAAGGCCTTGAACCCGGTGGCCGAAATCGTTTACGGAGACCATGGCCGGATTCCGCTGGGCAAAATTCTGGGCACCGGCCGCTTCGACCTGGAGCGCGCCAGCGCCATGCCGGGCTGGGCGCGCGAGCTCGAAGGCCAGCACACACCCGAGACCGAGGCCTACGGCATCGAAAGTTTCGTGCTGCGAAGCCCCGAACCGCTGCACCCCTGGCGATTTTCGAACTTCATGGACCAGCCTCTGCCTGGCCTGATCCGCGCCAAAGGCTACGTCTGGCTGGCCAGTCGGCCGCAGTGGGTGGTGAGCTACTCTCGCGCCGGCAACACCGCTACCCATGAACCGGTGGGACGCTGGTGGGCCAGCGCGCCGCGCGACCGCTGGCCGCCCAAAGGTTCCTCGCTGCGCGAGGCGATCGAGGCCCGATGGAAAGAGCCTTGGGGAGATCGGCTCAACGAGGTTGTCTTCATCGGTCGCAACATGGACCGCAACGCCATCGAGCAGGCCTGGAAGGCCCTGCAGCTGAACCCCACCGAGATGCGCCAGGGCCTGAAAAGCTGGGCCGACCTGCCTGATCCATTCCCGCAATGGGAAGCCACGGCCGACGTTGCCTGAGGCAGCGCGGGCCCATCGGGTAGGCTCGGGGATTCCCGACCACCACTTCTGACCGCGTGCCCGTTTCCCATCTCTTTCTGGCCTTGGCCGTCGTTTGCGTCTGGGGCACCAACTTTGTCGTCATTCGCTGGGGCCTGGACGGAGGCATGCCGCCGCTGCTGTTCGCCACCCTGCGTTTTGCGCTGTCCGCCCTGCCCTGGCTGCTCTTCATGCCCCGCCCGGCCGTGGCCTGGCGCACGCTCGCTTCCTTTGGTGTGCTGCTGGGCGTGGGCCAGTTCGGCCTGCTGTATCTGGCCATGCAGGGGCATATTTCGCCCGGACTGGCGTCGCTGGTCATTCAGCTGCAGGTGTTCTTCACCATCGCCCTGTCGCTGTGGGTGCTGCACGAGCGGGTACAGGGCTTTCAGATCATCGGCCTGGTGCTGGCCTTGGGCGGGCTGGTACTGATTGCGCTCAACCTCGGGGCCCATGTCACGGCAACAGGCCTGGGGCTGGTGCTTGCGGCGGCATTTTTCTGGTCGTGTGCGAACCTGGTCGTGAAATCGGCAGGGGCCACGTCCGGGGCTGTTCCCGGCCCCCCCGCCGGCCCAGTCAACATGTTGCATTTCGTGGTCTGGAGCAGTGTGTTCGCCGTGCCACCCCTGCTGGCCTTGAGCCTGTTGCTGGAGGGCCCGGCGGCCATCACTGCCGCCCTGCAAACCGCCAGCGCCGCCACCTGGGCCACGGTGCTGTGGCAGGCGGTGGGCAACTCGCTGTTCGGCTACGGGGCCTGGAACTGGCTGCTGGCCCGCCACCCGGCAGCCAGCATCACCCCCATGGCCTTGCTGGTGCCGGTATTTGGCATGGGCTCTTCCTCTCTGTTGCTGGGCGAAGCCATGCCGGCGTGGAAGCTCGGTGCCTGTGCGCTGGTACTCGGCGGGCTGGCAGTGATTGTGTTCTGGCCCCGGATGCGCCCGCTGATCGTGCGCTGAAACCAGGCCACCGCGGCGCGTAGCGGATCGCTCAGGCCTTGGCCAGCCGCGCAAAGGTCTTGCGGAACTTCGCCACCTTGGGCGCGGCCACGGCCAGGCAATAGCCCTGGTACGGGTTCTTCTCGAAAAAATCCTGGTGGTAGTCCTCGGCGGGCCAGTAATGGGCCAGCGGCAGCACCTCGGTGACGATGGGCGCGTCAAACAGCTTGTCCTGGCTCATCTCGCGGATCAGGTCGTCGGCCACGGCCTTCTGCTCCGCCGTGGTGACGTAGATGCCGCTGCGGTATTGCGTGCCGCGGTCGTTGCCCTGGCGGTTCAGTGTGGTGGGGTCGTGGACGACGAAAAAGATCTCCAGCAGCTCGCGGGTGGACACGTCGGCCAGGTCGTAGACCAGCTTCACCACTTCATTGCAGCCGGTGGCACCGGTGCAGACGTCCTCATAGCTCGGCCGCGCGGCCTGGCCGTTGCTGTAGCCGGATTCCACATCGAGCACGCCGCGGACTTCCTTGAACACCGCTTCCGTGCACCAGAAGCAGCCGCCGCCCAGGACCAGGGTTGACAGGGATGGGGTCATGATTTCGCTCCTGCGGTGAGGTCATTGGTCGAGGCGCACCGTTCCATCTTACGGCGGCACCCGAACCCCTTGCCAGGCCAGGGCAACGGGCGAACCGTGGCCGTTGCCGGAAAGCAGCTCAGTCCCGCCGGCGCACGACACTTTTTCGATGGCGCAAGGGCCCGACCAGGGTGCGCATCAGTCGCAGCAGCAGCAGCATCACCACCGCCCCGATCACGGCCAATCCCAGCGAGCGCGGGGAGAAAACCGCGTCGTTTACCCCATCGGCCCGCAGCACGGCGGCCACAAAGTCGCCACCGATGAAAGCGCCGAAGATGCCGACCGCCAGGTTCTCCAGCAGCACGATGTGGTTCCCGCGGGCGCCCAGGCGCCCCGACAGCCAGCCCAGACCAGCGCCGACGGCGCACCAGATATAAGAATTGATAAAAGCTCCGTCCTGTTGAAGGCCCATCCTGACAGGTTTACGGCCCGGCGCGCATTTATATTTCTCCACGCGCCAAAAGCGCAGGCCCGCGCAGGCACCTGGCTCTCCGGGGGCCGGCGCTCAGTCCTGACCCTGCGCGACGCGCCGGACCGCCTGCGTGAACGCCTCCAGCGCCGGGCGGCCGGCATCGGCCTTCCACAGACAGTAGGTGTCGTAGTTCGGCGCTTCGCCGTCGACCGGCACAAACACCGCCCCGGCAATGGCCGACTGGTGCAGCGCCTGCGGCACCAGCGCCACCCCCAGGCCTTGCGCCACCAGGCTGACCACACTCAGCCAGTGCTGCAGCTCATGCAGGGTGTCCGGCACAAAACCGGCGGCGGCGCAGGCGGCCAGAATCTGCTCGTGATAGTCGGGCGAGACCTGGCGCGACACCAGCGCCAGCGGCTCGCCGGCCAGTTCGTCCAGGCGCAGGCGCTTGCGGGTTGCCAGCGGATGGGACGCCCGCAGGCACACCACAAACGGCTGCCGCGACACCCGGATCTGCGACACCTGCGGCGGCACGCGTGTGGTGTGGACAAAGGCCAGATCGAGCCGTCCGCGGGTCAGCTCGACCAGCTGCTCGCTCGAGCTCAGCTCGCGCAGCACCACCCGCAAGCGGCGTTCACCGGCGTGAAAGGCCGCCAGGATCTGCGGCAGACCGCGATACAGCATGGTGCCGGCGAAACCGATGCGCAAGGTGCCGCCGAGACCCTGCTCGATGTCGCGGGCCTGGAGGGCGGCGGCCTGCGCCTGCTCCAGCAGTGCGCGCGCGGACGGCACGAAAGCCTGCCCCGCCTCGGTCAGCTGCACCCCGCGGCTGTTGCGCAGGAACAGACGCGCCCCGACCGACGCCTCCAGCTGCTGGATCGCCATGGTCAACGGCGGCTGCGTCATGGCCAGGCGCTGGGCGGCGCGGCCGAAATGCAGCTCTTCGGCCAGCACGGTGAAGCAGCGCAGGTGACGGAATTCCATGAATCTGGTTTTCGTATTGATCAATCGGCAATCAATATTAGACAGCTATTCATGACGCCACGACAATCCACGCTGTTCCCACCGTGAGCCCCTCACCGTTCGCCCTGAGCGTGTTGAAGGGCTCACCCACCGTTCCAACCCGCACCGGAGACACCGCATGGCATCGCCCAAAAACACCTTCAGCTGGGAAGACCCCTTCCACCTGAGCGCCCAGCTCACCGACGACGAGCGCCAGGTGCAGGAGGCCGCCCGCGCCTACTGCCAGGAAAAGCTGCTGCCGCGCGTGCAGCTGGCGTTCCGCAACGAAACCACCGATGCGTCCATCTTCCGCGAGATGGGCGAGCTGGGCCTGCTGGGCCCCACCATCCCTGAGCAATACGGCGGCGCCGGCCTGAACTACGTCTGCTACGGCCTGGTGGCGCGCGAGGTGGAGCGCGTGGACTCCGGCTACCGCAGCATGATGAGTGTGCAGAGTTCGCTGGTGATGGTGCCGATCTACGAGTTCGGCAACGAAGCCACCCGCCAGAAATACCTGCCCAAGCTGGCCACCGGCGAGTGGATCGGCTGCTTCGGCCTGACCGAGCCCAACCACGGCTCCGACCCCGGCAGCATGATCACCCGCGCGCGCAAGGTGGACGGCGGCTACAGCCTGTCCGGCGCCAAGATGTGGATCACCAACGCACCGATCGCCGACGTGTTTGTGGTCTGGGCCAAGGACGACGGCGGCCAGATCCGCGGCTTTGTGTTGGAAAAAGGCTGGAAAGGCCTGTCGGCGCCCGCCGTGCACGGCAAGGTGGGCCTGCGTGCCAGCATCACCGGCGAAATCGTGATGGACGAAGTCTTTGTGCCGGAAGAAAACGCCTTCCCCGAGGTGCGCGGCCTCAAAGGCCCGTTCACCTGCCTGAACAGCGCCCGCTACGGCATCGCCTGGGGGGCGCTGGGCGCGGCGGAAGACTGCTACTTCCGCGCCCGCCAGTACGTGCTGGATCGCCAGCAGTTCGGCCGCCCGCTGGCCGCCAACCAGCTGATCCAGAAAAAGCTGGCCGACATGCTGACCGAGATCAGCCTCGGCCTGCAGGGCTGTCTGCGCCTGGGCCGCATGAAGGACGAGGGCACCGCGGCGGTGGAAATCACCTCCATCCTCAAGCGCAACAGCTGCGGCAAGGCACTGGACATCGCCCGCCTGGCGCGCGACATGATGGGTGGCAACGGCATCAGCGACGAATACGGCGTCGCGCGCCACCTGGTGAACCTAGAGGTGGTGAACACCTATGAAGGCACCCACGACGTGCACGCGCTGATCCTGGGCCGCGCCATCACCGGGATTGCGGCGTTTGCCAACTGAATCGTTTTCCGTCTTGCCGCACCAAGGGCTGCCTGCGGCAGCCCTTTTCGCTATTTTATTTATAGCTAAAAGTGACCTTTTTACGCTGGGTACGGCCCGTTTTTTCTTGAAAAGTGGCTGAAAACCCTCCGCGGGGCGCGCGTCAAGGCTCCGAAAACCACTTAGGCAAGCAGGGGCCGGCTCTGTCCTTACCCGCCGGCTTTACACAGGTTTACCCACCCGGGACCGATCCTCAGGAACAAGCCGGTTACGCTGGCCGCTTCCGTTGCTGGCGGTGCCCGGCTCTTGACCCTGCCAGCGGGGTCGACTACATTACTAACCAACTGGTCATTAAATGCACCCCTTCAGGTGCTTCCTTCCTCCACCCCTGTAGAACCCATGCCCACGGCCCTGATGTCCGAGTCCCCTCACCGCCGCGAACGCCGCAAGGAAGCGCGTCCGGGCGAATTGCTCGATGCCGCACTGGACCTTTTTGTCGAGAAAGGCTTTGCCGCGACCCGGGCCGAAGAGGTGGCGCACCGCGCCGGCGTCTCCAAGGGAACGCTGTTTCTGTACTTCCCGTCCAAGGAAGAGTTGTTCAAGGCGGTGGTGCTGGAGAGTCTGGCCCGCCCGGTCAGCGAGGGCGCGCAGGAACTGGCCCAATATGAGGGACATACGGCCGATTTGTTGCGTTACCTGCTGGAGCAATGGTGGACCCGCTATGGGTCAACCAAGGCCTCCGGCATTACCAAGCTGGTCATCAGCGAGGCGAGCAACTTTCCCGAACTGGCGCGCTTCTATCACCAGCATGTGGTGTTGCCCGGCACCGATCTGGTGCGCCGGGTGATTCAACGCGGCATTGACCGCGGGGAATTTCGCCCCGTGAATCTGCACCTGACCGTGCACGCAGTCATGGCGCCGATGATTTTTCTGGTGATGTGGAAACACTCCATGGCACCTTGCTGCAGCCCGAATGAAACGCTGGACCCGGAAGCGTTCATCGCCCAGCATGCCGACCTGCTGACCCGGGGACTGGTGAAGGACGTCGCTCCATGAAATCCTGGCTGCGCTGGCTCATAGTGGCCTTGATTCTCGCGGCGGTCGCCGGGGCGGTCTTGCGGGCAGTCAAGGCCCGCAAAACCCAGCAAGAAGCCGTGGCGGCAGCGGCCGCCAGCCGCGCACCGCTGGCAGTGGAGCTGGCCGCCAACGAACGCATCACGGTTGCCGAGCGGGAACTCTCCCAAGGCATCGCCATCAGCGGCACGGTGCGCGCCGTGCGCTCGGCGGTGGTCAAGGCCCGCGTGGCCGGGGAACTGCAAGGCCTGGTCGTCCGCGAAGGCGATACGGTCCGTGCCGGTCAGGAGCTGGCCCGCATCGACCCGGCCGAGGCACGCTCACGGGTACAACAGGCGCAGCAACAGGCCGAAGCGGCTCGGGCGCAGATCGAGATCGCACAGCGACAGTTCGATAACAACCGGGCATTGGTCGACCAGGGTTTCATTTCCCGCACGGCGCTGGATCTGTCGCAATCCAGCCTGGCCGCGGCACGCGCCACTCATCAGGCGGCGCAGGCGGCCGTGGAACTGGCCGGCAAAAGCCTGGCCGACACGGTGCTGGTAGCCCCGATTGCCGGCCAGGTGTCGCAACGCCTGGCCCAGCCGGGCGAGCGGGTCGGCGTCGATGCCCGCATTGTGGAAATTGTCGACCTGACCCAGATGGAGCTGGAAGTGACGGTGCCTGCCGAAGAGGCCGCCGCCGTGCGGGTAGGCCAGACGGCGACCGTCGCCGTGGAGGGTGCGCCCGCACCGCAGACGGCCCGCGTGGCGCGGATCAATCCATCGGTACAGGCGGGCAGCCGGCAGGTGCTGGTGTACCTCGCACTGGCGCCCTCGCCCACGCTGCGGCAGGGGCTTTTTGCGCGGGGGACCTTGGCTACCGGCACCGTCCGTGCCCTTGCCGTGCCGGTCACGGCGCTGCGTACCGACAAACCGGCCCCATACGTGCAAGTCGTGGAAAACGGACAGGTCACCCACCGCACGGTCGCCACCAGCGCACGCGGCGATGCGGAGGGTCAGGCCTTCGTCGCGATCGACGGGCTGACAGCAGGTGCCACGGTGATCGCGGGCACCGCCGGCGTGTTGCGTCCAGGCACACCGGTCAAGCCGCTGGCCGCACCGGCGGCTGCCGCGGCCGGGGAGCGCTGATTTCATGTGGTTTACCCGTGTCAGCCTGCAGAACCCGGTCTTCGCGACCATGGTGATGCTGGCCTTTGTGGTGCTGGGCCTGTTTTCGCTGCAGCGCCTGAAGGTGGACCAGTTCCCCAACATCGACTTTCCTGTGGTGGTGGTGACCGCCGAATACCCCGGCGCAGCGCCCGAGATCGTGGAAAGCGAAGTCACCAAAAAGATCGAAGAGGCGGTGAACTCGATTGCCGGTATCAACGCGCTGACCTCACGCAGCTATGAGAACCAGTCGGTGGTGATCATCGAATTCCAGCTGCATATTGACGGCCGCAAGGCCGCGGAAGATGTGCGCGAGAAGATCGCTGCCGTGCGGCCCAACTTGCGCACCGAAGTCAAAGAACCGCGGGTGCTGCGCTTCGATCCGTCGGGACGCTCCGTCTGGTCGCTGGCGGTGCTGCCGGTGGCCACTCCGGGCGCAACCGGCGCGCCATTGCCCCCGACCGCCGTCGAGCTGAGCAACTGGGCCGAACAGGTGCTGAAAAAGCGGCTGGAGAACGTCCGGGGCGTCGGTTCGGTCGCGCTGGTGGGCGCGACCCGGCGCGAGATCAACATCTACCTCAAGCCCGATGCGCTGGAGGCACTGGGCGTGACCCCCGACCAGGTGGTCGCCGCAGTGCGCACGGAAAACCAGGACCTGCCCGTGGGCGCCGTGCGCTCCCTGACGCAGGAACGGGTGGTGCAGGTGGCGGCCCGGTTGCAGCGGCCGGAGGACTTCGCCCGCATCATCGTCGCGCGCCGCGGCGGTGCGCCGATTCGCCTGGACCAGGTGGCCACGGTGAAGGACGGCGCCCAGGAGGTGGAATCGCTGGCCCTGCACAACGGCGAGCGCACCTTGCTGCTGTCGGTGCAGAAGGCGCAGGACGAAAACACCATTGCCGTGATTGACGGCCTGACCCGCGCCGTGGCCGAACTGCAGCCGCAGTTGCCGCCGGGTGTGCAGCTGGCGCCCATCTTTGACGGATCGCGGCCGATCCGGGTCGCCGTGGACAACGTGCGCCGCACCCTGGTGGAGGGCGCGGTGCTGACGGTGCTGATCGTGTTCCTGTTCCTGAACTCGTGGCGCTCGACCGTCATCACCGGACTGACCCTGCCGATTTCGATCATCGGCACCTTTCTGTTCATGCACGCCTTCGGCTTCACGATCAACATGATCACGCTGATGGCCCTGTCGCTGTGTGTAGGGCTGTTGATCGACGACGCGATTGTTGTGCGCGAGAACATCGTGCGCCATGTCCAGATGGGCAAGGCGCCGTATCAGGCATCGCTGGAAGGGACGCAGGAGATCGGCCTGGCGGTGCTGGCGACCACGCTGTCGATCGTGGCGGTGTTCCTGCCGATCGGTTTCATGGGCGGCATCATCGGCAAGTTCTTCCACGAATTCGGCATCACCATCGTCGCGGCGGTCATGATTTCGATGTTCGTCAGTTTCACGCTGGACCCGATGCTGTCATCTGTCTGGCACGACCCCAGCATCCACGCTCACGGCCAGCGCACGAAACCGGTCACGCTGTATGACAAGACCATCGGCCGGGTCACCGGATGGTTCGACACCGCCACCGACCGTCTGGCCGATTCCTACCAGCGCATCCTGCGCTGGAGTCTGGTACACCGGGTCGCGACGGTGCTGATGGCCGTGGCGGTTTTTGCCACCAGCGTGGTGATGGTGCCGCTGCTGGGCACCGAGTTTGTGCCCAAAGCGGACTTCTCCGAGACCTCGATCAATTTCCAGACACCCGTGGGCTCATCGCTGGAAGTCACCGAAACCAAGGCCCGGCAGGTGGCGGCCATTTTGCGCGAGTTCCCCGAGGTGCGCTACACGCTGACCACCATCAACACGGCCAACGCCCAAGGGAAAACCAACGCCAGCATCTATGTGCGGCTGGTCGACCGCAAGGACCGCAGCATCAATGCCGACGCGATGGCCGCCCGCTTGCGTGATCGCCTGCGCACAGTGCCGGGGATCACCGTCATCCACGCCGGTCTGCTCGACCCGGTGGGAGGCAACAAGCAGATCGAATTCTCGCTGCAGGGCCCGGATCTGCGCGAACTGGAACGCCTGGCGGTCGCAGTAACCGAGCGCATCCGCACCGTGCCCGGCCTGGTGGACCTGGATTCGAGCGTCAAACCCGACAAGCCCACCATCGATATCCAGGTGCGGCGCGATGTGGCATCTGACCTGGGTCTCGGTGTGGGAGCCGTCGCCGGCGCGGTGCGCACCCTGGTAGCCGGCCAGACGGTGGGCAACTGGCGCGCGAGTGATGACCAGACCTATGACGTCAATGTGCGCCTGGCGCCCGAAGCCCGCGACAGCCTGGCCGATCTGGCGCGCATACCACTGGTGGTGGGCACACAGGCCGATGGCAGCGCCCGGGTGGTGCGATTGAGCCAGGTTGCCGAATTGCGCGAATCCACCGGCTCCAACCAGATCAACCGGCGCGACCTGACGCGGGAGGTCTCGATCAATGCCAACGTGTTCCAGCGCTCGGCTGGTGAGGTGTCAGCCGACATCCGCGCCGCACTGGACTCGATCAGCTTTCCGCCCGGCTACCGCTATCAGTTCGGCGGCAGCACCAAGAACATGAGCGAGTCGTTCGGGTATGCCATTTCGGCGCTGGTCATGGCAATCATCTTCATCTACATGATCCTGGCCAGCCAGTTCAAGAGCTTTCTGCAGCCGCTCGCACTGATGACATCCCTGCCGCTGACGCTGATCGGCGTGGTGCTGGCACTGATGATGTTCCGCTCCACCTTGTCAATGTTTTCGGTCATCGGCATCGTGATGCTGATGGGGCTGGTGACCAAGAACGCCATCCTGCTGGTGGATTTCGCCATCCGAGCGCGCGATGAGGGCATGGAGCGGGCCGAGGCCCTGCTGCTGGCGGCGCGGGTGCGGCTTCGGCCTATCCTCATGACCACCCTGGCCATGGTGTTCGGCATGGTTCCGCTGGCCTTTGCGCTCACCGAGGGCTCCGAGCAGCGTGCGCCGATGGGCCAAGCCGTGATCGGCGGTGTCATCACCTCGTCGCTGCTGACCCTGGTGGTCGTGCCCGTGGTGTATTGCTACCTTGACGATCTGGCCTCCTGGCTGCGCAGGCGGCTGGGTTTGGCCGCCCGATCGTCAAGCTCCGGTAACCCCTGACCGGTAAAATTCGCGAGAATCGGCTAACATACCCCAAGGAGTATTTGAAATGAATTTCGAGCAAGCCCGCTTCAACATGATCGAGCAGCAGATCCGCCCGTGGGAGGTGCTGGACTCCCAAGTGCTGAACCTGCTGGGCGTGGTCAAGCGCGAAGACTTCGTGCCGCTGGCGCACAAGGCGCTCGCTTTCGCGGATATGGAGATTCCCCTGAGCGCCGGGGGCGCCAACGGACAAGTGATGCTTGCCCCCCGTGTGGAAGCCCGCCTGCTTCAGGATCTGGCGGTGCAGCGGCATGAAAAAGTGCTGGAAGTGGGCGCAGGCTCCGGCTACATGGCCGCGCTGCTGGCGCATCAGGCCCAGCGCGTGATCTCGCTGGAGATTGACCCTGAAATGGCTCGTGTGGCACGCGACAACCTGCAGCGCGCCGGCGTGCACAACGCCGAAGTACGCGTCGGTGATGGCGCCGCCGGCACCCAGGTCGACGGACCGTTTGACGTGATTGTGCTGAGCGGGTCGGTTGCCGAGGTTCCTTCCCTGCTGCTGGCGCAGCTCAAGGTCGGCGGACGTCTGGGCGCGATCGTCGGCTCCGAGCCGATGATGCGTGCGACGGTGGTCACACGCGTTTCCGACCTTGCCTGCAGCACCAGCCAAAACTGGGACACCGTCGCGCCGCGGCTGCTGAACTTCGGCGAGCCGACGCGCTTTCGCTTCTGAAACAAGACTCCACCCGACGATGATCGAACAGATTACCCCCACCGATCTGCCCCGCTGGATCGCGCAGATGAGGGCCAACGGACAGGAGCCTGTGGTTCTGGACGTGCGCGAACCCTGGGAATGGCAAACCGCTTCGGTCCAGGCTGACGGCTTCGAGCTGGTGCGCATGAACATGGCAAGCATTCCGGTACGCCTTGGCGAGCTGCCCGCGGACCGGCCGATCGCCTGTCTTTGCCACCACGGGGGGCGCAGCCAGCAGGTTGCGCATTTCCTGGCAAATCAAGGGTTCGCAGCGGTGGTCAACCTGGCCGGTGGCATTGATGCCTGGTCGCGCCAGGTCGACCCGGCGGTTCCCCGCTACTGACCCACGGCCTATCCTTCTGCGACTGCATACCCTGGAGAGCACCCATGCACGCGTTCCGACCCCGCCCATTGATGCTGGCTTTGTCCGGCCTGTTCCTCGCTGGCGCCCACGCCCAGAGCCTGTCGGAGCTTTACGAGGCCGCTCGCGGGGTTGACGCTTCCTACCAGTCGGCGCGCGCCCAGGTGGACGCCAGCGTCGCGCGGGCCGACCAGGCCCGGGCCGGCCTGTTGCCCTCGGCAGCGCTGACCGCCGGCCTGTCGCGCACCGAACTGGACTCCCGTGCGGGCGGGACCGCCTCGGATCGCAGCTACTCGACCCAGAATCTGGCCCTGAGTGCTTCGCACCCGCTGTATCGACCTGCCAACTCGATCAGTTGGGAACAGGCTGGCAAACAGGTGGAACTGGCGCGGGCGCAGCTCACCGCCGCCGAGCAGGATCTGATCGTGCGACTCAGCCAGGCCTATTTCGACGTGCTGGCGGCCCAGGAAAGCCTGGCCTTCGTACAAGCCCAGAAGACGGCCGTCACCGAACAGCTTGCTGCCGCGCGGCGCAATTTCGAAGTTGGCACGGCCACCATTACCGACACGCGCGAGGCTCAGGCGAAGTTTGACCTCGTGGTGGCCCAGCAGGTGGCCGCCGAAAACGACCTGCGCGTGCGCAAGCTGGCACTTGATCTCCTGACGGGCCGATCCGGCACCGATCCCGTGCCACTCAAAACCCCGGTGGTGCTGCCGGCACTGGCACCCGACGCGGTAGAGCCCTGGGTCAGCCAGGCGCTGGATGCACACCCGAGCTTGCGTCAGGCCCAACTGGCCGTGGAGATCGCAACGCTGGAGTCACGCAAGGCGCAGGCCGGCCACTCCCCCACCCTGGACCTGACGGCCAGCCACGGCATCACCCGCAACCCGTCCGGCAGCGCCAACAGCGCGCTGAGTTCACGCTCGGCGGCGACCACGGTCGGGCTGGCCTTCAATCTGCCGCTGTTCACCGGGTATGCGGTACAGAATCGGGTGCGAGAAACCCTGTCGCTGGAGGAGAAGGCCCGCGCCGACCTGGAAACCGCACGCCGATCCGTCACACAGGCGGTTCGCACCGCCTACTTCGGTGTGCAGTCGGGCGCGGGCCAGGCCAAGGCCCTGGAGGCGGCCGAGGCCTCCAGCCAGAGCGCCCTGGATGCCAACAAGCTGGGCTACCAGGTGGGCGTGCGCATCAATATTGACGTGCTCAACAGCCAGAGCCAGTTGTTCCAGACCAAACGTGATCTCGCCCAGGCGCGCTACAGCGTGCTGGTGAACGGATTGCGGCTGCGCCAGGCCAGCGGCGTGCTCAAGGACGAGGATCTGCGCGCCATCAACGCGCTGCTGGGGAAATAAAAGCCGTCAGCGCCGACACCGTGCGGGCCGCGGCCCCCCGGTGGGCCGCGGCAAATGCCACCGCAGCCTCGCGCATCGCGGCCAGCGCCGGGGGATCGGCCAGAAGCGCCTGGGCCCGCGACACCGCCTGCGCCATGTCGTCCACGCGGCAGGCGGCCCCCACCGAGATGGCCTGCCGCGCTGCTTCGGCAAAGTTGAAGGTGTGCGGCCCAAGGATCACGGGGCAGCCGCAGGCGGCGGCTTCGATCAGGTTCTGCCCCCCCAAGGGCGCGAAACTGCCCCCCAGCAAGGCCACATCGGCCAGCGCGTAATACAGCGGCATTTCACCCAGGCTGTCACCCAGCCAGACGGCGCCCCGCCCGGGCGCGGGAGCCGGCGGGCCGTCGCAAGCCCAGTCGCTGCGGCGCGACACGGCGCCGGTTTGCGCCGCAAGGTCCGCCGCCACGGCATCAAACCGCTGGGGATGCCGAGGAACGATCAGCCACTGGCATGCCGAAAACCCCTCGGCAACTTCATTATTTATAGCAGAAAGAGACCTTTTTGCGCTGGGTACGGCACCGATTTGCTCCAAAAGCAGCGCTTCTTCCCCTTCGCGGCTGCTGGCCAACAGGACAACCGGTCGGCCGAACCCCGCGCGCCAGGACCGGCCGCGCGCCAGCAGCTCGGCCGGTGGAGTGGCGTCGAACTTGAGGTTGCCGAACACCCCACAGACCGGCGCGCCGAGCTGGCGCAGCCGCCGGGCGTCGTCCTCGGTCTGCGCCCACACGGCAGCCAAAGTGCCATACGCGGGGCGCGCCAGCACGCCCAGACGGCGAGCGCGACGCAGCGAGTGTTCATTGAGCCGCGCATTGGCCAGCATCAGCGGCACCCCGCGCGATCGGCAGGCCGCCACCAGATTGGGCCAGACTTCGGTTTCCAGCAGCACTCCAGCACAAGGCTGGAAATGATCAAGGAAACGCGCGACGGCACCCGGGGTGTCCCACGGCAGCCAGACCTGGACATCCCCGGGTTGCAGCAAACGTGTGCCCTCGGCCCGGCCTGTGGCGGTGCCATGGGTCAGCAAGAGCCGCAAATCCGGGCGAACGCGGCGCAACTCGGCCAGCAACAGCGCCGCCGCCCGGGTTTCACCCAAGGACACCGCATGGACCCAGATGGCACCGGAGCGGGCCGGCACGTCGTACCGGCCGAACCGTTCCTCGACCGCGACCGCATACCCGGGTTCGGCGATGGCACGGCGGGCCAATTTGCGACGGAGCAGCGGCTGCGACAGCCACAACAGCGCGCCATACAGCGACCGCGCGGCACCGCCCAGCAAAGACATCAATGCGCCGCCGAGCCAAGCACGGCGTCGGGTTTGACCTGCCGCAGCAGCGCCAGCATGTCACCTTCGATCCGGTGCAAGGCTTGCGGGGTGTGCCCCTCGAAGCGCAAGACCAGCACCGGGGTCGTGTTGGAGGCGCGGATCAGGCCAAAACCATCCGGCCAATCGATCCGCAGGCCATCGATGGTATTGACCCGGGCAACCGGATCAAACCGGCCTTCGGCCAGAGTCTGCAGCCGGGCCGTCAGCCGGTGGGGCTCGCCTTCGGCGCATGCGACGTTGAGTTCAGGTGTGCTGTGGCTGGCGGGCAGTGCGTTGAGCACTGCGCTGGCGTCGGCGCTGCGGCTGACGATCTCCAGCAGACGACAGCCGGCGTAGGTGCCGTCGTCAAAGCCGAACCAGCGTTCCTTGAAGAAGACATGCCCGCTCATTTCGCCGCCTAGCGGGGAATCAAGCTCTTTCATGCGGGCCTTGATCAGCGAGTGGCCTGTCTTGAACATCAGGGGTACGCCACCCGCCTCTTCGATGGCGGGCGCCAGCCGCTGCGTGCACTTGACATCGAACAGAATGGTGCCACCTGGCACACGGGTCAGCACGTCGCGGGCGAACAGCATCATCTGGCGATCAGGAAAGATGTTGTTTCCCTCTCGGGTCACGATGCCCAGGCGGTCGCCGTCGCCATCGAAGGCCAGGCCCAGTTCGGCATCGCAGGCGCCGATCGTCTCAATCAGGTCACGCAGGTTCTCCGGCTTGCTCGGGTCGGGATGGTGGTTGGGAAAATTGCCATCGACCGCGCTGAACAGTTCGATCACCTCGCAGCCGATGGCACGCAGGATGGCCGGGGCGGAGGCGCCCGCGATGCCGTTGCCCGAATCCACCACGATTTTCATGGGGCGTGCGAGGCGGATATCGCCCACGATGCGGTCACGATAGGCAGTGAAGACGTCCACCTGTCGCATCGAGCCACCGCCCTGCAGGTCCCAGCTTTCATCGGTCATCGTGGAGCGCAGCGACTGAATCTCATCGCCATAAATGGCTCGTCCGCGCAGCACCATCTTGAAGCCGTTGTAGTCCTTGGGGTTGTGGCTGCCCGTGACCTGGATGCCGCTGGTGCACAGGGTGCTGGCCGCGAAGTACAGCATGGGCGTGGTGACCATGCCAACGTCGATGACCTCCATGCCAGCGGCCACCAGGCCCCGCATGAGGGCCGCCGACAGGGCGGGACCACTGAGGCGGCCGTCCCGGCCCACGGCGACCGCCGTCTCGCCTTCGCGGCGCGCGGCCGTGCCAAAGGCGCGGCCCAGGGCCTCGGCAACGGCCTCGTCCAGCGTGGCGGGGACCACACCCCGGATGTCATAGGCCTTGAAGATGGACGCGTTCACTTGCATGCGGGGTTCCCGGGTTTGAAGGGTGTCTTCTGGCATTGTAGGCGGGCTCTTTTTCAGGCAGATGTCCGGAAACGGCCAGTCGGCGCTTTGGGCGCGTGTAGGATGGCCGCCATGTCTGCCGCTGCCGAAAGTCCCGCTGAAATCCGCGACGAGGATGCGTGTTACCGGGCGCTGACGGCGCATGACGCCCGCTTCGACGGGCACTTTTTTACCGGCGTGATATCGACCGGGGTGTATTGCCGCCCGGTATGCCGGGTCAGGGTACCGCGGCGTGAGAACTGCCGCTTCTTCAACTTTGCCGCTCAGGCAGAACAGGCCGGGTTCCGCCCCTGCCTGCGCTGCCGCCCCGAACTCGCGCCCGGCCCGGGCACCTGGACCACCCAGGATGCCTCGGGAGTGCTGGCGCGGCAGGGAGCGCGCATGCTCGATGAACTGGCCGCCACCGCGAACGAAACCGCCACCTTGGTCCACGTGGCCCAGCGCCTCGGTGTCAGCGACCGCCACCTGCGGCGCATTTTCGAAGCGCATTTTGGTGTCGCACCCGTGCAATACCTGCAAACGCGGCGCCTGTTGAACGCCAAACAGTTGCTGACCGATACCGATTTGCCGGTGACCCGGGTCGCGTTGGCCAGCGGCTTCGGCTCGCTGCGCCGATTCAATGCTGCCTTTCTCAGCCGCTACGGGCTCAACCCCACGGCGCTGCGCCGCACCAGCGCTGCGCCGCACGCGCGAGGAAGCATCATTCGCCTCGGCTACCGTCCGCCCTACGCCATCACCGCCATGCGGGAGTTCCTTGCTCGGCGTTGCATCGGGGGATTGTCATTCGTCGAGAACCCATCCTGCGACACGGCTCTGGCGGGTGCCACCTTGCGGGTCACCGCCGGACACCAGACCCGGACCGGGTGGGTGACGATACGCTTCGACCCCGCCCGCACTGCCGTCGACCTGCAGGTCAGCGACACCTTGTGCGAAGTCTTGCCCAGCGTGATTGCCAAGGTCCGCGCCTGGCTGGACCTGGATGCCGACCCGGCCGTCATCGACGCCTGTCTGTCCGCCGATGCGAGCACGGCTGCGATGGCCCCACCATGGCCGGCCGGGCTGCGGGTACCCGGCTGTCTCGACGGCTTCGAACTGGCGGTGCGGGCCATTGTGGGCCAGCAGATCACCGTGGCGGCGGCCCGCACGCTGGGTGAACGGCTGGTACTGACATTCGGCGAGCCGCTGGTTACGCCCTGGCCTGACCTCTCGCGGCTGTTCCCGACACCTGTAGCGCTGGCTCAGGCCGATCCCGAACGTCTCGGGCAACTGGGCATCGTGCGCCAACGGCAGCGTGCCATTGTGGCGCTGGCGCAGGCGGTGGCCGGCGGTGGCTTGCAACTGGAGCCATCCACCGACCATCGCAGCACCATGGAGGCACTGACCGCACTGCCAGGCATTGGCGACTGGACAGCCCAGTACATCGCCATGCGTGCGCTGCGCTGGCCCGATGCTTTTCCGGCGGGTGATATCGCCATGCAAAAGGCGCTTGACCTGGGCAGCGCCCGCGAGGCCGAAGAGCGCTCGCAGAACTGGCGGCCGTGGCGCAGCTATGCCGTCGTGGGGGCCTGGCACCGCATCCACGCCGCGAACGCTCCGTTTTCTGTAGCGCAAAACAACCAAAATTAGCTGGGTACTGGCATAAATGTCTGAAAAAGCTTCCCCGGTAACCGTCTGTTGCCAGATCGACAGCCCGCTGGGCGCACTCCTGCTGGCGGCCAGTCCTGCCGGACTCTCCGGAGCCTGGTTCGTCGAAGGCCAGCGGGACACCCCCGATCCCGCGCCATGGGCGCACCAGCCCGAACACCCCATCCTCCTGCGCGCGGCGCAGCAGCTGAACGACTACTTTGCCGGTCAACGTCACGCGTTCGATCTCCCGCTGGACCTGCGCGCCGGTACGGCATTCCAGCAAGCAGTCTGGCAGGCGCTGCTGGCGATCCCGTTCGGCGAGCACACCAGTTACGGCGCCCTGGCGCAAGCAATCGGCCGGCCACGGGCAGTTCGTGCATTGGGCGCGGCGGTGGGACGCAACCCGGTGAGCATCATCGTGCCCTGCCACCGCGTGCTTGGTGCTGACGGATCACTCACCGGCTATGCCGGCGGTCTGACGCGCAAGACAGCGCTGCTGGATCTGGAGGGTTCGTGGTGAACGCTCCGGCGACCGCGCCGGTACGGACCTGGATTGTCGACTTCGTTTTGCTCGGCGCCATCTGGGGGGCTTCATTCCTGTTCACCCGACTGGCGGTGGTGGAATTCGGGGCGTTGCCCACAGCAGCCGGGCGGGTTGCCATCGCCAGTCTGTTTCTGGTTCCGCTGATGCTGATGCGCGGACTCGGGCCGCAACTGCGTTGCCACTGGAAACGGGTTTTGCTCATCGGCATGGTCAATTCCGGCCTGCCGTTTGCCTGTTTCGCGTTTGCGCTTTTGTACTTGTCCACGGGACTGTCGGCGATCCTGAATGCGACGGTGCCGCTGTTTGGCGCACTGGTGGCCTGGGCGTGGCTGCGCGACCGTCCGGACACCGGGCGCATGCTCGGGCTGGTGGTCGGGTTTGTCGGCGTGGCGCTGCTGGCGTCCGACAGGATCGGGTTTCGAGGTGCAAGCACCGGGACTGGCAGCGGCTGGCTGGGGACCTGGGGCCCTGCGCTGGCGGTCGGGGCCTGTCTGCTGGCGACCTTGTGCTACGGCATCGCCGCCAGCTACACCCGGCTGTACCTGCAAGGCGTGCCGCCGCTGGTCACCGCCACCGGAAGCCAACTGGGCGCCACCTTGGGGCTCGCCCTGCCCGCCTTGGCGTTTCTGCCACCGCAGATGCCCAGCCTGAACGCCTGGCTGTCCCTGCTCGTGGCCGGCGTTGTCTGCACCGGCGTGGCCTACGTGTTGTACTTCCGACTGATCGAACGCGCTGGCCCGGCGCGAACGTTGACGGTGACCTTCGTCATCCCGGTTTTCGCCGTGCTGTATGGCACGCTGTTGCTTGACGAGGTCATCACACCCTGGATGCTGGGCTGCGGCGCCGTCGTATTGCTCGGCACGGCGCTATCGAGTGGCATGCTGCGCCTGCGCAACCTGCCCGGCTGATCCGGCTGATCCGGCTGATTCGGCCGATTCGGCCGATTCGGCTGATTCGGCTGATTCGGCTGACGCCTGGTGTGAGAAAAGAAAAAGCCCCGAACAAACAATGTTGCTCGGGGCTTGATTTGGCGGAGTGGACGGGGCTCGAACCCGCGACCCCCGGCGTGACAGGCCGGTATTCTAACCAACTGAACTACCACTCCTGGTAGATAGCTTCGGCGCCTTTCAGCAACCCAAGTGCTACAAACTTGGCGACCCTACGGGGATTCGAACCCCGGTACTCACCGTGAAAGGGTGATGTCCTAGGCCTCTAGACGATAGGGTCAAAACCTTGGACGCTTCGATACAGTGGTGGAGGTAAGCGGGATCGAACCGCTGACCTCTTGCATGCCATGCAAGCGCTCTCCCAGCTGAGCTATACCCCCAAACACACGAAACTGCATCTTCAGCAGAACAATTTCGTTTGCATCGAGCCTTGAATTATAGACCGCTTTTCAAGCTTCGTGCAAACTAGCCAGAACTTTTTCGCGATCACACAGTTCCAGCACCGCATCCAGAGAAGGCGTCTGTGCGGTGCCCATCACCAACACCCGAACCGGCATCGCCAGTTGCGGCATCTTGAGGCCGGCTTCTTTCAGCACCTCCTTGATCGCTGCGGCAATGGCGGCCTTTTCCCACTCGACCGCCCCCAAGCGGCCGGCCAGCGCGCGCAAGGCCGGCCGAACCGCGTCGGTAACATGCAGCGCGTGCTCACTCGGGTCCGGCGTGACTGGGGCGTAAAACCGCGCGACCCAGTCGGCCAGAATCACCAAGGTGTCGCAGCGGTCCTTGAACAACCCGCAAATGCGGGGCAGCCGACCATCGGCGTCAATGGCGCGCGCCGCAAGAAACGGCGTCAGCAACCGCGCCAGTTGTTCGTCCGCCATGGCCTTGAGATGCTGCGCGTTGACCCAGCGCAGCTTGTTTTCATCAAACTGTGCGGCGCTCCGTCCAAGGTGGTCCAGATCGAACCACGCGACAAACTGGTCCCGGCTGAAAATTTCGTCGTCGCCATGGCTCCAGCCCAGCCGGGCAAGGTAATTGACCATGGCATCGGGCAGGAAACCATCGTCACGGTACTGCGTGACCGGTTTGGCGCCATGGCGTTTGCTCATTTTCTCGCCCTGCTCATTGAGCACGGTAGGCAGATGGGCGTACACCGGCGGTTCCTTGCCCAGAGCGCGAAAAATGTTGATCTGTCGGGGGGTGTTGTTGACATGGTCATCACCGCGGATGACATGGGTGATGGCCATGTCGATGTCATCCACGACGACGCAGAAGTTGTACGTCGGCGTGCCGTCCGGGCGGGCAATGACCAGATCATCGAGCTCGTCGTTGCGGATCTCGATTCGGCCCTTGACCTTGTCGTCCCAGGCGACCACACCTTCGCCCGGGTTGCGAAAGCGCAGCACCGGTCGAACGCCCTCGGGCACCGGCGGCAGGATTTTCCCTGGCGCCGGACGCCAGGTCCCGTCGTAACGCGGCTTGACCTTGGCCGCCATCTGCCGCTCGCGCAGCATGTCCAGTTCTTCCACGCTCATGTAGCAAGGATAGACATGCCCGGTGGCGCGCAATTCCTCGAGGACCGCCTTGTAGCGATCAACACGCTGCATCTGGTAGTACGGGCCCTCGTCCGGGTCGAGGCCCAGCCAGCGCATGCCTTCCAGGATGACATCGACCGCCGCCTGGGTCGAACGCTCCTGGTCAGTATCTTCAATGCGCAAAATGAAGTCGCCTCCGGTGGCGCGGGCAAAAGCCCACGGATACAACGCGGAGCGGATGTTGCCGAGGTGAATGAAGCCGGTGGGCGACGGTGCAAAGCGGGTGCGAACGCGGCCAGCGGCGCGCGTGAAACTATCGGTGGTCACAAGGTCTCCAGGCCACGGCCGATATCGGCCGTGATGTCATCAAAATGTTCAAGTCCGACGGCAACACGGATCAGCCCCTGACCGATTCCCGCCGACTGTCGCTGGTCTTCGGAGAGCTTGCCGTGCGATGTACTGGCCGGATGGGTCAGCAAGGTCTTGGTGTCTCCCAGGTTGGTACAGAGGGACAGCACCTGCAGGGCATCGAGAACGCGGAAGGCCCGCTCACGAGCCATCTGCGGCGACGTGGCCTGGACCTCAAACGACAGCACGGCACCCCCGACTCCGCCCATCTGCGCCATGGCCAGCGCATGTTGCGGGTGGCTGGTCAGACCCGGATAGAAGACCCGGGCAACCACCGGATGGGACTCCAGCCATCGCGCCAGCGCCAAAGCGGCTTCGCTTTGAGCGCGCATGCGCAGGCTCAGGGTCTCCAGACCTTTGAGCACCACCCAGGCATTGAACGGCGACAGCACCATGCCTGCATTCTTCTGCACCGGCAGGAAACGCTCCTGCACCATGGCGCGGGACGCACACAGCGCGCCCGCCATGACCCGGCCCTGGCCATCGAGGAATTTGGTTCCCGAATGCATGATGATGTCTGCACCCAGTTCAATCGGTCGCTGCAGAGCGGGCGTGGCAAAACAGTTGTCCACCGCAAGCCAGGCACCTGCCCCATGGGCAATGTCGGCAAGCGCAGCGATGTCGCAGACTTCGGTCAGCGGGTTGGTTGGCGTTTCCGCAAACAACAACCGGGTATTGGGCCGCATCGCCTGGCGCCATGCCGTGATATCGGTTTGCGGCACGCAGGTGGTCTCAACACCGAAGCGTGCGAATTCGCTGCCAATCAGCTTCAGGGTCGACCCGAACATGGACTGGGAAATCACCACGTGGTCTCCGCTGCGCAGCAAGCTGAAACACATCAGCATGATCGCGGACATGCCCGATGCCGTCGCCATGGCCGCTTCGGCGCCTTCCATGGCCGCCAGGCGCTGTTCCAGGCTGTGGACGGTCGGGTTGCCGGTCCGGCCGTAGGTGTATCCGTCCTCATCACCGGCGAATCTGCGCGCCGACGATTGCGCGTCGGGCTGAACGTAACCGCTGGTCAGGTACAAGGCTTCGGAGTTCTCGCCATATTGACTGCGCGGGACGGCAGCCCGAACAGCCAAGGTGTCGCGATGCAAGGGGCGCAGATCGTTCGGGTCCGGAGTTTTCATGGTCAGGTACCGAGTGTCAGTGCTGGGTATTGGGAAGCGCGAGGCGAGAGGTGTCCTCGCCCGCCTCGTCAGCCTGAACCCGCTTTTCGTTCAGCCGCGCAATGTCGCTGTCGGCAATGTCCCCGGTCACATAGACACCGTCGAAGCAGGAGGCATCGAAACCGGCGATCCGGGCGTTGAGCGAACCTACCGCGCGCTTCATGCCATCGACTTCCTGGTAGATCAGCGCATCGCAGCCGATGATCTGGCGGATTTCTTCATTGGTCCGACCGTGGGCGACCAGCTCGTCCTTGGTCGGCATGTCGATGCCGTAGACGTTCGGATACCGGACCGGCGGCGCCGCGCTGGCCATGTATACCCTGCGCGCGCCGGCATCACGTGCCATCTGGACGATCTCCCGCGACGTGGTGCCCCGCACGATGGAGTCGTCGACCAGCAGCACATTGCGACCGCGGAACTCGCTGGCGATGACGTTGAGTTTCTGGCGGACTGACTTCTTGCGCACTGCCTGGCCGGGCATGATGAAGGTGCGCCCGACATAACGGTTCTTGACGAAACCCTCCCGATAGGGCTTGCCAATCAGGTGCGCCAGCTCTGTGGCACTGGGTCGACTGGATTCCGGGATCGGGATGACCACGTCGATGTCAGACGGCGGCACGACCGAAACGACACGCTGCGCAAGGGTTTGCCCCAGATTCATTCGGGCCTGGTAAACCGAAATGCCGTCGAGTACCGAATCAGGCCTGGCGAGGTAGACAAACTCGAAGATGCACGGATTCAGGCGGGAGTGCTCGGCGCATTGCTGCCCATGGATCTGTCCGTCCAGAGTCACGACCACGGCCTCGCCGGGTGCGATGTCACGTTCGAAAACGTGCCCCGTCCCTTCCAGCGCAACCGACTCGCTGGCGGCCATGACGGTGCCATCACTTCCCCTCCCGAGACACAAGGGACGAATTCCATAGGGATCACGAAAGGCCAGAAGCCCGTATCCCGCGATTTGCGCAATTACCGCGTAAGAACCCCGCAGGCGCAGGTGAACCCGCCGCACGGCCGAAAACACCACTTCGGGGGTCAGCGGTTGTCCACGGGTGCACTGCTCCAGTTCGTGGGCAAGGATGTTGATCAGGACCTCGGAGTCACTGTCGGTATTGATGTGGCGGTGATCGGCCGCAGCCAGTTCCGCCCGGAGTGCATGGGCATTGGTCAGATTGCCGTTGTGAACCAGAACAATGCCAAAAGGCGCGTTGACATAAAACGGCTGGGCCTCTTCCTCACTGTACGCATTGCCGGCAGTGGGATAGCGCACCTGACCGAGGCCGCTGTTGCCCGGCAGGGAGCGCATGTTGCGGGTGCGGAAAACATCGCGCACCATGCCTTTGGCCTTGTGCATGAAAAACTTGCGATCCAGCTGGGTCACGATGCCGGCAGCATCCTGGCCGCGGTGCTGCAAGAGCAGCAGCGCGTCATAGATCAGCTGGTTGACGGGTGCGTTGCTGACAACGCCGACGATTCCACACATGCTTGTTACTTTCTGTACGGCCTGTGGTGCAACAGGCCTTTCATGCGTTCAGCGATTGCCGAACCACCGATGGCAACACCGGTTTGAGGCCTTCCAGCATTGTCGCCAAAAGCGCCGCACCCCTGGACTCTTTCCACCAGGTCTCCTGCCGCAGGGGCGTCATGCCAACAAACACCGCCAAGGCCAGCAAGATGATGAAGCCCCGAACGAGTCCGAATGCCAGACCCAGCGTCCTGTCGACCGGGCGCAGCCCGGCGGCGGTTACCAGCTTGCGTGCCAGCCATGCCAACAAACCACCAAGGAAGGCGCAAGCGACAAAAATCAACACGAAAGCCGCCGCGAACCGTACCGGCTCGGACGCATCGCCCAGCGGCAAACGCGGCGCCAGATCGGTCGCAAACCACTGCGCGGCCACAAACGCGGCCACCCAGCCCAGTACCGACACCATCTCGTACACCAGCCCGCGCCACAACCCCAGAACCGCCGAAACCAACAGGACACCCAGAAAAACCCAGTCTGCGACCGCCATCGCCTGCACAGCCTGCATGCCTGAACTCACAGGGTAAGAATGGCAGCCGGAAGATCCAGCGCGCGAATGCGCCCTGCCGCTTTGTCCGCCTCGGCACGGGTTGGGTAGGGGCCCACCCGCACACGAATGCGTTTGCCCTCACCGGTTTCGATGACGTGGGTGTAGGTTTTCAGGCCCGCGCGTTCGACTTTGAGCCGTACCTCACGGGCCTTGGTGGCGTCGGCAAAAGCGCCGATCTGAACGATGAAGCGACCGCCTCCTGACGCAGCCGGATCCTGGCCGTCCAGCAAGGCCCGTGCGCGGGCGCCGTCATCCGCTTTCGGCTGAGTCTTGTCCGAGGGTGCCTTTTCCGGTACTTTTTCGATAGCACCCGATGAAGGTTTTACGCTGGGTATCGCCTGATTTCTCTCTGATACCGGAGCAACCGGCGTCTGGGCGGCCGCAGCGGGCTCCTTTTTCGTCGCTCCAGTGGCGACGGAAGCGGCCGGTTTCGCTGGTGGCGCCGCAACCGCCGGCGGAACCAGTTCTTCGCGCGCGGCCAGGCTCGCCGTCGCGCCGACCGGGCCCGTCCCCTGGACTGGGGCACTGGCCGCAACGGCCACTGGCGCGGAATTTGCCGGCACAGCCGGAACCGTCAGCGGTTTGACCTTGTCGCGGTCCGGAATCGTGATGGGCACATCGACCGATACGGGGCGCGGCTGGCTGTCGAACAGCAGGGGAAACCCGAAAACTGCCGCCAGCACCAGAACTGACGCGCCCAGCAGGCGGTGCCGCGCGCGCCGCCGCAGTGCTTCGACCGTCTCTGCCTGCACCGCTGCCGAGCCGGCGTCCGGCCCACGGGGAGTGCAGGATAAGGATGGGGCGTCGGACTTGCGAAACGAAAACAAGGGCATGACGCTGGGGGTCAGGCACCGAGGTGGCGGGCACTCCGACGAGGCAAGCCGTCCTGAAGGACACCACCGACGGTGAAGAAGGAACCAAAGACGATGATTCTATCAGCCGGGTCTGCCGCCGCCAGAGCGGCCTGCAAGGCTTCGGACGGTTTGCCGGCCACGCTGCCATGCGCCCCGGCGTGCCGGCTGACGCCCCGCCATGCCGACATCAGATCCGTAGCCGACGCCGCACGCGGCGTCGGGAGGTCACAGAAATACCACCGATCGACCAGCGGATCGACCCGCGCCAACATTCCGGCCACATCCTTGTCGGCCATCGCGCCGAACACGGCGTGTGTCGCCGGGTAAAAGCCCATCGCATCAAGGTTCTCGGCGAGTGTTGCCACCGCATGCGGGTTGTGGGCCACATCCAGCACCAGTGCCGGCTCGCCCGGAATGATCTGAAAACGCCCCGGCCACTCGACCAGCACCAGGCCATTGCGCAGCGCCTGCGCATTGACCGGCAGGCGGTCACGCAAAGCCTGCAATGCGGCGATCACGCCGGCCGCGTTGACCAGTTGGTTGGCGCCCCGCAAGGCCGGAAACGCAAGCCCGCTGTAGCGGCGCCCCCGCCCTTGCCAGGACCATTGCTGACGATCGCCGCTGACATGAAAATCCCGCCCCGCACACCACAGTTCGGCGCCGATCTCGCGTGCTCGGTCCATCACACTGCGGGGCGGCGCGGGATCGCTGACCACCACAGGCCGGCCGGTCCGCATGATGCCCGCCTTCTCGTAACCGATCGCCTCGCGATCAGGCCCCAGGAACTCCATGTGGTCCAGATCGATACTCGTAATGACGGCGCAGTCGGGATCGACAACATTGACGGCATCCAGCCGGCCCCCGAGTCCGACCTCCAGAATCACCACATCCAGGGCCGCTGCGGCCAGTCGGGCCAGAATCGCCAAAGTGGTGAATTCGAAATAGGTCAACGAGACGTCACCGCGCGCCGCTTCGACCCGTTCGAAAAACGGCACCAGATCTTCGTCGTCGACGACCTGACCCTGGATCCGGCAGCGTTCGGCAAACCGCACGAGGTGCGGCGACGTGTACAGCCCGGTGCGGTAGCCTGCGTGCGTCAGGACGCTGTCGAGCATGGCACAGGTCGATCCCTTGCCATTGGTGCCCGCGACCGTGATGACAGGACAGGCAAAAGCCAGTTCCATGCGCTGCGCTACGGCACGTACCCGTTCCAGACCGAGTTCAATCGTGGCGGGATGCAGGCGCTCGCAGTGTGCAAGCCAGTCGGACAAATTTTTCATGGCAGGGGGAATAATCGGCCCGAATTGTCGCGCACCGCGCTTTCCCGCATGATCTGTCCGATGAGCAAACCCGTTATTCGCCTGTATGGCATTCCCCATTGCGACACTGTCAAAAAAGCCCGCGCGTGGCTTGACGCGCGCGGTGTCGATCATGTTTTTCATGATTTCAAGAAGGCTGGCGTTCCCGATGGGCCGCTGGATGAGTGGCTTGGGGTGGTCGGTTGGGAACGATTGCTGAACCGAAAAGGCACGAGCTGGCGCGCATTGGACGAGCCGATTCGCGCTGGCGTCACGGACAACGCCAGCGCGCGCGCCGTGATGCGGGCGCAAGCCAGCACCATCAAGCGGCCCGTCGTGGACTGGGGCCCCGGGGTCGAACCGCGGGTGAGCGTCGGATTTGCCGAGCCGGACTTCGCCCGAGCCGTTGAGCAGGCGCGCCAGCGCCAGTAACTTAAAATTGGCGGCTACCGGGAGCACGCCATCGCTCCTGCGAGCGGGTACACACCGTGTCGTTGGCCGGACCACCCGGGCATTCGCCCCCACCGCGCGACGCGAAGTCACCCATTACCGTTTCAACGACAACCAAGCACCCCAGCCATGACCACCCAGACCTTTGACGGCGTGTCCGTCAACACCCAGGCCAGCGTCTACTTCGACGGCAAATGCGTCAGCCACGGCATCACCCTGCCGGACGGCACAAAAAAATCCGTCGGTGTGGTGTTGCCCGCCACGCTCACCTTCAACACCGGTGCGCCCGAGGTCATGGAATGTGTGGCCGGCCGCTGCGAGTACCGGCTGGCCGGCAGCGACACCTGGATGACATCGGGCCCGGGGGACAAGTTCAGCATTCCGGGCAACTCGTCGTTCGACATCCGCGTCACCGAGGCCTACCACTACATCTGCCACTTCGGCTGATCACCAAGGACACCGCATGGCCACCATCCTGCAGAACCTTCCCACCCAGCAGAAAGTCGGCATCGCCTTTTCCGGCGGCCTGGACACCAGCGCCGCGCTGCTGTGGATGAAGAAAAAAGGCGCGATTCCGTACGCCTACACCGCCAACCTGGGCCAGCCCGACGAGTCCGACTACGACGAAATCCCGCGCAAGGCGCTGGCCTACGGCGCGGAAAAGGCCCGCCTGATCGACTGCCGGGTGCAGCTCGCCCACGAGGGCATCGCCGCCATCCAGTGCGGCGCGTTCCACATCAGCACCGGCGGCATCACCTACTTCAACACCACACCGCTCGGCCGCGCCGTGACCGGCACCATGCTGGTGGCGGCCATGAAGGAAGACGACGTCCACATCTGGGGCGACGGCTCCACCTTCAAGGGCAACGACATCGAGCGTTTCTACCGCTACGGCCTGCTGACCAACCCCAGCCTGAAGATCTACAAGCCCTGGCTGGACCAGACCTTCATCGACGAGCTCGGTGGCCGCAAGGAGATGAGCGAATTCCTCATCGCCAACGGCTTCGACTACAAGATGAGTGTGGAAAAAGCCTACAGCACCGACTCCAACATGCTGGGCGCCACCCACGAGGCCAAGGACCTGGAACACCTGAACAGCGGCATCCGCATCGTCAACCCGATCATGGGCGTGGCGTTCTGGAAGCCCGAGGTGGAGGTCAAGGCCGAGGAAGTGACCATCCGCTTCGAGGAAGGCCAGCCGGTGGCACTGAACGGCCAGACCTTCGACTCGCCGGTGGACCTGTTCCTCAAGGCCAACGAAATCGGCGGCCGCCACGGCCTGGGCATGAGCGACCAGATCGAAAACCGCATCATCGAAGCCAAGAGCCGCGGCATCTACGAAGCCCCCGGCATGGCGCTGCTGCACATCGCCTACGAGCGCCTGGTCACCGGCATCCACAACGAGGACACCATCGAGCAGTACCGCATCAACGGCCTCAAGCTCGGCCGCCTGCTCTACCAGGGCCGCTGGTTCGACCCGCAGTCCATCATGCTGCGCGAAACCGCCCAGCGCTGGGTGGCGCGCGCCGTGACCGGCGAAGTGACACTGGAGCTGCGCCGCGGCAACGACTACTCGATCCTGAACACCGACAGCCCCAACCTGACCTACGCGCCCGAGCGCCTGTCGATGGAAAAGGTGGAAGACGCACCGTTCAGCCCGCTCGACCGCATCGGCCAGCTGACCATGCGCAACCTGGACATCACCGACACCCGCAGCAAGCTGGGCATCTACACCAAGACCGGGCTGCTCTCGCTGGGTGACGGCGCCAGCATGCTGCGCCTTGAAGGCGGCAAATAAGGCGGCGTGACAGGCCGGCCGGGCACACCACCGGCCGGCGCGTCAGCGTCAGCGGATATTGGCCGCAATGCCCTGGTTGACGGTGGCGATGCCCTGCGCGGCCAGTCGGACCATGGCCGCCGTGTCCACGTCAATCGCCATCTCCACGCGTTTGTTCTGGTTGCCGGCCTGCCCCATCAGCCGGCCCAGCGCCTGGATTCCCTGCACGGCCGCGTCCTGGCGGCTGTCATAGCCACCGGTTTCGCGGAAGGTCGCAAACTGACCCGGCACGGGCAACGGTTTGTCCATTCGCATGCCGTGGGTGTGCGCATGGCTCTGGAACAGGTTGGCGCGTGTGCCCACGATCTCCATCGCGGCCGAGGCATTGGCGCTGCTGCCGCTGCGAAACAGCGATGAGCCGCTGCCGGACGACTCCTGCGCCGCCAGGTTCACCGCAATCGAGACCGAAATCGCCTCGACGTTGCCCTTGATGAACGCCATGCGGTTGCCCAGGTTGCCGGCGCCCAGCCCGGCCATGCCGCGCGGATTGAGCTTCATGCCGCTCGGCGCGAACACCATGTAGCGGCGGTGGCCGAAACCGAGGTCCTGGTCTTCGATCACCGGCGCGCCGGGCCGGGTGGGCTCCAGCGACGCGTCGTACACGGTGCCGAATTCGCGGATGAACGGCTCGGCCGGCTCCGGCTTCGCCCCTGCGGCTTCCAGGCGCGCCAGAAAATCGGCATACGAGCGGTCGACGAGCGCCTGCAGCGCCGCGATGTCCATGTTGGCCACCTGGTAGTTGACCGTCACCCGGGTGCCGCCGTAGTTGGTGCCCCCGAAATACGCCGCGCGGGAACTGGCCGTCACCGTGCCGTTGACTTCAAACAGCACGCGGTACTCGCTGACGTAAAAGCGCTTGCCTTTGAGATCGGCACTGCCCTTGACCACCTGGGCGCCGCCATCGATGACCGGCAACGGGCCCTGCAGCAGCGCCCGCCAGTCCGGCGCAGACGGCGGTGCGGCAGCCGGCGCCACCGGCGCGGCGGCGAGCGCCGGGCTTGCCGGCTTGGCCTGCGCCGGGGCCGCACCCAGATCGCTGGTGCGGCAGCCGCGCTGGACAAAAAAGCCGGTCAGGAATTCCTTGCGCGCGCGGGCCTGCTGCCCCATGGGCGAGGCGGCATTGAGCGCCAGAACATCGTCCATCTGCCCGATTTCGGCGTGGATCTGCGCGCAACTGAGCTCACCGTCGGTCAGTTTCATGCGCGGAATGGTCTGCGCGTTCAACCCTGCCACCAGCGCAAGGAGTCCGGTGGCCGCAACGCATTTTTTCATGGGAAACCTCCTGTTGGAGCTGCCCGGCCGACAAACCGGGCGCCTGCCGGCATTCTCCGACAAACGCTGTCAGACCACCACCGGCTCGGGCTCCAGCCGGATGCCGAAACGCTCGTAGACACTGGTCTGGATGGCGCGGGCCAGCGTCATCACCTCGCCACCGGTGCACGGGTGCTCCGCGTCGCCCCGGTTGACCAGCACGAGGGCCTGCCGGTCATACACACCGGCATGCCCCACCGTCTTGCCTTTCCAGCCACAGGCATCGATCAGCCAGCCGGCAGCCAGCTTCACACTGCCGTCGGGCATCGGGTAATGCACCAACTTGGGGTCACGGGCAATGATGTCGGCGCACTGCTCGGGTGTCACGCTGGGGTTCTTGAAAAAGCTGCCCGCGTTGCCGATCACGGCCGGATCGGGCAGCTTGGCGCGGCGAATGGCGCAGACCCAGTCGAAAATCTGCCGGGCGTCCGGCGCGGCGATGCCAGTCTCCTGCATGCGGCGCTCCAGATCCAGATAACCCAGCACGGGTTTCCAGGGCCGCGGCAACGCGAACCGCACCCGCAGGATCAGCGCGCGGCCGGCCAGACCGAAGTCACCCGGCTTCGACGCGTGGTGTTTGAAGACCGAATCCCGGTACCCGAAGGCACACTGGGCGGCGTTCAGCGTGAAAACGTCACCGCTGTGCAGATCCATGGCATCGAGTGATTCGAAACGGTCCTGCAGTTCCACGCCATAGGCGCCGATGTTCTGGACCGGCGCGGCGCCGACGGTGCCGGGAATCAGCGCCATGTTCTCCAGCCCGGGCAGACCCTGCTCCAGCGTCCATGCCACCAGATCGTGCCAGCGCTCGCCCGCCCCCGCTTCCACGATCCAGGCCCGCGACGTCTCGCCCACCACGCGCCGGCCGGCCAGTTCCACCTTGAGCACCAGCGGCCGGACGTCGCCGGTGAGCACGATGTTGCTGCCGCCCCCGAGCACGAATTTGGGCGCCGGGCCGAGCACCGGATCGGCCAGAACCGCGCGAAGATCGTCTTCGGACCGCACCCGCACCAGTGTCTGTGCGCGGGCGGCGATGCCGAAGGTGTTGAGGGCCTGCAGCGGCACGTTGGTCTCGGGGAACATGGGAGAATTGTCGCATTCCGAACTCTGCCGACCGAGACTGACATGCCCTCTTTCGATACCGTCTGCGACCCCAATCTGGTTGAAGTGAAGAACGCGGTGGAAAACACCGCGAAGGAAATCGCCACCCGTTTCGATTTCAAGGGAACGTCGGCGGCCGTGGAGTTCAAGGACAAGGAAATCACTTTGTTCGGCGATGCGGATTTCCAGCTGGTGCAGGTCGAAGACATCCTGCGCAACAAAATGACCAAACGCAACGTCGATGTGCGGTTCCTCGACAAGGGTGCCGTGCAGAAGATCGGTGGTGACAAGGTCAAACAGGTCGTCAAGGTACGCAGCGGCATTGGCAGCGAAGACGGCAAAAAAATCCAGAAACTGGTCAAGGAAAGCAAACTGAAGGTCCAGGCGGCCATTCAGGATGAGAAAGTACGCGTGACCGGCGCCAAACGTGATGACCTGCAGGCCGTGATGGCCATGCTGCGCAAGGACATGGCTGATCTGCCGCTGAGTTTCGACAACTTCCGGGACTGACGCGCCATGCCGCAGCCTTGGCTGCAAGTACTGACCCTGGTCATGGCCTTGACGGCCGGCAGCACCGTTGCGGCCCAGTCGGTCAGCCTGAGCGGCATCATGGGGCAGCGGGCCTTGCTGGTGGTGGATGGCGCACCGCCACGGACTGTCGCCCCGGGCGAAAGTCATCTGGGGGTACGACTGATCTCCGTGTCCGGGGCCCAGGCAAGCGCCGTGGTGGAAATGGCGGGCCGCCGCCACACCGTCGGCTTGGGCGAAGCGCCCGTCAGTGTCGGCAGCACGGCGCCCGCGCCTGGGCGGGGCAACCGCGTGGTGCTGACCTCCGACGGCGGCGGCCATTTCATGGGCGGCGGCCAGATCAACGGGCAGACCGTGCAGTTCATGGTGGATACCGGCGCCTCTGTCGTCGCCCTCGGTTCGAGCGATGCCGACCGCATGGGACTGAATTACCGCACCAGCCCCCCGGTACGTGTCGGCACCGCCAACGGCATGGCGCAGGGATGGCGGGTCAAATTCGCCAGCGTGCGCCTCGGCGACGTGGAGCTGTTTGATGTCGATGGCATCGTCACCGCGCAGCCCATGCCATTCGTTTTGTTGGGCAACAGCTTTCTCAACCGCTTCCAGATGCGTCGCGAAGCCGATCTCATGGTGCTGGAACGCCGCTACTGAGGTGTTTTCAGGTGTTACTGGCCAATACCCATCAGAAAAAGGTCGTTTTCAGCTATATTTTCAGGAGCAAAATCAACGATCCTGAACGGCGGCGGTAACGACGATTTCGATCCGGTAGTCCGGGTTGGCCAGCGCCGCCTGCACCGTCGCACGGGGTGGCGCCGTGCCAGGGACCACCCAGGCGTCCCACACCTCGTTCATGGCGGCAATGTCGGCGATGTCGGCCAGAAAAATCTGCACTCGCAACATCCGCGACCGGTCGCTGCCACACTCCGCCAGCCGCCGGTCGACCTGGGCCAGCACATCGGCCGTCTGTGACCGGATGTCAAGCTCCAGACATTCGGGGACCATGCCGGCGAGGTACACCACGCCATTGAAAACCGCCGCCTCGCTGTA
The DNA here is from genome assembly GCA_016790575.1 of Burkholderiaceae bacterium. Taxonomy (GTDB): domain Bacteria; phylum Pseudomonadota; class Gammaproteobacteria; order Burkholderiales; family Burkholderiaceae_C; genus JAEUOU01. The sequence goes on along the minus strand of JAEUOU010000006.1, from coordinate 253,450 downwards.
CCGGGCGGCCACGTGCAGGCGCTGCAGCGCGCTCACGATTTGGTTCCCAGCTTGGCTTCTTTGCCTTCCAGCAGGCGGTTGATGTTCTCGCGATGGCGCCAGAACAGCGCCATGCCCATGACAAAGATGCACAGCAGCACCGGCCGGGCCATGTACCACTGCACCCGGTCACCAAAAATGTAAAAGAAAGGCGCAAATGCCGTCGCCACCAGCGAGGCCAGGGAGGAATACCGGAACGCATAGGCGACGATGCCCCAGGTGGCGACCGTTGCCAGCCCCAGCCAGGGATCAATGCCAAACAGCACTCCCGCTGCGGTGGCGACACCTTTGCCTCCCTGGAAGCGGAAAAACACCGGGTACAGATGGCCAAGAAACGCCGCCAGCCCCACCAGACCGACCGTGGCGTCGCCCAGGCCAAAGGGTTTGCCGTAAAGCTGAACCAGAAAAACCGGCAGCCAGCCCTTGACCGCATCCAGCAGCAGCGTCACCACCGCCGCAACTTTGCTGCCCGAGCGCAGCACATTGGTGGCGCCCGGGTTCTTGCTGCCGTAGGTCCGCGGGTCATTGAGGCCCATAAGCCGGCTGACAATCACCGCAAAGCTGAGCGAACCGATCAGGTAAGCCACCACCGTGGCCACAAAGGAATACAGGAAGTCCAAGGCACTTTCTCCGCAGAAAACTGCGCGGATTGTGCCAGCGCGGACGGCGATGGGCGCGCCGCCGCCTCAGTCACCGGGCAGGGCGCACTGCACCGGTCGCGCGCCGAGCAGTTCCACGCACACCTGCGGGTCGATCCCGACCAGATAGCCGCGGCGGCCGCCGTTGATGAGAATTCGGGGCAGCGCCAGGATGCTCTCCTCGATGAAGACCGGCATCTGCCGCCGGGTGCCGAACGGCGACGTGCCCCCCACGAGGTAGCCGCTGTGGCGGTTGGCGGTTTCCGGCTTGCACGGTGCGACCGACTTGACCCCGATCTGGCGCGCCAGGTTCTTGGTCGACACCTTGCGGTTGCCGTGCATCAGCACCAGCAGCGGCCTGGCGTCCTGATCCTCCATCACCAGGGTCTTGACCACGGCAAACGGATCCCATCCCAGCACCTCCGCACTGTGCGTGGCGCCGCCATGCTCCAGCCATTCATAGGGATGCTCGGTGAAGGCCACCCGGTTGGCCCTCAGCAACGCAGTGGCGGGGGTTTCGGATACGTGGTCTTTTCGGGCCATGGTGCGACATGGAGTGGCGTTGGAGTCGGAGCGGGCATTCCGGCCAAGGGCTGCACCACTCAGATGGCAGGGTCGAAGTGCTCCTGGCGGATGCGGTCGATCGCAGCAAGCAGTTCGGCGCTCAGGCGGGTGCCCCAGGCGTCGAGGTCCTCATCCAGCTGCTCCATGGAGGTCACACCGATGATCGTGCTGGCCACGCGCCACTGGGTGTAGCAGAACGCCAGCGCCATCCGGGTGGGGGAGAGTCCATGGTCGCGGGCCAGCGCGTTGTAGCGGCGCGCGGTGGCCAGGGCTTCGGGGCGACCCCAGCGCTGCTTTTTCATGCTGTCGAAACGGGCCATGCGACCCTGGGGCGCCTCGGGCTGGTCAATGCCGGTCTGATCGTACTTGCCGCTCAGCAGCCCGAAGCCCAGGGGCGAATAGGCCAGCAGCGACACGCCCAGACGATGGCAAGTTTCATCAAGCGCGTTTTCGTAGCTGCGGTTGATCAGGCAATACGGGTTTTGCACGCTGACAACCCGCGGCAGGCCCATTTGCTCGGCCAGACGCACAAACTCGTGCACGCCATAGGGTGTTTCGTTGGACAGACCGATGTAGCGGACCTTGCCGGCCTGCACCAGTTCGCCCAGGGTCTGCAGCTGCTCCAGAATCGGCGTCGCGGATTTCTCCTTGGCCGGATCGTAGGACCGGATACCGAAGGCAGGCACATGGCGCTCGGGCCAGTGGATCTGGTAGAGGTCGATGACGTCGGTGCGCAGGCGGCGCAGGCTGGCATCACACGAGGCGCGGATATCGGCGGCCGTCATTCCGCCGCCCTCGCGAATCCAGGGCATCCCCCGTGACGGGCCGGCGACCTTGGTGGCCAGCACCATGTGCTGACGGACCCCCGGATGTTTGGCAAACCAGTTGCCCAGGATGGTCTCGGTCGCGCCGCAGGTTTCGGGTCGGGCCGGCACGGCATACATCTCGGCCGTGTCGAGAAAATTCACGCCCCGGGCCCGCGCCCGATCGAGAATGGCGTGGGCATCATCCTCACCCACTTGTTCGCCGAAGGTCATGGTGCCCAGGCAGACGGGCGAAACGCGCAGATCACTGGCGCCGAGGGCAATCAGATTCATGGTCGATACGGACGATGGCTCGTCAAAGGTCACACACAGCGGCCAAGTGTACGCAAGGGTTGCCGCCTGTGCAGGCGCCGGGGCGGGGAAAAGGCGCAGTACCGCGGCACTACAACCGACCGTCGGCGCGGGCGCGCTCCTCCTCCTGCAGGCGCAAAACACGCCGCTGGACTTTGCCGGTGGTTGTCATGGGCAACTGGTCGATGAACTCGATCTCTTTGGGGTATTCGTAGGGCGCAAGCAAGCCGCGCACATGGGTTTGCAATGCGGCCGTGATTTCCGCCTCGAAAGCTACCTTGCCCATCGCAAATTGGTCTCTTTGTGCTATGAAATCCGGTGCAAGAACCACATAGGCCTTGACCACGGCCCCGCGCTCGCGGTCGGGCTTGGGGACCACGGCGGCATTGGCCACCGCCGGATGTTTGACCAGGCAGTTTTCGATCTCGCCGGGGCCGATGCGGTAGCCGGCGGCCTTGAACACGTCATCGGCGCGGCCCTGGTACCAGAGGTAACCGTCGGCGTCGCGCACCGCCACATCGCCGGTGCGGCACCAGTCGCCGGTGTATTTGGCGCGGGTGGCGGCCTCGTTCTTCCAGTAACCGAGGAAAAAGATCGGATCGGGCTGGCCGTGCACGTCCAGCCGGTGCAGCGCCACATCGCCGGGAACACCGACCGGGCATTCCACCCCGGCGTCGTCGATGACCGCCACCCGGTGTCCCGGATAGCCCTTGCCCATGCTGCCGGGGCGCGCCGGCCAGTAACGCGCGCAATTGCCGACGATGTAGTTGATCTCGGTCTGGCCGAACATTTCATTGACCGTCACCCCCAGTTCGTCACGGCAGTACGCAAACACCGCATCGCCAACAGCCTCTCCGGCACTCATGATGGCCTGCAAACCCAGACGGAACTGCTCGCGCGGTCGGGGATAGGCCTTCATCATGGCCTTGAGCGCGGTCGGAAACAGGAAGGTGTGGGTCACATCGTGCTGCTGCATCAGCGAAAACGCCAGTTCGGGGCTGAAACGCCCGTTCCAGGCGACGATCGGCCGACCGAAGTACAGCGTCGGCAGCAGCGCATCCATCAGGCCGCCGGTCCATGCCCAGTCGGCGGGCGACCAGAAAACGGCCTGCGTGTCCTGATTGGTCACGCCGTCGAAGCCGAACCAGTTCTGGCTCGCGACAAAGAAGCTCAGGTTGCCGATCAGCGCCCGGTGGGGAATCAGCGCGCCCTTGGGGTTGCCGGTCGTGCCGCTGGTGTAGATCAGGACCGCGGGATCGTCGGCCGCTGTGTCGACGATCCGGAACTGCGGCGGCTGCGCCGCCAACGCATCGGCCAGCGCCAGATCGGCACGCCCTCCCGCCGCGCCCGCACCGATCACGCAGCGCAGTTGGGGGCAGCGCCCGCGAACCGCGCTCAGCGCGTCGATGGATGCCTCGTCGCAGATCGCCAGAATCGCTTCACTGTCGCGCAGACGAAACTCCAGGGCCTCCGGCCCGAACAACATGGACAGCGGCATGGCCACTGCCCCCATCTGGAGAACTGCCATGTAAGCCACCGCGGTCTCGAACCGCTGCGGCATCACGATCGCGACGCGGTCCCCCTGCTGGACGCCCCGCGCCTGCAATGCCCGTGACAGGCGGCAGGCGGCTTCAAACAGGCTGCGATAGGAATGACTGGTGCCGATACCCGACGTGGAATGGTCGATGATTGCTATTCTTTTTTCACCATCGACCGCGCCGGACGACGCTTCTGCCCAGCGCGAACAGCACACCCGGGCCATGTTGAAGCGCTCGGGAACCTCCCAGCGAAAAGCCGCATGAAGCGCCCGATACTGATCCACCGCGCCGGCGCTGCGCGCGGCCCTGTTGCCTGCTTGACTGCGTGGCATGCCTGTCTCCTGAATAATCGGCCGAATGTACCAAGTCCGATACGACGCACACACCCGGTCAATCCCGATTCGCGGTCTGAACTACCACTTGCGCCAATGGGGCGAACCGCGCAACAACAAACCGCCGCTGGTGCTGCTGCATGGCTGGATGGACGTGGGCGCCTCGTGGCAGTTCATGGTCGACGCGTTTTCCGGCTCGTTCCTGGAAGGCCGCATGGTGCTGGCACCGGACTGGCGCGGCTTCGGCGACACGGCGCACCACCCGGGGGTGGACCACTACGGCTTTGCCGACTACCTGGCCGACCTGGAATTCCTGCTGGACGCGCTGGTGCCCGACCGGAGCGTTGACCTGGTGGGCCACAGCATGGGCGGCAATGTCGCCATGCTGTACGCCGGCATCCGCCCGACCCGCATCCGGCGCCTGATCAACCTCGAAGGATTCGGCATGCCGGCGACCCGACCTGCACAGGCCGCGGGCCGGTATGGCCAGTGGATCGACGAGCTCAAGGCATTGCACCGTGGCGAGCTGGGCCTGAAGACCTACCCCAGTCGCCAGGCCGTGGCCGACCGCCTGGTGCGCACCAACCCCCGGCTCGATGCCGACCGGGCCCTGTGGCTGGCGGGCCACTGGGCCCGGCCGTCAGCAGACGGCTCCTGGGCCATTCTGGGTGACGCCGCGCACAAGATTGTCAACCCCCACCTGTACCGGGTGGACGAAGCGCAGGCCGTTTTCCAGGCCATCCAGGCCCCCACGCTGGCGGTGGAGGCCGAAGGCGACTCGCTGCAGCAGTGGTGGAAGGGTCGCTACAGCCTGGCCGATTACCATGATCGACTCAAGGCGGTGCCCGATTGCCGCGTTGCGGTGGTAGCGGACGCCGGCCACATGCTGCACCACGACCAGCCTGCCATTCTGGCGGGTCTGATCGAAAACTTCCTCGCGTGAGAAAATACGCGGTTGCCGTCCCGCCAGAGCCCCCAGGCCCTCGGCCGGACCCCTTTTCTCCACGCAGGACATCACATTCATGGACGCAGAACACATCAACCAGATCGGCGCGCAACTGGCAGACCTGAGCGCGCGGACTGAAGACCTTCGGAGGTATCTTTGACTACGATGCCAAAGCGGAACGACTGAGAACCGTCAACGCATCGCTCGAAGACCCGGCAGTCTGGAACGACCCCAAAAAAGCCCAGGAACTGGGCAAGGAAAAGAAGGCGCTCGATTCGGTGGTGGTCACCATCACCGAACTCACGCGTGAGCTGGCCGACAACAGCGAGCTCTACGAGATGAGCAAGGAAGACGGCGACGACGCCGGCCTGCTCACCATAGAGGCCGAGGGAGCCAGGCTGGCTGCCCTGGTCGAACAGCTGGAATTCCGCCGCATGTTCAGCAACCCGGCCGACCCGCTGAACTGCTTCGTCGACATCCAGGCCGGCGCCGGGGGCACCGAAGCCTGCGACTGGGCCAGCATGCTGCTGCGCCAGTACCTGAAATACGCCGAGCGCAAGGGTTTCAAGGCCACCGTGGAAGACGAAACGCCGGGGGACACCGCCGGCATCAAGAGTGCCACCATCAAGATCGAAGGGGACTATGCCTATGGCCTGTTGCGCACCGAGACCGGCGTGCACCGGCTCGTGCGCAAGAGCCCGTTCGACAGTTCGGGCGGGCGACACACGTCATTCGCTTCGCTGTTCGTCTATCCGGAAATCGACGACTCGATCGAAATCAACATCAACCCCGCCGACGTGCGCACCGACACCTTTCGGGCCAGCGGTGCCGGTGGCCAGCACATCAACAAGACCGATTCGGCCGTGCGCCTGACACACATCCCCACCGGTATCGTGGTGCAGTGCCAGGACGGCCGCAGCCAGCACAGCAACCGGGATGTCGCCTGGCAGCGCCTGCGTTCGCGCCTGTACGACCATGAGATGCGCAAGCGCATGGAAGAGCAGCAAAAGCTTGAAGACACCAAGACCGACGTCGGCTGGGGTCACCAGATCCGCAGCTACGTGCTGGACAACAGCCGCATCAAGGACTTGCGCACCAACGTCGAAATCTCGGCCACACAGAAAGTGCTGGACGGCGATCTCGACGCCTTCATCGAAGCCTCGCTCAAGCAAGGCATCTGACCCCTGCCCCAACCCGGAAAGTTTCCCCATGATGCGTGAAGGACAAGCCTCGGTGATCCGCCGCGAGGACTACACCGCGCCGGCCTACTGGATCGACACCGTCGATCTGGCGTTCGACCTCGATCCTGCCAAGACCCGCGTGCTCAACCGCATGCGCATGCGCCGCAACCCGGACGTCGCGCCCCAGGCCTTGCGTCTGGACGGCGAGGAGCTGAACCTCGCCCGTGTGCTGGTCAACGGCAGCGGCACTTCGTTCAAGATGGACGGCAACCAGCTGGTACTGGAGAACCTGCCCGAAGGCCCCGAGCCTTTCGATCTGGAGATCTTCACCACCTGTGTCCCGGCCAAAAACACCAAGCTGATGGGCCTGTATGTCAGCAACGAATCGTTCTTCACCCAGTGCGAGGCCGAGGGTTTCCGCCGCATCACCTACTTCCTGGACCGCCCGGATGTGATGGCCAGCTACACCGTGACGCTCCGGGCCGACAAGGCAAAGTACCCGGTGCTGTTGTCCAACGGCAATCTCGTCGACCAGGGCGATCTGGACGACGGCCGACATTTCGCGAAATGGGTGGACCCGCATCGCAAACCCAGCTACCTGTTCGCCCTGGTGGCCGGGGTACTGGTCAGCCGGGAACAGCGCATCGTCTCGCGCAGCGGGCAGGAGCACCTGTTGCAGGTGTACGTGCGCCCCGGCGACCTGGACAAGACCGAACACGCGATGAACTCCCTGATGGCCAGCGTGGCATGGGACGAGGCACGCTTCGGGCTGCCGCTGGACCTGGAACGTTTCATGATCGTCGCCACCAGCGACTTCAACATGGGCGCCATGGAGAACAAGGGCCTGAACATATTCAATACCAAGTTCGTGCTTGCCAACCCCGCCACCGCCACGGACACCGACTTCGGCAACGTAGAAAGTGTCGTCGGCCACGAGTATTTCCATAACTGGACGGGTAACCGCATCACCTGCCGGGACTGGTTTCAGCTGTCCCTGAAGGAAGGACTCACCGTCTTCCGTGACCAGGAGTTCAGCCAGGACATGGCCGGCGAAGCCAGCGCCCGCGCCGTCAAGCGCATCGAAGACGTGCGGGTGCTGCGCACTGCCCAGTTCCCCGAGGACGCCGGCCCGATGGCCCATCCGGTACGGCCCGACCAGTACCTGGAGATCAACAACTTCTATACCGTCACGATCTATGAAAAGGGTGCCGAGGTCGTGCGCATGATGCAGACGCTGGCCGCGACCGAGGGCGACCCCCTGGGACGTGCCGGTTTCGCCCGTGGCATGACACTGTATTTCCAGCGCCACGACGGACAGGCGGTTACCTGCGATGACTTTGCCCAAGCCATTGCCGACGCAAACCCGGACTCGCCTCTGGCGGCGCTGCTGCCCCAGTTCAAGCGCTGGTACAGCCAGGCCGGCACGCCCCGGGTGGCCGCCACCGGGCACCATGACGCCGCCTCGGGCCGCTACAGCCTGACCCTGACCCAGAGCTGCCCGCCAACCCCCGGCCAGTCGACCAAGGAACCCTTTGTGATCCCGCTCGCGCTGGGTCTGCTGGACGCGAATGGCCGGGAGATTTCCGGCTCCGCGCGCACCCATGTGCTGACCGAAGGCAGCGAGACGGTGGTCTTCGACGGAATTTCCGAACCGCCGGTACCCTCCATCCTGCGCGGATTTTCGGCGCCGGTGATCCTTGAATTCGACTACAGCGATGCACAGTTGCTGACCCTGCTCGCCCACGACACGGATCCCTTCAACCGCTGGGAGGCGGGCCAGCGTCTTGCCCTCAAGCGGGCCCTGGAGTTCATCCGCAGCGATGCCGACCCGGCCGGCGCGCCGGTGCTGGACGCCGCCTGCCTGGACGCCCTGCGCAGCGTGCTGCGTCACCCGGCTCTGGATGCCGCCTTCAAGGAACTGGTGTTGACCCTGCCCTCGGAGACCTACATTGCCGAGCAACTGGACATCGTCGATCCGCAGCGCATCCATGCGGTGCGCGAAGCCATGCGTGAGCAACTGGCCCGGGCATTGCAGGCTGACTGGCAGTGGGCCTGGGAAACACATCGAGATACCGGTGCCTACCGGCCCGATCCTCAGTCCTGCGGACGCAGGGCACTGGCGGGCCTGGCGCTGACGATGTTGTGCCTGGCGGCCCGTGCAAGCGGTGACGTGATCTGGCCCGGCCGGGCCTATCAGCGTTTCAAGGACGCCGGCAACATGACCGACCGCTTTGCGGCGCTGTCCGCCCTGGTCGGCAGTGCGCATCCGCTCGCTGCCGAAGCGCTCACGCGTTTTCATGCCCTGTTCCGCGACGAGGCGCTGGTGCTGGACAAATGGTTCGCACTGCAGGCCGGAGCGCCGGACCGCGGCGGCGACGTGCTGCCGCGCGTGCGCCAGCTGTTGCAGCATCCCGATTTCACTTTGCGCAATCCCAACCGTGCGCGCAGCCTGATCTTCAGCTACTGCAACGCCAACCCCGGTGCATTCCACCGTGCCGACGCCGCCGGATACGTGTTCTGGGCCGAACGGGTGCTGGAACTGGACACATTCAATCCGCAAGTCGCCGCCCGCCTGGCCCGCGCGCTCGACCGTTGGAAAAAACTGGCCGACCCCTGGCGCACCGCCGCCCGCGAAGCCATCGCACGGGTTGCCGCCCGCAACGACCTGAGCAACGATCTGCGCGAAGTGGTCACCCGGGCGCTTGCCGATTGAGTTCGCGGCCAAAACTGTCCTTTTTTCTGGAGAGCCTGATGAGTAAACGAGTTTTCCTGACCCGCTATCTGGTCGAGCAACAACGCCACGATGGCCGAATCCCGCCGGAGCTGCGACTGCTGCTCGAAGTGGTCGCGCGCGCCTGCAAACGCATCAGTCTGGCCGTCAACAAGGGCGCTCTGGGTGAAGTGATGGGCTCCGCCGACAGCGAAAACGTGCAGGGTGAAGTGCAAAAGAAGCTGGACATCATTGCCAACGAAGTGCTCATTGAAGCCAATGAATGGGGCGGCCACCTGGCGGCCATGGCCTCCGAAGAGATGGAGGGCATCTACCTGGTGCCCAACCGCTATCCCCAAGGTGAGTACCTGCTGCTGTTCGACCCGTTGGACGGCTCCAGCAACATCGACGTCAACGTGAGTATCGGCACCATCTTCAGCGTGCTCAGGAAGCCGGAGGGTGACCGCGGCGTGGAAGAAAGCGACTTCCTACAGCCGGGTTGCCAGCAGGTGGCCGCGGGCTACTGTGTCTACGGCCCTCAGACCACGCTGGTGCTGACGGTGGGCGACGGCGTTGCGATGTTCACCCTGGACCGGGAGCAAGGCTCTTTTGTTCTGACCGAAGAAAATGTGCGCATCCCGGAAGACACCAAGGAATTCGCCATCAACATGAGCAACATGCGCCACTGGGACGAACCGGTGCGCCGCTACATCGACGAATGCCTGCAGGGCAAGGAAGGCCCGCGCGGAAAGGATTTCAACATGCGCTGGGTGGCTTCCATGGTCGCTGATGTGCACCGCATCATGACCCGCGGCGGCGTCTTCCTTTACCCCTGGGACAGACGCGAACCCACCAAACCGGGCAAGCTGCGCCTGATGTACGAGGCCAACCCCATGGGCTGGCTGATCGAGCAGGCCGGCGGCGCCGCCACCAATGGCCGCCAGCGCATCCTGGACATCGCGCCGCGCACGCTGCACGAACGCGTGAGTGTGATCCTGGGCTCCAAAAACGAAGTGGAGCGGGTCACCAGCTACCACAACCCGCTATAATTTAGGGCTTACGCCGGTGTAGCTCAGTCGGTAGAGCAGCTCATTCGTAATGAGAAGGTCGGGTGTTCGATTCATCTCTCCGGCACCAGAACAAACCCCTTGGTTCTTCCGAACCAAGGGGTTTTCTCTTTGCGTCCGACGGTAACAATCGCTGACAAGCGTCAAGCGCCGGTAAAGTACCGGCTGGCGGCGTCCCGCACCCCGCCTTCCGGTCAACCGGCAAGGCCGGCACGCCGTTGACCCATCATCGCCATCCCGGAGTCATTCATGTCCTTGTGCCGCCCGATCGTTCTACTCGCCCTTTCCGCCGTGGCGGTCCCTGCGCTGGCGGCGGAAGACTTCGCCCGGGTGGTAGCCAGCATGCCGGTCATTCAGGCGGTCACGGTGCCGCAACAGGTCTGTACGCCGCAACAGGTGACCACACCGGGCAGCAAGTCGGGTGCCGGCGCAGTGATCGGCGCCATTGCCGGCGGCGCGCTTGGCAATCAGGTCGGCAAAGGTGGCGGCCGGGCCGTTGCCACGGGCGTCGGGCTGGTCGGAGGCGCTTTGCTTGGCAACCAGATCGAAGGCAGCAGCGCGCCCCAGACACAGACCGTCCAGCAGTGCAGCACCCACAACGTGGTCGAAAACCGGGTCACCGGTTACAGCGTCACGTTCGAGTACGCCGGCAAACAGTACACAACGCAGATGGCACAGGATCCGGGCGCCTGGATTCGCCTGGCCCTGGTGCCGGTTGGCGGCTCGGCCGCACAGCCGGTCTCGGGCACACCTGGCGCCGTCTCGCCGTCCGCATACCGCTGATCGGCCTGGGCCGCGCACGCGCGGCGTGCGCCGCGCCCCATCAGGGCCCCAGCGGCGGTTTTCAAGAAAAAACAGCCGATACCCAGCGCGAAATAGTCGATTTTCGCTATTTTTTCGATAGCAATCCACGGACCGGGTCCGGGTAACGCAGCCGCAGGCGCAGCTCGCGCTTCAGCCGGGTGTTGTCCAGGCGGCGTGATTCGCTCATGAAGGACAGCAGCGACAGCGGCAGGCTCTGCTGCGCTGCGCCACGCGATACCCGCGGGGGCCGGGGCAGACCCATGGCGTCGGCGGCGGCATCAAACCAGTCGCCCATTCGCATGGCACTGTCGTCGTTGACGTTGACCACCCGCTGCGCCCTGCCCCGCCACAGCGCCCGAATGCAGGCGCGCGCCAGGTCATCGGCATGAATGTGGTTGGTGAACACGTCGTCGTCGCGGGCCAGCACCGGGGTGCCGCGCAGCAGGCGCTCACGCGGCGTGCCTCCCGGGCGATCGTTTGCGTAGATCCCCGGGATGCGCAGGATGCTCACCCGCAGCTGTCCCGCAGCGCGCCGACCGAAGTGGCGTAGCAAGCGTTCGGCATCGACCCGGCGCTGGGCGCGTGGCGTGTGGGGCCGAACGGGTCGCGATTCGGACACCATCGCGCCGTCACAGTCGCCATACACCCCACTGGTGGAGCCGTAGACCAGCGCGCGTGGCGCAGTGCGCCGGGCCAGTGCCCACACGAGCGCCTGGGTGCGCGGGTCGCGCCACCACGCGCCCGCCGCCTCGGTCGGAGGCGGCGCCAGGTGCACCACCCGGGTGGCCAGCCCGGCAAGGCGGGCCAGCGAAGCCGGATCATCCAGATTCCCGCGCAGCGGGGTCATGCCGGCGGCGCGCAGCGCCGGCAACCGCGCCGGGCTGGAGGTCAGCGCCAGGCGCCGCACCTTGGTTCCCAATTCACGAGCCACGCGCAGGCCCACATCGCCACAGCCGACGATCAGCACCCGCTCGCGGCGGAAACGCGCCGGCAACGCGCCAAGGGGAGTGAGGTTTGAGGGCAAAATCGGCCGTTCAGCGGAAGTTCATCTTCCCCGAGGATACTCAAGCCATGACCTTCACCATCACCATCCAGCCCAGTGGTCGCGACTTTTCCGTCGAATCGGGCGAAACCATTCTCGCGGCCGGCATTCGCGCCGGTATTGGCCTGCCCTATGGCTGCAAGGACGGCGCCTGCGGCTCGTGCAAATGCAAAAAGCTGGGCGGCCAGGTGACCCACGGCCCGCACCAGGCCAAAGCGCTTTCGGATGAAGAAGAGGCGGCCGGTTATGTGCTGACCTGCTGCGCCACACCGGCAAGCGATGTGGTGCTGGAGTCGCGCCAGGTCACTCTGGCCGACGCTTTGCCGGTCCGCAAGATGCCCGTCCGGATAGCCGCGCTGGAGGCGCTGTCACACGATGTGATGCGGGTGGTGCTGCAATTGCCCGCCAACGACGGCCTGCAATACCACGCTGGCCAGTACATCGAATTTCTGCTGCCGGGTGGAGCGCGCCGGGCCTACAGCATGGCGACCGCGCCACACCGGCTGCTGCAGCCCCCGCCCGGTGGCGGCAACCCGGTGCCCATGGTCGAGCTGCATATCCGCCACATGCCGGGCGGCCAGTTCACCGACCGGGTGTTCGGCAGCATGAAAGAGAAGGAAATCCAGCGGGTCGAGGGTCCGTTTGGCAGTTTCCATCTGCGCGAGAGTTCGGAGAAACCGATGATTCTGCTGGCCTCCGGCACCGGTTTCGCGCCCATCAAGGCCTTGATCGAGCACATGCACTACCGGGGCATCGCCCGGTCGGTGACCCTGTACTGGGGCGGCCGGCGGCCCGCCGACCTGTACCTGGACCGCTGGGTACGGGAGCAGCTGGCGGCGATGCCCAGCCTGCGCTACGTGCCGGTGGTCTCGGATGCGCTGCCCGAAGACGGCTGGAGCGGCCGCACCGGCTTTGTGCACCGTGCGGTGCTGGACGACATCCCCGACCTGAGCGGACACCAGGTCTACGCCTGCGGCGCACCGATCGTCGTTGAGTCAGCCCGCCGCGACTACGCGGCCGCCGGGCTGCCGGACGACGAGTTTTTTGCCGACGCCTTCACCAGCGAAGCTGACAAGGCGCGAGCCTGAAAGCCTGCTTCGCTACTCTATTTATAGCTAAAGGCGACCTTTTCACGCTGGGTATTGCCGTTTTTTTGCTTAAGACCGCCCCAAAACGGCACAATGGCGGCATGAAACGTCGCACCTTGCTCCTTTCCGCCGCTGCTTCGGCAGCCGCCGTGGCCGCGCCGGCCACCGCCATCGCCCAGAGCCCGGCCCGCCCGATCCGCCTGATCGTGCCCTACGCGGCAGGCGGCCCGATCGACGTGACCGCCCGGCTCCTGGCCGAACGCGTCAAAGACAGCCTGGGCACGGTGATCATCGAAAACCGCCCCGGCGGCGGTGGCAACATCGGCGCCGACGCAGTGGCCAAGGCCGCTCCGGACGGGCTGACCATCGGCATTGCCGCCGTGGCCACGCACGCGATCAACCCCTGGCTGTTCGCGAAGATGCCCTACGACGCAGCCAAGGATTTCGCCCCCATCACCCAGATGCTGCGGGTACCCAACGTGCTGGTGATGAACGCCGAAACGGCCGCGCGGCTGAACATCCACAGCCTCAAGGATCTGATCGCCTATGCCAAGGCCAACCCGGCCCGGCTGAACTACGGCAGCGGCGGCAACGGCAGCGCCGGCCACCTGGCGGGCGAGATGTTCAAACGAAACGCCGGCATCTTTGCGGTACACATTCCCTACAACGGCGGCAACCCGGCGCAGCTGGCCCTGCTGTCGGGCCAGGTCGATTTCAACTTCGACAACCTGGCCACGGCCGCGCCCAACATCAAGAGCGGCAAACTCAAGGCGCTGGCCGTGACCACATTGGGCCGCAGCCCGGCCCTGCCGGATATCCCGCCGGTTTCCGACCTGTTCAAGGGGTTTGCCATCGACACCTGGTGGGGCCTGGTGGCGCCTGCCGCCACACCGCGCGAGGTGATCGCCCGGCTGAACCAGGCCTTCGTCGCCGCGCTCAATACCCCGGAAGCCAAAACCCGCTTTGCCGCCCTGATGGCCGAACCGGTGCCGACCACGCCCGAGCAGTTCGGGACCTTCATGAAGGCCGAGCTGGCAAAGTACGAAAACGTGGTGAAGGCCTCGGGCGCGCGGGTGGACTGAGTCGTCAGTCCGCGCCCAGGGCCTCACGTACGGCGGACAGCTGCCGGCGCGAGACCGGTTGTGGCTCGTCCAGCCCCGCCAGCCAGAGCCACCAGCCTTCACCGTCTTGCCCATCCTGGCGGCGCTCCAGCCGGCGCAAGGCGTGCCGCGCCACCAGGGCATTGCGGTGCGCCCGCACAAAAAGCGCCGGATACTTTGCCTCCAGCTCGGTCAGGCTGCCGTCCAGGATCAGGCTGCGATGCGCGGTCCGCACGGTGACGTACTTCAGCTCTGCCTTGAGGACCAGCACCTCGGCCAGCGGCACCCGCTCGATGCGACCCCGGTCGTGGATCAGCAAGGCTTCCGCCGCCGCCGGCGCAAGGGTCTCCACCGGGCGCGGCGGCAACTGGCGTGCCACCTTCATCAGCGCCGCCGCCAGGCGCTCGGCGCGGACCGGTTTGGTCAGATAGTCGACGGCATCGACTTCGAACGCCTGCAACGCATGTTCGGCATGGGCCGTGACAAACACCAACGCGGTCCGGTGACCTTGCTCCCGCACGGCGCGGGACAGGGCCAGCCCATCGGCCCCCGGCATGTGAATGTCCACCAGCGCAAGATCCACCTCGTGATGGGTCAGCGCTGCCAACGCCTGGGCCGCATTGCCGGCTTCGGCCACCACCTGCGTGGGCGGGTCGGCGCAGTCCGCCAGCAATCGCCGCAGGCGGGCGCGGGCCAGGGGTTCGTCGTCGACGATCAGGACCTTGATCACAGCGGCACCTCAATCCGCACGCGGTAGATGCCGTCAGCGCCCAGCCCCGCCTGCAGGCTGGCCGCCAGATCGTGCAGCAAGCCCAGGCGATCGCGCACATTGGCCAGGGCCATGCCCTGTCCGGCGTCCCCCTGCCCCGCCGGCACCGTGTTGCTCACCTCCAGAAGCACCCGCCCGCCCACCACGCGGGTATGGATCTGCAGGTCGGCCCCGTTGTCGCTGGGCTCCACGCCATGGCGAACCGCGTTCTCCACCAGGGGCTGCAAGAGCAGATGGGGCAGCCGCGCGCCGTCGGCGGCGGGGTCCAGAGACCACGACACCCGCAAGCGATCACCGAAACGCACGGCCTCGATCGCGAGGTATCGCCGTGCCAGCGCGATTTCATCGGCCAGAGAGACCGCGTGTCCCGGTTCTGCCAAGGCATGGCGAAACAGGTCCGACAGGTCTTCAAGCAGCGCCTCGGCGCGCGCCGGATCGTCGCGAACCAGCGCGATGGCACTGTTGAGCGTATTGAACAGAAAGTGCGGGCGAATGCGCGACTGCAGCTCCTGCAGACGCGCGGTGGTCGCCGCCGGCGTGCGCGCCCGCGCCCGCCAGAACAGGCCGGCCGCCAGCACCAGCGCCAGCAGGGCGCCCGCCAAGGCCGATGCCAGCCCGTCGCCGTGGCCCGCCAGACCCGCCACGACCATCAACCCCCAGCCGTAAAGACCGGCCGCCGCGCCGAGAACCGCGCCGGCCGCCAGCTGGCCAAGATCCGGCAGCAACGCCAACCGGTTTTTCAGGCCACAACACACCAGAAGCCAGGCCAGCACCCCGGGCAGCGCCGCACCCGTGGCCAACGCCCAGCGCGCCAGCCAATCGGCCGGACCGGCCACACCGAACAAGGCGCCGACCGCCACAGCCGCTTCCACAAACACCACCGCCCGCAATACCACTCCGACCTGACAGGCATCGAATACCCGAACACCCGCCCGACCGGCCGGCACCTGGGTGGTCAACGGTTTGGTACGGGCCGATAAAATGGGTTTCTCCTTCAGGCCGCATGCGGCGTGCAGCGTGCATTATTGGGCAAACCGGGTTCCGAATCCGGCCCGCCGACCAGCGCGCCGACGTCATGGCCTGCGCAATCGCCCGCCCTGCCGCCCCCACCGCCATGACCCAAAACCAACTCGACAAGAAATCCGAAGCCTGGTCCGCCCTGTTCTCCGAGCCGATGAGCGAGCTGGTCAAGCGCTACACCGCCAGCGTGTTCTTCGACAAGCGCCTGTGGCTGGCCGACATCACCGGCAGCCTGGCCCACGCGGACATGCTGGCCGCCCAAGGTGTCATTTCGGCGGACGATCTGGCCGCCATCCAGCGCGGCATGGCGCAGATTCGCTCTGAAATCGAGAGCGGCGCCTTTGAGTGGAAGCTGGACCTGGAGGACGTGCACCTGAACATCGAGGCCCGGCTGACCCAGCTGGTGGGCGACGCCGGCAAGCGGCTGCACACCGGGCGCAGCCGCAACGACCAGGTGGCCACCGACGTGCGGCTGTGGCTGGTGTCGGAAATCGACGTCATCGACGGCCTGCTGACCGAGCTGCAGCGGGCGCTGGTGGACGTGGCGGCGAAGAACGTGGACGTCATCCTGCCCGGCTTCACCCACCTGCAGGTGGCGCAGCCGGTGAGCTTTGGCCACCACCTGCTGGCCTATGTGGAGATGTTCGCGCGCGACGCCGAGCGCATGCAGGACGTGCGCCGGCGCACCAACCGCCTGCCGCTGGGCAGCGCGGCCCTGGCCGGCACCACCTACCCGCTGGACCGCGAGCGCGTCGCCCGCACCCTGGGCATGGTTAACGAAGCCGGCCGTCCGCAGGTCAGCCAGAACAGCCTGGACGGCGTGAGCGACCGCGATTTCGCGATCGAGTTCACCGCCGCCGCCAGCCTGTGCATGGTGCACATCAGCCGCCTGAGCGAAGAGCTGATCATCTGGATGAGCCAGAACTTCGGCTTCGTGAAGATCGCCGACCGCTTCACCACCGGCTCATCCATCATGCCGCAGAAGAAAAACCCCGACGTGCCCGAGCTCGCCCGCGGCAAGACCGGTCGCGTGGTGGGCCACCTGATGGGCCTGATCACGCTGATGAAGGGCCAGCCGCTGGCCTACAACAAGGACAACCAGGAAGACAAGGAGCCGCTGTTCGACACCGTGGACACGCTCAAGGACACGCTGCGCATCTTTGCCGAGATGATCGGCGGCCAGGTCAACCCCGACACCGGCGCCAAGGAAGGCGGCATCACGGTGAACGCCATCGCGATGGAAGAGGCGGCCAAGAAGGGCTACGCCACCGCCACCGACCTGGCCGACTACCTGGTGAAAAAAGGCCTGCCCTTCCGCGACGCGCACGAGACCGTGGCCCACGCGGTGAAGGCCGCGCAGAGCCACGCCTGCGACCTGTCCGAACTGCCGCTGACCGTGCTGCAAGGCTTCCACGCCTCGATCGAAAAGGACGTCTACGATGTCCTGAGCCTGCGCGGCAGCCTGAACGCCCGCAACACGCTGGGCGGCACCGCACCGGCCCAGGTGACGGCGCAGATCGCACGGCACCGGGCACGGCTGGGCTGAACAACCGGCGGCACCGCGCCGCCAGCCCTCAGCCGTGCGCGCCGGCCGCGCGCGCCCGCCCCAGCAGCACCAGCCCCACACCGGCCAGCGCCAGGCCGCCCAGGTAGATGGCGCCGGACACCACGGTCAGGGCGCCGGGCGCCGCCAGCGCCACGGTGCCCGCGGCCAGGCTGGCGATGCCCATGTACAGCGGCACATGGCCATAGGCCCAGAGACGCAGGCGCCGGCCCGCCACGGCGTCGGCGATGTGGCGCTCGCCCTGGCCTTTGACGCGGTCGAAGTACAGCAGCCACAGGCCGAAACTCAGCACCGCCCCCACCAGCGCCGAGACCACGGACGACCCGTGCAGTTGCGGCCCGTGATCCAGCGCATGCACGACCGAGGCCATGCCCTCACCCAGCAGGATGATGGTGAACAGTCCAAAACGCTCGGGCAGGTGTTCCGGATGCGGTGGCACGGCCGCGGTGTGCCGCGCCACCAGCCAGGGTGAGGCCAGATCCAGCCCCAGGGCCAACGCCCAGCAGGCCCCGCGCGCCCCGTCGGCCAGCACCACACCGGCCAGCCACAGCCCGGCCTGCGCCGCATACAGCGTGGCATAGACCCGGATCAGCCCGGCCGCGCCACGCCAGTGGCGTTCGCGCCAGTAGGCCAGCGCCAGCAGCACCTTGAACGCGGCGATGCCGCCCCCGAACGCCCAGGCCCGCTCGCCCAGCGGCGCCGACGCGCCATAGCCGATCAGCGCCGTGGCGGCCATCTGCAGAAAGCCGAGCAGCCGCCGGCTGCTGCTGTCGTCGTCGAAACGGGTGGCGTGGAAGGTATGGCCCAGCCAGCACCACCACATCGCCAGAAAGGCCAGCGCGAACACCGCCGCCCCGCCCGGGTCGTAGTGGTGCGCGTAGGCGCCCGACAGCTGCGCCACCGCCACCACAAACACCAGGTCGAAGAACAGCTCGAACCAGGTGGCCTTGCGGCCATCGGCATGGGTCGGGAGATCACGGTCAGGAACGGCCATCGCGCGTCTCCGTCAGCGGCGCAGCAGGCCGAAGGCGAAGCGGCGCCCGAAGCCCTGGCGGAACGCGAGGTGAATCCAGGTCATGGCAAACGGCTCCAGATACCGCGCGGCCGACAGCGGCCCCATGTCCACCGCCTCGAAGCCGATCAGCGTGGCCAGTGCCATCACCCGCTGGCGCGCCTGCGCGTCGTCGCCGCACACCGGCATCATCGGCACGCCGGCGGGGTAACTGGCATCGGCCATGTTTTCGGCGCCGGTGCTGTTGAAGGCTTTCACCACCCGCGCGCCCCGCGCCAGCCGGGCCAGTTCTTCCGCGCCCGACGTGGTGGTGCCCAGCGTCAGGCCGGCCAGCCCCGGCGCCAGCGGATTCGTGGCGTCCACCAGCACCTTGGCCTGCCAGTCGTCCACGCTGTGGGCGATGGCCGCCACGGCGGCGTGCGGCACGGCCAGGATCACCACCTCACCGGCGGCAACGGCCTCGGCCGTCGTGGTCAGCCGCGCCCGCTCGCCCAGGGCCGCCACCGCGGTTGCGTACTTGGCCGGCTGGGGCACCCCCAGCACCACCGTTTCACCCCGGCGCGTGAAGGCGCCCGCCAGCGCCAGGCCGACGTTGCCGGCGCCCAGAATTGAAATCGTCATGGTGTGGCCCTCGTCAACGGCCCAGGGCCTCAATCACCAGGCGCGCCGTCTCTTCGCCCGAGAAGTTCTGCTGCCCGGTGATCAGGTTGCCGTCGCGCACGGCAAAGCTGCGCCACAGGCCGGCCTGCACGTAGTTGGCGCCCAGGGCCTTCAGGCGGTCTTCGATGCGCCAGGGCATCACATGCTGGTCACGCGGCAGCAGACCGTAGCTCCAGACCGCGTTGTCGGCGAAGTCTTCCTCGACGTTGGCAAAACCGGTCACCGTCTTGCCCTTGGCGATCAGCTCGCCGTCCGGGCCCTTGGCAAAGGCCAGCACCGCCACACCGTGGCACAGCGCGGCCGCGACCTTGCCTGCGCTGTGGAAGGCGGCGAACTTGGTGTGCAGGTCGGTCGCCGCGTCGAACGTGAACATCGGCGCCTGGCCGCCCGCGACGACGATGGCATCAAACGCCGCCACATCGATGTCGGCCACTTTTTTCGTCTGCGCAACCAGCGCCTTCAGTTCAGGCGTGTGGATGAAACCCTGGCTGATCAGGTCGGTCTTGCTGTAACCGCTGGCATCGTTGGGGTCACTCATGCCGTCGGCCTGGCAGGCGCCGCCGGCCGGGCTGAACACCTCGACTGCATAGCCGGCCTCGGTGAACACGTGGTACGGGTGCGTCAGCTCGCTCCACCAGAAGCCCACCGGCCAGCCGGTGGTGGTGGAGACGGCCGGGTTGGCGATGACGAGGGCGACGCGCTTTTTTGTCTGCGGGTTCAGCACGTTGGGGTCTCTGAGGCTCATGGATCTCTCCGGAAGTTGACAACGGAGCGCAGTCTCCGCCGTTTCCTTGTGCAGATAAATCCATCAGAATGCGACGATCTGTTGCCACCAAGAACAACAATGGAACTCAGTCACCTCGACACCTTCGTCAAAGTCGTGCAGACCGGCAGCTTCACCCGTGCGGCCGAACAGCTGCACACCCAGAAGGCCCATGTCTCGCGTGTGGTCAGCCAGCTGGAGGCCGAACTGGGCGTGCGGCTGCTGGAGCGCACCACACGCTCGCTCTCGCTGACCGAGATCGGCCGCGAGTTTTTCGAGCGGGCGGTCGGCATCCTGGGCGCGGCGGATGACGCGCGGCGCACCGTGCAGCAGGCCCAGGGCGAGCCGCGCGGCACCCTGCGCCTGAGCTGCGGCGTGGAGTTCGGGATGCTGGCCGTCAACCGCTGGGTGCGCGACTACCTGTTGCGCCACCCCGACGTGAATGTGGACCTGGAAATGACCGGGCGGGTGGTGGACATCGTGCACGAGGGCTTCGACCTGGCCGTGCGCGTGGGCCCGCTGGCCGACTCCACCCTGGCGGCCCGCAAGCTGGGCGAGCTGCGCTACGGCCTGTTCGCGGCACCCGGCTACCTGCGCCGCCATCCACCGCCCCGCCAGCCGGGCGACCTGGCGCAGCACGCCCTGATCCGCTTTTCGGGTTCGCGCCTGCGCCTGGTCTGGACCTTCACCCGCGGCGCGGACACCCAGCGCGTCGAACCCGTGGCCCGTCTGAACGCCAACAACAGCTTCGCGGTGCGCGACGCCGCCGTCGACGCGCTGGGCATCGCCCAGCTGCCGCTGCTGCTGGCACAGCCCGAGGTGGACGCCGGCCGCCTGGTGCCGGTGCTGGCCGACTGGCAGCTGCCGTCCGCACCGGTGCACGCCGTCTTCGCCAGCGCCCGCTACCTCACGCCCAAGGTGCGGGCCTTCATCGACCTGGCGGTGGAGGCGTTCGCGGCCTGAGCGGGACACCGGCCTGGCCCGGCGCGCCCACCCAATGGCACCCAGCAGGGTTCCGGGGAAAAATTCGACTGGAAAGTGCCCATACCCATCTTGAAATGGTCGTTGTTTGCTATGGTTTCAGGACTTTTCAGGCCTCGATGTCGCAGGGACTCCTGCTGCTTACAGATTGGGGACGGCGACGCAGCCCCGCATGGGGCCTTCATGTTCACAAAACCGCAAAACGTCGACACGTTCTGGCGACGTGTCGATGCAGTCAACATGACACGCTCACGCCTCAGACTGTCCGCCCCCTTCCCCGAACAGCTCCGCCACCAGCCCCCGCAGCCACTGGTGCGCCGCGTCGCCGTGCAGGCGCTGGGGCCAGCATTGACGCACCACGAAGTCGGGCACGTCGAGCGGGGATGCGAGCTGGCCCAGCGGCTGGTGGGCCGCGAGCACACGCGCCGCGCTGCGCGGCACCAGGGCGACCAGGTCGGTGCCGGTGACGATGGCCGGCAGCACCAGAAAGTTCTGCACCCGCAGCACGATGCGCGCCTGCTGGCCGCGCGCCACCAGGGCCTGTTCCACCACGCTGTGGCCGGTGCCGTGGGGCAGCACCACGGCGTGATGCGCCTGATCGAACCGCTCCGGCGTCATCGCTCCGCTCAGCAGCGGGTGATCGGGCCGCAGGATGGCCACGTAGTGTTCGCGAAACAGCCGCTGCTGGTAAAAACCCGGCGCCAGGTCGGGCAGGTTGCCGATGGCCAGGTCCACCTCGCCGTGCTCCAGCGCCGCCTGGGGGTCACGGTCGGGCATGGGCAGCGTGGTGAGCGTCACGCCGGGCGCCACCTCGCGCAGCCGCGCCAGCAGGCGGGGCAGAAAGAAGGCCTCGCCCAGGTCGGTGAGGAACAGGGTGAAATGCCGCCGGTCCTGCGCCGGGTCGAACCGGGACCGCGCCCGCAGCGCCGCCCGCAGCGTGGCCAGCGCCTCGCGCAACGGCACGGCCAGCCGCTCGGCATGCGGTGTGGGCACCATGCCGCGCCCGGTGCGCACGAACAGCGGGTCACCCGTCAGCTGGCGCAACCGGCCCAGCGCGTTGCTGACCGTCGGCTGGGCCAGGCCCAGGCGCTGGGCGGCACGGGAGATGTGCCGCTCGGCATACACCGCCTCGAACACCAGCAGCAGGTGAAAGTCCAGCCGGGCATCCAGGCCATTGGGCGCTGCATCATTTGACATAGGAATATATCTATTCGTTGCCATTCGTTGCACGGATTGTCTGCCAAACCTACAGTGAGGCCACACCCACAAAACAGGAGACACCCCATGCTGGACGGATGCACCCCCTGGCCGCCCGAGCGCGAAGCGCGCTACCGCGCGGCCGGCTACCGCGAGGGCCTGACGCTGTGGGCCATGGTCGCCCGCACCGTGGCCCGCCTGCCCGACAAGGTGGCCCTGGTGGCCGGCGAGCGCCGCGAGACCTACGCCGATCTGGACCGCGCCAGCGCCCGCCTGGGCGTGGCCTTGCGGCGCCAGGGCATCCGGCCGCTGGACCGGGTGGTGGTGCAGCTGCCCAACACGCCCGAGTTTGTTCATTGGTACCTGGCGCTGGTGCGCATCGGCGCGATTCCGGTGCTGGCGCTGCGGGCGCACCGCGCCACCGAGGTGCGGCATTTCATCCGAGCGTCCGGCGCCGTGGCCTATGTGGTGCCGGACGCGGCGCACCACTTCGACTACCGGCCGATGGCGACCCAGATGCAGGGGGAGTTTGCCGGCCTGCGCGTGTTCGTGGTGGGTGAGGCCGGCGACGGCCAGACGCCGCACGCCGCCTTGCTGGACGGGGTCGCCGGCGACGACGACCCGGCGATCGGGGCCACGCTGGCCACGGCCCGCTTCGAGCCCACCGACGTAGCCACGATGCTGCTGTCGGGCGGCACCACCTCGCTGTCCAAGCTGATCCCGCGCACCCATGAAGACTACGTGCTCAACGCCCGGCTGTGCGGCCAGGCCGCGGGCTTCGATGAGCAGACGGTGTTCATGGCCATCCTGCCGCTGGGCCACAACTACAACCTGGCCTCGCCGGGCATCCTGGGCGCTTTCTATTCCGGCGGCACGGTGGTGCTGGCGCCGAGCACCGACACGGCCGAGATCTTCCGCCTGGTCGAACAGGAGCGCGTCACCGTGATCGCGGCCGTGGTGCCGCTGATCAGCGCCTGGCTGGCCTCGGACGAGCCGAAGCGATTCGATCATTCCTCTTTGAGAGTGGTGCAGAACGGCGGCGCGCGGCTGGCCCCGGAGCTGCGCCAGCGCCTGATCGACGAGCTGGGCTGCACGCCGCAGGAGATCTACGGCACCGCCGAGGGCCTGATCAACATGACCCGGCTGGACGACCCGATGGACATCATCCTGCACAGCTCGGGCCGCCCGGTCTGCGACGACGACGAGATCGCGGTGGTGGACGACGAGGGCGCCGAGGTGCCCGACGGCGAGGCCGGCGAGCTGATCACCCGGGGCCCCTACACCATCCAGGGCTACTACCGGGCGCCGGAGAAGAACGCCGAGGCCTTCACCGCCGACGGTTTCTACCGCATGGGCGACATCGTGCGCAAATGGGGCCGCAACATCCAGGCCGAGGGCCGGCGCAAGGACCTGATCAACCGCGGCGGCGAAAAAATCAGCTGCGAAGAGGTCGAGAACTTCATCCACCGCCACCCGGCCGTCAAGTCGGCCTGCCTGGTGGCCATGCCCGACCCGGTGTTCGGCGAAAAGGCCTGCGCCTTCGTGATCCTGCGCGAGGGCGAAAGCCTCACGTTCGAGGCGCTCATCGCCTTCCTGCGCAGCCAACAAATCGCCAGCTACAAGCTGCCCGAGCGGCTGGAGGTGGTGGCGCAGTTCCCGCTCAGCCCGGTGGGCAAGATCCTCAAGCGCGAACTGCGCGACGCCATCGCCGCCCGGCTCGACGCCGAAGCCAGCCGCTGATCCCCCCAGACCCGACAAAACACCCAGGAGACAGACCATGAAGATCGCCATCATCGGTGCCGGCCCCGCCGGCCTGACCTTTGCCGCGCTGATGAAGCGCCAGGACCCGCGCCACGAGATCACCCTGTACGAGCGCGGCCCGCGCCACGCCACCTGGGGCTTCGGCGTGGTGTTTTCCGACCGGGCGCTGGAATTCCTGCGCGCCGACGACGAGGATCTCTATCAGTACCTGACACCGCACATGGAGACCTGGCCGCACATCACGATCCAGGTCAACGACACCCGCATCCCCATCACCGGCAACGGCTTTTCCGCCACCGGCCGGCTGGAACTGCTGACGCTGCTGTACGCCTATGTGGAGCGGCTGGGCGTGTCCATCGCGTTCGAGCGCGACATCACCTCGCTGAACGAGCTGCAGGACGCCGACCTGATCGTCGGCGCCAACGGCGCGTTCTCCTGGGTGCGCACCGAGAACGAAGCCGCCTTCGGCACCACCACCGACTGGCGGCCGAACCGCTTCATCTGGTACGGCACCAGCCAGGTGTTCGACAGCCTGTCATTGACGTTCCGCGACACGCCCCACGGCGTGTTCTGCGCGCACCATTACCGCTACAGCCCCACCATGAGCACGTTTCTCGTGGAGGTGGAAGACGCCACCTGGCAGCGCGCGGGCTTCGAGACCATGAGCCCCGAGGACACCATCCGCCACTGCGAGCAGGTGTTCGGCCCCGACCTGGGCGGCCACCCCATCCTGTCGAACAACTCCTACTGGCGCCAGTTCCCGGCGATCTGGAACGAGCGCTGGAGCATGGGCAAGGTGGTGCTGATGGGCGACGCGCTGCGCACCGCGCATTTTTCGATCGGCTCCGGCACGCGGCTGGCCATGGAAGACGCGGTGGCGCTGGCCAAGGCCTTCCGCGAGCACGGCGGCGATGTGCCGGCGGCGCTGGCCGCCTACCAGCAGCTACGCCTGCCGCCCATGAAGAAGATCTGGGACGCGGCCAACATCAGCCTGCGCTGGTACGAGCACATGGACGAGCACCTGCGCACGATGAACCCGGTGGAATTCGCCTACAGCTACATGACCCGTACCGGCCGTGTCAGTCACGCCGAGGTGCAGCGCCGCGACCCGGCGCTGGCCGAGGCCTACGCGCGCCTACACCCCGAGGTGCTGACCCCGGCCGCGTGAACCGGCGGCGGCGGCCAACAAACGCCTGCCGGGCAGGCCATGGCGGCCGCGGGACCGCCCCGGCGGGAAATTTCAAGACTTTTTGGCCATTACCCAGCGTCAAAAGGTCATTGTTTGCTCTTGTTTTCGAAGCGATCAGGCCACCCCGGGCCGGTGCGGAATCACGCGTCGCGCTATCCTGCGCAGCATGCGCCGCCCATCCGAAATGCCCGTCCGCTTCACCGCCGCCGCCGCCACCCTGGCGCTGGCAGCGCTGCTCGCGGGTTGCGGCAGCGCACCGGTGCAGGCGCCGGAACCCACCGTGCCGTCCCCGTCTGTTCCCGAGGTGGCCGGGCGCCTGACCGAGGCGCAGGCCCAGCACGTCACCATCACCGCGCTCGGGCTGGTGGGCACGCCCTACCGCTACGGCGGCAACACCCCGGAATCGGGTTTTGACTGCAGCGGCCTGATTGCCTGGGTGTACCGCACCGAGGCGGGCCTGGTGCCACCCCGCACCGTGGCCGCGCTGCAGGGCTGGGGCCAGCGTGTACCGGCCGAAGCCGTGCGCACTGGCGATCTGGTGCTGTTCGGCAATGGCGGGCCGCCCACCCATGCCGGCATCGTGGTGGGTGAAGGCCGCTTCGTGCACGCGCCCTCCACCGGCGGGCGGGTGCGGCTGGAGAAACTCTCCGCCCCGCACTGGGCGCGTCAGCAAATCAGCTTCCGGCGGCCGTAAACCGCGAACGCACCGTTCGCTGCCCGGCGCGCCAGGCGTCGCCCGGGCCCGGCAGGCCCGCACCGGGGTTTATGCCCCGGTTCAAGGCCGATTTTCTGCCATACCCATCACAAAATGGTCGTCTGACGCTCTCTTTTGTGGAGCGTTGACCGGCTGCGCCAACGCGGTGCAATTTTCCAAACCGGGACAAAGCTGGCGCCAACCGCCACACACTGGTGCGATATTTGCTTTCCTCTGGTGCAAGCGCGCGAAAACACCCCGTTTCGGCGCTCGATACGCACCAATATCAACCATCACTCCCGGAGAACTCTCATGGATGCACTGAAACAGGGCGCCGATGCCCTGTTCATTTTGCTGGGCGGCATCATGGTCCTGGCCATGCACGCCGGATTCGCCTTTCTGGAACTCGGCACGGTCCGCAAAAAAAACCAGGTCAATGCGCTGGTGAAAATCCTGGTCGACTTTTCTGTTTCGACCATCGCCTACTTTTTTGTCGGCTATGCCGTGGCCTATGGCACCAGCTTCTTCGTGGGCGCCGAGCAGCTGGCGCAGAAAAACGGCTATGACCTGGTGAAGTTTTTCTTCCTGCTGACCTTTGCCGCAGCCATTCCGGCAATCATCTCCGGCGGCATCGCCGAGCGTGCGCGGTTCTGGCCCCAGCTGATTGCAACCGCGGTCATCGTCGGTTTTTTCTACCCGTTCTTCGAAGGCATCGCCTGGAACGGGCACTTCGGGGTCCAGCCGTGGATCGAATCGGTGACCGGCGCCACCTTCCATGACTTTGCCGGCTCGGTCGTCGTCCATGCTGTGGGCGGCTGGATTGCACTTCCGGCGGTCATCCTGCTGGGCGCCCGGGCGAACCGCTATCGCAAGGACGGCGGCATGTCCGCCCACCCGCCCAGCAGCATTCCATTTCTGGCCCTGGGAGCCTGGGTGCTGTGCGTGGGCTGGTTCGGCTTCAACGTGATGAGCGCGCAGACCCTGGACAAGATCTCCGGCCTGGTGGCGGTCAATTCGCTGATGGCCATGGTCGGCGGCACGCTGGCCGCGCTGGTGGCGGGAAAAAATGACCCTGGCTTCGTCCACAACGGCCCCTTGGCCGGCCTGGTCGCCGTCTGTGCCGGCTCGGATGTGATGCACCCGATGGGTGCGCTGGTGGTGGGTGCGGTGGCCGGTGTGCTTTTTGTGGTGATGTTCACCGCCACGCAGAACCGCTGGAAGATTGACGATGTACTCGGCGTCTGGCCCCTGCACGGCCTGTGCGGCACCTGGGGCGGCATCGCGGCCGGGATATTCGGCCAGCAGGCACTCGGCGGCCTGGGCGGCGTGAGCTTTGGCGCACAGCTGATCGGCACCAGCCTGGGCGTGATCTGGGCGGTTTTCGGTGGTGTGGTGGTCTACGGTCTGCTCAAGGCCACCATGGGGCTGCGTCTGGACGCCGAGGAAGAGTACGAAGGTGCCGACCTGACCATCCACAAGATCAGCGCCACGCCGGACCGCGAGGTGAGCTGGTAAGCGGGCCAGCGGGCAGTCTCAGTGCGCCGCAGGTCCCTGTCGCTCGGCGTCGGGGAACAGCAGCAGGCGAACCCGGCTGCCGGAGGCGCTCGCCGATGTTTCCAGGCGAGCTCCGAGCAGGTCGGCTCGCTTGCGCATGTTGGCCAGGCCTTTTCCGCGGTCGCCAGACATCGGCGGTGCCGCGGCAAGGCCGTGCCCGTTGTCCTGAATGTCCACGATCACAGCCTCCGAACTTGGGTCGAACGACAGCGACAGTGCGATCTCCGAGCCGCCGGAATGCTTGATCGCATTGGTCAGCGCTTCTTCAACGATGCGCTGCACATGCAGCACGTCCGAGGTGGACAGGTCCAGGCGAGCCGTGGACTCGTCGGCGTGCCATACCAGCGCGAAACCGGCCGCATTCAGCCGCGGCTCCAGCCGATAACGCAAGTTGCCGATCACCGTGGCCAGGTCGCCCTCATGGGGTTCCATCGCGTCCATGAACAGGCGCATCTCCGTCAGCGCATCCTGCAAAACCCCACGGGCCACCTCCGATTGGCCCTCGCGCCGAAGGATGTGCAGTGCCGCAGTGAGCTTCCCGCCAACGCCATCGTGCATTTCCTGGGCCAGACGGGCGCGTTCATCGCCCAGAAGACGCGACCGTTCGGCTTTGCGCATTGATTCGAACGCCTGCTCCAGGTCAATGCGCGCCTGATGAACCTGTCGCTCCAGAGTCTGACTGAGGCTTCGGTAGTGGCGAAGCATGCCGTCAAACCGGCCGGCGGTCACAAAACCCCAGAGCACAAGGAACAGGGGGCCAAGGTACAGAGGGACCTGCAGGTTGCTGGCGGTCAGGGGCGTCCCGAAACGCGCCATATTCACCGCGGAGGACACCACCTGGAAAGCGGACAAGGAGACGATGATCAGTATTTCGCGGTCGCGAGGCAGTTGCCGGCTGGCAATTCCGTGGGCTGAGAGCCAGCCCACCGCCAGCACGCCGTAGGCGACCAGGGCCCAGCGGTGCCACTGTGCAGTCTGCCCGCCCGCCATGAGCGCCAGGGCCAACACGGCGCCGAGCCCGAGCACCACGCGCTCGCCCGGCCCGCCCTCGGGCACCATACGCCGCCAGCCGTAACAACTCAGAAAAGCCAGACTTGCGAGGTTGCACAGCACCGTCACCTGCCCGGAGAAAGACCGCTGGTCTGGCAGCCCCAGCCCATGAATCAGCAGCCATCGCCCGGACAAGGTCAGCGTCGCCAGCACCAGGTAGGTGGTCAGCGCATCACCCGGCCGAACCACCCAGTAAAGAACGGCCGCCAGACAGATACCCAGTGCCATACCGGCAAAAAGCAACTGGAAGAGCACCGCCCGGTAGCGGGACTCTCCCACGGCCTGCACGATCTCGGCGCGCTGGCCCGCCTCAATCGTTCCGATTTCACCCAGGTATCCGGCCGGGGCGACCAGCACCCCTTCCAGCGTCCCGCCATGAAGCGCCAGTGACGGCGGCAACACAATAGCCATCGGCATCAGGGGGTTGCGGGCATCCAGCATCGACGGCATATCGACGGACTGGCCGTTCCACCGCAGATGCAAGGTTCCCAGCACGCGGCTGACCGCCAGCGCTTCGGTACCCGGGGCGATCGTGAGTCGAACCGGCGCGGTCGTATCGTGATCCAGCCGCGCGCGCGCCATGTGCCAGGGCAGCGTGACCGTCCTGGCGTTGCCCGCCTCGTCCAGTTGCTCGAACACCACCGGCGAGGCAGTGCGCTCTTGCGCCATGGCCGCATGGAAGAACAGTACCAGCCAACATGCCACCACCAGGCGCACCAGCACCCCGGCAACCTGCCCCGGCGCCGCCGGCCCCGTTGCGACGGGCCATGCGTGCAGTCTCCCGACAATGGCTGTGGCGGTCACGATCCGGGTCGATCGATCAGGTCCCGCCGCTGGGCCTCGAAAATAGCCGCGGCGCGGGAGTTGACGGCCAGCTTCTGGTAGATGCGTTTGACATGGGAAATGACCGTGTGGGGCGAAATGAACAATTTTTCGGCAATTTCTGCATGCCGGTACCCGCGCGCAACCAGGGACAGCACCTGTCGCTCGCGCTCGCTCAACGGCTCGGCCAGCGGCACCACCGTCGGGCGGTGCGGGGAATCGGCCGCCAGATCGCCAATGCCCTGAAAACGCCTCAGCAATTGCCGGGCAATGCTGGGCGTGATGGGCGATCCCCCGCGACGCAGCGTGTCGAGGTGGGCGGTAATCTCGTCCGCTTCCGCGCTTTTGAGAATGTACCCGGTTGCCCCCGCCTCGATGCTGCCCAGCACATGCGCCTCGTCGCCGAACATGCTGATGACCAGAATGTCGCAGGCGGGGTGCGCCCGCGCGCAGGCGCGGATCACATCCAGACCTGAACCGTCCGGAAGACCCAGGTCCGTCATCAACACCTGCGGGGCCAGGCGCTCCAGGGCACGCAGGGCGCTGCGGCAGTCGTCACAGGCAGCAAGAACGCGATAGCCATCGCTGCGGTCAAGTACGGCGGCGAATCGTTCACGGGTGTGTGGATCGTCCTCAACCAGCAGGACACCGACCCGCCCGGATTCCGGCGGGTCGCCGGCGGAATCCGACATCGGCGAAAAAGGCGGCGCAACCATGCCCACGATTAGACCGCCGAACCCGCCAGCGCCGAATACCAATTTTTTGGGATTGAAGTCGCCATCCCCAGCCGCGACCATCACCCCATTGCATTTTCAGTCGGGCCCGGCACCCGGCGCCACACATCAGGAGGCAGGACATGGCAGCATTCTTCGGTCGCATCGGGCTGCGGATATGGGTCGCTACCCTGCTGACGCTGACACTGTCGGCCTGCAAAACCCACTGGGCCACCATCAGTGGAAGCGCCACCCACCATATTGCCGCCAGCCCCGTCGTGTCGCTGAACTGGCAAGTCGATCTGGGGGGACTTCACGCCCTGGAACCCACCCGCTACAACCTCGAGATCTTCAATGCGCAGAACGAGCGGATTGCCCTGCTGTCCGTGGCCGGGCCATCCGGCTGCTGCACGACGAGCCAGCCCGAGAACCGGTCCGTGGTGACCGCTGACGGCGAGATTCGAGCCACCGGCACTTACAGAGGTCAGCAAAGCAACAAAATCCATGTCGGCACTGCGGTTATCCAGGCCACTTTCGATATCGACCAGCTTCGCGCGATGCACGGGTCCAGCCCGGTACAGGCGCGTTTGGCCATGGTACCGCTGGGCGGCGCCAATAAATCCGCCAGCAACGTCAGCCTGATCGATCTGCGCAGCAGCGTGCAGATCATCACTCCGCGGCTGGACCTCCAGGCCGGCGAGCGGGCAACCGTCGCCTACGCCGGCCCCCGACCGGCCGGCAGCACCGTGAACTGGCGCACCAGCGGGCCGGGCGGCACCAGCATCCAGACGACCATGACCTGCGACCGCCTGGCCGAAGGGGTCGGCTGCCAGGTCGCCGAACCGGCCGCCCCGGCCTATTACTACCGCACCGGTGCATTGGCAACGACCGGGCAGTATGTGGTGACTGCCGAGGTGCGCTCTCCGGCCGGTGAACTGGCCAGCGTATCGACCGCGCTGATCAATGTGCAGCAGGCCGCCGAAGCACGCATGGTTCGCTACGACCCTGAGCAGCGGCTCGTCCTCGGCGTGCCGGTTCAGTTGGATGCGACGGGGTCGTACATTCCCGCCGGTGCCACGGTGCGCTATGTGATCGCCGGCACGACCGTGGCGGGCGAGATCACCGGGCCCGCAACCTTGACCCCGACGGTCACCTTTCTCCGCAATCCGGGCGCCAGCACGGCCGTTGAAATGCACATTACCTACGCCGGCCGCACTGTCACCACGACAGTGCCACTGGGCAACTTCGTCTCTGTCACGGGGGCTTCGAGCTGAACAATCATGATTTGCACGCCTGTATCTCGTGTTTCCCGCTTGTTCCGTCCGGTGTCGTTTGCACCCGTAGGGCCGCTACTTGCGCTGGCATGCATCGTCGCCCCATTGACCGGATGCGGCAATGGCGCCAGCACCAAAGCCCCACTGGCGCCGGTGGCGCTCGTCACCGCCTTGCCCTCCATACCTCTCAACACCACCGCGCAGGCGGCGGTAGACCAGATCCTCGCAACCGGCGTCAGCCCGCTGGATGCCGCCACGGCACTCCAGCGCATGGCCCAGATCCAGGCGTCCGCCGGCGGTTTCAACCTCGCGGTCAGCCAAGCGATGGGAGTGGCGTACGCCGCGCAGGCGGGTGTCGGTGGACTCGCGCTGACCCAAGCGTTGGAGTCAATCTCGGCGACCTCGCCCGGATCGGTCTCGCCGGTCACGGGCGCCAGCACGGAGAACGCCGTCGCCGCACTGACGGGCTTCCCGGCCGGTCTCGACACCGCGGCGAAGGCGCAGTTTGCCCTGCAGATGGAGCAGGGACGTGCTGCCCTGGAACTGCTGGCCCCGGCAGGTGCTTCGGTCGCGGCATTTCCCGCGAGTGTGCAAAAGGAGATCGCAGTCACGGCCTCGCTGCATGCGGTGCGTCTGGTCAAGCAGGTCGCCGGGACGGCCTTCCCGATGAACATGAGTGCGGGAGAGTTCGAGGCGGCGGTCGGCGCCAACTTTACGCCTGCCGTACAGGCCGAACTGGGGCGCACCGTCTCACTGGCACTGCAGACACGCGCCCAAGTGGAGCAATCCTTTTCTGACGGCAATGACGCGACGACGCAGGTCGTGCGCGCCATGCTTTCCGCAATGACCGGCACCGAGACATCCGGTACGGTGACCGCGGCCGATCTGATGCGCCTTGGCGCCGCGCTGCGGTCCTTTTGAGGCAAGGTCAATGGCGGTGGGCGGCGCGACCGTTCGACCGACCGCCCGACCGCCCGACCGACCGACCGACCGACCGACCGACCGACCGACCGACCGACCGACCGACCGCCCGACCGACCGACCGACCGACCGACCGACCGACCGACCGACCGACCGACCGACCGCCAGCGGATGATCGCGCAAAGCCGTCCGGCACGGCGGTTTCGTAGACAAAGTGCCCATACCCAACGTAAAAAGGTCGCTTTTTGCTATTTTTTTTGCATTGAGTTGCGGGTCCGTACTCCGCTCTTCATTTCCTCACGGCAGCCCTTCGGCAGCTTAAGACCCCGATGACCAGCACAACGACGGGGCACGCCCGCCAACCCGGCGCGCCACCGCGGCCCAGGCGGCCTGGCTCCGCCCGAGCCCCGAATTAGGTCGCGTCATCTAAATGATGTTGCAGTGCAACATTTTTTCCCCAAAGCCCCGGGTTTTCCCTATACTCGCACTCATGTTGCACTGCAACATAGCCACGGGCGGTGGTTTGGATCAGGCCGACGCCCACTTTGAAACTGTCCTTACCCAGGAGTCCGCCATGACCAACCCCGTTGACCAATTCACCGCCGTCCACAAAGCCAACCTGAAGGCTCTGCAAGGCTTCACCACCCAGGCTTACGCCGGCTTCGAAAAGCTGGTGGAACTGAACCTGGCCGCTTCCAAAGCGGTGATGGACGAGTCCTTCAGCCACGCCCAGGCCGTGATGTCCGCCAAGGACCCGCAGGAGCTGATGGCCCTGCAAGCCGGCCTGGTCCAGCCCATGGCTGACAAGTCCACCGCCTATGCGCAGCATGTCCAGTCCATCCTGAACGGCAGCAGCACCGAGTTCACCAAAGCCGTTGAAGCCAAAGCCGCCGAAGCGCAAAAGGCTTTCGCCAGCGCACTGGACAACCTGGCCAAGAACGCCCCGGCCGGTACCGAGCCTGCGTTTGCCGCATTCAAGACCGCCCTGACAGCCAGCCAGAACGCCATGGAAACCGCACAGAACCAGGCCAAGAAAGCGGTCGAAACCGCCCAGGCGAGCCTCAGCACCGCCGCAACGCAAGCCGCCGACGCAATCAAGAAGGCCACCAAGGTCTGATTGCGCCGCTCCGGCGAAACAGCCGGCCCGCCGCACCCGGGTGCGCACGGAGCCGCTGATGTAGCGCCACCACGGCACCTTCGGGTGCCGTTTTTTTTCCTGCGACCCGTCGCGCGGCGCCATCACCCAAGGCCGATTTGTTACGCTCTGCCCCTGTACCGCGACCGGGGGGCACCATGTTTTTTCGCCGTTTCGCCGGGGCCATTGCCCTGTTGCTGGGAGCAGCCAATTGCCACGCGCTGACCGTCACCTCGCTGTCGCCGCAGGGCGAAGTGGCCCAGGTACGGCAACTGGTCGCCCGATTCGACGAACCCGCCGTGGTCTTCGGCGACGCGCGGGCTGCCGCGCCGCTGAGCCTGCGCTGCAGCGACGCCCAGGCCACCCGGGGCAGCGGACGCTGGAACAACGACCGGGAATGGGTTTTCCAGTTCGACGAGGACCTGCCGCCCGGCCTGGTCTGCACCGTACAACGGATGCCCGGTTTCCGTTCACCCCGTGGCACCGAGATCAGCGGTCCGGACAGCTGGCGTTTCACCACCGGCGGGCCCTTCGTGCAGTCGGTACGCCCCGGCAGCTGGGAGCGGATTGACGAGGAGCAGGTTTTCCTGCTGCAGCTCAACGGCCCGGCCACCCAGCAATCGGTGACGGAAAAGGTCTGGTGTTCCGTCGAGGGACTGGGCGAGCGCGTTCCCGTGCGCTGGGTGGATGGCGCCACCCGCGCGGCGCTGCTCAAATCCCTTTACCTGGACAAGGCGGCCGCCAAAGACCCGGCCCGTTTCCCCGCCCTGGCCTGCGCCCGCCGCCTGCCGGCAGGCGCGCGGGTCACCCTGGTCTACGGCGCCGGGGTGGCAACGCCATCCGGAGTCGCCAGCCGCAGCCCGCAACGCTTTGCCTGGCAGGTCCGTGAGCCCTTTGCTGCCGAGTTCAGCTGCGAGCGCGAAAATGCCCAGGCCGGCTGCCTGCCCATCCGGCCGATGCGCCTGGTCTTCAACGCGCCGGTCGACCGCAAGCTGGCGTCGGCCATCACACTCAAAGCCGACGGACGGGTCATTGCGGCCAAACCCGAGGCTGACCCCGGTGAGGGCAACAGCGCTGTCACCGCCGTGCGTTTCGACAGCCCGCTGCCCGAGCGCACCCCGTTCCGGATCGAGCTGCCCGCCGGTTTCCAGGACAGTTCGGGCCGCAGCCTGCGCAATGCCGCCAACTTTCCCCTTCCAGTCACCACGGCACCCATGCCGCCGCTGGCCAAGTTTGCCGCCGCGCCCTTCGGGGTCGTGGAGCGATTTGCCGAGGGGGCGGAGGGCCCGGCCCTGTTGCCCGTGACGCTGCGCAATGTCGAAGCGGCCCTGCCGATCCAGAGCCTGGCCGCCAGCCGGGTCAGCACGCTGCAGCCCCGCACCGACGCGGAGATCATCGCCTGGTACCGCAAGGTTCAACGTTTTCATGGTTTCACCGTGGCACGTGAGCAGGCCGCCGCTGAGGTCAAGGGACCGCTGCCACGGCCACTGGATCCGCAGGATTCGCGTGTGCAAACCCGCATGCTCTCGCTGCTGGCCGGACAGGCCGGTGTGCAGACCCTGCAGTTGCCCCAGCCGACCGGCACCGGTACAGCGGCGGTGCCGCGACCGTTCGAGGTGGTGGGGATCCCCCTGGCGCCGGGTTTTCATGTCGTCGAAATCCAGTCCCCCTTGCTGGGGCGCTCGCTGCTGGATGAACGCCATGGCCCGGGCCGCACCATGGTGGTGCGGACTTCGGCACTGGTGACCAATCTGGGGGTGCACTTCAAGTTGGGCCGCGAAAACGCGCTCGCCTGGGTGACCACCCTCGACAAGGGCCTGCCCGTTGCCGGCGCGCGGGTCGCGGTGTCGTCCTGCGACGGCACGGTGCGGGCCACGGCGACCACCGACGCACAGGGTCTGGCCCGTTTCACCGGCTTGTCGCCGCGGCCACCGGCCTGCCCCACCCCGCGCCGCACCGCAACCGCGGAGGCCGACGAAGAGGAGCCGGTCGGCGAGGCCTGGTTCATCAGCGCCCGCGCCACCGACGCGCGCGGCGGCGACGAACTGGCCTTCACCTGGAGCCACTGGAATCGCGGCATCGAACCCTGGCGCTTCAACTTCCCCACCAGTCAGGAGGCCAGCCCGGACCAGCGCGCCCACAGCATCATGGACCGGGCCCTGCTGCGGGCCGGTGAAACCGTGTCGATGAAACACCTGATCCGTACCGAAACCTCCAATGGACTGGGTGTGCCGGGCGACCCCTTGCCGACCACCCTGGTGGTGACCCATGTGGGCAGCGGGCAGGAGTTCACCCAGCCGCTGACCTGGCGGCGCACCGCCACCGGTGGGCGCAGCGCGGAAAGCCAGTTTGCGGTGCCGCCGGCGGCCCGCCTGGGCCTGTACCAGATCGCGCTGCGCCATGGCGACGACGGGCCGATCGCGCGCCGGGGCCAGGTGCTGGAAACCGGCCAGTTCCGGGTCGAAGAATTCCGTCTGCCGGTGCTGGAGGGCCGGATCGGCCCGGCCGACCCGGCGGGCCTGGTGGCGCCGAAAAACGTGCCGGTGGGTGTACAGGTCAACTACGTCGCCGGCGGTCCTGCGGTGAACCTGCCGGTACGGGTGTCCGCACTGGTGCGGCCGCGCAACCTGCAGTTTGCCGACCATGAGGAGTTCAGCTTCCAGCCGCCGCGTGGTGCCCGCGCGGGCGGACATGAGGATGCCGAAGAAGAAAGCGCCTCCGGCCAGGACAGTCGGGTCATTGCCGACAAATTGCCCCTGACGCTGGACCGGCAAGGTGCCGGGCGAGTGAACGTCGACGCCGTGCCGGCCGCACCGCATGCCCGCGAACTGCTGCTGGAGGCCACCTACGCCGATCCCAATGGCGAGGTCCAGACGGTGCGCAGCACCAACCCGCTGTGGCCTGCGGCCGTGATCGCCGGCATCCGTACCGAAGGCTGGGTTTCCTCCGGCGCCCGCGCCCGACTGCAGGCGCTGGCGCTCGACCTGAACGGACGCCCGGCGGCCGGCGTGCCGCTGGACGTGCGCGCCGTGGCCCGCATCACCACCACCACGCGCAAACGCATGGTGGGGGGCTTTTACACCTACGACAACAAGACCGAGACCAAGGATCTGGGCAGTGTCTGCAGCGGCACCAGCGATTCCCGCGGCCTGCTCCTGTGCGAGGCGCGGCTCGACCAGGCGGGCGAGGTGGAACTGACGGTGACCGCCCGCGACCGCGATGGCCGCACCGCCCAGGCCGCCACCTCCGTCTGGGTCACCCGCCAGGGCGAGCTGTGGTTCGGGGGGGAGGACCACGACCGGATGGACCTTCTGCCGGAAAAAAAGAGCTACCAGCCCGGCGAGACCGCCCGACTCCAGGTTCGCATGCCTTTTCGCTTCGCCACAGCCCTGGTCACCGTCGAGCGTGAAGGCCTCATCAGCCAGCGCGTCGTCACGCTCAACGGACAGGACCCCACCGTGGAGTTGCCGATCCAGGACGGATGGGGGCCGAATGTGTATGTCAGTGTGCTGGCGCTGCGCGGTCGCCTGCGCGAGGTGCCCTGGTACAGCCTTTTTACCTGGGGTTACAAGGCCCCACGCGAATGGTGGCGCGCCTTCCGCCTGGAAGGCCGCGACTACATCGCCCCCAGCGCCCTGGTGGACCTGAGCAAACCGGCGTACCGCCTGGGTGTGGCCGAAATCCGGGTGGGCACCCAGGCGCACCGCATCGACGTGGCGGTCAAGGCCGACCAGGACCGGTATGCGGTTCGCACGACCGCCACCGTGACCATCACCGGCCGGCTGCCGGATGGCAAACCCGCCGCAGGTGCCGAAGTGGCGCTGGCCGCCGTTGACCAGTCCCTGCTGGAGCTTATGCCCAATACCAGCTGGAACCTGCTGGAGGCCATGCTCCAGCGCCGCAGCTGGGGCGTGGAAACCTCCACCGCCCAGATGGAAATCATCGGCCGGCGGCACTACGGCCGCAAGGCCGTGCCCGCCGGCGGCGGTGGCGGCAAAAGTGCCACCCGGGAACTGCTGGACACACTGGCTCTGTGGAACCCCCGGGTGGTGCTGGACGCCAATGGCCAGGCCGTGGTGCGGGTGCCGTTCAACGACACCCTGACGCGCTGGCGCATCGTTGCGGTCGCCGATGCCGCCACCGGCCTGTTCGGCACCGGGCAGACCACCGTGCAGACCGCGCAGGATTTGCAGATCATCAGCGGCCTGCCACCGCTGGTGCGCGAAGGTGACACGTTCCGCGCGGCCTTCACCCTGCGCAACACGACCGCCCGGGCCATGTCGGTCATCGCCACGCCCCGGGCCACCCTGCTGCAACTGGCCGCCCAGTCGGTGGACATCCCCCCTGGCGAATCGCGCGAGGTTGCCTGGTCGGTCACGGCACCCGAAGGCCTGGCGAACACCCGCGCCGAAGCCCTGCTGTGGGAGCTGGACGCCAAAGACAGCCGCTCGGGTGCCCGCGACGCCCTGAAGTCGCGCCAGCGGCTGATCCCCGCCGTGCCGCTGACCGTCCAGCAAGCCAGCCTGGCGCAACTGGACGGCCCTTTCAGTCTGGCCACAGCGGCCCCGGCGGATGCGCTGGCCCACGGCGGCACCGCCCGCGGCGGCATTCGCCTGGCGCTGCAGCCGCGACTGGCCGAGGGGCTGCCGGGCGTGCGCGACTGGTTCGCCGCGTACCCCTACTCCTGCCTTGAACAGAAGGCCAGCAAGGCCGTCGGCCTGCGGGATGCCCGGGCATGGCAGACGGTGGTGGCGCAGATTCCGACCTACCTCGACAGCGACGGCCTGGCGAGCTATTTCCCGCCCCGCGCGGGCGACGGCGCGCGCGGTAGCGACAGCCTCACGGCCTACCTGCTGGCGGCTGCGCATGAAGCTGCCGCGCTGAACCCGGTTTTTGCGCTGGACGATGCGGTCCGTGCGCCGATGGAGCGCGGCCTGATCGCCTTTGTCGAAGGGCGACTCCAGCGCACGCCCTGGGCACCCCGCAAGGACCTGGACATCCGCAAGCTGGCCGCGCTCGAAGCGCTGTCGCGCTATGGCAAGGTGCAGGCTCGCCTGCTGGGCAGCCTCACCGTCGCTCCCAACCAGTGGCCCACCAGCGCGGTGATCGACTGGCTGGCCATCCTCAAGCGTGTGCCGGATGTACCCCAGCGCGAGCAGCGGCTGGCAGAGGCGACCCAGATTCTGAAATCGCGCCTGAACTGGCAGGGCACCAAGCTGACCTTCAGCACCGAGCAAAGCGACCACTGGTGGTGGCTGATGACCAACGGTGACGTGAATACCGCCCGCCTGCTGCTGGCGGCCCTGGACGACCCCGCCTGGCGGGACGACATCGGCCGCCTGGCCAGCGGTTTCATCGCCCGCCAGCAGCGTGGTGCCTGGT
Source organism: Burkholderiaceae bacterium (assembly GCA_016790575.1). Lineage (GTDB taxonomy): Bacteria > Pseudomonadota > Gammaproteobacteria > Burkholderiales > Burkholderiaceae_C > JAEUOU01. Next base: position 214,825 of record JAEUOU010000006.1, on the reverse strand, counting down.
CCACCACCACGGCCAACCTCTGGGGCGGACTGGCCCTGGAGAAGTTCTCCGCGCGCTTCGAAGCCGCACCGGTCGCCGGCAGCACCCGTGCCAGCCTGGGCACCGCCACCGCGACCATCGACTGGGCCCGGGTCGAACGGGTCAAACCCGGCGACACCGGTGGCGCACCGCACCAGACCACCCTGTTCGGCGCCCCCGCCGCAACAGCCGCCCTGCGCGGCAACACCGCGCTGCTGCCCTGGTCGCCACGGCCCGAGAGCCTGACCGTGAACCACCAGGGCAGCGGCAAACCCTGGCTGACCTTGCAGTCCCTGGCGGCCGTTGAACTGAAAGCGCCGCTGAACGCCGGCTACCAGATCACCCGCCGTGTCACGGCCGTCGAACAAGCGGTACCGGGCAGCTTCACGCGCGGCGATGTGCTGCGCGTGACACTGGAGGTCAACGCCGCCGCGGACATGAGCTGGGTGGTCATCACCGACCCGGTACCCGGCGGTGCCACCATCCTGGGCACCGGGCTGGGGCGGGATTCCGAAATCGCCACACAGGGCGAAAAACGCGACGGTGCGGCCTGGCCCGCGTTCGAAGAACGCAGTTTCGAAGCGTTTCGCAGCTACTACGACTATGTGCCCAAAGGGGTGCTGACCGTGCAGTACACGCTGCGCCTGAACAATGCGGGCAACTTTGCGCTGCCGCCAACCCGGGTCGAGGCGATGTACGCCCCCGAGATGTTCGGCGAGGCGCCCAACGCCCGGATGAAGGTCGAGGCGGCGAAGTGAAACGCCCTGCCCGGCGCAGCCTGGTTGCTCTGCTATGGATAGCAGGCTTTCACCATTCTGCGACGGGTATGCCCGCTTTTGATGCGGTAAAGGCCGGTTATCAGCCTTCTGACACGCTCCTCCTCGACCGCCGGGGCGCGGTGGTGCAGCGCCTGCGGTCCGACACCACGGTGCGCCGCGGCCAGTGGGTGGCGCTGGCCGATGTGTCGCCCGCGCTGCGCACCGCGCTGGTGCTCAGCGAAGACCGGCGCTTCTGGGAGCACAGCGGCGTGGACTGGCGTGCCGTCTCGGCGGCCGCCTGGGGCAACCTGTGGAACACCCGCACCCGGGGCGCTTCCACGCTGACCATGCAATTGGCCGGACTGCTGGACAGTGACTGGCGCGCCGGGCCGGGCGGGCGCACGGTGGGCCAGAAGATCGGCCAGACGATCGGCGCACAACGGCTGGAGGCCGGCTGGCGCAAGGACCAGATTCTGGAGGCCTACCTGAACCTGGTGCCGTTTCGCGGCGAGCTGGTCGGCATCGACGCGCTCAGCCGCACCCTGTTCGGCAAGGCCGCGCACGGGCTGGACGAGCGCGAGGCCGCCGTGTCCGCCGCCCTGGTGCGGGCGCCCAACGCCGCGCCCGCCCGCGTGGCCCAGCGGGCCTGTGGTGTGCTGCAGGCGATGAGCCCGGCGCCTGACGCTCCGGCCACGACGGCGAAGCGGGCGGCTTCGCCGGTGCCGGCCGCCGCCGCGCGCGCCCCCGGCATCGATTGCGAAGGGTTGGATCTTTTTGTCACCGCGGCCCTGCAGCGGCGCGACTACGCCGCCAGTGAAGGGATCGCCCCCCATCTGGCCCGCCGCCTGGTCGCCGACGCCGGCCTCCCGGCGCCGGCGCGCCTGTCCACCACACTGGACGCCGGTCTGCAGCGTTTCGCCGTGCAAACCCTGCAAGGCCACCTGCGCGAATTGCGCGGGCGCCACGTCGAAGACGGCGCCCTGGTGGTGCTCGACAACGCCAGCGGCGAAGTGCTGGCCTGGGTTGGCTCGTCCGGCACCATCAGCGCCGCGGCCGAAGTGGACGGTGTGGTCGCGCCGCGCCAACCCGGCTCCACCCTCAAACCCTTCCTCTACGCGCAAGCGATCGCCGAGCAACGCCTGACGGCCGCCTCGCTGCTGGAGGACGCGCCCACCCACATTCCCACGCCGGCTGGCCTTTACATTCCGCAGAACTACGACCGCCAGTTCAAGGGCTGGGTGTCGGTGCGCACGGCGCTGGGGGCTTCGCTGAACGTGCCGGCGGTGCGTACCCTGGTGATGGTGTCGCCCGACGCCTTTGCCCGCCAGCTTGCCGCCCTGGGGCTCCCTTTGCGGGAGACCGGCGACTGGTACGGCACCAGCCTGGCGCTGGGCAGCGCCGAAGTGCGCCTGCTGGACCTGACCAACGCCTACCGCAGCCTGGCCAACGGGGGGTATGCCGGCGCCGTCCGCACCCTGCGAGCCGCCGCCCCCGAAACACGTCCGCGCCCCCCCGCGAACCCAACCCACGCGCCACCCGCGCCCGTGCCGGCACTGGACCCCCGCGCCGCCTACATCGTCACCGACATCCTGGCCGACCCGAATGCCCGCGCCAGAACCTTTGGCACCGACAGCGTGCTGGCCACCCGGTTCTGGACGGCGGTCAAGACGGGCACCAGCAAGGACATGCGGGACAACTGGGCCGTCGGCTTTTCGCGCCGGTACTCGGTGGGGGTCTGGGTGGGCAATGCCAGCGGCGCCCCCATGCACGCCGTCAGCGGCACCAGCGGCGCCGCGCCGATATGGGCGGCTCTGATGGACTACCTGCACGCGCGCACACCGAGCCGGCCACCGGCGGCCCCGCCGAAACTGGACCGCCAGCGCGTGCATTTCGCCGGTGCGCTGGAAGCGAGCCGGGACGAATGGTTTCTGCCGGGCACCACGCAGTCCCTGTTCACTATCGAATCAATAGCTAAAGGTGACCTTTTCGCGCTGGGTATCGACCAAAAACATCCCAAAAACGTCGCGCTGACCGGTTCGGGGGCCGTGCGCATCACCAGCCCGGCCGATGGCACGGTACTGGCGCTCGATCCGGACATTCCACCGGGTCGCCAGCGCCTGACGATACGCGCCGATGGCCCGGGCGGACATTGGCAGCTCGACGGTCGGGCGATCGGGCGCGGGGAGTCGGTCACGTGGTCACCCCGGCCCGGGCGGCACCGGCTCAGTCTGCATGCGGCGGACGGGCGCGAGCTGGACGCGGTGCGTCTGGATGTGCGCGGCGCCGGCATCAAAGCGGCGCCGGCTGCCGTGGCGGCCAAATAATTTCACGGGCGACCCATCCGCCTTCACACCCGCGCGGCGGTGAGGCGAACTACCATGGCGGCATCCACACAACAACGCCGGAGACATCCCCATGACCGTCATCACCACCATCGAAGACCTGCGTGTCATCGCCAAACGCCGCGTGCCGCGCATGTTCTACGACTATGCCGACAGCGGCAGCTGGACCGAGAGCACCTACCGCGCCAACGAGGCGGATTTCCAGTCCATCAAGCTGCGCCAGCGCGTGGCCGTGAACATGGAAGGCCGCAGCACCGCCACCACCATGATCGGCCAGCCGGTGGCCATGCCGGTGGCCATCGCGCCCACCGGGCTGACCGGCATGCAGCATGCCGACGGCGAAATCCTGGCGGCGAAGGCGGCGAAGAAGTTCGGCATCCCGTTCACGCTCTCGACCATGAGCATCTGCTCGATCGAGGACGTGGCGCAGCACGCGGGCGAAGGCTTCTGGTTCCAGCTGTATGTGATGAAGGACCGCGGCTTCATCGAGCGCCTGATCGACCGCGCCAAGGCCGCCCACTGCTCGGCCCTGGTGCTGACGCTGGACCTGCAGATCCTGGGCCAGCGCCACAAGGACCTGAAAAACGGCCTGTCGGCCCCCCCGAAGCCCACGCTGGCCAACATCATCAACCTGGCCACCAAGGTGCGCTGGGGCCTGGGCATGCTGGGCACCCCGCGGCGCCAGTTCGGCAACATCGTCGGCCATGTGCAGGGGGTGGACGATGTGGCCAACCTGGGCGCCTGGACCGCGCAGCAGTTCGACCCGGCGCTGAACTGGGGCGACGTGGAATGGATCAAGAACCGCTGGGGCGGCAAGCTGATCCTCAAGGGCATCCAGGACGTGGAAGACGCCCGGCTCGCGGTGCAGTCCGGCGCTGACGCCCTGATCGTCTCCAACCACGGCGGACGCCAGCTGGACGGCGCCGAGTCCAGCATCCGCGCGCTGCCGGCCATCGTCGATGCGGTGGGCAAGGACATCGAGGTGCACATGGACGGCGGCATCCGCAGCGGTCAGGACGTGCTCAAGGCGCGCGCGCTCGGCGCCCAGGGCACCTACATCGGACGTGCCTTCCTGTACGGCCTCGGGGCGATGGGCGAAGCCGGTGTCACCAAGTGCCTGGAGATCATCCACCGCGAGCTGGACCTGACGATGGCCTTCTGCGGCCGCACCCAGATCGACACCGTGGGCAGCGACATCCTGCTGCCGGGCACCTATCCGACCGCCTGAGCCCCGACCGCAGGCAGCGGCCGGCCCGACCCCGGCGCCCGGATCACCGCCGCAAGACGCCGCGCCCATTCGCGGTACACCGCCGGGCCGGGGTGAAAACCGTCAGCCGCCATGTCGGCCGGTTCCAGGCCGCTCTCGCCATCGTCGTAGCCGACCCAGACGCAGCCGGGCGTATCGAGTGCCAACGCTTGCAGCCGGCGGTCGAAACGACGCGCCTGGGCGCCCAGATAGGCACGCAAAGGCTGCGGCAAGGCGGGAAACCGGTGCATCGGCGGCAAGGCCGAGAGCAGGCAGCGCGGCGCACCGAAGTCCCGGCGCAAGCGCTCGAGCAAGGCCTGCTGATCGGCCATCCAGCGCCGCTCGCTGTGACCGCCGGTGACGTCGTTGACCCCCAGCGAAGTCACCACCACGTCAAATGGTTGCGCCGGAAGCGCGGCCAGCGCGGCCAGCGCATCGCGGGTGGCATCGCCGGTACGCGCCAGCAGCCGCCATTGCACGCTGAAATGCCCCTGTAGCTGGGCCACCAGCTGGCCTGCCAACGCCTCCTGCTGGGAGGCTGCGCCGACGCCGGCTGCCGCAGAGTCGCCCAGGATCAGCAGGCGCAGCGCGGGCCCTGAGCCGGCGTGTCCGTCGCGTGGCCCCGGCGGTTCGGGCAGCACAGGCGTCACCCGGCGCACATGACGCCCCTGAAGCAGCAAAACCGGTCCGAGGACCACGGTGGCCGTGAGATGCAATACCGACATGCCGCCATGCTGCCACAGCCGCCCCGCCCAGGCTGGCGGACGGGCCCCGTCGACCGCAGCGGTGTGATAGGCTGAAGGCCGATGCCTTCGACCTTGTCCCCGACCCTTGCCGGGCGCCGTTTGTCCACCGCGGACCGCTTGCCCGGACCGCCCGCCGACAGGGTGCTCGCGCCGCCCCCCTGGCGCCTGTGGCTCGCGGCCGGTTTTCTGGCCGTCCTGGCGCTGCTCGCCCTGGCGGCGCCCGATCTGGCCCGCGCCGAGCCCCGCAACCCCGGCACCGAATCCAGCGTGCGCCGCAGCATCGAGCCGGCAATGCTGGTGTTGTTCAACCGCGACATCGTTGAATTGCGCGGCTCGCTGGGGGGACTGGAGCCCGCCAAGCGGGCCGAACGCGCCCGCACCCGATTCAACCGCCTGACCGGCGAAGAGTTGGCCAGCCCGGTGGCCCTGCGACCCGCCTCGCTGGATGAGGGCAGCGGCTACGCCGTTCTCGCGGGCGAGCGCCACCTGTTTACCGTGCTGCAAAGCGATCTGGACCCGGAGGAGCGGCTGAGTCTGCGCGAAGCCGCAGAGCGCGCGCGCCGCCATGTGCAGGACGCCACGGATGCCCGGCGCGCCCAGGGCGCACCGCTGTTGTGGCTCAAAGGGCTGGCCGTGGTGCTGGGATCGTTGCTCCTGTTTTCATTGGGCCTGGCCGTGGTCTGGCGCTTGCGGACCTGGCTGCTGGCCCGGGCGCAGTTGGCCGATCCGGGCCTGGCGACGTATCTGCGGGTCGGCGCGCTGCGCCTGGCCGCGCTGCTGCTGTGGCCGACCCTGCTGACCCTGGTCTGGGCCCTGGTGGTCGCCACACTGGCCGCCTTTCCGTGGACCCAGCCGTGGGGCGATCGCCTGACCGATTTTGTGCGCCAGCTCGGCGGCTGGCTGGTGGCCGGCACGCTGGGCGCCATTCCGGGTCTGGTGACGATCGCACTGGTCCTGCTGGTGGCCCGCATCGTCCACGACCTGCTGCGCCACGCGCTGGAGCAGGTGCAGTCCGGCCGGGTGCAGGTGCCTTTGCTGCATGCCGAGACGGTGGGCGCCACCCGGCGATTGCTGGCCGTGCTGGTGTGGGGCGTCGCCGCGGCCATCGCGTACCCTTACCTGCCCGGCTCGGACAGCGACGCATTCAAAGGCCTGTCGGTGCTGTTCGGGCTGATGCTCACCCTGGGTTCGACGGGTGTCGTGACCCAACTGATGAGCGGGCTGGTCATCGTGTATTCCCGCTCGCTCAAGAGCGGTGACTTCATTGCCGTCAACGGGGTCGAAGGGGTGGTGCGGGAAGTCGGCGCGCTGGCGGTGAAGGTGGTCAACATGCGCAACGAAGAAATCACCCTGCCCCACTCGGTGATCACGGCCAACGCCATTCACAACTACAGCAAGCTGTCCGGCCAGCAGGGCACGCTGGTGTCCACCAAGGTCACCATCGGCTATGACACCCCTTGGCGCCAGGTGCACGCCATGCTGGTCAATGCCGCCAGCCGCACACCGGGTGTGCGCACCCAGCCGCCCCCGTTTGTCTACCAGCGGGCCCTGAGCGACTTCTACGTCGAATACGAGCTGTTCGCCCATATCGACAAGCCGCTGGAACGGGTTCCCATCCTTTCGGCGATCCACGCCGCGATACAGGACGAGTTCAACACCTACGGCGTTCAGATCATGTCGCCGCATTTCTACGAGCAGCCCGCGCAGGCTCTGGTGGTGGCGCGCGAGAAATGGTTCGACGCCCCCGCCCGTCCGCCGAACCGCGGCCCCTCGGACGGCAGCTGAGCGGTCAGACCCGCCAGTGCGTCAGGGCGCGATCTTGCGCTTGAGCGCGCGGGCGACCGACGGCGGCAGCGAGGGCAAAGAACGCAGCAGCCACGGCAACACCTTGCGTTTGGCGCCCGAAAGGGACTCGGGTACGACCGCTTCGATCAGGTGCGGGCCGGGGTGCGCCAATGCGTATTCCAGCGCCTTGCAAAAGCCTTCGGCTTCATCGGTCCGGACGGCGTGCACGCCCATGCCCTGGGCCAGGCGGGCAAAGTGCAACACGGGGCCGTGCAAGTCGAGCTGCGAAAGGGCCTTGGGGCCGGGACGCTCCGCGCCGACCCGTTCCAGCTCCACATTCAGCACCGAATAGGACGCATTGTTGAAGATGATGACAGTGACGTTGAGCCCCTCGCGGGCCATGGTCCACAGTGCCTGGATGGTGTACATGGCGGTGCCGTCCCCGATGAGGGCAATGACCGGGCGGTCGGGACAGGCGATGGCTGCGCCGATCGCGTTGGGCAGGCCCTGCCCGATCGCACCGCCGGTGAGCGTAATCAGGTCGTGCCGCGGCGCACCGGCCGTCATCGCGCCCAGCAGGAGGCCCGAGGTAATGGCCTCATCGATCAGGATGGTGTTCTCGGGCATCAGATGGCCCACGGCCTTGCACACTTTGGGGGCATTGAGCCGGCCACGGGGGCGCCCGGGCCGCCAGGCTGCCTGCAGGGCCGGGGTCGCCTGGTCCGCACCCAGCGCCTGCGCGAGACGGGCCAGGCTGGCGCAGGCGTCCTGAGAGGGACTGCAGAGGGTATGGACCGTACAGCCGTCCGGCACCAGGTCGCTCTTCTTGCCCGGATAGGCGAAGAAGGAAACCGGCGACTTGGCGTCGACCAGAATCAGGTGCTCGATATCGGCCAGCTGCACGCCCGCCATCTCCGCCAGGTAGGCGATACGCTCCACCGCAGGCAGCCCGGCGCCCCGCTCCAGCCGGGTGGGAAACACCTCGGCAAACAGGTGCACACCGCTGGCTGCGGCAATTCGCGCGGCCAACACCAGGCCCGGTTCACGCAAGGCCTGGCCACCAAGCAGCAGGGCGGCTTTCCGTGCGGACCTCACCGCCAGGGCAATGGCCGCCACCACACCCTCATCGGCCGCCGGGGCCGGGGCCATGGCGGGTACCGGCGCTGGCTCGCCGCCCTCGCCCCAGGACACATCGGCCGGCAGGATCAAGGTGGCGACCTGGCCAGGCAGGCCCCGTGCAGCGGCGATGGCATCGGCCGTGTCGCGACCCAGTTCGGCGGTGGATTTCGCGGTGCGGACGAAACCCGGCGAGACGTTGCGCGCCACGGTTTCGATGTCGGACTGCAACTGCGCGTCGTATCGGGTGTGGTCGGTGGCATGGTCGCCGACGATGTTGACGACGGGCACTTTGCCCTTGCGCGCGTTGTGCAGGTTGGCCAGACCGTTGCCCAGGCCGCAGCCCAGGTGCAACAGGGTGGCCGCCGGTTTGTCGGCCATGCGGGCATAGCCGTCGGCCGCGCCGGTGGCAACCCCCTCGAAGAGCGCCAGCACCGCGCGCATTTTTGGCTCGCTGTCCAGCGCTGCGACAAAGTGCATTTCGCTGGTGCCGGGGTTGGTGAAGCAGACTTCGATGCCAGCATCCACCAGCGTTTTCATCAGGGCATGGGCGCCATTGGTCATGGAAATCTCCGCATCAAAAGGTCAAGGGATCAGGCCGGACGGGCATACCCAGGCCGCAAGAGCACGCTGGAAACGATGTCGCCCTGCATGGTGTCTTCGGGTTGTCGGTGAAGTCCGGTTCCGACGGGGCTGGATTCAGCCGCCGCCCGCGATCGACCGCACGGCGGCCCGCGCGGTCAGGATACAGCCGGGCAGGAAGGTGCCCTCCAGCGAGCGTTTGCCGCTGGCCCCCCCGCCACCGAAGCCGGCGGCCTCGCCCACACAGTACAAACCAGGGACAGGCGCGCCCGCGCCATCGAGCACCCGGCTGTGCAGATCGGTGCGCAACCCGCCCAGACTTTTGCGGGTGATGAGCTGCATCTGGATGGCGATGAACGGCCCCGCCCCCGGCTTTTGCAGCGGCGCCGGCGCGCAGGTTCGCAGTTTGTCCGGCCCCCATTGCCTGGCGTGCTGAATGCGCCGGATCTGGTCGTCGTTGTGCAGCTTGTTGCCCTGGGCAAAGTTCGCATCGAAGGCGTCTGCCGTCGCCTGCAGTACGGCGGGGTCGACGTCGTGGGACGCCGTCAGCGCATTCATCTTCGCGGCCAGCCCCGACAGCGTGTCATCGACCAGGAAATGCGGACTCTCCGCCGCCATCTGCCGCACCAGCCGGTGGTTGCCCAGCAGGGTTTCCTTCAGGAACAGCGGGAACTGCCGGTCACGTATGCGCTGGTTGTGCTCGGCCCCCGAAATGGCAAATTCCTTGGCCGCGATACGCCAGTTGAGCAAATGCCAGGTCCAGGGTTTTTCCTGGGCTGCCACGCGCTGGCACAACCAGTGGGTATCAAAGCCGGTGACCAGGGGCTCGGGGCCGATGCGTTCGCCTTTGTGGTTGAGCCACAGCGCCGACTTGCAGGGGATGGTGGACAGGCCATGCCCCTCGAAATGCGCAAACGGATGGGGAAAGCCCGCCGCGTAGTTCCACATTTCACCCGCCCGCACGATCTGCCCGCCCAGCCCCGCTGCCACCTGGTGCAGTTTGCCGTCAGCGAACGGGTGGGCACCGTTGAGCATCGTGGCGGGCCGGGGCCGGTCTGCCGGCCAGTGGGCACGGGCCTGCTCATGGCTGCCGTTGATCCCGCCCATGGCCAGCACGACCATCGGCGCGACCAGCCGCCGCGCAGCGCCCGAGCCCGTATCGACTGCGACCGCGCCCACCAGCCGGCCGCCCTGCCGTTCGACCTCGGTGACACGGTGACCATGCAGCACGGTCAGCCGCCCGCCGGTGTCGGCTGCGCGCATCTGCGCAATCATCCGCCGGGTGAGCTCCCGCGCGGTTCCCCAGACGATGTGGTAGCGCGGCACACTGTTGCCGTCACCCTGCAGGCCCCGCTCGACCCAGTTGACTGCCGGCATGAAGCGGATGCCCTCGCCAATCAGCCAGTCATACACCTGCGCACGGGAGTGTTCCACGTAGTAGCGCGCCCACTGCTGTGCCCAGGTGTCATCGGGGTCCAGTTCGCCGAAACGTTGCCAGTCGCGCAGCGCGCGTTCGGGAGTGTCGGGGATCTTCATGCGGGCCTGCAGCGGCGTGCCCACCAGCGCCATGCCACCGAAGGCCCACAGCGCCAGGCCCCCCAGACGCTCGGGGGTATCGCGGTCGACGAGCGTGACGCGCTGGCCCGCCCGCAAGGCCTCCAGCGCGGTGACCAGGCCCGCAAGTCCGCCACCGATCACCAGCAGGTCACTGGTCAGCGTCTGAGTGTTCATGCCCTGTCTCCTTGTCGGCTTGGCGGCCGCTGTTGATCAGCGCTTGCCCGTGCGCCACTGCGCCCGCCGGCAGCACCGGGCATTTTCCACCGCTTTCTCCCGCGCCACGCGGACCGGCGACACACCCGGGACACCGGCGGCGGATGGCCAGCACCCCTGGAGCGCTACTTTTTTCGTAGCATAAAGCGACCTTTTTACGCTGGGTATCGCCCCTTCTGACATCAAAACCGGCTCCGTGAGGCCCTCAGGGTCGAACCCGGGGCAATATCAGGCGCACCAGTGTCCCGTTTTCCCGCGGTGGATACTCGCAGCGGGCGCCGACCAGTGCCGCGCGCTCGGTCATCGACCGGCGGCCGTTGCCGCCGGTCGATGTCGGGTCGCTGCCGCAACCGTCGTCTTCCAGTTCAAGCAACACGTCGCCGTTGTCGGCGGTGGCACGCACCGTGAGCCGGCTGGCGCGGGCATGCTGGATCACGTTGGAGATCGCCTCCAGCAGGATGAATTGCAGGTGGCGCATGTCGGCAGCCTGCAGGTAGACCAGCAGGGGCAATTCCTCGACCCGCCACTGCAGCCGCAGCCCCGCCGCCTCGATCCGGCGGCCCAGGCGATACCGGAGACTCGACAAAAGCGCGTTGACATCACCGGGCGGCAGGTTCATGGCATCAATCGACAGCCGCAGCTGATCCAGTGATTCCTGCAGCGTACCCAGCAACTCGCCGCGTTGCGCCTGGCCACTTTCGACCTGCTTGATGGCGGCGATCAGGTGGGCACCGGCACCGTCGTGCATGTCGCGCAGAATGCGGCTTCGCTCCTCGGCTGCGGCCTTGGCCTGCGCCAGCGCGGTCAGCTCGGCATGGCGCTGGTTGAGTTCCGCCTCACGGGCGGCCAGGCGCTCGCCGATACTGTGGTTCAGTTGCACCAGCTGTTCGCGCGCCTGCTTGAAGCGCAGGCTCACGATCACCAATACCGCCAGGGCCAGCGTCACGCCGGCGTATTTGTTCCACGCCGACTCTTCATACAGTTCGACCATCGAGCGGCCGGCCACCAGGTCCCGCGTGATGGCCGCGACACAGAGCGTCAGCGCCAGTGTCACCAGCCAGCGCGGCCATGACGGCTGGCGGCGACAGTCCCACCACAGACGCGCCGCGAGAACCATCCAGAGCGTCAGCGATGCGAGCATCCACAGCACCAGCGGCTGCGAACGCCCGGCCACCCACGAGACCGCCAGCAACAGCGGCCCGGCCAGCACAACCGCCGCCACCGCCCGCGCTTCAGACCGAGGCCGCTGGTTGTCCCAAAGGGACGCGATCATGCGGTACAGGGCGGCGGTCCAGACCCAGAACAGCACCAGGGTGAGCGCCACCGCGCCGGGCCAGTCCAGCCAGGTCTGCTCCCACCAGGTGTCGATCAGGCGCAGACCCCAGGCGGTCTCGCCGACCGCGGCCCAGGCGTACAGCGAATCACGCTGCTGCAGCCACAGCAGCGCGGAAAGGCCCGCCACCAGAAGGCTCAGCACCGTCACGGCCTGCGGCAAGGTGATGCGGACCCATTCCTCCCGCTGCCACAGCGCCTGCAGTTCGGCGGCCGGACCGACCCAGACAGCGGACAGCCCGGCACGTCGCCCAAGGTCCGCGCGAAGGCGCACGCGCAGCTCGTTGTCGGGCTGCAGCAGGAAATCCGGCACCACCACCCAAACCGGACGGCGGGCGGCCCAGGCGTCATTGGCGCGCTCCAGCTCGCCGCCCGAAGCGAGCGGATGCCCGTTGATGTCTATGGTCCAGGCGTTGCCCAGGCGGGGCACCACAACGGCCCAGGGCTCGGGCGGAGTGCCTTCCGCGCGCGCCGGGCGGTCAAACCGCAGACGAAGCTCCGCCACACCGGACTTGCCGGGGGCCTGCAGGTCCCAGTGCAAGGGCAGGTTTCGGGCGCCGGCCAGTCCGCTGGGCGGACCCCGGTCGACCAGCTCGGCGCGAACCAGCCGTTGCGCGTCGCCGCCGGGAGTCACCGGGCGCGCCAGCCAGGCCAGCGCCGCGACGAGCAGGATCGCCGCCATCAGGAGCACCGCAGCCGGGCCGGGGATCGGCCCGCTTGCCCTGGAGGCAGTGCGGTCGCTCACGGGCGCGGGGGCTCGACCAGCCCCAGCCGGCTGGCTTCGTAGACCGCCTGCCCACGGGAGTGGACCGACAGTTTGCCGTACAGATTCTTGATGTGCATCTGCACGGTATGGCGGGTAATGCCTTCCTGCTCGGCGATTTCGGCGTAGGTGTAGCCGCGGGCGATCAGGCGCAGCACATCGTGCTCGCGGGGGGTCAACGGAACCGGCGGCGGCGGTGCAGTACCCGGCCCCGGGCGGCCCTCCGGCGCAAGGTCGACCTGCCGCAACCGCTCCAGCAGGCGACGGGCCAGCATCGGTGATATCGGAGACGCCCCGCCTTTGACATCGGCGATGGTCCGCCCCATGTCGGCCGGCGCGGCGTCCTTGTGGATGTAGCCGACGGCGCCGGCTTCGACACAGGCCAGTACCGTGTCTTCGTCACCCAGCACCGAGATCACCAGCACCTCGCAAGCCGGCTGCAGACGCCGCAGGCGGTAGATCAGCTCCAGCCCGTGGCCGTCCGGCAGCGCCAGGTCGGTCAGCAGAATGTCGGCCGGATGTGTTTCCAGCCAGGACTGGGCGTCGCGCAGGCGGCTGAAGGAGGCCTGCAACGCCAGCGCCGGGTGATCGCATATGCTGCGCTCGAAATATCCCCGCAGCCGCTCGTCGTCTTCGAGCAGCACTACGCGCCAGGGCTCGGCGTGGACGGGGGACGGTGGCGTATTCATGGCGGCAGGGGCAACCGGTGCGGCGCAACGCTCGGCGTGGCGCCGGGCCGGACCATGAATCTTAGCGCCCGGCCGCTGGACCGACCCCCCACAGATATGGGTAGTGCGTTCGCGCCGGACTGCCGATCATGCCGCCATGAACCGCATTCCACCCCCCCCCGACCGAACGCGCTGCGTCCGAAACCGCATGACCCGACTCGCAGCGGCGCTGTGTGGCCTCGCGGTGGCCGCTGGCTGCGCGAGCGTGCCCCCTCACGAAGCCGCCACAGAGGCTGCACCACCGGCGCAAGGCGGGTCCACCGGCGGCGCCGCCCCGCGACCGGACTGGCTCCAGGCCGCCTTGGGCGCACTGCGCCAGGGTCAGACCGCGGCAGCAAGAGACCTGCTGCAGGACGGTCTGGTCCGTCACCCCCGTGCGGCACAAGGACACCTGATGCTGGCGGTGGCACACCATCTGGACGGTGACGATGCCGCGCTCGATCTGGCCGGCACCGGTTACGGCCTGGCCCGGCGTTTCGCCGCCGATGTCTTCTGGCCACCCTTTCTGGCCGGGGTGAGCGCCCTGCAACGCCAGCACAGCGGTGAAGCGCTGGCGCTGCTGGCGGAAGCCGTGGCAGCCGACCCCTCGCAAGCCTTGGGTCTTGAAGCGCTTGCCGCCGCGGCCTACCTGCACGGCGAGTTCGGTCTGGCCCAGGCCGCCGCCGACGAGGCGCTGCGCCTGACGCCCCGTTCGGAGCGCGCCACCCGCACTGCGCTGATGGCACGCGCCGCGCAGGGCGACCACGCGGCGGTGCGCGAGCGTCTGGAGCACCCGGACGCCCGCTGGACACCGGAGCTGCGGCGGCGCAGCGCCCAGCTGCTGCGCACCGCGAATGCGGCAGGCGCTGGTCCCGGCAGCGGCCCGGGCAGGGTCACGGACGGTTCAACAGCGGACGTGACGCCCAATCCCGATCAGCTGAGTGTGGACGTCGTGATGATTCTTTCGGACGGCCGCGATGCCCGCACCCTGGGGGTCAATCTGCTCGACGGTCTGCGCATCAGCTACGGCGCGGAGCGGGTGTCCACCAGCACACCGGGCACCGCCGCCTCGATCACCCGCGCGCTGCGCATTACGGATCTGACCTATAGCCTGAACATCGCCAACCGCAGTACCCGGCGCTACCAGATGACGGCCCGGCCCAGCCTCACCGCCTTTGTCGGACAGCCCAGCAGCTTCTTCGTCGGCGAACAACTGGTGGTGCAGACCTCCGGAGTGAATACCGCGCAGCTGGAACGCATCGACGTCGGCGTGCGGCTGAGCGTCACCCCCAGTCAGGTGCGTCCGGACGGCGCCCAGTTCCGCCTGGAGGCCGACCGCAGCTTCTTCAGCGACGTGCCCGGCGGCACCTTCCGCGAACAGTTGTCGATCTTCAAACAAAGCGTCAGTGCCACCGCGGACGTGCGCTATGGCGAGACACTGGTGCTGTCGGGACTGCAGGAGCAGGTGTTCGACCATCAGGACTCGAAGGTCCCCGGTATCGGCGACGTGCCCGGACCGAACCTGCTGCTCAACCAGACCAACCGCCGCGACCGGCAGCGCTCGGTACTGATTCTGGTCACCCCGTCGCAGCCACTGGGATTCGCGCGCGGGGCCGGCGCACGTGCCGCGTCGGTAGAGCAACTCATCCGCCTGTGGGACCAGATCATTGCCCCGGGAACCGGAACCGGACCGACAGCCGAGGTGCTACGCCGCCGCTTCCCGGCCCGCATGGTCACGCCCGCCGACGTGGCTTTCCCCGATCTGCGCGACGACACCGTCCGCCAGACCTTGCTGGACCACCTTGAGCGCAGCCTGCCCCCGCCCGTGGCGGCCATCCCCGGCGGCGGCCGGACCTGACACCCCAACACCCCAAGGAAGAAAACATGCCCGACCTGTCCAAAATCCTGGCGATCCCGCTCGTGGCGCTGACCCTGTCCACCACATCCACCGTTGCCCTGGCAGCATGGGAGTCGATCGGCGGCTGCCCGGCGTCCAGCCGGGCAAAGCTCAAGCCCGGTGACAACCGCCCGTTGCGACTGATGGCCGGTTTCGAAGGGGACGTGACGGTGTACGGTCATTTGCTCGATACCGTGCGCAGCGTCAACCTGGGCGGCATCACGAATGGCAGCGCATCGGATCCGCGCGGCGTCGGCGGATTTGTCAACGGCGGCAGCGGCGTCGTCGGCCGAACCGGGCCCGACTACTGCGCACTCGGTTCCCTGACCGTGAAGGTGTCCATTCCCGGCTCAACACCGCGCGGCCAGCGCGGTACCCTGACAGTGGGTGGTGAACGCATTCCGATCGAAGTGGTGGCCGATCGTTTTTCCGCTGCGTGGGATGCCCGCAACAACAGCGCCGGCCTGACACCCGGCACCCAGGAACAGATTGAGGCCGCCGCCAACGCCGACGCAGCCGCAGCCCGTCAGACCTGCCGGGCCAATGCGGAAACGCGATTCCAGCAATGTCAGGCCAACCGCCCGGCGGTTGAGGCCGCCCGCGCGCAGGAATGCGCGCAGCGCACCGCCGAGCGCGACGCAGAACGGGCGCGGCGCGAGGCTGAGATGCGCGCCAGCGGCAGCACCGGGGTGGCGATCAGCAATCCACCGCCCATCGCAGCCTGCCAGGGTCTGGCCCCGTGCGACGTCGTGCGCAACGGCGACCTGGCCCGCTGCGACGACGCCGAACCCCGCATCAGTGCCCCACGTGCACCGCGCTGCCTGCGGGACCTCGGTGGCTCCTCGCTGTTCCTGCCCGACGGAACACTGGAAGTCACCTTGCCGCCCGCTGATCGCGCCAGCGACGCGCAACTGCAGACCTGCCTGGACCGCGGCTTCGACGTGCGACTGGCGCGACAGCGCGCCAATTTCGATTTCGGAGGCGGTCAATGCGCCGCCGGGGTCGTGCATCAGCTGTCAATCTCCGGGCAAAGCGGCTCGCTCGGGGTGCGGCTGAGCCTGCCGGAGATTTCCTGCAACACCGGGGATGCCGTTCTTGTCGTTCCGGCCACCCTGCGCAATACCTTGATTTCCCCGGTCAGGGGTGCCGTCACCCTGAGCCACCGCGCCTTCAGGAATACGACCAGCGTGCGGTATGACATGGGCGAATCGCCCACGCCGCTGAACATCCTGGTGGTGCCGCCGCACCGCAAACTGGAGATCGGCAATCCGGTGAAGCAAGCGCCGAAGGTCGGATCCCCGCTGATTCAGCGGTGACGCAATGACGATCATGAAGCGGCCGGCGATGCACTGCGGGTTCCTGTTCCTGCTGCTGTCCCGCGTTGTGGCGGCGGGAGCGACCGACGCCACGCGACCGGTCGGGATCGCACCCGCATCGGCGGGCCTTTCAGGGCTTTCGCTGGTGGCACCCCGAGCGCCGGTTCCACCCGAGAGCGGGATCGCCCCGGCGCGACCCACGCCACCCGCAGCCCGCCCGCCGGGTTCGGCGGGCGCGGATTCCAGCACCGAGCAGTGGAGTCGCCTGTTGACTGGAACCTGGGAATACCGGGCGGTCGACAAGGCGGGGCGCCAGGTCGAAATCACCACCATCCGGTTCCTGCCGGGTGGTGAATACCAGACCCATCTGCTGTATGGGGCTTTCAAGGCCGAAGCGCTGTCGCGAGGGCACCTGCGCATTGCAAAAGCGACCGACACCGAGGCCGAACTGCTGCTGACCCCCGCCGACAAGGACCCGGAACGGCTTGGCGAGGAATCGACCCTGACGTCCCGGGTCAGGCGCGTGGATGCCAACCGCCTGCGCGCCGCGGACGGCAGTGAACTGCTGCGGCGACCTTGAAGGAGCGCATCTGATGACCTGTCGCGCGCGAAAAAACACGATCCGCCGGATTCTGGCGACGGTGGTGATCGGTTTGGCTGGCCCCGTCGCTGCCCAGCCAAACGAGTTCTGCTTTGGCGCCGGTGGCATGCAATGTGGCGGTGTGACGGGCCAGCTGGCGGTGCAGGGCGTGGCCTTCTGTCTGCCCGTGCAGTCGCCGCTGGTAAAAAACGGCATCTGCAAGGTGCATGGCGGCAGCTGGGACCACGACACGTGCTGCTTCGCCAACCGCAACGGGGTCGAGTGCGGCGGGGACAACAGCTCCCGGGCCTGCGAAGCGGCGTGGAACAAGTCGATTCACCGAACGGTCTGGGGCTACTACTGGTTTCGGGCCACGGACTACACCCGCGCCAACGCCACGGGGGTGATTGAAACCGCCCTGTATTGCGCCCCCAGCGGCGCCCAGCTGCACCGCAATGACCGGCAGCGCTGCTGCAATGGCGCGGCCAGCGCTGTGCCGGCCGATTTCTGGGCCCGGGTCGCGCGGCCCTCGCTCTGGCGCTGCCAGTAGCGTCAGCAGCCGGTAATCCACCCTTCCAGGGAATCAAACGGCGGCAGACCCCAGCCGGGGCCGCCCGGAGGGTTGTCACCGCAGGCATGCCGCACGGCCGCACAGGCGGCCAACAGCAGACACAGGACGGCGTCCAGCGTATCGCCGCTGGCATCGTCGGCAAGGGCGTCACGCTGGGCGTGGCTCAGGCGCAGGCGCACACCAGCCGCCTGCAGCAGGGGCACGGTGCCGGCTTCCAGCGCGGTGAGAATGGCGCGCCGGGCAATCAGTCGCTCGGGCGTCTGGCGGGCCCGGTCGTCTGCCTTGTAGCTGCGCCGTGCCGCCGCCTCTCCGGCCGCTGCGGCCAGGGCCTGGCGGGCCAGCAGGCCGGGGTAAGCCTCCAGCGCCACCCGGTCGCGCCGCCCCGCAGACAGCCCGGGGAAATGGCAACCGGCAGCCCGCAGCAATGGCACACCCGCGTGCAGCATGTACGCCACCGGCGGGTTGACCCATTTCATGCTGGGGCTGGAACCTGCGGGACCGTCGGTGGCACGGTGGGCGAATTTGCCGCCGGCAGGGCGTGCCGCGCAAAAGGCGGCAAACGTATCGCGGATGGCCGCACGCGACAGACTGGCGTAGTGGTCCATGCAGCCGCGCCATTCAGTGGGCCAGCCCAGGGTTTCGACCAACTCGCGGGGCAGGCCAAAAGGCAGATCAAAGCCGCCCAGCCACGCGGCGGACGGCGCCTGCAACGCCCCTGCCACCGCCGGGAACGAATCCAATAGCTGTATTTTTAATAGCGACAAAGCACCATTTTTCGAGGGGTATTGGCACTTTTTTCCATCAAACTGCCCCCAGGCGATCACCACCGGCTTGCGCGGAGTCGGCCGGCTGGTGAAGTCGCAGCCCAGCAGGAGCGGCGGCAGATCGGCGGCCAGGCGCCGGGTCTCGTCGGGCTGAACGGTCACTGCGCCGGGCGCGGCCTCAGGCCTGCGGAGCAAGCAGCGCCCGCAATGCCGGTGGCAAGGGCTCGCCACGCAGCGGCGAGCCGGGCCCGGCCTCGTAGCGGCACCAGACGCGGGTTTCCTGTCCGACGGCCAGTTCGGTGCCGTCATCACTGCGGAGGAAACGATGGCGCACGGTGAAGGACTTGCCGCCCATTCGGGCCACAGCGGTTTCCACCGTGCAGGCGTCTCCGAACCGGGGCGAGCGGACGAAATCGCACTGGGCGTGGACCAGTGGCAGGCTGCGGTGTTCGGCCCGCATGCGCTCGGCGTCATAACCGGCCTGAGCGAACAGATGCCAGCTGGCCGCGTCCATCCAGCGGTAGTAGGTGGGGTAGAAAATGATCCCGGCGGGGTCGCAGTCACCCCATTCGACGGTGCGGGTCAGGCGGGTGGTCAGCGCGGCAGGTTCGGCGGCGGCGTTCATGGCGCGGTATTCACGGGCGGTGGCGCAGCGTCGGGGCCGCGGGCCACCCAAGGTTTCAGGTGCGGCCGATGATGGACGCCGTGGCCAGCAGCTCTTCGATCAGCGCTTCGGACACCTTGCCGGAGACGCTGTACGGGTCGAGCTCGGCGCGCTCGGAATACTTGAGCAGGATCGAGGGGTTGATGCGCGCCACATTGACCTGGCCCATGGTCCAGCCGCCGAAACGGCGCTCGCTGATCTCATGGTAGTGCAGCAGGACCACGTCGCGGTGGCGCGGATCGCGCACGATGTGGCCATAGAGCTCGTTGACTGCTGCGCGGCCGCCTTCGATGGCCTGCAGAAAGATTCCCCCGCCATAGACCAAGATGCCGGTGATGCCACTGGTGGGGTTGAACTGGCGCGACTGGGACAGGATGTCTTCGATGACGTCGGCGCTGGGGTCGACGGCGCGGCTGGCATAGAGCAGGCGAACAAGCATGGCGGCGGCTCTCAGGAGCGGGGAATGAGGGCGAGGAATTCGCGGCGCAGGTTGGCGTCTTTCAGGAAGGCGCCGCGCATCACGGAGTTGATCATCTTGCTGTCCATGTCCTTGACACCGCGCCAGGCCATGCAGAAGTGGCTGGCTTCCATCACGATGGCCAGCCCGTCGGGCTGGGTCTTGTCCTGGATCAGGTCGGCGAGCTGGATCACGGCTTCCTCCTGGATCTGCGGGCGGTTCATGATCCATTCGGCGATGCGCGCGTACTTGGACAGGCCGATCACGTTGGTGCGCTCGTTGGGCATGACACCGATCCAGACCTTGCCGATCACCGGGCAAAAGTGGTGACTGCACGCACTGCGCACCGTGATCGGGCCGACGATCATCAGCTCGTTGAGGTGTTCGGCGTTCGGAAACTCGGTGATCGCCGGAGGATGGACGTAACGACCCTTGAACACCTCGTTGACATACATCTTGGCCACGCGGCGTGCGGTGTCGGCGGTGTTGTGGTCGTTTTCGGTATCGATGACCAGACTGGAGAGCACACCCTCCATCTTGCCGGTCACCTCATCGAGCAGCGCTTCAAGCTCGCCGGGGCGGATGAAGTCGGCGATATTGTCGTTGGCATGGAAACGTTTGCGCGCAGCCGCGATGCGTTCGCGGATCTTCACCGAAACCGGTGTCCCTTCGTCCACGCTGGCAAGCACACGCGCCGGATCAGCTTCATTCATGGCGTTTTCGGCTTTCATCAACATGGCCACATCGTACCAGCGTTGGAATTTTGGGGTTTTTGGGCAATACCCATGGTAAAACGGTCTTGCGAAGCTACGTTTTCGATAGCATCAACCACCCGATGACCTTGCGGAGCCGCAAGTCAGGGCATCCGCCGCCGCCGCGCCGGGTTGTGTGTCATATTTTTGTCATCTCAATTTCATTCAATCACGACAGAACAACAACAAAAAGGAGGACCCTGTGAAACTTCTCATCGCGCTCGTCCTGCTGTCGGTGGTCCTGGCGGGTGCCAGCGTCTTCTGGCGACGATATCGTCGGCAGGCACGCCAGAGCTACATCAACGGCTATGTCTTCGCGCCGCACCTGCGCGATGCCGTGCGCCAGACCTGGCCGCAGCTGGACGACGCCGCGCTGCGCGACATCGAACGGGGGCTGCGCCAGTTCTTTCGCATCAGTCTGGCCGCAGGCGGGCAAAAGGTGGCCATGCCGTCCAAAGCGGTCGATGAACTCTGGCACGCCCTGATACTGGACACCGCCCGTTATCAGCATTTCTGCCGCCAGGCGTTTGGCCGATTGCTGCACCACACCCCGGCCCAGGTGATGCGCGCCCAGGCGCAGGGCGCCGAACCCTTGCGGCGCGTCTGGCGCCTGAGCTGCCGCGACGAGGGGCTGGACCCTCGGCAAGCCGCCGCCCTGCCCCTGCTTTTTGCCCTGGACACCGATCTGGCCATTCCCGGCGGGTTTCGCTATGCGCCCGATTGCACCCGCCGCGAAGATGCAGGCACCTGGTGTGGCAACGCGCTGGGATGCAGCAGCAGTGGCTGCGGGGCAGACGGTTCGGACGGCGGCGGCGATGGGGGCGGATGTGGCGGCGACTGAACGCCGGTTGGCGCGAGCCGGCGCGCTCAGTAGCGCTTGCCGGTCAGGAACAGTGCCAACCGCATGAGCCCAAACGCGGCCCAGTCGAGCAATCGCTCCCGCACGGGGCGGTTGGCGTACTCGACGGGGCTGACAGGCAGGCTGTCGCGCTCGATGGCGAGCACCAGTTCATCGCGCAAGCGCTGCGAAAAGCCGGCGTCCTGCACCACCACGTTGGCTTCGCGCGCCAGCAGCAAGCTCAGCGGATCGAGATTGCTGGAGCCCACGGTGGCCCAGGACTGCTCGGTTCCGGCGTCCACCACGGCGACCTTGGCGTGCAGAAAGCTGGCCTGGTATTCGGCGATTTCGATCCCGGCGGCCAGCAGCTGATGGTAAACCGGCCGCACGCCGTGGTACTGCATGAAATATTCGTAATGCCCTTGCAGCAGCAAACGGACCCGGACCCCACGCCGCGCCGCCATCACCAGCGCCTTGCGCAGCTTGCGGCCGGGCAGGAAATAGGCGTTGGCAACGATGATCTCGGCGCGTGCACTGCCAATGGCGCGGCGGTAGGCTTTCTCGATGTCGGCGCGATGGCGCACGTTGTCGCGCAACAGCAGCCCGGCTTTTTCAACCACCAGAGTGCCGTCCGGCACATCCGTGGCCGCTGTCCAGGGCAGGTGCAGGCCGGTTGACCGGAAGCTGCTGAACGCCTCGGGGAAATGACGCTCGCGCACATGGCGCACGGTCTGGATACGCCACCACAGACGGGCGGTGGTTTCCTGCACCGACTGCACCAGCGCCCCGGTCGCCTGGACCGCGAAGTCGAGACGCGGGCGGCTGATCGCACCCCGGTGAGGGTCGTGGAGATCATCCAGAATATTGATGCCGCCGCAGAACGCGACCCGGCCATCGACGACACACAGCTTGCGGTGCAAGCGTCGCCAACGGCTGGGAATGGCCAGGCCCAGCGCACCCAGAGGGGAATAAATGCGCCACTGAACGCCCGCCGCGTCGAACCGCTGGCGCCACACCTCGGGCAAAGACCCGGTGCCTACCCCGTCGACCACCAGCCAGACGCGCACGCCGCGCTGCGCCGCCCGTTCCAGTGCCTGGGCGATCTGCTCGGCCGAGCCGGTCACGTCAAAAATGTAGGTTTCCATGCGAATGTCCGAGCGCGCCCGGTCCATTTCCCGGATGAGCGCGGGAAACAGCTCGCGCGAACCCAACAGCAGCCGGATCTGGTGACGGTGCGGCATCAGTGCAGTTGCAATTCAGAAACGGAAGTCGGCGATCAGCGGCAGGTGATCGGACATCTGGCTCCAGATACGTCCCCGGGGCACGTGCAGGTGGGCGGGCTGCAGTCCCCGGGCATAGACATGGTCGAGCTGCACCACCGGAAGGCGGGACGGATAGGTGGGGCAGCGCACAGTGTCGGCCGAATGCAGGCCGTTCGCGTTCATTGCCTGCATGACCCGGTTGCCCCAGTCATTGAAGTCACCGGCGACAACCACCGGCGCATCGGGCGGCACTTCACGGGCAATGTACCGACCCAGATGGGCGGCCTGGCGCAGGCGACTTGCCGGTATGAGCCCGAAATGGATGACGATCACATGCAGCGGCCGGCCGTGAATCAGCACTTCGACATGAAGCAAACCGCGCTGCTCGAAGCGGTGGTCGGACATGTCTTCATGCCAGTGACTGAGCACCGGCCAGCGACTGAGCAAAGCGTTGCCGTGTTCGCCATGCCGGGTGACGGCGTTGGTGCGATAGACCGCCTCATAGCCTTCGGGGGCCAGAAAGTCGGCCTGGGGCAGCTCAGGCCAGCGGGTGAAATACTGCTCCTGCAGGCGGTGGACCTTGCGTACCTCCTGAAGGCAGACGATGTCGGCGTCGAGCTGCTCGACGGCGTGGCCGATGTTGTGGATTTCCAGCCGCCGGCGCGGACCGATTCCCTGCACGCCTTTGTGGATGTTGTAGGTTGCGATGCGAAGGGTTTCGGTGGCAGCGGTCACGCGGCGAACCTTACCGCAAAAACCGCGGCAACCAGAGAATCGCTTCCGCATTGGATGGCGAAAAGCAGATATCGGCCGCTTCGCGCCAGGGCAACCAGCGCCACTCCGTGTGCTCGCGCGGGTTCAGGGTCACTGGCGTGCCCTCGGGCACACACAGTCCGAAAACATGTTCGGTGTTGGTACTGACACCCGGTGCATACCGATGGCGCCAGCGGGGGTAGATGGCGTAGACGTTCTCCAGCCCCCAGTCGGTCAGGGCGGTGCCCAGCGGGCTGCCTTCGGAGCAGTCGATGCCGGTTTCTTCCCGCACCTCACGGACCGCGGTGGCACGCAGGCTCTCGTGCTCGTGGTCCTTGCTGCCGGTGACAGATTGCCAGAAGACACTGGCGTCGGCGCGGCGAATCATCAGCACCGACAAGCCCGGTGTGTGAATCACCACCAGCACCGACTGGGGGATCTTGTCGGCCATCTGCGCGCGGGGCGCCCGCCGGTTCGCCGGCGCAGCGCGCCTACTCGCCCAGGTACGCGGCGCGAACCTTCGGGTCGTTGAGCATGTCCTTGCCCGGACCGGTCATGGTGATCAGGCCGGACTCCATGACGTAGCCGCGGTCGGCAATGGACAGCGCGCGGCTGGCGTTCTGCTCGACGAGCAGGATGGTCACGCCCTGGGCGTACACATCCTTGACCACCTCGAAAATCTTGTCGACCATGATGGGCGACAGGCCCATGGATGGCTCATCGAGCAGCAGCACCTTGGGGCGACTCATCAATGCACGGCCCATGGCGAGCATCTGCTGCTCCCCACCCGACATGGTGCCGGCCAGCTGGTCCTTGCGTTCGCGCAGCCGCGGGAATATGGAGAAAACCTTCTCCATGTCATCCGCGATGCCGGCCTTGTCCGAGCGGATATGGGCGCCCATCTGCAGGTTCTCAATGATGGTCATGCGGGTGAAAACGCCGCGCCCTTCCGGCACCATGGCCAAACCCTGCTTGACCAGATCCCAGGGACCCTGGCCGCGGATGTTCTTGCCCATGTATTCGATCGCGCCGTCATTCATCGGCAGGATGCCGGTGATGGCCTTCATTGTGGTTGTCTTGCCCGCGCCATTGGAGCCGATGAGCGAAACCAGCTCGCCCTCCTGCACCTCGAAATCCACGCCCTTCACGGCCTGGATGCCTCCGTAGGCCACCTTCAGGCCTTTGACCTTCAACAGTGTTGTGCCCATGTCAGTGTCCTCCGGTGCCCAGATAGGCTTCAATCACTTTTTCGTTGCGCTGCACATCGGCGGGCGTGCCCTCGGCAATCTGCTTGCCATAGTCGAGAACGGTGACGCGGTCACACAGACCCATCACCAGCTTGACGTCATGCTCGATGAGCAAGATGGTGCGGTTGTCCTTGCGGATCTGGTCGATCAGCCCGCGCAATTGCACCTTTTCGGTGGCATTCATGCCGGCCGCCGGTTCGTCCAGGGCGATCAGTTGCGGGTCGGTGGCCAGGGCGCGGGCAATTTCCAGGCGCCGCTGATCACCGTAGGACAGCGTGCGCGCCTTGTAATCGGCGAATTTGCCGATGCCCACGTAGTCAAGCAGTTCCTGGGCGCGTTTGGCAATGGCCGCCTCTTCAGCCTTGAATCCTGACGTCCGGAACATCGCACCGATGAGACCCGAGCCCGTACGGATATGGCGCCCGACCATGACGTTTTCCAGCGCGGTCATTTCGGCAAACAGCCGGATGTTCTGAAACGTCCGCGCGATGCCGGCCTTGGCCACCTCATGGACCGCCGTCGGCTGGTAAGGCTTGCCCGCCAGCTCGAAGGTGCCGCTGTCGGGCGTATACAGACCGGTGATGACGTTGAAGAACGTGGTTTTCCCGGCGCCGTTGGGGCCGATCAGGCCGTAGACCTGGCCGCGCTCGATGGTGATACCCACATCACTGAGGGCCTGCAGACCACCGAAGCGCTTGGAAATGCCGGCGACTTTGAGAACGATTTCTGACATGGTGTCGCCCTCCTTATCTGGACTGCTGCAGCGATTTGCCGTGATCGGGCGCGGGCCACAGGCCACGCGGGCGCATCAGCATGATGACGATCATGGCCAGGGCAATCAGCAACTGGCGAAGGATCGCGGCGTCCAGTCGACCGTCGGTCATCGCCTGCAATGGCCCCGCGACATACCTCAATACCTCCGGCAATGCCGCCAGCAGCACCGCGCCAAGCACGACCCCCGGCAAGTGCCCCAGCCCGCCCAGGACCACCATGGCGACGATCATCACCGACTCCATCAGCGAGAAGGACTCGGGCGAAACGAAGCCCTGGAAGGCGCCGAACATCACACCGGCCACACCGCCGAAGGTGGCGCCCATGCCAAAGGCGAGCAACTTCATGTTGCGGGTATTGATCCCCATGGCCTTGGCGGCGATTTCATCCTCGCGGATCGCCATCCAGGCGCGCCCGATACGCGACAGCTCCAGACGGTGGCTGATGATGACGCTGAAAACAACCAGCACCAGGAACAGGTAGTAGTACAGCGTGACCGAGGCCAGTTCGAAGCCACCAATGGTCAAGGGCTTGCCCAGATCCAGTCCGAAAAAGGTGATCGAGTCGATCTGGTTCAGGCCTTTGGGACCGTTGGTGATGTTGATCGGATGGTCCAGGTTGTTCAGGAAGATGCGGATGATCTCGCCGAACCCAAGCGTCACGATCGCCAGGTAGTCACCCCGCAACTTCAGTGTCGGCGCCCCCAGCAGGATGCCGAAAAGCCCCGCCAGACCGGCCCCTAGGGGGATGACCAGCCACAAGGGCGTGTGCAGTCCGTTCGGGAACATTGCCGCAAACGCCGGAAACGTGTCGGTCAGGTGCGGCGACGCCATCAGGCCGAACATGTAGGCTCCGACCGCGAAGAAGGCGACAAAGCCAAGGTCAAGGAGACCGGCATAGCCCACGACGATGTTCAGGCCGACGGCCAGAAGGACATAAAGCAGCGCCACGTCGGCGATCCGGACCCAGGCGTTACCGAACGACTGAAGAATCAGCGGCAGCACAAGCAAACCGATGGCACCGATGATCAGGTGGGTTCTGGTGAAATTCATGATTCGATCTCCAGTCGGTCAGGCGCGATCGGCCACACGTTCGCCGAGCAGCCCGGACGGCCGCAGCGTCAGCACGATGATCAGCACAATGAACGCGAAGATGTCGGCATAGTGGCTACCCAGCAGCCCGCCTGTCAACGCCCCGATGTATCCCGAACCGATGGCTTCGATCAGACCCAGCAATATGCCGCCAATGACGGCACCGGCCAGGTTGCCGATGCCGCCGAAAACGGCGGCGGTGAAGGCCTTCAGCCCCGGCAGGAAACCCATGGTGTGCTGCACGGTGCCGTAATTGGACGCGTACATGACGCCGGCGATGGTGGCCAGGATGGCGCCGATGATGAAGGTCGCCGAGATCACCATGTCGGGCTTGACCCCCATCAGCGCCGCAACGCGTGGGTTTTCTGCGGTCGCACGCATCGCACGTCCCAACCGGGTGGCGTTGACCAGCCACATCAGCACCGCCAGGGAAATGGCGGTGACGCCCAGGATCATGATCTGCGTGGACGTGATCACCGCACCACCGATCTGGAAGGGCGCCGCCGGCAGCAAGGTGGGATAAGGCTTGTAATTAGCCTTGAAAATGATCATGGCCAGCGTCTGCAGCAGGATGGACATACCGATCGCGGTAATCAGCGGAGCCAGCCGTGGACTGTTGCGCAGGGGCCGGTAGGCAATTTTCTCGATCGAGAAGTTCAATGCCGCTGCGACTACACAGGCGATGGCGGTGGCCAGCAGCAGGATGATCCATCCCGGTGCGCCCGGCATGGCCGCCTGCATCATGCCGATGATGACCCAACTGGTCAGCGCACCGACCATGAGCACCTCGCCATGGGCGAAATTGATGAGCTGAATGATGCCGTACACCATGGTGTAGCCAAGGGCTATCAGGGCGTACATGCTGCCGAGAACCAGACCGTTGATGATCTGTTGCAGCAGAATGTCCATAGATTGAATCTCCGAGTTTTATGACCGGCTACGGGGTTTGTCGCGCCACCGATGGGTGACTGTAGCGCGTCGAACCTTGTGAGCTGGGCGGCTACCTAGCAAAAAACCCGCCATGACACACACAGTGGCGGGTTTCAGCGGTGAATTGTAGCGAACGGCAAGAAAGCTGATGCCAAACTGACAGCCGGGGTTTTCCCTCTGTTTGCGGCTTCATCAGCGCAAAAGGCCTTCTATCAGTCCGACTTATTATTCATGCGGCGCAACTCTGCGAGCTTATCGGCGATACGAATCTCCAGGCCCCGAGGGACCGGCTGATAGAAACCCGGATCGGCCATGCCGTCTGGCAAATACCGTTCTCCGGCAGCAAAGCCATCCTCCTCGTCGTGCGCATAGCGGTAGTTTTTGCCGTAATCCAGTTCTTTCATCAGGCGGGTCGGTGCGTTGCGCAGATGCAAAGGCACCGGACGGGTGCCATCCTCGCGCACGAAAGCCTGCGCCGCCTTGAAGGCCTTGTAGACCGCGTTGGACTTGGGCGCCACCGCCAGATAGACCAGGCATTCGGCCAGAGCCAGCTCTCCTTCCGGGCTGCCCAGGCGTTCGTAGGTCTCGGCAGCGTCGAGCGCCAGGCGCAGGGCACGGGGATCGGCCAGACCGATATCCTCGCTGGCCATTCGGATCATGCGGCGGGACAGATATCGGGGATCTGCACCGCCGTCGAGCATGCGGGCGAACCAATACAACGCAGCGTCCGGGTCAGACCCGCGCACGCTCTTGTGCAGCGCCGATATGGTGTCGTAGAACTGTTCTCCCCCTTTGTCATAACGGCGCAGACGCTCGCCCAGCACCCGCAGCAGCCAGGCATCGCTGATGCGCGCAAGGTTCTCTCGTGTGGCCGCCACGGCCAGGTTCTCCAGGGTATTGAGCAAACGCCGAGCGTCGCCGTCGGCGTAGGCAACGAGACGCTCGACCGCTTCCGAATCAATAGCGGGAAGTGACGAAAAAGCGATGGCTCTTGCCAGAATTTCCCTCAAATCGTCGTCCGAAAGCGCTTTCAGCACGTAAACCGCCGCCCGCGACAACAAAGCCGAGTTGACTTCGAACGACGGATTTTCGGTGGTGGCCCCGACAAAGGTGAACAGACCGCTTTCCACATGCGGCAGGAAGGCATCCTGCTGACTCTTGTTGAAGCGATGAACCTCGTCGACGAACACCAATGTCCGTTGGGCATGGAGGCTATCCCGCACCGCCTCGGCGCGATCGACCGCCTCGCGAATGTCCTTGACGCCGCCCAACACTGCGCTGATCGCGATGAACTGCGCATCAAAGGCATCGGCCATCAGCCGGGCGATGGTCGTTTTGCCCACGCCCGGTGGCCCCCAGAGGATGCAACTGTGGGGCTGACCCGATTCGAAGGCCAGTCGCAGTGCCATACCGTCACCCAGCAGATGCTTTTGTCCAATGACCTCGCCCAGGGTCCGTGGACGCATCTGTTCGGCCAGCGGAACCGCTGTCGCTCTGCGGGCGGTGGATTCGAGCGGCTTCACGGGAGCTCGGCCGCGCTCACGGACGAATGACATCCGCGCCCGGCGGTGGCCGGAACTGGAAGGTTCCCGCCGCTAGGTTGGCATTGATTTCGAAACCATTCAACGTCAAGACCGAACGTTGGCCAAAACTGTCGATCATGTCCAGCACCGCCAGGCTTGCGCCCCGCTCACCCGGTTTCAGTCCGATTCGCACCGATTTCAGGGTTCCCTCCGCGGACCGGGGAGACGCCAGAACCCACTGCAGGCCGTCTTGATCGGGCGCGTCCTGCAACACAAAGTCGCGCTGGAGCGACCGCAGGTCACTGGCCGAAGCAACCAGCGCCACGGGGGTCGCGGCCAATACATCACTTTGCTTGCGCGCCGTAACCTGGTTGAGGTCCGCGTCGAAATGCCACAGCGTCTGGCCATCGGCGACGATGGTCTGCTCAAACGGCTTGGCATAGACGAACCGGAAACGCGACGGGCGCTGGAACTCGAAAACGCCAGTGGAAGTTCGACCCCGGCTGATCTGTCCGTCCCGCGCGGGCGGGGTGACGACCTGGGTGAAACTCGCCCGCCCTGAACGGGTATTGCTCAGAAAACTCTCCAGGCTGGCCAGCCCGCCGGCCACCACCGCATGTGCCTGGCCGAGCGCCAGCGTGGCCACCAGCACTCGGACAGCGCCAATAAACCCCAGACGATTTGACCGCCGGTAAGCCCAAAGCCGCCTCATTACGGACACCATGGTCAATCTCCCGACGAACGGGCGGGAACCAGTACTTCCCGCTGGCCGCTGCTGGACAACGCACTGACCAGCCCGGCTTTTTCCATATCTTCCAACAAGCGCGCAGAGCGGTTGTAGCCGATGCGCAGCTTGCGCTGAACGTATGAAATGCTGGCCTTGCGGTCCTGCAGCACCACCGCCACCGCCTGGTCATACATTGGGTCCTTCTCCCCGCCGCCGTCGCCCGCGAGTTCAGCCGATGACTCGTCACCGTCCAGGGTTCCGCCTTCCAGAATGCCGTCGATGTAGTTGGGCTCGCCCAGGCTCTTGAGGCAACTGACGACCCGGTGGACCTCCTCGTCGCTGACAAAGGCTCCGTGGACCCGAACCGGAAAACCGGTCCCCGAGGGCATGTACAACATGTCGCCCATACCCAGCAAGGCTTCGGCCCCCATCTGGTCCAGGATGGTGCGGCTGTCGATCTTGCTGCTCACCTGAAAGGCGATGCGGGTCGGAATATTGGCTTTGATCAGGCCGGTGATGACATCCACACTGGGACGTTGTGTCGCCAATATCAGATGGATGCCGGCAGCCCGGGCCTTCTGCGCCAGGCGGGCGATCAGTTCCTCGATCTTTTTGCCCACCACCATCATCAGATCGGCCAGTTCATCAATGACCACCACGATATGTGGCAACCGCTCCAGTGGTTCGGGCGTTTCCGGTGTCAGGCTGAACGGGTTGTAGATGAATTCCTCACGCGCCTTCGCTTCGTCGATCTTGGTGTTGTAGCCCGCCAGATTGCGCACACCCAGCTTGCTCATCAACTTGTAGCGTCGCTCCATTTCGGCCACGCACCAGTTGAGGCCGTTGGCGGCCTGCTTCATGTCGGTGACCACCGGGCACAGCAGATGCGGAATGCCTTCATAAACCGACATCTCCAGCATCTTGGGGTCGATCATCAGCAAACGAACATCCTTGGCTTCCGCCTTGTACAGGAGCGAAAGGATCATTCCGTTGATACCCACCGACTTGCCCGAGCCCGTTGTGCCGGCCACCAGCACATGCGGCATCTTGGCCAGGTCGGCGACCACCGGATTGCCCACGATGTCCTTGCCCAGGCCCATGGTCAACAGGGACCTGGCATCGTTATAGACCTGCGAGCCAAGAATCTCGCTGAGCCGGATCATCTGTCGCTTGGCATTGGGCAACTCCAGCGCCATGAAGTTCTTGCCCGGAATGGTCTCGATCACCCGAATGGACACCAGCGACAGCGAACGGGCCAGGTCTTTCGCCAGATTGACGATCTGCGAACCTTTGACACCCGTGGCGGGTTCGATCTCGTATCGGGTAATGACCGGTCCGGGTGACGCCAGCACCACCCGAACCTCAACCCCGAAATCGCGCAGCTTCTTCTCGATCAGGCGGCTGGTCATCTCGAGAGTCTCCGCAGCCACGGTCTCCTGGCGTCCCGGCGGCGCATCGAGCAAATCCACCTGCGGCAGCCTGCTGTCGGCAATCTCCTGAAACAGCGGTTTCTGGCGTTCGCGCGCCACGCGCGCACTGGGGGGCGTCGGGACAATCACCGGCTCGATCTGTACCGGGATCGGGGGGTGCTCCTCCACTTCTTCGCGCAGTTCCATCAGGCCGTCGGCCCGCTCCTGCGCGGCCTGGCGACCCAGTTCAACGTCATGGGCTCTCTCGCGGCGATCGCGCGCGGCCTGAACGACTCGCTCGATCCGCGCCCCCAGCCATTCCGCCACCGATGCCCAGGAGAAACCGAAAGCAAGGCTCGCCGCAATGACACCCAGGACCAACGCCACCAGCGCCGATCCGGTAAACCCCAGCCAGCGGATACCCATGGGGCCCAGCCAGTATCCCAGAACGCCGCCCGAATGGCCCGGCAGTCCGGCCTCGAATCGATACAGTCGCGACCACTCCAGCAGGGCACTGGCTATCAACAAGGCCAAGATCCCGGCGGCCGTTGTTGCCCGCCGGCGCCAGGAGGACTCGGCTGCTTCACCACGCAACCACCGGGCCAGCGCTTTCAGCCATTTCCAGCCACCCAGGGCCAACAGCCACCACACGGAATAGCCCAGCAGAAAGTAGCCCAGGTCAGCGATCCACGCACCGGCGCGCCCTCCCAGATTGCGCACCGTGGCATCGTGCCCGCCGGAAGTCGACCACGCAGGGTCACTTGCAGCATAGGTCACCAGCGAGAGGAAACAATAGGCCAGCAACAACAAACCCAGAACCAGCGCAATCTCGCCCCCCGTTCGCGGCGAGGCATCGACCGGATCACGGCGGGTCGAGGAGGTAGGGGACGGGATCGAAAGGGTCATCCGGGCAATAAACGAGGCCATGGTTACTCAAAAACCGGGTTTGAGATGACCACCTGCCCAGCGGAACGCCCGTCGGAGGAGATCATCTGCCCGTGTCGCGCAAATTGCCAGCGATGATGGCGAGCCCTGCTCGGACCCGCGGCGCAACAACGCCACGCCAGCCTCTGCACACGCCGCAGGCGCTGCCCTAGGGTATCGCAAACCGGGCTTCAGGTCAGTGAACTGAGACGCTCCTTGATGAGGGTCGACCCATCCTCCTGCGCCTCGATGAAGCCCCGTTCCTCCAGGTCCTTCATCACGCGGCTGACCATCTCGCGGGAGGCGCCAACCATCTTTGCCAGATCCTGGCGGGAAATTCGGTCCTTTATCAGACCAAATCCGTCTTTGTTGGGTACGGAACTTTCAATCAAGGCGCGGGCGACACGGCCATACACGTCCATCAGCGCCAGCGATTCGATCTTGCGGTCTGCATGGCGAAGCCGCTGCACCAGGCCTTTCATCACCGCGTAGGCCATGGAGGTGTTTTCAGGTAGGCAGCGCGCGAACTCCAGCCGGCCGAGCATCAGCACATCCGTCTGCACTTCGGCCCGAACGGTTGCCGAGTGGGGTTCGTTGTCGATGAGACTCATCTCGCCGATGTAGTCGCCGGGCGTCATGTTGGCCAGAATCACCTCGCGACCCCGGCCGTCGGCACTGACGACGCGCGCCCGTCCGGTCAGAATGATGAACAGCGCATTGCTTTTCTTGCCCTGCTCAACAATCGCTTCGCCCCGCTTGAAGCGACGCTTGACGACGGCTTGGGATACCGAATTCGCCTGCGTTTCCGTCAACATGGAGAACAGCGGAACCCGCCGGATCAATTCGAGATTGGACAACATGGTCATGGGCCTACTCCTGCGAATGCCTGAAGGTCTGCGCGGGGCTTTCTACAATGATTGCCAGACGAGGGCAAGACCATTGTGATCGATGAAAATGCCCGTCGCTTGATCCCCCTCCGCCGCGAATGTACACGCGCTCTCCGATGAATAGGAAAACTGTCCGATTATGACCCCCAACTTGCATGCAAAAGTTCTCATCCTGGGCTCAGGTCCGGCCGGATATACCGCTGCGGTGTATGCGGCGCGGGCCAACCTCAATCCGGTCCTGATCACCGGAATCGCGCAAGGCGGCCAGCTCATGACCACCACCGAAGTCGACAACTGGCCGGCCGATGTTCACGGCGTCCAGGGGCCCGACCTGATGCAGCGATTTCTGGAGCATGCCGAACGGTTCAAGACCCAGATCGTTTTCGACCACATCAACGCAGTTGACTTCAGTCGGCGCCCCTTCAAACTGACCGGCGACAGCGGAACCTACACCTGTGACGCGCTGATCATCGCGACGGGTGCTTCGGCCAAATATCTGGGCCTGCCCTCGGAAACCGCCTTCATGGGCCGAGGGGTATCCGGTTGCGCCACTTGCGACGGTTTTTTCTACCGGGATCAGGTGTGCTGTGTGGTCGGAGGCGGAAACACTGCGGTCGAGGAGGCACTGTACTTGTCCAACATTGCAAGCAAGGTCTACCTGATCCACCGGCGCGACCGATTCAAAGCGGAGCCGATCCTGGTCGACAAACTGATGGACAAAGTTGCCGCCGGGAAAATCGAACTGAAAACCTTCCGGACACTGGACGAGGTTCTGGGTGATTCTTCGGGGGTAACTGGCGTGCGCATCCGCAACACAAAGGATGACAGCACGGAAGATCTGGAGCTCAAAGGATGCTTCATCGCCATTGGGCACTCCCCGAACACCGACATCTTTCAGGGTCAGTTGGCCATGGAGGGAGGCTATATCGTCACGCAGGGCGGACTGAAGGGTTTCGCGACCCAGACATCGGTTGAAGGCATCTTCGCTGCCGGTGATGTACAGGACCATGTCTACCGCCAGGCGATCACCAGCGCAGGCACGGGCTGCATGGCAGCGCTGGATGCCCAGCGCTTTCTGGAACAAAACGACTGAATCTGGCCTATAATTGACGGCTTTGCTGAAATAGAGCGGCGCGCGCATTGCGCGTGTCTCCCATGCGGCAAATCGGGTTACCGCCACCCTTCTGGCGAGGTGAGGCTGAGCCGCCAGGCGGGCACCCAAGGTGCCGCCCCGCTGCGGTCAGCCGGATTGAAAAAGTATCGGAGTGTCCATATGGCACGCGTCTGCGACGTCACGGGCAAGAAGCCCATGGTCGGGAACAACGTTTCCCACGCCAACAACAAAACCAAACGCCGGTTCCTGCCGAACCTGCAATACCGCCGCTTCTGGGTCGAGAGCGAAAACCGCTGGGTGCGTCTGCGCGTCTCCAGCGCTGCTTTGCGCCTGATCGACAAGAATGGTATCGACGCCGTGCTCGCAGACCTGCGCGCTCGCGGCCAGGCCTGAACCCACTGAACTTCAAGGAGCGCAATCATGGCCAGTAAAGGCGGACGCGAAAAAATCAAGCTGCAATCGACAGCCAACACCGGTCACTTCTACACGACCAGCAAGAACAAGAAGACCATGCCGGAAAAAATGTCGATCATGAAGTTCGACCCCAAAGCTCGCAAGCACGTCGAGTACAAGGAAGTCAAACTCAAGTGACGTCCGGCGGTTGCGGGACTCCACCCCGGGGTCCTGCCCGTCAGGTTACGCAAAAAAAGCCCGCTTGATGCGGGCTTTTTTGCGGGCTGTTTTTTTGCGCTGACGACCTGGCGGGTTCCTGCCGGCCCGGAAAAAGTCGCGTCAGGCCCGCGCGGTCCGAAGCCGGAGTGAAAACTCCCGCAGCGCCGCCACACCACTGTCCTCCGCCCGCCGACACCAGGCCTGCAGATCCACCGTCAACTGCTCGCGGGACACACTGGTGTTGAGCCACAGCTGACGCAATTCTTCGCGCATGGCCACCATCTTGTCGACGCCGGGCAAGGCCGCACGGGCCTGAGCCAGTTGCGCACGCACCGCCGCCGGCACCTTGTCCGGATCCCGGTGCATCCAGCGGCGTGCCGCCTGAAGCGCCGTCGCATCGAGGGCACGCACACGCATCGCCTCGACTTCATCCTGCAGGACGGCACGCATCTGCCGGGCGTAGCCGGCCATGACCTCATAGCGGTGGGCAATCAACGCTTCCAGCGTGGCCTCGTCGGCCACGGGTCGGACATCGCCGAAGGCCAGGCGGGGCGGCGTTTTCTTCACCGTCGCCAAGCCCAGCGCGGACAGCGCACGGATGTAGGCCCAGCCGATGTCAAATTCGAAGGGCTTGACCGAAAGTTTCGCCGAAGTCGGGTAAGTATGATGGTTGTTGTGCAGCTCTTCCCCCCCGATCAGGATCCCCCAGGGCGAGATGTTGGTGCTGGCGTCCTGCGCCTCGAAGTTGCGATAACCCCACCAATGGCCAATACCATTGATCACACCGGCTGCCGTAACCGGGATCCAGGCCATCTGCACCGCCCAGACGGTCAGCCCGGCCACCCCGAACAGCGCAACATCGATCACCAGCATCAGGCTCACCCCCAGAGCCGAATGCGGCGTGTAGATGGTGCGCTCGATCCAGTCATCGGGTGTGCCATGACCGTAGCGGGCCATGGTCTCGGGGTTGCGTGACTCGGCACGGTACAGCTCCGCGCCTTTCCAGAACACGGTACGGATGCCGAATACATGCGGGCTGTGCGGGTCCCCCGGCTGCTCGCACTTGGCATGGTGCTTGCGGTGGATGGACGCCCATTCCCGGGTCACCTGCCCGGTGGTGAGCCAGAGCCAGAAGCGAAAGAAATGTGAGACGGCCGGGTGCAAGTCCAGCGCCCGATGCGCCTGGTGCCGATGCAGGAAAATTGTCACGCTGGCGATCGTGACATGCGTCAAGGCCAGCGTGACCAGGATCAGCTGCCACCAGGCCAGATCGAGAGCACCATGGGCCAGCCAGTCGAGGGCGTGATTGAGCACCGGAGAATCGGAAACGTTCATGAGGGTTCAGGCGATGAATGGACGACGGGGCGACCGAATGACAGCGGCCGTACCGTCCGCAATTGTAGGTGCAGGCCTTGGTGGATGGCTTCAGATTCTTTCCCAGGCTGCGGCGAAAAAGCCGTCCGTGCCATGCCGGTGCGGCCACAGACGCAGATATTCCCCGCCGGAATGTGGTCCGGAACACAGCGAGGCCGGCGCATGCAGCTTCAGACGTTCGAAGATATCGACCATGGGCTGCAGGCGGAATCCGTCCGCCGCCCGCGCAAACTCCTGCGTGAAACGCTCGGCGACCGCTTCGTTTTCCTCGGTGAGCAGGCTGCAGGTGGCGTACACCAGCCGTCCCCCCGCTTTGACCAGCCGCGCAGCGCTGCTGAGGATCGCAAACTGCCGTGCCGCCAGTTCCTCGATGTCCTTGGGCGACTGGCGCCACTTGAGGTCCGGGCTGCGTCTCAAGGTGCCCAGGCCGGAACACGGCGCATCGACCAGCACCCGGTCCATCTTGCCAGCCAGGCGTTTGATGCGTTCATCGCGCTCGTGGGCAATCGCGGCCGGATGCACGTTGGACAGCCCGCTGCGCGCCAGGCGCGGCTTGAGCGCGTCCAGCCGGTGCGCCGACGTATCGAAGGCGTACAGGCGACCGGTGTTGCGCATCGCGGCTCCGATCGCCAGCGTCTTTCCTCCGGCACCGGCACAGAAGTCGACCACCATCTCGCCGCGTCTTGCCTCCAGCACCCAGGCCAGCAACTGCGAGCCTTCGTCCTGGACCTCGATCGCACCACGGGTGAAGGCATCCAGACGATTGAGGACCGGTTTGCCTTCAAGGCGCAGGCCCCAGGGCGAATAGGGGGTCTCGACGGCGGACAAACCTTCACGCGCCATTTCCTCCCGCAGTTCGGTCCGGCGGGCGTTGAGCAGGTTGACGCGCAGATCCAGCGGCGCCGGGCCCAGCAGGCAACCGGCCAGCGCGGAAAACTCGTCGCCGACCTGGGCCCGCAACGCGGTCGCCAGCCATTCGGGCAGGTTATGCCGGCTGGGCTCGGGCAAAGTGGCCGGATCAATCGCATCGCAGGCATCGAGCCAGTGTTTTTCGGACTCGGTCAGCGCACTCTTGAGAAAATCACGTGGCCCCTGAAAGGCCAGAATGGCCAGACGGCGTTCGCGCGGCCCCATGCCCGAGCGCGCCAGGCTTTCGAACCTCAGTTTTTCGCGCAGGACGGTGTAGGCGGTATCCGCCACGGTGGCGCGCTCGCGCACTCCCAGGCGGTTTTCACGGACGAAACGGGAAACCACGGCATCGGCCGGGTGCTGAAACAGCAACACCTGGCGAACCGTTTCAGCGCAGGCGTCTAGGAGAGCTTTGGGGTGCATGGGCTGGATTGTCCCACCGGGGCGCCGCCGGCACCAAAGGCACCCCGAGCCCCGGGAACGCCAAAAACTCAGCAAAAACCACCGATACCCGGCGCAAAAACGTCACACTACGCTATGGCTTTTGAACGCCCCCAGAGAGCAGTCGGACCAGCGCACGCGGGTAGATCAGATGTTCCTGAGTCAATACACGGGCCGCCAGCGTGTCGGCGGTGTCCGCTGGCAGAACAGGCACCACCGCCTGCTCCAGGATTTCGCCGTGGTCAAGTTCGGCCGTCACCCGGTGTACCGTCGCACCGGCAAACCGGCAGCCCTCCGCCAGGGCCCGTTCATGGGTGTGAAGACCCGGGAATGCCGGCAACAGCGACGGGTGAATGTTGACCAGGCGCCCTTCGTAGCGTTGTACAAACGCCGGTGTGAGAATCCGCATGAATCCCGCCAGCACCACCAGCGCCGGGGCATGCCGGTCGATTTCCTCGGCCAAAGCCAGGTCAAATGCCTCCCGGCCCGGGTAGGCTTTGTGGTCTACGACCGCCGTAGCAATGCCCTCCTGCGCCGCCCAGGCCAGGCCGCCGGCGTGGGGGCGGTTGCTCACCACCGCGGCGATTCGCGCACCAAAACGCACGCCCCAATCGTCACGGGAACAGGCCCGGACAATGGCCGCCATGTTCGAGCCGGTGCCCGAGATCAAAATCACGATGTTTTTCATTTGCGCAAAATTATCCTGCCATGACGATTCGCCCCCTCTCCGCTGTCGAAACCCGCGTGCTCGCCACGCTGATGGAAAAGGCCCGCACCGTACCCGACAGCTACCCCCTGACCCTGAACAACCTGGTCACCGGCTGCAACCAGAAAACCAGTCGTGACCCGATCATGCAGGTTGACGATGCGCAGGCCCAGGCTGCGCTCGACAGTTTGCGTGCGCTGTCGCTGGTGTTCGAAAGCAGCGGCGGGCGCACCGCCCGCTACGAACACAATTTCCAGCGCGTCTTCGGCGTGCCTGAGCAATCGGCCGTGTTGCTGGGCCTGCTGATGTTGCGCGGCCCCCAGACCCCCGGGGAGTTGCGCATCAACAGCGAACGCTGGTACCGCTTTGCCGACATCTCGTCCGTGCAGGGGTTCCTGGACGAACTGCAGGAGCGCGCCGAGGAAAAAGGCGGTCCCCTGGTCGTGCGCCTGCCCCGTGCGCCGGGCGCCCGCGAGCAGCGATGGGCACACCTTCTGGCCGGGCCGGTGGAGCTGGCCGAGCCCCCCGAAGCAACAGCCACCGCCGCACCCCGGGCCGACGACGGGGAACTGCGCCACCTGCACGCGCGCGTCGAGGCCCTGGAGGCGGAAACCGCCCGCCTGCGCGGGACCGTGCAACGCCTGTGTGCCGAACTGGGTTTGTCGCAGGACTGACAGCCGGAATCGAACGGGCGTGCTAAAACTGTGGTCCGTATCAACTTGCGACAAGCGTGCGGCGTCCGCGCCGCCTCTTGCGCCGCCCTACCGGAGAACAGCGCATGGATCTGGCATTCACGCCCGAGGAACAACAGTTTCGCGACGACATTCGCGCCTGGGTCAGAGACAACCTGCCCGCCGACATCTCGCACAAGGTGCACAACGCCTTGCGCCTGAGCCGTGACGACATGCAACGCTGGGGCAAGATCCTCGGCAAGAAGGGCTGGCTCGGCTACGGCTGGCCCAAGGAGTTCGGCGGGCCGGGCTGGACGGCGGTGCAAAAGCACCTGTTCGAGGAAGAATGCGCGCTGGCCGGCGCGCCGCGTATCGTGCCCTTCGGGCCGGTGATGGTGGCGCCCGTCATCATGGCCTTCGGCTCGCCGGCACAGCAGCAGCGCTTCCTGCCGGGCATCGCCAGCGGGGAAGTCTGGTGGAGCCAGGGCTACAGCGAACCGGGATCGGGCTCGGACCTGGCCTCGCTCAAGACCCGCGCGGAACGCCGCGGCGACCAATACATCGTCAATGGCCAGAAAGCCTGGACCACGCTGGGCCAGTACGGCGAATGGATCTTCTGCCTGGTGCGCACCAGCTCCGAAGGCAAACCGCAGACCGGCATCTCCTTTCTGCTGATCGACATGAAGTCGCCCGGCGTCACGGTGCGTCCGGTGCGCCTGCTGGACGGCGAATGTGAGGTCAACGAGGTCTTCTTTGACAACGTCGAGGTGCCCGCCGAAAACCTGATCGGCGAGGAAAACAAGGGCTGGACCTATGCCAAGCACCTGCTCTCCCACGAGCGCACCAACATCGCCGACGTGAACCGTGCCAAACGCGAGCTGGAGCGCCTCAAGCGCATCGCAAAAACCGAAGGCGTCTGGGATGACATGCGTTTCCGCGACCAGATCGCGTTGCTCGAAGTGGACATTGTGGCGCTGGAAATGCTGGTGCTGCGGGTGCTGTCGGCCGAGAAATCGGGGAAGAACTCGCTGGACATCGCCGGACTGCTCAAGATCCGCGGCAGCGAAATCCAGCAGCGCTACAGCGAGCTGATGATGCTGGCCGCCGGCCCCTACAGCCTGCCGCTGATCCACGAGGCCATGGAAGCCGGCTGGCAGGGTGACGCGGCCGCGGGTGCGCTGGGCGGCTTCCCCGGCGGTGTGGTGGCCAATGCGCCGCTGGCCTCGACGTATTTCAACATGCGCAAGACCACGATCTACGGCGGCAGCAACGAGGTGCAGCGCACCATCGTGTCCCAGGTGGTGCTGGGCTGATTCTTCCGTCCGGGCTGAGCCAGTCTGAGCCCTGCAACGATTTTTGCGAACACCCTTCGACCCGCTCAGGGCGAACGCTTGAAAGGACACGAACATGGACTTCGATTTTTCTGACGACCAGCAACAACTGCGCGACGCCGTGCGCAAGTGGGTCGACAAAGGCTACGACTTCGAGCGTCGCCGCAAGGCCGTGGCGGCCGGCGGCTTCGACCGCGCGGCCTACAACGAATTGGCGGAACTCGGCCTGGCCGGCCTGTACGTTCCGGAAGCCGACGGTGGCCTGGGCATGGGCCCGGTCGAGGGCATGGTGGTCATGGAAGAGCTCGGACGGGGCATCGTGCTGGAGCCCCTGGCCCAGACGCTGATCGCCGGCGGCGTGCTTTCGGGCTACGCGGGCGACACCCTCAAGGCGCCATGGCTGCCGAAGATCGCCGCAGGCGAAGCGCTGGTGGTGCTGGCCTACCAGGAGCGCCGGGGCCGCTACCAGCTCGGTGCCTGCGAAACCACGGCAACCCAGTCCGGCGCGGCATGGTCATTGAACGGTCTCAAGAACGTCGTCGCGGCGGGTGATCAGGCCGATGCCTTCATCGTCCCCGCCACGGTGAACGGCCAGATTGCCCTGTTCCTGGTCGAACGCGGCGCCGCCGGCGTGACCACGCGCGGCTACGGCACGCAGGACGGTGCCCGCGCGGCCGATCTGCAGCTCACGAACGCACCGGCCAGCCTGATCACCACCGACGGCCTCGTGGCCCTCGAACACGCCATCGACATCGGCATCGCCGCCGCCTGCGCCGAAGCCGTGGGCGTGATGGACAAGACCGTGGCCATCACCGCCGAGTACATGAACACGCGCAAGCAGTTCGGCGTGCCCATCGCCAGCTTCCAGGCGCTGCGCCACCGCATGGCCGACGTGAAGATGCAGCTGGAGCTGGCCCGCTCCATGAGCTACTACGCCAGCCTCAAGCTCAACGCCCCTGTCGACGAGCGCCGCCGCGCCATGGCGCGCGCCAAGGTCCAGCTGGGCAACTCGATGCGCTTCGTCGGCCAGCAGGCGGTCCAATTGCACGGCGGCATCGGTGTGACCGACGAGTACATCGTGAGCCACTATTTCAAGAAGCTGACCCAGCTGGAGATGACCTTCGGCGACACCCTGCACCACCTGGGTGAAGTGTCGGCGCGCATGCAGGACACGGCCGGCGTGTTTGCCTGATCCTGGGGTCAGCCGTGTAGGCGCGAACCCCGCGGCAGGTGCGCGACCAGAAACTCCATCTGGTCGGCCAGGATGCGGCGGTTTCGCAAGATGAAATCTTCCCACAGACTGGGCACATACGGCGCGAACAACAGCGGCATGTGGGCCTGTTCGGGCGTGCGGTTGCCTTTGCGGTGGTTGCAGGTGCGACACGCGGTGACCACGTTCATCCAGTGGTCACGGCCGTTTTGCGCAAATGGCACGATGTGTTCGCGGGTCAGATCGTCGTCGTGAAAATGGTCGCCGCAGTACGCGCAGATGTTGCGGTCGCGGGCGAACAGCTTGGCATTGGTCAGGCCTGGGCGCAGATCGAACGGGTTGATGCCCGGCACACCCCGGGTGCCGATGATGCTGTTGACGGTGATGATCGACTGCGCACCGGATCGGGCGTTGTTTCCGCCGCGAAAAATCGCCACCGGGCTGCCAGCCTCCCACCGGACCTCTTCGGCCGCGTAATGAATGACCGCCTGCTCCAGCGAAATCCACGATTGCGGCAAACCCTGAGCCGACAACTTCAAGACCTTCACGAACGCCTCCATTTCACAGCAGCAACCCACTGACCCGAAAACGCGGATGGTGCCAGCCGTCAACCCCGGGGGCCAACAGCTGCCTGAGTCACAATATACCGTCTTTTTGTGACGATTTCAGGTCATACCCAGCGTAAAAAGGTCATTTTTCGCTATAAAAAACATACCCTCCGGCATGAAGATCTTTCGCGGCTTCCACCATCCTGGCATCGCCCCTGCCTGCGCGCTGACCATTGGCAATTTCGACGGCGTGCACCGCGGCCACCAGGCCATGCTGGCGCTGCTGAACAACGAAGCGGCGCACCGCGGCGTGGACAGCTGCGTGATGACCTTCGAGCCGCACCCGCGCGACTATTTCGCCGGCGCACTGAAAAAACCCGAACTCGCCCCGGCCCGCATTGCCACGCTGCGCGACAAGCTCACCGAGCTGGAGCGCTGCGGCGTGCGCCAGGTGGTCGTATTGCCCTTCGACGCGCGACTCGCGGCCCAATCACCGCAAACCTTCAT
Organism: Burkholderiaceae bacterium; assembly: GCA_016790575.1. Lineage (GTDB taxonomy): Bacteria > Pseudomonadota > Gammaproteobacteria > Burkholderiales > Burkholderiaceae_C > JAEUOU01. Next base: position 172,874 of record JAEUOU010000006.1, on the reverse strand, counting down.
CGACCAGGTGCTGGTGGACGGGCTCGGGGTGCGCTACGTGCTGGTGGGGGACGACTTCCGCTTCGGCGCGAAACGTGCGGGCGACTACCCCATGCTGGATGCGGCTGGCCAGGCCCGCGGGTTCGACGTCGCGCGCATGATGAGCTACGAGGTACACGGCCTGCGGGTGTCGAGCTCGGCCGTGCGCGAGGCCCTGTCCCAAGGGCGGATGGACGATGTGGCCCGACTGCTCGGTCGGCCCTACTCGATCAGCGGCCATGTGGTGCACGGCCGCAAGCTCGGCCGCCAGCTGGCCGAAACCCGCCCGGGGCACGGCGACGGTTTTCGCACCCTGAACCTGCGCTTTGCGCACTGGAAGCCCGCCGCCAGCGGCATCTTCGCGGTGCGGGTTCACGGTCTGGGGGACGCCCCGCTCGCGGGCGTCGCCAATCTGGGCATCCGGCCCTCGCTGGATCCGGGCGACGTCAACGGCGGGCGGGTGCTGCTGGAAACCCATTGTCTGGACTGGCCCGACAGCCTCGGCGCCGAGGGTGCCTACGGTAAAATCATCCGCGTGGACCTGCTGCACAAACTGCACGACGAACTGAAATACGACAGCCTCGACGCCCTGACCGCAGGGATCGCGCGGGACTGCGACGACGCACGGGCCTTTTTTGCGTCCATGCACGCCGAAACGCACCGCCAGACCACCCGCGACCGAATTTAGGCGCCACGCCTGCCCGGTCGCCGCCCTTCGACAGGCTCAGGGCGAACGGAAAACCTCCTCCCGCTCCCCACACCCCGTCCGGGCTGAGCCTGTCGAAGCCCCCACCGAGTCGCATCCCATGTCTGACACCCAACCCGCTGCAGCATCCGCCGCCAAACCCGAAGCCAGCGCCTACCGCGCCACGCTGAACATGCCCGACACGCCGTTTCCGATGCGCGGCGACCTGCCCAAGCGCGAGCCGGCCTGGGCCAAAGCGTGGAACGAACAGGCGCTGTACCAGCGCCTGCGCGCCGCCCGACAGGGCGCCCCGCTGTTTGTGCTGCACGACGGCCCACCCTACGCCAACGGCAAGCTGCACATCGGTCACGCCCTGAACAAGGTGCTCAAGGACATGATCGTCAAGAGCCGCCAGCTGGCCGGCTTTGACGCCCAGTACATCCCCGGCTGGGACTGCCACGGCCTGCCGATCGAAAACGCCATCGAAAAACTGCACGGCCGCAACCTGAGCCGTGACGACATGCAGGCCAAAAGCCGCGCCTACGCCACCGAACAGATCGACCAGCAGCGCGAAGACTTCAAACGCCTGGGCGTGCTGGGCGACTGGGAGCGCCCCTACAAGACCATGGACCCGGCCAACGAAGCCGGCCAGATCCGCGCGTTCAAACGGGTGATCGAGCGCGGCTTCGTCTACCGCGGGCTCAAGCCGGTGTACTGGTGTTTCGACTGCGGCTCGTCCCTGGCCGAATTCGAGATCGAGTACGCCGACAAGAAAAGCGACACCCTGGACGTGGCCTTCGAGTCCGACGACGCAGGCGCCCTGGCCCGCGCCTTCGGTCTGGCCGCCCTGCCGGCGGGCCAGCGGGCCTTTGCCGTCATCTGGACCACCACCGCCTGGACCATCCCCGCCAACCAGGCACTCAACGCCCACCCCGAACTGGAATATGCGCTGGTGGACACCCCACGCGGTGTACTGCTGCTGGGCGCCAGCCTGGTGGACAAATGCCTGGAGCGCTACGGCCTGACCGGCCAGGTGCTGGCCACCGCCAAGGGCGAGGCCTTGCGCGGTCTGGTGTTCCGCCATCCCCTGCACGACGCCGGCGAGGCCACCACCGCCTATGGCTACCGTCGCCGCGCCCCGCTGTATCTGGCCGACTACGTCAGCGACAGCGACGGCACCGGCATCGTGCACTCCTCGCCAGCCTACGGCGTGGACGACTTCAACTCCTGCGTCGCGCACGGGATGAAGTACGAGGACATCCTCAACCCGGTGCAGGGCAATGGCACTTACACCGACGAGCTGCCCCTGTTCGGCGGCCTGAACATCTGGAAGGCCTGCCCGGTCATCATCGACACCCTCCGTGAGCACGGCCGACTCATGGCCACCCAGCCCATCGTGCACAGCTACCCGCACTGCTGGCGCCACAAGACGCCGGTGATCTACCGCGCCGCCGCACAGTGGTTCATCCGCATGGACGACGGCGAAGGGGTGTTCACCAGGGACAAGGCGCCCCGGACACTGCGTCAGCTGGCCCTGTCCGCCATCGACCACACCCGCTTCTACCCCGAAAACGGCAAGGCCCGCCTGCGCGACATGATCGCGGGTCGCCCCGACTGGTGCATCTCGCGCCAGCGCAGCTGGGGCGTTCCGGTGCCGTTTTTCCTGCACAAGGACAGCGGCGAGCTGCACCCGCGCACCATGGAGATCCTCGACCAGGCGGCCGACATCGTCGAACAGGGCGGCATCGAGGCCTGGAGCCGTGTCACGGCCGAAGACATCCTGGGCGCAGACGATGCGGCGCACTACACCAAGAGCACCGACATCCTGGAGGTCTGGTTCGACTCCGGCTCCACCTTCTGGCACGTGCTGCGCGGCAGTCACGCCCATGCCTACCCCAACGGTGCCTTTCACGCGCAGGGCCCCGAGGCCGACCTGTACCTCGAAGGCCACGACCAGCACCGCGGCTGGTTCCACAGCTCGCTGCTGCTCGGCTGCGCCCTCTACGACCGCGCGCCCTACCGCGGCCTGCTGACCCACGGCTTTGCCACCGACGGCCAGGGCCGCAAGATGAGCAAGAGCCTGGGCAACACGGTGGAGCCCCAGAGCGTGACGACCAAGCTCGGCGCCGAAATCGTGCGCCTGTGGGTGGCCAGCACCGACTACTCGGGTGACCTGAACATCGACGACAAGATCCTGGCCCGCGTGGTGGACACCTACCGCCGCATCCGCAACACGCTGAAGTTCCTGCTGGCCAATGTCAGCGACTTCGACCCGACGCTGGACACGGTGCCGCTCGAACGGATGCTCGAAATCGACCGCTATGCGCTGGCCCGGGCCAGCCAGTTGCAGGCCGACATCCTGCGTCATTTCGATGCCTACGAGTTCCATCCGGTGGTCAGCAAGCTGCAGGTGTACTGCTCCGAAGACCTGGGCGCGTTCTACCTGGACGCACTCAAAGACCGCCTCTACACCTCGGCCACCGGCAGCCTGGCGCGCCGGTCCGCCCAGACGGCGCTGTGGCAGATCACCCACGCCATGCTGCGCTGGATGGCGCCGTTCCTGAGTTTCACTGCCGAAGAAGCGTGGGCCGTGTTCGCGGGCGAGAAGAATCAGGGATCGATCTTCTTCGAAACCTTCTGGCCGTTCGCCACACCCGACGAGGCGCTGCTGGCCAAGTGGGACCGGCTGCGGCAGATCCGCGACCTCGCCAACAAGGAAATCGAAACGGTACGCACCGAAGGCCGGGTCGGCTCCTCGCTGCAGGCCACCTTGCGCATCACCGCCGGTGCCGACGATGCGGCCCTGCTGCGATCGCTGGGCGACGACCTGAAGTTCGTCACCATCACCTCGGCCGCCGAAGTGCTCGATGGCGAGTCACTGCAGATCACGGTGACGCCCAGCGCGGCAGTGAAATGTGAGCGCTGCTGGCACTACCGGGATGACGTGGGCGCGGACGCCGCCCACCCCACGATCTGTGGCCGCTGCGTGAGCAACCTGACGGGCGACGGCGAAAGCCGCCGTTTCGCCTGATGGCCGCCCGCCGTGGCGCCGGCAATTCGTCCGGAATGTGGCTCTGGCTCGGGCTGGCACTGATCCTGCTCATCGCCGACCAGTTCACCAAGGTGCTCATCCTGGGCTATTACCGCCTGGGCGACAGCACGCCGGTGACCAGCTTCTTCAACATCGTGCGGGTGCACAACCCGGGCGCGGCCTTTTCCTTCCTGGCCTCGGCGGGCGGCTGGCAGCGCTGGTTCTTCACCACGATCGGGGTTGCTGCGGCGATCTTCATCATCTGGATGCTGCGCAGTCACCATCAGCAGCGCCTGTTCGCGTTTGCGCTGGCCTGCATTCTGGGCGGCGCCATCGGCAACGTGATCGACCGCGTGCTGTACGGCTATGTGGTCGACTTTCTCGACTTCCATTGGCGCGGCTGGCACTTCCCGGCCTTCAATATTGCCGACAGCGCCATCACCATCGGTGCCTGCGCGCTGATCCTGGACGAGCTGCTGCGGGTTCGGCGCGGGCGGTAGAGGGATTCGCTCCCCCTTTTCGCATCAGAGCACCCATCCCACCCGACGTTGGCCCGGGAACTACAAGGTCCGGGCCAAGGCTTCGAGCTGATCGGTGGCCTTGCCCCAGCCTTCATGGAATCCCATGGCTTCATGCTGCTGGCGATCGGCTTCGCTCCAGTGTCGGGCCACCGCGCGGTACACGGTGCCGCCGCCGGGCGCGTCGCGCAAGGTGATTTCGGCGACCATGAAGGCCTTGGCTGAGGGCCGCCAGGCGCTGGAGAACGCGTCGGTCGTGACCAGCCGATGGCCGACCTCAAGCTCCAGGTACACGCCCTGATTCGGAAATCGTTCACCGTCGGGTCCGTTCATCACCATGGCTATGACGCCGCCCGGCCGCAGATCGCTGCGCACATCGCTGACAAACCACGGCTTGGGACAGAACCATTGTTCGATGAGCGCCGGCTCGGTCCAGCAGCGCCAGATGGCCATGCGGGGCGCATCCAGACGGCGCTCCAGGACAAGCTCCAGCGGGGGATTCGGGTCGGATTGCTGCATTTCAAGCTCCTTGGGTATTGCCGACGGTCCCTGCGGCGCGCCGGTGAGGGATGGATGCGGACACGCACTCAGTCGCGCAGCGCCGCCTCGATGGTGGCGATGTCGATCTTCACCATGGTCATCATCGCGTCGAAGGCCCGTCTGGCCTTGGCCGGGTCGGGGTGGGTGATGGCGTCCATCAGCATGGCCGGCGCGATCTGCCAGGAGATGCCCCAGCGGTCCCGGCACCAGCTGCAGGCGATGCCCTGGCCGCCGTTGTCCACCAGGGCGTGCCAGTAGCGGTCAGTCTCGGCCTGGTCGGCGGTGGCCACCTGGAACGAAAACGCGTCGGTGTGCGGATGCCCCGGACCGCCATTCAGGCCCAGGCAGGGCATGCCCAGCACGGTGAATTCCACCGTCAGCACATCGCCCTGTCGGCCAGCCGGGTAGTCGGCCGGCGCGCGGTGCACCGCCGTCACGGCCGAATCGGGGAACACCGACGCATAAAACCGCGCCGCCTCTTCGGCGTCGCCGTCAAACCAGAGGCACACGGTGTTTCGGGCGCGCGGGGTCATGGACAGCTCCAGTGGGTCGCAAACTTCCGGCAATAGCTACCAATAGAATAGCAAACTATCACCATATTGCGCTGGGTATGGACAGTTTTCATCAAAAAATCCGTCCGACCCGGGGTTTTACAGCGTCAGAATCGTGCAGCCGGTGGTCTGGCGGGCTTCCAGGGCGCGGTGGGCGTCCTGCACCTGGGCCAGCGGGAAGCGCTGTTCGATGTGGATCTTCACCTGGCCGCTTTGCACCACGGCAAACAGGTCGTCGGCCATGGCCTGGGTGGCTTCGCGGCTGGTGATGTGGCTGAACAGGGTCTGGCGCGTCACATAGATCGAGCCCTTGGCGCCCAGCGTGGCAGGGGCGAACGGCGGCACCGGCCCCGACGCGTTGCCAAAGCTGGCCATCAGGCCGAAGGGCCGCAGGCAGTCCAGCGAGCCGTCCCAGGTGTCTTTGCCCACCGAGTCGTACACCACCTTCACGCCTTTGCCGCCGGTGATGGCCTTCACGCGCTCGACGAAATTCTCGGTGCGGTAGTTGATGGCGTGGGCCGCGCCGTTGGCCAGCGCCAGCGCGCATTTTTCGTCCGAGCCGGCGGTGCCGATCAGCTGCAGGCCCAGCGCCTTGGCCCACTGGCAGGCGATCAGGCCCACGCCGCCGGCGGCGGCATGGAACAGCACGAAGTCGCCGTGTTTCAGGCCCTCGACCGGAAGCGTCTTCTTCAGCAGGTACTGCGCCGTCAGGCCCTTGAGCATCATGGCCGCGCCGGTTTCGAAGCTGATGGCGTCGGGCAGCACACACACGCATTTGGCGGGCATGACCCGCAGCTCGCAATAGCTGCCGGGCGGCTGGCTGGCGTAGGCGGCGCGGTCGCCCACCTTGAGGTGGGTGACGCCCTCGCCCACCGCTTCGATCACGCCGGCGCCTTCCATGCCCAGCTTCAGCGGCATGGCCAGCGGGTACAGGCCGGTGCGCTGGTAGACGTCGATGAAATTCAGGCCGATGGCGTGATGCCGGATGCGGATTTCACCGGGGCCGGGCTCGCCCACGGTCACGTCGACCAGTTTCATCTGCTCCGGGCCACCGGGCTGGTCGATCTGGACGGCAAGGGTCATGGAAAGTCTCCTGAATCGGTTGGTCTGAAAAAAGCGAGGCTGCATCCTGCCATGTTTCGCCCGACCCTGCCGCCGCACCGGGCGGGCGCAGCGGCTACAGTGCCGGGCATGACACACAAGCTCAGCCCCGGCACGGCGATGTTGCTGACCATCCCCCCGCTGCTGTGGGCCGGCAACGCGGTGGTCGGCCGCCTGGTGAACGATCTGGTGCCGCCCATCACGCTGAACCTGCTGCGCTGGGTACTGGCCTTTGCCATCCTGCTGCCGCTGGCACCGTGGGTGCTGCGCCGCGGCAGCGGCCTGTGGGCCCACCCGCGCCGCTTTGCGCTGCTGGGCCTGCTGGGGGTGGGCTGCTACAACGCGCTGCAATACCTGGCGCTGCAGACCTCCACACCGCTGAACGTCACGCTGGTGGCGTCCAGCATGCCGCTGTGGATGCTGGCGCTGGGCACGCTGTTTTTTGGCGCGCAGGTGGCGCGGGCGCAGGTGGCCGGCGCCGTGCTGTCCATGACCGGGGTGCTGGTGGTGCTGTCGCGCGGGGAATGGTCGCAGCTGCTGACGCTGCGCCTGGTGGCGGGAGACCTCTACATGCTGCTGGCCACGCTGTCCTGGGCCTGGTACAGCTGGTTGCTCTCCCGCCGCGACGAGCCCGAGGCCATCCGCGCCGACTGGGCGGCGTTTTTGCTGGCCCAGGTGGTCTACGGCCTGGGCTGGTCGGCCGCGTTCACCGCCGGTGAGTGGGCACTGACACCGGCCCGCATCGTCTGGGGCTGGCCGCTGCTGGCCACACTGGCGTTTGTGGCCATCGGCCCGGCGGTGATCGCCTACCGCTGCTGGGGCCTGGGCGTGCAGCGCGCCGGCCCGGCCGTGGCGGGGTTCTTCTCCAACCTCACCCCACTGTTCGCCGCCGTGCTGTCGGCCGCGTTTCTGGGCGAACTGCCCAAGGTCTACCACGCCCTGGCGTTCGCGCTGATCGTGGGGGGGATTGTGGTCAGTTCGCGGCGGTGAGGCCTTTCAGCGCCGCGACGGCCTCGTCAAAGGCCCGCTGCGGCGCGCGCACATCCAGCTCCACCGCCACCATGCCGGCGCGGCGGGCGCCAGCGACGTTGCGCGCCTGGTCATCCACGAACACACACGACGGCGCTGGCACCCCCAAGGCCTGCGTCACGGAGTCGTAGGCCCGCGGATCGGGTTTGAGGATGCCGGTGTAGGTGGCGTCGACGATCACGTCGAAATCATCGAGCAACGGCAGGCGCCGGCGGAAGTCGGCACCATAGAACAGGTCCAGTTCGTTGGACAGAATCGCCAGCCGCGCACCCATCGCCCGGGCCTGCGCGATCGCGGCGCGGGCCTCGGGCCGGATCACGGCATCCGGTTCGGCACCCCGCGCGCGTCGCACCAGCTGCTCCATGCGGTCCCACGACTCGCCCAGCATCGCGCCCACTTCCCGGGTACGGGCGAGCCAGTAGTCGCGCTCGCTGATCGCGTCGGCCTGCATCGACTGCCACAGCGGGTCGCCGGCCGGATCGAAGGGGCCGCGCCAACGCAGCGAACCCGGTGCGAGCCCCAAAGCCCGCTCCGACTCCGCATGGGTCTCGAACAGGGTTCGGCTGATGACGCCACCGAAGTCCAGCACCAGGGCGGCCGGATGGGCTGTCATGCCCGATCTCCCGCCGCAGGGATGCGACCTTTCGCCACCCAGTCGTCGAAATCGGCCAGTGCCGCCGCCACAAAGGCGTCGTCGTTGATGTGGGCGTCGACGGCCTGCCAGTCCAACCCGCGCGCGCGGGCCATCTGGGTGATCGCGCCGAGGAAAGCCTCCAGCCCCGGGGCGTCGTGCAGTGGCTGACCTGGCAGATCCCAGGCGTGCAGGCCCCGCATCGGCAGCAACAGCCGGGTGGGCCCGGTGGCGGCGGCCAGGCGTTCGACCACCGCCGCTGCGACCGCCTCGCGCCGCGGCCTGTCCAGCGTGGCCGAGGCGATCAAGCGGTTGTGGTCATGGCTGGGGCGACCCTCGAACCCCGGTGGCGGGCCGCCCCAGGCCGGGAAGTCGATCATGTCGACCGCGCCAGGGGCCACCAGCTGGGGCACCCCCGCGCGCCCGGCCCCGGTCAGGCGGTCCGGACCGGCCGTGACACAGCTGCCACCCAGGTGGTTGCTGATCTCCTGCAGGCTGAAATCGAACACCGCCGCGAACACCCCTTGCGCCGCCAGGCTCTCGAACGCCCGACCGCCCATGCCGGTGGTGTGGAACACCGCCACCTCGAAACCGCGCGCCTCCAGCGCGGGCTTGAGGGCCACCATGTAGCGCAGACAGCTCTTGCCGAACGAGGTGATGCCGACCAGGGGTCGGTCCCGCCGCGGCGGCTCGGCCACGCGGGCCGCCCCCACCACCGCGCCGGCCGCCTGCGACAAGGCGGCGCGGCAGATGCTGTTGAGCCCGTACAGGCCGCCGGCCCAGAGCATCATCGTCAGGTCGGGGGTGATGCGCTCGGGCGGAATCAGGTGCGAATGCGCAATGGTCGACATCACCACCTTGGGCACACCCAGCGGCAACGCGGCCGCCACGTCGAGCGCCAGGTCGGTCCCCATGCTGCCGCCCAGCATCAACACCCCCTGGATGCGGCCTTCCCGCCAGGCGGCCAGGGTCAGGGCCGCCGCCCCCCGGGCCATCGCGGTCATCGCGGTGTTCTCATCGCCGCAGCCGCGCAGCGTGTCAAGAGTGCTGCCGCCGGCGCGGGCGACCGCGTCGTTGGTGAATTCGGGCGTGAAGGTGGCGGGTTCGAGCACGCCCACATCCATGAACACGGGCGTTCCGCCGGCCGCGCGCACCCGATCGCCCAGGTACAGCAGTTCGTCGCTTTTGGTGTCGGCCGTGCCGATGACAAGAATGGACGGATTGGCGCTCATCGTGAGGGCTCCGGTATCAGGAAGCGGCCACCGCTTCGTCGAAGGCGGCTTCCAGCGTTTCGCACAAAAACTCCAGCTCGGCCTCGGAGATGACCAGCGGCGGCGACAGGATCAGGTTGGCGCCGGACACCCGCACCATCAGCCCGCGCCGGTAGGCTGCGCGGGCCACCCGCGCGGGCAGGTCACTGCTGCGGGGCAGCGGGGCCCGCGTGAGCGGATCGGCCACCATCTCGATACCCAGCATCAGTCCGTGGCCGCGCACGTCGCCGACACAGGCATGGCGCTGCGTCAGGCCGCGCAGGCGCGACTGGAAGGGCCCGCTGACCCTTGACACATGGCCCGGCACATCGCGCTCGACCAGCAGTTTCAGCGTGGCAAGCGCCGCCGCCGCCGCCACCGGATGGGCGCTGTAGGTGTAGCCGTGCGCGATCTGGCCGGCGCCGCTGACGTCGGCGTCGAAGACCTGGGCCACCTTCTGGCCGACCGCCGTGGCGCCCAGCGGGACGTAGCCGCTGCTGATGCCTTTGGCCAGGCACCACAGGTCGGCGTTGACCCCCCACAGCCTGGTCCCGAACAGGGTGCCGGCGCGGCCGAAGCCGGTCACCACCTCGTCGGCGATCAGCAGCACACCATGGCGGTCGCAGACCTCGCGCACCAGCGGCCAGAAATTGGCGGGCGGCACGATGACCCCGCCCGCACCCTGGATCGGCTCGGCGATGAAGGCCGCCACGGTGTCGGGACCCTGGAAGACGATCTCGCGCTCGAGCGCGGCGGCCGTTTGCCGGCCGAGTTCGGCCTCGGCCTCGGTGCCGGTGTCGCGCGTCCACGGGTTGCGGTACAGCCACGGGCTGTCGATGTGAAAACACCCCGGCAACAGCGGCTCGTAGGGACGGCGGAAATTGGTGTTTCCGTTCACGCTCATGCCACCGAAATGCACACCGTGGTAACCCTGGCGCAGCGCGATGAACTTGGTGCGGTCCTTCTCGCCGCGCAGCTTGTGGTACTGGCGTGCCAGCTTGAGCGCGCCTTCCACTGCGTCGCTGCCGCCGTTGGAAAACATCACCGCAGCCACGCCGTCGGGCCGCATCAGATCGACCAGCGCGCGGCTGAGCTCGATGGCGCGCGGGTGTGTGGTGCCGCGGAAGGTGTTGAAGAACGGCAGTTCGTCAAGCTGCGCCACGATGGCGTCGCGCACTTCCCGACAGCTGTGCCCCAGGTTGCTGCTCCACAGGCCAGCCACGCCGTCGAGCAACTTGTGGCCGTCGACATCCCAGACCCAGCAGCCTTCGCCGCGGGCAATGATGTCGGGGCGCGACTTTTTCATCGCGGCCGGGTGGGCCATGGGGTGCCAGAGGTATTGCGCGTTGTCGGCCTTGAGCTGTTCGGTGGTCATCGGGTTTCCTGCGGATGTCAAAGCTGGATCCAGGCGGTCTTGAGGTCCTGGTACTTGTCCAGCGCGTGAATCGATTTGTCGTGTCCGTTGCCCGACTGGCGCACGCCGCCCAGCGGCACGGTGATGTCCGGCCCGCCGTACGTGTTGACATGCACCACGCCGGCGCGCACGGCCCGCACCATGCGGTGGGCGCGGGAGAGGCTGGCGGTCCAGACCCCGGCCGCCAGGCCATAGGGCGAGTCGTTGGCCAGCCGGATGGCGTCGGCCTCGTCGTCGAAGGGCAGCACTGCGAGCACCGGACCAAACACTTCCTCGCGGGCCAGTTCCATCGCCGGATTCACCTGGTCCACCACCGCCGGGCGCATGTAGCAGCCGCCGGGAACGGGTTCGATGCACTCGCCCCCGGTGCGCACGCGGGCGCCCTGTTCGACCGCCCGGGCCAGCGCGGCGCGGTTGCGGTCAAGTTGGCGCCGGCTGCTGACCGCGCCGACGTCGGTCTGCACATCCAGCGGGTCGCCCACCCGCAGCCGCGAAGCGGCATCGCACAGCCGCTGGACAAAATCCTCGTGAATGTCACGCTGCACGAGCAGGCGCGAGCCGGCCACACACACCTGGCCGCTGTTGCGGAAGATGCCCTGGGCCGACACCCGGGCAGCCTGCACCAGGTCGGGTGCGTCGGCAAAGACGATGTTCGGGCTCTTGCCGCCCAGCTCCAGATATACCCGCTTCAGGTTGGACTCTGCGCTGGCCTTGAGCAGCTGCCGCCCCACCGCGCCCGAGCCGGTAAATACCAGCACGTCCACATCCGGATGGCGGGCCAGGGCGTCGCCGGTGACCGAACCCGTGCCGGTCACCACGTTCAGCACACCGTCGGGAAGGCCGGCCTCGTGGCAGACCTTCGCCAGCGCCAGCAGGGCAAGCGAGGCGTCCTCCGAAGGTTTCAGGACCACCGAATTGCCGGCGGCCAGCGCGGGCGCGATCTTCCAGGCGCCGATCATCTGCGGAAAGTTCCACGGCACGATGGCCGCCACGACGCCGATGGGCTCGCGGTGCACCAGGCCGAGCACGTTCTCGGCCGTCGGGGCGATCTCGCCCGGCCGCTTGTCGATGCATTCGGCATAGAAACGAAAGGTGGCGGCCGCGCTGCCCGGCTCCGCTTTCCAGGCCATCGCGATCTCGGTGCCGTTGTCGCGCACTCCGAGCACGGCCAGTTCGGCCTGCTGCGCCTCGATACGGTCGGCAATGCGAAACATCACCTTCTTGCGCTCGGCGGGCGGCAGCCGTGACCAGGAACCGGCTTCGAAGCTTTGGCGCGCGGCGCGCACCGCCGCATCGACATCGGTGACGCCTGCCGCGGCGATGCCACACAGGCGCCGCCCATCGATCGGCGAAACGACATCGAGCTGCTCGCCATTGCGGGCGGCCAGCCATTGGCCGCCGATCAGCAAACGGCCATCGTCCACCGGGAGTTCACGCAAGGCGTTGATGCGGGATGGGTCCATGACAGTTCCTGCAGCCAGTCCTCAGGCCGGCAAATGGAGCACCAGGCCGTCCAGTGCCCGATGCGCCACGATCTGGCAGCTCAACCGGCTGCGGTCCTGGGGGGCCACCGTGGCGGCCTCCAGCAGCATGCGTTCCTGGTCACAGGCCACGCCGACCCGGTCGATCCACGCTGGATCGACCACCACCTGGCAGGTCGCGCAGCTCATGCAACCGCCGCATTCACCGGCAATGCCGGGCACGCCGGCGAACTGGGCCGCGTCCATCAGGTTGGTGCCGTCGGCGACCTCGTCCGAAATGCGGCTGCCATCAGGCAGGGTCCAGTGAATCAGGGGCATGGTGGAACCTCGGCTCAGATGAAACGGATGTAGTAGTCGCGCAGCGCGTCACCGGCCAGCGCCGCGGTGCGGGTGATTTCATGGCGCTTCATGCCCACGTGGTTGGCCACCAGGCCCTCGCCCACCGCCTGCACCAGCGCGGTGTCTGCTTCCAGCGCGTCCAGCGCACCGGCCAGATCGGGCGCCACGCTGCGTGTCGCGTCCTTGTTCTCCAGACAATCCCCGGTTTCTGCGGGCTGCAGCGCATACCGGTGGATCCAGCCCAGCCGGGCCGCCTGCAGCACCGCCGCGGTATGGGTGTAGGGGTTGGCGCAAGCGTCGCCCATGCGGTGCTCGATCCGGGCCGCCGGGCCGGCCTCTGCAGACAGGCGCACGGTCACGCCCCGGTGGTCGACGGCCCAGTTCTGCCAGAAGCCCGACAGGCTGGCCGGCTGCAGGCGCTGGTAGGAATTCGCGCTGGGCGCCAGCAAGCCGGCCAGCGCCGGGTGGTGGTGCATCAGCCCGGCGGTGCAGGCAAGCGTCAGTTCATTGAATTGCGACGCATCAGCCCCTCCGGAAATCGCGTTGCGGCCCTCGGTGTTGTTGAGACTGAAGTTGACATGGACCCCGCTGCCGCCCGTGGTCAGTACCGGTTTGGGCATGAAGGTCAGCAGCAGACCGTGCTGGAAAGCGACCTCGCGCGCCAGCAGGCGAAACAGGAAGATGTCGTCCACCGCCCGCACCGCGTGGTCGTAGGTCAGCGTCAGTTCAAACTGGGGCGAGTCGTATTCGGTGTTGAGGCTGTCAATGCGAAAACCTGCCGCGCACGCCTTGTCCCACAAGGTGTCGGTGAAGCCGCGAGGATCGGCGAACGGGCCGGTCGCATACACATGGGCCGACGGCGTTTCGTAAGGCGTCAGACTGCCGTCCCCGCCGATCTGGAACACGTAGGCTTCCAGCTCGATCCCCACCATGGGCGTGTAACCCAGCGCCTGCCAGTCGGCCACGGCTTTCTTCAGGGCCGTGCGCCCGCACATCGGCAGCGGCGTGCCGTCATTGGCCTTGAGGTCGCCGATGGCGATCCGCGTGCCGGGTTGCCAGCCGGGGCGCACGTCCTCGGCGCGGTACACCGCCTCCATGTCGGGCAATCCTTCCAGCACCATGGCGCCGGGCACCGGGATCAGTTCCTTCTCGTAGGTGACCCCGAAGGTGCCGCGGCAGAAGCGCGCCGCGCCACCCCGGCCCGGCCGCAGCGGCACGTATTTGCCCCGTGCGATGGCCAGGTGGTCGCAAAACAGCACCCGCAGCCGTTCCATCGCGGAGGAATCGTTTCCAGTCATCACAGGTTCCTTTCGGGTTGTTCAGAGCCGGTGCATGCGCACCGGCAGGCGCTTGATGCCACAGACAAAGTTGGAGCGCAGGAAGGCGTGTTCGCCCGTCTGTTCTATGCCGCGCACCCGCGCCAGCAGCTCCTGCAGCAGCACGCGCAGCTCCAGCCGCGCCAGCCACATGCCCAGACAGGTGTGCGGACCACCCTGCCCGAAGGACAGATGCCGGTTCACGCCACGCTGCAGGTTGACGGTGAACGGGGCTTCGAAGGCGCGCTCGTCGCGGTTGCCCGAGATGAACCACAGCAGCACCTTGTCACCGGCCCGCACGAGCTTGCCGTGGTACTCGAAATCCTCGGTTGCGGTGCGGCGGAAATGGGTGGCCGGCGATGCCCAGCGGATGAATTCGTCGGCCACACCTTCCCAGGCCGCCTCCCCCTGGATGGCCCGCAGGTCTTCCATGAGGCCCGGCTGGTTGGCCAAGGCATGCAGCGCCGCGGCGATGGAGTAACGCGTGGTGTCGTTACCCGCCGCCACCAGCAGGCAGAAAAAGTTGCGGAATTCGGTATCGCTGATGACGTTGCCCTGGGCGTCCGGCTGGGTGATGAGGTGCAGCACGCCACTGCGGTCACCGGCGTCGCGCTTGCGTTCCATCAGCCGCGCCGCGTAGTCGTAAAGCTCGGCGCCGGCGGGCGAGCGAAACGGCATGAATCGGTAGGCATCGGTGTCCACCTGGTCGATCACATGACGCGTGAAGTCGCTGTCGGTGTTGGCCATGAGCGCGTCGCCACGATCCACCAGCCAGTCCAGGTCTTCCTCCGGCAGTCCGACGATCCGGCCCAGCATGCGCATGGGCAACTGCCGGGCGATCGCGTGCACCGCGTCAAACTCCGTGTGCTCCAGCGCCTGGTCCAGTATGGTGGCGCACAGTTCGCGGATCTGCTGCTCATACAGCGCAATCATCGGCTTGGAGAACGCCTTGGCGACCAGCAGGCGGGTGCGGGTGTGTTCGGGGGGATCGGTTTCCTGAAAGGTGCGCCGGGCCAGGTATTCCTCGCGGGTCTGGTCTTCCATGCGAATGCCCTGTGCCGAACTCAGGCGCTGGAAGCTGCGGTTGAGCTCCAGAATGTCGGCATGCCGGGTGACCGACCAGAAACCCTTGCCGCCGGCCCATTCGCACCAGGCCATCGGATCCTCGTCGCGCAGCCGCCGAAACGTGTTGTGGGGCGCGCCGTGGACAAAGCTGTCGTGGCTGGACAGATCGGCGTGGCCGTCGTCGGTGGGGTTCCAGATCGTCATGGCGGTGTGTGTTGCGGTATGGCGGACTCAGGCGCCGGGGGCGCGCTGCTCGATGAAATTCACGATCCAGCGGAAAAACAGGTCGGCGTCCACCGGTTGTTCGATGTCCTCGCGCGCTTGCGCCAACGCATCGGCCGGCCACTCGGCGCTGAAATGGTCCAGCAGTTCGCGCATGAAGGGTCGCGACAGCTCGGGGTGAAACTGCACCGCCAGCATGTGGTCTTCCACCACATAACAACCCACCGGGCAGAACGGGCTGCCGCCCAGCAGGCGGGCGCCGTCGGGCAGCCGCGTCACCTGGTCCTGGTGGACGGCGAACAGGTTCAGGAGGTCTTGCGGCGGGTCCATCCAGGGCAGCCGGGTGTTCAGGCGCACCTGGCCACGGCCCAGGCCCCAGCGGGCGGTCTGCTCAACCTGACCGCCCAACGCGGTGGCGATCAGCTGGTGACCAAAACACAGGCCCACGGTCGGCACCCGGTGCGCATGCAGTTGCCGCACAAACGCAGCAGTTCTTGCAATCCAGTCCTCGTCGTCCAGCACCGAGGCCGGGCTGCCGGTGAGGACCACGCCGTCCAGCCCATGCGGGCCGGGCGGCAGTTCATGGTCGATCGCGCGCCAGACGCGGCAGCGCCAGCCGGGCCGCAGCGCCAGCAAGGCGGCCGCCACCTTCTCGCCGTCGTCGGGGTGGCGGGCGGCGAAATCCGAACGGTCGGTGTTGGTCAGCAGGATGGCGATCTGGCGGCTCATGGCGAACGGGTCTGGGGTGGTCCGATGCTAGGCAGACCGCGGCAAGCGCGTTATCGTGTTTGCGCACCGCGAACCCGGGGTTTGCCCGGACACCACCACACCGGTCGCTCCCCCAGAATCGTCCGCATGCCCTGCCCGCCCCCAACGCTGCCACCCCCCGCGGACGGCCCCACGCCTCTGGCCGCGCCAGGCGCCTGGCGGTGGACCGCACGCACCGACGATGTCGACCGACACGCCCATGCCCAACCCGACTGGCACCAGCGGTACGAACAGCTGTCGCCCGGACGCTTCCAGGGCCTGGTGCAACATGTGCAGTTGCCGGGGCTGCGCCTGGTGCGGGAAGAATCCAGCCAGGCGCTGCGCCAGCGCGGCGACCTGGGCACCGGCGCCTACGGTTTTGCCATGCCGCTGCAGCAGACGGAAGCGGCCATCTTCAACGGCCAGCGGGTGGACCGCGACGCCGTCATGGTGGGCCGCAGCGAAGAACTCGACCTGTGCTCGCCGCGCGATTTCCGGCTGATCGCGGCCGTGGTGGATGCCGACCTGCTGGCCTCGCTGTGGGAACGCATGTACCTCAAGCCGCTGTCGCCCTGGATCCGGGCGCAGCTGGTGTTGCCGGCCCGGCCGGCCGCCGCCGAGGCGCTGCGCAGCTTGCACCAGGCGGCCATGGCCACCGCGACCGGCGACGGCGCGCCACTGCGCGACGAACTGGCGCTGCGCCAGCTGCGCGACGAGGTGCTGATCGAGTGGATCGAGGTGCTGCCCCCGCAGGTGGACACGTCCGAGCTGTCACGCGTGGCGGCGCGCAAGCGGCTGGTCGACAAGGCCTGCGAGCTGATGCTCTCGCACACCGACGAACCGTTGTCCATGCTCGAAGTCTGTCAACGGGTCGGCGCCAGCCGGCGCAAGCTCAACTACTGTTTCCAGGACGTGCTGGGCACCAACCCGGTGAAGTACCTGCGCGCCGTCCGCCTCAACGGCGCGCGGCGAGACCTGCGCGGAGGCGGGCTGGCCGTGCAGGATGTGGCCGCGCGCTGGGGTTTCTGGCATCTGGGGCAGTTTTCGCGCGACTACAAGGCCCAGTTCGGCGAGTTGCCATCGACCACCGCCGGCCACCGCGACCACCGCAGTCCGTCCGGCTGACCCGGGTCGCTGCGCCACACGCGCGGGAAAACCCGGCATCGCCTTTGCCGGTTCTTGATAACGGGCCGGGGGCTTCGCGGCAGAACATCGGGCCTGTCATTTCCCCCCAAGCAAACCGGAGACCCGCCCATGCCCGCCGCCTTCACCCGCCGTCACGCCATCACCCTTGCCGCCGCTGCCGTCGCCGCCAGCGCCGGATTGCCTGCCTGGGCCCAAGGGTTTCCGACGAAGACCATCACGCTGCTGGTGCCCTACCCGGCCGGCGGCGCGTCCGATTTCGTCGCCCGCAAGCTGCAGCCGGAACTGTCCGGGAAACTCGGGCAGACCATTGTGGTGGACAACGTCGGTGGTGCCGGCGGCTCCATCGGACTGATGAAAGCGCTGGGCGCGCCTGCCGACGGCCACATGATCGTTCCCGGCACACCGATGGAACTGATGCTCACGCCCCTGG
The DNA here is from genome assembly GCA_016790575.1 of Burkholderiaceae bacterium. Taxonomy (GTDB): domain Bacteria; phylum Pseudomonadota; class Gammaproteobacteria; order Burkholderiales; family Burkholderiaceae_C; genus JAEUOU01. Next base: position 155,360 of record JAEUOU010000006.1, on the reverse strand, counting down.
CCATTCAGGGCATCCGCTACAAGCCGGAAGACTTCCGGCTCGCCGCCCAGCTCATCAGCACCAACATGGTGCTGGCCATTCGGCCGAATCTGGACGTCAAGTCGGTCGAAGACCTGATCGCGCTCGCCCGCAAGTCCGCCGACAAGCCGCTGTCCTACGGCAGTGTCGGCCCCGGCTCCATGTACCACCTGATCGGCGAAAAATTCGCCCAGGTCACCAAGACCAAGCTGCTGCATGTGCCGTACCGGGGCATCGCCAACGTCATCCCCGACCTGATCGGCGGGCAGATCGACATGGCCTTCCTGCCCATGGCCGGCCCCGTGATGCCCACCATTGCCGACGGCAAGATCAAGGCGCTGGGCATCACCGCCAAGGCGCCGCACCCGCTGTTCAAACAGTACCCGGGCATGGCCGCGATGCCCGGTCTGTCCGAGATGGAGTTCGACCTCTGGCTGGGCCTGCAGGTGGCCAAAGGCACCCCGGACGACGCCGTGGCCCGCCTGAACAAGGCCGCCTACGACGCCCTGCAGAACGCCGAACTGCGCAAAGCACTCGAAGCCACCGGCAACGCCATCCTGGCGCCCAAGTCGGTCGCCGAACTGGCCAAGGTCTACGCCAGCGAAATCGAACGCTACAACGCCATCGCGAAAAGCATCAACCTGCAGCCCCAGGCCCAGTGACGTCCTGCCTGGCATCGGCCGGTGAATGGCTGGCGCGGCTGCAGCGGCGAGAGCTGTCCTCGGTCGAGCTGCTGCACCAGTTGCTGGCGCGCTGCGACACCCTCCACCCCGCCCTCAACGCCGTGGTGGTGCGCGATGCCGATCGCGCGCTGGCGCGCGCCGCACAGGCCGACGCCGCCCGCGCGCGGGGCGAAGACTGGGGTGCGCTGCACGGTTTGCCGATGACGGTCAAGGAATCGTTCGACGTGGCCGGACTGCCCACCACCTGGGGCCACGAGTCACTGCGCGGGAACGTCGCCACCCACCATGCCACCGCCGTGCAGCGCCTGGTGGACGCCGGCGCCATTGTCTTTGGCAAGACCAACGTGCCCGTATCCCTGGCCGACTGGCAGACCTTCAACCCGGTCTATGGCACCACGAACAACCCCTGGGATGTTTCGCGCACGCCGGGGGGCTCGTCCGGGGGCAGCGCCGCCGCGTTGGCCGCCGGGCTGACGCCGCTGGAGCTGGGCAGCGACATCGGCGCCAGCATCCGCAACCCGGCCCACTACTGCGGCGTCTACGGCCACAAACCGACCTGGGGCGTGGTGCCCATGGCCGGCCACCAGGTGCCGGGCGTGGCCTGCATCGACCGTCTGGACATCGCGGTCGCCGGCCCCATGGCACGCAGCGCCGCCGACCTGAGGCTGGCCCTGGACGTGCTGACCCGGCCGCTGCAACGCTTCGGACCCCTGGGCTGGCACCCTGCCGCATGGCGCCCGCCCGGCCTACCGCCCCCCCGCCTGCGTGTGGCGCTGTGGACAGATGACCCGGTCGCGCCGGTGGACGCGGCGGTACAGGCCCGGCTGCAGGCGCTGGCCGACTTTCTGCGCCAGCAAGGCGTGGCGGTAGACGAGGACACCCGACCGGTGGATTCCGCGGAGACCCATTTTGTCTACCTGCACCTGCTGCGGGCCGCCACCGGCGCCTGGCTGGATGACGCGACCTGGACGCAGTTTCGGGAGCAGGCCGCCCGCTACGCCGCCGATGACCGCCGTTACGAAGCCGCCCACTACCGCGGCAGCACCCTGAGCCACCGCGACTGGGTGGCTCTGGACCAGCGCCGCGCCAGCCTGCGCCACCAGTGGGACGCTTTTTTCACCCGATACGACCTGCTGATTACCCCGGTGGCCTGCACCACCGCGTTCGCGCACCACCAGCACGGCGAACGCTGGGAGCGCCTGGTCCCAGTCAACGGCACCGCTCGGCCCGGCACCGACTCGCTGTTCTGGGCAGGCCTGCCCGGAGTGGTGGGCCTGCCGGCCACCGCGTTCCCGCTGGGGTGCGCCGCCGACGGCCTGCCGGTGGGCGCCCAGGTGATCGGCCCGGCCATGGCCGACCCGGACACCCTGCGTTTCGCGCACTGGCTGGAGCAGACCTGGCGCGGATTCGAACCCCCTCCCATGGCAACATCCCTCCCATGACCACCGACACCCTCACCGCCCTCGACGCCCATGCGCTGTCCGACGCCATCCACCGCCGCACGGTGTCGTGCCGCGAGGTGATGACGGCCTATCTGGCACGCATTGCATGGCTAAACCCGCAGCACACGGCCATCGTGGCCCAGGCGCCCGACGACACCCTGCTGGCCCAGGCCGACGCCTGCGACGCCGAACTGGCCGCCGGCCACAGCCGTGGCTGGCTGCACGGGCAACCGGCGGCGATCAAGGACACCGGGCAGGCCACCGGCTTTGCCACCAGCTTCGGCAGCCCGCTGCTGGCGCGCCAGAGCGCGCGCGAGGACAGCATCTACGTGGCCCGCATGAAGGCGGCCGGCGCCCTGGTGATCGGCAAGACCAACATGTCGGAGTTCGGCCTGGGTTCGCACAGCTACAACCGGCTCTACGGCACCACCCGCAACGCCTGGGACCGCACGGTGACGGCCGGCGGCTCCAGCGGCGGCGCGGCGGTGGCGCTGGCGCTGCGCCTGCTGCCAGTGGCCGACGGCTCGGACTTCATGGGTTCGCTGCGCAACCCGGCGGGCTGGAACCATGTCTACGGCCTGCGCCCCAGCCAGGGCCGCGTACCCTCCTGGCCCCGGCCGGACCTGTTCGTCAGCCAGCTGGGCATTGATGGCCCCATGGCCCGCACCGTGCGCGACCTGGCCCGCCTGCTGGAGACCCAGGCCGGCTACGACGCCCGCACCCCGCTGGCGCTGGGCGACGCCCCCGGCACGCCGATGGTGCCGCCGCCGCAGGCCTGGGGCAGCGGCCTGGCCGGCAAACGCATCGCCTGGCTGGGCGACCTGGGCGGCCACCTGGCGGTGGAACCCGGCATCCTGCCCCTGTGCGAAAGCGCGCTGGCGCGCATGGCGGAGGCTGGCGCCGTGGTGGAGCCCGCCACGCTGGACACCGACCTGGACGCGGTGTGGAATGCCTGGCTGGCCTGGCGGTGCGCGCTGGTGGCGCCCATGATCGGCCAGGCGCTGCAACTGCCCGGCGCGCGCGAGCAGATCAAGCCCGAGGCGCTGTGGGAATACGAACGCGCCCAGGGCCTTCAACTGAACGACTTCATGCGCGCGGCGCAGGTGCGCAGCGCCTTCTACACCCGCCTGGCCACGCTGCTGGAGCACTACGACGCGCTGGCCCTGCCGGTGGCGCAGGCCTGGCCGTTCGACGCCAACCTGCACTGGCCCAAAACCGTGGCCGGCCGCGCCATGGACACCTATCACCGCTGGATGGAATGCACGCTGTACGCCACCTTCGCCGGCCTGCCCGCCATCAGCCTGCCCGCCGGCTTCAGCCCCGACGGCCGCCTGCCCATGGGCATCCAGCTCATCGGCCGCCCGCGCGGCGACGCCGCGCTGCTGGCGCTGGCGGCGGGGTATGAGGCCCGCGTGCACGACCTGCTGGCCCGCCGGCCGCCGGAGGCGTCGTGACCGGCCGCAGAAATCACTACATTAACCGTAGCAAACAATGACCTTTTTACGCTGGCTATCGGGTCTTTTTGTCTGAAAACCTGCCGAAAAGGGCCGAAGGGGCGACAGAGGGCGGGAACTTGCGCTTGGTATGGTGATAACGGGCAGGTCACCCATCCGACATGTCAGGCAGGACTGTCGGGCTCGGCGATGTCGAAGTGCAGCACTTCTTCGCGGGTGCCCAGCTTGGTGTACAGCGCGACAGCGGGCTCGTCTTCAACGTCTGCCTGGACGAAGACGACATGGGCGCCTTTGGCTCTCGATACTCTCTGAACCTCCCGGATCAGGGCAGTCGCGATGCCTTGTCTACGGAAAAGTTCGTCAACCGCAAGGTCGTAGATGTAGGTTTCGGATCGCGCCTGCTCGAATTTGACCAGAACATACGCCGCGAGCCCGCCGACAACACGGCCTTCAGAGACGGCTGCCACCGCAATGAAGTCAGGCCTGGACAGCAGCGTCGCCAGGTAGGCGTCGTCTGGCTGCTTCTCGGTATATGTGGCGACGTCTTCAAAAGCGGCCCCGAACATGCCAAGCATGCGCCGCATCAGATCAATGTCCTCCGGCGACAAGACTCGAATCGCAACCGCCTGTTTCATGGCACTTGCTCCGGGAAGGGTGATTTGTAGGGCTTAACGTCTAAATTCAGTGGGCGGCGAAGCCGATCCACTGCAATGAATGGTAGGCAGAGCGCGCTGCTGATCAAGGATTCTCGCGATTAAACACAATTAACGATTCAAACATTTGATCGTTTAAGCGCCGGATAGTATCTGTGGATTGATTACTTCGCCGTGCCAATTCAATGACGAAGTGAAGTCTAAGGGCTCGTTCCGTGCCATCGTAGAAGTTTGCAAACTCTCGGTTTGACTTTTTCGAGTCAAACAACTGCTTTGCATGTACATCGAAACACTTAGCAATATATGTAGGGACATCATCTCTTTGAAAAGATCTTAACAGCTCGATAGAGTCCCTTTCTTTCATGTATGTGCGCGTCGCTGCTAATAGGGCTTCAAACGATTTCTTTGGCATTGCGTTCATTGCGCAAGATGCCGAGCGAATCTGTTGCTGAGTAGCAATCTCTGCATCGCTAACATCCTGCGCGCACACATTCAGACCAGCCAAAAGAGCAAAAATGGGAAATAGCCGGTTCATGAGGACTCCAGATATCGGTTGTAAGACTACCGTCGAAAGTCACCGGCCTTCGCGGTATTTTGCGCAGGCCCGGTGGACTGACGAGTTATGCGCCTATTCGTCAGGTTTGGAGTTGGACAGCACATAGCCTGCGACGGTGCCAAGCAACGCAGCGAGCGTTTCGGTCTTGAAGTCGGCCAGGACGGCAAGTATTAGAAGGGTCGGTAGAAACAGAACAACCCCGATAGCCTTTAGCGCATTTGGCCCAAAACCCTGTTGCTTTGCTTCAAGCCGCTCGAATATTTTCTTCAGGCCGTAGATCATTACGATCACAGCCCCGACGACTGTTCCTACACGAAGCCAGGAAATAATTTCGTCCATTTAGTTCTCCTCTGATCTCTTTGCCCCGATTGTCGCAGCCCCTGCACCAGCCAGCATTAGCAGCCCTGAAAAAAAGCGGATGACCCACCCGAGGACGACGGAAGCGCCAATTAGAACCAAGCCACCAATCACGGATTTAGCGAAAAGCGCATAAATTCCGTAGATTAAGAGAACGACCACGGTAATCCCGCCAAACATCTGCAGCAACCAGCCGGCGCCAAAGAGGATCATTGTGATCGCGGTTCTCATGTTTGGCCCCTCGCGTGCTAGACGCATAACTCAATGCATCCCGCAAATTCTGCCGGATAAGCTGGACCACGCGGGATATTCTGGGCGCGGAATCCGCCAGAAAATTGTTGTACATCAATGAATTGCAAGCCTTTTACTGGGCAAATTCACAGGCTCAAAGCACCCGCGAAACCCGCCACCCCATAGTTGTATCGCCCCGGCTGTTTCGGTACCGCGTTGGGTTCAATGTGGATGGCTGACGGACTGCCGCGGGTGCAAGGCCCTCCGCGGGCCCGGGTGGAAGACCGCACCGGGCGCGGTTGCCCCGAAAACGATCCCGCTTTCATAGCAATCAACGACCTTTTCACGCTGGCTATTGGCACATTCTTCGTCCAGACACCGCGCCAGGCGGGTGGGTGGCCTGGGCCAGTTCGGTCAGGATGCCGCAGTGGGCGGCGTCGCTGGCGCCGGCGCATTGCTGGCGCAGCGCTTTGAGCTGTTTTTCCAGCTGGCGCAGTTCGCGGATGCGGGTGGCAACGTGGGTGATGTGGGCGTCGAGCAGTGTGTTCACGTCGGTGCAGGGCGCCTGGGGTGCGTCCTTGACGCGCAGCAGCGCCCGGATTTCGTCCAGCGTCATGTCCAGCGAGCGGCAGTGGCGCACAAAGACCAGCCGCTCGGCGTGGTCGGGGCTGTAGAGGCGGTAGTTGCCGTCGCTGCGCGGCGCGGCGGGCAGCAGGCCTTCGCGCTCGTAGTAGCGGATGGTGTCGACCGGGGTCTGGGCCGCGCGGGCCAGTTCGCCGATTTTCATGGCGGGTTCTTTCTGCGGCACCCTGCGGGCGCCACGCGCCGCAGCATACCGCTTGACTCTGGAGCCGCTCCAGGGTTTCCAATGGCGTCATTGTCACTGGAAAGCCTTTTTATGTCCGACTCCTGCTGCAGCCACGGCTGCGCCGCCCCGCCCGCCAGCCAGAGCCCGCGCTACCGCCGGGTGCTGTGGGTGGCGCTGCTGATCAATCTGGCCATGTTTGGTGTGGAGCTGGCTGGCGGCCTGCAGGCCGGGTCGGTGTCGCTGCTGGCCGATGCGGTGGACTTTTTCGGCGACGCGGCCAACTACGGCATGTCGCTGGCGGTGCTGGGCCTGGCGCTGCGCTGGCGGGCACGGGCGGCGCTGGTGAAGGGGCTGAGCATGGGCGCCTTTGGGGTGTTTGTGCTGGGCCGCGCGGCCTGGTCGGCCATGGCCGGCACGGTGCCCGAGCCGGTGACGATGGGCGCCATCGGGGCGCTGGCACTGGTGGCCAACGTGACGGTGGCCGCCCTGCTCTACGCCTGGCGCGAGGGCGACGCCAACATGCGCTCGGTGTGGCTGTGCAGCCGCAACGACGCCATCGGCAATGTGGCGGTGATGCTGGCCGCGCTGGGGGTATTCGGCACCGGCAGCGGCTGGCCCGACCTGGCGGTGGCGCTGGTGATGGGGGTGCTGGCGCTGAGCGCGGCGGTCGCGGTGATCCGGCAGGCGCGGGCGGAGCTACGCCCGGCGCCGGCGCGCGCCTGAACGTGGCGCCGCCCGTGCGGCGCGCACAGCGGGGCATCGATTCGATATCTTTGTAATAGCAAACAATGACCTTTTTACGCTGGGTATGGGCACTTTTTTCTTGAAAAGTCCGAAACCAGCGGGTTTCCGGCCCGCGGCAGCCCCGCTGGTGGCCGCCTTTTCAGTCAGCCGTGCGCCGGCCCGTCCAGGCCGAACGCGGCGCTCAGGGCGCTGCAAAAGGCCGGCGGGCCGCTGAGGGTGAGGGCCACGGTGAGCCGCGGCGGCGCAGCTCCATCCCCCGGCCAGACCAGGCGGCGGGCGGCGGCGTCGTAGTGCAGCGTGGCGTCGGTGGCGGATTCGACGAGCTGCAGGTCAAAGTCCCAGTCGCCGCCCTCTTCCACCGGGCCCTGCACGCCAGGGTAGCGGGTGTACGCCCAGTCGAGCACCCGCACGATGTCGGCCGCCAGCGCGTCCCGGTCGGCGGGGCGCACGCTGGCCAGGGCGTCGAAGGTGGTGACGCCGTCGTCACCCTCGCTGGTGTCGAAATCCAGCCAGCGCAGCGGTGTCATGGCGGCCCCTGCACCGGCGGGTTCAGTACGTGCCGGGGTAGGCGCCGCCGTCGGGCAGGATGTTCTGCCCGGTGATGTAGGCCGCCTGCTGGCTGCACAGGAAGGCGCAGATGGCGCCGAACTCCTCGGGGGTGCCGTAGCGGCCGGCGGGGATCTGCGCCTGCTGGGCGCGGCGGATGTCGTCCACGCTTTTACCGGTTTTGGCGGCGGCCGCCTGCAGCGTGGTGGCGATGCGGTCGGTGTCGAACTTGCCGGGCAGCAGGTTGTTGAGGGTGACGCCCTGGGCCGCGATGCCGCTGCGGGCCACGCCGGCCACAAAGCCGGTCAGGCCGCTGCGCGCGCCGTTGGACAGGCCCAGGATGTCGATCGGCGCCTTCACCGCGCTGGAGGTGATGTTGACGATGCGCCCGAAGCCGCGCGCGGCCATGCCGTCCACCGTGGCCTTGATGAGTTCGATGGGGGTGAGCATGTTGGCGTCCACCGCCCGGAGCCACGCGTCGCGGTCCCAGTCGCGGAAGTCACCGGGGGGCGGGCCGCCGGCATTGGTGACGACGATGTCAAAGTCAGTGCCCGGGCCCCCGGCCACGCCAAAAACGGCGGCGCGGCCTTCGGCGGTGGTGATGTCGGCCGCCACGGCAATCACCTGCGCCCCCGACGCGGCCTGCGCGCGCAGCTCGCCCGCGGTGCGGGCCAGCGCCTCGGCACCGCGCGCCACAATGACCACATGTGCGCCCTCGCGCACCAGCGCCAGCGCGCAGCCGCGGCCCAGCCCTTTGCTGGCGCCGCAGACCAGCGCCCATTTGCCTGTAATGCCCAGATCCATGGTGGTGTCTCCTTGTCGGTGATGCGAAAAAAAAGGGGTTCAGGCCGGGTCATCGACCCGCGGCGTGGCCGGGCGCGGCATGCGGGTCACGACAAACACGCCCGCCACCACCAGCACGGTGCCGGCAATGACCCAGGTGTTGAGCGGCTCGTCCAGCAGCAGCACACCCATGAAGATGGTGGCCATGGGGCCGATCATGCCGGTCTGGGCGGTCAGGCCGGGGCCGATGCGCTCGATGGCCATCATCACCAGCAGCACCGGCAGCGCGGTGCACAGGGTGGCATTGAGCAGCGACAGCCACAGCACCGGCGCCGGCACCGCCGCCGACGCCAGCGGCCGCAGCAACGCAAACTGCGCGATGCACAGCACACAGGCCACGGTGGTGGCCAGGCCGGCCAGGCGCAGGGCGCCCAGGCGGCGCACCAGCTCGCCGCTGTAGCTCAGGTACAGCGCGTAGCTGATGGTGCTGAGAAACACCAGCAGCGAACCCCAGGCCACGGCCTTGCCGTCCAGCGTGAGCTGGTGGCCGAACACCAGCACCACGCCGCAGTAGCTCACCGCCATGCCCACCGCCCGGTGGCGGCCGATGCGCTGGCCATACAGCACCCAGCCCAGCAGCAGCACCAGCGTGGGGTTGAGGTACAGAATCAGCCGCTCCAGCGAGGCGGTGATGTACTGCAGGCCGACAAAGTCCAGGTAGCTGGCCAGGTAGTAGCCGGTGAACCCCAGCCACAACACGCCAACCGCCTCACGCCCGGTAAGCCGCGGTTTGCCCCGCCCGGCCCACCAGGCCATCAGGGCAAACAGCGGCAGCGCAAACAGCATGCGGTACATCAGCAGGGTGACGGCGTCCACCCCGTGCCGGTAGGCCAGCTTGACGATGATGGCCTTGCCGCTGAACGCGATGGAGCCGGCCGCGGCCAGCGCCAGGCCGGGGAGAAAGCTGGGGGGACGTTCAGAAACCAACGGCCTGCCCATCCCGTCGCGGGTCGCTGGCGGCCACGTAGCCTTCTGCGCCCGGATCGCCCAGGCGCCAGATGAACTGGCCGGCGCCGAAATCCTGGTAGGGGTCGTCGATGACCCCGATGTGGTGGCCCAGGGCACGCAGGCCCGCCACCGTGGCCGGGTCCATGGCGGCTTCGACGTTGATGTCCAGCCCGGTGTTGACCCGCCAGCGTGGCGCGTCACAGGCAGCCTGCGGGTTCTGGCCGTGGTCGATCATGCGCACCAGGGTCTGCACATGGCCTTGCGGCTGCATGTTGGCGCCCATCACGCCGAAACTCATCACCGGCTGGCCGTCTTTCGTCAGGAATGCCGGGATGATGGTGTGAAACGGCCGTTTGCCCGGCGCCACCAGGTTGGCCGGGTTCGGTCCGGCCGGATCGGTGCTGAAGCCGTGGCCGCGGTTTTGCAGGCTGATGCCGAAGCTGGGCTCGACACAGCCCGAGCCGAAGCCCATGTAGTTGCTCTGGATGAAGCTGACCATCATGCCGCGCTCGTCCGCGGCGGTGAGGTAGATGGTGCCGCCCCGGGCCGGGTTGCCGGGGCCGAAATCCTGCGCCTGTGTCATGTCGATCCGTCGGGCACGGCTGTGCAGGTAGGCGCCATCGAGCATTTGCGCGGCGGTCACCGCCATCGACGAGGGCTCGGCCACGTAGCGGTAGACGTCGGCGAAGGCGAGCTTCATGGCCTCGATCTGCAGGTGCTGCGCGGCCACGCCGTCGGGCGGCAGGCTGGCCAGGTCGAAATGCTGCAGCATGCCCAGCGCCATCTGCGCCGCGATGCCCTGGCCGCTGGGCGGGATTTCATGCAGGCTGTACCCCCGGTAGTCCTGCGCCAGCGGCGTCACCCACTCGGGGCGGTGGGCAGCCAGGTCGGCCGCGGTGAGGCTGCCACCCTGCGCAGCGGAAAAACGCGCGATGGCCTGGGCAATCTCGCCCTGGTAAAACGCGGCGCCCCGGGTGTCGCCGATGGCCCGCAGGGCCCGCGCCGCGGCCGGAAAACGGAACCGCTCGCCCACCTGCGGCGCCCGCCCGTTGGGCAAAAAACTGCCGGCAAAGCCGGGCTGGCCTTGCAGCTCGGCCACCGCGGCAGCCCATTTGCGCTGCACCACCACCGGCACGGCATAGCCGCGCTCGGCGATCTCGGCCGCCGGTGCCATCAGGTCGGCAAACGGCAGGCGGCCGAACCGTTCGCTCAGCGCCGCCCAGGCACTGACGGCGCCGGGCACGGTGACGGCATCCATGCCGCGCTTGGGCGGGGTGCGGGCACCGGTGCCGTAGCGGCGGTGGAAATAGTCCGGCGTCCAGGCCGCCGGTGCCCGGCCGCTGGCGTTGAGGCCGTGCAGCGCCTGCCCGTCCCACAGGATGCAGAACGCGTCGCTGCCCAGGCCGTTGCTGACGGGTTCGCACACCGTCATGGCGGCGGCGGTGGCAATGGCGGCGTCCACCGCGTTGCCACCCTGCGCCAGCATGCGCAGCCCCGCCTGCGCCGCCAGCGGGTGCGAGGTGGCCACGAGGTTGCGGGCAAACACCGGCAGGCGCGCGCTGGGATACGGGGTAGTGAAATCGAGCATGGCGGTGGGGGATTATGAAAGTGGACGATCCGGGCTGCAGTCACCCGGTCGTCAGCCCGGTTTCCTGGCGCGGCGCAGACAACAACGGCACCCGAAGGTGCCGTTGCCGGAACGCCTGCACGCGGCTTATTCCTCGACGAAGGCTTCCTCGCGCTTGGACTTCACGCTCGGAGAGAGTACGACCACCAGCAATATAAAGGCGGCAGCCAGCAGGCCGGCGGAGAGCGGACGGGTCACAAACACGCTCCAGTCGCCCCGCGACAGCAACAGGGCCCGGCGCAGGTTTTCTTCCATCATCGGCCCGAGGATGAAACCGAGCAGCAGCGGCGCCGGCTCCGTGCCGAGCTTGATGAACAGGTAGCCGATCACCCCGAACAGCGCCACCATCCAGATGTCCCAGGTGTTGTTGTTGGTGGAGTACACACCAATCGCACAGAACAGCACAATGGCCGGGAACAGCCAGCGGTAGGGCACGGTGAGCAGCTTGATCCAGATGCCGATCAGCGGCAGGTTCAGGACCACGAGCATCAGGTTGCCGATCCACATCGAGGCGATCAGGCCCCAGAACAGCTCGGGGTTGCTGGTCATGACCTGCGGGCCGGGCTGGATGTTGTGGATGGTCATGGCGCCGACCATCAGCGCCATCACCGCGTTGGGCGGAATACCCAGCGTGAGCAGCGGGATGAAGGAGGTCTGCGAGCCGGCGTTGTTGGCCGACTCGGGCGCGGCCACGCCACGGATGTTGCCCTGACCGAAGGGGACCTCGCCCGGCTTGAGTTTGGTCTTCTTTTCGATGGTGTAGGCCGCAAACGCGGCCAGCAGCGCGCCACCGCCGGGCAGGATGCCCAGCGCGGAACCCAGTGCGGTACCCCGCAAAACCGCCGGGGTCATGCGCTTGAAGTCTTCCATCGACGGGTAGATGTGGGTGACCTTGCCGGTGAACACCTCACGTTTTTCTTCCGAATGCGACAGGTTCTGGATGATCTCGCCGTAGCCGAAGACGCCCATGGCGATCACGATGAAGCCGATGCCGTCGGTCAGTTCGGGGATGTCGAACGAGAAGCGTGCCACGCCCGAATTGACGTCCGTGCCCACCAGGCCCAGCAGCAGGCCCAGCACGATCATGGCGACCGCCTTGAGCAGCGAGCCCGAGGCCAGCACCACCGCGCCGATCAGACCCAGGATCATCAGCGAGAAGTATTCGGCCGGGCCGAACTTGAAGGCCACTTCGGTCAGCGGCGCCGCAAAGGCCGCCAGGATCAGCGTGCCCACACAACCGGCGAAGAACGAGCCCAGACCGGCCGCCGCCAGCGCGGGCCCTGCCCGCCCCTTGCGCGCCATCTGGTAGCCGTCCAGCACCGTCACCACCGAGGACGATTCACCCGGCAGGTTGACCAGAATCGCGGTGGTGGAGCCACCGTACTGGGCCCCGTAATAGATGCCGGCCAGCATGATCAGCGCCGCCAGCGGCGGCAAGGCGTAGGTGGCCGGCAGCAGCATGGCAATGGTGGCCACCGGCCCGAGGCCCGGCAACACGCCGATCAGGGTGCCCAGCAGGCAACCGATGAAGGCATAGATCAGGTTCTGGAATGTGAAGGCGACGCCGAAACCCAGCGTCAGGTTGTTGATCAGATCCATGACGGGTTTCCTCAGCCGGTGATGAAGGTCGGCCAGACCGGGAACTGCAGCTTGAGCAGCATGATGAAGGCGCCGTAGCTCATGAGCGCGAGGACGGTGGCAACGATCAGCACTTCCTTGAAGTTGAAACGCTCACCGGCCAGGCTGGCGACCAGGGTCAGGCCGTAGATCGCGACGATCAGGCCCATTGCCGGCACGCCAATGGAGGGCAAACCGCCCAGCAGCACCCCGAACAACAGGTTGGCGCCGATGATGAAACACAGCGGTCGCCAGGCGAAGGCGCCGATCTTGTCTCCGCCGGGCCGGCCGGAAATCAGCGCCTGGGCGGTAATGATCATCCCCAGGATGGCCAGCACGATACCCAGCAGCAGCGGGAAATAGCCGGGCCCCATGCGGGCACCGGTACCGATGTTGTAGGTCGTGGCACCGAAGGCAAAGGCGCCGCCCACAATGGTGAACATCAAACCCGAGAAGAAATCCTTCTCACTTTTTATCAACACGCTGTGTCTCCTTTTCCGGCGAATGGACGACACCATTGTGTACGTCAAAAGCCTTGCGCCCGATGTGGGTTCCACCTATGGTGTGGTCCCGGTGTCGCCCCGGGCGACTCGCACCGGACGTGCAGCGGACGGCACTCAGTCCAGGGGGGGCGTGTTCGACAGCACTTCATCCAGGGTCGTCACCCCTTCGGCCACCCGCAACGAGCCGGCCAGCCGCAGGGGGCGCATGCCGTCCGTCACGGCCTGGCGGCGCAATGCCTCCAGCCCGGCGCCGGCGGTGACCTGCTGCTTGAAGGACTCGCTGATCACCAGCAGTTCATACAGGCCCATGCGGCCCAGGAAGCCAGTCATGCGGCAGTCGACACACCCCACCGGCCGGTAGGGGCGGTAGCCGCCGCTGAGTTTCCAGGGTTTGATGGCCTCGGCCGTGAGGGTGCCGTCGTTGCCCTCGTCGGCTTCCTTGCAGTTCACGCACAGGGTCCGCACCAGCCGTTGCGCCAGCACCCCCAGCACCGTGGCATTGATCAGATAGGACGGCACACCCAGCTCCTGCAGCCGGGTAATGGCCGAGGGCGCGTCGTTGGTGTGCAGGGTCGAGAACACCAGGTGCCCGGTCAGCGCGGCCTGGATGGCCATCTCTGCCGTCTCCAGGTCGCGGATTTCGCCCACCATGATGATGTCCGGGTCCTGGCGCATCAGTGCGCGCAGGCCCTCGGCAAAGCCGAAATCCAGCTGGGGTTGCACTTGCGTCTGGTTGAAGGCCGGTTCGATCATTTCGATCGGGTCTTCGACGGTGCTGACATTGACCGCTTCGGTGGCCACCCGGCGCAACGTGGAATACAGCGTGGTGGTCTTGCCGGAGCCGGTCGGCCCCGTGACCAGCACGATGCCATACGGCCGCTTCACCAGCGATTCCCAGCGCTCCGCGTCATGGGCCGAAAAGCCCAGATCGGACAGATCCTTGACGGTGGTGTCGGGATCAAAAATCCGCATCACCATCTTCTCTCCGAAGGCGGTGGGCAGTGTGGACAGGCGCATCTCCACCTCGTCGCTGCGGCCGGCGCCCCCCTGCGGGCGACGGGTCTTGATGCGGCCGTCCTGCGGGCGACGCTTTTCCATCACGTCCATGCGGCCGAGCAGCTTGATGCGCGAGGTCATGGCGTTGAGCACCCCGATCGGCACCTGGTAGACCGGGTGCAGCACGCCGTCGATGCGAAAGCGGATCACGCCCTGCTCGCGCCGGGGCTCCAGGTGGATGTCGCTGGCCCGCTGGTCAAAGGCGTAGCTCCACAGCCAGTCCACCACCTGCACCACGCCCTGGTCGTTGGCGTCGAGCTGGCGGTTGCTGCGGCCGAGCTCGACCAGTTGCTCGAAACTGCCGGCACCATTGTTGGCACCGGCCTTCTGCACCGCACGCACCGAGCGGGCCAGCGCAAAGAATTCGGCCGTGTAGCGCTGGATTTCGCCGGGGTTGGACAACACCAGCCGCACCGACCGGCGGGACTGGCGCTCCACCTCGGCCACCCAGTCGGTGATGAAGGGCTCGGACGTGGCCACCACCACCTCCTGCGCGGTCACCTGCACCGGCAGAACCCGGTGGCGCTCGGCATAGGCGGCGCTCATGGTGTCGGACACCCGGCCGACATCGACCTTGAGGGGGTCAATGCGCAGGTAGTCCATGCCGACATGGCCGGCCAGCCACTGGGTCAGCGCCTCGACGTCCATGGGCCGGTTGTCACCGGCACGCTGAACGCCGACACTGGCCAGCCGTACCAGCGGATGCTGCACACTTTCCGCCTGGGAGCAGCGCGCCATCGTGCGCCGGGCTTCGGCATCGGTGATGACACCGTCGGCCAGCATCCATTCCAGCAGCTTGCGCCAGTCCAGGGGACCGACATGGGCGCTGCGCGACAGGGCTGTGGGAGAAGGCGGTGGTTTCATCGGTGGACGGGTTTGAAGACTCGCAGCCATTTGGACGCCGGCAGACGCCAGCGAGTTTCGATGGATTGTGCGCGTTCGGCAAGTTCGGCACGTTTGGGGCGGCAGGGCGTGCGCTGCGCCAGCACCACCGTGTTGCCTTCGCGCGTCGGCTTGAAGGCCCAGACCGCCTCGGCGCCGAAGGCGGCCGAGATCTTCTCCAGGCTGCGCTCGTAGCTGGAGGATCGGCCGAACAGGTTCACGGTCATGGCGCCATCCTCGGTCAGCAGCATTCGGCAGTGGCGGTAAAAGTCCTCGTCGTCGAGCACCGGGGCGGCCGCTTCCTGGTCATACAGGTCCACCTGCAGCGCGTCCACCGTGCCTCGCCAATGGTCGCTGGCCGCGACTTCGGCCGCATCGCCGAGCACCACCGACAGGCGCGAATCGTCGGCGGGCAGCTTGAACCACAGGCGGCAGGCCGCAACCACCTGTGGGTTGAGTTCAATGGCCGTGGTCCGGGTCCGCAGCGTCTTGCGACAGAACTTGGTCAACGCCGCCGCGCCCAGCCCGAACTGCATGGCGTGCCGGCGCGCGACGCTGGCCGGGTCGACAAACAGCAGCCAGGCCATCATGCGCTGGACGTACTCCAGATCGAGCTCGTAGGGCGCGTCCAGACGCATGGAACCCTGCACCCATTCGGTGCCCAGGTGCAGGTAGCGCCGGTCGCCCCAGTCGGAGAAGTTGACGTCGGGCAAGGGGGGGCTGGTTTTTCGGGGGGTTCGTGCCATGTCGATAAAAAATGCTGCCCTTCAGGCCGGCAGTCCAGGCGGTTCAAAGTCCACGCGCCGGGCAGCCCCACAAAAGTGGCGCCACACCAGCAACACACCAGTGTCGCAAATCACGGGCGGCCGCCCCGGGTGCCCGGGTCGGTGCCCGCCTGTCGTGAAACGGTCACCGGACTGGGCATGATGGCACCTTTGCATCACCAAGGAGTTCGGACATGAATACGGAAGCCATCTGGCAGTTTCTGAGCACACAAGGCATGGATTTTGGCCTGAAGGTCCTGGGCGCACTGGCCGCGTGGATTGTCGGCCGCTGGCTCATCGGCATGGTCGTCAACCTGCTGGGCCGGGCCTTTGCCCGCGGCGGCAAGGTGGACGAAACCCTGGCCAATTACCTCAAATCCATTGTTTCGGTCATTCTCAACATTGTCCTGATCCTGGCGATTCTGGACATCTTCGGCGTCAAGACCACTTCCTTTGCCGCGCTGCTGGCCGGCGCCGGTCTGGCCATCGGCACCGCCTGGGGCGGGCTGCTGACCCATTTTGCCGCCGGGGTGTTCATGCAGGTGCTGCGCCCCTACAAGGTGGGTGATTTTGTCTGCGCCGGTGGCGTTACCGGAACGGTAAAGGAACTGGGCCTGTTCGGTACCACCATCGTCACCCCGGACAACGTGGTCACCATTGTCGGCAACAACAAGGTGTTTTCCGACAGCATCCAGAACTTCAGTGTGCTGCCGGTACGGCGTGTCGACTGTACCGCCAAGGTGGCCAACGGCGTGGACGTGCGCGACGCCATCAGCCGTCTGAAGGCGGCGGTGGTGGCCATCCCGAATGTCGCGACCAGCCCGGCGCCGGACATCGAGATCTTGCAGTTCACGCCCGAAGGCCCGCTGCTTTGTGTACGCCCCTACACCCACACCGACCACTATTGGCAGGTCTATTTCGACACCCACAAGGCCGTGGTGTCAACCTTTGGCGCGGCCGGATACCCCGTTCCGGAGACGCCGGTCGCCCACCGGACGCTCTGAGGCAAAAAATCGGGTCTTTTGCGCCTATACCCAGCGCAAAAAGGTGCTGTTCAGCTATTGTTTTTGACAAAACGCGGCATCGGGCAACAAGCGCGCCAGGCCCGGCAGGGCCTGCAATGCGTTCGCAGCGGTGGCGTCGGCCATCGCCGCTGGGGTCAGCCCCCGCAGCGCCGCCACGGTGGCGCCGATGCGCGGCAGTTCGGCCGGTTCGTTGCGGCCCTGGGCCCGACCGGCGGCGCGATCGGCGGCGCGGACATAACACCAGTGCGGGGGAATATCGGGCGCGTCGGTTTCCAGCACCAGCGCTGACAGCGGCAGCTCGGTGGCCAGGCGTCGCAACTGCAGCGCGCGCTCGTAAGTGACCGCGCCGCCAAAGCCCAGCTTCAGACCCAGCCCGAGAAACGCCTGCGCCTGTTGCACGCTGCCGTTGAAGGCGTGCGCGATGCCGCGCCAGGCGCCCCCCCCGGTGGCGGCGGCGGTGTCGCGCAACCCCTTGAGCAAGGCGTCCGCCGAGCGGCGCACATGCAGGATCACGGGCAGGTCGAAGCGCCGGGCCAGCCGCAACTGCTCGCGGTAAAACCATTCCTGGCGGGCGCGCATGGCGGGGGTGGCGAGCGCCGGGACAAAAAAGTCCAGGCCGATTTCACCGACCGCGACCAGGTGCGGGTCATCCCGGTGTCGCGCCAGCGCATCCGCCAGAGCCGTCAGATCGTCGTCGCGCGCGTGCGGCACAAACAAGGGGTGAATCCCCAGCGCATAGGCATCTGTGCCGGCAAGGGCCAGACCGCGAACGGTGTCGAATCCGGCCCGCTCGACCGCCGGCAGAACCAGGCACTGCACCCCGGCTTGCGCGGCGCGGGCACGCACCGCCGCCCGATCGGGCGCGAACTCGGGGGCGTCCAGGTGGCAATGGGTATCGATCCACAGGGTCATGCGGCCATGATGCCATCGTCGGCCCCAGGGGCTGTGCAGCCGGCCCGTTTCCGTGGTACCGTCATTTCCGACTGCACCTGTTGTCCACCATCACCGGGAGGCTTCATGCGAAGGACCGCGCGCTACAGCCGCAGCCCACCTGACCACGCCGCAAGCGTGGCGGCTTCTGCGCCGCCGGACCCGGCTGGGACGCAAGCGCCCTCCCCGCCCCGGCTTGCGGCGGGCTCTGCCGCCGCAGTCCCGCCGGATGCGCCGGGCCGGTGGCGGCGTCTCCTTGGGCGGCGTCCGGCCAACTCCGCGCTGTGGGCGGCCATCGTTGTGCTCACGCTGGCGTGGCTGGGCGTGGTGTGGCAGCAGCAGGTCGGCACCCGTACTCTGACGCAGAAAGACATCGCCGCCGCCGTGCGCCATTCGCTGGAAAACGACAGTCTGCCCTCGGCGGTCGCCCGTGCCGCGGCGAGCGTGGCACCGTCGGTGGTCCAGGTCACCGGCTGGCGCCGGCATCCCAAGACCGGCGCCGAGGTTGAACACGGTGTGGGCACCGGCGTGGTCATCGTGGACAAAGGCATCATCCTGACCAACCTGCATGTGGTCCAGCAGGCGCAGTCGGTCAAGGTGCGGTTTGCCGACGGGCTGGAGTCCACGGCCTCGGTGTCCGGCGTTCAGGCCGAAAACGACCTCGCCGTGCTGCAGGCCCACAAGATCCCCGATGACTTGCACGCGGCCACGCTGCGCTCCACCCAGAACCTGCAGCCCGGCGAAACGGTCGTGGCCATCGGTTTCCCTTTCGGCATCGGGCCGTCGGTGTCGGCTGGTGTGGTTTCCGGGCTGGGCCGACGCTTTGTCTCGCCCGACAGCGGCGAAAAGCTCACCAACCTGATTCAGTTCGACGCAGCGGCCAACCCCGGCAACTCCGGCGGGCCGCTGATCACCCTCGACGGCGAGGTCGTGGGCATCGTCACCGCCATCCTCAACCCGACCCCGGCCCGCACGTTCCTGGGCATCGGCTTTGCCGTGCCCATTGAAAACGCCGCGTCGGCCGTTGGCATGCCGCCGTTCTGAGACAGCCCATGAATCCCCAATACACCGCCGCCGACACCGCCGCCTGGATGGAGCAACTGCTCTACGAGGTCAAACGCGTGGTGGTCGGCCAGGACCGCTTTCTGGAGCGGGTGATGGTGGCGCTGCTGGCGCAGGGCCACCTGCTGGTCGAGGGTGTGCCGGGCCTGGCCAAGACCCTGACCATCAAAACCCTGGCGCAGACGCTGCAGGGGAGCTTCCGGCGCATCCAGTTCACGCCCGACCTGGTGCCGGCCGACCTGGTCGGCACCCGGATATGGAACCAGAAAAGCGGC
The DNA here is from genome assembly GCA_016790575.1 of Burkholderiaceae bacterium. Lineage (GTDB taxonomy): Bacteria > Pseudomonadota > Gammaproteobacteria > Burkholderiales > Burkholderiaceae_C > JAEUOU01. Next base: position 136,336 of record JAEUOU010000006.1, on the reverse strand, counting down.
GACTTCAGCACCGTGCTGGGCCCGGTGTTCGCCAACCTGCTGCTGGCCGATGAAATCAACCGCGCACCGGCCAAGGTGCAGAGCGCCCTGCTGGAGGTGATGCAGGAGCGCCAGGTGACGATTGCCGGCGAAACCCACCGGGTTCCCAGCCCGTTTCTGGTCATGGCCACCCAGAACCCGATCGAAACCGAGGGCACCTACCCGTTGCCCGAAGCCCAGGTGGACCGCTTCCTGATGAAAGTGCTGGTCGATTACCCCAGCGACGAGGAAGAACTGGCCATCGTGATGCGGGTCACCGGCCCGCCTGCGACACCGCAGGCGGTGGCCACCACCGACCAGCTGGCGGCGCTGCAGGCGCAATGCCGTGATGTCTATGTGGACCCGGCCCTGATGCAGTACGCCGTGCGCCTGGTCTCGGCCACGCGGCGCCCGGCCCAGGCCGGCCTGAAGGACCTGGAGCCGCTGCTCAATGCCGGCGCCAGCCCGCGGGCCACCATCGGCCTGGTCGAGGGCGCGCGGGCCCTGGCCCTGCTGCGCGGCCGTCGCTACTGCCTGCCGGACGATCTGACCGATCTGGCCCCCGATGTCCTGCGCCATCGGCTCATCCTGTCCTACCAGGCCCTGGCCGACGGGCGCAGTGCCGACGATCTGGTCACGCGTATCCTGGCCCACATCCCGGCCCCGCCCCGGCCGCTGGAACATGACAGCACGCTGGCTGCCTGACTGGCTGCGACCCGCGCCCGCAGCCGCCGCGGCGGCGCCGACGCCGGCCGCTCCCGACCACCATGACCCGCAGTGGCTGCTGCGCCATCTGGAATGGACAGTCATCCGCCGGCTCGACGGCGCCTTGCAAGGCGACTGGCGCACCCTGTTGCGCGGCCAGGGCATCGACCTGGCCGACCTGCGCGAATACCAGCACCACGACGATGTGCGCCACATCGACTGGAACGTCACCGCCCGCTTGCAACAGCCCCATGTCCGCGTGTACACCGAAGACCGGGAAATGACCGCCTGGTTCCTGGTCGACTGCAGCGCATCGATGGATTTCGGCTCCGCCCACACCCGCAAACGGGAAACCGCCACCGCCTTTGTCGCCGTCATGGCCCGCCTGTTGACCCGCCACGGCAACCGCGTCGGCGCACTGCTGCACGACGGCAGCGCCGACCGCGCGATTGCGGCCGGCGGCGGCCGGGGGCAGGTACTGCGCCTGTTGCACGCGCTGGTGCCACCGGCGGGCCCACGGCCGGCGGCCCCGACCCAGCTGCACACCTGGCTGGGCCGGGCCGGCCATGCGCTCAAGCGGCGCTCGGCCTTGTTTGTCGTGAGTGATTTCATCAGTGCGCCCGGCTGGGAAGGGCCGCTGGGCCAGCTGGCACGCCGCCACGACGTGGTCGCCATCCGTGTGGTCGACCCGCTGGACCGGCAGCTGCCGCCACTGGGGCTGCTGCCGCTGCGCGACGCCGAAACGGGCGAGGTTCAGCTGGTCGATACCCGCGACCCGGGCTTTCGCCGCCGGCTGGCCGCACTGACCGAACGGCGCGAGCAGGCACTGCAAGCCGCGTTTGCCCACGCCGGTGTCGATGTGCTGGAGTTGTCCACCACGGAATCGCTGCCACAGGCCCTGCTGCGATTTGCCGACCTGCGCCGCCACCGCCAGCGCGTGGGGGCCCTGTGGCCGGCCCATTTGCGACGGAGTGCCTGACGATGGTGTTTCAATGGCCCGAGATGCTGTGGGCGCTGGCCGTGCTGCCGCTGCTGGTCTGGGCCTACTGGGCCATTTTGCGGCGCAGGGCCCGCCAGACACTGGCACTGTCGGACCTGAGCCTGGTGCGCGAAGCCCTGGCGGCCGGACCCGGATGGCGCCGCCATGTGCCCCCGGCCTTGATGCTGGTGGCGCTGGCGCTGCTGCTGGTGGCCGGTGCGCGGCCCATGGCGCGCGTCACCTTGCCGTCAAGCCAGAAGACCCTGATTCTGGCGATGGATGTGTCGGGCAGCATGCGGGCCACCGACGTCAAACCCAGCCGCATCGTGGCGGCCCAGTCGGCGGCGAAGAAGTTCCTGGAGACCTTGCCCCGGGATGTCAAGGTCGGTATCGTGGCCTTCGCCGGGGCGGCGCAGGTGGCGCAGTTGCCCACACTCAACCGCGAAGATCTGGTCACCGCCATTGACCGCTTCCAGCTGCAGCGGGGTACGGCCACCGGCAACAGCATCGTGATCTCGCTGGCCACGCTGTTTCCGCAGGCCGGCATCGAGCTCCAGCAGATGGGCCAGCCCGCGCGCTCGACCGCCCGCCCGCTGGACGCGCCGGCCGCGCCCGAGGCCAAGCCCAGGGAGTTCACGCCGGTGCCGCCCGGCTCCTACACCTCGGCGGCCATCATCATGCTCACCGACGGCCAGCGCACCACCGGCGTCGACCCGCTGGAGGCCGCCAAGATGGCCGCGGATCGCGGCGTGCGGGTCTACACCGTCGGTATCGGCACGGTCGATGGCGAAACCATCGGTTTCGAGGGCTGGTCCATGCGGGTGCGCCTGGACGAGGACACGCTGAAAAAGATCGCCCTGCAGACCCAGGCCGACTATTTCTACGCGGGCACCGCCGAGAACCTGACCGCGGTGTACGAAAAACTCGGCAACCGGCTCAGTGTCGAAACCCGCGAGACCGAGGTCAGCGGCCTGTTCGCGCTGGCCGGCGCGCTGCTGGTGCTGCTGGCGGCCGGTTTGTCGCTGCTGTGGTTCCGCCGGGTGTTCTGAGCGGCTTTGCGCCCACGGGCACGTTCATGCCTTGACAGCCGTCAAGCCGTTTCGCCACGACCGGCCTAGCATGCGGGCATGGCCATAACACAGGGGGAAGCGGTTTTCCGGGCCGAGGGGCTGACCAAGGTCTACCGCCTCGGGGATGTGGAGGTGCACGCGCTGCGCGGCATCGATCTGATGCTGTACGCCGGCGAATTCGTGGTGCTGCTGGGCCCGTCGGGCAGCGGCAAGTCCACGCTGCTCAACATCCTCGGCGGCCTGGACGTGCCCAGCGCCGGCCATGTCTGGTACCACGGAGAGGACCTCACGGCGGCGGGCGATGCGCAGCTGACGCAGTTCCGTCGCGACCATGTCGGTTTCGTCTTCCAGTTCTACAACCTCATTCCCAGCCTGACCGCGCGCGAGAACGTCGCCATCGTCACCGACATCGCGCCCCACCCCATGCCACCGGAAGACGCGCTGGGCCTGGTCGGGCTGCGTGAACGGCTGGACCACTTTCCGGCGCAGCTTTCCGGGGGAGAGCAGCAGCGCGTGGCCATCGCCCGCGCGATTGCCAAACGACCGGTGGTGCTGCTGTGCGACGAACCGACCGGCGCGCTCGATTCAGCCACCGGCATCCATGTGTTGCAGGCGCTGGAGCAGGTCAACGCCACCCTGGGGACGACCACCGTCGTGATTACCCACAATGTGGACATCGCCCGCATGGCCCACCGGGTGCTGACGATGGCCGACGGGCGCATCGTGCGCGAGGCCGTCAATGCCGAGCGGCTGGCGGCGAAGGAGTTGCGCTGGTGAAGGCGATCCACCGCAAGGCGCTGCGCGACCTGTGGCACATGCGCGGCCAGGCGCTGGCCATTGCGCTGGTGATCGCGTCGGGCATCGCCATGCTGGTGATGTCGCGGGCCACACTGGATTCGCTGGTCGATACCCGCGACCGTCTGTACGCCGACTACCGCTTCGCCGACCTGTGGGCCCAGGTTCAGCGGGCGCCGGAATCGCTGGCAGGGCGGATCGCGCAGTTGCCCGGCGTCGCCGAGGTGGAAACCCGGCTGATCGCCGGTGCCAAGCTGGAGGTTCCCGGCTTCGGCGAGCCGGTCGAGGCGGTGGTGCAGTCCCTGCCCGACCAGGGGGAACCGGTGCAGAACCGGCTGTATCTGCGCGCCGGCCGGGCGCTGACCCCCCATGCCGACGACGAACTGCTGGTGAGCGATTCCTTTGCCCAGGCGCACCGGCTGGTGCCCGGCGACCGGCTGCGCGTGACATTGCGCGGGCGCACCCAGTGGTTCACGGTCGTGGGCACGGCGGTGTCACCGGAACATGTCTACCAGATCAAGCCCGGCGCCATGTTTCCGGACTACCAGCGGTACGCGATTGTCTGGATGGGCCGCCGCGCCATGGCCGCCGCGCTGGACATGAACGGCGCCTTCAACCAGATCACCGCCCGCCTGGCGCCCGGCGCGAGCGAGGCGGACACCCTGGCCGCTGTCGACCAGGTGCTGGCGCGGGCGGGCTCGCGCGGTGCCCATGGGCGCATGGACCAGCTCTCGTACCGCTTCCTGTACGAAGAATTTCGTCAGCTGGGCACCATGACCCGGGTATTCCCGGCAATTTTTCTCGGCGTCGCGGCGTTCCTGCTCAACGTGGTGTTCACCCGGCTGGTCGGGGCACAGCGCGACCAGGTGGCGATCCTGAAAGCCTTCGGCTACCGCACCGCCGATGTGGTGCTGCACTACGCGCTGATCGTCTCGCTGATCGGCCTGGCCGGCAGCGCCCTGGGCGTGGCCGCCGGAGCCTGGCTGGGCACGCAGCTGGCGCAGATGTACCAGTTGTACTTCCGCTTTCCGTTCCTGCACTACCAGATCGGCGCTTCGGTGGTGGCCATCGGCGTGGCCGTCAGCTTGCTGGCGGCCCTGGCCGGCGCGGGCCGGGCGGTGCTGGCGGCGGCAGCCGAACCGGTGGCCTCAGCCATGCGCCCACCCGCGCCGGCGCGCTTTCGCCGTGCGCTGCTGGAGCGGCTGCTGCCCCGGCGCAGCCTGAGCCAGCCGCTGCGCATCATCCTGCGCCAGATCGAGCGTCAGCCACTGCGGGCCGCGCTCACCGTGACCGGACTGGCCTTTGCCGGCGCCATCATGATGATGGCCCGCTTCCAGGACAGCTCCATCAATCACATGGTCGAACTGGCCTACCGGCTGTCGCAGCAACACGACCTGTCGGCCACGTTCACCGAACTGCGCCCGGCCCGCGCGGCACACGAACTGGGTGCACTGCCCGGGGTGCGCAAGGTCGAGGGCATCCGCCAGGTGCCGGTGCGACTGCGCCACGAGAACCACAGCCTCAAGACCGCCATCGAAGGCCTGCGGCCCGGCGGCGTGCTGCGCCAGCCCATCAACGACCGCCGCCAGCCGGTGGACATTCCGGCCGATGGCCTGGTGCTCAATGACTATCTGGCGCGACGACTGGGTGTGACGGTGGGCGACACCGTCTGGGTCGAAGTGCTGGAGGGCCGGCGCGCCTGGGTGCAGCTGCCGGTGGCGCATCTGGTGCGCGACCATGTGGGTCTGGCGGCCTACATGAACCTGGACGCACTCAATCGCGCCCTGGGCGACGGCGACGTGATCTCCGGGGTGCTGCTGACGGTGGAAGACGGCCAGGAGGCGGCCGTGTTCCACGAGTTGGACCGGCGCCCCGGTGTGCTGGGTGCCGGCTCGCGCCTGGCGTCGGTGGAGGCGCTGTACCGCAGCATCGCGCAGATGACCGGCCTGTTCATGTGGATCTCCATCCTCATGGGCGGGATCATCAATTTCGGCGTGGTCTACAACTCGGCGCGCATCGCGCTGGCCGAGCGCGGACGCGAACTGGCCAGCCTGCGGGTGCTGGGCTTCACCGAAGGCGAAGTGGCCACCATCCTGCTGGGCGAACTGGCGGTGCTGGTCGCGCTGTCCATTCCGCTGAGTTTTGCGGTGGGCTATGGCCTGTCCTGGTACCTGGCAAGCAACCTGCAGTCCGACCTGTACCGGGTGCCGGTGCACATTCCCGCGTCGGCCTACGCGTTTGCCGCCCTGACCACGGTGGTGTCGGCCGTGTTGTCGGGCCTGGCCGTGCGCGAGCGCATCCACCATCTGGACCTGATCGGTGTGCTCAAGACCCGCGAGTGAGCCGCCACCCCCGAACACCACCTGAAGCTGACCATGACTCCCCTCCCCCTGCGCAAGATCCTGATCTGGACGACCGCCGCCGCGGCGGCCGCCGCCCTGGTGTGGCTGACGCTGCGCGAACCGGTGCAACTGGCCAGCGTGGCCCCGGTCACGCGCGGCCCGCTGGAGCAGACCATCACCGAAGACGGCAAGACCCGGCTGCGCCAGCGCTATGCGGTGACCGCGCCCGTCGCCGGCCAGTTGCAGCGCGTGAGCCTGGCGGCCGGCGACCGGGTCGAGGCCGGCCAGGTGGTGGCCGTGATCGAGCCCGGATCGGCCGCGTTGCTGGACCCTCGCGCGCGCAGCCAGGCCCTCGGTGAACGCGACGCCGCCGAAGCGGCTTTGCAAGCGGCCGGCCAGCGCGTGCGCGCGGCCGAAAGCGGTGCGGCCATTGCCGCCCAGGAGCTGGCCCGCCAGCAGGCATTGCGGGCGCAGGGCATGACCACGGCGTCGCAACGCGACCAGGCCCAGGCCCAGGCCGACAGCAGCACCGCGGCCCTTGCCAGCGCCCGCGCCGACGAACTGGTCGCACAGCGGCGGCTCGATACGGCCCGGGCCAGTCTGGCGCAGGCCGGCGCAGCCGCGCGCGGCGGAGGCGTCAGTGTGCGCGCACCGGTGGGTGGCGTGGTCGTGCGCCGCCACCTGGAGAGCGCCACAGCCGTCGCGCCGGGCCAGCCGCTGCTGGACATCGGCGACCCGACGCAACTGGAGATCGAAGCCGACGTGCTTTCGACCGACGCCGTGCGCCTGGCGCCGGGCATGAAAGCCCGCGTACTCCGCTGGGGTGGCGACGGCGTGCTGGAGGCGCAGATCAGCCGCGTCGAACCGGGCGGCTTCACCAAGGTGTCGGCGCTGGGGGTGGAAGAGCAGCGTACCCGGGTGGTGCTGCAGTTCACCGCGCCCGCCGAACGCCGGGCCCAGCTGGGCGACGCCTACCGGGTGGAGCTGGAGTTCATCCTGCGGCAGGACAGCGACGTGCTGCAAGTGCCTGGCGGCGCCCTGTTTCGCAGCGGCGATGGTTGGGCCACCTATGTGGTCGACGGCGGCGTCGCCCGCCGGCAGGCGGTGCGCATCGGCGCCCGATCGGCCACCGCCACCCAGATTCTGGACGGACTGCAGGCCGGACAGCAGGTGATTGTGCAGCCGGACGACCGCATCCACGACGGCACCCGGATCGAGGCCGTGCGACGCCCCTGAACAGCCCAAAAACCTCCCGGGCGGCGGATTTCACGCAAAAACTGCCAATACCCAGCGTATTTTGGTGCTTTTTTGCTACCGCATCTATAGCACCTCAGGGGCAATCCGACGCCCGCCCAGACACTGGCTGAGCTGCTGTGCTGCGCTGCACAGGGCGGCGGTCATGGCCTCACGAAAGCGGGTTTCGGGCACCGTCAGCGTCAGCGCACCGGCCAGTTGGTCACCGGCCTGCCATACGGGTGCGGAAATACCCGTCAGTCCGGGCACCCGGTCACCGGCCAGCACGGCATGCCCCAGGCGGCGGATGTGGTCGTAGGGTTCGCCGGTCGCACCCGAAAACGCCAGCAGGACCCGCCCGCCCGCGCCGCGATCCAGCGGCAGGATGTCACCCGCGCGGACATGGTCGCGCAGCAGCTGGGGGGAATCGACCCGCAGCAACACCCGCCGCTGCGCGCCGTCTCGGACGTGGAGGGCCACGCTTTCGCCGGTTTCGCGCACCAGCGCCTGCATCAATGGCAAGGCAAGGTCTTCGAGCGCGCCGCGCGCCGCCGGCAGCGCCGCCAGCCGGCCGATCTCCGGCCCCAGCGCCCAGCGCCCGTCCGGAGTCCGCCGCATCAGCCCGCCATGCGCCAGTGACGCCACCAGGCGCAATACCGTGCTTTTGTACAAGCGGGTGCGCTCGGCCAGCTGCGTCACGGACAAGGCCTTGTCCTCGGCGCGAAAGGCGGCCAGCAGGCAGATGGCGCGATCCACGGCGGCCGCACCACCGGGCGCGGCCTGCTCGTCGGCCACGGAGGGATGGTTCGCTTTTTTGGGCATGGGTACAACACACACCGGCCGGCCACCGATTGACAGCCCGGTCGGCGCTCCGTATGATCGTTCCGATAGTCAGATTATCGTTCTATCTGATGGAACAGACAAGTCCCTCAACACCCTCCCGGCAGTCCCCCGATGTCCTGATCAGCGAAGTCGGCCCGCGTGACGGTCTGCAGTCCGTGAAGGTCACCATGCCCACGGCCGACAAGTGCCGCTGGATCGACGCACTGGTGGCCGCCGGCCTGCGCGAGATCGAGGTGGCCTCGTTCGTGCCGGCTCGCCTGCTGCCGCAGATGGCCGATGCGGCCGAGGTGGTGCGCCATGCCCTGACGCACCCCGGCGTCACCGTCATGGCGCTGGTGCCCAACCTCCGCGGCGCCGAGGCCGCGCTGGCGGCCGGCGTGCACAAGCTCACCATCCCGGTGTCGGCGAGCGCCGCGCATTCACTGGCCAATGTGCGCAAGACCCGCGAGGAGATGGTGGCCGAGGTGCGCGCCATCGTGCGCCTGCGCGAGGCGCTGGCGCCGGGCGTCAGGATCGAGGCCGGCATCTCCACCGCTTTCGGCTGCACGCTGCAGGGCGCGGTGCCGGAGGACGAGGTGGTTCGTCTGGCGGCCGAACTGGCGGAAGCCGGCGCCGAAGAAATCGGCCTGTCTGACACCACCGGCATGGCCAATCCGGCGCAGGTGCGGCGCCTGTTCAACCGGGTGCGCGCCGAAATCGGCGAGCGCACCGGTGCGGCGCATATGCACAACACGCGGGGACTGGGCCTGGCCAATTGCCTGGCGGCGTATGACGTGGGTGTGCGCACCTTCGACAGTTCGCTCGGCGGCCTGGGCGGCTGCCCGTATGCGCCCGGCGCGTCCGGCAACGTCGTCACCGAAGACCTGGTGTTCCTGTTCGAGGCCATGGGCGTGCGCACCGGCGTGGATATCGAGCGCCTGATCGCGGCCCGCGCGCCGCTCCAGGCCGGCCTGCCCGGCGAGCCGCTGTACGGCATGACGCCCGAGGCGGGGCTGCCCAAGGGATGGCACGCCGCGGCATGAGCGCAGCCCCGGCCCGTCCCAAACAGGCTCGCATCGCGCCGCAAAGCATGGAGTTCATCCGATGAGCATCCCCGAATCCAATCTGCCCTACGCCGGCATCCGGGTGGTCGAATTCACCCACATGGTCATGGGCCCGACCTGCGGCATGGTCCTGGCCGACCTGGGCGCCGAGGTCATCAAGGTCGAGCCGGTCGGCCAGGGCCGCCACGGTGATGCCACGCGCGCACTGATCGGCTCGGGCGCGGGCTTCTTCCCGATGTTCAACCGCAACAAGAAAAGCCTGGCGCTCGACCTGCAGACGCCCGAAGGCAAGGAGGCGGTGCTGCGCCTGATCGCCACCTCGGACATCGTCAGCGAGAACTTCAAACCGGGCACCATGAAAAAGCTCGGCCTGGACTACGACACCCTCAAGGCCCTGAACCCGCGCCTGATTTACGTCAGTCACAAGGGCTTTCTGCCCGGCCCGTACGAGCACCGCACCGCGCTGGACGAGGTGGTGCAGATGATGGGCGGCCTGGCCTACATGACCGGCCGTCCCGGCGACCCACTGCGCGCCGGCACCAGTGTCAACGACATCATGGGCGGCATGTTCGGGGCCATCGGCGCGATGGCAGCGCTGGCGCAGCGCGAGAAAACCGGGCGCGGCCAGGCCGTGCAGAGCGCGCTGTTCGAGAACAACGTGCTGCTGGTCGCCCAGCACATGATGCAGTTCACCGTCACCGGCCAACCGGCGGCACCGATGCCGGCGCGCATCTCGGCCTGGGCGGTCTACGACGTGTTCCAGGTCCGGGACGGCGAGCAGATCTTCCTGGCGGTGGTCAGCGACACCGCGTGGAAACTGTTCTGCGAGGCGTTCGGCTTCGACGACCTGCTGGCCGACGAGCGTCTGCGTTCCAACAACGACCGCGTGCGCGCCCGCGAATGGATGATGCCGATCCTGCGCGAGCGCCTGGCCGGCCACAGCGCCGCGGAACTCGCCGCCGTGTTCGAGCGCCACGGCCTGCCGTTCGCGCCGATCACCCGTCCGCAGGACCTGCTGGAGGACCCGCACCTGAACGCCACCGGCGGCCTGGCCCCCATCACCCTGCCCGACGGACGCCCGGCGCAAGCGGTGCTGTTGCCGCTGACGCTGGACGGCGAGCGCCCTGGCGTGCGCCGGTCGCCGCCCCAACTGGGCGAGCACACGGCCGAATTGCTGCGCGAGCTGGGCTACGGCGACGACGCCATTGCCGCGCTGCAGGCCGCAGGCCGCGCCGACTGAGCCCGACCCGGTCGCCGCCGAAGGCCCGCCGATCGGGTTTTGGCATGTTTTGTGCCCATACCCAGCGAAAAAAGGTCGCTTGACGCTATCTTTTCAGGATTGATCAAACCGCCTTGGCGGGCACCGGGCGGGGCAGGCGCAGGTCCGCGCCGACCGCCCAGGCCAGCAGCAGGCACAGAACCCACGCCAGCCACAGCGTCCAGACGGTGTGGGAGAGGAAATGCGCGCCCTGCGCCATGCGGGCCAGGCCCAGCACCAGGCCAGCCACCACCCCGGCCGCCAATCCGGCCCGCGCGGGCAGCGGGCCCGCCGGTCGCAAGGCCAAGGCCCACACCAGCCACAGGAAGCCGGCCGACGAATGGCCGGCCGGAAAACACTGGCCGGGCCGCAGGCCCGGCGGCAACGCATGCAGCAGGCCGCTGTACGGCGCAAAGCCGCCGAAATCGACGATGTCCCAGGGACAGTAGCGGTTGGTGGCGTGCTTGAGCAGTGTGGTGGTCAGCGGAATGAGCAGCATGCCCAGGGCAGCCAGCAGCGCATTGCGCGGAGGCAACCAGGACAGCTCCCCGCGCCAGCCGCGCCAGCACAGCCACAGACAGGCCACCACCAGCAGGTAGGACGCCTGTTTTGCCCCGCGATGAAGCACGGCGTCGAAAAACCAGTGCTGGCGCAGCGGAAATGCGCGCGCTGCCGGGTCGTAGAACACCTGCGTCAGCTGGCGGTCGATGTCGGTCAGCTCGAACAGGACCAGCAGGACCGCCGCCGTCAAGGTCAGCATCAGCCACTGGGCGACCCACCAGCGGGTCGGGTGACGGCGGGGGCCGGCACCGGATTCGGTGGCGGGCATCGCGGCAAAAGAGCTCATGGGTTCACGATCGGCACGGGGCGCTGAGATCCAGGCTGCGCTCGCGGGCGGTGGTTTCCACGTCGAGCAGGCCCAGCAGGGTGTGGAACAGGTTGTCGTGCGAGGCCGGACGGCTGGCCTGCTGGCGCAGGCATTCCGTATTGAGCCCGCTGCGGGCGGCAAAACCGGGCGAGAACCACATCACCATGGGCACCCGGGTCTGTTCGTCAGGCGCAATGGCATAGGGCACGCCATGCAGGTACAGCCCGCGCTCGCCCAGCGACTCGCCGTGATCGGAGACATAGATCATCGCGGTGTCGAAGCGCGACTGCAGCTGGACCAGCCATTCGATGGTCTGGGCCAGCACATGGTCGGTGTACAGCAGCGCGTTGTCATAGCTGTTGGCGATCTGCTCACGGGTGCAGCGGGCCAGATCGTCGTTTTCGCAGGTCGGCACAAAACGCCGGAACTGCGGCGGATGGCGGCGGAAATACGAGGGGCCGTGATTGCCCAGCTGGTGCATCACCAGGACCAGGTTGCCGGAAGCGTCGCGGACCAGGCGCTGGCTGCTGTCGAGCAAGGCCCCGTCCAGGCAGCGACCGCCGGTGCACAGCTGGGGATACTGCGCGGCATCGGGTTGCAGACTCTCCAGCCCGTCACACACCCCTTTGCAACCGGACTGGTTGTCGTTCCACACCACCCGCAGGCCGGCCCGGCGCAGCACATGCAGCAAGGACTCGCTGCGGCGGATGGCGTCCTCGTCATAGTTGCGCCGCCCTTGCAACGAGAACATGCACGGCACCGACACCTCGGTATTGGTGCCGCAGCTGCGCACGTCGGGGAAATTGATCACATCGCCGCGTGCCGCGAGGGCTGGTGTGGTGTCGCGCGCCTGCGGCCAGCCCTGGGCGCGGTTCAGGCCCCAGTTGGCCGCCCGCGCCGTCTCGCCGACCACCACCACCATCAGCACCGGTTTGCCCGCCTGGCTGGCACGCGCACCCAGCCGGGCGTCGGGAGCAATCACCTGGCGCGGCCCGGTCGCCACCTGCGCGTCCTGCACCAGCACCCGACCCGCCGACCAGACCACGGCGGCAGGCAGCAGCAGGTAGCGGATCTCCTTGTTGTTGCGCATCTGGCTGGCGAAATCCTTGAACACCGGCACCAGCGCCCCCAGCGCCAGCACCAGACACCCCAGCATCCACGCCGCGCGCACCGCCACCGCCCGGCCCAGCGGGCGCGGCCGAATGCGCACCCGCGCGATCAGCACCAGCGGCAGCACGGCGAACACCAGCAGATGCAGCGCGAAACGGACGGTCAGCAGTTCGCTGGCTTCGGCAACGTCGGTTCGCACCACATTGCGCAGCATGCTGGGGTCGAAATACACCCCGAAACGACTGCCGAAGTACGCGGCCGACGACGCCACCACCACCAGCAGGGCCAGCAGCGGGCGGGTGGTCCAGCGGTTCAGCCATGGCGCCAGCAGCAGCACCTGCACCGCAGTCAGCGCGACAGCCAGCGGCAGCCCGTAGGCCACCATGGCACCCAGCCCCTCGCGGCCGGCCACGAGGGCACGCCAGAACGCCATGTTGCAAAACAGCGTGAAATACAGGCACACGACCAGCAGCAGCACTTCCGTCGACAGCACCGGCCGCGTTGCCGGGTGCGCGCACAGACGGACCAGCCATCCGGCCGGTTCGGCTGGCGGCGGCTGGCGGGAGGAGGACGACGAGGAGGAGGGAGCGGGACGGCGAAGGGAAAAAGGCACGAGCGGAGTCTCCGTGGCGGGACGTGAGCTCCGCGTGAGGCGATTGTGACTTTTTTGTTAAACCGCCGCTCAGCGCAGGGCAGGTGTCACCAGATCGATGGCGACGGCGGCGCCGGCAGGCTGGCGGTTCCAGGCCCGCACGCGCCAGCCGCAACTGGCCGCGATATGGCGCACCAGCGCCAGACCCAGACCGTGGCCGGCACCGCGGCCGCCTTGGGCAAAGGGTTCAAACCAGCGCAGCGGATCGCCCGGACCAAAACCCGGACCGTCGTCTTCCACGGTCAGCGTCACCCCGTCCCAGCCCACACGGACCGGACCGGCGCCCCCATGGCGCCAGGCGTTTTCCAGCAGATTGCGGACCAGCAAGGCCAGCAGGGTCGGGTCCGTCTCGATCCAGGCCGCTTCGGCGATTTCGACCTGCAGCGGCGGCGGCGCCTGCGCCACGCTGTCGGCCAGGCGGGCCCAGACCGATTCGACGCAGGCGCGCAGTGCCACCGGTTCGCGGGTGGCCGGCCTGGCCTCGCGGGCGAGCAGCAACAGGCTGGACGCCAGCTCGGTGATCCGGTCGGTGCCGGAGACAATGCGCGCGGCGCGTCGACGGGCACGCTCAGGCAGTGCCGGTTCGGCGCTGAGCATTTCGGCGTCGCTGCGGATGCCGGCCAGTGGTGTGCGCAACTCGTGCGACAGGTTGGCATTGAACAGGCGCTCGCGCTCGAGCGCCGCCGCCTGGCGGCTGCGCGCCGTATCGAGCGCCTGCGCCACGGCGCGCAGTTCGCCATCCAGCGGCATGTCGGCCAGCGCCCGCGTATCGCCCGCGTCGGCAACCCGCCGCGCCAGATCCTCCAGGCCGCCGGTCAGGCGCGCGGCAATCGCATGGACCAGCACAAATACCAGGGCGATCAGCAGCGTGGTGCCCAGCAGGAGGGCAGTCGCCACGGTCGCCAGGCGGCGCAGGTGTTCCGATTCGTCGTAGCGCAGCACCAAGCGGTCGGCATCGACTTGCCGCACCGCAACATGGTATTCGCGGCCGGCGTCGAAGACCTCATGGTTGCCGACCGGCAAAGCCGCCATGCGGGCGTCCAGCCCCGGCGGCAGGGGCTCGCCCGGCCGGACAAGAAACAGATCCATCTGCGGCGTCTGCGGGCCGGTCAGCCGGCCGAGCTGCCGGGTGAGCGCCATGCTGTGGTTCATCTGTGCATTGAGGGTGCTTTCGATGAACTCGTCTTCCAGGTCTTCGTACAACACGACCAGTGCCAGCCCTTGCGCCACCAGCAGCAGCACCAGCACGGCCGTCACCGACACGGCCATGCGCAAGCGCATGCCCGACGGCCAGCGCGGCCGCCACCACCGGCGCCGGGGCGCCTCAGTCGCGGGCGAGGCGGTAACCGAGTCCATGGGCGTTGATCACCCGTTCGCCGGGCGAATCACCCAGCGCGCGGCGCACGGTGTGCAGCAGGCTGCGCAGGCTGTCGCTGGTGTCGTTCTCATGGCCCCAGACGGCAAGCTCCAGCTCGCGGCGCGAAAAGACACGGTCCGGGTGCGCCATCATCAGGGCCAGCAGACGCATCGCCTTGGGCGGCAGGATCAGGGTCTGGCCGGCGCGGCGGATCTCCTGGCGTTCGGGGTCGTACTCCAGCGCGCCGAAGCGCAGCAGCCCGATCGGCGGGCCCAGGCCCTGGCGGCGGACCAGCGCGAGCAGGCGCGCTTCGACCTCCTGCAGCGCAAACGGCTTGACCAGGTAGTCATCCCCGCCGGACTCGAAGCCCAGCAATTTGTCTTCCAGGCCGTCACGGGCGGTCAGCACCAGCACCGCCACCGGGTTGCCGGCCGCGCGCAGGCGTCGCACCAGGCTCAGGCCATCCCCGTCGGGCAGGTTGCGGTCCAGCACCAGGGCGTCGAAGGGCTCGGCCTCCAGCAGGCGACGCGCCAGGCCAATGCCGTCGGCCCAGTCGCAGCGGTGCCCCCGTGATTCGAGGTACTCGAACAGGTTCTCGGCGATCGTGCGATCGTCTTCAATGATCAGCAGGCGCATCGCGTTCCACCATACTGCACCACGGCGGGCGGTGTTACTGCCCGCCCAGCAGGACCGCCAGTTCAGCCGCGCCCAGCACGCGAATGCCGTGCTCGGCCGCGAACCGCCTGGCCTGCGGCGTCAGCTCGCCCAGACTCACCACGGCCGCATCGGTGGCTTCGGCTGCGGGCAGCGCGGCCTGCAGTTCGCGCAGGCTCTCGATGCCCACGCTGGCCGCTTTCCAGCGCCGCGCACTGACCAGCGTCGTCGCAGACCCTTTGCGCAACACGAAGTCGGCCGCCGTGGCGGCGGCTCCCTGCGGCCGGGTGACCGTCACCCCCTGCCCTTGCCACGCGCCGTCCAGTGCGCCGGCAAAGGTCCGCCAGGGCATGGCCGCGACCCGGTCACGCAGGGCGGCAAACTGCCGCTCGCCCGGCCGGCCCCACTGCGCGCGCAGGGCCATGCCGCCGATCACCAGAAACGGCAAGCCCGCCGCCATGCCCCAGGGAGCCAGGTCGGACGGCAGCAGCGCGGCCATCAGCGCCGCCAGCGCAGCCGCCACCGCGACACTGATCCACCACGGCGAGCGCAGCAGAATGGCAAACAGCGAGTTTTCGGCCATACGCAGCTTCACGGCGAGTCCTTTGCGACGGAAATCTCGGACAGGCGCCCGGCCACCAGGCGCAGCCGGCGGTCGCAGCGGGCGGCCAGCGCCTCGTCATGGGTCACCAGCACAAAGGCCGTGCCCTGTTCGCGCGCCAATGCCAGCATGCCGTCGAACACCCCGTCGGCGGTGGTGCGGTCGAGGTTGCCGGTCGGCTCGTCAGCCAGCACACAGGCCGGGCGCGTGACCAGGGCGCGGGCAATCGCCACGCGCTGGCGTTCACCGCCGGACAACTCCGCCGGGCGATGCGCCAGTCGCGCGGCCAGACCCACCGCCGCCAGCACCTGCTGCGCCGCGGCGCGCGCCGCCGGGCGGCTCTCGCGGCGGATCAGCAGCGGCATGGCCACGTTGTCCAGCGCGCTGAATTCGGGCAGCAGATGATGAAACTGGTAGACAAACCCCAGGTGCCGGTTGCGCAACACCCCTTGCTGCGCCGCCGACAGCCCCGCCAGATTCTGCCCCTGCAGCCACACCTGCCCGGCCGTGGGCGCGTCCAGCCCGCCCAGCAGATGCAGCAGCGTGCTTTTGCCCGAACCGGACGCACCGACAATGGCCAGCGTTTCGCCGGCAGGCACCGTCAGGTCGACCCCGTGCAGCACCGTCACATCCAGCGGCCCCTCGTGGAACCGGCGGGTCAGGCCGCGACATTCAAGAACCACCTCACTCATAGCGCAGCGCCTCCGCAGGATTGACGCGGCTGGCCCGCCAGCTTGGGTACAGGGTGGCGACAAAGGCCAGCACCAGCGAAATGACGGTGATCGGCACGATGTCGCTTTGTTGCGGGTCGCTGGGCATGCGGTTGATGAGGTAGATCTCCTTGGGCAGGAAACTGGCCTGGAACAGCCGCTCCAGCGCCGGCACGATCACATCGATGTTGAACGCCACCCCCAGCCCCAGCAGCAGGCCGGCCAGGGTGCCGATCACCCCCACCATCGCGCCCTGCACCACAAAGATCCCCATGATGGAGCGCGGGCTGGCGCCCAGCGTGCGCAGGATGGCGATGTCGGCGCGCTTGTCGGTCACCGTCATCACCAGGGTGGACACCAGATTGAATGCCGCCACCGCCACGATCAGCGTCAGGATGATGAACATCATGCGCTTTTCGAGCTGCACGGCGGCAAACCAGGTGCGGTTCTGCCGCGTCCAGTCGCGCACCAGCAGGTCACCGCTCAGGCTGCCCGCCAGGTCCGCCGCTACGGCTCGGGCCTGGTGCAGGTCGCGCAACTTCAGGCGCACGCCAGTGGGCCCTTCCAGCCTCAGAATGCGCGCCAGATCGGCCTGGTGGGCCATCGCCAGCGACGAGTCGTATTCGTAGTGGCCGGAACTGAAGGTGCCCACCACGGTCATCTGTTTGAGCCGCGGCACCACACCGGCCGGTGTCACCTGCCCGCCCGGCGCAATCAGCGTCACCACGTCGCCTTCGCCGACGCCCAGATTGCGGGCCAGGTCCACTCCCAGCACCACCCCGAACGCGCCCGGCTCCAGGCGTGCCAGCACCGTGCCCCGTAACGCGCCGGCCAGCTCGGTCACCGAGGGCTCCAGCGCCGGGTCAATGCCGCGCACCAGGACCCCTTTCATGTCGTCGCCACGCGCCAGCAGCGCCTGGCCGACCACAAACGGCGCCGCCCCGACCACCGCCGGGTGGGCGCGGGCCTCGCGCAGCGTGCGCGCCACATCGGCCAGCGGCTGGCCGTCGGGGCTGTACAGCTCGATATGCGAGACCACGCCCAGCATGCGGTCGCGCACCTCTTTCTGAAAGCCGTTCATCACCGACAGCACAATGATCAGGGCGGCCACGCCCAGCGCAATGCCCAGCATGGACACACCGGATATGAAAGAAATGAAGCCGTTGCGGCGGGTGGACCGGCCGGCGCGGGTGTAGCGCCAGCCCAGCAACAGCTCGTAGGGAATCGGCATCGAAAAAGCGGCGTGAACAAAATAAGGACGGCGGCGCGGGCGCCGGCAGCGCCGATTGTGGCATCCCGGACAATACCGGCATGTATCCCCCACCCGCCCAGGACCATCTGATCATCGCCCACGCCGCGCCATCCGGCCCGGCCTGTCGCGCCGCGCTGCGCACGCTGCGCCTGCCTCACCTGGAGCGCCTGCTGGCCCGCCTGACCGAGACCGGCCACGGCGCCGATCCGGAGGGGCCCCCGCCGGTGTTGTCCCAGCCCTGGGACCGCCTGCTCGCCAGCGCCCTCGGCCTGGACGGCGACCCCGCGCGCGCACCCTGGGCCGCCCTGGCGCGGGGCACGCACGGACTGTCCGACGACGGTATGGCCTGGGCCTGGCTCACGCCCTGCCATTGGCAGGTCGGCATGGACCAGGTCGTGTTGCACGATCCGGCCGGGCTGGGCCTGGTGCCGGCCGAAGCCAAGGCGCTGCGCCAGGCAATGGTGCCCTGGTTTGCCGAAGACGGCATCACGCTGCTGTGCGATCCGGACGATCCCGGGCGCTGGCTGGCGCGGGGCGCGGTGTTCCGCGACCTGGCCTGTGCCACACCCGAGCGGGTCATCGGCCGCGACGTGCGCGCCTGGCTGCAGGCAACGGCGCAGCCACCGGCCTTGCAGCGACTGCAAAGCGAAATGCAGATGCTGCTCTACACGCACCCGGTCAATGACGAGCGCATCGCACGCGGCCAGTTGCCGGTCAACGCGTTCTGGATCAGCGGCGCCGGGGCTTTGCCGACCGGGTTCACGCCCCGGCCGGCACCGCGACTCGACACCCGCCTGGCCGCCGCCGCGCTGGCCGACAACGCGCCGGCCTGGTGCGCCGCCTGGCAGGCCCTGGACGCCAGCGAATGTGCCCGCCTGGGTGAGCGGCTGGCCCAGGGTCAGGCGGTGCGCCTGGACCTGTGCAGCGACCGGGCCTGGCGGTGCCTGGAGAGTCGCCCCCTGGCCCTGTCACGCCGGATTTCTGGTCTTTTCGGGCCAAAGCCAGCGTCAGAAGGTCTCCTTTCGCTATGAAATTCATTGTTCGCGACTGCCCCCCACGGGCCGCCTGGGCGCTGGAACAGGCCGGCGTGCACCCGCTGCTGGCCCGCCTCTTTGCCGCGCGCGGTGTGGCCGGCGCTGACGACCTGGACGACGGACTGGCCCGCCTGCTGCCGCCCGACCAGCTGCGCGGCGCGCGCGACGCGGCCGTGCTGCTGGCCGATGCCATCGCCGCCGATCGCCGGCTGTGTTTTGTCGCCGACTACGACTGCGACGGCGCCACGGCCTGTGCGGTGGGCATCCGCGGGCTGCGCCTGCTGGGGGCCCGCCAGGTCGACTACCTGGTGCCTGACCGGGTGGTGGACGGCTACGGTCTCACGCCGCCGATTGCCCGGCGGGTGAAGGAGCGCGGCGCCGCGCTGCTGATCACGGTGGACAACGGCATCGCCAGCGTCGAGGGTGTGGCCGAGGCCCGGCGCCTGGGGCTGCAGGTCCTGGTGACCGACCACCATCTGCCGGGACCTGAATTGCCGCAGGCCGAAGTGACCGTCAACCCCAACCAGCCGGGTTGCCCCTTCCCCAGCAAGGCGCTGGCCGGCGTGGGGGTGATGTTCTACGTGCTGCTGGCGCTGCGCGCCGAGCTGCGCCAGCGCGGGGTGTTTGCCGCGGCCAGCCAGCCGAAGCTGGACACCCTGCTGCCGCTGGTGGCCCTGGGCACCGTGGCGGACGTGGTCAAACTGGACGCCAACAACCGCCGCCTGGTGGCCCAGGGCCTGCGGCGGGTGCGCGCGGGGCAGATGCCGGCCGGACTGGCGGCGCTGTTCTCGGCCGCCGGGCGCAAGCCACACACCGCCAGCACCTTTGATTTCGGCTTCGCGCTGGGCCCGCGCATCAACGCGGCCGGACGGCTGGCGGACATGACGCTGGGCATCGAATGCCTGCTGACCGACGACCCGGCCCGCGCGGCCGAGCTGGCGCAGCAGCTGGACGCCATCAACCGCGAGCGGCGCGAGATCGAAGGCGGCATGCGCGAGCAGGCGATGCTGATCGCAGAAAGCCTGTTCGAGGAAGGCGACGCGCCGCCGCCCGCCGTGTGTGTGTTCGACCCCGAGTTCCACGAGGGCGTGGTGGGCATCGTGGCCTCGCGCCTCAAGGACAGGCTGCACCGCCCGACCTTTGTGTTCGCCGCCAGCAGCGCGCCGGGCAAGACGCGCGAGCTCAAAGGCTCCGGCCGTTCAATTGCCGGATTTCACCTGCGCGATGCGCTGGACCTGGTGGCCAAACGCCACCCCGGGGTGTTGCTGCGCTTCGGCGGCCACGCCATGGCCGCCGGCTGCACCGTGGCAGCGGAACAGCTGCCGACCTTCGAGCAGGCCCTGGCCCAGGTCGCGCGGGAGTGGCTGGATGCCGCCACGCTGCAACGGCGCCTGGAAACCGATGGTCCGCTGGCGCCCGAGTACCGGCGCTCCGATGTGGTGGACGCCCTGCAACGCGAGGTCTGGGGCCAGGGCTTTGCGCCGCCGCTGTTCAGCGAGGAGATCGAAGTGTTGAGCCAGCGCCTGGTCGCCGAAAAACACCTGGCGCTGAAAATGCGCCACCAGGGTCAGCCCGTGGACGGCATCTGGTTCGGCCACACCGAGCCGCTGCCGCCGCGGGTGCGTCTGGCATTCCGCCTCGACGCCGACGAATGGCAGGGCGTGCGCCGGGTGCGTTTTCTGGTCGAAGGCGCCGAAATCTGAGGGTTTGCAGCGAAAACGGGCGATACCCAGCGTGAAAAGGTCGCTTTCAGCTATATATATTATAGCGATCAGGGCTTGACGCCGTTGCGCGCCTTGTCCTGCAGGCGCGCCAGCACATGCGGCGAGACAAACTGCTCGACGGCGCCGCCGAGCAGCGCGATCTCGCGCACGAAGGTGCTGCTGACGAACTGGTATTTGTCGCCCGGGGTCAGAAACACGGTCTCGACATCGGGCATCAGGTTGCGGTTCATGCCGGCGAGCTGGAATTCGTAGTCGAAATCGGTCACCGCCCGCAGGCCACGGATCATGGCCTTGCCGTTGCGCGCGACAACAAAGTCCCGCACCAGCCCGGAATAACTCTCCACCGTGACCTGCGGCCAGGGGCGCACCGATTCGCGCACCATCTCCATGCGTTCTTCGAGCGTGAACAGCGGCTTCTTGTGGTACCCCGCGGCCACCGCAATGATCACCCGGTCGAACAGCTGGCAGGCGCGGCGCACCAGATCTTCATGGCCGAGGGTGATCGGGTCAAACGTGCCGGGATACACGGCAAGCACAGAGGGCATCACAGGTCTCCTCGCGCCGGGCGGGCGCGCTGGGGTTGGCGTTTTGCGGCCGATTATGCCGCCGGGTGTGCCGGTGCCGACGGCAGCCGCTCCAGCAGATGGGCATGGACCGCGCCGGCCTTGAGGTGGCGCAGCAGCCGCAGGCCCAGGGGCAGCAGCCGCTCGGTTTCCCAGGCCTGTGGGGCTTCCAGATAGATCAGCCCGCCTTGCGGGCGCACGGCGTGCACGGCGGCTTGTAACGCCGGCTCGAACAGACCGGCGTCAAAAGGCGGGTCCAGCAGCACCAGATCCAGGCTGCCCGGTGGCTGCGCCTGCAACGCGCGCACCCCGTCGGCCTGCTGCACCTGCACGGTGTTCGCCTGCAGGCGGCGGCAGACCGCCTCCAGGCTGGCCACCAGGCTGCCGTCGCGCTCGACCAGCACCACCGCGCTTGCCCCGCGGGACGCCGCCTCCAGTCCCAGCGCGCCTGTGCCGGCAAACGCATCCAGGCAAATCCAGCCGTCCAGGTCGCCCCCGCCCAGGTGAGTCAACCAGTTGAACAGGGTCTCGCGCACGCGGTCAGGCGTGGGGCGCAGACCGGGCCGGTCGGCCACCGGCAGTCGGCTGCGCTTCCACAGGCCGCCGATGATGCGCACCTCGTGCGTCGCCCGCTTCACCGCCCGGGCCGGGGCGGCGGGCGGGGACTTGGCCGTGGCGGCGGCAGGACGGGAGGGGCGGGACATGGCGCAAGGATAACCCCGCCAGCGCGCGACAGATAGCACCCCCGGCGCCGCTTGCGTTCGCGCAACGCACCGCGCCGTCGCTGGCGGTATGCTGGCAAAGGGACGGCGGCCGGTGCCGCCGCGCCCGGTCACCACAGGAGGTTTCATGCCCTACGGGTTTTTTCGGCCGCACCCGATGCTGCAGGCGGTCCGCCGCACTGGCCCGGCCAAAACGGCCGGCGTCGCCCGAAGGGTCTCCTGTCATCCGGGTGTAACCTTGTGGTCATGGTGAACCCGTCCAGTGCCCCGACCAGCGACCCCGTGCCCGACGCTGGTGCGCCGCCCCCCGCCAACGCCGCCCGCCTGGCGGTGCGCCGCGTGGCCATAGACACCTGGCACGAAAACGTGGTGTACCTGCACCGCGATTGCGCGGTCTATCGCGCCGAAGGCTTCCAGGCCCTGTCCAAGGTCGAAGTGCGCGCCAACGGACGCCTGATCCTGGCCACCGTCAATGTGGTCGACGACACCCGCATCGTCGGCTGCGAGGAACTGGGCCTGTCGGAAGACGCTTTTGTCCGCCTGGGCGTGGAAAGCGGGCACCACGCCAGCATTTCGCAGGCCGAGCGGCCACGCTCCATGGACGCGCTGTTTCGCAAGATGAACGGTGAACGCCTGGACCGGGACGACTTCCGGGGCATCGTGGCCGACATTGCCGGCCACCGCTATTCCAAGATCGAGCTGACCGCCTTTGTTGTGGCCTGCAACCGCGCCGAACTCGATCGCGAGGAGGTCTACTACCTGACCGAGGCGATGGTCGCCACCGGCCGCCGGCTGGACTGGCATGAGCCGCAGGTGGTCGACAAACACTGCATCGGCGGTATTCCGGGCAACCGCACCTCCATGCTGGTGGTGCCCATCGTGGCCGCCCACGGCCTGTTGTGCCCCAAGACGTCCTCGCGGGCGATCACCTCGCCGGCGGGTACCGCCGACACCATGGAGGTGCTGGCCGGCGTGGAGCTGCCCTTCGAGCGGCTGCGCGAGATCGTGCGCGAACACCGCGGCTGCCTGGCCTGGGGCGGCACGGCCGACCTCTCGCCCGCCGACGATGTGCTCATTTCGGTCGAACGGCCCCTGTCCATCGACTCTCCCGGCCAGATGGTGGCGTCCATCCTGTCCAAGAAGATCGCGGCGGGTTCCACCCACCTGGTGCTGGACATCCCCATCGGCCCGACCGCCAAGGTGCGCTCCATGCCCGAAGCGCAGCGTCTGCGGCGATTGTTCGAATACGTCGCCCACCGGCTGCATCTGTCGCTGGATGTGGTCATCACCGACGGCCGCCAGCCCATAGGCAACGGCATCGGCCCGGTCCTGGAGACGCGGGACGTGATGCGGGTGCTGCAATGTGACCCCCGGGCGCCGAATGACCTGCGACAGAAGGCGCTGCGCCTGGCCGGGCGCCTCATCGAATGCGACCCGGACGTGCGCGGCGGCGACGGCTTTGCCATTGCCCGCGACATCCTCGATTCCGGCCGGGCCCTGGCGCGCATGAACGCCATCATCGACGCCCAGGGCCGACGTGGCTTCGACCCCGAGCAGCCGCCGCTCGGGCCCTTGGTGCATGAGGTGCGGGCGCCCGCCGACGGCGTGGTCACCGGCATCGACAACTTCCAGATTGCGCGTATCGCCCGGCTGGCCGGCGCGCCCAAGGTCCAGGGGGCCGGGGTGGATCTGGCCTGCAAGCTGGGCGACAGCGTGCGCGCGGGAACCCTGCTGTACCGGGTGTACGCCGGTTTCGGCGCCGATCTGGCCTTCGCCCGCCAGGCGTGTGAACGCGCCACGGGATACCGCCTGGGCACCGCCGCCGAGGTGCCCCGGGTTTTTGTGGAGTTCTGACGATGGACTGTTTGCTCCATTTCACCGACGAATCGACACTTGCCGGGCAGATCGCCGCCGTGTGGGGCGTGACGGCCCTTCCCATCGATCGGCACCGCTTCCCCGACGGCGAGCTGCGCCTGCGCCTGCCGGCGACGCTGCCGCCGCGGGTGACGCTGCTGCGCTCGCTGGCCAACCCGAACGAGAAGCTGATCGAGCTGGTGCTGGCCGCCGGCACCGCCCGCGAGCTGGGCGCCAGCCACCTGACCCTGGTCGCGCCTTACCTGGCCTACATGCGCCAGGACATCGCCTTCCACCCCGGCGAAGCCGTCAGCCAGCGCCTGGTCGGTCGCCTGCTGGCGGGCCTGTTTGACCGGGTCATCACCGTCGATCCGCATCTGCACCGGGTGGCCACCCTGGGCGAAGCCATTGCCTGCGCGCAGCCGGTGGCGCTGAGCGCGGCGCCCCTGCTGGGTGCGCTGGTGGCGAGCCGCCGCCCCGGGGCCATGCTGGTCGGGCCCGATGAGGAATCGGCGCAATGGGTCGCGCAGGCCGCGCAGGCGCACGGCCTGGCGCACCGGGTCTGCCGCAAAGTGCGCACCGGCGACCGCGCGGTCCAGGTGGCGCTGCCCGAGGGCCCTTACGCCGGCCGCGCCGTGGTGTTGCTGGACGACATGTGCAGCACCGGCCACACCGCAGCGCAGACGGCCGCGGCCCTGCTTGCCGCCGGGGCCGCGTCGGTCGATATCGCGGTCACCCACGCGCTGTTCGCCACCGGCGCCGAAGCCACGCTGCGCGAGGCGGGCATCGGCGAAATCTGGAGCACCGACTGCATCCCCCACCCGAGCAATGCCGTGGCCGTCGCACCCCTGCTGGCCGCCGCACTGCGCGAGGTCGCGGAATCGACCGAAACCTGATCCATGTCAAGGAAGCACCCGGGCGGCTGGCGCACCATGCCTGCCGTGCCGCACCGGCGTGGTGCGCCTGGAGTTTTCCGACCATGACCATTGACCTCGACGCCCCGCTGACCAATTTTTCCCATTGCCATGAAGGCATCGTCTCGCATCTGGATAGTTTTGCCCAGTTGTCGGCTTTGCTCGAACCGGCCGCGCGGGCGCGGGCGATTGCGCAGGAAACCGTGTCGTTTTTCCGCGCCGCCGTGTTCGAGCACCATTCGGAAGAAGAGCGCGAGCTGTTTCCCGCCGTGCTGTCCAGCGCACAGCCCGGGGAGGAGCGCGACAAGATCGCCAACATGGTCGAATGGCTGACCCAGGAGCACCGGGACGTGGAATCCCTGTGGAAGCAGCTGGAGCCGGCGCTCAAGAAGGTGGCCAAAGGCCAGGATGCCGCCATCGATGGCTCGGCCATTGCGCACCTGGTCACCAAGTACAAGGCCCACGCGCACTTCGAAGAAGCGGAATTTCTGCCGCTGGCCGAAACCATTCTGGGCCGCAACGGCAATCACATGGCGGCGCTGGGCCTGTCGCTGCACATGCGCCACCAGCCCCGCTTTTTCGGCCATATCTGAGCCTGTTGGGTGAACCGGGCGCCACCCGGTCGGCACGAATCGGGCGGCCTGTTGCCGCTGCACAGGCGGTTCAGCGCGCCGCGCCACCCACCACCACGGTGACCAGCCTCTCGGGCTGGATGATGCGGGCAAACGCCGTGCGGATGTCCGCCGTTGTCAGCGCACCGACCCGATCCGTCCAGCGGTCCAGGTAGTCCAGCGGCAGGCCGTTCCAGGCGATATTGGCGACGTTGTCCAGCAACTTGCGGTTGCTGTCCACACGCAGCGCAAAGCCACCGATCAGGTTGTCTTTGGCCGCCTGCAGTTCGGCCTCGGTCGGTCCCTCGGCGACAAAGCGGCGCAAGACATCCTGCGAGACCTGCACCGCCAGCGGTGCCTGGTCGGGCCGCGTCTGCAGGCCGATGGTGAACGCGCCGGCGTGTCGCCCCGGCGCGAAATAGCTGTAGACGCTGTAGCTCAGGCCGCGACGCTCGCGCACCTCTTCGGTCAGGCGCGAGACAAAACCGCCACCGCCCAGGATGTGGTTGCCGACAAACAGCGCGAAAAAGTCCGGATCGGCCCGGCGCATGCCGGGTTGCCCGATCAGCACATGGGCCTGTGCCGACTCGAAGGGCAGCGCCAGCGTCTGGGGCGCCACCAAGGCACTCACCTCCGGCACGGCCGGCAGGCCGCCGCAGCCGGTGGCGGGCAGATGGGCCAGGAGACGACGCACCAGGGCGTCCGCCTGTTGCCGGGAGACCGCCCCGACCAGGCTCACCCGTGCCCCACAGGCACGCAGGTCACGCCGGTGGCTGGCCCGCAGGTCGTCGACGCTGATGCGCGCCAGTGTGGCCTCGGTGACTTCGTACCCGTAAGGATGGTCGCCATACACCGCCCGTGCAAAGGCAAGCCCGGCCACATGGGCCGGACGGGTGCGGGCCTCGCGCAGATCCGCCCCCAGGCGCTCGCGCTCGCGCTGCCAGATGTCGGACGGGAACGCCGGCTGCGCCATCTGGCGCGCGGCCAGGCTCACGGCACGATCGAGCAGGTCCGGCCGGGTCAGCGTCCGCAGCGAAAAGCCGAGCCGGTCCGACCCGGCGCTGGCGCCGAACTGTGCGCCCAGATCGGTCCAGGCCTCGGCCAGCTGGTTTTCGTCGAACGCCGGCCCGGCCCCGGACGCCGCAATCCCGCGCGACATCAGCGCCGCCATCGCGCTGGCCAGCCCGGCCTGGGCGGCCGGGTCGCGCCGGCTGCCGGCATCGAAATCAATCTGCACATCCAGCATCGGAATGGCCGGACTTTCGACCAGAAACACCTGCGCGCCGCTGGCCTGCGTCCACTGCTGCACGGGCAGCACCGCCAGCGCCGATTTCATGCAAAAGAGGCCGATACCCAGTGCAAAAAGGTGCTTTATAGCTATATTTTTCATATCAATCCATCCCTCAGTGACGGGCACCAACCGGGGCAAGGCGGGGTTTCCGGTTGGGGTCCGGCGGCAGCGGCACCAATTCCGCCACGGTCAGCCCGTCATCGCCGAAATACCGCCGGGCCACGCCCTGCACCTCCTCGGGGGTGACGGTGCGCAGCTGGTCCAGCAGGCGCTCGCTGCTGTCCAGGGGCAGGCCCAGCGCCCAGGCGCTGCCCAGTTCGCGGGCCTGGTTCATCACCGAATCCAGTTTGTAGACCGCGCCGGCGGTCCACTGGGTCCGCACCCGCTCCAGCTCGGCGGCACTGACACCGTCGCGCGCGACGCGGGCCACCTCGGCGCGCAGCGCGGCCTCCAGTTGCGCCGCCGTTTTTCCCGGCGCAGGCACGCCGTCGAGGACAAATTGCTGCGGCCCGCGGCCCATCAGCCCGTGCCAGGCACCGACACTGTCGGCCAGGCGGTCGGCGCCCTGGGCCAGTGCCCGCTCCAGCCGCGCACCGGGATAGCCATCCAGCACGGCCGACAGCAGGGTCAGCGCCAGCGCGTCGCGCTGGCTCTCGCCGGCCTCCATGTGCACCAGATGCGGCGTCTTGAACGCCAGCGCCACATAGGCCTGCTCGGCACTGGCCTTGAGGACCAGCCGGCGGGGACCCTGTTGCGGCGGCTCGGCGCGGGGTTTGGCCGGCTCGACGGGACGGGCGGCGATCGGGCCGTAGTGGCGTCGCGCGAGCTCGAAAACGGCCTGCGGATCGACGTCACCGGCCACCACCACCGCGGCGTTGGACGGGCTGTACCAGCGGCGGTGGAAGGCCCGCACGTCGTCGGCGGTCATGGCCTCCAGGTCACTCATCCAGCCCACAATCGGGCGACGCACCGGCGAGGCCACAAAGGCCGTGGCGGCCAGCTGCTCGTAAAGCAGGGCGCGCGGATTGTCCTCGGTGCGCAGGCGCCGCTCTTCCTTGACCACCTCGATCTCCTTGCGGAACTCATCGTCGGGCCACTGCATGTTGGCAAAGCGGTCGGCCTCCAGCGTCATCACCTCTTCGAGGCGGGAGGACGGAATCTGCTGGAAGTAGCCGGTGTAGTCACGTGCGGTGAAGGCGTTTTCGCGCCCGCCCAGCGCCGCCACACGGCGCGAGAACTCGCCGGGCTTGAGCGTCGCCGTGCCTTTGAACATCATGTGCTCCAGCACATGGGCAATGCCGCTGGTGCCGTCCACTTCGTCCACCGAACCGACCCGCACCCACAACATGTGGACGGCGGTGGGGGCGCGACGGTCCGGTTTGACGATCACCGTCAATCCGTTGGGCAAAGTCTGGGAGTAAACCGCCGCGCGGGATGGCGCCGCGGCAACCGGCGACGGGGCGGGTGCGCCGGACGGTCCCATCTGGGCCCACGCGGCAAGCGGCGCCGACACGGTCAGAACGAACCCGAGCATCAGCGGGGCAAGGAGAGGATGGCGTTTCATAGAATGGCTGGGATTCTAGAAACGTCCAAATGTTCAGTTTTTTCCGGAAAAAACCCGCCGCAACACCGCCGCCGACCGAAACCCCGATCACGGCAGCGACGGCGGAGGGACTCGCCCCCCTGCTTTCACCCCCTCCCGAGGGGCCGGCGCCGGCGTCGGCGCCTCTTGCACCTGCCGCTGCGACGTCGGCACCCCCGCCGGCGGACCCGGAACCCACGGCGGTACCCACCGCACCACCCGCAGCGGACCCCACACCGGAACCCACGCCGGCACCTGTGGCGACACCAACGCCAACGCCCACACCGACGCCCGCGCCCGCCCAGGCACCGGAACCGGTAACCCCCACCCCGTCTCCCCCGCCCCTGCCCGGCCCCACCCCTGCGCCAACCCCTGCGTTAACCCCTGCGCCAACCCCTGCGCCAACTCCCGCGCCGACGCCTGCACCAACACCTGCAGCCCCGCCTGCGCCCGTGTCCACGCCCGCGCCGCTGGCCTCGCCGTCGCCCGCGCCTTTACCTGCCGCCGGGCCGGTTCGTGCCGGCTGGATGGATCGGCTGCGTGCCGGGCTGCGCAAGACCGGCAGCAGCATCGCGACAGTGTTCACCGGAACCCGCATCGACGACGCGCTCTACGAGGAGCTGGAAGCCGCCTTGCTGATGGCCGATACCGGGGTCAAGGCCACGGAATTTCTGCTGGCTGACCTCAAGTACCGCGTCAAAGAGGCCAAGGCGACCGATCCGGCCGCCGTCAAGGGCCTGCTGGCCGAGGCGGTTGCGCATTTGCTGACACCACTGCAGAAAACACTGGTCGTCGGGGACCGGCAGGACAACCTGGTCGAAGGCCGCCACGGCACCACCGTCATCATGGTCACCGGGGTCAACGGCGCCGGCAAGACGACGTCGATCGGCAAACTCACCCGCCACCTCAGTGACCATGGCGCCTCGGTGTTGCTGGCGGCGGCCGATACGTTCCGCGCCGCGGCGCGCGAGCAACTGGCCGTCTGGGCGACCCGCAATACGGTGGAGATCATCAGTCAGCAAGGCGGCGATCCGGCCGCCGTCAGTTTCGATGCGGTCAGTGCCGGCCGTGCCCGCGGCAAAGACGTGGTGCTGGTCGACACCGCCGGGCGTCTGCCCACCCAGTTGCACCTGATGGAAGAGCTGCGCAAGATCAAGCGCGTGGTGCAAAAAGCCGACGCCACCGCGCCCCACGAGGTGCTGCTGGTCATCGACGGCAACACCGGCCAGAACGCGCTGACGCAGGTCAAGGCCTTCGACGACGCGCTGGGCCTGACCGGTCTGGTGGTAACCAAGCTGGACGGGACGGCCAAAGGCGGTGTGCTCTGCGCCATCGCCCGGGAGCGCCCGGTGCCGGTCTATTTCATCGGGGTCGGCGAAAAACTCGAAGACCTGCAGACCTTCAATGCCCGCGAGTTTGCGCAGGCCCTGGTGCAATGAGCGCCCAGCGTCAGCGGCTGGTCTCGTCGTTTTCGCTGTAGGCGCGCCACTGGCGCATGGCATTGCGCAGGGTCAGCACCTGCCGCTCGAAGGGCGGGCAGGCCGAACACAGCGCCATGTGCAGGCGCAGGCCCATCCGGTCCTGCCACGGCAGCGCGCGGTCCTCCCGGGCGATGACCAGCGCGGTCACTTCCTTGCAGCTGCGACGAAACGGATACCAAGGCTTCATGGGCGGCGGGTGTTCTGGAACCAGTTCAGATCAAGGCATTCGCGCAGCCGCAGACGGGCGCGGTGCAACTGAACATACAGGTTGGTCGCAGTCAGGCCCAGTTCCTTACAGATTTCCTCACTGGACAGTTCCAGCCATTCGCGCATCAGGAACAGGCGCGCCTGCACCGGCGGCAGTTTCTCCGTGCAGGCTTCCAGCACGGCCATGAACTGGCGCTGGCGCAGGTCCTGCTCCGGATCGCCCCAGTCGGCCGGCTGCTCGGTGAAATGTCCGTCACCGCGAAACGCCATCAGCTCCAGCGGGTCGCTCGCTTCGTCCTCGTCGCCGGTGCCCACGGTGACCTGACGGCTGTGGTGACGCAGGGTATCGACAATCTTGTGCTTGAGGATTCCGACCAGCCAGGTCTTGAGCTGCGAGCGGTTGCCGAAGGCCTGCGGCCGGGCCAGCGCGGCCAGCACCGTTTCGGAAACGGCATCCTCCGCCCAGGCGTCGTTGCGCAACTGCAATCGGGCAAAACGCATCAGGTAGGCGCGGTGCTCCACCAGTTGGTGCTCGAACGGGGACGAATCGGCGGTGGACATGGCGGCGCAGTGTAATGAATCCGCCGCCGGGCCGACCAAAGCCCTGCAACCGGAGTTACCGATGTCCATCCCCACCCGACCCCTGCCGACGACACGGCGTCACTGGCTGACCAGGGCGCTGCCGCTGGCCCTGACGCTGGCAACCGCGCCCCAATGGGCCCGTGCGACCACCCCGGCCGGCGGCTCACCGGGTGCGCCCGGCCCGGTGGCCGAACTGGCGGGCCGCACCCTGGATGGCCGCGCATTCGACCTGCGGGCCCTGCGGGGGCGGGTGGTCCTGGTGGTGGCATGGTCGACCGACTGCGCCGTCTGCCGCGACAAGATGCCAGAGCTGCGCAGCAACGCCGCCGGGTGGCGGGACCAGCCCTTCAGCCTGGTGTTGCTCAGCATGGACCGCCGCCGGCAGGATGCCGCCGACTACGAAGCCATCCTCGCACGCACGCTGGCACCGGGCCAGCGCCTGACCTCGATGTGGATTGGCGACATGGTCACCGCCACCGGCCTGAGCCGCCGCGAACCCCTGCCCGCGACCTGGTTGCTCGACCGGCAGGGTCGGGTGGTGCAGCAATGGACCGGGCGCATTGCGCCGGAGGCCTGGGACCAGATTGCCGACCTGCTGTGACCGGCGAAAAAAATCCTCCGATCGCGTAAGAAGCGGCTCCGGTGACCGACAGACCCACACAACCGGCAGCGATGTGCAACCGCACGGGCCACCGGTTGTGGAACGTTTCCCTGTATCCACCTTCCCACTCTGGAGAATCACCATGAACCAACGTACCCTGATTGCCACCGCCGCCACCTCCCTGATGTCGCTGGCCTTGCTGAGCAGCCCGGCCCTGGCCCAGACCGCCGCCAAGGAAAAGTGCTATGGCATCGCCAAGGCCGGACAGAACGACTGCGCCAACCTCGCCGGCACCCATTCGTGCGCCGGCCAATCGAAGGTCGACAACGACAAGGGCGAGTGGAAATACGTGGCCAAAGGCACCTGCAAGCAGATGGGCGGCCTGAGCGCCGACGAAGCCAAGGCCGCGGCCAAGAAAGCCTGAGTCCCGCCGTGACCGCTGCCCACCGCGCCCGCTCCTTCGCCCTGCCGGCGGGCGGTGTCGCCGTTGGCATCGGCTGGCGCCACCCGCATTACGAGGCTTTGCTGCGGGAGTTGCCGGCGCTGGATTTCATCGAAGTCCATTCCGAGAATTTCTTCGGCGAGGGTGGCGCCGGCCTGGCGCTGTTGCGACAGGCCCGGCAGTCCTACCCCGTCAGTCTTCACGGCGTGGGCCTGTCGCTGGGCTCGGCGCACGGCATCGACGCCTGGCATCTGGATCAACTGGCGCGCCTGGTCGACACCATCGATCCGGTCCGCGTCAGTGACCATGCCAGCTTCGCGCGCGGCCAGCGCGATGGCGTCACACAGGCGCCGACCGTGCACGGCGCCGATCTGCTGCCCCTGCCTTTCACACACGAGGCGCTGGACACCCTGTGCGCCAACGTGCAGCGGGTACAGGAACGACTGCGGCGGCCCATCGCCGTCGAAAACCTGTCGGCCTATCTGCACTGGCGCGACGCCGACATGGCCGAGCCCCGGTTTCTCGCGGAACTGGCCCGCCGGACCGGCTGTACGCTGCTGCTGGACATCAACAATCTTTTCGTCAACGCACTCAACGGCCAGTACGGAGACGACCGAGTGACGCCCCTGCAGGCATGTCAGACCTGGCTGGAGTCGATCCCGCCCGATCTGGTCACCGAGATCCACCTGGCGGGCCACCGTGACTGCGGCGACATCGTCATCGACGACCATGGCAGCCGGGTATGCGACGCGGTCTGGCAGCTCTACGGCGACGCGCTGAAACGATTTGGCCCAGTGGCGACCCTGATCGAATGGGACACAGACGTTCCGCCGCTGCCGGTGCTGCTCGATGAAGCACGGCGGGCGCGCGACAGCGCCGCGCAGGCGCTCCAGGCCGCGGTGGAGCTGGCAGCACAGGCGGTGCCGGCATGACGCCCCTGGCCCAGGCCCAGCAAGCGCTGCTGGCGGCCATCCTGTATCGCCCGGGAGGCGCGGACGCTGCGGCGGCACGGCTCCTGCCGCTGGTGTTGCCCCCGTCGGCCCGGGGCCTGGCCGCCTACCGGGCCAACGGCCATGCCCTGGCCGAGCGTGCCCTGGCCGCCGCCTACCCGGTGTTGCAGGCCCTGATCGGTGCTGAGGACTTCGCTGCGCTGGCGCGGGACTTCTGGCACCGGCGGCCACCCGAGTGCGGTGATCTGGCCCATTGGGGCACGGACTTGCCCGATTTCGTCCGCAACAACCCCATGCTGGCGCAGGTTCCGTACCTCGCCGACGTGGCGCAGGTCGAATGGGCTCTGCACCGGGCCGCAACCGCGGCCGACCCGAGCGCCGACCCGGCCAGCTTCGCACGCCTGACCGACACCGACCCGGACCAGCTCGGGCTGACCCTGGCCCCGGGCCTGGCTCTGATCGCCAGCCGCTGGCCGGTGGTCACGCTGGTGGTGGCTCACCAGAGGACGCCCCCGGATCTGCAGACGGCCGGGGCACGCCTGCGCGAGGGCGCCACCGAGACGGCGCTGGTGTATCGGGAAGGCCTGCGCGCCGTGGTGCGCGACTGCGGCCCCGGTGAACAGACCTTGCTGAGCGCTTTGCTGGCCGGCACCCCATTGGGACCCGCGCTGACTGCCGCCGTGGCGCAGGAGCCGGCGCTTACCGCAGCCAGCCGTGTGCCGTTCGACTTTGGCGCCTGGCTGCCCTCGGCCGTGCAAAGCGGTCTGGTGCTGGGCGCGCACGCCTTGCCGGTGCGCCACTGAGCCGGCCTGCCACTGAACCCACCCCCGATCCCCCGGAGCCTATTCATGACCTTGACCCATCTCGTTCACCGCGGCGAATCCGTGTGGCGCCTCATTCGCGCCGCGCTCGACGGTGCCCAGGCGCCAGCCGCGCTGCTGGCGCGCTTGTACGTCGCCCAAGTGTTTTTCAGCGCCGGCCTGGCCAAGGTCCGCGACTGGGATACGACCCTGGCCCTGTTCCACGATGAATACCAGGTGCCATGGCTTTCGCCTGCCCTGGCCGCAGTGGCCGGCACCGCCGGGGAACTGGTCTTGCCGGTCCTGCTGGCTCTGGGTCTGGCGGGACGCCTGGGCGCACTGGGGCTTTCGGTGGTCAATGCGGTGGCCGTCATCAGCCTGGCGGAAATTGCCCCCGCCGCCCTGCAATTGCATGTCACCTGGGGCGTGTTGCTCGCCGCTTTGGCGCTGTATGGCCCGGGACGCTGGTCCATGGACTGCCTGCTGGTTGCGCCCTGGCTGCGCCCACGCATGGCCCACCGGGCACCCTGAACCGAACGCCGCTGCCGCAGGTCCTTTTCCCCGCCACCGCCACCGCGGCACCGGCACATGCGGCCGCCCCCGGGGCCGTCGATTTTCATAGCAGAAAACGACCTTTTTGCGCTGGGTTAGCCCGGATTCGACGTCAAATCCAGCCGGACGGGACGTTTTCCAGGTCGGCGGGCTCGTCCACATCGCTGAGCATCGGGCCGGTCCAGACCGATCGGCCTTGCTGCCCCAGCCGGCGCACGGTTTCGGCAAACACCGCCGGGGTGCTCCACGGCATGTCGGCAAAAACCGGCTCACACGGTGCGCGCAGGCCGATCAGCACGTAGCCGCCGTCGCGCACGGGCACCAGTGCGGCGTCGTGGTCGGCCAGCGCCGCCGCCGCCGCCGCAATGATGCCCTGATCCAGCGCCGGGCAATCGGTGCCCAGAATCAGCACCGGCCGCATCGGCGCATGGCGGGCCACGATGCGGGCCATGCGCCGGCCCAGATCACCCGGACCCTGATCGGTACAGGTGTCGACACCATCCCGATCCACGCCGGCCCAGGCCGGATCGTCCGGCGGCGGGCTCATGCACAGCTCCACCGGTCCGGCGGCGCTGGCCCGCGCCTGCTGCAGCGCATGCGCCAGCATGTGCCGCGCCAGCAACGCGGCGCCCTCCAGGCCAAGTGCCGGCGCCAGCCGGGTCTTGGCCAGACCTGGCTGGGGCGCTTTGGCCATGACCACCAGCTGCACCGGCGCCCGCCGGGCCAAAAGTGCGGCCGGCGCGCCGGGCAGCGGGGGCCACACGCCACTCAACGGTAGCGCTCCGCCAGGCGCTCGGGCGACTCGCCGCGCCAGTACGCCCAGCGCAACTGCCACATCAGCACCATGGTTCGCCAGGCACCCCGGCTTTCCCAGCGGCGGCCCGACGTGCTCACCCGCTGGCGCAGGCAGGCCGGCGCAGACAGCGCGCGCAGGCGGCGCGAGATCTCGATGTCTTCCATCAGGGGCTGGTCGGGAAACCCTCCCACAGCGTCGAACGCACTGCGCCGCACGAAGATGGTCTGATCACCCGTAGCAATGCCGGTCGCCCGGGAGCGCAAGTTCATCAGCGCCGCAATCACCGGCAGCAGCGGATGCCGCCCGGCAATCCGCACGTCGAAACGGCCCCAGTCGGCACCGCTCGCCAGGGCACGGGCAATCGCCTGGTCGGCTTGCGGCGGCAGGCGGGTGTCGGCATGCAGAAACAGCAGGCAGGCACCGGCGCTGGCCTGCGCGCCGGCATTCATCTGCCGCGCCCGGCCGCGCGGCGCGCTGATCACCGTCACGCCGTGCGCGCGCACCCGCGGCACCGTGTCGTCGGTGCTGCCGCCGTCCACCACCAGCAGCGCGGCGCCCCGCTCGCGCAGCGGCTGCAGCGCCGCCAGGTGCGCGTCGATCCCGCCCGCCTCATTAAGCACGGGCATGACGATGCTCAGTTCCCGCACCACCACCGCTCCGCAACGGGGTTCACACCGGGTTTCAGGCCGCCAGGGCTCCGCCGCAGCTGCTTCCCTGCCCCGCCGTGCAGCCATAACAATGGCCGGCGACACGGATCGCCTGGCCTGACAGGTCACGCTGCAGCAGGTCGCGCAAGTGGCGGCGCACATTGCTGTGGCCAGCCGGCAGACCCAGCTGCTGGTTGAAATCGCAGTCGTAGAGCCAGCCTTGCCAGTCCACGCTGACCAGGCTGCGGCACATGACGCCGTCAAGATTCTCGGGGCGGAAGCTGCCGCGCAGCAGATCCATGTAGGTGTCGAAACTGCCCTTGGACACCAGCGTCGAGCCGAAGCGCTGGATGGGCATGTTGGTCAGCGCCAGCAGTTCGTGAAAGACCACGCCGAAATGCTCGGCCAGTTCGCGCTGATAGTCCGCCTGCAGGCGTTTCTGGTCCGGCGGCAGGGACGGCCCCTGCGGGTTGTAGACCAGGTTCAGCCGCAAGGAAGAACCGGGCTGTCCGTAACCGAGCGCGTTGAGGGCCCGCAGCCCCTCGATGCTGCGCTCGAACACGCCGTCGCCGCGCTGGCGGTCGACATTGCCTGCCGAGTAGCAGGGCAGCGATGCCACCACTTCCACCGCCTGCTCGGCCAGAAAGGCGGCCAGATCGTCCTGCCCGGGCTCGGACAGGATGGTCAGGTTGCAGCGGTCAATGACCCGCACACCCAGGCCGCGCGCCTGACGCACCAGCGCGCGAAAGCCCGGGTGCAGTTCGGGCGCGCCGCCGGTGAGGTCCAGCGTCCCCAGCCCGCGCTGGCGCAGCACCTCGGCAATCAGGGCGATGTTGTCCTCGTCCATCATCTCGGTGCGGTTCGGGCCGGCGTTGACATGGCAGTGCAGGCAGCTCTGGTTGCAGCGGTAGCCGAGGTTGACCTGCAGGGTGTCCAGCCGGCCCCGCTGCAAGGGGGGAAAGGCAATGGCGGTCAGGCGTGGCAAGGTGTCATGCATGGTGGATGCTCCGTCGGATGGGCGATCAGGCCAGCAAGGCCGCCAGGCGCTGGCGAACGGCCGGCGCCATGGCGTCGGGCTGGGTGACCAGCGCGTGGGACAAGGCGGTGTGGGCCGGGCTTTCGGGCCATTCGGCGCCGAGCCGCGCGATGGCGGCCGCGGCGACCCGCTGGGCCCGCGCCGCGTTGCGAAACAGGTTCTGCAAGGCCATGTCGGCCGTCACATGGGCCTCGCGGGGGTGCCAGCAGTCATAGTCGGTGACCATGGCCAGCGTGGCATATCCGATCTGGGCCTCGCGGGCAAGTTTGGCTTCGGGCAGGTTGGTCATGCCGATGACCCCGGCGCCCATGGCCCGGTAGCGTTGCGATTCCGCCAGGCTGGAAAACTGCGGCCCTTCAATGCAGACGTAGGTACCCGATTCATGCAGTCGCACGCCGTCGGGGTTGCCCTCGCGCGCCAGCTCGTCGCGCGCCGCGTGCGCCAGCGCCGCTGCCGCCACCGGGCAGACGGGCTGCGCCATCGACACATGGGCCACCGCACCCTGACCGAAAAAGGTGCTGTCGCGACGGGTGGTCAGGTCGATGAACTGGTCGGGCAACACCAGATCGAGCGGGCGAAAGTCTTCCCGCAGGGACCCCACGGCCGACATCGACAGCAGGTAGCGCACGCCCAGTTGCTTGAGCGCATGGATGTTGGCACGGTAGGGCACTTCCGAGGGCAAAAGCCGGTGGCCCCGCCCGTGGCGGGCCAGAAAGGCGACCGGCACCCCGGCCACCGTGCCGGTGACGATGGCGTCTGACGGCTCGCCAAACGGGGTCTGGACCCGCTGTTCCTGCGCCTGCTCCAGCGCCTCCATGGCGTACAGGCCACTGCCGCCAATCACACCGACCCGTTTCTGGCTCATGGTTTCTCCGTTCCAGTTCTGCCTTGCGATGGTAGGCGGCTTGTACGTCCGGCGCACCACCGCCGGCCAATTCACCCACACCCGCACCCCGACGTGTCGGTCGGCGGGCGCGGCATTGTCTTACAGGCCGGCCACACACGCGATGGGCCGGCGAAAAACGTGGCGCGGTGTAAGAATGGCTCCGTCCCCGCGACACAGTACCACTGCGTCATTCCTCTGGAGCCCCCGTGAACGTGAGAAAAATCCTGGTCCTGCTGGCGCTTGTGGCCACCGTCGGGGCGTTTTTCGCCCTGGGCTGGAACCGCTATTTCAGCCTCGAATTTCTCAAGGAAAGCCAGGCCCGCTTCGCAGAACTGCGCGCCACGCAGCCCCTGACCATGGCGGCGGCCTATTTCGTGACCTATGTGGCGGTGACGGCGCTGTCGCTGCCCGGCGCCACGATCGTGACCCTGGCCGGTGGTGCCCTGTTCGGCCTGGGCTGGGGCTTGCTGCTGGTGTCGTTTGCCTCCAGCATCGGCGCGACGCTGGCCTTTCTGACCGCACGATTTCTGCTGCGCGACAGCGTGCAAAGCCGCTTCGGGCAGCGGCTGGCCGAGATCAACCGCGGCATCGACAAGGACGGTGCCTTCTACCTGTTCACCCTGCGCCTGATCCCCGTGGTCCCGTTTTTTGTCATCAACCTGCTGATGGGCCTGACAAAGATGAAGGCCCGGACCTTCTACTGGGTCAGCCAGCTGGGCATGCTGGCGGGCACGGCGGTGTATGTGAATGCCGGCACCCAACTGGGCCAGCTCAATTCCCTCCAGGGCATTCTCAGCCCCGCCCTGCTGGGCAGCTTTGTGCTGCTGGGCCTGTTCCCCTTGATGGCGCGCAGGCTGGTCGAAGCGGTCCAGAAGCGCAAGGTCTACGCCCGGTGGGCGCCCCAGCGGCCACAGCGCTTCGACCGCAACCTGATCGTGATCGGCGCCGGCGCGGGCGGCCTGGTCAGTGCCTACATCGCCGCGGCGGTGAAGGCCAAAGTCACGCTGGTGGAAGCCCACAAGATGGGCGGCGACTGCCTGAACTACGGCTGCGTGCCGAGCAAGGCGCTGATCCGCAGCGCCAAGCTGGCGCACCAGATGCGTCACGCCTCGCGCTACGGCCTGTCCGATGCCACGCCCGGATTCCGTTTCAAGGCGGTGATGCAGCGCATCCACGACGTGATCCAGGCCATCGCGCCACACGACAGCGTGGAACGCTACACCGGCCTGGGGGTGGAGGTGTTGCAGGGCTACGCGAAACTGGTCAACCCGTGGACGGTGGAGATTGCGCTCACCGGCGGCGGAACACAGCGGCTCACGGCCCGCAGCATCGTCATCGCGGCCGGCGCCCGGCCCTTCGTGCCGCCGCTGCCGGGGCTGGATGACGTGGGCTACGTCACCAGCGACACGCTGTGGGATGCATTTGCCCGGCTCGACGAGGTGCCCAGGCGCCTGGTGGTGCTGGGCGGCGGCCCTATCGGCTGCGAACTGGCGCAAAGTTTTGCGCGGCTGGGGGCGCAGGTCACGCAGGTCGAAATGGCGCCGCGCCTGATGATCCGCGAGGATGAGGAGGTCTCGGCACTCGCGAAGGCCTCGCTGGCAGCCGACGGCGTGGCCGTGCTCACCGGCCACAAGGCGCTGCGCTGCGAGCGGGTGAACGGCGAGAAGACGCTGGTGGTGGAACACGATGGGGTGGAGAAGCGCATCGCCTTCGACCAGCTGCTGTGCGCCGTCGGCCGTGTCGCGCGGCTGACCGGCTACGGCCTGGAAGACCTGGGCATCCCGACGAACCGCACGGTCGAGACCAACGAATACCTGCAGACGATCTACCCCAACATTTTTGCCGCCGGCGACGTGGCCGGGCCGTTCCAGTTCACCCACACCGCCGCGCACCAGGCCTGGTATGCCGCCGTCAATGCCCTGTTCGGCGACTTCCGCAAGTTCAAGGCGGACTACTCGGTCATCCCCTGGGCCACCTTCATCGACCCCGAAGTGGCCCGTGTCGGCCTGAACGAGCAGGAAGCGAAGGAAAAAGGCATTGCCTACGAGGTGACGAAGTACGGAATCGACGATCTGGACCGCGCCATCGCCGACAGCGAGGCGCACGGCTTCGTCAAGGTGCTCACCGTGCCCGGCAAGGACCGGATTCTGGGCGTGACCATTGTCGGCACCCATGCCGGCGACCTGCTGGCCGAGTATGTGCTGGCCATGAAACATGGCCTGGGCCTGAACAAGATTCTGGGCACCATCCACACCTATCCGACCCTGGCAGAAGCCAACAAATACGCCGCCGGCGAATGGAAACGGGCCCATGCGCCGCAGCGCCTGCTGCAGTGGGTGCGGAAATTCCACGACTGGAAGCGAGGCTGACATGAACACCCGCCGAAACGCTATCTTTTATATAGCTGCATTGCACCTTTTTACGCTGGGTACGCCCGGTTTTGCCCAGAATTCCGGGCTGGACACCCGCTACCAGGCCTGGGAGGCACTGCTGAAAAAGCATGTGCGCTGGCTGCCCGACAACCGGCAGTCGCGGGTGGACTACCGGGGCTTCGCCGCCGATCGCGCCGCCTTGCAGGCGGTGCTGGCGCAATGGTCTGCCGTCACCCCGGCCCAGTTCAACGCCCTGCCCCGCGCCGAACAGATGGTTTTTCTGATCAATGCCTACAACGGCTTCACCATCGAGCTGATCCTGACGCAATACCCCGATCTCAAATCCATCAAGGATCTGGGCTCGTTGCTGCAATCGCCCTGGAAGAAAAAGTTCTTCACCCTGCTTGGCGAGACCCGCCATCTGGACTGGATCGAGCATGAGCAGCTTCGCCCGCGCTACCAGGAGCCCCGCGTGCATGTGGCCGTCAACTGCGCCAGCATCGGTTGTCCCGCGCTGTTTCCGCAAGCCTTCACGGCCGATCGCCTGGAAGCCATGCTGGAAGACGGCATGCAGCGCTTCCTTGGTGATCGCACCCGCAACCGCCTCAGTCCGGGCGGGCTGCAGGTTTCGAGTATCTTCAAATGGTTCCGTGAAGACTTTGAAAAAGGCCACCAGGGCTTTGCGCGCCTGGAAGACGTGTTTGCCCGCTATGCCAACACCCTGGCGTCCGATGCGCCCAACCGGCAACGACTGCAGGAGCGCCATGTGGCGATTTCTTTTCTCGATTACGACTGGTCTCTCAACGATCTGGGCCGCTGAGGCGCAGTCGGCCGAGCCGGCACTGCCCCCGGCGGGGCCGCTGGCCGCCTTTTCTGCCGGGCGCGGCGATGCACCGCCGCCCGCCTGGCGGGCGGTCGGACTGCCCGGCGGCAAGGTGCCATTGAGTGCGATGCTGCTGGACCACCGCCTCGTTCCCGGCGCCGCCGTATTGCGCCTGGCCAGCACGGCCTCATACGGCACACTGGTGCACGACCTGCCCCTGTTGCCCGCACAGCCGCAGACGGCGCTGGCCTGGCGCTGGCGGCTCGACCAGCCTGTGCCCGGCGCCGACCTGCGCCAGCGCGCCGGCGACGATGCCGCCGTCAAGCTGTGTGTGATGTTCGACCAGCCACTGTCTCGCCTGTCGCTGGGCGAACGCAGCCTGTTGCGCCTGGCGCGCACCGTTTCCGGTGAAGCCCTTCCGGCGGCCACCCTGTGTTACGTCTGGGACCCGCAATTGCCCGCCGGCACCGTGCTGGCCAACGCCTACACCCGGCGCATGCGCTGGCTGGTGGTCGATGGCAGCGACAGCCCCCTGGGTCAGTGGCGCGAACACCGCCGCCCGATCGCCGCCGACTTCCAGCGCGCCTTCGGCGACGAAAGCCCCACCACGCCGCCGATGACGGCGGTGGTGGTCGGCACGGACAGCGACAACACCGGCGGGCGCAGCCTGGCCTTTGTCGGGGATGTCAAACTCTCGCCATGACCACGTCGACCCTGGCCCTCAAACATCTGGTCCTTCTTGGCGCCGGCCACGCCCATGTCCAGGTCCTGCATGGCCTGGCGCAAAGCCGGCCCGCCGACCTGATGGTCACGGTGGTGGCCCCCTACCCGCGCCAGATGTATTCGGGCATGGTGCCCGGTTTTGTTGCCGGTCACTATGCGCTCGACGACTGCGCGATTGCGCTGCCCCGCCTGCTGGAACGGGCCGGCGCCCGCTTCGTGCAGGCGCATGCGGTGGGCCTGGACGCGGACCACCGCACGGTTTTTCTGGACGACGAAAGCACACTGGACTTCGAGTGGCTGAGCATCAACACCGGCCCGGTGCTGGATCGCACCTGGCTGGACCGGCATCTGCCCGGCGCCACGGAGCATGCCCTGCTGGTGCGCCCGATCGAACGTTTTGCCATGCTGTGGCCCCGGGTGGTCGAGCTGGCCGGCGAGCGACCCCTGCATGTGGCGGTGGTCGGCGGCGGCGCGGCCGGTATCGAGCTGTCCATGGCCATGAACCATGCGCTGACCGGCCCCGGCACCATGCCGCAATCGCACGTGACGCTGGTGTGCGGGCCCGACGAGCCTGGCGCCGCGTATCCCGAAGCGGTGCGCCGGCGGATCGCACGCGCCCTGAAAAGCCACGGCATTACCGTGCTGCGCGACAGCTGCACTGGCTTCGCCGCCGGTGAAGTGCTGCTGGCCGGCGGCGCGCGGCTGCACTGTGACGCGCCGGTTCTGGCCATTGGCGCGCAGGCGCCCGGCTGGCTCGCCGACAGTGGCCTGGCGCTGGACGCGCAAGGGTTTGTCGCCGTCAACGCCTGCCAGCAAAGCACCAGCCATGCGAACGTCTTTGCGGCCGGCGATGTCGCCAGCCGGATGGACCGGCCCCACCCGCGCAGCGGCGTCTATGCCGTTCGGGCCGGCCCGCCGCTGCTGGCCAATTTGCGCGCGACGGCGGCGGGGCAAGCGCTCACGCCTTACAGGCCCCAGACACGAACGCTCAACCTGCTCTCCTGCGGTACCCGCACCGCGATCGGGGCGTGGGGGCCACTGAGTTTCGAAGGCGGCTGGGTCTGGCGCTGGAAAGACCGCATCGACCGCCGCTTCATGCGCACCTATTCCTCATGACAGCCCCCCCTTCGCGTGCCCGAACCCTGACGCTGTTCGACTATGACTGGGACGCGGTCGGCCATGCCCGTGCCGCTGCGGCGCGGGGCATTCAACTGGACGAAGCCGGTTTCGACCTGTTCTCGTTTCCCAGCAACGCGCGGCTGGCCTGGTTCGACCTGGACCGCTTCGTAGCCCGCCTGGCGCGGCAGGCTCCAGGCCGGGGCTGGAGCGCCGTCACCTCGCAGCACGAGCAGTTCGGGGCGCTCGCGGCCGCGATGCTGGCGGAACGCATGGGCTGGCCCGGCACCCCGGTCGACGCCATCCTGACGTGCCAGCACAAATGGCTGGCCCGCACGGTCCTGGAGCGGGTGGCGCCTGAGGCCAACGTGCCGTTTGCGCTGCTGCAGGCCGAATACGGCGCCCCGGTGCCCACCGGCATTGACTACCCGCGCTTTGTCAAGCCGGTGAAGGCGGCGTTTTCCGTGCTGGCGCGCACCGTGCACAACCACGCCGAGTTGCACCGGCACACCCGCTTCGGCGCCTGGGAGCTGTGGGTCATCCGCCACCTGGTGGAGCCGTTCGAACGGATCGCCCGGCGCCGCCTCGACCCGGACCTGCCCAGCGCGCACCGTCTGCTGCTGGAGGCACCGGTTCGCGCGGCGCAGTTCAACCTGGACGGCTATGTCTTTGACGGACAGGTTCATGCCGTGGGTGTGGTGGACGCTGTCATGTACCCCGGCACCCAGGCCTTCATGCGCTTCGAGCTGCCCAGTGCCCTGCCGCCGGCGGTACAGGCGCGGGCGCTGGACGTGGCCCGCCGCTTTCTGCAGGCGGCGGGCTTCCGCCACGGCCTGTTCAACATGGAGTTCTTCTACGACGCCGCCCGGGACCGGCTGACGGTCATCGAATTCAACCCACGCATGGCGTCGCAGTTCTCCGACCTCTACTTGCGGGTGGTCGGTATCGACCTGCACGCCCTGGCGCTGGCGCTGGCGCACGGCGAGGACCCCGCACGCGTTCCTTCGGTGGCACCGGTGGCAGGGGCGGCGGCCAGTTTCGTCTACCGCAGCTTCCAGCCTGATGCGGTGGTCTGCCAGCCGACGGCGGCCCGGCGCATGGCCTTGGCCGAGGCCTTCCCCGATGCGCTGCTGCTGCCTTTTCCGAAAAGCGCAGGGTCCGTCGAACGCGATTTCAAATGGCTGGGCAGCTACCGGTACGGCATTCTCCACCTGGGCGGGCGCGATGCCTCCGACCTGCGCGCGCGGTGTGAAGAAGCCAGCGCCCTGCTGGGCTGGCCAGCGCCTTACCGGGAACCCGCCGAGCACGACGCGACTCTCATCCGGCAGGCCGTCGAACCGCAACCCGCGCGACCCTTTACCCACCCCTCCACGAAAGCTGCACGATGAGAACGACCGACGCTCTGCCCCCCTCGATTCACCGCGCCGTGCTGATCAGCACAACGGTGCTGGCGCTGGCCGGCTGCGGTGCGATGACCGCCCAGAACCCGTCATCGGCCCTGAAACCGGTCAACGCCGTGGAAATCGCCCCCGATGCGCGCGTCATGCTCAAGGGCGCCGATGTGGTCGCCTATTTCACCCTGGGCAAGTACGTGCAGGGCAGCCCGGCCTTCAAAAGCACCCATGAGGGCGTGGTTTTCCACTTCTCGAACGCCGAGCACAAGGCCCGCTTCGATGCCGCGCCGGCACAGTACCTGCCGCAATACGGCGGCTATTGCGCCAATGGCATCGTCTATGGCATCCCTTGGGGCGGCGACGCAGATACCTGGCGGATGATCGACGGCAAGCTCTACATTTTTGGCGGCCAGGCCAGCAAGGACGGCTTCGAGCTGGACCTGAAGACCAATCTCGCGCTGGCCGACAAGTACTGGAAGGAAGAAGTCCAGGGCGCCAACAGTTTCATCCAGCGGGGCAAGCGGCTGGTGTTCAAGGTCCCGCACTACAAGACCGGCGAAGAGCTGGCCAAGGCCGTGGCCGAAGCCAAGGCCAGGAAACCCTGAGTCCACGCGCCCCTGAGCCGCTGTCATGCGCGTGCCGCGCCGCTCCCTGCTGATGATGGCCGGCGCCGCCGGCCTGGCCGGCTGCAGCCTGGCACCCGACCAGGACCACACCGGTCCCGATGCACCCCGCACGACGGCCCTGCGCCGCCCGGTGCGCACGGCCTGGGTGCTCAGTTCGGGTGGCCCACGCGGTTTTGTGCATGTGGGCGTGCTCAAGGCGCTGCAAGAGCTGCAACTCAGGCCCGATCTCATCGTCGGCGCTTCGGCCGGCGCGCTGGTGGGTTGCCTGTGCGCCTCGGGCGTGCCCGCTGAGGAGGTCGAGGCCCTCGCGCTGGACCTGCAGGCCTGGTCGCTCGGACGCCTGGCCCTGGGAACACCCGAACGCCTGAGCGGCAGCGCGGTGGCCGACCTGGTGCGCGAACGCGCCCGGGTCCGCCTGCTCGAACAGATGGCCGTGCCCATGGCCTGTGTGGCGCTGCGCCGCAGCGACGGAGCGCCGGTCGCCTTCACGGCGGGCGACGCCGGGCTGGCTGTACAGGCCTCGACCGCGATCGAAGGCCAGTTTGCACCGGTGCGCATCCGCGGCCAGCGCTACGGGGATCCTGACGGGAGCACGCCGCTGCCGGTGCGCATTGCCCGGGCGCTGGGCGCCCAGCGCGTGCTCGCGGTCGATGCCAGCGCCCACGTGGAGCGAGCCCCGCCCGGCGCCGAGCGCTACCGCGAGAGCGATCTGCGCAAGAAAGCGCTGATCGACACCGACGCTGCGCTGGCCGACTTGCTGCTCAAACCCGACTTCGGCTATTGGGTCAGCCTGTCACGCGAGTTCCGCGAGCGTGCGATGGCGGCGGGGTACCGGGCGACCATGGCGCAGGCCAAGGAGCTGCAAGCCTTGCATGCGGTTTGAGGCCCAAGGCGCATGAGGGGTGCCGGGTTCCGGCACGGAGCGGATTTCCCCCGCACCTCCCGTTGGCGAGC
Organism: Burkholderiaceae bacterium; assembly: GCA_016790575.1. Taxonomy (GTDB): domain Bacteria; phylum Pseudomonadota; class Gammaproteobacteria; order Burkholderiales; family Burkholderiaceae_C; genus JAEUOU01. Next base: position 91,563 of record JAEUOU010000006.1, on the reverse strand, counting down.
GGGAGGTCTGCGGCCTCCATCTTTGCCTTCAGGAAGGCTGCGCGCCGGGCGCATAGGCAGCCGCGAACTCGGCCGACGGGGCGATCGGCGTGATGACGTCGATCAGGACGCCATTCGGGTCTTGCGCAATGAAGTGACGCTGACCCCAGGGTTCGTCCCGCAGCGACAGCACGATCGGTACACCGGCAGCCGCCAGCCGCGCGTGGTGCGCATCCACATCGTCGACCTCGAAGTTGATCAGCAACCCGCTGGTGCGTTCGGCTTTGGGGCCCGGGATGGTCGGGTGCCCTGCCTGCATCACCGCCAGGTTGACGTGATCGTCTTCGCGGGACTGCAAATGCACGTACCAGTCTGAGGTAAACACCGTCCGGAAGGCAAAGTGACGGACGTAGAAGTCGGCGGTTTCGTTCACGCGGTCGCTCAACAGGACCGGGTAATACTGCTGGCATTTCATGGTGACTCCTTGGTCAAGAATAACATACACTATGTATGTAAATGCACTTTACATACAGGATGCATGTATGTCAACACCCCACCGAACACAGGAATCACGGCGCGAGGCCACGCGCAAGGCCTTGATGGCGGCGGCGCGACGATTCTTCGTCGAGCGCGGCTATTCCGCCACTGGAACCCCGGAGCTGGTCGCCGAGGCCGCGGTCACCCGGGGCGCGCTCTACCACCATTTCCAGGACAAGTCGGACCTGCTGATGGCCGTGGCCACCGACATGGCCTTTGAGGTCGCCGCGGCCGTGGCCGCTTCGACGCCCCCGGATCTGCCGCCACTGCAGGCAATGCGGGACGGCAGTCACGCCTATTTCGCAGCGATGGCAGAAGGCGGACGCGCGCGCGTGCTTTTGCTGGACGCCCCCGCGGTGCTGTCCCCGGCGCAGCTTGCGATACTGAGCGAGGCCGCCGGGGCGGACGAATTGCGACACGGGCTGAAGGCTTGCCTTCGTGCGGGACGCAATGCGCCTGTGCACGAACTGGGCAGCCTGCTGTCCGCCGCATTCGACCGCGCCGCCCGGGCCGTGGCCGAGGGCGAGGATCCGACGCCTTGGACAGCAGCGATGGACCTGCTGGTCGGCGCGGTCGCCGCCGATCTGGCGCGCTGATCTGGTCAATGGTGCTGCCGAAACAAGCCCGTGTTCGCGTGACGACCGCTCTCCCAGTGGACAAGCCAGCGGGCCGCCAGGGCGGGCGGTGGCGCACCGCGCGGCGGGGATGTCATGTATCCCGGGCCAGGCGCACCCCGCTGAACTGCCAGCGCGCGTCGGTGGGGAAAAAGTTGCGGTAGCTGGCACGGATGTGGTCGCGGGGTGTGGCGCAGGAGCCACCGCGCAGCACCATCTGGTTGATCATGAATTTGCCGTTGTATTCGCCCACGGCACCGGCCCAGGGGCGGTAACCGGGGTAAGGAAGGTAGCTGCTGCCGGTCCACTCCCACACGTCACCGCCCATCTGCTGCAGCCCGGGCCCGCCGCGCGACAGCGGCATGGGATGCAAGGCGCTACTTTCCAGGAAGTTGCCCCGGGTTTGCAGCGCAGCGCCCAACGTGCCGGCCGCGTGCTCCCATTCGGCTTCGGTGGGCAGGCGGATGGGCTCGCGGTCTTGCGCGGCGCGCCAGCGCGCGTAGGCATCGGCTTCGAACCAGCTGATGTGCACCACCGGGGTGTGCGGGTCGATGGGCACACGACCGTGCAGGGTGAAGTTGGTCCAGCCGCCGTGTTGCGCCGGGTCACCGCTCTGCTGCCAGTACAGCGGCGCCTCGATACGCTGGGCGCGCAGCCAGTCCCAGCCTGCGGCCATCCACCAGCGCGGATCGGTGTAGCCGCCATCGGTCATGAAGTCCAGCCATTCGCCGTGCGTGACCAGCCGGTTCGCCAGTGCATGCGGCGCCAGCAGGGTGTCGTGGCGCGGCGATTCGTTGTCGAACGCAAAGCCGTCGCCGGTGTGGCCCTGCGACGCGATGCCACCGGCAAACGCCACCCAGTCGATGGGCGCGGCCACCACGCTGCCCAAGGGCCATTGCGGGTGGTAGACCGGGTTCAGCGGGTTGCTGGCCAGCAGGTGCTTGAGGTCGGTGAGCAACAGTTCCTGGTGTTGTTGTTCGTGCTGCAGACCCAGCGTCAGCAATTCGGTGATGGTGCCGGTCACCCCGCCTTGCAGCAGCGCGGCCATGCGCGCATCCACCTGCGCGCGGTAGGCCTTCACCTCAGTCAGGCCGGGGCGGGTGATCAGGCCGCGCTGCGGGCGCGGGTGCTGGTCGCCCACGCCCTGGTAGTAGCTGTTGAAGAGCACGCGAAACGCCGGGTGGAACGGCCGGAAGCCGGGTTCGAAGCGTTCGAGGATGAAGGTCTCGAAAAACCAGGTGGTGTGGGCCAGGTGCCATTTGGTGGGGCTGGCGTCGGGCATGGACTGGACCTGGCAGTCGGCTTCGCTCAGCGGTGCGGCCAGCGCCATGGTCTGCGCCCGTACCGCGTCATAACGCAAGAAAGCCGCCGGGCACGGTGGCGGACTCAGAGGGGCGGTTGTGCTGCTCACCGGACATCTCCCTTGTAAAGACCACTGGCAATATACCCCATACCCCACTGGGTACTTTCCCAGACAAACGCGTCGCAATGTGCGGCCACCAGGCTCCAGGGCTCCCACAGATCGGCCGCCTTGGCGTTGTAGGGGCGGTTCTTCAACCAGGCCAGCACATTCAGCGGCCCGGCCCACCAGGGAAAAAACTTCATGCCCGCCATGGCCACGCGCGCACCCGGCCTGACCTGGCGCAGGATATTGGCCACCGCCTCGGGGGTGCGGCAGATGTCGTGCGTGTAGTTGAACAGCACCGCATCGGCCGTGTGGGGCAAGCGCACCGTTTCGGCCGGTTCGTTGGTGTGCCAGACATTGCGCCAGCCTTCCCGCTGCACGCGCCGGTGGGCAAGGGCGAACATGTCCGGGCTTTGTTCAAAGGCCAGCACGCGGCCGGTTTCGCGCACCCCGTCACGCAGCAGGGCATAGCTCAGACCGGTACCGGCGCCGACGTCCAGCACCGTCTGTCCGGGAACCAGTTGCAGCAAGACAATGGTGCGCCGACGCAGCGCCATGGTGCGTTCGGCCGAGGCGTCATAACTCGCGGCTTTGCCGCGGTAGCGTGCGATGGACAGTTCGTTGTCGGTCATGTCCCGCTTGGTCGCACCAAGGCCTCAGGAACTTACACGCGATGCGGAGTGCAATCCCATGACACCAATGACGATCAGACCGATACTGACCATCTTGACTGCAGTGGCCGGCTCCTTGAAATACCAGATGCCGATCAGTGCAGTCAGCACCGTGCCGACACCCGACCAGACGCCATACACCACGCTCAGCCCGAGCACCCGGATCACCATGGCGTTGAGTGCAAACGAAGCGGCATAAAAAACAAAAATCATCACCGACGGTGTGAGCCGGGTAAAACCTTCGGCCAGTCGCATCGAGGTGGTCCCGGCCACCTCCAGCAGGATGGCCACCGAGAGCACGACCCAGGCCTGGGAAACCGTCAACAGCGGGAGGGACATGGTGATCTTGCGGATTGGCGGGATGAATCAGCGGGTGAGCCAGCGACGCGCGCCATGACTGGCGGCATCGACCACGGCCACCATCAGCAACATGGCCCCGAGGATGGTCGCGGTCTTGCTCATGTGAAACAGCCCCATGTGGAAGGCCAGCAGCTGGCCCAGTCCCCCCGCACCCACCACACCCAGCACGGCGGCGGCGCGAATGTTGTTTTCCCAGCGGTAGAGGGTGTAGCTCATGAGCTGCGGCAGTACCTGCGGCAAGGTCGCGTACAGAAACACCCGGCCATTGCCCACCCCGTGGGTACGCAGGGCGGCCGCCGGGCCGGGGGGCGCGTTCTCTATCGCTTCGGCGAACAGCCGCCCCAGCACGCCGGTGGTGTGCAGCGCCAGTGCCAAGGTGCCGGCAAACGGACCCAGGCCGGCCGAGATCAGCAGCAACGCCGCCCACACCAGCTCCGGGATACTGCGCAGGGCGTTCAGTATCAGCCGTGTCGGCACCCGGGCTGGTGCCGTGTGGCCCGCGTACAGGCGGCTGGCGGGCACGGCCAGCGCCAGACCCGCCAGCGCCGCCAGGCCGGTACCCAGCGCCGACATGGCCAGAGTCTCCCAGGCGCCCAGGGCCACCTTGCGCAGAAACGCCGGCGAGGTGTCGGGCGGAAAAAACTCGCCGACGAACCGCGCCATGCTGTGCACCGCCTGCAGCGACAGAAACTGCGCCCACTGCAGATCCAGCGACCAGAAGCTGGCGATGACCAGCACCACCAGGGCCAGCGTGAACCAGCAGGCTTTGCAGCGCGCGTCAAACAGCGGCGGCGGCAGGCGCCAGGGCTCGTTGGCAGCGCGCGGCCGGGTCATCCCAGCGCCTTTCGCAGCCAGGCGCTGACCCGGTCGGCCAACGCCACGAGGGCGATGAAGACCAGCAGCATGCTGGCGACCTCGCCGCCGTTGAACATCTTCATCGAATTGTCCAGTTGTTGCCCCAGGCCGCCGGCACCCACAAAGCCCAGCACGACCGAGCTGCGGATCGCGCATTCCCAGCGGTAAACGGTGTAACTGGTCAGCTCGGCCGCGCTGCTGGGCAGCAGCGCGTAGAAGAACGCCTGCAGGCGCGAGCTGCCGTTGCGCAACAGCGTTTCCGTGGCATGGGTTTCACCGCTTTCCAGGATTTCGCCATACACCTTGCCCAGCATGCCGCCGTAGGTCAGGGCAATGGCCAGCACACCGGCGGTCGGACCCAGACCCACCACGCGGACAAATACCAGCGCCCACACCAGTTCAGGAATGCTGCGCAATACGATCAGCAGCCAGCGCACCGCCTGGCGCAGCCAGAACGGCCCCCGCGCCATCCGCCCCGACAGGGCCGAGATGGACAACACACGGGTGTTGATCAGCGTCAGCGGGATGGCCACCACCAGGGCCAGCGTGACGCCGGCCGTGGCCATGGCGACGGTGCGCCAGGTCTCGCGAACCACCATGCGCACAAACTCGCCGTCATGCGCCAGCGGCCAGAAGCTGCCCAGAAACTGCCCGGTCACCTTCAGGTTGTCCGGCTCCAGCAGGATCCAGGGTTTGAACTCGGTGGCAACACCCAGCGGCCACAGCAGCACCCCGATGGCAAGCATCCAAAAAAGGCGGCTGTGCCAGGCCGGGTCACGGCGCGGGACAGGGGGCAGGCTCAGTTGCGCCACCACCCACCTACCGGCAATGCATGACCACCGGCTGCGGGGCCAGGGCTTCGGCGGACGCCGGCCCCGGAACCTCGCCGCGCAGCTCGTGTTCGAACTGGTCGTACAGCGCCGCCAGCCGCTCGCGGGAGACCGCCCGGGCGGGCAGGTCGAAAGCCATCTGTCCGTCGCGCAAGCCGATGATGCGCGGGAAATGCGCCAGCGCCACATCCACCTGATGCAATGTGGCCACCAGCGTGGCCCCGCGCTCGCCCGCCCCGGCGACCAGCGCGCCGATGGCCTGGCGGGACCGCGTCGGGTCCAGGGCCGACAAGGGCTCGTCAATCAGCAGCAAACTCGCCCCGGCCCCCATACCCATCAGGGCGCGCGCCAGGCCGACGCGCTGGCGCTCGCCACCCGAGAGGCGGTCCACCCGCTCAAACAGTTTGTCGCCCAGATCAAAGCGGTCCAGCGCCTCGTAGGCGGCGGGGATGTCGTCCGGATAAAACAGTGACCGCACGCTCCGCCACAGCCCCATGGCCGGCAGGCGGCCGGCCAGCACCGCCGTGACCACACGCTGGCGCGGCGGCAGGGGCGGTACCTGGGGCGCCAGGAACAAGCGGCCGCGCAGCCGCTGCAGCTGCCCACGGGGCAACTGCCACGGCAGTTGCCCGTCCACACGCAGCGAGCCGGCCGACGGCGGCAACGCGCAGGCCAGCGCCTGCAACAGGGTGGTCTTGCCGGCGCCCGACGGGCCGATGACGGCAACATGCTCCCCCGGCGCGATCGTCAGGTTGAGCTCACGAATGGCCGCCGCCACACCCGCCCGGGCCGCCGGGTGACGCGCCGACAGCGCCTGCAGTTCAAGCTTCAAGACCGCCCCGCCCTGCCCGCGTCAGAGCAGGCCGGCGCTGCGTGCCGCTGCTTCCAGCCCCTTGTAGTTTTCGGGCTTGGTTTCGATGTAACGGGTGGCGCGGTTCAGACGCAGGATTTCGGACTGGTCAGGCTTGGCCGGGTCCAGCGCCAGCAGCGCCGCCTTGACCTTGGCCTGCTGCGCCGCGGGCATGTCGGCATGCACCGACCAGTTGTAGTTGTAGTAGCCCGGTGTGGTGTAGAACACATCGACCGCCTTGGTGTCCACCTTGTTTTCGGTGACGAACTTGCGCCAGACCGTGATGTCCAGCGCCGCGGCATCGACCTTGCCGCTGACCACCGACGCAATGGTGGCGTCGTGCGCGCCACTGTAGGCGATACGCCGGAAATCCTTTTCCGGGTTGATGTTGGCCGCCAGCAGGAAGCTGCGCGGCATCAGGTGCCCGGACGTGCTGCTTTGCGAACCAAAGCTGATCTGCTTGCCCTTCATGTCGGCCAGCGTCTTGATGCCGGAATCGGTCTTGGCGATGAAAACCGACTGGAACCGGGTGTCTTCCTCGCGCTGGGCCAGCGGCACGATCTTGCCGCCCGAGCGGATGTTGGCCTGCACGTGGGTAAAGCCACCGAACCAGACCAGATCCACCTTCTTGTTGACCAGCGCTTCCACCGCCGCCGGGTAGTCATTGACCGGCGTGAACTCGACCTTCATGCCCAGCGCCTTTTCCAGATAGGCGGCCAGCGGCGTGAACTTGCGCACCTGTTCGGTGGCAGCTTCTTCGGGGATGGTGGTCACCCGGAACACGGCAGGGGACTGGGCATGGGCCAGACCGCTGATGAACAGGGCGGGAACCGCCAGAACGGCGAAAAGGGCATGACGGCGCTGGGACATGGAATCGCTTTCAGAGGGATGGAACGGACGTATTACAACCGAAATGCCGCCCTTTTGCGGGCGCGGGTCATGCGGACAAACGCCTGTAAGGAAATGCCGCTTTCACCGACCCACGCGGGCAGCACGCCCCCCGCAGCGTGCCCCCGGGGGGCCAACAGGCGGGTATAAACCGCTGCGCGACCCCAACTTTCCCATCCGCCCAGCGCTCGCCCCATGCCCGCCTCAGACGCCCCCCGTTTCCTGCAGCTCCATCGGCCCGACACCGAGGCCCTCCGTACCGAGCTGACCGAGGGCCTGCTGGCCACGCCGGCACGCGCCGAGCCGAAATTCTTCTACGACCGGCTGGGGTCGTGCCTGTTTGACGCCATCACCGAACTGGGCGAGTACTACCCCACCCGCACCGAGGCCGGCATTTTCGACGCAGGCATCGCCGACATGGCCCGGGTGCTGCCGCCGGCGGCGGTGCTGATCGACCTGGGGGCCGGCAACTGTGCCAAAGCCGCGCGGCTGTTCGCGCCGCTGCAGGTGGGCGCGTACGTGGCGGTGGACATCTCGGTGGATTTCCTGCGCCACACGCTCGCCGCCTTGCAGCAGCGCCACCCTGCCCTGCCCATGCTGGGGCTGGGGCTGGACTTTTCGCAGACGCTGGCCCTGCCCGACGCGGCGCAGGAATGGCTCGCCACGCAGCATCGGGCGCAGGCGCCCCGCTGTGTCTTCTACCCGGGCTCCAGCATCGGCAACTTCACCCCCGAGCGCGCCCTGGCCCTGTTGCGGCAGGCGCATGCGCTGTGCCGCGCCGGTGGGCCGGGTGGCGGCCTGCTGATCGGTGTGGACCAGGTCAAGGACCACGGCGTGCTGCAAGCCGCCTACGACGACGCGCTGGGCGTGACGGCCGCCTTCAACCGCAACCTGCTGCTGCACGTCAATGCCCTGCTCGGATCGGACTTCGCGCCCGCCCGCTGGCGCCATGTGGCGTTCTACAACAGCGCCGAATCACGCATCGAAATGCACCTGGAATCGGACGGCGCCCAGACGGTTCGCTGGCCCGGCGGCGAGCGCCGCTTCGTCGCGGGCGAACGCCTGCATACCGAAAACTCCTACAAATGGACGCCGGAGCGCTTCCGGTCCCTGCTGACCGCGGCAGGTTTCGGCCCCGCCACCCACTGGAGTGACCCGCGTGGCTGGTTCAGCGTGTTCTGGGCACCGGTCTGAAGGCACTGCCCCTTCGGCCAAGGGCCCGGCCTGGTCCGACCGACCCCAAACAGGCCTGCCAAGGGAGATTTCAAGCAAAAACGGCCCGTACCCAGCGTGAAAAGGTCACATTCAGCTATATTATTTATAGCTATCGGTCGATGGTCGGATCACCGGTTGGAGGCTTGACCGGGGCCGATCCGGGCGGAGGGGCTGTCTCCGGGGGGCAAGGATGCGGTTCAAACCGCCACGCTGCGAAAACCGGCAAAGATATCGTTGCGCTCGGCGGTGAAAAAGTTGCGATAACGAGGGTGAACCATCGACGCGGCCGTGGCGGCGCAGGCCCCTTTGAGCACCGGGCGTCCGTAGAACCATGGCGCCGAATAGTCCCGGTAAGGATGGGGCTGAAATCCGTCGAACGGGGCAAAGGGGCTGGCCGTCCATTCCCAGACCTGGCCCCAGTCAAAACCGGGCTGCCCGCTGACGGCCAGCCATTCGGCCTCGGTCGGCAGGCGGCGCCCGGCCCAGGCACACCAGGCTCGCGCTTCGTGGAAAGTGACATGGCAGACCGGCGCCTGAGGCTCCAGGGGTGTCCAGCGACCCCAGCGTTGCTGCTGCCAGCCTGCGGTATCGACGCGCACGTAACGGGGCGCACGTGCCGACGTCGCGCAACGCCAGCGCCAGCCTTCGGCCGTCCACCACCGCGCATCGTCATAGCCGCCCGCTTCGACGAAGGGCAGATACCGCGCCCAGGTCACCGGCGCCGCGTCGATCCGGCCTGGTGCCACCAGCACCCGCTGCGTGCCGCATTCGTTGTCGAAGGCAAAACCCGGCCCGTGCCAGGCCAGATCGCAAGTCCCCGGAGGAACGGCAAGCTCGGCGGCGCCGCTCCCATCCACCCGCCGCGGCAGGCTCACCGGCCGGTCCAGCGCGGCGCTGGTCTGCGCATCGGCCGGGTCATAACCCACGGCCTGGGCCATGTACACGGCCGCTTCGGCATGCATGTCTTCGTGGTAGAGCGCCAGGCGAAAGAAATACAGTCCGGCGTCGGTTTCGTCGGCGGCTTCCAGCCACGCCAGCGTGTCGGTCAGACTGCGCTCCAGGTCGGCGCGCGTCTGCGCCGCGTCGGGCAAGGGCAGCTGCCAGCGCACGTTGTGGGCCACACGACTGGAGTGGTACAGCGCCTCGGCATCCACACCCCGCGCCGCCTGGCGTGCGGGACGGCGCGAAACATCCGGGTCGGCGGCCAGCCCCAGGGCGCGGTGCGGGTTGCGGGCAATCCACCAGTCGGCAAACCAGCCGACATGGCCCAGCTCCCACAGCGGCGGATTCAGCTCGGCGCGGACCGGCACGACCAGCGCCGGCCCCAGGGCGCGGACTGCCGCATCAAACAAGGCCAGTGTGCGGGCACGGGAGGCCACCAGCGCCTCGGCCAGCGCCCGCCGCCCCAGGCAGCGTGAGGCGTCTTGCTCCACAATCCGCCCACCTCCCCCCTGCGTCGCATCCATGTCGTCAAAGCCCTCGTTGTGCCTGGTAACGCCCGCGCTGGCCGACGCCAACAACGGCAACTGGCAAACCGCGCGCCGCTGGTCGCGCCTGCTGCGCGACCATTATGCGGTGCGCCTGGCCGCCAGCTGGCCGGATGCCGCCGAGGCGAAGCAACCGGCAGCGCTGCTGCTGGCCCTGCACGCCCGGAGGTCGGCTGCCAGCATTGCCGCCTGGGCGCTGTCCCATCCCGCCAGGCCCCTGGTGGTGGCCTTGACCGGCACCGACCTTTACCGCGATATCGAAACCGACCGCGACGCGCAGCGTTCGCTGCGCCTGGCGACCCGCCTGATCGTGCTGCAGGACCAGGGCGCGCTGGCGTTGCCGGCCAGGCTGCGGTCCCGGTGTGACGTGGTGGTGCAGTCCACCACCAGCCGCCAGACCCTGGCCAAAACGGGCCGCCGCCTGCGCGCCGTGGTGGTCGGCCATTTGCGCGACGAAAAAAGCCCGCAGACGATCTTCGCCGCGGCGCGCCTGCTCTCCCCGCACGACGGCATCACCATCGACCATATCGGGCTTGCGCTGGACCCGGCGCTGGGCGCCGCCGCGCAGCAAACCGCCGCCGTCTGCCCCCATTACCGCTGGCTGGGTGGCATGACCCATGCTCAGGCACGTCGCCGCATCCAGCAGGCCCATGTGCTGCTGCACCCGAGCCGGATGGAAGGCGGCGCGCATGTGATCATGGAAGCCGTCTGCAGCGGCACGCCGGTGCTGGCCTCGCACATCCCGGGCAATGTCGGCATGCTGGGCGCCGGCTATGGCGGCTATTTTCCGCAGGGCGACGCCGACGCCCTGGCAAAGCTGCTGCGCGAGGCGCGTGCAGGGCAAAGCGGCCACTTGCCCGACATCCTGGCCGCTTTGCACGCACAATGCGGGCTCCGCGCGAGCCTGTTCGCGCCCGAATCCGAACGCGCCGCCCTGCTGCAATCGCTGCGCACCGCGCAAGCCCCCCTTTCAGGAGAACACCCATGACCCAGACTGCCGACACCCCCCGCGCCGAACCGCGCCTGACCAGCCTGTCGCACGGTGGTGGCTGCGGCTGCAAGATCGCCCCGGGCGTGCTGGCCGACATCCTCAAGGGCACAACCCAGATGCCGGTACCCAAGGAGTTGCTGGTCGGCATCGAGACGGCCGACGACGCCGCCGTCTACCAGCTCAATGACGAACAGGCGCTGATCGCCACCACCGATTTCTTCATGCCCATCGTGGACGACCCGTTCGATTTCGGGCGCATCGCGGCCACCAATGCCATCAGCGATGTATACGCCATGGGCGGCACACCCATCATGGCGCTGGCCCTGGTGGGCATGCCCATCAATGTGCTGTCCACGGCGACCATAGCCAAAATCCTGGAGGGCGGCGCGTCGGTGTGCCGCGCGGCGGGCATACCGATTGCGGGCGGCCACACCATCGACTCGGTCGAACCGATCTACGGCCTGGTGGCCCTGGGACTGGTGCACCCCAGGCGGGTGAAACGCAACGCCGACGCCCGGCCCGGTGACGTGCTGGTACTGGGCAAACCGCTGGGGGTCGGGGTGCTGTCGGCAGCGCTGAAGAAAGAACAGCTGGATGCGGACGGATACGCCCGCATGATCGCCACCACCACCCGCCTGAACACGCCGGGCCCCGCCCTGGCCGCCCTGGCGGGCGTGCATGCGCTGACCGATGTCACCGGCTTTGGCCTGGCCGGACATGCACTGGAACTGGCCCGGGGCTCGGGCACGCAGGTGCACATCGACTGGAGCCACGTGCCGCTGCTGCCCGGTGTGCGCGACCTGGCCGCACGCGGCATCGTCACCGGCGCCTCCGGCCGCAACTGGGCCGGCTACGGCGCAGACGTCACCGTGCCCGAAGACTTCGCCGAAGCCGACCGCGCCCTGCTCACCGACCCGCAAACCAGCGGCGGACTGCTGGTGGCATGTGCGCCCGAGGTCGTCGACAACGTACTGGCGGTGTTTCGGAATGGGGGGTTTGGGGAGGCGGCGGTGGTGGGGACTGTCGCCCCTGGCGCTGGCAGGCCATTGCTCACGATCACCGCCAGCCGCTGACGCGGATCGATTGTCCGGTTATCCTGGCCCCGCATCAGACGCTGCGGTTGCGGAGTCGGTAGTAGCCGTACCCGATCCATTCATGCAAAAGGATGCGCCATTTGCGCAAGCCCTCGGCCAACGAATAGCTCAGCCATTGCGGCGCATCGTCGCCTTCAAAATCAACCGGCCACGGCTCGACATTCCAGCCGGCCGCGCGAAAGCTTGCCGTCGAGCGACGCATGTGCGAAGCCGATGTCAGCAGCAGCCAGCGCTGGCGCTGATCCACGCCCGGCAGACGCGCGCTGAAAATGGCGTTCTCGTAGGTCGTCGATGAGGCGTCTTCCAGGATCAGTCGCTCCGGCGCAAGACCGAGGCTGACATAAAGGCGACCTGCCGCCTGGGCCTCCGGCCGGCAATCCGCCGGGTTGACGGCCGGGCCACAGCCACCGGTGTACATCAGCTTCCAGTGCGGGTTTTGCCGCGCCAGCGCGAGAGATTCGGTCAGCCGCTCGGCAGCGCTATTGAGTTGGAGATGATGGTGGCCACGCAAAGTCTGGGCCGTATCACTCATGCCACCCAGCACGACGATGCCAACAATGTCATTGAACGGACGGCCGCCGGCCTCAGGCCGGCCTGGAACAGGGCCCTCCCATTGCGAGAGCAAATACTCCGGTACCGGACGCCATCCGGCAAACGCAAGCAACAAGGTCGCAAGACCGACAAGGCGCGCAAACTGCTGCGGACGCCGGCGCAGGAAAACCAATGCAAACAGCAGGCTCGCCAAGACCCAGACCAGCGGCTGGGTAACAGCGGTCACCACCACGCTGTACATCTGATCGCGCCTTGCGGACTATGCGCTCAACGGCTCGTGGCAACCTGCGCTCAGGAAGCCGGGTAGTTCAGTGCTTGCTTCAGCGAATCGGGCGGGCGGGGCAGCCCCTTGAAGGCTCGCCAGACGATTCCCGACGACGGCACCAGCACCACCCAGACTGTCACCACAATGACCGTGAAATAGGTCCATAAGGTCTGGTTCCCGACATACCACGCTTCCACTTCGCCCTTGTACGGTGCGATCACGGTGTCGTAGAACTCCACCGAACCCGCGTGGTCGGCCAGGATGTCTTCTTCCCCACGGAAAACGATCGGGCCAATTCCCGACAGGCCCGGCCTGACCTTGACAATCTCCCGCTGCATTGCTTCAGGAAAAGCAATAAAACAGCGGTGGGTCTGAGGGCGAGGACCCACGACACTCATGTCGCCCCGAAAGATATTCAGCAGTTGCGGCAGCTCGTTGATTTTGGTCTTGCGCAGAAACTTGCCCACCGGCAACACCCTGGGGTCGCCCTTCAGTGTCACCGTCCCGGTGCCGATATTGGGACTGTTCTTGAGCATGGTTGCGAACTTGAACAGTTTGAAGGGCCTGCCATCCTTGCCGACCCGCTCCTGCAGAAAGAAGACTTCCCCCTCCCCCGTCAGACGCAAAACGATGGCAATCGGTACCAGCAAAGGCGAGAGAACCAGCAACGCCAGTCCGGAAAAGAGCACATCAAAAAAACGCTGCATGAGACTACATCCTCTGGTCGAGGTACTTGCCGGTTTCCATATGGGCAAAGTCAGGCAGCATCTCGAAATAGAGATCCACGATGTCCTGCTTGGACCAGTGGGGCCGACCACGCAGCGTGGCCATGCCATCACGGAATCGGTCGAGTTGCCCGCCATCAAACGTCGGCTGGTTGCGGATCACCCCCACGCTGTCAAAGCGGGCCATGTCCAGATCTTCCTTGTCGGTGAAGAACTCTTCAAAGTCCTTCTCGCCGGTGGTGTCGCTCTTGAAAAAGTAACACGGCCACTGCTTGCGGGCAATCAACTCATCGGCACGGTCGCGCGCCTCGTCTTCGCTGGCGCATTCGTAGGGCTCGAAACCCAATTGCCGCAGATAGCCAACGGCAATTTCGGAGAAGGTGATCAGGTGCAGCTTTTCGCTTAGTTTCGGGAAAAAAATGTCACGGTTGGTACCCAGCAGGCACGATAGCAGGCACAGTTCGCCCGACTCCTGCGGCGTCACAAAATACCGGCGCACGTCACTGGGCGCAGAAATCGGTTGGCGTTTGGCAAACCGCTGGTTGAAACCATGTAACAAGGATCCGTCGGAAAAGGCCACATTGGCAAAACGCGCCATCGAAATCGTCTGCGTCAGGCTTTCCCGCATCAGGAACAACTCCATGATCCGTTTGCTGGCCCCCATCATGTTCACCGGGTTGGCCGCCTTGTCGGTAGAAACACAGAAGTATTTTCGCGCACCACCCACGCGGGCCAGATCCAAGGTCTTGACCGTGTTGAAGACGTTCACGTCCACCATGCGCATCAGGGTGTAGGGGTCTTTTTCGCTGCGAACATGTTTGAGCGCTGAAAGGTTCAGCACATAGTCGTATGGACCCTCCGCTGCAAACAGCGCCTCGAATTCGCGACCGCCGCAGTCAATCGCAAAGGTGCGGAAATCGCCGGAGCCATACCCCAAAGTGCTGCGGATATCGCGCACCAACTCCACCATGTTGTTCTCGCTGATGTCCACCACATGCAAAACTGCGGGGTCTCGCTTGAAAATTTCACGGGTCACCGCCTGGCCAATGGAGCCAGCGCCGCCGATGACAAGAAAGCGGGCGCCGCGGACCATCCCTTTCAAGTCGCTATTCAGTCGCGCCACATCAGGGTCAAATAGCGGCTCCGAACGTCCAATCAATCCCAGAATATTCAAGTCAAACCCCCATGCTGAAATCTATAGGTCATGGCGGTACAGGGTGGAACCCTGCCCGTTATGAACGCTGATCTTGGCCATGGGCTGAGCACCCATGTTTTGATAAAAGCGGTGAGCCGGCAGGAGCCCGTCACCGACCACAATACAAAATGCCGATTCCCCGTCCGTTGTAAAGCGCTGTTTGATCCGTTCATACAACCGCGCAGCAACACCGGCACCTCGATACGGCGGATCCACTGCGATGCTGAACAGCTCAGCAACAGGGCACCCAGGTACCGGCTTCTGCTTGCGGCTGAACAGGACTATTTCCAGAATCCGGTGGAGCTTGCTCGGGCTGGCCAATGCCGGCATCAAAGCCAGAAGCAACCTTGGCCATCGTCTCAGCATCTGGCGGTATATCGAAGCCATCCCGCGCCCCCCGGACACAAAACCAACTACGCGACCATCCACCCTTTCAACAAACAGGGCGCTACCGGGATCATTGTCAATCGACTCATACAAAAGTGTGAGAAAGCGTACGCCCAAGGTCGCGAGAAATCCATCGCTTATGCCCGCCATGTGCAGCAGTGCCACTTCACGGTAGGTTTCTTCCGCGCCGCGTCCTTTCCGAGCCTCCTCAACCATTGGCGGCTTTGAAGGCATGTTCAGGAACACTGGAAGGGACGTTCACTACCCGCTCCTCCAGCCAACGCGAGTTGGGTAACCCGTCGTGTTGGCAATGCTTGAACATCTCCAGTTCGGTCATCAGGCGCCATATCGGCCGGGTCATGACGCCACGTTCGTTGGTGTAGGCAAGGAACGCATCACGTTCGGATTTATCCGCCAGAACAATCGCGTTGAGCCAATGATTGCCGACGCACCCGGCTACCGGCGCCGCGAACGGGATCCCCACACTGGCAAAGAAGGCACGGTATCTTTCGGCCACATCGCGCTTTACGTCCAGCATCCATGGCAGGCGCTCCATCTGAGCGCAACCCAGAGCCGCATTCAGGTTGGGCAGCCGGTAGTTGTAGCCGACTTCATCGTGGACAAATTCGTAGGGGTGGGGAATCTTTGCGGTCGTGGTGATGTGCTTGGCACGTTTGGCCAAGACCTCGTCATTGGTGATGATCATCCCGCCACCACCGGTTGTGATGATCTTGTTGCCGTTGAAACTGAGCGTGCCAAACTGCCCGAAGGTACCGGTGTGCCGCGCGCCCACGTAGCTGCCCAGGGACTCGGCGGCATCTTCCACGAGGGCAACGCCCCATTCCAGGCAGATTGCAGCAATCTCTTCAATACGGCAGGGCAGTCCGAACGTGTGCATGGGCACACAGGCGGCAATACGCCGACCCGTTGCCTTGTTCCATGCCGCGCCATCACGGATTTCCGCATTGGCGGTCAGGAACGCACGCAGGGCGACAGGGCTCATGCCCATGGTATCGCGATCTACGTCTACAAAAACCGGATGGGCCCCCGCGTAGCTGAGCGCATTGCAGGTTGCGATAAAGGTCAAAGCCTGCGAGATCACCTCATCGCCACGCCCCACCCCTGCCAATTGCAGTGCCACATGCAGCGCGGCGGTGCCATTGACCGTAGCAATCGCGAAACGCGCGCCGGTAAAAGTGGCGACCTGCTGTTCGAACTCCGTGACCTTGGCACCGACGGACGATACGAAGTTGGAGTCAATGCAATCAACGAGGTATTGCCGCTCGTTGCCTTCGAAAACGGGGCGATGCAAAGGGATAAAACCCTCGCCAAAAACACCCCTGACATGGTCAACGAAAGCTTTCTGCGATTCATCCGACATGCAATTCACTTCAACTCCTGATGGCCCCGGAAGGATAGTCCGTACCGATACAAGCCTGCTCAATTACATCCACCCACTGGTCAGCCAGCAGCCGCCGGTCAAACTCCCGCGTTGCCAGTTCTCGCCCGCGCGCACCCATCGCTTGAAGTGTGGCACGGTCGTCCGCTGCGCGTTCAAGTGCCTCCGCGAACGCCGGGGCGTCCCCTGGCGGCACGGAAAAACCACAGTGGTTACGGCCAATCAGCTCCGCCAACCACCCGGGGTAATTGTTCAACACCGGCAGACCGGCAGCAATGTAATCGAAAAACTTGTTGGGAGAAGTACCGTAGTAGAAGGCGGGAACGTTGGCCAGAACCTGCAGCCCCACATCGGTGGAAGCCATCAGACCCGCCAGACGTGCCTTATTGACGGGATCGTGGAACAGGACATTGCTCAAACCTTCCCGCTTGGCGCGGGCCCGCAAAGGCTCCTTCAATTTGCCATCGCCAATCAGCAGTAGCTTGATGTCTTTGCGCCCCCGTCGCTTCAATTCTCCCGCCGCATCCAATACCGAGTCCAGGCCATTGGCCACACCATGGGTCCCCGCAAAGACCGCAAGCAAGTCCGTGGGCTCAACTCCGTCAGGCCGCCAGGGAACAGCGGAGGCGGCAAAAATGTCCATATCGCAACCATTGGGAACCAACGCGATTCTTTTCTCCGGTACACCGCAATGCTGAATGCCCTGAACGATACCGGGCGACAACCCGATGAGCCGCCGCGCGGAGCGATAGCTGACCCATTCCAGGATACCCATTGCCCACAGCACCAACGGATTACGAATGACACCCATGGCACGGGGCAACTCGGGCCACAGGTCCCGCACCTCAAAAACAAAAGGCTTCCTGCGAACCCACCGCGCAAATATCCCCGGTATCCCCGCTGTCAAAGGGGTGGTTGTGGCAAAGATCAGGTCGTAGTCTTGCCGCAACGCGAGTCCCACACTTCGGGCTGCAAACTTCAGGAACGTCAACGTCCGCTTGACCAGACCGTCGTGATTGGAATAGGACAAATTGAGCTCGATAACATCTATGCCATCGACCCACCCGCGACGCGATCCGTTGACGAAGGGGCCGGTCAGACCAGTATTGCCGCCGCCCACACTGCCACAGACCATGGTCACCTGATGCCCACGTTCAATCAAGCGGCGAGCCATTGCGTACGAACGAACGGCGCCTGCCCCACGCGGCGTTACGAAATGCTGATGAAAATATAGTACCTTCATGCGTTCCATCGCAATTCTGTCGTGAGCGTAGTGGGTAGCCGAACCTCCACCTCCAACACCTGTAAAGATGTTCGCTGCAGATAGTGCCGGGACTCCCAACCATCGACCAGTCCGGACCGAAAAATGGGGCCACTTGAACTGACGGTCATCATCGTCGACCGCCCGTCATGAACGAGTACCCGAACAGACTCCGCTGACAAACTGAGAAACTCTAATTCAACTGGCATAAACCGCCAACGCAATACGGCTTTTGCAAATGAACCGTCGAGAGAGTCGGTTACCTTGAGAAAATCCTTCGCGAGCCGGACGCTACGAATATGCCGTGCCCCAAACGAATCCGTATATCCTGCACCGAAACAGATAGACCCGTCTTCTTCCACCACCGTCTCATAAACATCACCGTCCAGCCAATCACCAAAGAGGAAACGGCTGATTTTCGGCATCTGATCCCGTCCATCGAATTGAACCGTATTGTGACCAACAGCCCCGCCGAAATAGGCAACCGACTCTGCATCTCCCGCATAACAATAGGTCCCCGCATCACGAAGAAGATTCCGTCCGAAAAGCCGAAAGTCCAGGTGCAATGCGTCCGATTGGCTGGGACGATACTTGAATCGAGGCTGGCGCAACACAACCATGGCGTCGCCGGAATGGGCAACCTGAAATCCCCCGCCAGAACCGTTGAAAGCCATTGGCGGCGACCATGCAGTACCCTTTTCCGTCTTTATCCCGAAGGCCCTGAGACGAACATCATCATATTCTAACCAAGGAAGTCCCCGGTCAAAAACAGCTGAAACAAACGCAACTGTCGGACGAAAATCACGATAAGAAGATTCGGAAAGAGCAAACAAATGAGAACCATCGTTCGCACCCAAATTAGGGACGTCGCCAGTAATCGGATCAATCAAAGAATGTAACCACTTCGCGCCTTCGACGACACGATCCTGAGCCTCCCCCGACAAACCAACGACCCCCACCTTCCCAGCCCAGAACTGTGCAAATGAAAAGGTCTCAAGGTTGGCACGGTGGTAAGTAACTGAATACTGAATGGGGCTACCATCCTTTTCGATAAGCCTGAGTGCCCGGTTATTCAACCAGCGCCGCCCAAGCACCGCCAATTCTGCGGAGTCATCCATTCCCCAGAGGCTGCCCCATGTACCCGCTACAAAGAGTGCACAAGCCTCGGCACTACCATGGTTGTTGTCTTGACCGATCGCATATTGAAAGGTCGCGGCAATCCGCCTGGCGTGGGCTTCGACCAACCATTTCAGAGCCTCACTCGGCTGCCGCACAGAACCCCACAATACCGAGGTCAAGGCAAGATTCATGAGCCGAATCGCAGCTTCCTGACCACAGGCCCAATTGATACCACGGTTAGGAGGATTTGCAGACAGCCAATTCGACAACCAAGAATTCAACCGAGCCGCAGAATCCATCTTGCCATCTCGGCCCTCCAAGCCCAATTGAGGTGCCCAGTAGAAGCGCGACAACTCCCAAATGGGCTTGGGATCAACCCCATTCAGGCAACCGAGTGTTTCATGCCAATCCTTGTCCGCAGGAATTACCCGAGAGGGAGAAAGTGGATCCGCATGCCACGCAGGGCAACTGGCAACCTCAAAACCGAACCATCCGAACAACCTGACCTTGAACGGTTCCGAATACTGAACGATCCGACGATCAACGGGGAAAAAATCTCCCCCAGGAAATACTTTATCCAATGGCCTTGGCCGCCAGCCTGAAAAAAGCCGGACCCGATAGAGTACAACCCGAAAAATATTGGCGAGACCCAATCGGAAAACCAACCGAAGCAGAAGCGAGATTTTTCTCATTTCAAACTTTGGAAAACTGTGCTTTTATATCGTTTGCAGCGTGCAACCACAATTCAAGTGAGAAGGGTGCAAAAACATCGCGAAACCAGACGCTTCCGCGCCCGGAACAATACAAGTCGAACTTCTCCAAATACCGTTCCCGGTCTACCAAACCATAGGTGTAGACAAAGGCATCCGAACGATTCATCAATTCGAGGACAACAGCCTTCAAATTGCCTTTCAGCCAATCGTCCTGCGGATTGATAAAACCTTTCTTGTCCTTTCGCCACGCAATCGATGCCGGCAAGTCCCGTTCGAATGCGCGTCGAAGCGCATACTTGGTCCACCCACCGGACATCTTAAGTTGCGGATCCATACGCAATCCCATTTCAACGACACGATAATCAAGAAATGGCGAACGAACCTCACGAGACCAAGCCATAGACATGCGGTCTTCATAATGGCAAAGATACGGCACAGAATATTTAGACACATCAGCCCACTGACGTTCGCCGAGAGACGTAATTCCACCAAGCGCCTCCTGAACAAAAGCTCCCTTTGCAACATCGCCTAATAGAGAATTATTGGAAGATCCCAAATATCTTTTCGCCTCAGCCATATTGAACTCCGGAACCAGAGTACCGTTCAACAGAAATCCGGAAGCCATGGTTAATGCACCATACCAATCACCGGAACGCAAACGCCTCTTGATTTCCAGAATGGGATACTTTCGATACCCGCAAAAAGCTTCATCGGCTCCCTGACCGGTCAATACGACGGTGATACCGGCGGAACGCGAACTTTCCATCAATTTGTAGAAAAGCAGACTTGAAAAGGAACTGACAGGCCCATCGGAATGACGAATGCAAGTCTTCAGCAAATCCAGAAGCTCAGGACCCTGCCCTGGATTGAGTTGAAATCTACGAACGTCTTTCCGCAGGAAGCGCTCCATCACATCGATGTGGGGGCTCTCATCCTCTTTGGACTCAGGATTAACGGCCGAAAACAACTCGATGCCATCGCCATTTGCTCCCGTATGCTCTCTGGCCTGCGCGGCGATGATGGAGGAGTCCAGCCCGCCGGACAAAGCAATGCCCACAGAGACATCCGCATGTAAACGCAGTCGAATGGAATCCAGAACAAGAGTCCGCAACTGCTCAAACGCCTCGCGCTCATCGTGAAAGGTCAACGGCGATTGAAGACTCGGGCTCCAAAACTGCCGAAGACCAACAATTCCTGACGCCGGCGCATTTCCGTCAATCTCGCCGATTGATGCAGCGGGGAACATGCTCACACCAACAATCCAGCTCCGTTCATCGAGGTTCTGAAGCGACTGGCTGAGGAAACGGGACGCCGTTACAGGGTCTGGTTTGACCTGAACGTCAGGAACTGCCAAAAGACTGTGCATTTCCGACGCAAAATAAATACCTGAAGAATTGCAATAATGATAAAGTGGCTTTTTGCCAAAGCGATCCCGGGAAACATAAAACCGGTTTGAAATCCGGTCATGGGCAATTATTGCCCACATACCATTGAAATTTCGACAGGCTTCTTCCATGCCGAGACGTTCGATAAGCTCCGCCGCGACCTCGGTGTCGGTACCGGAACGCAAATCCTTCAGACCATATTGAAGCGCGAGTTCCCGATAGTTATATATTTCACCGTTAAAAAGAATCCGGATTCTGCCCGATCGGGACAGCATCGGCTGAACACCAGCCTCACTCAAACCGACAATCGCAAGGCGTTCATGCGCCATCCCCAAATATACACCATCAACTTCCTCGAAGTATTTTCCCTCACCATCGGGACCACGATGTTTCTGGTTCAAATGGCCGCGCAGAACGAAATCAACTACAGGACGTTCTGAAAGGGCAAAAATAAGACCACACATATCAAACATCCCACATTTCGAAGAAATTAAAACCAAGCAGAGCCATAAAAAATCCGCAAATATCCAAGATCAGATGGCCGAGCAATTATCAACAAGAGTTCGCTTTCCGAAACAAGAATGCAGCGAATATTACCCTTCCGACCGAAACCACAAACAACGCCAGACCGAGCATTATTCCAGCACCTATTGGGCCAAGAGTCGGAATAAAGGCAACTGCAAACAATGCGCCAACAATCATGGCCGCGCCGTAAATTAGAACAAAGGCGACATCTCGCCTGTAACCGAAAATTACATAATGAAAGGGCATCGACAAGCAATAAAAAAACACCCCCGCCGCGATGAAATAGAAGGCACCTATATTTTTGACATAGATCTCACTCAGCAAATAATCAGCCAAAGGCGGGAAAACAATCACCACAAAGGAAATGATCGAAACAGAGGCGATGGAATTTTGACGGAAAAACGCGAGGAAACGTTTTCTGATCTCAGCCTTATCATTCAACTGAATTTCTCGAATCAAGGCTGGAAAATGCCACGCCGACACGCTTGACTCAATAAGCCCTAAAACACCCAAGCATACAGAGGCGTAAAGGCCATAGACACCGACAACTTCGAGACCCAACAACCAACTGACAACGAATCGATCCAAGCCAAGGATAGACCGAAACAGAAGAGTGCCGGCAAGAAAAATAATACTGCCGAAGAAGGCTGTATGGATCCACTTAAAATCAATCGTTGTGTATTTTTCCTGATCAAAGTATCCTCCAATGAACCTCACCGTACATATCGAAGCAAGAATCGAACCCGAGACCCACAAAAGCAGAACATAAATAAGGTCAATCTGCAAAGGCGAAACAAAATACGCCACAATCAAAGGAATAACCCATAACGACGATCGGACGAACAAAATGATGTCTGCCGCCAATGGGCGACCAAGAGGCACAAGAATTCGGCCACCTTCCGCCGAAATCGCCTCAAGAATCAAATGCATTAAAAATATTACCGCGATATACCCGGTTATGGCGCCATTACTGACCAGGAATGCCGATGCAAAAACTGGCGACAACAATAACAACAATATAATTATTGCACCGAAGTGTTTCGCTATCAAGTCAGATCGATTTGCACCTTTTGATGTTAGTTGCTTTGTGGTATAGGTGTACAGATCAACGCCAACGAATGAAGTTGCCAATTGTAAACCCGCGAAATAAAGTCCGAAAAGTCCGAACTCCGCCGGTGGGAGAATGCGCGCCAATAGAAATATAAGGGCAAATCGGGTGAAAAGTGTCAACGCACGTAAGGTACCAGCAATCAACTGGAGAAAGCCTTTGTCAACGTTCATGACAGAATATGACCCGCCAAGTCGTCGACAGATTTTCCCTCAAAAATTTTGGAAGAAATATCTTCAGCAACGCCAGAAAGTCTGGAACTATTATCCAGGAGCGCCCTGATATCATTTCTGGCAAACGAAATATATTCTTTTCCTAGCTCCCTGACAACATAATCAGCATTGATCATTCTATCGAAATCTGACCACAGACACAGCAATATCGGACATCCCAAGGCCAACGACTCCTTCGCGACACTAGATGTTCTGGTAATACTCAGATCCACGCCGTTGATTACCACGGAGATGTCGGGATTAAAATCCGCGATAAGAGTCCCGGAATGCCTCTCAACGAGGGGCGCATAGATGCTTAACTTATCTCTTGGGTGGAGTCTGAGAAATATTTTTGCATCTGACTCACGAGCCCAAGTGCATATTTCTTCAATGATTTCAATAGTTATCGAACTCTCGTAGGGTTGTGTGAAGAAGGCAATTCTCGATATCTTTGCACATTTCCTTGTTGCATAGGTCCTGAATGGCGGGCCAGCAAACACAACTTCTCCGTACCGCTTCACTCCAATATTTTGTATCAACTTTCTTGTATGCGGGCCATCACATAAGAATACCTTAGACAATGGAAATACTGGGTGAATCACTGCTGAAACAAGGGCGGTTTGTACAGTATTCAGTTCAGTTTCGGTCTCACGCGCCGCCATAGCTTCGAGGCCAGCGATATTTCCGACCAACTCGAAATTGACAATTTTCTTAGACGCCGTTCTCTTCATGATCCTTGCCAGGAGGTTCTTGTAGAAAACCGGCAAGGACATCAATCTCACATCATGTTCTACATCACCCATTGAAAACGGCATGGCTATTCCATCGATAATCAATGGTGCGCTGTCCCTCAAAGCGTTCACTCTTTTAATCGCGCCAATTTCTTTGTACGTTCTACGAATCGCAGAAATATGGCAGGCTATCGAGGGCAGAACAACAGGTATTCCGCCATCGATCATCTTTTGGAAATCCCCAATTAAATTTCCAACCCCTTGAGTCAATTGAGGGAATAAGACAATGGAGAAATTGCTGTTGCTCTTTCCAAGATTGCTCGCGAAGCGAATTTGATGAAGGGTTCGTACAACAAGCAGGTTTCCGCCCGGCTTCGGGTGCTCAATCCGGCTTCGCAGGAGAAAGCGAAGCCACGTGACACGGAGGATGAAGGCAATAAGAAAAATCGCATTCGCCAACCGCAGTCCCGCGATTCGAGCCCATTCCCTTGAAAATAGATCGCCATTGTTGTAGGCAAATGTTACATGAAGATTAGGATACAAACGAGGAAGTTGACGCGCCAATCTTGACATCAACAACGTTGATGATCCGCGCCTGGACTCCGGGGTTTGAAAGCCGGTGACCGGGAAACGGTTGCTTTCCGAGCGTGCGGAAATCACAAGGAGTTGGTCCACTCCGTTCTCGCGTGCGAGATTATTAATGTAAAGAATGGCTGCAGTTAACGGACGTATTACGTAACTATAATAGTCATTGATGTAACACTCCAGAAGACTCTGTATTTCCGGCGTATAATTACATGAAGTTTCATTGAGCATCCATCTTGCAATTTCCGACTCCCGTCCAGTCGGAATTTTTGGTATTTCTAGGGTTTTCCACTTTCCCTTCGGGGCTTTGAGCCCTTGGGCATACAAGAGGATATCGTGGTCTTCGATGCGATTATTGATCGCCTCATCCCAGGCCCCGGAAAGATATAGTATTATTTTTGTCATTCCGCTTCGATCGAAGTTTTAACGGGGGTGCGTATTTTTATTGGCGTAGGCTGCGACCCCTGCAAAGAAGAAGACTAGCCAGTCGATGAAGAGCGAGTATGCAAAAAGAGAATGTATCAAAGCGCCAACAAGATAAAGAGGCGCCATCAATCTTGTCGCGTCGGATTGTCGGCTTCTATTCATTCCGAAAAAAGACTTCACCACCACCGCAAGCATAAGGACATAAAGTGTTACTGTGAAGGGTAAACCAAAGACTGATACCAAAGAAAGCGGTGTGAAATGCAGGTTTTGTACCTCTGGTCCATCAGGCAATGTAACACTCCATCCTGCCCCTGATCCGATTAACCAGTTCAAGGGGTTCAGAGAATCTAATGCAGCATCGACTTCTGTTAGACGGCCAGCCGATATTTCATCCAAAGTTCTGCCGGTTTCAGCGAGGTTTATGAGGTCTGAAAGCCTCATCATCGTAATATAGACAGCTCGTTCAATAGGTGACGTAATGTTTGTCAGATTCAGCGCCCATTGGTATGTAGCAAAGATCGCACCGATTGCTAGGGCGGCCAATAGAAAGGCCAGTGCCATTTTTATCGGTTTGTTTCCTTGCCCTTCGGGTGATCGAATCACGGCAAATTTTGCAGCTTGTACGGCGAACATTCCGATTACTGCGACCATGGGTCCACGCTTGTTTGATATGAGCAATCCGCCAATTACCAGAAGAGTCTGCAGATTGGAATAGGCAAGCGAATATGCCGCGACAAAGATGAATGTATATGCTGGCGTGTAGAGTCTCCCTACCTCATTACGGGCGAGCGCTGCGAGCGTGAAGTAACTTGATACCAACGTCGCCAGAAGTGCCATAAGGACGAATCGTTCCCAGAATTTCTTTTCAATCGTGTTCGCCATACTCCATCCCAGCACCAACATGACATAGGCGCTGGCTATCTGGAATAGATGGGAGAAATAGTATCTGGTGGCGTCACCGTCCAAAAGGTTTGGCAGTCCAACTATCATCGCTTGTACACCGCCCAGTATCAAGACCAGGTGGAGAGCGGTTTTTATTCTCAGGATTTCACGGAGACCGAGAGTAATGACAATCGCAAGAAAAAGCGGTGGTAGGAGCATGTTTCTGATTTGGCCAGGCTCCAGCAGACCCAGCGCGCGAAAAGGCGAAAGCAAAGGCATCACCACCTGGGATAGAAGCAGATATGCCCCAAGGAGATACAGAAGGAGGCGTGCGCGAACTGGTTTCATTCATCAATTCCTGCTTCTGGTCGAATTTCTCACCATAGTGGCCTGCATGTCATTCTTCATATCAAAGTGGGCATCGGCTTTACTTATCGGGAGTTCTTGCCTCCGCTGACAGTCCCAATTTTTCTGGATGATTCCATGCGGATTCGAACAACTATTTTTGCTGGCCTTCATTTATTTGATCGAATGGGTGAATCAGGAGTGCCCGACTTTGGTCTGTTCTTTTTCCCCTGCCCATGCTCCCCTTGCGCCATGACGGTCCAAGCCGCTTCGGGGTCGTTACTCTGTCTGCGCGCCACATACAATTCCATTGCAGGGCACCGGCGTGCTCCACTGCGTTTGAGGGCGAGGCCTTTGTCAATAATGGAAACAAGCCCCCCGATACGGATAAACGCTCTGGTTTCTCAGAGAGCATGGTCTGACAACCCCGCAACGGGTTCGAACCGTTGCGGAGTTTCTGTGTGTGTAAACTAATCGTATATCCTCGTCAATTCTAAGTAGGAGTTGGCGATGGGAAAGCACCCGGAGAATCGGTCGTCATTGTCTGCATTTCCAGCACTCATAATCTCAGGTGGTTACGCAATCAATTGCCCGCGAAGAAAATCTTTGCCGCCACCGCGACCACCGCTGTATGGCGATAAATACGATAGGAAAGTGTCGGGAAAAGATTGATAACAGCGGGCCACCGGTTGTTTCTTTAGTTGGTGTGACCGGTTTATGTTCAGCATCGTCTTTGTGGTCATTCGGCTCCCGGACACCAAGAAGCGGGTCGGTAATGATGGCTCGATATTTGTTTCGAAAAATGGTCTCTCGCCAAGAGATCGAGAGTGGAAATTGCTCGAACATTCCTGCTTAGCACCGTGCAGCGGGCGATGCTGATCCCCATCTTAGATTCCTGCTTACAAAGCACAAATCGCCATGGTGGCCGGTTTCGAAGAAATCTTGCGTGAGTCTTGGCATATTCGTTCTTAACCGCTGAGTGGCATATATAAGGAAACGGCTGTCGAGGAGGGTGTCTGCAAAGCAACAATTCAAGTCTTCGCAAACACCTGGGTTTCCTTGTGTGTGCTCAGTTGCGGGCTTGTGATAGGCGCAATCATCCTGGTCAGCGAAAGCACGAGATCTGGGGCCGTCATCCATGAAAGCCGACATACAAGACAGCGGCTTGAGCGACCTTTCACGCAATGGGATCGCTTGAGCGCCGGCTTCGTCGTCGGCATGATCCGCAACGACCAGGACGCCTTTCATCCGATAAACCCCCAAGACATCGGCGTACCCTTCGGTAAGTCCTTGTTGACACGACGCCCGACCAGGAGATCAAAGTACTTGGGCGCAATTCCGAAGCCGGGGCGGACGATTCTTATGTTTTCGGACGTGAGTAGTTCACCCGCCTTGACATCGCGACTGATATAAATAGACCTGCGATACTTCAGCGAAGCCTGCTCGTCGTCACTTCCACCATAGCGGACTTCACCAACCGCCTGCCATGCCCTCTCAGTCTCTTCAACCAATAGTTTCATCTCATGGGGTTCGAGTGAGAAAGCGGAATCGACGCCCCCGTCAGATCTTGCCAGCGTAAAATGTTTTTCGATCACGCTGGCTCCCAACGCTACCGCAGCGCAGGGCACACCGACACCCATCGTATGATCAGAGAGGCCGACTTGGGTACCGAAGGCAGCCCTCAAGTGGGGGATCGTCAAAAGGTTGGTATTTGTAGGACGTGCCGGATAAGTAGATGTGCACTTTAGCAAGATGATCTGATTGTTCCCCTCGGCACGAACCGTCTTGACCGCCGTTTCAATCTCGCTGAGCGTTGCCATGCCCGTCGACATAATCATCGGCTTACCCGTTTTTGCTACACGCCGAACAAGTTGAGTGTCAATCAACTCAAACGAGGCAATCTTGTAACAAGGCACACCAAGATCCTCGAGAAAATCAACCGCTTTAAGCTCGAAGGGCGAACTAAAGGCGATGATGCCTCGCATACGGCAGTGCTCGAAGATCGGCTGATGCCACTCCCAAGGGGTGACAGCCTCCTTATAAAGCTGGTAAAGGCTCTTCCCGTACCACAGACTGTTCGTCTCAGTTATCTTGAAATCCGGCGAATCGATATCCAGAGTCAGGCCATCTGGACTCGCTGTCTGGAGTTTGATTGCATGGGCTCCTGAGTCAACAGCGGCATCGACAATCTTTAATGCCCGTTCTAAAGATTGATTATGATTACCGGACATTTCGGCAATAATAAAAGGTGCGCTATCAGCGCCAATATGACGATTCGCTATCTTGATCATCTCAAACCTTCCCTTGTCAGCATTGAAACACGACGACATCAACATTGCTATTTTCCATCATACAACAGGAATGGCGGCAAAATAACATTCACATACTCACAATCCCCACCAAAGCAGCCAGGAGAGCGATAGCCCCTAAAATCATCAGCACCAGTGCGCCGGCATAAAAGCTCTTTGAAAATTTTACAATTGCCAGGCAGCAACAGCGACTTTTATAATTTTTACCTCAATATTCGCAGATAATACCTGCAATTTTCTCAAGATTCGAATATTAAATATTCCATCCGATTCTCCCCTCGCTTTCAGATCGTCAGGCAGTACTTCCTGCATCGACTGTAATCGTTGAGCCTGTTACGTTTTCAGCCTTTTCACTGAGCAAGTACGTTACAGCATAGGCAACGTCTTCGGCCTTAGCAAGATGGCCAAGCGGACTACGCCGCCGAATCGCCTCGAGCTTTTCTCCTTGAAGTCCGCTTGTCATGTCTGTTTCCATATAGCCAGGAGCCACGGTGTTCACCGTTATTCCAGCCTTCCCGACTTCTCTTGACAGAGAGCGAGTGAAACCCGCAAGAGCAGCTTTCGTCGCACCGTAAACTGAAAGACCGCTAAATCCGGTTGTCGCGATGATCGAAGATACGTTAACGATACGACCACCGCGATTCATCAGCATTGGCCTCAATAGATATTTGGTCAGAAGAATCGGGGCTTCAACGTTTACCCGAATCAGCTGCGCTATGTCTTTTTCATGCAAGGTGGCCAATACCCCATCGGATCCGAGGGCTGCATTATTTACGAGACCCCATAGTCTTCCATAATTTTTCGCGATGTGCTTCGCAAAAGAATGGATGCTCTCAATTTCGTTTAGATCGAACTGCTCGAAAAAAAGCTGACCCGGATTTTCAGATATTGCCACTTTCAGTTCAGCCGAGAGGCTACGGCCGACTGCAATAACCTTATAGCCCTCAACAACCGCTTGTCGAGCAGTTGCGAGACCCAAGCCGCGGGTGGCACCAGTAATGACGATCGTTTTCATGTTGTCAATCTTTCCCTTTTTCCGGCAGCGTTTTCTCTGAGCTCGTTTACAAAGCTGATCAGGGCAGGCACCTCCCAGCTTTCAAGGTTTCTCTTACAGGACTGGATAATGTGCTGCCGCATGACCTTTACATCACTACCTGCTTCAAGCACGATCTCCGCAGCGACAAGTTGCCCCGTCATGCTGCTTTTTTTGGCAAAGACACGCGCATCTATCACACCATCAAGGTTGCGGAGATAACTTTCGAGCGACTCGGGGCTGACCTTGTTACCACCCACGTTGATTGCACCCGAGGCTCGACCCATAAAAAAGATCCGATCGTTATCGAATCGCACAATGTCTTGCGTGTCGAGATACCCATCAGAATCAAGGCGCGCGATGATCTCGGGGCCCGTAGGCAAGAGCGGCGGCTTGATGAGTAAATGTTGGGCCGCGTTAATACGAAGGGCCGGACTGAAACCAGTGTTTTCGATCCAAGCCGCCGGAAAGCCTGCGCGTCCATCCTTTACGGCAAATCCAGCACCAGCCTCGGTTGAAGCATATATATGTACAACTCGAGCTTTTGGAAATTGACTCTTCAATGCATCGAGTATCGCTTGGTCGGATATCTCTCCTCCGAGCGTCAATTGACGTAGTGGCAACTTGGAAATGCGACCATCCATTAATAGTTTTCGCCAAAGGGTCGGCGTCGCAGAAAGGGCATTTACCGGGTTGTCGAGAATTGCCGCGAGTTGTGCAGAGAACTCGATGCGCTCTGATATAACGAGAGCTGAACCCGAATAGAGCGCCTGCAGAACAACCTGCAAACCAGCAAACCGGTTGGGGTCGTAGAGCAGACCCCACATGAAATTCGCGCCACGGTCTGGGTCGGCACGTACTGTACGGGTTAGCGTTGCCAATTGATGCGCAATCAGTTTTGGCGTGCCCGTTGTACCTGATGTCGCAAGCAACCAATTCGTCGGAGCCGGAGTCGACTGACCAGGCATGCGAGTGCCTATCGGACGGCAAAATCGGTCGCCACTTGTCAATATGTGGGTGGTGCCCGCCTGAGCATTCAGGCCATCAAGCGTGGCTGAATCCAATGACCCAGGAAAGAGCAGAATTTGCTCGGCGTGACCGTCTAGCGCTACAAGCGCCAGAACAAGGTCCAGCGGCGCAAGACCACACAGGGCAACACGGGCACCCTTAGCCTCTGGCATGCCAGCACGCAAAGCCCAAGCCATTGCCAGAACCTCTTCGATGGTGATGTGGGCCTTACCGTTAACGAGGCACGTTCGCGAGGGCGGCAACCCTTTTAGGATCGCGTCCAAATTCAGGCCGATCATG
Source organism: Burkholderiaceae bacterium (assembly GCA_016790575.1). GTDB lineage: Bacteria > Pseudomonadota > Gammaproteobacteria > Burkholderiales > Burkholderiaceae_C > JAEUOU01. The sequence goes on along the minus strand of JAEUOU010000006.1, from coordinate 61,322 downwards.
ATGCGAAGCGTTCGTATATCTCCACCAACTGTCCGAAGGTTTGCGGATATACCGGTTCATCCATCATCGTGAACGGATCGTATCCTAGCTCTTCTTCAAGTCTGGCGATCAGAATCGCAAACCCAAGAGAATCCAGCCCACTTTCCAGCAAGACTGTTTCTGATTTTATTTCAGAATCGAGCTTGACATCGTTCTCGGACGCAATCTCCAACATGAGGGATAGAATTTTTTCTTTCATAGAAGTCCTCTTATTCAAAAACAATGGAATCCGCCGCTTCTCTTATTTGCTTCGGAAGCTTGCAAAGAATTTTTTCTCTATTTTTTTCCCAATCTTGCTTCATGTATTCAAAGCACTTCACCTTAACCCTTTTCCCGCCTTTCGTTACCGCAAACCTGTCAGGTTTCTCTGCATATCCGAACGTCTTGTGCATTTTTATTGGTGACGCATTGTCTTCAAAGACCTCCGCTGACAGAAGCTGGACATCAAGTGTATTAAACGCGTAATCAAGAGCCGCGACAGCGAGCAAAACTCCCGTGCCTGGCCATACCGCCTCCTCACCAATATAGCAACCCCAAAAACATGATTCTTTTTTGATCTCCGAAAAGGAAAGCATCCCAATAGGCTTCGAGTCTTGATAGAAAACCTTATATTGCCTGTCACTGCTCACCGCCAAGGTTTCAAACCACCTCTGCTGTTGTTGTGGTTGAATTTCCGTATCATCGAACATGTTGGCACGAATACGAGGCGAGTTTCGCCACATTCTTATTTTTTCAACAAGCTCGACAGTGACCGGACTGAATTTCGATTCAGGTACTCTCATTGGAAATTATATCTGGAAAAATATCAAGAAGCAAATTAGAAATATAACCAGCACCCCGACCGTCTGTTATCTCGGCAGCGCGATTTGCAAGATTTTTTAGATAATCGCGATATTTAACCGAGGAAAGAACTATTTCACTCAAGCTCTTGACCAAAGTCGCGCCCAAAAATATCGTTTCGACCGCGCCGGTTTTTCCTAACAGGTCAGCTGCATAGCGTTGATTTTCTGCTACGACAATTATCGCTGTCGGAAGACCCAAACAACACCGCTCCCACGATGTTGCCCCTGCCGCCCCGATCGCCAGATCGCTGTCAGCCATGAGTTGCGCCATGTCCGGGACTCCGACCAGCACCCTCGTCGGCCAAGGCATATCTTGTGCCTGCTTCCTGACCTCATCCTGCCAAGGTGCTGTTGAGCCCATGACGACGGTAACACGGCAGTCCGCAGGCAATGGGCAGGTGCGCAGCGCCTCCAGGATCCGCCCGGTCACGTTGTCCTTGTCGACGCCACCCATGGTGATGAGCAGTTCGCGTAAGGCGGGCCGGGTACGGCGCTCCAGACTGTACGGACGCAGCGCAGCGAACTCGGGACGCAAAAGCGCGTAATGCGAGCCGCAAAGCACGCGACAGTGCGCAGGGACAAGGGAGTGGTAGTCAGACGCCTCCCGGCCATAGGTCTGGTCAAGAAGCAGATGGCAGGTGTGGGTTCGGTCCGCAAGGTCATCGATGACCATCAGGTTGCGGTAGTGGGCCGCCAGGGCTCGCTCCCAACGGGCATCAATGGCATAGTGGTCGACGATCAGCCAGTCGGGACGCAGTGCTGCCAGGATGCTGGCACAGGCTTCAGCATCTTGTGCTTGTGTGGCGCCGAGCCATTTGTGGTGGGTGAGTTCGGGAACGCCGCCCTGCGGGCTGGCTGCGGTCGTGTTCGCGCTGGTCAGCGGGTCTGTGGCCAAAGCGTGGGCGACATAGCCCTTGCCACGAATGAACTCGATCAGGTTTCCATCGTGCGCACGACAGATGAACTCGCATTCCGCACCTTTGGCCACCAGAGCGTCGGCCAGCGTCAGGCAGCGCATGACGTGACCGGTGCCGATCTGGACCGATGCGTCGGTGCGAAACGCGAACTTGGAAGCCATTGGCTTACCAGCAGGTCCATCCGCCATCCACGACCAAATTCGCACCATTGACGAATGAAGAGGCCGGGGCGGCGAGGAATAGCATTGGCCCTCTGATCTCGTCAGAAGCACCAATACGTCCCATTGGGACCTTGGTCACGAGCCTTTCTACAAAGGCTGGATTGGTGTCCTGAACTGCCTGCGACGGGAAAGGTCCAGGTGAAATTGCGTTGATGCGGATGCCTTCCTTACCGAACTCGCACGCCGCATAACGTGTCCATTGCAGCAACGCCGCTTTTGCCGCCCCATAAAACGGCGGGTTTGTGGCGCTCGGTGATTCGTAAATGCGTGGGTCGGGGCTGACGAGGGCGTACATCGACGCCAAATTGATAACCGATGCGTCCCCACATTGGCGCGCGGCCTGGCGCAGGTTCGGAAGCAACGCTGTCAGGAGACGATGCGCGGCAATCATCGTCACGTCGTAGCTCGACGCATACGAATCGCTTCCAGCGCATTCAATGTTACCGGCCCCACCGAGGTACGCATTGTTAACGAGTACGTGCAACGGGTCACCCTGCAGGTGTTCGGCAAAGCTCGCGATTTCCGTAGGCGACGTCACGTCAAACACGGCACTTTCTGCGGTATACCCGTCAACATTGAGTCTCGCAACCAACTCATCGGCACGCTCGGAGGTCCGGGAATTGATCAGGACCCTGGCACCGGCCTCGGCAAAGATAGCCGCCGTTGACGCGCCAAGATGCCCAGTGGCACCCGTTATCAATGCAGTCTTGCCACGTAGCGAGAAGATATCCAGCCCTTTGTTCAATTTCAGCTTCTCCAACGTGCCGGATTCAGAGATTGTTCGTCAAGGATCGGACGACTAGCCTGAATTGCCTGAATTTGCGGTCCCGTAAGGTCGGAGCCACAAAAAATCTTTGTGTTGTCTGCGACTTGTTCACAGCTCTCCATTCCGACAACGACGCCATCAACCCAGTCGAGAGACTTTACGAAGCCCAGGCAGAAATCAGCGACACTGGCCCGACCGGCTTTTCGACATTGCCCTGCGAGCCATTCCCTGACGGATTCCGAGTTCTCGACGTTCGCCCGTTGCCAATGCTCGGGTTTTGTGCTTACGAGCAGGCCCTGCAGAAGCGCGCTTCTTACATGGATTGTCAGCGGACGATGTCCCTTCGCCTCCCGTATCTTCTGAATTTGGTTGTCCCAGCGCCAGTCAAGTACGTTGAAAGGCATCTGTATCAGGTCGATCTCGGATTCGGTAAGCGCTTGTTCCAGCTCGTGCGGACTTTGTACCGATGTCCCGAGAGATTTCAAGCGGCGTTCGGCCTTGTGCTGCAGAAGACGCGACCAAACAATTCCTGACCAATCCGACAAGTGCGAGGCGCGATGCAACATCAGAACGTCAAGCTCTTGGGTGCGCAAGGCTGCGCAAGAGCGAAAGATGCTCGCATCCACGAAGGCGTTGATCGTTGCAGGCGTCGCCTCGACTGGACATTCCGACAGCGGGGACAATTTGGTGATGATCTGAACTCGGCCCTCCCAGCCCGGCCGTAACGCATTGCCTATTACTTCTTCGCTATCGCCATACGCTCGAGCGGTGTCAAGGAAAGCCGCACCATTCGCTATCGCCGTCTTGATCAGAGCAGTTGCGGTCTTCTGATCGGGCTTTCCTGACTGATTGCCGATACCATAGGGAAGACCGAGTTGGGCCGTACCCAGAACCAATTTCCTAGTAGGAGTTGCTTGCTGAGGCTGGTAGGGCACGCTGCGCAGGCGGTCTATCAGTTCCATTGCCGGGGTCCGTTCAGGAGACATCGCCCCCGAAAACACGTGCTGGACCGAGACGTAGTCATCGAAGCAATCGACTGTGCATCGAAAGTGCCCCAAATTCAGATGTTTATGGCGCTCGAAGTAGGTCGCTCCGAAAGTCCGACGAATATAAGGCGTGACATGTTCTTGATCATGCCGGCTTGTCGCGGCTTCAGCCGCGTCGCGCAGATAGCCCGCACGGGTAAGCTCAGCGCTCATGCCATACGGCAAGCCGGATTTCTCACCGTTGCAGCACAAATACCGCAGACCAAGCCGGAGGAATTCCTCCGCCATTTCGTCCAGAAGAGCGCCGTCCGGGAAAACGTTGTCTGCGGTCAAGCGGAAAACCAAAGTTTGGTCTTCATAGCCCGCCAAGGCCCCTACCACGCGTTGAAGAGTGTTATCAAGGCTGCCACGGTAGCAGGGGATACCCGCGTCAGCAAGCAAATCCGCGAGAGCGTCGTCTGTGGCCTCGTCGGAGGTAGCCACGATGACCTCGCGCCCGGTATTCGCAGCGCGCCGAGCGGCCAGTACCACCAGCGGTATTCCCCGTATCGGAAGGAGGACCTTTGCAGGAAGCCGTGAGGAATTGGTTCGGGCCTGAAGGATTGCAACGCTTTTCAACACAATGCTCTGCGCAACGCGGAAAGGACTCGGTCCTGCTGTGCTTCGGTCATCGTCTGAAACATAGGCAGACTGATGGCTTCAGCATAGTAACGCTCAGCCTCGGGATACGCCCCCACCTTGAAACCCAACTGTTGATAGTAGGGCTGGGTGTGCACCGGGATGTAGTGCAAATTCACGCCTATGCCCTGCTCGCGCAACTCGTCAAACACCTGGCGGTGCGTTTTGCCGATTCGGTCAAGTTGCAGACGAATAACGTAGAGGTGCAAGCCGGAGTAACTGTCTGGATGCTGCCAAGGGAGGGTGACAGGGAGTCCGGCGAGCAACGCATCGTATCGCTCAGCCAGTTCATGGCGGCGTGCGACATAGTGGTCAAGGCGAGCCACCTGGCTGACGCCGAGCGCCGCCTGCAGTTCTGTCATGCGGAAATTGAATCCAAGGTCGACTTGCTGGTAATACCATGGACCATCTGGGGTTTTCGTCATACGCGCCGCATCGCGGGTGATGCCGTGGCTACGCAAAAGTGCCATCTTGTTTGCCAGTTCGGCATCATTGGTCAGAACCATGCCACCTTCCGCAGTGGTGATGATTTTGACCGGATGAAAACTGAACACCGTGATGTCGCTGTAGCGGCAGTTCCCAATGAATTCGCCTTTGTACTTGCCACCAATGGCGTGCGAAGCGTCTTCAATGATCTTGAAACCGTACTTCTGGCCGAGCGCATGGATAGCAGCCATATCGCAGGACTGACCGCAGAGATGGACCGGCACCACCACCTTGGGGAGACGCCCTTCCCGTTCGGCCGCTTGTAACTTGCTCTCCAACGCACTGACGCTCATGTTGTAGGTGCGAGGATCGATATCGACGAAGTCCACTTTAGCGCCGCAGTAAAGGCCGCAGTTTGCCGACGCAACGAATGTCACCGGCGTTGTCCACAACCAATCACCCGACTTCAAACCCAGCGCCAAACAGGCAATGTGCAGGGCCGAAGTGGCGCTGTTGACAGCCAAGGCATGTCGGGCGTTAACATGGTCTGCAACCCGCTTTTCAAACAGTGGCACCTGAGGCCCTTGGGTGAGAAAGTCCGACTGCAATACGCCTACTACCGCTTCAACATCGGCTTGGGTGATGTCCTGTCGTCCATAGGGAATCATGGTCAGATGCTCCCGATCTTTGCCCGATTTCTTTCAATCCACGATTTGAGCTCTGCTGGTTTCATCCATTCTGCGTTGTTGTCACTCGTATAAGAAAACCCTTCGGGGACCCGCACGCCATCTTTGATACGGTTCTTGCACGAATCCCAGCTGTGAATGGCCGGAAGAATTTTGTAATGTTCTGGGTATTCGTAGGTATAAAAGGCGTCTTCAACACCAATCATCTGCTCATGCAGTTTTTCACCGGGGCGAATTCCCACAATTTCTTGATGCGCGTCCGGAGCGACCACCGACGCCAGATCGGTAACTTTCATGGAAGGGATCTTTTTGACGTAAATTTCCCCGCCCTCCATATCCTCGAACGCATGCCAAACCAATTCAACGCCCTGTTCCAGCGTAATCATGAATCGAGTCATGCGGGCGTCCGTAACTGGGAGCACGCCTTTATCTTTGATCGAAAGGAAAAAAGGTATAACCGATCCACGTGAACCCATCACATTGCCATAGCGCACGACCGCAAATCGGGTCTCATAAGCAGCAGAGTATGAGTTGCCAGCGACGAAAAGTTTATCTGAAGCAAGTTTCGTTGCCCCATAAAGATTTATTGGACTGCTTGCTTTATCCGTCGAAAGAGCCACGACACGCCGAACACCCTTATCAATACATGCATCAATAAGGTTCATCGCCCCATTGATGTTCGTCTTTATGCATTCGAAGGGATTATATTCAGCTGTCGGAACAATTTTTGTAGCCGCAGCGTGCACGACATAATCCACACCATCCAGAGCTCGGTTAAGTCGATCCCGATCGCGCACATCACCTATGAAAAAGCGAACCCTCGGATCACCATTGAAGAGTTTCGCCATCTCCCATTGCTTCATTTCGTCCCGAGAGAAAATTATTATTTTCTTCGGGTTAAATTTTTCTAGCGTCATTGGGACGAACGTGTGCCCAAAAGATCCCGTGCCGCCGGTGACAAGGATTGTTGAATTATTAAGCATTATCGTTACTCCTTTACCAGATGCCTTTGCAGTCGAGAAATTTGCCATGCGGGGTCAAGCCTGTCTTAAACTGCTTATGATCCACCAGAAGCACTTTCAGATCGGCGTCCATTCCTCTTATTTCATCAACCAATTCAACGTTATTTAAATCCATTGGAACGGTTTTTATATTAGGCTCCACAACAAATACAGGACCGGGGTGAATGACAGACAATGCCCGAACAATATCAAGCGCCGGACTTTCCCGCAAGTCGTCAATGTCTGGCTTAAAGCTAATCCCGAAGCACGCGATAGACATGTCTTTTGCCGTCTTCCCGGGATTCTCCTGGAGGAACTCAGCAACCGATAACTTTATTTTTTCAATTACCCATCCGGGCTTGCTGTCATTTACTTCGCGAGCTGCCCTTATTAATTTCGCCTCAGTCGGGGCGGCACTTACAATGAACCACGGATCGACCGCGATACAGTGCCCGCCAACTCCTGGGCCTGGTTGAAGTATATTGACCCGAGGGTGTCGATTTGCGAGCCTGATAAGCTCCCAGACGTTGATATTCAATCTGTCGCAGATTATCGAAAGTTCGTTCGCAAAAGCAATATTCACGTCGCGGAAGCTGTTTTCAGTCAGCTTGCACATTTCGGCGGTGCGGGCACTGGTGATAACGCATTCGCCCTGGACAAACGCTTTATAGAGTTGCGCGGCCGCTTTCGAACACCGAGGTGTCATACCTCCAATGACCCGGTCGTTTTGCACCAACTCGCGTAGCACTTGGCCCGGGAGAACGCGCTCCGGGCAGTGGGCAACGCGGATGTCACTGGCTTCGCCATGTGTTTGCGGAAAAGAAAGATCGGGACGCGCTTGGGCCATCCAGAACGCCATTTGCTCTGTGGCACCCACAGGGGAGGTGGACTCCAGGATGACCAGGTCGCCCTTTTTCAGCACCGGCGCGATGGACTTCGTGGCCGCCTCAATGAAGTCCACATCGGGGTGGTGGCAGCCCGTGGGGCCGTCCTTGAACGGGGTGGGAACCGCAATAAGGAATGCATCCGCTGGCTCAGGTTTTGTTGTGGCCCTCAGATAGCCGTCGGCGACAGCCGCACGCACCACGTTGTCGAGTTCAGGTTCGACAATGTGGATCTCGCCACGGTTTATCGTATCCACAGCGTGCTGATTGACGTCCACGCCAATCACTTTGACTTTTCGGCTGGCAAAAACTGCCGCCGTTGGAAGGCCGATATAGCCGAGTCCGATGATAGAAATGGTTGCGAAGGGATCGCTCATAGTTTTCAGTTGGCCCTGGTGGCGAGTGATTCAAAAATACTGCGGATTTGGCGGCACGCTGTGCCATCTCCGTATGGGTTGTGCGCAAAGGCCATCTGCTGGTATGCAGCCTGATCACGCAAAAGGACGTGGGTTTCGGCAACGATACGATCGGTGTTGGTGCCTACCAGGCGAACAGTGCCTGCGGCCACGGCTTCGGGCCTTTCGGTAGTATCCCGCATCACCAGCACTGGCTTTCCAAGTGAAGGGGCCTCCTCCTGAATGCCCCCTGAGTCGGTGAGAATGATGTAGCTTCGCTTCATCAAATACACAAAGGGCAGATAGTCCTGGGGCTCGGTCAGGTGGACGTTGTCAACATTGCCCAGAATACGGTGCACGGGTTCCTGAACCTGTGGGTTGAGATGTACGGGGTACACGACTTGAACGCCAGGCTGGGCCGCAATGGCTTTGAGAGCTTGACACATCGCCTCAAACCCGGCGCCGAAGTTTTCGCGCCGGTGCCCGGTGACCAGTACCAAGCGCTTTGTGGCATCCAGAAAAGGGAAGCGGGTTGCCTGTTGTTCGCTGAGTGGAACGTCTTCATCCAAGCGCTGGCTGATACGAAGAAGAGCGTCTATGACTGTGTTGCCGGTGACATGGATAGTGTTGTCAACGACCCCTTCGTGCAACAGGTTCTGACGCGAGGCTGCAGTTGGAGCAAAGTGCAGACTTGCCAGCCGTCCAGTGATCTGACGGTTACCCTCTTCGGGCCAGGGTGAAAGCAAATTGTGGGTGCGCAAGCCGGCTTCTACATGCGCTACGCCCACTTGTCGATAGTAGGCAGCAAGGCTTGTAGCCATGGTCGTGGTGGTGTCGCCGTGCACCAGCACCCAATCGGGCCGATAGTCGGCCAGCACGCCATCCATCCCCTGCAAGATGTTGCTGGTGAGTTGAGGCAGGGTCTGCCCCGGACGCATCAGGTCCAGGTCGAAATGCGGCGTGATCTCGAAGAGTTGCAGCACCTGGTCGAGCATCTGGCGGTGCTGCGCCGTAACACATACTTTGTGCTCCAGATGGGATGAGCCCTCCAACACCTTTACGAGCGGGGCCATTTTTATGGCTTCAGGCCGCGTACCGAATACAACTAGAAGCTTCATTGGAAACGGTCAGACACAGACTGAGAAAACGTGACCACTTCAGGCCGGGAGAATTTGAAACACATGGGCATGAATTCAATTGATGGCCATCCTGCAGGAACCCGCGTTACTGCTGCCCATACTGGTAGTTCGTATATCGATACCGGCTATACCGATACCCGTAGCCACCATAACGCCGTTTGTCCACCTTGAAATCGTTGAAAACAACTCCCTTGATTTGCACGCCCGCCTGCTGCAGGCGCTTTACGGATTCATTCACCTCACCCAACGAGCTTACGGTCGCTTTGGTAACCAGGAATATGGTGCCGGCGTGGGCGGCGACCACCTGGGTGTCGGCCACCGCAAGTACCGGTGGTGTATCTATCAGAACCAAGTCATATTGAGCGGACAGGCGCAACAACAACTGGGAAAGGGCTCCTGCCGTCAGCACTTCTGCCGGATTGGGCGGCAATTGGCCCGTCGTGATCAAGTCCACATTGGGTGCCACGTTCACTCGAAGTGCGTCTGCATCGTTGCAGGATCCAGCTACCAGTTCGCTGAGGCCTGGCGCACGGTCCAATCCAAAGTACTGGTTCAGGTACCCTTTGCGCAAGTCGGCATCAACAAGCAAAACGCGCTTGCCCGTCGCACCGAGCACAGCAGCAAAGTTGGCACTGACAAAGGATTTTCCGATCCCGGGCGTTGGCCCCGTAAATAGGACAATGTTGTTGGGGGCATCCAGCAAAGCAAATTGCAGCGCTGTCCGCAGACTGCGCAAACTTTCCACCCCCGGATCGTTGGGCAACGACAGCGTGAGTAGGTGTTGACCGGGCGCCTTTCGCTTGATTTGCTCAAACAACGTTCCCTGCGCCTCGCTGTGGGGAACGGTGGCGAACACATTCAGTCCGGAATTACGCTCGATTTCACTGGCATCCCGTATTCCCGGATTTAGAACGTTTCGAAGTACCGCCAATCCGATACCAAGCATCAGACCCAAGGCGGCACTGACAATCAGGATCAGGCCGCGTTGCGGTGCAATTGGCAGTGACCCGACAGCTGCCGCGTCTACTACCCGCACATTCCCGACCTTGCCCTCCCGCACCAATCTCAATTGCTGAGCACTGTTGAGAAGGCTGACGTACAACTCGGAATTGACTTTGACATCGCGGGTCAGGCGCAATAACTCCTGCTCGACATTGGGCAGTACCGTAACTTTTGCATTAACCCCCGCCATCTCTTTCTTGAGCGCTGCGATCTGGGCATCAACGACTTGCACCGAAGGATGGGCGGTGGTGAATTGGGATAGCAATTCGCGGCGTTTCTGCTCCGCTTCCACCAACTTAGTCTGCAGGTCCACCGAAGATTTGAGCGCCAACTGACCTTCCGTACTCAGGTCAAACGTGCCCTTTTGGTTGCGGAACTGGCTGAAACGGGTTTCAGAGCTCTCCAACTGGCGCTTGAGTTCCGGCAGAAAGCCGTTCAGAAAACCTAGGGACTTGTCTGCTTCAGCTGCCTTGCGGGCCACATTCTGGCCGACATAGTTTGCCCCTACGGCGCCAAGTATCCTGACAATTCGCTCCCGATCACTCCCCTCAAGAACCACCGACAATACGCCGGACTGACGCCCCTTCTCTGTAATTCTCAAAGAAGCTTGCACCTGCTCAATCACACTTTGTCGATTCAAGCGCGCAACATGGAACTCCGCACCCGGTTTGGCTTTGACCTCGCGCACCAGGATCCGGCCACCGGGAAAGCCCAATTCCACGCCGACATTGCCCTGCACCAACAGCTGCCCGTCGGAGTCGAGCAATCGGTACCCGTTGTCGGTGGCAATCAGTGCAAGGCGTTTGCCTTCCAGGTCGGCAGAAACTTCCAGCAACGCGATCTGCACCTGTTCTTTACCCGAAACGTATCCATTGAAGCCGAGAAATCCCGGATCCGAAAGACCTTGGGCACGGGCAGCCAGCCAGTTGCCGACAAGTGGAAGTCGCTTTGGCACCGCGGTAATGAAGAGCTGCAGTTCGTCAACCGCCTGACCCACCACGAGTCGCGAGCGGAGAAGCTCCATTTCTGCCGAAGCTGGCGAGCGGATTTCAAAAAGGCTGGCCGCCTCTCCCAGGGCACTGCCGGCGCCCGGTTTGCTTTCTTCCACCTGAATTAGGGTGTTGGCCTGATAGATTGGGCGGCTAAGAAACGCATACGCGCCGCCCAGCAATGTGACGACAACCACGGCTGCCGCGATCAGCCACTTGGCGTCTAGCAGCGTGTCGAGCAAACCAAGAAGATCAATTTCGTCGTCGCCTGGCGCAGCGGGGACGAGAGGCGGAGAGATAGCGGGGGTTTGGCTCATTATGAATAAAAGTCGTGCAAACGATCAGGAGACCAAGCGGATACGGCGCACCCATTCGGCGGAACCGGCTTCGATGGCTTGATGGGCCGCTTCAAACGCGGCGCGAGGTTGTCGGTAGGGGTCGGCAATGTCAAACGCACCGCCAGGTCCATATTCACCAAGGCGTCGAATTTTGCCCCGGGCAAGCGGGAATCGTTCTTCGAGTGCGACCTTGTGGCCACTTTCCATCACCAGAATCAGTTCGGCTTGAGTGCACATCCAGGACTGCACCTGCTGCGCCCGGTGCGCCGCGACATCCAGCCCCGCCAGCCGCGCCAGTTCAGCGGCGGTGTCGTCAGCTGGGGCACCTACTACCGCAGCCAAGCCGGCCGACCAGACTTTGCGCTCGGGAAAGGCCCGACGCAAGAAAGCTTCAGCCACCGGGCTGCGGCAAATGTTGCCGACGCAGACTGTCATGATATTGGCGATGGCCACGTGAGTCGCAACGGTCAGTTGGTGACGAAGTTCTTCGTCGTGTTCAGAGCCTGGGCCGTGGGTAATATCAGGCTGATGACCCGGTTCCAGCGCACCAGGGGGACGGGGTCAACAAAAACGACATCCCGCGGCTTGAGCTCGAAACCTTCGGCAAGCGCGTACCCCATGGGTGAGCGTGCATCGAGGTGATATATCTCGGGCAGATCGCTCGCTTCAGTGCCTGCTGCCCCTGTTGCACCCGCCGGCTTGGCGCGGATCACAAAAACCTGGCGCGGATCGGCCGACCCCGGATTGATACCACCGACTTCGCCCAGCGCCTCGTTGAGGCTGAGGCGACCATTGCGCAGCGAGAGCGCCCGCGGGGCCAAGACCTCGCCGAGCACGTAGACACGGCTGTCGTCGCGGTGGGCAACCCGGACCAGATCACCAGCCTTCAGCAATATGCGGCCCGGATTGACACCGCGGGCGGCGAGTTCGGTCAGGTTGACGTTGACGGCGCTGTCACCCCGAGACAGCAACACACTGGCACGGTCCGCATTGGTGGTGAGACCACCAGCGCGGCTAAGTGCCTCAGGCAAGGTCATGGGAATGTCGTTGATGGCCAACTGGCCGGGGGTGCGGACTTCGCCATCGACATAAACTCGACCGGCGCGATAGGCTTGCAAACGCACCGTGACTTGCGGATCGCGAATAAAACGTGCCAAGGACTGCGTGATAGCAGCGCGCGCTTGTTCTTCGGTAAGGCCGACAATGCGGATGGAACCGATCAGCGGGAATTGAATCGCGCCTTCTGGGCTGACGTTGTACCCGTTTCCAACATTGGAGAAGCTGCCGGCATCGGTTCCTGACGAGGAGGCGGCAGGCGGAAGTGCCAATTCGGGACGCCCCCAAACCACCACATTGACGATGTCACCCACGCCAATACGGTAGCCCGCTGCTTCACCGAAGAAAGGACGCAAACTGGCAAACGGGTCCACCTGACGTGCTGCCATTTGCAGGTTGCGAACGAGTTCGGGCGTAATGCTGCGCAATACACCTGGCGGTGGCGGATCGGGCAGCCCCTGTTCGATCTGCAGAGCACCGGTACCGGCTGCCGCATTGCCTTTGCCGCCGAACAAGCGCGCCAGGGTAGTGGCGGAGCCCGACGGCTGCACGACCACCGCCTGGTTGGAAGCTGATTGCGGGCCCGGCTTGGCAACTGGCACTTGGTCCAGTGTCGGACCAAACAGATTGCCCGGAGAGTAGGCACAGCCACCAAGAACAAGCAGGACGACGGCGAGCGCTCCGCCACGGGTCAAACGCGAGGGGGCAGCAATGGCTAAAGAGGGCATCATGCAGATAGGCAAAAGGTTTCAGAGTGCGAGCGCTGGAATCAATGTGGGCGCCTATTTGTCCCCGCCGGCCGCGGCGCGACTTGCAGGTTCTTGCGTTAGGTGTGCCTGTGAAGCACCGACATCAGCCCCGAACCGCCGCTCACGCTGGTTGAACGACGCGATGGCTGCGTCGAGCTGGTCGCCGTTGAAGTCAGGCCACAAGGTGGGGGTGAAATAAAACTCGGAATAGGCCAGTTGCCACAACATGAAGTTGCTGATTCGCGATTCGCCGCCGGTACGGATCAGGAGATCGGGCGGGGGCAGCCCAGCGGTACACAGGTGGGGCTCAAGCGCCTGCGGACTCAAGGATTCGACGGACTGCCCCGGATTGGCCCGGGCCCAAGCCTGAACGGACTGGACAATGTCCCACTGCCCGCCGTAGTTGAGCGCTACGTTAAGTTGCAGGCGCTGCCCGCCAGCGGTGTGGGACTCGGCGCTGGCCATCAGTGCCTGCAAGGCGGGCGCAAGCGCCTGCCGGTTGCCCAGAAACCGCAGGCGTACCCCTTCCGTCACCAAATTGGAAACCTCCTGCTGTATGAAACGGCGGAGCAAGAGCATGAGCGCAGCCACCTCCGCACGCGGGCGGCGCCAGTTCTCTGTACTGAACGCAAATATCGTCACCACGGGAATCTCGCGCGCAGCGCATGCACGCACAAGCGTTCGCACGGCATCAACGCCGGCTTTGTGACCCAGTGGCACGGGCCAACCGCGCCGCTCTGCCCAGCGGCGATTGCCGTCCATGATCACCGCGAGATGTTGCAAAGTGTTAATAACGGTCTCCCGGGAAAGTCGCGATTATCGCTGGATTGGCTCCAACACTGGCCAGGTCCGTTTTCGCACGAGCGTGCGATTTGAAGGTCGCTGCGGGTCGTGACCAAAACCACTGGATCGCACGGCGTGCGGCGCCTTGTGCCTACAATTGCCCATCACTCGGGTCAAATGTTCACCCGACATTACCGATACCGCACTGACCAACCGCCCGAGCCTCTATGAAAAACACTCGAAAAGCCAAGAGCAGAACCGCGACGCCAGCATCGTCCGACGAAGACGGACTGGCGGATCGGGATGCAACCCAAATTTCCAAACGGCCCATGTGGGTGCTTTCAGCGGTGGCCATGGCTGCAGGGGCGTGCGGCGTGGTGCAGGCTCAGGTTCAGAATGACACCTATCAGCTTGCCCCGGCAGGCTATTCCGGGGCTATCAATACCCCCACGGCGGACGTCATCCGAACGGGGACTGCGGTTTTGGCCCTGACCAACAGTATCCCGGAGCGCAAGCAGCGCTTCCCTGGCGAGCCGTTTGGCGGATTCAACCTGGGATATGGCCTGTTGCCCGGGCTGGAAGTCGTAGGCCGCCTGTCATTCGATGGCAATCTGCAATGCATCACTTTTGAGCTTGGTTGCAGGGGGCGCACACGGGATTTGTCGGTCAGCGCGAAGTACCAGTTGCCGCTGACTTTGCCGCTGGACTCGCGGGTAGCGGTGGGCTTTACCGATTACGGCGGTGCGGCCACCAATTTTCGGCAGCTGTACGGGGTGACGACCACCACATTGGGGCCGGTCGATCTGTCCGTGGGGTACAGCAAGCCCAGTTCGACCAACGCGCTTATGGACGGAGTGTTTGCAAGCGCCACGGTTCGGGTGAACGACCAGTTGGCCGTGGTGGCCGAGTCGGACACCAAAGCGCGGCGAATTGGGGCGCACTACATCTTGGCGCTTCGCGACAACCTGAATGTTCAGCTGGGCGTGAGCCATCGGTTCACCGGCACCGCGAACCAGAAGGCCAACCAGGTGACGGCAGCGCTGCAGTACACCTTCGATCGCCCGCGTGCCGTGACGGCTGATCGCCCTGCCGTTGTGGGCTCCGCGTCAACCGCCGGTCAGCAGCTTGCGGCAGGCGCGGCGGCGGCTCCCAGCGAAATGGCGGCTCTGGTGGCGGAGCGTGTTGCGCGGGCCGGCTTTGAAAACATCACTGTCTCTCGGGTTGCTCTGGGCACTTCTCCGGCAGCTTTGTGGTGGATTCAGGCGGAACCGTCGGGCTGGCGCAAGAACCATCTGGATGCGCTTGGTGTCGGCCTGCGGCAATGGATGGCGTTACCCGGATTAGCGGGTGATGAAGTGTTCTTCAATTTGACCCACCGTGGCGTCCCGATTGTCGGCCTGCACGCCGGGCGCACCTGCCTTGCGGAGTTTGCAGGCGGACTGACGACCTGCGCCAACGGCCAGGCATTGACTTTTTATCGGGGGGAGGCCAGACCGCCGGCCCTTCGTGAGGGGTCGGCGGGCGTGGACCGGCTGGTCGCCGAGCACAGTGCCGGGAACCTCCGGCCGGATTTTGAACTTGGCGCAAGCCTGCGCACCTCGGTCGGCACGGAGGTTGGTCTCTTTGACTATTCTGCAGCGGTCGACGCGGCGGCGGAAGTGCCGATTGCCAAAGGCCTGGCCTGGCAAGGCAATCTGCACGTGCCGGTGGCCCGGTCCGGAGATTACCGGCAAGGCGGCGCCTTCTACGGGCTTTCTCACCAGAAGACGCAGATTGAGCAGTCGGTGCTGACTTACTGGCGGCACCTGGATCTGCCGGTGGTGGGCGCCACGGCGGTTCAGGCCAGCGGGGGACAGATTGCCTCCAACTACCGCGGCGGTCAGCTCGACGCGGTCTGGATGAACCCCAACGGAGACTGGCGCGTCGGCGCCACTGCGGGCGTATACCAGCGTGGCACGGACAGCAAACGGGTTGTGCCGGTGCTGGCGAGCGCCCGCCACACGGTGATGCCTGGAACCTGGCACCTGGAAGGCACCGCCGGGCGTTTCCTGCGCGGCGACCGGGGCTACCAGGTGGCCAGCCAGCACTGGTTTGGCGACTATGGCTTCAAGATGTTCATTCGGGAGTCTGTGGGCGACGCGACGATGCCTCGCACCCGTTTCGCGGGATTCGAGTTCTCTTTGCCCTTGGGACCGAAAGCCGCCAGCAAAGTGGCGGGCTTCAATGTGCGAGGACAGGACCGTTTCAGTTGGGGGTTGACTACCAAAATTGGCGGAACCGACAACATCATTACCCCAGGCTACCTCCAGGTTCCGAGGGCACGACACGGGGTGTGGACCGACGTGACCGACTACGACCGAAATGGTATTCTGGACCTGTGGGGCAATGCCGACAGACTGCGGCGGGCTTTGGCTGCAAGCGCCCCCAGTAAGGCGATCCACTGAAGCGTCCGACATCGTGAAGTAATTGGTACTTTCAGCATAATCTTCGGTGCTTCGGCGTGCTAGTCGTCACCGACTGACGGGCGCGGCGTTTGCGCTCGTTCTATTCCGTTACCATACGTATCTGTTTTCCTTCACTGATTTGGAGTTCCAATGAAAAACCGCCTGAATCCCCTGTTTGCCGCTACGGCGATCGTCGCCGGAGCCATCGGCCTGGTGGCTTGTTCTGACAGCGATCCAGTTCGCTCCGTTGCGAGCAATACTGCGGTAGCCGTTTCGCCCGCTACCGCGAGCGCGGCGAAGGCGGTTGTTGCGGCGCTTCCTTCGGCGGGATCGACCTTCACACTGCCCGCTGCAGTAACTGGCACTGGTGGCGCTGGTGTTATTCCCGCTGGGTCCTCCATGACCCTGAAAAGCACGACCGGTACGAGCGTGGCCGCGTTCGAAGTCAAGGGGGCAAATCCGGCCGACACCATGGCTGGGGTGATGGATGCGGGTTCATGTATCTTCCGCGTAACTGCAACCACCGGAACCGGTTTGGGTTTCAAAGTCGGCGACACATTCAGCGTTACGCCGTGTAGCGTCTCCGTAGCCACCGCGGGCGCCCAAGCCGATGGAACAAGCCAGAGCCGCACGGTCACGGTAACCTTGGGTACAGTGCAGACCAGCATCGGTTCTGTCGCTGTAACGGTTACCCCGTCCGGTGAAATACAAATCGGAGGAAGCACAGTTGGCAACGCGACATTCGTGACCGGCACCTGATCACAGGGTTTTCGCCGCACTGAATAAAAAACCCGCCATCAGGCGGGTTTTTTATTGCGGGGGCTCTTCCATCACGGAAGAGTCCAGGAAGCTGCTCTGATCGGGCGGCGGTTCCAGTCGGTTGACGATAAACACGAAGAGGGTCACGTAAGCTGCGCAGATGATTTGGAGCCAGGCCGTTTTGCCAGGTACCAGCATGGCCAGAACGCAGGGAATTGCCGCAACGGACATGGTTCGCAATGCTGCAGCCGGATTGGAAGCACCAGGCCAGGGGCGATGACCCGACGCACGCGCCTGACGTCGCAGCCGCTCGACCCACAAGGAATGCATGTGCCGGGAGTCCGGATGGGTGGCACGCAAACCCTCGCGGATTCGCCGCCAGGCCGAGTACAGCGTCTCGGTGACGGGATGGATGACAACGGCCAGAGCAAACCAGGGGCTGACGGTCGCATTGCGTTGAACCAGCGCAATGACAAGGACGGCCACCACAAAGCCAATGAGGTAAGCCCCAGCGTCGCCGCAGAAAATCTTGCCGTGAGGAAAGTTCATGAAGGCAAAGCCGGCAACCCCCATGGCGGTTGCAGCACAGGTCAGAACAATCGCCTGATCGCCCACGCCATGGGCCACCACGGCAATAACGCCCAGCATGACCAGCGTGATACCGGCCAAAAGGCCATTGAGGCCGTCCACGATGTTCATTGCATGGACCAGACCGCCCACTGCAAGAACCGTGACACAAAAAGAGAACCAAGGCCACCCCACCAGCCATGCGTCCAGCCATTGAAATCCTGCGGATTGGATCCGCACGCCCGCAAACCACCACACGACGCCGCCGGCAATCAGCGAAACAATCAGTCGCAGGCGGATGCTGGTTGCCTTGCGGATGTCTTCGTCAAGACCAAGCAAATAGAGTGGCAGCAGACCAAACATCAACCACGCCGGGGAAAGACCCAAAAACGCTTGCCATAAGGTTCCGCCAGAAGCCGACAGAATTCCGACAAAAACGAGGATGCCTACAAAAATCGCCAGCCCACCAACGCGCGGGGTAGGATGCTCGTGCTGCTTTTGCGGACCGGCGGTCGGATGGTCACCGGTCAGGTGAAGGTGAAGATCGCGGGTATGCACCAACAACCACGCAATGGCAAAGGACGATAGGACCCCGCCAACCAGGGGCAGCCAAACGGAGATCAGCAACTGCATCGTCGGCTGCTCTCGACTCGGCCTTGAACAGGGCACCCCCCTGGCGCGCCACCCTTAGGACTACAGAACATCGTTGAATCTTTTTTTGCTATGCGATGGCCGCAACCGGTGCTGCGACGACAAGACCTGAATCATGAACGAGCCGCCTGAACTTATCTGGCTCGAACTCGGCCAAAAAACACAACGGATCACCCGCTCAGAACCGCCCGATTCTAACGTCTCACGGAACTTTTTACCTTGTCTGTTGCGCGGGTGCCACCGATGCCAAGTGAGGTGAAAGTGCATTGTTTCACGCTGAAATAGACAGGTGGCGTCGAAAGCGCGGCACGCGGGACGGCAAACCTTTCCCTGCAAAGCGATTTAGACGGCGGATTGCCGGTTGCGGTTGAGCCGGGCGCTGCAGGCCAACAAGGCTCTATGAGACGAAAATCGACAACTGCATCACCGAATTCGCCTATCACTTGCAGCCGATAGGGCGGGAACTTTCCGTCTTAGCACTCCATCCAAGAGAGTGCTAACATTTCAACTATTACCAAGGAGGATTCCTGCATGAACGGTCTGACGAGTACGGCGCTGCCCAGCCTGTCGGCGACCTGGTCGCAATCGTCCATGGTTTTGCCCCCGCTGGGCAACCTGGACGCCTATATCGCCGCGGTGAATCGCATGCCCATGCTGACGGCGGATGAAGAGGACTCGCTCGCCCGAGACCTTCGCGCGACCAACAGCCTGGAGGCGGCCGGAAGGCTGGTTCTGTCGCACCTGCGGGTTGTGGTGTCGGTGTCGCGGCAGTACCTTGGCTATGGCCTGCCCCAGGGCGATCTGATCCAGGAAGGCAATATCGGCCTGATGAAAGCGGTGCGTCGCTTCGACCCCGACCAAGGTGTGCGGCTGGTCAGCTACGCGCTGCACTGGATTCGCGCTGAAATTCACGAGTACATCCTGCGCAATTGGCGCCTGGTCAAGGTGGCGACCACCAAAGCGCAGCGCAAGCTGTTTTTCAACCTGCGCTCGATGAAGCAGGCCTTCAAGGCCGATTCCGGACTGGATGACGAGACCCATCGTGACCTGCTCAGCGCACGGGAGATTGACGTCGTGGCGCGTGAGTTGAACGTTCGTCCGGAGGACGTCATCGAGATGGAAACCCGCATGGCCGGTGGCGACGTGGTTCTGGACCCCGCGCCCGGCGAGGACGGCGACAAGGCGTTCGGCCCGATCGCCTTCCTGTCCGATGCCCGCACCGAGCCGACCGCCATCCTGGAGTCACGCCATCGTGACCGGCTGGCTGGCGACGGCGTTACGACCGCGCTGGCGCAGTTGGACGAACGCAGTCGCCGGATTGTGCAGGCACGTTGGCTGAACGTGAACGACGATGGCTCCGGAGGCCAGACATTGCACGACCTTGCAGCGGAGTTTGGGGTAAGCGCTGAACGTATTCGCCAGATCGAGACGGCAGCACTGAAAAAAATGAAAAAAACCCTGTCTGACTGGCGCTGAGCGTCACCTGCGGCGGCCCGGCATTGGGGCCGCCTTTCCGTCTGTCGGCCTGCGATAGCCGATTGACGGGGCGCCACCCACCGATGTACGGCGGGGCCGACAATCGAGGGATGCAACACCTGCCCGCCATGACGAGCTTGCTGCGGCAATGGCTGATCGGCGCTTGCTGGCTGCTGCTGGCTTGCGCGGCAGCGGGGCAGGAGCGTGCGCCGATTGTGCTTGACTCCTCGGACGAAAGCATTGTGTTGACAGATCGCGCGCTGTTCTGGATCGAGGATGGCCAGGCGCTGACGCCGCAAGACCTCGCAAGCCGGCGCACCGGGTTGCCCTGGTGGCCGCTGAAAGACGACAGCCAATATGCACTCAATGGCAAGGCGTTCTGGCTGACCTTCGAGATCGCGCCGGCTGCGCCTGGTAACCGCTGGTTCCTGGAACTGGCGGTATCCGGCCTGGACCGTGTGAGTCTCTGGCACATTGATCGCCTGGGGCGCTGGCAACTCCAGGAGGCCGGTGATATCCGCGCGGTTTCAGACTGGCCACTTCCCGGTCGATTCCCTACGCTGGTTGTCCAGCCGCGCGAAGACGCCCCGGTACGCTATTGGCTGCGGATCGAACATGCCCGCGTGACGATGTCGGGCGCGATGCGCCTGATTGCAGAGCGGCCTCTGGCTGTGCATCGAGACCGTGAACAGTTCCTGCTGGGCGCCCATTTCGGTTTGCTGCTGCTGGTTCTGATGGGTGCGCTGATGGGCGCGTCGCTGTGGAATGACCGCAACTTCGTGGTCTATGCTGTCTATGTGGCGATTCTCGGCCTGACACAGGCCGCCCTCTTGGGCGTCGGGGCCCAGTATCTCTGGCCCGACTGGCCAGCCTGGGCCAGAAGCGCAACTTTTGTCCTGCCGCCTCTGGCTTCCGCCGCCGGCCTGTGGTTTGTGCGAACCGTTACAGAACCCCGACGTTACTACGAGGCTTTGGATCGGCTGGTCTGGATCGCCATTGTGTCTCTGTCGGGCATGGCGATGGTGGAAGCGGTGATACCGTCCGCCGCAAGTTACCAGATCGTTTCCCTTTCGATTTTGGCGTCGATGGGCCTGATCGTGGGCTTGATTGCGCTGATCTGGGCCCGAGGCGAAGACCCGGGCGCACCGCTCCTTGCCTTGGGCATTGCACCCGTGGTGGTGTTTGCTCTGTTCCCGATTGCCCGGACGCTGGGATTGCTGCCCTCGGGCTTCCTGACACGCTATGGCCTCACCATCGGGTCCGCACTTGAAGCGCCCCTGTTGTTATACGCCCTGGTCATCCGCGCCCAACGGCGCACCGAGGGGCAGTGGCGCGCCAAGGCACTGGTTACCACCGATGCACTGACCGGTTTGGCCAACCGGCAAACTCTCCGGCTTCGTCTGGAAAGCGCGATCCGCCGAGCCGAACGACAAGGCCATTTCGCGGCATTGATCGGCGTGGGCATCGGAAATCTGGATACCCTGGTCAAGGAAAACGGCTCCGACGCGTCGGACCGCGCGCAGGTATTGGCCGCCTCGCGCCTTCGCCGAATCATCGGTGATGTAGATCTGGCCGCGCGTGCCGACACCAACCTGTTCTTCCTGCTGCTGGAAGGTCCGATCCGGGAGGACGCCGTGCGCGAGATTGCCACCCGCATCGTGGTCAAGGGGCTTGCGCCCTCCCCATTGATCGCGAGCGGCCACACCCTGCGGTTTCACGTCGCAGTGCAGATGCTGCCGGCGGCCGAGCCCAACGCTGACGCGGTACTGGATGGCGTTGCTTCTGAAATCCGTGCGATACGGATCGAAGACCGCAAGGTGATCCGCCACAGAGGCCTCAGCACCGCTCCGTGGTCGACACCCGCCATGATGGATTCATCGCCGTCGGTGGACACGCCACCAACCCGTCAATAATTCGAGCATCGGCTGCACAAGCGGCCCGTATCCACCTTGCCGGAGCCCGTCGGATGCCTACCCACCCGCCATCGATAGTTCGCCGCCGTACATTGACCGCAGCGCTTGGGGCTGCTACCGCCAGCCTGTGTCCAGGCACCTTGTGGGCGGTCAGCCCCCGGGAATGGCCGACCCGGCCGGTGCGCCTGTTGGTGGGGTTTCCCGCAGGCTCTTCGCCGGACCTGACGGCGCGGGCCCTGGCGGAGCCGCTGACCCGGGTCCTGGGGCAACCGGTGCTGGTCGAAAACCGGCCCGGGGCCGGCGGCAATCTGGCGGCGGGCCTGTTGGCCAAGGCCACAGACGACCATACCCTCGCGATACTGATCAACGGCAACATGACCATTGCCCGCCTGCTCAATCCCGCTTTGGGCTTCGATCCGCTCACCGAGCTGGCGCCGGTCAGCCTGATCGGCACGGCGCCTTTGTTGCTGGCCGCCGCCGTATCGACCCCCGGCAGCGAGTCGGCACCGACCTTCCTGAAAGCCGCACGGGACGCCGGGGATCGCTGGAGTTATGGCTCGCCCGGCATTGGCACGGTGGCGCATATCGGCATGGAGTGGCTCAAGGGGCTGAGCGGGATCGCGCCGGTCCATGTGCCCTACCCCGGCAATCCACAGGTCGTCAACGCCATGATCGCGGGCCAGATCCAGCTGGCGCTGCTCCCGCCGGGGTTGGCCGCGCCGCAGGTTCGCGCCGGGAAACTGCGCGCCATAGGAATCACCTCGGCCGGACGCAGCGTGCTGGCACCCGAATGGCCGCCGCTGTCGGAAGCCGGCGTGAGGGGCTTTCACCTGGAGATCTGGAACGCGGTCGCGGCTCCCGCCTCCATGCCGGAGGCGCTACGCAACCGGATTTCGGCAGTCCTCGGTGAGATCGTTCGCACGCAGGACATACGCCAGCGCCTGTTTCAGCAAGGTTGGCAGGTGGCAGGTACGTCCCCACAGGGCTTGGCCAACCGGATCAGGACGGACACGGCGGCCCTGGGCCGAGTCATTGCGGAACGCCAGATCAAGGCCGAGTAAGACGCAGTCTGTCCCTGGCCGGCCACCGGACCGGCTGGTTGGTTTACGGTTCAGCGCCCCGCCAGCAGCAGGCGGGCATCAGCAGCCAGGGCCTCGGCACCGCTGCCATAGCGGTGGTAGATGCGCAACCGGCCCTGCGGGTCATACAGGTAGCTTCCGGCCGAATGGTCCATGGTGTAGCTGGTCGGCGTCTGGCCTTCGACCCGCTTGTAATAAATCTTGAAGTCCTTGGCCACCACCGGAAGCTGATCACGGCTGGGAATCAACGCCAGGAAACTGGGGTCGAAGTGGCCCATGTAGGCTTTGAGCACCGTGGCCGTGTCCCGCTCGGGGTCGACCGTCACAAAAAGGCCCTGCAGCCGCTCGCCGTCGGCGCCCAGGCGCTTCTTGACCTCGGCCAGTTCGTTCATCGACGTCGGGCAGACATCCGGACATTGGGTAAAACCGAAGAAAACCACCACGACTTTCCCCGAGAAGTCGGCCAGCGTGCGGGTGCGGCCGTCATGGTCTGGCAGGGAAAACCCGCGGGCATAGTCCGCACCGGTAATGTCAATGCCTCGAAAGGCCGCCTTGGGCTCGGTACACCCATAAAAAATGGCCATACCCAGCGCAAAAAGGTGCAGTAAAGCTATCTTTTTTATAGTCATCGTATGGCTCGGTCCCGTCAGAGGAGGTAGTGGTCAAGCAACAGTGCGGCAAACAGCACCGACAGGTGAATCAACGAAAAGCGAAACGTCCTACGCGCCAGGGCATCGGAGTACTGCCGCCACAGCCGAAACGCGTAAGCGGTGAATCCGACACTCAGAGCCACCGCCACCACCAGGTAAAGCCAGGAGCTCATGCGAATGACAAACGGCAACAGGCAGGCAGCAAACAGCACCAGTGTGTACAGCAAGATCTGCAGACGGGTGAACTCATTGCCATGGGTCACCGGCAACATGGGCAGGCCGGATTTTCGGTAGTCCTCCACCCGGTACAGCGCCAAGGCCCAGAAATGTGGTGGTGTCCACAGAAAGATGATCAGGAACAGGATCATCGCCTCAGGGCCCACGTCGTTTGTCAGCGCCGCCCAACCCAGCACCGGAGGCATCGCCCCGGATGCCCCGCCAATGACAATGTTCTGTGGCGTGAGCGGTTTCAGGATGACGGTGTAGACCACGGCATACCCGACGAATGTGGCAAACGTGAGCCACATGGTGAGCGGATTGGCGCCAAAGTACAAAACCGCCGAGCCCAGGCCACACAAGACCACGGAGAACAGCAAGGCCTGACGGTCCGACAATTCGCCCCGCGCGGTCGGTCGCCAGGCGGTACGACGCATCTTGGCATCAATTCCCTTTTCGACCAGACAGTTGAAGGCGGCCGCGGCGCCGGCTACCAGCCAGATGCCGGCCGAGGCGATCGCCATGCGGGTCAGCTCCGGCCCTGAAGGCAGGCCCGGTACGGCCAGCACCATGCCAATCAGCGCGCAGAAAACGATGAGCTGCACCACGCGGGGTTTGGTCAGGGCGTAGTACTGGCGCACCACGGACAGCGGGGCGGCGGTGGACAGTTCGGTACTCATGTGGGACAAGATGTGCGAAACAGAGGGGCCGGCTTGATCGCCTCAGCGCCGGTTTGCGGCGCGGCCCAGGCCCAGGTCAGCACGGCCATCAGGGCCGCCGCGCCGCTGGTGTGCAGGACTGCCGCCAACAAGGGCCAGCCCAGCACGATATTGGACAGGCCGGTCAGCAGTTGCAGGCTGAGCAAAGCGCCGAGCGCGACGGCCTGCCCGCGACGGCGGGGGTAGCGAATCAGCACGACCGCCAGCAACAGCAGGGCCACCACCACCACGGAGGCAAAGAGGCGGTGCGCCATGTGAATCGCCGTCAGAGCGGCAAACGTGATGGGTGCACCCTCGGCGGTATGGCCCAGCTCGCGCCACAGTTCGAAGCCTTCGGCGAAGTTCATTGGCGGCCACCAGACTCCCTGACACCGCGGAAACTCGGTGCAGGCCAGTACGGCGTAGTTGGTACTGACCCAACCGCCCAACGCGATCTGAACCACGACCAGCAGCAACACGATGGCCACTCCCGCGCGCAGCCACGATGGCTCCAAGGCCACCGGGGGCTTGCCGGAGGGCTGCGCGATGTGTCCGGATGCCTGCAATCGTGCGGCCTGCACGGTCAGCAGACACAGCAGCCCCAGCCCCCCCAGCAGGTGGAGCGTGACGATGGCGGGAAAAAGCTTCATGGTCACCGTCAGGGCGCCGAATGCCCCTTGCACGCAGACCCATACCAAGGTCGCCGTCGCCCAAGCGGGGTGTATTTGTAACCCGGCACCGGTGGTGCTGGGCCCCGCCCGCTCGGCCATGGGCGATCGGCAAGCCTGACGCCAGTTGTGCCACGACACCACCGTCATGGTCAGGATCAGGACACCGACTGCGGTTGCGAGGTAGCGGTGGATCATCTCGATCCAGGCCTTGGAAATCGTCACAGGCCCGGTGGGCAGCGCAGCTTCGGCAGCCCGAATGGACTCGCGGGCTCCGAGTGGACTCGCGCTCCCATAACATCCCGGCCAATCGGGGCAGCCCAGGCCCGAATCGGTCAGCCGGGTGAATGCACCAAAAGCGATCAGATCAAAGGTCAGGAACAAGGTCACCCAGGTCAGCGCCCGCAAGCGCGCTGCAGGCTCTTGTTCCCGGTGACGAAGCCACACCCACAGCAGGGGAGCGGCCGCCAGGACTACGCCCGTGAGCATCAGGCGCGCCAAGGGCGACAGGTCGTACAAAGCAGGTTCCACCATGATGGTCGGTCAGCGCCCGGCGTTGTCCCACCAGGCCGAGGCGCGCAACAAGCGGTCGATGTCCCGGCGGGCTTTGGCGGCTCCAGCGGCGTCAAGCCCGGCGGGAAATCGCATCATCAGGTTGCCCATCGGATCGACCACATAGAGGTGATCGGGCAGACTCTTGCCCGGCGCCGCCTGCAGCCAGGCCGCCAGGACCGTCGGCGGCACACGCAGCACCGTCGCCTTTGCCAGCGCGGGACGCAAGGCGTCGGCCACCGGCGCGTCGTCCGAGACCAGCCAAACCCAGTCGATTCGCTCTTTCTCTTTGCCCATCGCCTCGCGCATTTGCCGCTGCAGGTACAGGTGCCGCTCACAATCCGGGCCACAGGCACCGCCCGCGACACTGACGAGCAACCACTGGCCTTTCAGGTCGGCGAGTGCCTTGGGCGCTCCATCCAGAGTGCGCGCGGACACCAAAGGCACCGGACGGGCCGGCTCTACCAGTTCGCCGAATACGCGCCGGCCCTCCGGCCGTATCACATAGAAGGTGAAATATGAGGCAATGACGGGGGCCGCGCAGATGAGCAAAATGCCCAGCATCTTCCAGCGTCCGGTGCGGGTGCGGCGCGCCTCGGCGTCGGCCATTTGTTCCGGAAGCGGCATTGCATGGACAGTGAAGGCCAGGGGCTCGTCAGGGCGTTGGGGGGCGGGTGTGGATGCGTCGGACAATTTGGAACCAGACATAAAGTACGGCAATCAGGCTGGCCAGGCCGAACCATTGGGCGGCGTAACCATGATGCTTTTCAACCCCGGTACCGACCACCGGCCACTGGCGCAGCAGTCCATCGGGCTGCGCGGAGGTTTCCAGTATCGCCAAGGGCAACAGCGGCCAGCGAATTTCCGCCGCGTAAGCGTCAATATCGAGATTTTGCCGGATCGGACCCGATTGCGCGGGGGCCAGCTCATATAGCCGGGACGGTCCACTGGTCACCCTGCCCTCAACAATTACCGGACCAGGTGGGGTCGCCACCGCGGGCAAGGCGGTGCGATCGACAAAATTGCGGGGCACCCAGCCCCGCTGGACCAGGACCGCTTCGGATGAATCGGCGATCTTCAAGGCCGTCACCACGTAGAAGCCCGGTCGCCCGTTCATCTGGCGGTTGTCCAGAAAGACCGTGGTTTCGGGCAGCCAGGCTCCCCGAAGTACCACGCGGCGATGCTGGAGCTCCTGCGGCTGGGTCGACCGCAAGACGAATTGGTCCACCGCAGGTTGAGTCAGCCGTGATTCGATGGCTGTCTGAAGTCGGGTTTTCTGCACGGCCCGGTCGAGTTGCCACAAACCCAACGCGGACGTGATGGCAACACCTGCGGCGGCCGCCGCGGAAACAAGCCAGAATCGCCAGCCCAGTCCGTAGCGGTTCACCGGATAATGCTCCCCATGAAAGTCCTCGTAGCGCTTGCGTTTGTCGCGATTATCGGCAGTCTGGCTGTGGCTTTGATATACATGATGCGGGGTGGTCGAGATCCGGCAAGTGGCGATCGGCGCAAGAACCGGATGGCCCATGCGTTGGCATTTCGGGTCGGCTTTTCGATTCTTTTGTTTGTCTGTGTATTGATTGCGTGGAAGCTCGGCTATATCCAACCGACCGGACTGCCCGCCAGCCGGTAGGTAAAGAGGCAAACGTTCCCTCGAAAGAACTCAGAAAAAAAGCGCCTCACGGCGCTTTTTTTGTGGTCGGCACGCCGGCTACATCCAATAGACGAGGATGTAAAGACCCAGCCAGACAACGTCGACGAAGTGCCAATACCAGGCCGCGCCTTCAAAGCCGAAATGCCGCTCTGCGGTGAAATGCCCTTTTTGCAGGCGCAGTGTGATGAAAAACAGCATCAACATGCCAACAAACACGTGAAAGCCGTGAAAGCCCGTCAACATGAAGAAGGTCGAACCAAAAATGCCGGAGTTGAGCTTCAGGTTCAGGTCGGTATAGGCATGGTAGTACTCATAGCCCTGGACACACAGGAACACGAATCCCAACGCTACCGTGATCCACATGAACGCGATCGTCTTGCTGCGGTTGCCCGCCTGCAGTGCGTGGTGGGCAATGGTCAGGGTGACCCCGGACGTCAGCAGCAAGGCGGTGTTGATGGTCGGCAACCAGAACGGCCCCATCGTCTGGAAGGGCTCGACGATCCCGGCCGGAGACGTGGTTGCACCGGGAGTGGTGCTGGGCCAGGCCGCCTTGAAGTCGGGCCACAGCAACGAATTGGCCAGGCTGCCAAGTTCCGGAATACTGTGGGAACGAGCCCACCACAGGGCAGTGAAGAACGCGCCGAAGAACATCACCTCGGAGAAGATGAACCAGGTCATGCTCCAGCGATAGGACAGGTCAATCTTGTGGCCATAAAGTCCGCCCTCGCTTTCGGCGATCGCGTCCTTGAACCACTGATAGAGCACAACCAGCCACCATGCCAGCCCCCCCAGAACGGAGTACATCCCCCATTCCGAACCGTTGACCCATTGGCCAGCGCCAAGAATCACGAAGAACAAGCCCACCGATGCCATGACAGGATGGCGGGACTCATGCGGAACGTAGTAATAAGGCGTGCTGCCGTGCGCGGTTGAGCTCATGGGTTTTCCGGAGTAGATTTTGTTCTCAGGTTGGCGAAAAAGTCAGGGTTCACAGTGTCATGGGCTGGCGGACGATCCAATTGACCAGGACCACCAGCAGTGCGACAAAGGCAATGGCAAGCACCAGACCGACCACCATCAGATGGATCGGGTTGATCTGGGCCATGTCCCGGTTGAATTCCTTTCGGCTACGGACGCCGAAGAACGACCACAACACCGCCACCAGCGTACGGATCAGGCTGGGTTTGGGCAAATCGGGTCGGTGGTTCGCGCTCATGAGCGGCCTGCGGAAGTCGGGGCCTGCGCGACGGGTGCCGCGGGGGTCTTGCCTCCGACCTCGAAGAATGTGTAGGACAGGGTGATCGTTGTCACATCTTTGGAGATGCGCGGATCAATGACAAACGCCACCGGCCACTGTTTCTTTTCGCCGGGCGCCAGGGTGTACTGGTTGAAACAGAAACATTCAAGTTTGTTGAAATGCGCTGCCGCCTGCTTGGGGGCATAACTCGGAATCGCCTGGGCCGCCAAGGTGCGATTTTGAACGTTCTGAAACTCGTACATCACGGTGGCGAGTTCACCGGGGTGAACCTGAATCGAGCGACGCTCGGGCTTGAAGTCCCAGGGCCCCCGGGCGTTGGCGTCAAACTCCACCGTGATCAGACGAGTGCGATCAATCTGGCTGTTGCCAGGAACACGGGCATCCTTACCCGTGAGACCACTGCCGGGTAACTGACGCTCCGAAATCGCCAGAATGTTGATCCCGGTGGCTTCACAGATGGCACGGTAGATCGGGATCAGCGCGTAGCCGAAGGCGAACATGCCGACAGCCACCACGAGCAGTTTGCCAACCATCCGGAAGTTTTCAGCTCGAACCCAGTTCACCGGTACCAACTTTCAGTAGCCAAAGTAGGCGATCTTGACGACATAGCCCAACAGAAAAACCAACGCCACCGAAGCCAGGATCAACCCCAGACGTACGTTGTTCTTTCGCTGTTCGCGGGCATCCATGGACAGTCACTCAGCCGATCACGCGGGTCGCCGTGGCGTCCAGTTTGGGCGGATTCTCGAAGGTATGGAAGGGAGCCGGCGACGGCACTTCCCACTCCAGTCCTTCAGCAGCTTCCCAGGGACGCTGCGATGCGGTTTCTCCCTTGCCACGCATCAACGGAACGACGATGAACAGGAAGAAATACACCTGCATCAAGCCGAAACCGAAAGCACCGATCGACGACAGCATGTTGAAGTCGGCAAACTGCAACGGGTAGTCCGCGTACCGACGCGGCATTCCGGCAAGGCCCAGGAAATGCTGCGGGAAGAAAGTCACATTGAAGAAAATCAGCGACAGCCAGAAATGGATCTTGCCGCGGGTTTCGTTGTACATCACGCCAGCCCACTTGGGAGCCCAGTAATAAAAACCACCGAACAGGGCAAAAAGCGAGCCGGCAACCATGGTGTAGTGGAAATGGGCCACCACGTAATAGGTGTCATGCAGTTGCTGGTCCAGGGGAGCCATGGACAGGATCAGACCAGTAAAGCCGCCCATGGTGAATACGAAAATGAAGCCGACCGCCCACAACATCGGCGTCTCAAAGGTCATGGAGCCGCGCCACATGGTCGCGATCCAGTTGAACACCTTCACGCCGGTCGGTATTGCAATCAGCATGGTCGCGTACATGAAGAACAGCTGGCCGGTAACAGGCATGCCGGTGGTGTACATGTGGTGCGCCCACACGATGAAAGACAGGATGGCAATCGACGCCGTCGCATACACCATGGAGGTGTAGCCAAAGAGCTTCTTGCGGGCAAAGGTCGGAATGATCTGGCTGACAATGCCGAACGCCGGCAAAATCAGCACATACACCTCAGGGTGGCCGAAGAACCAGAAGATATGCTGGTACATGACCGGATCGCCACCACCAGCCGGGTTGAAGAAACTGGTGCCGAAGTGGCGGTCGGTCAAAGTCATGGTGATCGCACCGGCCAGGACAGGAATCACAGCGATCAGCAGGTAGGCGGTGATCAGCCAGGTCCAGCAAAACAGCGGCATCTTCATCAGCGTCATGCCCGGAGCGCGCATGTTCAGGATGGTCACGATGATGTTGATCGAGCCCATGATGGACGAGGCGCCGAGGATGTGCATGGCGAAAATGCCGGCATCCATCGACGGCCCCATCTGCAGCGTCAAAGGCGCATACAGCGTCCAGCCCGCAGCCGGCGCGCCGCCGGGCATGAAAAACGATCCGGCCAGCATGATGGCAGCGGGGATCATCAGCCAGAAGCTGAAGTTGTTCATCCGCGCGAAGGCCATGTCGGAGGCGCCAATCTGCAGCGGAATCATCCAGTTCGCAAAGCCGACAAAGGCCGGCATGATCGCGCCGAACACCATGATCAGGCCGTGCATGGTAGTGAACTGGTTGAACAGTTCGGGGTTGATGAGCTGCAAGCCTGGCTGGAACAGCTCCGCACGGATCATCATGGCGCAGAAACCACCGATCATCAGCATCGCGAAGCTGAACAACAGGTAAAGCGTGCCGATGTCTTTGTGGTTGGTGGCGAAAACCCAGCGACGCCAGCCGCTGGGGGCATGACCGTGATCGCCATGGTCCGCGTGGCCGTGGTGGTCGAGAACTGCGCTCATGTCGGATTCCTTCTCAATTACTTGTCTGTGCGACTGCTGCCAGAGTTATTTGCGAGCGGTCTTGATGTCCGCGGGCTGTACCAGCTGGCCGGTCTTGTTGGACCACGAATTCTTGGTGTAGGTCATCACGGCTGCAATCTCGGTATCGGAGAGCTGCTTCCATGCCGGCATCGCCCCATTGTTCTGACCGTTGAGCATGACTGCGATCATCTTGCTCTTGTCGGCATCAAGCACCACGGCGGAACCATCCACGGGTTTGAT
Source organism: Burkholderiaceae bacterium (assembly GCA_016790575.1). Taxonomy (GTDB): domain Bacteria; phylum Pseudomonadota; class Gammaproteobacteria; order Burkholderiales; family Burkholderiaceae_C; genus JAEUOU01. The sequence goes on along the minus strand of JAEUOU010000006.1, from coordinate 30,260 downwards.
CGGGCCAGCCCCTTTGCCGTTGGCCTGGTGACAGGCTGCGCAATTGGCAGCGTAGACCTTTTCACCACGAGCAATCAGGTCGTTCTGTGTCCAGACCTTGGTGGGGTCATCGGCCTTGGCAGCGAGAATCTTTTTCTCGCTTTCGACCCACTTGCTGTATTCCTCTGCCGTAACCACCTTGACGTGAATAGGCATGTAGGCATGCTCCTTGCCGCACAACTCCATACACTGGCCATAGAAATCGCCGGTTTGATCAGCACGGAACCAGTTGTCCCGGACAAAGCCGGGGATCGCATCCTGTTTGACGCCAAACGCCGGGACGGCCCACGCGTGAATCACGTCATTGGCGGTCGTGATGATTCGAACTTTCTTGCCCACCGGCACGACCAGCGGCTTGTCGACCTTCAGCAGGTAGTTGTCACCCTGCGGCTTTCCGGAGTCGGACATCACCCGATGGGAGTTGTCGAGGGTGGAAATGAACGCTATCCCCTCCCCTTCGCCCTTGATGTAGTCGTAGCCCCACTTCCACTGGTAGCCGGTGATCTTGATCGTAAGGTCGGAATTCGACGTGTCTTTTTGCGCGACCAGCACTTTGGTCGCAGGCAACGCCATGCCGATGACAATCAGGAAAGGCACAACCGTCCAGGCAATTTCGACCGGGACCGAATCCGTAAAAGTGGCCGGCTTGTAGCCCTTGGATTTGCGGTGGGCAAAGATCGAATAGAACATCGCGCCGAAAACGCCGACAAAAATCACCGCGCAGATGATCAGCAGGAACCAATGCAAGCCATGTTGCGCCTCGGCAATGCGGCTGACCGGCGGATGCAGGTTCAACTGGTTGACGGCGGGGCCACCGGGCAGGTCGTTCACCGCATGGGCAGCCGATGCCAGAAAGGCGCCAGTCCACAAGGCTGCGTGACTCAGCCGACGGGCTGCTTTGCTGAAAATGTTGTTCATCGTTTTCACGTCTCGTCTTTGCTCAGATAACCGTAACCCATCAATCCAACCACCACCGCCGCTTCACGACCCGCGCAGCGCGGTGCGCAATTCCCTGGCCAAGGCCGGCCGCAACTCGGGACGGACGAAGCGCCCCACGTTGATGACCCGGCCCCGCGCCGACAAGGCGATGAGCGAGTGCTCGCCGTAGCGGGGCTCGACCGTCAGGCTGCGGATATCCAACTCCGTGCGCTCCAGCCTACCGCCAACGGCTTTTTCGACCACCAGACTCTGACCCTGCAGCACAATCCGCTCGCCATCCAGCGCATGCCGGGCATACACCCACAGCGCCACGCCTACCGCCAGGATCTCGATTCCGGCAAAACCCAGCACCAAGGGTGCCCCCATCTGCCAGAACCACAGGCCGATGCTCAGCGAAACTGCGCAGAGGCCGGCGTACATCCAGACCAACTGGGCGGGAGTAACAGAGCAGTTGCGGCGCAACAGCCACTGGAGCCCCTGACCGGAGACACTTGCGAAGCGATACACAGGATTTGACACAGATCAAGCCCCTTCGAATCCCACCCGGCCATTGCCAGAGCAGACCCTATCGGTAACGACTGAAGTTTACCCGAGACTCGCGGGGTCTTTGATTTTTCTCAAAGATTCCCCAGATTCTTTTTGCGCTCGCGCAACGCGGAACGGAATTCATCCAGGCCTATGGCGCTTTCCGGTGCGACGCGGTGACGCGTCGCCGCTTTGAAGGCATGCCCATAGACAATTTCGAAGCACAGCACGAGGCGGCCCTGTTCGTCCGGACGCGCCAGTTCCATGAGCATCCGGGCGAACAATTCGTCGCGCCAGCGGCGTCCACGCAGCCCCTGGGCCCGCTGCGGGTGCAGGTTTCGCCCCAGCTCACGAAGCTCGGCCACCAGGCGCGCAGGTGTTTCGAAACTCAGGCGAATGGTTTCCATATCCATGACAGGCTCGGCAAATCCAGCCTCCAGCAGCAAATCGCCCCAGTCGTGCATGTCGGTGAATGGAGCCGAAGGTGGCGGCCACCCGGCACGCGCATACAGTTCACGCAACTCCCCAAGCGTGTCCGGCCCCAGGCAGGAGAACATCAGGTACCCGTCCACTGCGAGTGACTGATGCCAGCGGCGCAGCAGTTTTGCCGGATCGGCCTGATGGTGCAGCAGCATGTTGGCCCAGACCATGTCCACCGCCCCGGGGCCTGGTTCACCGCGCAGCAGACCGGCGCCCCAGCTCGCGGGATTCCACCATGTGCCCCCCAACGCCCGCTCGGCAAGGCGCAGGCGGCCCCCATCGGCCTCGACCAGATAGGCCGGAGCCCGGCCCAGTGCCTCCTGCACGACGCCGTGGGCCTTCACTCCGCCCGACAGGGGTGCCCAGTGCGCCCAGGAGCGGGGCTTGACGGTGATCCAGGACAGGCGCTGCGCCATGCGTCGGCCCACCTCTTCGTGCAGCCACGGCGATACCGGCTTGCCGTCCGGGGCCACCGACGGCGGCAATGCGGCCCAACGCGCAGCAGCACGGGAGTCGATGGGCGGGCGGGGTTTGTCCATAAGCGTTGGAATCGGACCGCGCAGTATATTGAGCGCCATGTTTCGTGCATTGCTGGCGCGTATCCCCCCTGCGCTTGACCGGGTTGGCGGCGTCTGCGCGGTCTGCCACCGCTGGCCCGCAGCACCGGTGTGCGAAACCTGTGTCAGCCGGTTCGGCGCACCCCGGTATCGCTGTGCCACCTGTGCCGTCGCACTGCCGCAAGAGCTCACCCGCTGCGGAGCGTGCCTGGCCGACCCACCCCCGCTGGATCGGTGTCTGTGTGCGGTGGACTACGTCTGGCCCTGGATTGGCTGTATCGCCCGTTTCAAGTTCGAAGATGAACCGGGCTGGGCACCCGCGCTGGTTGCACTGCTCCGCAGCACGCCCTGGGTGGAACCCGAACTGGAGCAGGCGGACTGGCTGATTCCCATGCCCCTTTCGCGCGGACGCCTGGCCGAGCGGGGTTACAACCAGGCGATGCTGCTGGCGCAGGCGCTCGACGCCCGGCGCACCCGGGCCGACTTGCTGCTCCGCATCCGCGAGACGACGCCGCAAAGCCGTCTGAGCCGAGCCGAACGCCTTCGCAACCTGCGCGGAGCGCTGGCGCTGGAGCCAAATCAGGCCGAATCCGTACGCGACCGCCATGTTGTGCTGGTCGACGATGTGATGACCAGTGGCGCATCGCTGCACGCCGCTGCCCGGGTTCTGCGCGAGGCCGGCGCCCGGCGCATCGCCGCCCTTGTGGTCGCCCGCACTCCGGCAGAAAGCCATTGAGCCCGGCGACAATGGCGAGATGTTCCACATCGTTCTGGTCGAACCCGAAATTCCGCCCAACACGGGCAATGTCATCCGCCTCGCCGCCAACACCGGCTGCACGTTGCACCTGGTCGAGCCGCTGGGTTTTTCCATGGATGACAAGCAGTTGCGACGCGCCGGGCTGGACTATCACGAGTACGCGCCAGTACAGCGCCACGCCAACTGGGACGCGCTGATCACCCGTTGCGCGCCTGCGCCCGATCGGCTTTTCGCGCTGACCACCCACGGACGGCATGCCGTCCATGACGTGCGCTTTGAGCCGGGCGACTGGCTGGTTTTCGGGCCTGAAAGCCGCGGCTTGCCACCGGCGCTCCGAGAGCGCTTTGCCGACGAGCGCCGCCTGCGCCTGCCGATGCGCCCCGATCAGCGAAGCCTGAACCTGTCCAACGCCGTCGCAATCACCGTCTACGAAGGCTGGCGCCAGAACGGATTCGTCGGATCGCTATCATTAAAGTAGCTAAAAACGACCTTTTTACGCTGGGTATGGCCGGAAAAAGCTCAAAATCGCCGGGCGAGGGCTTCGGCGACACACACCGGGCGGTCCTGACCCTCGCGTTCGATGGTCACCTCCCAGGCCATCTGATAGCCGCCGCCCGCGATCGGCTCGGCGGAAAGCAGTTTCAGCCGCCCCCGCAGGCGGCTGTCCACCGGCACCGGCGCAATGAAACGCACTTTGTTGAGCCCGTAGTTCACCCCCATGTGGGACTCAAGCACGGTGATCGAATGATCGAAGAACCAGGGCACCAGCGACAGGGTAAGAAAGCCATGGGCAATCGGCGCGCCGAACGGCCCGGTGCGTGCGCGCTCGGGGTCGACGTGGATCCACTGGTGGTCACCGGTCGCGTCGGCGAACTGGTTGATCCGGGTCTGGGTGACCTCCACCCAATCGGAGACCGCAATCTCCTGTCCCACGCAGGCAGCCAACTCGGGCAAAGTCTGAAAGCATCGCATCGCGCGATTGTGGCCGCGCGGTGCCATCGCGCCCTGTCCAGGCCGGGACAGGGCCAGGCGACTTCAGCGCTCCAGCCAGTCAATGATCCCCTGCCATTGCTCCAGATCGCGCGCGACCCGGCCCGGCGCAACGTCGAACAAGGTCAGCCCCTGCGCCGACAGATGAACATAGTTCTGGGTATCGCGCAGGAAACCCAGCACCGGCAGGTTCAGGCTATCGAAAAAATCCTTCAGCCGTTCGGCCGCCAGGGTGCGTGAATCGACACGCATGCCCACCAGACCGATTTGCAGGCGCTGTGCATGGCGAAACTCGGCCAGTTGGTCGACAAATTCGCGGGTCGCATGAATGTCGAAAATGCTGGGCTGCACCGGAATCAGCACTTTGTCGGCCAACCGCATGACCTCTTTGTAACGCCAGCCATGCAATCCGGCCGGTGTATCCAGCACCACGTGTGTCGTGCCCTTGGGCGGTCGTGCGACTTGATCATGCGATGTCGCCCAGGTTCCGATGGGCCGCGCCGCCACCGGCCGCCACTGCAGCCACAGCCGCGCCGACTGCTGCCGGTCCACGTCACCAAGCATGACAACGTGGCCGCGGCTGGCGAAATAACCGGCTACATGGGTGGCCAGCGTGGACTTGCCCACGCCGCCTTTGGGATTGGCAACCACGACAACCGGCATGACGGGCTCCTGAATCGGGTCGGACTTCCGGTATGTTACCGACATGGAACACCTGCCCGCCTGGCTGGGCTACAGCCTCACCTACCTGGCCGCCGCCGTCGTGGCCGTGCCCCTGTTCAAGGCTCTGGGTCTGGGCAGCGTGATGGGTTACCTGGTGGCCGGCCTGGCCATCGGGCCCTGGGGCCTGGGCCTGGTGGACAACGTGGAGGGCACGCTGCACTTTGCGGAATTCGGGGTGGTGCTGATGCTGTTTCTGGTCGGACTGGAGCTGGAACCCCGCCGGCTGTGGAGCCTGCGGCGTCCGATCTTCGGCTGGGGCAGCCTGCAGGTGCTGGCCTGCGCCGCCGTGCTGGCCGGCCTGGCCCTGCTGCTGGGCGTGAAATGGAAGGTGGCCGTGGTCGCTTCCCTGGGGCTGGCGCTGTCGTCCACCGCCATTGCGCTGCAGGTGCTGGCCGACCGCAACCTGTTGCGCACGCCTTCGGGCGAAGCGGGTTTCTCGATCCTGCTGTTCCAGGACGTGGCGGCCATCCCCATTCTGGCGCTGGTGCCGCTGCTGGGCAGCGTGTCCGAGCGCGACGACACCACGCTGTGGGTCGAGGCGCTGCGCTCGGTCGGCGCCATCGTCGCCATCGTGGTCGGCGGACGCCTGCTGTTGCGCCCGCTGCTGCGCTGGATCGCCCGCAGCCGCACGCCGGAGATTTTCACGGCGGCGGCGCTGCTGCTGGTGGTGGGGACGGCCGCGTTCATGCAGGCGGTCGGCCTGTCGATGGCGCTGGGCGCCTTTCTGGCGGGCGTCCTGCTGGCCGAGAGCGAATTCCGCCGCGAGCTGGAGACCGATCTCGAACCCTTCAAGGGCCTGCTGCTGGGCCTGTTCTTCATGGCGGTCGGCATGACCATCGATCTGGGCGTGCTGGCGGCGTCCCCGGGCCGGGTGGCCCTGGTCCTGGGTCTGTTCCTGCTGGTCAAACTGGTGGTGATCGGTGCGCTGGCGCGCCTGATGCGCCTGCCACGGCCGGAACGCCCGCTGTTCACCCTGCTGCTGGCGCAGGGCGGGGAATTTGCCTTTGTGGTGTTTCAGGCCGCGGTGGGCGCCCGGGTGTTCCCGGCGAAGACGGCCTCGCTGCTGACGGGCGCCGTCGCGCTGTCCATGCTGCTGGGCCCGCTGCTGCTGTGGCTGGTGGACCGCTACCTGCAGCCCAGACTGGACCGGCGCCCCGGCCCGACCCCAGAGCCGCTGAACACACCACAGGAGGCGCCGGTCATCGTGGCCGGGTTCGGACGCTACGGCCAGATCGTCTCGCGGTCGCTGATGGCCTGCGGCCTGTCCGTCACGGTGCTGGACCACGACGCCGAACTGATCGAGCAGACCCGGCGCTTCGGCTTTCGGGTGTTCTACGGCGACGCCACCCGGCTGGATCTGCTGCGCACCGCCGGCGCCGCGCAGGCCCGTGTGCTGGTGGTGGCGGTGGACGACAGCGCCCAGTCGCTGGCCATCGTGGACCTGGCGCGCGCCCATTTCCCGGCGCTGAAGATCGTGGCCCGGGCGCGGGACGTGACGCACTGGTACGCGCTGCGCGACCGGGGGGTGGAACACATCCAGCGCGAACTGTTCGAAAGCAGCCTGGCCAGTGCGGGCGACGTGCTGCAACTGCTGGGCCGCGACGCCGCCACCGCCGCCCAGGCCACGCAGCGTTTTCGCAGCCACAACCTCGCGCTGCTGGAGGAGACCTACCCGCTCCACAAGGACGAGGCCCGCCTGATCGCCGCCGTCCGCCAGGGCCGTCAGCAGTTGCAGGAGCAACTGGCACGCGAGCGCGAAAGTCGCGGACCGGATCGGGCCGGCGCGGAACCGGCCGCCACGCCGCCCGCGCCGAAATTCTGATCAAAAAATGCCATTACCCATCGTGGAATGGTCATTGTTTGCTATGGATTCAGGACTTTACGCCACCGCATCCCACAGCAGCTTGAGCCCGGTGAGCGCCATGCCGACGTACACAAACCGGTAAAACAGCGCCGGCTGGATTCGTCGCGCGATGCGCACACCGATCCCCACCCCCAGCGGCGCCAGCGGCAGCAGCACCAGCGACGTGGCGAAGTTGCGCAGGTCCAGCAGGCCCAGCCAGGCGTAGGGCAGCCACTTGGCGAGGTTGATGAAAAAGAAGAAAAACGCCATGGTGCCGGTGAACAGCACCGGCGACAGCCGCAGCGGGATCACGTAGGCGTTGATCGGCGGGCCGCCCGCATGGGCGATGAAACTGGTAAAGCCCGAGGTGGTGGTCAGCAGCGCCCCCAGCCAGCGCGGCGGCGGCGGACTGTCCGGCCGCGGCGGAAACAGCAGCCGCTGCGCCAGAAACAGCAGCGTGAAGCCCCCGACGATGCCCGCCACCACTTTGGCGTCCAGCACCCGGAACAGCAGGGTGCCGATCCCCACGCCCACCAGACCGAACGGCAGCAGAAAACGCAGCAGCCGGCGGTCGACATCCTTTCGGAACGCGGCCATGCCCATCAGGTCCATCACCAGCAGCACCGGCATCAGGATGGCGGCGGCCTGCGGCACCGTCACGGCCAGCGCCATCATCGGGACGGCGAGCGATCCGAAGCCGGCACCGAAGCCGCTTTTGCTGATGCCCAGCAGCAGCACGGCCGGCACGGCGACGGCATAAAAGAACGGATCGGTGATCACGGTCAGGGTCATGGGGAGACAATCCTCGCATGAATGGCGTTCAGCATTGGGGCGAAGGGGTGCGGCTGCTGGTGGAAATCGCGGCCACCGCCGCCTTTGCGCTCTCCGGCGTGATGGACGCGGCGCGCAAGCGCCTGGACGCCGTCGGCGTCTGTGTGGTGGGTTTCCTGGCGGCCTTCGGCGGCGGCACGCTGCGCGACCTGCTGCTGGACCAGCGGCCTTTTTTCTGGGTGCGCCATGTGGACATGCTCTGGGGCGTGCTCGGCCTGTGTGTGCTGGCCATGCTGCTGCTGCGCCACCGGCACTTCGAGCTCACCGAAAAAGCCATCCAGTGGCCGGACGCGCTGGGCCTGGGCCTGTTCGCCGCCGCCGGCACCCACGAGGCGCTGGCCGCCGGCCTGCCCGGCATTGTGGCGGTGCTGATGGGGGTGATCACCGGTGTTTTCGGCGGCGTGCTGCGCGACGTGGTCTGCAACGAAATCCCCACCGCCTTCAGTGACCACCGCCCCTATGCCGTCTGCGCCTTTGCGGGCGGCTGGGTCTATGTCGCCCTGTGGCACAGCGCCGCACCCGGCTGGGCCGCCCTGCTGGGCTGTGTGCTGATCACCGCCGGGCTGCGGGCGCTGGCGTTGTGGCGCAACTGGCGCCTGCCGGCCTGGCAAGCCTGAGCGGGGCCCGTTCCAGGGCGGCATTCAGCGCAGACACAACCCCATGTGGATCTTGGCCAGCGGTTGGCCGTCCACCCGGATCGCATCGGGCTGCATGCCGAAGGCGGTGAAGCCGCATCGCTGGTACAGCGTCAGCGCAGCCGTGTTGCCCTCGGTCACCGTCAGGTCCAGCTGGGCCAGCCCGGGACGTGCGCGCGCCTGCGCCAGCAAGACCGCCATCAGCGCCTGCCCCAGCCCGCGCCGGGCGGCTTCGGGCGCCACATACAGGCCCACCACGGTGGCGTTGTGGCGTTCCTTGGCGCGGTAACGTCCCTGCAGTCCGACGGTACCGACCAACGCGTCACCGAGAAATCCACCCAGGAAAAAGTCGTGCGGCCGCTGCGGGTCGTCGCGCAGCCGCGCCTGGGCCCAGGCCAGCGGCCGGGAATGCTCCTCCTCCAGGCTGGACGTGAAGGCCTGCGGGTGTTCGCGCAGGCCGCGCAGCCGCAGCGCGTGGTAGCGGGCAGCGTCCTCTTCCAGCAGGCGCCGCACCGGCAGCGGAGTCGCCGGTGCGTCCGGGCTCACACCCGCTCCAGCACCAGCGCGATGCCCTGTCCGACCCCGATGCACATGGTGCACAGCGCATAGCGCCCGCCCGTCGCGTGCAGCCGGTTGATGGCCGTGGTGGCCAGGCGCGCGCCGCTGGCACCCAGCGGATGGCCCAGCGCAATGGCGCCGCCCCAGGCGTTGACCCGGGCGTCGTCGTCGGCCAGCCCCAGCAGGCGCAGCACCGCCAGGCCTTGTGCGGCAAAGGCTTCGTTGAGTTCGATCACGTCGATCTGCGCCAGGCTCAGGCCCGTCAGCGCCAGCACTTTTTCCGTGGCCGGTGCCGGGCCGATGCCCATGATGCGCGGCGCCACACCGGCGGTGGCCATGCCGACCACGCGGGCGCGGGGGGTCAGGCCGTTTTTCGCAGCCGTGGTCTCGTCGGCCAGCAGCAACGCGCAGGCACCGTCGTTCACGCCGGAGGCGTTGCCGGCGGTGACGCTGCCGTCCGGGCGCACCACCCCCTTGAGTTTGGCGAGCGACTCCAGGCTGGTCTTGCGGGGGTGCTCATCGGTGTCGACCACGATGGCATCCCCTTTTTTCTGCGGGATCGTCACCGGGCAGATCTCGCGCGCCAGGTGCCCGGCTTCAATGGCCGCCACGGCCCGCATCTGGCTGTTGAGCGCCATCCGGTCCTGGGCTTCCCGCTCGATCTTGTAGTCCACCGCCACGTTTTCTGCGGTTTCGGGCATCGAGTCGACGCCGTACTGGGCCTTCATCAGCTTGTTGACAAAACGCCAGCCGATGGTCGTGTCGTAGACCGCGTTGGCGCGCGAGAAGGCGCTTTCGGCCTTGGGCATCACAAACGGGGCGCGGCTCATGCTTTCCACGCCGCCGGCGATCATCAGGCCCGCCTCACCGGCCTTGATGGCACGCGCTGCCGTGCCCACCGCGTCCAGGCCGGAACCGCACAGACGGTTGATGGTGGCACCCGGCACCTCCAGCGGCAGACCGGCCAGCAGGCTGCTCATGTGCGCGACGTTGCGGTTGTCTTCGCCGGCCTGGTTGGCGCAGCCATACAGCACGTCGGTGACGGCTTGCCAGTCCACCTGCGGGTTGCGCGCCATGAGCGCCCGCAGCGGCACGGCGCCCAGGTCGTCCGTGCGCACGCTGGACAGCGCGCCGCCGTAGCGGCCGATGGGGGTGCGGATGGCGTCGCAGATATAGGCTTGGGTCATGGGGTCTCCAGGGTCTTGTCGGTCAAACCGCGGCGCCAGTGCACCGCGCGGGAACCTGCGACTGTAACCAAGGCCCGGCGTCGGGCACGGTGGCTGGGCGACAATCCCGACCATGCTGATCCAGCCCTCCCAAGCCGACGTGCGCCGCTTTTTCTGTGGTGTTTTTGCGAAATCGCAGGCGGGCCACCCCCTGGAGCCCCTGGAAACACTGGCCAGCCTGTGGATTGCCGAGCACCCCGAGTACCACCCCGACCTGAGCGATGTGGACGAAGCGTTACGCCAGATGCGAACGGTGGATCCTGCCCGCGACAACCCGTTCCTGCACCTGTCGATGCACCTGTCCATCAGCGAGCAGTGCAGCATCGACCAGCCCCGTGGCATCCGCCAGGCGGTGGAACTGCTGGCCCGTCGCCGCGATTCGCTGCACGACGCCCACCACGGCGCGATGGACTGCCTGGGCCGCATGATCTGGGAAAGCCAGCGCGCCGGCCGCATGCCCGACGGCGCGGCCTACATCGCCTGCGTGCAACGCCAGGCCACACGCGACTGAGCCTGGGCGGCAGCAGGAACCTTCTTTGATTCGATTTTTGTAGCAGAAAGTGACCTTTTCCCGCCGGGTATGGTCAGTTTCGGCAGAAATATTCGCAAAAAAGCCCGCCGAAGCGGGCCTGGTGCGCTGCGCAACGCGCCGGTCAGCGAAACTTCTGCTGGGGGATCGTCTTGAGGTCGCCGTCCAGCGAGGCCAGGTACTGCGCCATCGCCTTGAGCTCGGCATTCGAAAACTGCTTGGCCACGCCACCCATCACGCCATTGCTGCGACCCCAGGTGTGCTGCCCTTCGACTTTGTAGGACTTGAGGGCCACAAACAGGTAGTCGGCAAACTGGCCGCCCAGCTTGGGGTAGCTGGGGTCGATCGGTTTGGAGAAGTTGTCACCGTGGCAGGAGGCACACGCGCCCTTCTTGAGCAACTCCGCAACCTTGGCCGACGGCTCCTTGCCGCCTTTGCCGGCGCCCTTCTGCCCTGCGCCATGCTGGGCATAGTAGGCGGCAACATCCGCGATGTCCTGATCGGTCAGCGAATCGGCGATGCCACGCATCGAAGGATGTTTGCGCTCGCCTTTGCGGTAGGCGGCCAACGCCGAGGCAATGTATTTTTCGTTTTGACCGGAGATCATGGGCACCCGGTACACCTCCGGAAAACTGGCCTGATAACCGGGGATACCATGGCAGCCGATACACATGGCAATCTTTTTCTCACCGGCCTTGAAGTCCCCCTTGACTTCCTGGGCCTGTGCGGCAAAGGAGGTCACAGAAGCGACAGCAATGGTCAGGACACGGGACATCAGCTGGTTCATTTTGCGCGCACAATCGTTGGTGAAATTGGTCGAGGTTTGATAAATATCAAACCAAAATTATATAGAGGCCTTTCCCGTCTCCCGGCCTCGTGTTTTCCATAAAGACGTCCTCATGAAATTCAAAGGCTCCCAGAACTACGTTGCCACCCAGGACCTGATGCTGGCGGTCAACGCCTCCATCACCCTCAAGCGCCCGCTGCTCGTCAAGGGCGAGCCGGGCACCGGCAAGACCATGCTGGCCGAAGAAGTGGCCCAGGCGCTCGACATGCCGCTGCTGCAGTGGCACATCAAGTCCACCACCAAGGCGCAGCAGGGCCTGTACGAATACGACGCGGTCAGCCGCCTGCGCGACTCCCAGCTCGGTGACGAGAAGGTCAAGGACATCCACAACTACATCGTCAAGGGCGTACTGTGGCAGGCCTTCACGGCCGACCGGCCGGTGGCGCTGCTGATCGACGAAATCGACAAGGCCGACATCGAGTTTCCCAACGACCTGCTGCGCGAACTCGACCGCATGGAGTTCTACTGCTACGAAACCCGCGAACTCGTCCGTGCAAAAAACCGGCCGCTGGTGTTCATCACGTCCAACAACGAAAAAGAGCTGCCCGACGCCTTCCTGCGCCGCTGCTTTTTCCACTACATCAAGTTCCCTGACGCCGACACGATGCGCCAGATCGTCGATGTGCATTTCCCGACCCTCAAACGGGACTTGCTCGCGGTTGCGATGAAAACCTTCTACGACGTGCGCAATCTGCCCGGCCTGAAGAAAAAGCCTTCGACCAGCGAGTTGCTCGACTGGCTCAAGCTGCTGGTGGCCGAGGACATTCCGCTTGAAGTCCTGCAAAGCACCGACAGCAAGGTGTCGGTGCCGCCGCTGGTCGGCGCGCTGCTCAAGAACGAGCAGGATGTGACCTTGTTTGAGAAGCTGGTGTTCATGAACCAGCGCAACCGCTGATGTTTGTCTCCAGTGTCACTCTGCGCGGTCGGGGCCTGCGGCTTGAACCGCTGGCGGTCGACCATGAAGCGGGGCTGCGCGAGGCTGCGGCCGATGGCCAACTGTGGAACTTGCGCGTCACGTCGGTACCCGAACCGGAGAACACCCGCGCCTACATCGAGACCGCCTTGCAGATGCGCAGCGAGGGGCATCGTTTCGCCTTCGCGGTGATCGATGAGGCCAGCGGGCGTGTGCTCGGCAGCAGCAGTTACCACGACATCCTGCCGGCCGTAAAGCGGGTGGAGATCGGCTACACCTGGTACGCCCGCAGCGTGCAGCGCACCCACGTCAACACCACGGCCAAGCTGCTGCTGATGACCCATGCCTTCGAGACCCTGGGTTGCCACGTGGTGGGCTGGCGCACCGACAACTTCAACTTTGCCTCCCAGCGCGCGATAGAACGTCTGGGCGCCCGCAAGGACGGCGTGATTCGCGGCCACGCGTTGCGCCGCGACGGCACCATCCGCGACACCGTGATGTACAGCATGCGCGCCGGCGAATGGCCCGAGGCGAAGGCGCAGCTGCTGTACCTGCTGGACCGGCACCCGGCGTGAGGAACCCGCCATGCTGATCGACTTCTTCTACACCCTGCGCGCCGCCAAACTGCCGGTTTCGGTCAAGGAATTCCTCACCTTGCTGGAGGCCCTGGAGGCAGACGTGGTCGGACCACGCTCGGACGCCTGCACGATCGACGACTTCTACTTTCTCTCGCGCACCGCGCTGGTGAAAGACGAGAAGCACTTCGACAAATTCGACCGGGCCTTTGCCGCCTACTTCAAGGGCGTCGACATGCTGGCCGACTTCACCAAGGAAATCCCCCAGGACTGGTTGCGCAAGGTGCTGGAGCGGGAGCTGACCCCCGAGGAAAAGGCCGCCATCGAGAAGATGGGTTGGGACGAGCTGATGGAGACGCTGAAGAAGCGGCTGGAGGAGCAAAAGGAACGCCACGAAGGTGGCAGCAAATGGATCGGCACCGGCGGCACCAGCCCGTTCGGGCACGGCGGCTACAACCCTCAGGGCATCCGCATCGGCGGCAAAGGCGGCAACAAGTCGGCCGTCAAAGTCTGGGACCAGCGCGCCTACCGGGACTATGACGACACGCAGGAGCTGGGCACCCGCAACATCAAGGTCGCCTTGCGGCGCCTGCGCCGCTTTGCGCGCGAGGGGCATGAGCTCGAACTCGACCTGCCCGACACCATCCGCTCCACCGCCGCCAACGCCGGCTGGCTGGACATCCGCATGGTGCCGGAGCGCCACAACAACGTGAAGGTGCTGCTGCTGATGGACGTCGGCGGCACAATGGACGAGCACATCCAGCGGGTGGAAGAGCTGTTTTCGGCGGTCAAGAGCGAATTCAAGCACCTGGAGTTCTACTACTTCCACAACTGCGTCTACGACTTCATGTGGAAGAACAACCGCCGCCGCTTCGCGGAGAAATTCCCGACCTGGGACATCATCCGCAAGTACAACAAGGACTACAAACTCATTTTCGTCGGCGACGCGACGATGAGCCCGTACGAGATCCTGCAGCCTGGCGGCAGCGTGGAATACAACAACGAAGAGGCTGGCGCCGAGTGGCTGCAGCGCCTGACCCACGCGTTTCCGAAATTTGCGTGGATCAATCCCGAGCCGCAGGGCGTGTGGCAATACCGCCAGAGCATCGCCGTGGTGCAGCAACTGATGAGCCAGCGCATGTACCCGCTGACCCTCAAGGGGCTGGAGGATGCGATGCGGATGCTGACCAAATAGGCGCCTCAGCCCCGCCGGCGGGCCTGCATTTCGGCACCGATGCGGGCCAGGCGATCCGCGTCCAGGCGCGCCCGCGCCGCCGGGTAGACAAGGTTTTCCTCGGTGGCGATGTGGGCATCGTAGCCGTGTCTGAACGTATCCAACACAGCGTGGGTTGCGGCATCGAGCGGCGATGGTGCCGGATGGTCGCGCCAGGTGAGCAAGATCGCGCGAGCCTCGGTCCAGCGAGTGGCCATCGCCAGGTGGTCGTCCTGCAGGTCGCGCACGGCCTGCACAACTGCAGGGTCACCGCAGTCCGCCAGCGCCGCAAACACATGCAATTCCTCGTCCTCGTGGTGCAGCGGCGCCGCGATATCGAAGTACCGCAGCACGTCGGCCACGGCCGAGCGCGACTGCGCGTCATGTCCGTGGATTTTGACGTGCGTGATGATCCGGCCCAGCAAGGCCAGGCTGCGGCGGACACGGTCATGGCAGGCCATGAGCAGTTCAAAAGGCTGGTCAAAGCCAGCAGCCGGGCTGTCGAAACCGGGAAACGGTGAGGTGTTCATGGGGGGCTTGGTTGGCATCCCGATTGTGCTCCGGCTGGTACAGTGGCAACGCTGTTGACTTCGCTACGAATGCCCCCAACGTTCCCATCTGCCCTGCTCACGCTGTTGACGGGGTTCCTGCATCGACCCGCGAAGCCGAACGGGCCACCCCCCAGACGCGGCAGCCCGTGCACTGCCCCGCCCGGCGGCGCTCCGATTGCCGCCTTGATCATTCTTTCTGCCCTGCTCGGGGGGGTGCCTGCACGAGCGGCTGGTCCAGACTCGATGCCGGATTCAGCCGCCAGGTCCGAGGGACCCCGCGCCCCCGAATCGGGCCCCGGTGCCGCTTTCGAGCTTGATATCGACGCCCCGGGCGAGCTGGCCGATTTCCTGCGCCGCCACCTTGAACTGCTGCGTTACCGCAGCGTGCCGGACCTCGACCTGCGCGAGCGGCAGGCTCTGCTGGCAGCGGCTGAAGTCCAGACCCGGGAACTGCTGGCAACGCGCGGGCATTTCGCGCCACGGGTCACGTCGGGCCAGAAATACGGCCCACCGGTGGGTGGCACCACTCAGCCAAACGGCACGAACCAGGCTCCCGTGCACCTGTGGTTGCGGGTCGAACCCGGTCCGGTTGCCGTGGTGGAGCGGGTCGGCATCGACTGGGCGGGCCCCGTCTCCAGCGAAGGTGCCGAGACCAGCCGTCGCGCCGCGCTGCGCGAAAGCTGGAACCTGCCGCCCGGAACCCCCTTCAGCCAGGTTGCCTGGGACGAAGCCAAGACCGCGCTGCTGCTCGCGGTGAGCGCGCGCCGCTATCCGCGTGCCCGTCTGGCCGATACCCTGGCCGACGTGGACCCGCAAAGCCACCGCGTCGTACTGCACGTCACGGTAGATCCCGGTCCTGCCGTAAGCCTGGGTGAACTCGCTGTCACCGGCAACCAGCGCATCGATGCGGACCTGATCCGCCGCCTGACCCGTTTGCGACCCGGCATGGAGTACGACCGCAACGAGGTTCTGGCCGCCCAGCAGCGGTTGGTGGAAAGCGGCTATTTCGATTCCGCCTTCGTGACGGTCGACCATCAGGGCGATCCGCAGGCGGTCCCGGTCAGGGTCGAGTTGCGCGAAGCGCGCCGTCAGAAACTGGTCCTGGGTGTCGGCGCCAGCACCGACAGCGGTGCCCGCCTGTCTGCCGTCCATACACACCATATGGTGCCCCTTGTGGGCTGGCGCGCAGTCACCAAGCTGTCCACAGACAGGGAGCAGCGCCAGTTCGGCAGCGAATGGCTCAGCCCCCCGGATGACGGCGGCTGGCGCTGGGCGGTCGCGGGCGAGCTGCGTCGCGAGGCGGCCGCCAGCTACCGGATCGACGCGCGCCACCTGCGTCTGGGCCGAACACTGTCCAGCCGCGAGACCGATCGCAATTACTTCTTGCAGATCGAACGGGCCCGCACGGAAGGCGCACCGACTGCGGTGCTGAATTCCCAAAGCGCCAATGCCGTCAGCGTCAACCTGGCGTTGACCCGGCGCCGCTTCGACAGCCTGCCATTTCCGGCCGACGGCGACGGGATGGCCCTGGAGCTGGGCGGAGGGTGGACACTGGATGGCCAGCGCACCCCCTTCGCCCGTGCCATGAGCCGTTGGACCCATTATTGGCCTCTGGCGCGCCACCCCCGCAGCGGAAGGGCCGAGGGCCTTGCCGGTCGCGTGGTCACCAGACTGCAACTGGGGGGGGTACTGGCCCGCGGCGACGCCGGGCTGCCGGCGACGCAATTGTTTCTGGCCGGCGGCGACGCGAGCGTCCGCGGTTACGGTCTCAACGAAATTGGTGTCCGGCAATCCGATGGGAGTGTCGCGGCCGGCCGCTTCCTCGCGGTGGGCAGTGTCGAATTGCAGCGGCCCATCCTCACGAACGGTCGCCTCAGCCCCTGGGAATGGGTGCTGTTTGTCGATGCCGGTGCGGTGGCCAACCGGGCATCCGAGCTCAAGGCACACACCGGCACCGGTGCGGGTGTGCGCTGGCGCAGTCCGGTCGGGCCGCTGCAGATGGATCTGGCCTGGGGCAGCGAAACGCGCAAGCTGCGGCTGCACCTGAACGTGGGGTTTGTGTTCTGAGAGCCCTCCTGTCTCTTCTTGGCCGCGGTCTGGGCGGTTTGCTGGCCCTGGCCACACTGGCCACGGCAGCAGCGGCCGCGGGCCTGTGGGCATGGTCGGGACACAGCGATTCGGTCGGCGATGCACTGCGGCTGGCGCAGCGGTTGGTGCCACAGCTGCACGGCTTGCAATGGCAGCAGGCCCACGGCTCCTTGCGTGACGGCACCGCCCGACTGGAAAGCCTGCAGTGGGCCGAGCCCCACCTTACCGTGCGCGCCAGCGGGGTTTCGCTCCGCTGGTCGTGGCCGGCGCTGTGGCAAGGACGCCTGGAATTCGCCACGGTCGAAGCCGCCGCCATCACCGTGCATGACCAGCGTCCCCCCAAACCGGCCACGCCACCGGAAAACCTGACTCTGCCCTGGCCGGTGCAGGCCAGCGTCGCCGTGCAGACCCTGACCTTGAGCGGCGCGGTCAACCTGATCGCCACGGAACTCGCCGGCCTCTACGTCTACGACGGGCAAAGTCATCGACTTCAGGGTGCACGGGCGCGTGTTGCCGCAGGTCGCTACACGGGCGACGCATCGCTGTCAGCCCGGCAACCCTGGGCGGTTTCCGTCCAGGCGGCGGGAACCGTCTCGGTCGCCGTGGCTGGACGATCCCAAGACCTGCCCTTGCACGCCCGCGCGCACCTCAACGGGCCGCTGGGCGGCCCGAACCCCCAACTGGCACTGGCCGCGCACCTGCAACCGCTGGGGCGCTCTGCTGCGGCCCAGCACGCTACGGTGACAGCGACGGTCCGCCCCTGGGCAGACCAACCGATTGCCGCTGCCCGGGTGCAGGCCCGGGCGCTGGACCTGGCCAATCTCTGGCCCGGGCTGCCGGCGACTTTGCTCGACGGCGAAGCCCGCATCCAACCTGACAAGAGCGGCTGGGCAGCCGACCTGAGCCTGAGCAACCGCCTTTCCGGGCCCTGGGACCAGCAGCGCCTGCCATTCGAGCAGATTGCGGCAAAAGGACACCTGGCCGGGCACGGTCGCTGGGAGCTTCACTCCGGCATTGCCCAGGGCGCGGGTGGGCGAATCTGGCTGGACGAAGCGCGGTGGAACACCACCGCGGGCCAGCCCTTCGGCGGGACCGCGACGGTGCGTATCGAGCGGGTCGACCCGGCCCGTGTCCACACCAGCCTGCCCGCCACCATGCTGGACGGCCAGCTGCGTGCAGGTCTGGCCGGCGGCACTCTGACGGTTGCGGGGGACCTGCGCACCAGTATCGGTGCGCGCGCCGTGCCGGGCGCGGTTGCGCTCCAGCGAGCCCAGTGGCAAGCGGTGCGACGGGGTCCGTTGTGGGAGGTGCGCCAGCTCGACGTGCAAACGGCTGACGCCACCCTTCAGGCCAGCGGACAGATCGACTGGCCGGCCCGAACCGTTGCCGGCGCATTGCGCGCCACCTGGCCCGGCGCGGTGATCGAAACCCAGGGCCACCTGGCCGCCACCGCTGGCACGGGCACCTTGAACCTGCAGGTGACCAATGCGCTGCGGGCGGGTCAATGGCTCCAGCGCTGGCCGGCGGTGGCCCGGGCTCTGGGCGGACAGCACACCGGCGGCCGCCTCACGCTGCAGGCAAAGTGGCTCGGCGGCTGGCAGAACCAGGGACGTGACCTGCAGATTGACGCCCGACTGGCCGCGCCGCTTCTGACTTTGACACGCGATGGTGGAACCGCGCCTTGGCTCGTTCGCGACCTGTCCATGCATGTACAGGGTTCACCGAGCGGCTTCGCCGTGACGGGACAGGGCCGCGGGGAAGGCGATGGTCTGAGCGTGCGGCTGCACGGTAGTGCCACGGCCGCAGTCACGGCGACCGGAGACTGGCGCGGCCGGCTGGAAAGCGCGGTGCTCGAACGGCAGGACAGCGGTCCCTTGGGCACGGTTTCGGCGCGACTGGCAGCCCCGGTACCGGTGGATTGGCAAGCCGGAAGCGCCACACTGGCGGTCGGAGCCGGGCAGGTCTTCGTCGCCGGCCCCGGAGCGCAGCCGGGTCGACTGCGCTGGACTGAACTTCTTTGGCGTGGCTCCACCGGCCAATGGCAAGGCAATGGCCGCGTCGAGGGCTTGCCGCTGAGCTGGATCGACGGCATTGATGCGCTGGACGGTCGTACAGCCGGTCTGCGCGGTGACCTGGAGCTGGCGGGCGACTGGTCGGTACGGGTCGCGCCCGGGCAGTTGGCGATCCAGGCGGAACTGGCCCGCAGCCGGGGCGACCTGCTGGTGGCCACCGAGGCGGATGACAGCGGCTCCACCATTTCCGCCGGAATCCGGCAGGCGCGCCTGACGCTGACTGTCAACAACAGCCGCGCCAGCGCCCAGCTGCGCTGGGACAGCGAGCGAGCGGGCGAAGCCACCGCGACAGTCAGCACCGAACTGTCCTACCAGCCGGCCGCCGGCTGGCAATGGCCCAGCCGTGCCCCGCTGAACGGTCAGGCCCAGGTGCGATTGCCCCGGCTGGGTGTCTGGGCCGTGCTCGCGCCGCCGGGCTGGCGGGTGCGGGGGACACTCGACGCACAGGCCGTTCTGACGGGCACCCGGGCCGCCCCGGCCTGGCAAGGTTACCTGCACGCCGATGACCTGGCCGTGCGCTCGGCTGCGGAGGGCATCGAGTTCAGCCAGGGCCAGTTGCGGGCCAGTCTGGCCGACAACCGGGTCGACATCACCAGCCTGAGCTTTCGTGGCGCCGGTTCCCGTGGTGGTCAGCTCGACCTGACCGGGCGTGCCTTGTGGCTGCCACGTCCGGCAGACCAGGCCAGCACCCTGCCCCTGGGCACCCGCATCGAGGTGCACCTCGCAGCCCGGGCCCAGGCGCTGCGTGTCAGCGCGCGTGCGGATCGGCGCTTGGCGGTTTCCGGTCAGTTGCAGGCCAGCCTCGACTCGAACCGTCTGGCGCTGAGCGGATCACTGCGCGCAGACCAGGCGCTGTTTGTGCTGCCCGAGGACGACGCGCCGGCCCTTGGTGCCGATGTGCGCGTGCGCGGACGGGGCGACCCGGTGAACCCGGCCGGTGGCCTCGCGGCGACGGCGGCGCCACCCCCCCGGCGGGTGCCACTGGCCGTTGTGGTCGACGTGACGCTGGACCCGGGCGCCGACTTCCGCGTCGAAGGCAAGGGTCTGACCACCCGCCTGGCCGGGTCGCTGCGCCTGCGCAATGAGCCGGGGCCCCGCCTCCAGCCCCAGCTCACGGGCGAGTTGCGGACCGTGGCAGGCAGCTACCGCGCCTACGGACAGGTGCTGGAGATCACCACGGGCCGTCTGCGGTTCTCCGGTGCGTGGGACAACCCGGCGCTGGACATTCTGGCGGTAAGACCGAATCTGGAACAGAAGGTCGGTGTTCAGATCCGGGGCAATGCGCAGGCTCCGCTGGTTCGCCTGTGGGCTGAGCCCGACATGCCGGACCCCGACAAACTGGCTTGGCTGGTATTGGGACGCGGCGCCGCCCAAGGGGGCACGGAATCGGCCGTGCTGCAACAGGCCGCTTTGGCCCTTCTGGGGAGCAAAGGCGCGGGCTTGCCTGGCAGCGTTGCCCAGGCTTTCGGGCTGGACGAGTTTTCAGTACGGGGTGCGAGCCAGACCAATCTGGCCGACCTCAGCGGTGCCACCGTCACCGTGGGGAAGCGGCTGTCCCGCAACTTCTACGTCAGCTACGAGCGCAGCCTGACCGGCGCCCTGGGCACGCTGTTCATCTTCTATGACCTGTCGCGGCGCCTGACGTTGCGCGCCCAGACTGGTGAGCAAAGTGCGGTGGACCTGGTGTGGACCGTACCGTTCGACTGACGGCCCTTACAATCGCGCCCGCAACTGCCGCCGTAGTTCAATGGATAGAACGAGCGCCTCCTAAGCGCTAGATACAGGTTCGATTCCTGTCGGGGGCGCCAAATTCAAAGCCGGAACGGTCCCACGCCTTCCGGCTTTTCCTTTTTCGATATCTTATTTATAGCTAAAGAGCACCTTTTTACGCTGGGTATTGCCTTATTAAGCCACATTTCCGGTGAACGATGACGCCGTGGCACCCCGGGCGGCAGCCGGACACAAAAAAAGGGGGCATCTGCCCCCTTTCCGGCCCGTTCGCACCTCAGGCAGCGTAGCCCGGATTGGGCAGACCGCCGGTGATCTTGGGCGCGTTCAGTTTGCGCGCGCTGACCTTGCCCCCGCGGGCCTTGAGCCAGGTCTCGACCACATCCCAGACCATCTTGTTGCCGGCCGTCTTGGCCTCCTCGGCCACCGGCGCCCAGCCAGCCACCTTGTATTTCTTGCCTGCTTCAATCGGCTTGTCGCCCAGACGCATGTCGGTAATGCGCTTGCCCATGGTCGCGGTCGGATCGCAGGCGTAGCTCATCCCGCCGACCCGCACCATATCGCCACCTTGCTGGTAATAGGGGTCGGCGTTGAACAGGTTGTCGCAGACGTCCTCCATCACGGTCTTGATGGTCTCGCCCGTCATTTCCGTCACGGTGGCGTAGGAGTAGGTGGTCGCCGTCATGTCCAGCAGCCATTCGCGGGTGATCGCCTGACCGGGCAGCAAGGTGGTGCCCCAGCGGAAGCCGGGCGAGAAGGCAATCTCGGCGCCCTGCACTTCCAGCAGCGCATCGACCAGCAACTGGTCACCGGTGCCATTGAAGTTGCCCCGGCGGTACAGCAGGCCTTCGGTGACCGCCAGTTTCTCGCTGAGTTTGGCTTCGTACGGCGCTCGGATCTTCGTGATCAGGGCGTCCATCTCCTTGTCGGCCGGCAGCATGTTGGAGAAGACGGGCAGCAGCTTGTAGCGGAAGTCGGTGACTTTCTTGTCCTTGACCTCGAAGTCCAGCACCCCCAGGAATTTGCCGTTGGAGCCGGCGTTGGTGACAATGGTCTTGCCGCTCTTGTTGGACACCAGTGTCGCCACCGGCATGCCGTCGTGGGTATGGCCGCCCATGATGGCGTCGATGCCGGTGACCCGGCTGGCCATCTTCAAATCCACGTCCATGCCGTTGTGGCTGATGACGACGACCACCTGGGCACCTTTGCCGCGGGCTTCGTCGACCATCTTCTGCATGTTGTCGTCCTGGATGCCGAAGGCCCAGTCGGCCACCATGTAGCGCGGGTTCGCGATCGGGGTGTACGGGAAGGCCTGGCCGATGATGGCGCAGGGCACGCCGTTGATTTCGCGAATCACATACGGCTTGAACACCGGGTCGCCAAAGTCGTTGGTCTTGACGTTCTGGGCGACAAAATCGACCTTGCCGGCAAAGTCCTTCTCGACGATTTCCTTCACGCGTTCCATGCCCAGGGTGAATTCCCAATGGCCGGTCATCACGTCCACGCCCAGCAGCTTGCAGGCGTCGACCATGTCCTGACCGTTGGTCCACAGGCAGGTGCCCGAGCCTTGCCAGGTGTCTCCGCCGTCCAGCAGCAGGGCACCGGGACGGCTGCCCTTGAGTCGTTTGACCAGGGTAGACAGATGGGCGAAGCCGCCGACCTTGCCGTAGCGGCGGGCCGCTTTTTCATAATCCAGGTAAGTCAGCGCATGCGCCTCGGCCGTGCCCGGGCGAATCTTGGCAAACTTCAGAAGGTGCTCGCCGACGAGGTGCGGCAGGTTGCCTTTCATGGAGCCAATGCCAAGATTGATCGAAGGCTCGCGAAAGTGGATCGGCTTGAGCTGCGCGTGGCAATCGGTCATGTGCAGAAAGGAGACCTGCCCGAATCGAGGAATGTCATACAGCGCATTGGCGGCGGTTGCCGCATCGGCCTCGGCCCAGGTACCCAGACCCATTCCAGCCACTGATCCTGCGCCCAGGACCTGAAGAAATTCGCGTTTGGACAAATTCAACATGTAAGCAACTACTGAAGTAAGGAAGAAGAAAAGACCCGGCATGGCCGGGTCTGTGGAACACGGTTTACTGGTTCACCGGGGACTTGGGGTCGAGCAGCAAGGCCACCACGTGACGCACCTGCGCTTCGGTAAGAATTCCGGTGTGACCGGCGCGTGGCATGTTGGAGCAGGCGTTGTAGGCCTTGGCGTTCCAGATCTTGCCCCAGGTGTATTCGACGATCGCCTTGGAAGCCGGGCTGCTGGGGTCGGCCACGCCGCGGATCTTGCCGTAGTTGTACAGGCTCGGGCCGATGGTGCCAAAGGAGATTTCTTTCTTGTCGATCTGGTGGCAGTTGTAACAATTGCCGCCGTTGACCACGGTCGCGTCGTCGGTGTAGGTCAAGCCTCGGCCACTTTGGGCAATGCGCTCGCCTTCTCGCCAGTCACCGAGAAACTTGCCATCGGTCGGCCATTTGACCGCCTTGAGGTTTTCCGCCTCGATTCGTTTGGCGGTTTTCTCGTCCAGCGGCTTGCCTGCAACGTCGGCGGCGCTGCACAGGCGGTTGGTCTCGTCGGTCTGGGTCAAGGTGGTCACTTTGACAATGCCTTCGTCGCGGAACGACGCCTTGACGATCTCGTCGGTCAGCTTGTCATAGTCGGGGGTTGCGGGTGTACTGGCACAGCCGGCAACAATGGCGGCGGCGCCCAGCAAGGCAGCGGTCGTGGTGGCGATGGTCTTCATGCAATGCTCCTGGTTCTTAACGCTTGATTGCCGGCGCCACAGACGCCGATCCCTTGCTGTTGACACCGAGGTAGACACCCAGCGCGATCGTTGCGTCACTGCCAAATCCCGGATAGGGGAAACGTTGCTGACGGTAGCAGTCATTGAGCCGCAGTTGCATGCCCCACATTTGCCCGTTGGACACCCGGTAAGCCGGCCACGCCGCCACCCCGATGCCGTCGCCCGGGTTCTTGGTCAGGTTGGGCAGGTCCTGCAGGCGGATGCGTTTGTCATCTTCACCGTGGCAGGAAGCGCAGGAGAAGTCATGGGGACCACCGCGCTGGAAGAAAAGGCGTTTGCCCACTTCATAGAATGTCTTTTCCTGGGGATGGTTCTGCGGCAAGTTGAAGCGCATGCCCTTCGATTCGGCCGAAATCCAGGTCGCCAGCGCTGTGACGTTGTTTTGCTCGCCCCGGCCAAACCGGGTCTTGGCGATCTCGGCGCCATTGAAGCCTTGCAGGGTTTCCATGCAAGTCACCAGGCGCGACTCCACGTCCTGCATCTTCTGCGTATCCGGGAAATACCGCGGCAGCTCGACAAAAGCGCCTTTGACCACACCGGGACCCTTGCCCAGATCGCATTGTTCCAGCGAAGCATTTTTCGGACCCCGCTTCTGCTTCCACAGGCCCTCGCCTTTCGCTTCGAAAAGCTCTGCGGGATTGCCATCTTGCAGCATCGCACGATACTCTTCGATGGACTGCACCGCCGCATTTTTCTGGGCCAATGCTGCCGTCGTGCACAAGGCGCCGGCCGCCAGGATCCACATTGATTTGGTCATCCGCTTGTCTTCCTCTTGTGGTTGAAAAAACAAGGGTGAAGTCACCTTCACCCCTGCAGGTCCGCAATTCCGCGTCGTTCGATCAGGACACCGTGGCTTCGTCGGTCCGGGTTTCGCCTTTGTTGTCTTTCCAGGTCACGGCGATTTTGTCGCCCGCCTTGGCGCCTTTGACGGAGAACTGAAGGAACGGGTTTTTGGACACGGCCGTGCCCCACTCGGCGGTCATGACCGTCTTGCCGTTGTGCTTGGCTTCAACGTTCTGGATGAACCACGCCGGAATGGTCTTGCCGGCGGCGTCCTTGCGCTGACCGGTTTCCATTTCGTGGCTCATGAGAACGCGAACAGTGGCTTTGTCGCCAGCGGCTTGGGCGCGAATGCGCATCGGATCTGCCATTTTGAATACTCCTGAATATGGTGGGTTCGGTAAAGGTGGGTGAGCAAGCGCCGATCAGCCGCCGCAACCGCCCAGGGTGACCTTGACTTCTTTCTTGGCGAACAGCGCCTTGCCGTCGTTCATGATCGCCACGGCGTAGACATCGGACGACTGGCCCATCTTGGCGCGGGTCGAAAAGTTGGCGTCCACAGAGTCCGTCACGTTGAACATGGCCACCAGCGCCGACGGATTTTTCTCGACCAGCAACAGCATCTGCTTGACGCCTGCCAGCGTGGTCGCAGCACCCAGGGGCACCACGGCGCCGTTCTCGGCGATATCCGGACCGGTCACCGTGACGTCCTTGCTCTCCGCGGGAGCACCGGCACCGTAGGCCTTGAGCGCGTCAGCGATCGACTTGGCGTCGAACGCATTCTTGTTGAACGCATGGGCGTACTGCGGGAACAGTCCGGTCGAAGCCAGCAATCCGGCTACCACGGCGCCCTGCTTGAGGGTATCGCGACGATTTTGCATTGGGGATCTCCTTGGTTAAATCAATGCTAATGAAAGGATGAAGGTTTCTGCTCGGTATTTTCCCGTGTTTCAACGGGCCGCGCCGGCCGCCAGCCAGTGCGCAATGGCCTTGGCATCGGCATCACCGATCGACTGCGGCGGCATTGGCACCGGACCCCAGACACCCGAACCACCCGCCTTGATCTTGCCAGTCAGGTAGTCGGCCTTACCGGCATGCTTCTTGGCGATATCGGCAAACGAAGGGCCGACAATCTTGTTCGTCATGCCGTGGCAGGCCGTGCAGCTGTGTTTGGCCGTCAGCGCGATGGCCGCCTTGTTGTCGGCACCGCCCTCGGCTTTGGGAGCGGCCGCAGCCGGTGCAGCGGGCGCCGCCGCCGGCGCTGCCTTGCCTTCCGGGCGGGTGGTGTCCGCACCACGCTGAGCCCCCACCATACGGTTCTGCTCGGCCAGGTTGCCATGCGCATTGCGAGCGAAGTCCGGCAGGAACGAGGCGACCTTGGGCTCGGTGGCGCAATCCTTCATGCAGGCCTTGGCGCGCACGTCGGGCACCTTGGTGCCGCCAAACTCGTTGCCCGGCCACATCGCGTGGGCCGTGGTCATGCCATTGCGGTTGGGCATGCGCGCCTGAACTTCGGCAATGTTCTTGTCCGACAGGGTGTAGTTTTCAGGTACCACGCCCGCCAGGTTCAACAGGAAGGCGGTAACGGCGTAGACCTCTTCGGTGGTCAAGGTCTTGGGGTTGGTCCAGGGCATCGCCCGGTTGATGTAGTCCCACAACGTGGACACCGTGGCCACCTTCATGATGGTGGTGCGGCCGGGATAGTCCTCGCGAGACAGGTTGGCCACCCGCCCGTTCTTGATGTCGTTGGCCGTGGTACCGCCGATCAGCGGGCTGAACACTTCGTTGGACTCGCCGAACACGCCATGGCAATGGGCACACTTGGCTTCCCAGACATCCTGGCCCTTGGCAACACTGCCCGAGCCCGCAGGCAAGCCCTTGAAATCGGGTCGTACATCAATATCCCAGGCCGCGACTTCCCTGGGCGTCGCCTCCCGACCGACGCCCGGAAACTTGCCCGACTGGGCGAATGCGGTGCCCGCCAGGCCGATTGCGAGAACCGCCAGCCATGCATTACGAAACCTGGACATTCTTGACCTCTCCGTTTTCCTGAACGAGCCACGACTGGATCGCGTTGTTGTGGTAGATCGAGCGCGTGCCACGCACGGCGCGCAGCTGCTGATAGTTTGGCTGTACATAACCGGTGTCATCAGTGGCGCGACTTTGGATGATGGCGGCTTTGCCATCCCATACCCAGTCGATGTTGAAACGGGTCAGCGCCTTGGACAACACGGGCGTCTCCAGACGGGCCTGGCGCCAGTTGCGCCCACCGTCCACCGAGACGTCGACCTTTTTGATCTTGCCCTTGCCTGACCAGGCCAGGCCGGTGATGTTGTAGAAGCCCTTGTCCAGCAGCACCTGACCGCCAGACGGTGTGGTCACCACACTCTTGCACTCCTGCAGGTTGGTGTACTGGCGATGCAGACCACCCGGTTGCAGGTCGATGTAGTGGATGGCCTCGTCCTTGGCTGCATAGGGCTTGTCACCCACTTCAATCCGGCGCAGGTACTTGACCCAGCTGACGCCCTGCACACCCGGCACCACCAGTCGCAGCGGATAGCCGTTTTCGGGCCGCAGCATTTCGCCGTTCTGGCCATAGGCCACGATCACTTCACCGGACGTGATCAGGCTCATCGGAATGGTGCGGGTCATGGCCGAGCCTTCACCGCCTTCCGCCAGGACAAACTTGCCGTTCTTGAGATCGGCGCCCGCCAGTTCCAGCAGGGTGATCAGAGGAACACCGGTGAACTCACTGCAGGACAACATGCCGTGGGTGTACTGGACAGTCGGCACGGCCACATTGCCCCATTCCACCGCCGTGTTGGCACCACATTCAATGAAGTGGAAACGCGATACCGCCGGCAAGCGCATGATCTCGTCCATGGTGAACACCATGGGCTTCTTGACCATGCCGTTGATCATGAAGCGGTGCTTGGAGGGGTCGATGTCCCACCAGCCCTGGTGGTGGCGCTCGAAATGCAGTCCGCTGGGCGTAACGATGCCAAAGAGCGACTGCAGGGGTGCAAACGATACCGAGGCCTGCGTGGTCTGGGTCAGACCGGGGCTTTGGCGGCGCTGCACATTGGCTTCGAACTTGGACGGCTTGCCATACCCGTCGGTCGCGACCCCTTGCCCGAGACCCGTCGCGTGCTCGGGCAGGTTCAGGATGTTGGGGTCCCCACCCTCCGGCGGAACCGGATTGCCCTGGGCCAATGCCACAGGAACGGCCGCACCCGCTGCCGCCGCGGCAAATGCGTTGCGGATGAAGTCGCGGCGGCCCCGTTTGGCCTCGGACCATACCGTCTTGATTCCTTCACGGCTCAGGAAATGTTCGGGTGCCTTGCGGACCCTTCCTGAGTTGATGCTGTCGTCTTTCACATAAGCTCCTTTTCTCCGTTGTCACGAACACGCGACGGCCTGAAAACGCCGCCTCGCCTTCAACCTTTGTCGTCCAGGTCAATCGCCACCTGCGTGCACACCGCGCGACACACCATGCCCGCCGATTCGTCGGCGATACGGTAATAAATCTGGGCACCCTGGCGTCTGCGAGACACCACGCCTGCCCGGTACAGCATGTTCAGATGCTGCGACATATTGGGCTGCGCGACTTCGATACGCTCCAGCAGTTGCCCGACGTTGCGCTCGCCGGTGCACAGTTCACTGATGATGCGCAGGCGAATGGGCGTGGACATCAGCGAAAACAGTTCGGCCGCCTTGTCAAACACTTCCCGTCGCTGCGTTTCCGCGTCAGTCATTCTCTCGTCACTTGTTTATATGCCGATGCACGAATATATAGGATATGCCGCGAAGCTTTATCAGGGATTACACCGATAGCCTCGCCAAGGTCGGCGCCGCCGCTTCGCCCGGGCCTACTTGAACCGGTAGTGATCTCGGTTGAGCACGGCCGCGACAGCCGTCACCTCCTCCGGGAACAGCCCCAGATTCAGTTCGGTGTTGCATTGCTCGACCATGCCCCGCAGGAAACCGGCGGTGTTGATACGGCCGGCCGGTCGATAGATCGCGCTGCCGTCACCGCCCACTTTGCTCACATGGCAGGCAGTGCATTTGTGCTCGGCGATAAGCCGCTCGCCCAGTTTGAGGTCGGCTTCACGAAACAGTTCGGGGGTCTGCGCCTTCGCCGACACCGCCAGCAGAGCCAGCAGCGCAAACAGCAGGGAACCGACAGTCGCTTTCATGGGAAATACCTCCTGGTGGATCGGTCGGCCTGCAGTGTCGCCGACCAGAAAAAAACCCGCCAGAGGTAACCCTCTGGCGGGATCAAGAAAGCAACGAGTACCAGTCGCGCTTCCAGTTCCACGAATCGGTTCGGATCGCCGTCCCGACCCTGGAGACCATGAACAGGGAATTACTTGGCGCCCGCGAGCACCCACTTGGCCAGCGTGGCAGCCTCGGCGTCGCTGAGTGCCGCCTGTGCGGGCATGGGAACCGCGCCCCACTTGCCCGAACCGCCGGCCTTGATGCTCTTGGCCAGCATGGCCTCAGCGTCCTTCTGGCCGGCGTACTTCTTGGCGACTTCCTGGTAGGCCGGGCCAACCAGCTTCTTGTCCACCGCGTGGCAGGCCATGCAGGCCTTGGCCTTGGCCAGATCCAGGCTGGCAAACGCCGGGGACGACAGGGTGGCGGCAACAGCGGCAGCCAGGATCCAGTGAGACTTTTTCATTGATGCTCCTCGTGGGGTGGGGGTGAATATAAACCGCCACTTATTTTAACGAAGCTTGACCGATCCGGTGGACAAATCCCGCGCCGCTCAGGGTTATTCCCGGGTCAGCGGTAGCGCGCGGACATCAGCTCCAGACTGACCGGCTTGATTCGGCTGCCCATGCCCGCACAGCCAAAGGCCTCGAAGCGTGCCTTGCAGATGCCCCGTGCGGCTTTTCGGGCGGCCTCCAGCGCCTTGCGGGGGTCAAACTCCGATCGTTTTTCTGCGAACACCTGACGCATGGCGCCGGTCATCGCCAGGCGGATGTCCGTGTCGATGTTGACCTTGCGCACGCCACTACGAATGCCGCGCTGGATTTCTTCCACCGGCACACCGTAGGTTTCCTTGATGTCCCCGCCGTACTGGCGAATGATTTGCAGCCACTCCTGCGGCACACTGGAGCTGCCGTGCATCACCAGGTGGGTGCCGGGAATCTGGGCGTGAATGGCGGCGATGCGGTCGATGGCCAGGATGTCGCCGGTGGGTTTGCGGGTGAACTTGTAGGCACCGTGGCTGGTGCCGATGGCGATGGCCAGCGCGTCCACCCCGGTCTTCGCGACAAAGTCGCGCGCCTGCTCGGGGTCGGTCAGCATCTGGTCGTGGCTCAGTTTGCCCTCGGCGCCGATGCCGTCTTCTTCGCCGGCGTCCCCGGTTTCCAGCGAGCCCAGGCAACCGAGCTCACCCTCCACCGACACGCCCACCGCATGCGCCATCTCGCACACCTTGCGGGTGATGTCGAGGTTGTAGTCGTAGCTGGCCGGGGTTTTGCCGTCCGACAACAGCGAGCCGTCCATCATCACGCTGGTGAAACCGGAACGGATCGACTGCAGGCACACCGCCGCCGACGTGCCGTGGTCCTGGTGCATCACCACCGGAATATCCGGATGGGATTCCACCGCGGCCAGCACCATGTGGCGCAGGTAGGCTTCACCCGCGTATTTGCGCGCGCCGGCCGAGGCCTGCAGGATCACCGGGCTGTCGGTTTCCTGGGCCGCTTCCATGATGGCCTGGATCTGCTCCAGGTTGTTGACGTTGAACGCGGGCACGCCGTAGCCATGCTCGGCGGCATGGTCCAGCATCTGGCGAAGGGAAACAAAGGCCATGAACGGTCTCCAGGAGGTCAAAAACGAAAAATTTGAATGAAAAGTGCCATTACCCAGCGCCAAACGGTGATTGTTTGCTACTGTTTTGTGAGTGAACGCCGCTCACCCCGCCGCCCGCGCCTGCAGGATCTCGAACGCCGGCAGCGTCTTGCCCTCCAGCACTTCCAGGAACGCGCCGCCGCCGGTGGAGATGTAGCCCACCTCCTTTTCGATGCCGTATTTGGCAATGGCCGCCAGCGTGTC
>JAEUOU010000011.1 GCA_016790575.1 Burkholderiaceae bacterium | reverse complement strand
GCGGCTCGCCGACGAATGGGGCGGAATGCCAGCCGCCCGCATCCAGCCCGGCCAGCACGCTCCAGTCCAGCGTGCAGGCCAGGCCGGTGCCATTGGTGGTGCGCTCCAGGGTGTCGTCGTGCAGCAAAAAGGGCTGGCCATCGGCGCTGAGCTGCACATCGCACTCGAAGCCCCTGAAACCCTCGGCGTGGCCCAGGCGAAAGGCGGCCAGGGTGTTCTCGGGCGCCTGCTTGCCGGCACCACGGTGGGCGATCCAGAACGGGTAGGGCCAGGACATGCTGGGTTCTCCTTGACTCAGGGTTCGCGGTTGAAGCAGGCTCGGCGCTCTAATGAACCCTTTCCGCCATGGGGACGAAGGGCGCTGCGCTAGTATCTCCAACCCCCTGACGCTGTGTTCGCAGCGCCCCGAGGTTCTCCCCATGAATGCTGCGCTGCCGCTGACCTCACCGGTCAATTCCACCTTGACCGAGAACGACGACACGGCCCCGCCGCGCCTGCGCGAGATCCCCTACAACTACACCTCCTTTTCCGACCGCGAGATCGTGCTGCGCCTGCTCGGCAGCCGCGCCTGGGAACTGGCCGAGCAGCTGCGCGGCCAGCGCAACACCGGCCGCTCCGCGCGCATGCTCTACGAGGTGCTGGGCGACATCTGGGTGGTGCAGCGCAACCCGTACCTCGAAGACGACCTGCTGACCAGCGCCAAGCGGCGCGGCCTGCTGATCGACGCCCTGAACCACCGCCTGGGCGAGGTCGAACGCCGCCGCAGCCCCGACGACGCCGTGCGCGACGGCTACGTGGGCGAACTGCTGGCCGCCGCGCGCCGCGCCGTGCAGGCCTTTGCGCAGCGCTTCGACGACGTGGCTGCGCTGCGCCAGCGCACGCGGCGGCTGCTGGGCCGCGTGACGGCCAAGGACAACATCAAGTTCGACGGCCTGTCGCGCGTGTCGCACGTGACCGACGCCACCGACTGGCGCGTGGAATACCCGTTTGTCGTGCTCACGCCCGACAGCGAAGCCGAGATGGCGGCGCTGGTGAAGGGCTGCATCGAGCTGGGCCTGACCATCATCCCGCGCGGGGGTGGCACCGGCTACACCGGCGGCGCGGTGCCGCTGACCTGGCGCAGCGCGGTCATCAACACCGAGAAGCTCGAGGCCATGACCGAGGTCGAATGGGTGGCGCTGCCCGGCCTCGACCAGCCCGTGCCCACCATCCACAGCGAAGCCGGCGTCGTCACGCAGCGCGTGGCCGACGCGGCCGAGCGCGCGGGCCATGTGTTCGCGGTCGACCCCACGTCGGCCGAAGCCAGCTGCGTGGGCGGCAACATCGCCATGAACGCCGGCGGCAAGAAGGCCGTGCTGTGGGGCACGGCGCTGGACAACCTGGCCAGCTGGCGCATGGTGACGCCGCAGGCGCAGTGGCTGGAAGTGACGCGGATCAACCACAACCTGGGCAAGATCCATGACGTCGAGCTGGCCAGCTTCGAGCTCAAGACCTTCGACGCCACGGGCAAGAAGCTGCTGGCCACCGAGCGCCTGGACATCCCCGGCCGCGTGTTCCGCAAGGAAGGCCTGGGCAAGGACGTCACCGACAAGTTCCTGGCCGGCCTGCCCGGCGTGCAGAAGGAAGGCTGCGACGGCCTGATCACCAGCGCGCGCTGGGTGGTGCACCGCATGCCCAAGGCGGTGCGCACGGTCTGTCTGGAGTTCTTCGGCAACCCCAAGGACGCCGTGCCTTCGATCGTCGAGATCAAGGACTATCTGTTCGCCTCCACCAAGCAGGGCAAGGCCATCCTGGCCGGCCTGGAGCATCTGGACGACCGCTACCTGAAGGCGGTGGGCTATGCCACCAAGAGCAAGCGCGGCGGCTTGCCGAAGATGGCGCTGTTCGGCGACATCGTCGGTGATGATCCCGACGCGGTGGCCCGCGCCACCAGCGAGGTCGTGCGCATCGCCAACTCGCGTGGCGGTGAAGGCTTCATTGCCGTCAGTGCCGAGGCGCGCAAGAAGTTCTGGCTGGACCGCAAGCGCACGGCGGCCATCGCCCGCCACACCAACGCCTTCAAGGTGAACGAGGATGTAGTGATCCCGTTGCCGCGCATGGGCGAGTACACCGAAGGCATCGAGCGGCTGAACGTCGAACTGAGCCTGCGCAACAAGATCGAGCTGGCCGACAGGCTGGTGGCCTTCTTCAGCCAAGGCAATCTGCCCCTGGGCAAGGCCGACGACGCGGCCGGCCTGGCCAGCGCCGAGATTCTGGAAGACCGGGTGCAGCAGGTGCTGGCCTTGTTGCGCGAGGTGCGCAGCCAATGGCAGACCTGGCTCGAACAGCTGGATGTGCTGCAGCCCGATGTCGGCCGGACGATGTTTGCGCAGCTGCAGGACCACAGTCTGCGCGCCTCGTGGAAAGCGCAGATCTTGGCGCCGCTGGAGGCGATCTTCGCGGGCGAGCCTTTTGCCCCGATCGTGCACGAGTGCCGGCGCATCCACCAGCAGGTGCTGCGCGCACGGGTCTGGGTGGCGCTGCACATGCATGCCGGAGACGGCAACGTGCACACCAACATCCCGGTCAACAGCGACAACTACGCCATGTTGCAGACGGCCCACGAAATCGTGGCTCGCATCATGGCGCTGGCGCGACGGCTGGACGGCGTGATCAGCGGCGAGCACGGCATTGGCATCACCAAACTGGAGTTTCTGAGCGACGCCGAACTGCGGCCCTTTGCGGACTACAAGGCCCGCGTCGACCCGGAGGGCCGCTTCAACAAAGGCAAGCTGCTGCGCCAGACGCAGGCTGCAGGCCGCGCCTCCGACCTGAGCGCGGCCTATACCCCAAGCTTCGGTCTGATGGGCCACGAGTCGCTGATCATGCAGCAGAGCGACATCGGTGCCATCAGCGACAGCGTCAAGGACTGCCTGCGCTGCGGCAAGTGCAAGCCGGTGTGCGCCACCCATGTGCCACGCGCCAACCTGCTGTACAGCCCGCGCAACAAGATTCTTGCGACCTCGCTGCTGATTGAGGCCTTCCTTTACGAGGAGCAGACGCGTCGCGGTGTCAGCCTGCAGCACTGGGAAGACTTCGAGGACGTGGCCGACCACTGCACGGTGTGCCACAAGTGCCTGTCGCCCTGCCCGGTGAAGATCGACTTCGGCGACGTCACGATGAACATGCGCAACCTGTTGCGCAAGATGGGCCGCAAGAGCTTTCGGCCGGGCAATGCGGCGGCGATGATGTTCCTCAACGCCACCGACCCGCGCTTCATCAAGGCGGTGCGTGCCGGCATGGTCGGCGTGGGCTTCAAGGCGCAGCGCCTGGCCAATGACCTGTTTCAACGCCTGGCGCGCAAGCAGACCGATACGCCGCCTGCCACGCTGGGCCCGGCGCCGGTGAAGGAGCAGGTGATCCACTTCGTCAACAAGAAGCTGCCCGGCGGGCTGCCAAAGAAGACCGCCCGGGCGCTGCTGGACATCGAGGATCGCGACTACGTGCCGATCATCCGCAACCCGACGGTCACGACGAGCGAGAGCGAGGCGGTGTTCTACTTTCCGGGCTGTGGCTCGGAGCGGTTGTTCAGCCAGGTAGGGCTGGCCACACAGGCCATGCTATGGCATGCCGCCGTGCAGACGGTGCTGCCGCCTGGCTATCTGTGCTGCGGCTACCCGCAGCGCGGTTCCGGCCAGTTCGACAAGGCCGAGCGCATGATCACCGACAACCGGGTGCTGTTCCATCGCGTGGCCAACACGCTGAACTACCTGGACATCAAGACGGTGGTGGTCAGTTGCGGCACCTGCTACGACCAGCTGCAGGGCTACAAGTTCGAGGACATCTTCCCCGGCTGCCGCATCATTGACATCCACGAGTACCTGCTGGAAAAGGGCATCAAGCTCGAGGGCAAGGGCGCCTACCTGTACCACGACCCCTGCCACAGCCCGATGAAGCAGCAGGCGCCGATGAAGACCGTGAAGGCGCTCGTCGGCGAGCAGGTGCTGGAGAGTGCGCGCTGCTGCGGCGAGAGCGGCACCCTGGGCGTGACGCGGCCCGACATCAGCACGCAGATCCGCTTCCGCAAGGAAGAGGAACTGAACCGCAACGCCGAGGCCCTGCGCAAGCTGGCGCCGCAGCCCGGGGCCAACGTGAAGATCCTGACCAGTTGCCCGAGCTGTCTGCAGGGCTTGAGCCGTTACGGCAACGACCTGCAGAACGGTCTGCTGGAGGCCGACTACATCGTCGTCGAGATGGCCCGCCACATCCTGGGCGAGAACTGGATGCCCGAGTACGTCGCGAAGGCCAACGCGGGGGGCATCGAGCGCGTGCTGGTGTGAGCCCGGCTGCATTCGACTGCCAACGCTGCGGCGCCTGCTGCGCCGCCTACCGTGTGTCCTTCTACTGGGCTGAGGCGGACGACGCACCCGGCGGCACCGTGCCGGCGGGGCTCACGCTGCCGCTTGGACCGCACCTTCGTTGCATGCAAGGGACCGAGACCCAGCCCGTGCGCTGCGTGGCGCTGCGCGGGGAGGTGGGCCAGCGCGTGGCCTGCTCCATTTACGACCAGCGCCCCAGCCCCTGCTGCGCCGTGCAGCCGGGTGACGACCAATGCCTGCGTGCACGCCAGCGCCACCGCGTTGGCGCCGATGCGCCCACCGCTTGAGCCCGAAACCTGGGGTTACCCCTGATCGCTGAGAAACCCCACGAACCCTCAGCTGAGGGGGGTGCCGGCTCAAGCTCGCCGGCATACTCCGCGCATCCCGTCGCAACACCATCGCCTGCTGCCATGCAATTCAAGCAAGCCGCCCTCGCCGCCGCCCTCGTGGTGGCTTCCCTCAGCGCCTCGGCCACCGTCTACAACATCGGCGTGCTGCCCATTGCCCCGGCGGTGTACAGCAACACGGTGAACGTGCCGGCAGGTGCCTTCAGCGACACCTACAACTTCAGTTTTCCGCTGACGGGCGACAAGGCCTCGGCCAGCGCCGTGTCCATCCAGCTGAACGGCCTGCTGGACATCAGCAACCTGAAGGTGGATCTGTTCGACGCCTCCAACAACTGGATTGCCGGCGGCGCCGTGGGCACCAGTTCGTCGGTGAACAACGTGCCCCTGGTGGCGGGCGCCAACTACTACTACACGGTGACCGGCACGGCCACCGGCGCGGTTGGCGGGGCCTACGCCTTCATCGCCTCGGCGTCGCCGATCCCCGAGCCGAGCACCTACGGTCTGATGCTGGCCGGCCTGGGCGCTGTCGGGTTCCTTGCGATGCGCCGTCGCCAAGGCTGATCGAGGCCTGCGGATACTGAAAGGGCGGTGCCAGGCACCGCCCTTTTTCTTTGCTGCCCTGTCTTGCCATGCTTGAAGCCTGTCCCCTGTGCCTGGACGATGGCGGTTTGCCGATCCATCGTGAAGCCTTGTTGCGCGTCGTTCGCGTGCTCGACACGCCGGCCCACCCTGCCTTTTACCGCGTGATCCTCAACCGCCATGTGGCGGAGTTCAGCCAGCTGCCCGCCGACGAGCGGATGCGCCTGATGGAGGTGGTGACCGAGGTGGAGTCCCTGCTGCTGCGTGAGCTGCAGCCCGCCAAGGTGAACCTGGCCAGCCTGGGCAATGTGGTGCCGCACTTGCACTGGCATGTGGTCGCGCGTTTCGCCGATGACGCTCAGTTTCCGGCTCCGATCTGGGCTGCTGCTGTGCGGGAGCGCGACCCTGCGGAGCTCGCCGCCTTGGGGGCCCGCATGCCCGCGCTGGACCGGGCGCTGGCCCAAGCGCTGGGATGAGCGCAGGGACGAGCGCTGGGACAATAGCGCCGATTCACTCTCGCCCCTCGCACCCATGACCTACTGCGTGGCCATGTGCCTGAAGGCTGGCCTGGTGTTCGCGTCCGACACGCGCACCAATGCCGGCGTGGACCACATCGCGTCCTTCCGCAAGATGCATCTGTTCCACATCCCGCACCAGCGGGAGATCGTGCTGCTGTCCGCCGGCAACCTCGGCACGACGCAGTCGGTGGTGTCCCTGCTGCAGCAGCGCGTGGCGGCGAATCTGGCCCCGCACATGCACAGCGTGGACAGCCTGTACGACGCGGCCGTGCTCGTGGGCCGCACGCTCAAGGAAGTGGTGGCACGCGACAGCGAGGCGGGTGGCCCGACGCAGCAGGGTGTCGATTTCGGCGCCAACTTCCTGCTCGGAGGGCAGATCAAGGGGGAAGGGCCGCGCCTCTTCCACATCTACCCGGCCGGCAACTTCATCGAGGCGACCGAGGACACCTGCTACTTCCAGATCGGCGAGAGCAAGTATGGCAAACCCATCCTCGATCGCGTCATCCGCTACGAGAGCACCGAGCTGCCCGAAGCCGCCAAGTGCACCTTGATCAGCTTCGACTCGACCATCCGCAGCAACCTCAGCGTCGGCCTGCCCATCGACATGGTGCTGCTACGCCGCAACCGCTTCGAAGAGCCGATGAAGCCGCACCGCGTCGGCGCCGACTCGGCCTATTTCCAGCAGTTGCACCGCGGCTGGAGCGACGGCCTGCGCCAAGTCTTCGAAAGTCTGCCGGACGAACCCTGGTTCGAGACCTGACCACCCTACTGGCCCGGTCCTTCAAGGGGCAGGCGGAGCGTGACGCGAGTGCCCTGGTCTGGAGCGCTGTCCACTTGCAAAGTGCCGCCCAAGAGTTTCTGCACCAGTCCCTGCACGATGGGCAGACCCAGGCCGAGGCCGCCGCGCCCCATCTTGGTCGTGAAGAAGGGATCGAAAGCCCGAGCCAAGACCTCGGCGCTCATGCCGCGACCGTCGTCGCCGATGACCAACTCGACCCCTTCGCAGTCCTTTGCTCGCCTGGCTTGAACGGTCAAGCGTCCGGACTCAAGTCCGTCAAAGCCATGGAGCAGAGCGTTTTGCACCAGATTGACGATGACCTGTTCCAACGGCCCCGCTTGGCTGTTCATCTCCAGGTCTGGTTCCAATTCGAGCACCAGCTCGCAAGACGCCCTCCTCAGCTGAGGCGCCAAGAGCCGAAGGATTTCCTCGATCAACTTGGCCAGATCGAAGCGTCTTCGCTCAGAGCTGGCCTGATCGGCTGACATCTGCTTGAACGCCGAAACAAGTTCCACGACGCGCGCCAGGTTGCGTTCCGCCAGTTGGTGGCTGTCTTCAGCTAGGGACAGGAACTGGTTGAGATCGGATCGGCGCAATCCGGTCTGCATGGCGTTCGTGAACTCTCTTTGTGCCTCCGCAATCGTGGAGACCGCCAGTCGCGCATTGCCAATGGGTGTGTTCACCTCATGCGCCATGCCAGCGACTAGCCTGGCCAAAGCGGCCTGCTTCTCGACCTGAACCAGCTGGTCTCTTGCGTCGTTCAGACTCTGGATGGTCTGCGCAAGGTGCCGGGTGCGCTCCTGCACACGCTTCTCAAGCTCAGCCGTGTGTTCACGCTGGGCCTGCTCCAGCGCGCGACGTTCGCTGACGTCCTC
>JAEUOU010000028.1 GCA_016790575.1 Burkholderiaceae bacterium | reverse complement strand
GTGAAGCGCTTCTTCGCCTACCTGGAGACCAAGGCCTACAAGATGCACATCCGGGTGCTGCTGTCCAAGTACCGCAGCTACACCCCGTGCGAGACCTGCGGCGGTGCCCGGCTCAAGACCGAAAGCCTGCTGTGGCGTATCGGCAGCAAGGAGGGCGCCGATGCGGTGCTCGAGCCGGCCGCGCGGTTCCTGCCGGCGGGGGTGGGCTGGTCCCGCGCGCAGCTGGAAGCGCTGCCGGGCTTTTGTCTGCATGACCTGATGCTGCTGCCCATCGAGCGGCTGCGGCGCTTTTTTGACAGCATGGACCTGTCCACCGACGGCGACGGCGCGCAGGCCCAGGCGCTCAAGCTGCTGCATGCCGAAATCGCCACCCGGCTGCGTTACCTGTGCGACGTGGGCATCGGCTACCTCACGCTGGACCGCCAGAGCCGCACGCTCAGTGGCGGCGAGGTGCAGCGCATCAACCTGACCACCGCGCTCGGCACCTCGTTGGTCAACACGCTGTTTGTGCTGGACGAACCCAGCATCGGCCTGCACCCGCGCGACATGGACCGTATCACCCGCGCCATGCTGCGCCTGCGCGATGCGGGCAACACGCTGGTGGTGGTGGAGCACGACCCGGCCGTGATGCTGGCCGCCGACCGCGTGATCGACATGGGACCCGGCCCCGGCGAGCGCGGCGGGCAGATCGTGTTCGACGGCACGCCCGAGGCGCTGCGCGGCGCCGACACGCTGACCGGCGCGTACCTCGGCGCGCGCAAGCAGGTGGGCATGGGCCTGCGCCGCATGGTGACCGACCACACGCCGCGCTTGATCCTGGAGGGCGCGCGCGAACATAACCTGCGCAACCTGAGCGTGGACTTTCCGCTGCAGCGCCTGGTCACGGTGACCGGCGTCAGCGGCTCGGGCAAGTCCAGCCTGATCCAGGACGTGCTGGCCCCCGCGCTGCTGCGCCATTTCGGCAAGGCCACCGAGACCCCCGGCGCCCACGACCGGCTGCTGGGCGCCGACCACCTGGCCGACGTGGTGTTTGTGGACCAGTCGCCGATCGGCAAGACGGCCCGCTCCAACCCGGTGAGTTATGTCGGCGCCTGGGACGCGGTGCGCGAAATCTTCGCCACCGCGCCGCTGGCGCGCCAGCGTGGCTACACCGCCAGCAAGTTCAGCTTCAACAGCGGAGACGGGCGCTGCCCCACCTGCGGCGGCTCGGGCTTCGAACATGTGGAGATGCAGTTCCTGAGTGACGTGTATCTGCGCTGCCCGGACTGCGACGGCCGGCGCTACCGGCCGGAAATCCTGGAAGTGAGCATCGAGCGCCCGGTGGTGGGCGCCGTCCGCCCGCGCGTGTTGAACGTGGCCGAGGTGCTGGACCTCACCGTCAGCGAGGCGGCGGCCTTGTTCGCCCAGGACCGCGACGTCATCCGCGCGCTGCAGCCCATCGTCGACGTGGGGCTGGAATACGTGAAGCTCGGCCAGCCGGTGCCCACGCTGTCGGGTGGCGAGGCGCAGCGGCTGAAGCTGGCCGGTTTCCTCGCGGAGGCCGCAAAAACCGCCAGCGCCAGCCGCCAGCCCACCGCCCGCAAAGGCACGCTGTTCCTGTTCGACGAGCCCACCACCGGCCTGCATTTCGATGACATCGCCAAGCTGATGCGGGCGCTGCGCAAGCTGCTGGAAGCCGGGCACTCGCTGATCGTGATCGAACACAACCTGGACGTGATCCGCGCCAGTGACTGGCTGATCGACCTCGGCCCCGAAGGCGGCGACGGCGGCGGCCAGCTGGTGGCCGAAGGCACACCGGACGACCTGCGCCAGCATCCGCTCTCACACACCGGCGCCGCGCTGCGCGCCTACGACGCGGCGATGGGCGCGGGCCTGCGCACGGTGCAGGAGCCGTCAATGCTCCTCAAAGAGAAGCAGGAAAAGACCATTTCACGATCGGTAGACGCCAAGAACGCCATCGAAATTGTCCACGCCCGCGAACACAACCTGAAAAACCTCAGTGTGGAGATTCCGCGCGGCCGGTTCAGCGTGATCACCGGGGTCAGCGGCTCGGGCAAGAGTACGCTGGCGTTCGACATCCTGTTCAACGAAGGCCAGCGCCGCTACCTCGAAAGCCTCAACGCCTATGCCCGCTCCATCGTGCAGCCGGCGGGCCGGCCCGAGGTGGACGCGGTCTACGGCATCCCGCCGACGGTGGCCATCGAACAGCGCCTGTCGCGCGGCGGCCGCAAGAGCACGGTGGGCACCACCACCGAGGTCTGGCACTTCCTGCGCCTGCTGTACGTGAAGCTGGGCACGCAGCACTGCATCCACGACGGCGCGGCGGTGTCGCCGCAGTCGGCTGATCGCATCACCGCGCAGCTGATGACGCAGTTCCGCGGCCAGCACATCGGCCTGCTGGCGCCGCTGGTGATGAACCGCAAGGGCGTCTACACCGAGCTGGCCGACTGGGCGCGCCCGCGCGGCTACACCCATCTGCGCGTGGACGGCAATTTCCTGCCCACCACCGGCTTTCCGCGCATCGACCGCTTCAAGGAACACACCATCGAGCTGCCAGTGCTGAGCCTGGACGTCACGCCCGCCAACGAGGCCGCGCTGCGCGACGGCCTGGCCCGTGCACTGGAACACGGCAAGGGCGCGGTCCATGTGCTGAGTGACCTGGACGGCCTGCGCGAGGCGATGGCGGCGGGTGCGCCCACCGCCGGCATCGGCAACTTGCTGGCGTTCTCCACGCTGCGCGCCTGCCCGGTGTGTGCCACGTCGTACGCCGAGCTGGACCCGCGCCTGTTTTCGTACAACAGTAAACACGGCTGGTGTCCCGACTGCGTGGGCACGGGCGTGAAGCTGACCCAGTCGCAGCGCAAGGTGCTGGACGACTCGGTTCGCGACGACGACCAAAAAGGCCGTGAGCAGACCTTCGCCGAACCCGAGGTGGACGACGTGGCCGACACCGCCTGCCCGAGCTGCCAGGGCACACGGCTGAACGCGACGGCGCGGGCGGTGCGTTTTGCCGGTGTGGGCATTGCCGACATCGCGCGGCTGTCGGTGGCGGACGTGCGGCAGTGGGTGCGCGGCCTCCAGGCCTCGCCCGTTCGGGCTGAGCCTGTCGAAGCCCTCGCGGAAGCTCGGGCCGCGTCCGCGTACCACCTGAGCGGCCGCGAGGCCGAGATCGCCCGCGACCTGATCCCCGAAATCGCCGCCCGGCTGGAATTCCTGGAACAGGTCGGCCTGGGTTACCTCACGCTGGACCGGGGCGCGCCCACGCTCAGCGGCGGCGAGGCGCAGCGCATCCGCCTGGCGGCGCAGCTGGGCAGCAACCTGCAAGGTGTTTGTTATGTGCTGGACGAGCCCACCATCGGCCTGCACGCGCGCGACAACCAGATCCTGCTGGCCGCGCTCAAGACCCTGAGCGACAAAGGCAACACGCTGGTGGTGGTGGAGCATGACGAAGACACCATCCGCCGCGCCGACCATGTGATCGACATCGGCCCCAGTGCCGGCAAACGCGGCGGCCGGCTGGTGGCGCAGGGCTCGGTGGCCGATCTGGCCGCCGCCGAAGACTCGCAGACCGGCCGCTACCTGCTGCACGCGATGCGCCACCCGCTGCAGCCGCGCCGGGCCGTGGCGTCGGGAACTTCAAAAACAAGAGCAAACAATGACCATTCCACGATGGGTAACGGTCAAAAAAGCACTGAAAACCCGGAAACCACCTGGCTGCGGGTGCTGGGCGCCGACCTGCACAACCTGCAGCGCGTCGACGTGGCCGTGCCGCTGCGCCGGCTGGTCGCGGTGACCGGCGTCTCCGGCTCCGGCAAGTCCACGCTGGCGCGTGACGTGCTGCTGGCCAACGTGGCCGCCTGGGTCGGGCAGCGTTCCACCAAAGCCGGGCGCGACGCGATGGATGCCGGCCAGGCGCCTTCACTGGTGGGCTGCGCAGGCCTGCAGGGCTTCGAGACGCTGGACCGGGTGCTGGAGGTGGACCAGACCCCTATCGGCAAGACCCCGCGCAGCTGCCCGGCCACCTACATCGGCTTCTGGGACACCGTGCGCAAGCTGTTTGCCGAAACGCTGGAGGCCAAGGCCCGCGGCTACGGGCCGGGGCGCTTCTCCTTCAACACCGGCGAAGGTCGCTGTCCGTCGTGTGAAGGGCAGGGCGTGCGCACCATCGAAATGAGCTTCCTGCCCGACGTGAAAGTGCCCTGCGAGGTCTGCCACGGCGCCCGCTTCAACCCCGAGACGCTCGCCGTCACCTGGCGCGGCAAAAGCATCGGCGACGTGCTGCAGATGGAAGTGGACGAGGCGGTGGACTTCTTCGCCAGCATGCCCGCCATCAGCCACCCGCTGCAACTGCTCAAGGACGTGGGCCTGGGCTACCTCACGCTGGGCCAGCCCAGCCCCACGCTCAGCGGCGGCGAGGCGCAGCGCATCAAGCTGGTGACGGAACTGTCCAAGGTGCGCGACGAGGTGGGCAAACGCGGCCAGAAGGCGCCCCACACCCTGTACGTGCTGGACGAACCCACCGTGGGCCTGCACATGGCCGACGTGGACAAACTCATCCGCGTGCTGCACCGCCTGGTCGATGGCGGCCACAGCGTGGTGGTGATCGAACACGACCTGGACGTGATCGCCGAAGCCGACTGGATCATCGACCTCGGCCCGGACGGCGGCGCCGGCGGCGGGCGCATCGTGGCCGCGGCCACGCCCGAGGCCGTGGTGCGTGCCGGCACGCCCACCGGGGTGGCGCTGGGGCCGGTGCTGGCGCGGGGGTGAGGGCGCCGCGCGATGTTGCCGGTGTCGGGCCGCGCCGTGCGGCAGACTGATCCGTTCGGACGGCGCCTGGCTCAGGCGCCTTTCGGCAGCACGCGCTGCACCAGCGGGTGTTTCACCCGCTTCTCGGTGTCGATCGCGAAATAGTGCTCGGTCACGCCCTCGATGGTGGCGAGCCGGTGGACGGCGTACCGTTGTTCCAGATCGGCGTGGACCCATTCGCTGGCGGGAAACAGGCCCATGCCGCTGGCGCCGAAGGTCTTCAGCAACGCGCTGTCTTCAAACTCGCCCGCGATTCTCGGACGCAGGTCATGCGCGTCGAACCACCGGTCCAGCCGCTCGCGCATCGCCGCATGGGCCGTGGGCAGCAAAACCGGCGTGTCCCGCAGGCTGTGGGGGAAATGATCGCGGCAGCCGTGAACCAGATCGGCGCATCCATACCAGGCAACCGGGGATGTGCCCACACGGTGGCTGTAAAGCCGCATGGCGTGATTCGGTGGCGCGGGGCGATCCGACAACACCACATCCAGCCGGTGCAAGGCCAGATCACCCAGCAGATCGTCCAGTTCGCCTTCGTGGCACAGCAGGCGCAAATGGGGCGTGGAAAGCACCGGGTGCAGCAGCCGGTGCACGATCAGTTTGGGTAGCCCGTCCGATACGCCGACGGCCAGCCGCACTTCGGGGGCGCTGGCCGCATTTCGAACCCGGGCCGGCAATTCCCCTCCGAGCTGGAAGATCAGGTCCGCCTGTTTCAGCGCGGCCGCCCCGGCGGCGGTCAGGACCAGTCCGCGGCCGGACGGTTTCAGCAGTGCGAATCCGAGCGCACGCTCCAGCTCCCGGACCTGGGCACTCACGGTCTGCACCGCCATGCCGAGCTTGTCGGCGGCCCGGGTCATGCCGCCTTCCTGGGCGACAACCCAGAAGTAGTAAAGGTGCTTGTAGTTGAATGGTGTGGACACGGATGGTTTTTCAGGAGTATTTGTTCGAATTTATCTGCTTTTATATGGTGTGTTGGGACGGTAGTGTGGAGCGCCTCAATAACTGAAAGGCTTTGTGATGCTCATACTGGTCGTGTCGAACCCGGCTGTCGATGAGGGCGCTCGCGCATTCGCCGCCGCCCGGATCCGCTTCGCCTTGCGCCGGCTGCGGGCGGCTGTGCCTCGGGTGGAAGTCCGTTTCGCCGATGTCAACGGCCCGCGCGGTGGCATGGACCAGCGCTGCCGGATCCAATTGCGCACGGACGGCGCCGGCACGGTCGTGAAGACGGCGTTCGCGCATGACTGGAGGGCTGCCCTCGATTGCGCCCTCGCGGCCGCGATGCAGTCGCTGACACGCGCACGCCAGCGCCGCCAGCGACAGAACCGGATCGGTGCGCTGGGGCTTGTGGCGGGAGACGCCCATGCCTGATATCTCGTCCGTGGACCTGGCGTTTGGGGTCCTCGTGGTCGCCTTGGCCATCCTGGTTGCGGCTCTCCATGAGTTCCGGGCCAGCAATCACCGCGATGCCGGTGCACTCGCGGTCTCGGGCACCCTGGGCCTTGCCGGCAGTCTGGCGGTCTGGCTGCTCTGAACTGCGGCCTGGCGGGCGGCGCTGAAGCCTGCGCGACAGCCCATAAGGGCGTTCCTGATGGCGTGATTGTCGGGGGGCCAATCCGGGTTTCATGCCTTGCCCCCCGGAGACTCCGTGCAACGTCGACAGCTCGGCCAGCTTGCCGCTGCCACCCTTGCTGCCGCCGCCCTGGGGGTTTCCGGGCAGGGCGGATTTCCGACCAGACCGATCAGGCTGGTCATTGCCTTCCCGGCGGGTGGCCCGACCGACATCACCATGCGCGCCCTGGCCGACAACGCCAGCAAGATTCTGGGCCAGCCGGTCATCGTCGAGAACAAGCCCGGCGCGGGGGCACCCTGCCGGCCCAGGGCTTGCAGACGGCCGCGGCCGACGGCCACACCCTGGCGCAAATCCCGCTGGGGGTTTCCGCCTGCCCTTCACCACCAAACTCACCTGGTACCCGATCAAAGACATCACTTGCGCCCCAGGTCGAGGCGGGCAAGCTGCGGGTGCTCAACACTTGGGGCGCCGAGCGCCTGGCCAA
This sequence comes from Burkholderiaceae bacterium, assembly GCA_016790575.1. Lineage (GTDB taxonomy): Bacteria > Pseudomonadota > Gammaproteobacteria > Burkholderiales > Burkholderiaceae_C > JAEUOU01. The sequence continues at coordinate 211,653 of JAEUOU010000028.1, read as the reverse complement.
ATTCCCCGATGCGCCCACGCTCAAGGAGCTGGGCCTGGACCTGGTACAGAACTCCCCCTTTGGCATCGGCGCCCCGAAAGGCACGCCGCCCGCCGTGGTCAAACGCCTGCACGACGCTTTCAAACAGGCGATGGAGCACGAGAGCTACATCACCGCGCTCAAGCGCTACGACATGGTGCCCATGTACATGAGCAGCGCCGCGTATCTGAAGTTCGCGCAGGAGACCTTCGCGCGCGAGAAGGCACTGGTGGAGAAGCTCGGGCTGGCCAAGCCGACCTGAGCACCCGGCAGGCGCGGCTTGCGCATTGCGGCGCATGGCGCGCCGGTCCTAGAACTCCCAGGCGCCGACCACTCTTACCTGACTCTGGCCGTCCTGGCGGCCCAAGCCAATGGAGAGGGCTACGCCCTCGGCGGCGCGCCAGCGCAGCCCGAGTTGTCGGCCCAGGCCACCGGGACCGGATTCGCCGAACAGGTCGCCCGTCAGCGAAACGGTGGGCGCGAGTGCCCACTCACCACCCAGGGACCACTGGGTGGTCGATTGGCTGGCTCCGCCCTGCGGGCGCGAAGCGGCGTGGCCGAGGTTCATGTGCACCGCATGCCCGCCGTCGTAGCGGTGTGTCAGCAGGGCGGTGAGGGTGTTTTCGCGCACCCGCGGCCCGGCATCGGGGCGGGCGTTGCTCAGCTCCAGTTTGAGGCCCGCAGTGGTTTCGCCCCATTTGAGCGGCACCCATTTGAAGGCCACGCTGGCGGCGCGTTCGGTCGTGGACGGGATGGTCGATCGGTCGGACGATCGCCCGAAGCCGAGCCCGATTTCAAGGTTCTCGACCGGTGCAAATCCGAAACCCAGCGTCGGGCCGCGCACACTGCCTTCGCGGGCCCACTCGAATTCGATCTTGTAGCCGCCTCGGCCCAGCGCGCCGGCATCGTCGGTGTTCATCGGCGCTTCGGCGAGAACAAAGGGGCTTGCCAGGGCAAACACAGCCGCGGCGAACAGGGAGTGACGGGGCAGAGGGTGCAAGTTGGTCATGGTGTCCTCGGTGGATTCGCTCCGGCGGTGCGGGTCGGAGCCTGGCGCAGGCGCGGCTTCGCCAGCCGCTGAATTTCGGTGGGGGACGCGCTTATACCACACGAAAATTCGAAGGACAAGTAATGGAGCGGGTGCGGCCTGCGGTTCGGCGCTTCACTGCCATTCGCGGACGGCATGGTGCTTGCCGAATTCGATGGTGGTGATCCGGCGGGCCGGGACATGTAGTGTCCGGGCGCGCCCGTTTGCCGGTATCTCGGAGCACATTTTTCTTGCCTTGCCGAGGGCATGACCGGTGCGCGCCCGGCTGCATGGGTGGCGCGCAGGCCGTGCAGGGCATCCTTCCAATGACCCGTCGGCGGCTGTCAGCCTTTGTTGGATTGCTGTCATATCCTTGTCAGTCGTAAGGTTGAAGATTGTTGCAGCAGGCGGCGGATGGCTGTCGTGTGCATTCACAAAAAAGGAAACACATCATGGAAGACGAACTGGCGAAGCGGATAGCCAGCCATCCGAAATACCAGGAACTGAAGGCCAAGCGGACCAGCTTCGGCTGGTGGCTCACGATTGCGATGCTGGTCGTGTACTACGGCTTCATCCTGCTCGTGGCGTTCAACAAGCCGTTGCTGGCCTCGCGCATCGGCAGCGGCGTCATGACCCTGGGCATGCCCATCGGTCTGGGCGTCATTCTGTTCACCATCATCATCACGGCCATTTATGTGCGCCGTGCCAACAGCGAATTCGACAAGCTGTCGGATGACATCACCAAGGCGGTGCTGAAATGAAATCGACTACGAAATACGCATTGCCCTTCGCTGCGCTGATTGGCGCGGGGGTGGCCATGGCCGCGGGCGCCGACCTGGGCCAGGCCGACAAGCAGGCCACCAACTGGACCGCAATCGCGATGTTCGCGATTTTCGTCGCCTTCACGCTGTGGATCACCAAATGGGCCGCAGCCAAGACCAAGAGCGCGGCCGACTTCTACACCGGTGGCGGCGGCATCACCGGCTTCCAGAACGGCCTGGCCATCGCCGGTGACTACATGTCGGCAGCCTCGTTCCTGGGGATCTCCGCGGCGGTCATGGCCTCGGGCTTCGACGGACTGATCTTTTCGATCGGCTTCCTGGTCGGTTGGCCGGTGGTCACCTTCCTGCTGGCCGAGCGGCTGCGCAACTTGGGCAAGTTCACCTTCGCCGACGTGGCCGCGTTCCGCTTCGCGCAGACGCCGGTGCGCATGTTTGCCGCCAGCGGTACCCTGGTGGTGGTGGCCTTCTATCTCATCGCCCAGATGGTCGGTGCCGGTCAGCTCATCAAGCTGCTGTTCGGGCTGGAGTACATGTACGCGGTGGTCATCGTCGGCGTGCTGATGATGGTCTACGTGCTGTTCGGCGGCATGACCGCCACGACCTGGGTACAGATCATCAAGGCCATCATGCTGCTGTGTGGCGCCAGCTTCATGGCCGGCGCGGTGCTCTGGCACTTCGGCTTCAGCCCCGAGGCGATGTTCGCCAAAGCGGTCGAGATCAAGACGGGCCTGGCCGTCACCGCGGGCAAGACGCCGGAAGAAGCGGCCAAGGCCGGCTTCTCGATCATGGGCCCCGGTGGCTTCGTCAAGGATCCGATCAGCGCCATCAGCTTCGGCATGGCCCTGATGTTCGGCACGGCGGGTCTGCCGCACATCCTGATGCGCTTCTTCACCGTTCCCAACGCCAAGGAAGCGCGCAAGTCGGTGCTGTGGGCCACCACCTGGATCGGCTACTTCTACATCCTGACCTTCATCATCGGCTTTGGCGCCATCGTCTTTGTGCTGACCAACCCCAGTTTCCTCGACGCCAAGGGCGCGCTGCTGGGTGGCAACAACATGGCGGCGGTGCACCTGGCCAACGCGGTCGGCGGCAACGTGTTCCTGGGCTTCATCTCGGCGGTGGCTTTCGCCACCATCCTGGCGGTGGTGGCCGGTCTGACGCTCAGTGGCGCCTCGGCCGTGTCCCACGACCTGTACGGCACCGTCATCAAGAAGGGCAAGGCGGACAGCGCTGCGGAGCTGCGTGTCTCCAAGATCACCACGATCTGCCTGGGCATCGTGGCGGTGGTGCTGGGCATTGCGTTCGAGAAGCAGAACATCGCCTTCATGGTGAGCCTGGCCTTTGCCATCGCGGCATCGGCCAACTTCCCGGTGCTGCTGATGAGCGTACTGTGGAAGGGCTGCACCACGCGTGGCGCGGTGATCGGCGGCTTCCTGGGCCTGATCAGCTCGGTGGTGCTGACGGTGGTGTCGCCCGCGGTGTGGGAAGCCACGCTTGGCAACCCCAAGGGCTCCGCGTGGTTCCCGTACACCAGCCCAGCGCTGTTCAGCATGACCATCGGCTTCGTTGGCATCTGGCTGTTCTCGATCCTGGACAACAGCAAGCGCGGCGACGAGGACCGTGCGGGCTTCGCCGCCCAGCAGGTTCGCAGCGAGACGGGCATCGGCGCGTCCGGCGCTTCGGGGCACTGAGTCTGTCGCGCAGTGGTCGGCCCAGGCCCCACTGCGCTATCCTCTTCGGGATCGCTGCCGCAAGGCACGCGGTCCCTTTTCGTTTCCATCCACCATGAGCTCCAGTTTCGACTTCGATGTCGCGCCGTTCGACCTTCTGAACTCGGCGCAGCAGGAAACGGTGCGCGGCAGCGCCGAGCTGGTGCGTTATGCGGCGGGCGACCTGATCCTGACGCCGGAGGTCGAACCGGTCCATGCCTACCTGCTGGTGTCGGGCAGTGTGCGTCGCCAGGCAGGCATGCTGGCCGAGGCTACCTACGGACCGGGCACCCTGTTTGGCGCGCGCGCCGTGCTGTCGGGCCGCGCGACCAGTGTCTCGCTGGCGCAGGGCGAAGTGCAGGCCTGGCGACTACCGAAATCCACGCTTCAGGCGTTGCTGGTTGATAGCCCGGCATTCTGCGCGGCGGTTTTCAGCGAGATCGCGCACCGGGTTTCGCAACAGGAGGCGCGTGCCGAGCAAAGGGAATTCCTGTCGCTGATGATGGCCCGGGTGCGTGATGCGTACGTGCGCAAGCCCTTCTACCTGGACGGCGCGGCGGATCTGGTTTCGGCCTGCGCCGCCATGTCCGCCGCCGGCCAGAGCAATGCGCTGGTGCGCGACGGCGATCGGGTCGGGATGTTCACCACCACCGACCTGCGCGATGCGCTGCTTCGCCGTTCCGACGGGGGCGACGTCCTCGCACCCCATGCCGTCAAGGTGCGGGACGTGGCCCGCTTCGAGCTGATCTCGGTCCATGCCGACCGTGAGCTGTTCGAGGCGCTGCTGCTGATGTTGCGCCACCGGGTGCACCGCGTTCTGGTCCGCGACGACACCGGCATCGTTGGCGTGCTCAGTCAGCTCGACCTGATGAGCTTCGTCTCCAACCATTCGCACCTCATCGCCTTGCAGGTCGAGCAAGCCAGGAACCTTGCCGACCTCAAGGCCGCCGCGCTGCAATTGGACGGCCTGGTCGAACTGTTGCACGGCGGTGGCGTCAAGATCGAGGTCATCAGCAGCATGGTGCGCGTGCTCAACGGCCAGGTCTATGCGCGGCTGTGGAGTTTCGTCGCGCCGCCCGAACTGGTCGCCAACAGCTGCCTGCTGGTGATGGGCAGCGAGGGCCGCGGTGAACAGATCCTGAAAACCGACCAGGACAATGCGCTGCTGCTGCGCGACGGCTTTGACTGCGCCGAGCTGCCCCAGGTGGCCGAGGCCTTCAACCGGGCATTGATCGATTTTGGCTGGCCGAGTTGCCCCGGCCTCGTCATGCTCACCAATCCGATGTGGCGTGCGCCGCTGGCCACCTTTCGCGAGCACCTGCGCAGCTGGATCTATGGCAGCGATCCCGATGGGGCGATGCACCTGGCGATCTTCATGGATGCGTCCGCGGTGGCCGGCGATGCGAGCCTGTTGCAGAGCGCGCGCGAGTTCGCCTTCGACATCCTTCCCGGCAACGACGCCTTCCTGGCCCGTTTTGCCGCCGCGGCCGACCAGTTCGAGGAGCCCTCGGTGGGATGGTGGGCGCGCCTGACTTCGCCGCGCGCCCGGGACGAATTGCCTTTCGACCTGAAAAAACTGGGGACTTTTCCGATCGTTCACGGCGTTCGCGCCCTGGCTTTGCAGGAGCAGGTCACGCAACTGGCCACCACCGATCGACTGCGCGCGCTGGTCGATCGCGGGCGGGTCGAGGCGCCGCTGGCACGCGACCTGATCGAGGCGCTGCACTTCATGATGGCGCTGAAGCTGAAGAACAACCTGGCCCAACGGCAGGGCGGTCAGCCGGCAGACAACCTGGTGCGCATGGGCTCGATGAGCACGCTCGAACGCGATCGCCTTCAGGATGCGTTGGGCATCATCAAGCGTTTCCGGCAGTTCTTGCAACAGCATTTCAAGCTTGGCGCGGTCTGAAGGCTGCGGGCTGTTTGAGGCCTTGCAAACCTGACCGTTGCGAGTACGCTGACCGGTTCCGAGGGCGAGCAGGTTTCAGCGGGCTGGCGCGTGCAGGGCTCGGTGGGACCGTGCGCCGGGACTGGGCAAGTAAGGCCATGGTCAGTGCACGGCGCAAAATGGGAAGCGAAAAAAAGACCGCGCCCACGATGCGCGGATCAAAGGAGACTTCTGATGCCCGATGTTCTGGTGACACAGCGCCTGGTCGCCCTGTTCGGGGTGGCTGTCGCGTTGCTGAACTTTCCCCTGTTGGCCCTGTGGGACCATGACTCCCACTGGTTGGGTCTTCCTCTATTCCCCGTGGCGTTGTTCGCCATCTGGGCCTTGCTGATCGGCCTGCTGGCCTGGGTGGTCGAGCGTTCTCCCGAACCGGCACAAGGCACGCGCTGAGGCGAGCATTCCGGTGTTGCCCGCCTCCCTGCTCATTGCGGTTTCGTTTGCCTACTTGCTGGCGTTGTTCGCCATCGCCTGGTGGGCGGACCGACGGGCGCAGGCGGGGCGATCGGTCATCGGCAACGCCTGGGTCTACGCGCTGTCCCTGGCGGTGTACTGCAGCGCCTGGACCTATTTCGGCAGCGTCGGCCGCGCGGCCGGGTCCGGCGTGTGGTTCCTGCCCATCTACCTGGGGCCGATGCTCGCCATGATCCTGGCCTGGCTGGTGGTGCGCAAGATGATCCGCATCGCCCGCGCCTACCGCATCACCTCGATCGCCGATTTCATTGCCAGCCGTTACGGCAAGAGCCCGTCGCTGGCCGGTCTGGTGACGCTGATCACGGTGGTCGGCATCGTGCCCTACATGGCCTTGCAGCTCAAAGGCATTTCCAGCGCCTACGCGGTGATGACCTCGCCGCTGGGGGCCATGGCCGCGCGGGCCGGCCCCTGGTGGGCCGACAGCACGCTGTACTTCGCGCTGGCGCTGGCAGGCTTCACCATCGTCTTCGGCGCGCGGCACCTGGACACCACCGAACGGCATGAGGGGATGGTGGCGGCCATCGCTTTCGAATCCCTGGTCAAGCTGCTGGCCTTTGTGGCGGTGGGTCTGTTTGTCACCTACGGGTTGTTCAACGGACTGGGGGATCTGTTCGCTCGCGCCCGTGGCGACGACGGCATTCGTCGCCTGTTGCAGTTCGGCCAGGGACAGCCTTTCGCGTATTCCCAATGGGCGGGGCTGACGCTGCTGGCCATGCTGTCGGTGATCTTCCTGCCCCGGCAGTTTCAGGTCATGGTGGTCGAAAACGTGCACGAGTCGCACCTCAGGCGGGCCGTGTGGGTTTTTCCGCTGTATCTGCTCCTCATCAACCTCTTCGTGTTGCCGATCGCCATCGGCGGCCTGCTGCATTTCGGACCCGGGCGGATGAACGCCGAGATGTTCGTGCTGTCCTTGCCGCTGGCGCAAGGGTGGACGATGCTGGCGCTTGCGGCCTTTGTCGGTGGCCTGTCGGCGGCCACCGGCATGGTGATCGTCGAAGCCATCGCCGTCTCGACCATGGTCTGCAACGATCTGGTCATGCCCTGGTTGCTGCGCACCCGGCGCTTCGGTGCCCGTTCGGCGGCGGACCTGACCGGGATGCTGCTGGGCATCCGCCGGCTGGCCATTCTGGTCATCCTGATGTTGGGCTACCTGTACTTCCATCTCGCCGGCGAAGCCTATGCGCTGGTGAGCATCGGCCTCATCAGTTTTGCCGCGGTGGCGCAGTTTGCTCCTGCCTTGCTCGGCGGCATGTACTGGAAGGGGGGCACCCGCCACGGCGCGATGGCCGGCCTGCTGGCCGGCTTTCTGTGCTGGGCCTACACCTTGATGCTGCCCTCGCTGGCCAAATCCGGCTGGCTGGACGACGGCTTTCTGCGCGATGGGCTGTTTGGCATCGTCTGGCTCAAGCCGGAGGCGCTGCTCGGCCTGGGGGCGCTGGACAACCTGACGCATTCGCTGTTCTGGAGCCTGTTGCTCAACATCGGGGCCTATGTGGGCGTGTCGCTCTGGCGCCTGCCCACTGCCGCCGAAGCCAGTCAGGCGCTGTTGTTTGTCGATGTGGACCGGCGATCCGATGCCAGACAGCCGGTGTTCTGGCAGGGACGGGCCCAGGCCCCCGCGCTGCAGGCCTTGCTGGCCCGCTTTCTCGGTGTCGAGCGGGCGCAGCGCCTGATCGATGGCTACGCGCAGGAGCAGGCGGGCGGCACGGTGCAGGCTCTGGTGGCGGATGCGCGGCTGGTGCAGTTTGTCGAAACCCAGCTCGCCGGCGCCATCGGCAGCGCGTCGGCGCGGGTGATGGTGGCATCGACGGTCGAAGAAGAGGCGCTGGATCTGCAGGACGTGATGCGCATCCTGGATGAAGCCTCGCAGCTTCGGGCCTATTCACACGCGCTCGAAGAAAAGTCGGTCTCGCTGGAACGCGCGACGGCCGAGCTGCGCCAGGCCAACGAGCAGCTCACCAGCCTGGATCGGCTCAAGGACGATTTCATGTCCTCGGTTACCCACGAGTTGCGCACGCCGCTGACCTCGATCCGCGCCATGGCGGAGCTCATCCGCGACGAACCGGACATGCCGGCGGAGCAGCGGCAGCAGTTCCTGGGCATTGTGGTCGTCGAGGCCGAGCGCCTGAGCCGGCTCGTCAACCAGGTGCTGGACATGGCCAAGATCGAGGCCGGCCACGCCGAATGGCACAACACCGCCGTGGACATGCGTGCATTGCTGGAGCAGGCCGCCGGCAGCTTGGCCGAGCTGATGCGGGAGCGTGGCATCACCCTGTCGCTGGAGCTCCCCGAGCAGGTTGCTCCGCTGCAGGCCGATGCCGATCGCATCACCCAGGTGGTGCTCAACCTGCTCTCCAACGCGGCCAAGTACGCGCCGCAGGACGGTGGTCGGGTGCGGCTGAGCCTGCAGGAATCGCCGGACGGGGTCAAGGTACAGGTACAGGACAACGGACCGGGCGTCCCGCACGAGCAACGCGAGCGGGTGTTCGAGAAGTTCCGGCAGGTCAGCGGCGATGACCACTACCGCCCCGGTGGCACCGGTCTGGGCCTGCCGATCAGCCGCCAGATTGTCGAGCGCTTCGGCGGTCGGCTCTGGCTGGAGCCGGCGCCCGGCGGGGGCGCCTGTTTCGCGTTTTTCCTGCCGTTCGGGACGCCAGACCCGGCCGGATCCTCATCCTGAAAGGAGCGTTTCCATGACGCGCAAGCTGCTGATTGCCGATGACGAGCCCAACATCCTGATCTCGCTGGAGTATTTGCTCAAACGCGAGGGCTACCAGGTCACCGTCGCCCGCGACGGCCAGGAGGCGCTGGACGCGGTGGGTCGGGAATGCCCCGACCTGCTGCTGCTGGACGTCATGATGCCGCGCAAGAACGGTTTCGAGGTCTGCCAGGCCTTGCGGGCGGACGAGCGTTTTGCCGCGCTGAAGATCCTGATGCTGACGGCGAAAGGCCGTGACACCGACGTCGCCAAAGGCCAGGCGCTCGGTGCGGACGCCTACATGACCAAGCCCTTCGCCACCCGTGAACTGGTGCAGAAGATCGCCGACCTGCTTGAGGGCAAGGCATGACCGCTGAACGCCGCCTGCTGCTGGTCACTGGGCTGGCCGCGATGGCGCTGGCCGCCTGGCTCGGTCTGACCGTCGCCCTGGTGATGTTGACGCTGGAGCCAGCGGATCGTTCACTGGTGCAGCAGCTGCTGGCGCCGCGCTGGGCGCTGGCGCTGATGAGCTGGGTCTTCGCGGTGATGGTGGTGGCCGGACTGATCCGGCGCTACCTGATGCCGGCAATGGTCACACCCGCCCGCATCGCCGATCAGGCCCGGGCACTGGTGTCGACCGAGGGCGCTCCGCCCGTGGCGGCCTCCGGCCCGAAAGGGATCCAAGACCTTGCACAGGCCATCAATGAGCTGGCCGGCCAGCGCGACGAGCTGCGACGCAACATGGCCGAACGGGTGCAGGAGGCCAGCCGCAGCATCCAGCAGGAGCGCAACCGACTGGCGGCGTTGATGTCCGAACTGACGCAGAGCGTGGTCGTGTGCAACCTCGACGGCCGCATCGTGCTGTACAACAACCGGGCGCGGCTGCAGTTTCGGGCACTGTCACAGTCGCCAACCCTGGCCGACGGCGCCGAGCTGATCGGCATCGGGCGGTCCATTTACGGTGTGTTCGACCGGCAACTGGTGGCGCACGCGCTGGAGAGCATCCACCTGCGCATGGCGCGCGGCGCTGGAAGTCCCTCGGCGCAATTTGTCACGACCACCCGCTCGGGCCAGCTGCTGCGGGCCCAGATGGCGCCGGTGCGAGTCAGCGACGCGGCGGCGGGTGAGCCGGCGCTGAGCGGTTTCGTGCTGATGCTCGACAATGTGACGCGCAGTTTTCAGGAGGAGCACCAACGCGACCAGCTGATGCACGGCCTGACGGAGCGTAGCCGGTCTTCGCTGGCCAGCATGCAGACCGCCGTCGACATGTTGGCCTTGCCCGATCTGGAGCCGGACATGCGCGAGCGCTTCCTGGGCATCGTCGGCGACGAAGTCTCGGCCATGAGCCGGCGCATCGCGGACCTGGCCCACACCACGACCCAGGGCCTCAAGACCCGCTGGCCGCTGGAAGAGATGCTGGGTGCGGACCTGCTGCTGGCCGCTCAGCGGCGCATCGAGGCGGTGACCGGTCGTTCCGTGCCCACGGCCGAGGTCGATGCCTCGGTCTGGCTGCATGTGGACAGCTTTTCGCTGATTCAAGCGCTGACCTATCTGTCGACTCGGCTGTTCGAGGAGTTTGAGGTGCGCTTCCTGCGGCTGCGCCTGCAGTCGGCGGAGGGACGCGCCCGCCTGGACCTGATCTGGGAAGGCCACGCCATGAGTACCGAGACGGTCATGAGCTGGGAAGCCGATCCGATGCGCATCGGTGCCGAAAGCACGCCGCTGAGCGTGCGCGACGTGGTCGACCGCCATGGCGGCGAAATGTGGTTCGAGCGCGAGCGCCTGCGCCACGAGGCTTTCTTCCGCTTCCTGCTGCCGCTGGCCAATGCCTCGGAGCAGCTGGAGGCCGCGCAGGTGCTGGTCAACGAAAGCCGGCCCGAGTATTACGACTTCGATCTGTTCCAGGGCACGGAGACAGACAGCGCCCTGGATGACCGGCCGCTTTCGCTGCTGTCGTTCACCGTGTTCGATACCGAGACCACCGGGCTGAATCCTTCACAGGGCGATGAGATCATTCAGATCGGCGCCATACGGGTAGTGAACGGGCGGCTTCTGCGGCAGGAGGCCTTCGAGCAGCTGGTGGATCCCGCGCGGGACATTCCTGCCGAATCCATTCCGATCCATGGCATCACGCCGGACATGGTGCAAGGCAAGCCCCGCATCGGACAGGTGCTACCGGCCTTCCATGCCTTCGCCCAGGACACCGTGCTGGTGGCCCACAACGCGGCGTTCGACATGAAGTTCCTGCAGCTCAAGGAGGCCAGCACTGGCCTGTCGTTTCACCAGCCGGTGCTCGACACCTTGCTGCTGTCGGCGGTGGTGCATCCGAACCAGGAGTCGCACCGTCTGGAGGCGATTGCCGAGCGCTTCAACATCACCGTGCTCGGCCGGCATACCGCGCTGGGCGACGCCATCGTGACAGCCGAAGTGCTATTGCGTCTGATTCCGCTGCTGCAGGAGAAGGGCATCCACACGCTGCGCGAGGCCCGCGATGCGGCTCAGAAAACCTACTACGCGCGCCTGAAGTACTGAAGACCATGACGCGCCACGCTGTCGACATGGAGACAGTGTTGGGGGTTTCCGCCTTGACCCCGGCCTGGGCCCTTCGTTCAATCGGGTTTTGTTTGCCTGCATCGGAGATTTCGCCCCATGAAACGCCGCCAATTTGCCCGTCTTGCCGCCGCCACGCTTGCTGCCCCCGCCCTGGGGGTTTCCGCGCAGGGCGGATTTCCGACCAAACCGATCAGGCTGGTCATTGCCTTCCCGGCGGGCGGCCCGACCGACATCACCATGCGCGCCCTGGCCGACAACGCCAGCAAGATTCTGGGCCAACCGGTCATCGTCGAGAACAAGCCTGGCGCTGGCGGCACCCTGCCGGCCCAGGGCTTGCAGACGGCAGCGGCCGACGGCCACACCCTGGCGCAAATCCCGCTGGGGGTGTTCCGCCTGCCCTACACCACCAAACTCACCTGGGATCCGATCAAAGACATCACCTACGTGCTCAACGTGACCGGCTACGCTTTCGGGCTGGTGGTTCCGGCGGACTCGCCGCTGCGCACATGGACCCATTTCGTGGGCTGGGCCAAGGCCAACCCGGGCAAACTCACCTACGGCTCCACCGGCACGATGACCAGCCCGCACCTGACCATGGAGCTCATCGCCCAGAAACTCGGCCTGCAACTGGTGCATGTGCCCTACCGGGGCAGCGCGGACCTGATGCAGTCCATTCTGGGCGGCAACATCATGGCAGCGGCCGATTCCACCGGCTTCGCGCCCCAGGTCGAGGCGGGCAAGCTGCGGGTGCTCAACACCTGGGGCGCCGAGCGCCTGGCCAAATTCCCCGATGCGCCCACGCTCAAGGAGCTGGGCCTGGACCTGGTACAGAACTCCCCCTTTGGCATCGGCGCCCCGAAAGGCACGCCGCCCGCGGTGGTCAAGCGCCTGCACGACGCCTTCAAGAAAGCCATGGAGCAGGAGAGCTACCTCACCGCGCTCAAGCGTTACGACATGGTGCCGATGTACATGGGCAGCGCCCAGTACCTGAAGTTCGCCCAGGAGACCTTCGCGCGCGAGAAGGCGCTGGTGGAAAAGCTGGGGCTGGCGAAGGCGTCGTAAGCGGGTGCCAGGTGGCGCACCCCTCAGAACTCCCACGCTGCGACGGCGCGTCCCAGATTCTGGCCGTTCTGGCGGCCCAGACCGATGGAGAGCGCCACGCCCTCCTGCACGCGCCAGCGCAGGCCGAGCTGGCGGCCGGTGTCGCCCGGGCCGGAGTCGCCGAACAGGTCGCCGGTCAGGGAAACGGTGGGGCTCAACGCCCATTCCCCGCCGATGGACCAGGTGTTGACCGACTGGCTGGGGCCGCCCTGCGGCCGCGCGACCGCAGGGCCCAGATTCAGGTGCACGGCATGGCCGCCGTCATAGCGGTGGGTGAGCAACAGGGTCAACGCGGTGTCGCGCACCCGCGGCGCTCCATCCGGCCGGGCGTTGGCCAGCTCCAGTTTCAGGCCGGCCGTGGTCTCGCCCCATGTCAGCGGCACCCATTTGAACGACAGCCCGGTGGTGCGCTCGGCGGTGGACGGCACCGTCGCGTGGTCCGAGGCGCGGGCCACCACCAGGCCGATCTCCAGGTGTTCGACCGGTGCGAAGCCGAAGCCCAGCGCCGGCCCGCGCACGCTGCCCTCGCGGGCCCATTCGAACTCGACCTTGTAGCCGCCCTTGCCCAGGGTGCCGGCGTCGTCGGTGACCATGGGCGCTTCGGCGAAGGCGCCGGCACACCACAGGGACAGTGCAGCGGCCAGCCAACGGGAATGCGGCATCAACGGGGTGATCGGGTTCATCGGTGACTCCTGGTGGTGGGCATCGGTGCGCCCGGATCGTGGCAAGGGCCGGTTGGTTGTCAACGGGCCGATTCGAACTGGGTCTGGAGTTGCGAAAGCACCTCCAGCGTGCGCTCCGAGGTGGTGCTGGCGGCCTCCAGGGACTGCTGGCTGCGGACCGTCGCGCCCAGCGCGGAATTCATGAAGATCCACTGGCCTTCCAGCAACTGCATCTGGCTGGCGATGGCAGGGGACTGGATCGGCGAGGCTTTCAGCTCCGCCAGCAGTTTGGTAAAGCTGCCGCGGGCCGTGGTCACTTCCTCGGCGTTGGCCTTTTCGTCGACGCCGGCGCGCGCCAGCAGGAAATGCACAGCCAGGTGTTGCGTCAGGCGCTGCATTTCGGTGGTCACGTTGAGGATGGCGGCGGCCGGGTTGCCCGATTCCTTGAGGATCTGGTCGCTCACCGCGGTGACCTTCTCGTCCAGATCGTCGGCTTCTTTGGCCAGTCTCACCAGCCCTTCGCGGTCTTTCGGGTCCAGTTTTTCGGCGGCTTGCAGGTAGCTCCGGTACGCGGTGCGGGCGTTGGCCCAGCCCGCCCGCGGGCTGTTGGATTTGTCCAGCGGCGAGAGTTCGTCGATCAGGGTTCGGGCTTCCCGCAGCACACCGGCCAGCACCTTTTCAGCCTGGGAAGTCAGCACCCCCAGATGTCGCTGGACGGCGCAACGGGTGATGCGGTCGCTGAGCACGGACAGGCGGTTCAGGCGGGCAAGCTGTCCGCGGGCATCCACAGCTTCGGCCGGCTTGGCCACCGGTGTCTGCGCTGCCGCGATGCTCGACGTCGTTGCCAGCGCGATCAGGACCCAGCGGCGTCCGGTGTCGATGCGGTGCATGGTGTTTCTCCTTGCGAAAAGCCATGGGCCGAACCACTGTATGCCTCGCCGGGGCCACCGTCACCCGTGGCGTACTCAACCCTGATGACGGTAGGGGAAAGGGGGCGGAACGCCGGGTGCGCGGCTTCAGTGCCCGCGTGCCGCCAGCAGCGCCTGCGCCAGTTCGGCAAAGCCCGCGCCGCGTGCGCCCACGGTGACGTAGCGCGGCAGGTGCTGCATCCGGGGTGCGGCGTGGATGATGTTGGCGACACCGACGCTGTGGCGGAAATGCCGGAACATCGCTTCGTCGTTGCCCGAGTCGCCCACGGCGACCCAGCGGTCCAGCTCGGCCGGCAGGTCGCGGCCCAGCAGCGTTCGGGCGGCCCAGACGGCGCCGCTCCATTTGTCGAACGGCGCGACCGCGCCGTGGGTGTGGATGCTGCTGCGGGTGGTGAACAGCCCCTCGGCACGCAACACCGCTTCGATGGCGTCGATCTGCGCCGGGGCGAGCGCCGCAAATTCGGCATGGTCGAAGGCGACGTCGGTCTCGCGGCCGGCAGCGTCCCGCGCCAGGCTCACCCCGGGCACTTCGCGCAGCACCCGCGCGGCCGCGCGCTGCAAGCGCACCGTGTGTGCGGCGCGGGTTTCGGCATCCAGCTGGTATGTTTTTGATAGCAAACAATCACCTTCTGACGCTGGGTAACGGCCTTTTTTGTTCGAAATCAGCGCCGCCGAGCCGTTTTCGGCCACCACGGCATGCACCGGCCACTCGCGGGCCTTGGGTTCGGCCCAGCCGACCGGCCGGCCGGTGATGGCGACCACCGTCAGCCCCCCCGCACGCAGTGCCGCGAGCGCGGCCAGTGCGTCCGCCGTGATGGCGCCGTGGGTGGTCAGGGTGTCGTCGATGTCGGTGAAGACGCCGCGGATGGCGCGCCGCTCGCTGAGCGGCCAGTCGGCCAGGGGTTTCATGGGCGGCAGCACGTCGACCAGCTCAGTGCGAACGGATAGCGGGTGCGGCCGCCGCCTGAACGGCAACCATCACCCTGCCGAGCCCAGCGCCAGCCCCGCGTGCTCGCGCAGCGGGTGGAAGTGGATTTTCGGGAACCGCTCTTGCGCCAGGCGCACGTCGTACGGGCTGGTGCACAGGTAGGCCAGGGTGCCGGCGGCGTCCAGCGCCAGGCGTTGGGGGTAGGCGTTGGTGAACTCGCGCAGCTCGGCCGGCGTGTCGGCGGTGATCCAGCGCGCGCCGGTGTATTGGCAGCCCTCCAGGCGCACGTCGCAGTCGTACTCGCTCTTGAGGCGGTGTTGCACCACCTCGAACTGCAGCTGGCCGACCGCGCCCAGCAGCATGGGGCCGCCGATCTCAGGCTTGAAGACCTGGATCGCACCTTCCTCGCCGAGCTGGTCCAGCCCGGTCTGCAGTTGTTTGGTGCGCAGCGGGTTTTTCAGGATCACGGTCATGAACAGCTCGGGCGCGAAGAAGGGCAGGCCGGTGAACTGCAGGTTGGCGCCGTCGGTGATGGTGTCGCCCAGCTGCACGCCGCCGTGGGTGGTGAAGCCGATGATGTCGCCGGCGTAGGCCTCGTCGACCGCCTCGCGACGCTGGCTCATGAAGGTCACCACGCTGGTGGGGCGCAGCTCCTTGGCGGTGCGCTGCACCTTGAGCTTCATGCCCGGCGTGTACTTGCCCGAGGCCACGCGCACGAAGGCGATGCGATCGCGGTGGTTGGCGTCCATGTTGGCCTGCACCTTGAACACCACGCCGGCAAAGCCTTCATCGTCGGGCAGCACGGTCTTTTCCACCGGCTGCCTGTTGACGAGGAGCGAGCTCTTGCGCGGGCCGGGCGAGGGTGCCAGGTCCACCAGCGCGTCCAGCACTTCCATGACCCCGAAGTTGTTCACGCCGGAGCCGAAGAACACCGGCGTCTGTTTGCCGGCGAGAAAGGCCTCGCGGTCGAAGGCCGGCGAGGCGCCGGTGGCCAGTTCCATGCTCTCCATGGCAGTGTCCCAGTCGTGGCCGAAGCGGGCCTTCAGGGAGGCCGGGTCGGTCAGCGGCACGGTCTCGAAGTCCTGCGGGCGGCGTTCGCTACCGGACTCGAACACGGTCATGGCCTGGGTGCGCAGGTTCACGATGCCGCCGAAGCCTTTGCCCTGGCCCACCGGCCAGGTCATGGGCACGCAGGGCATGCCGAGTTCGCGCTCCACTTCGTCGAGGATGTCCAGCGGGTCGCGCACCTCGCGGTCCATCTTGTTGACAAAGGTGATGATGGGCGTGTCGCGCTGGCGGCAGACCTCGATCAGGCGGCGCGTCTGCGCCTCCACGCCGTTGGCGGCGTCGATCACCATCAGCGCCGAGTCCACGGCCGTCAGCACGCGGTAGGTGTCTTCCGAAAAGTCCTTGTGGCCGGGGGTGTCGAGCAGATTGACCACGTGGTCGCGGTACAGCATCTGCATCACCGACGAAGCGACGGAAATGCCGCGCTGCTTCTCGATTTCCATCCAGTCGCTGGTCGCGTGGCGGCTGGCCTTGCGCGCCTTCACGCTACCGGCGATCTGGATCGCGCCGGAGAAGAGCAGCAGTTTTTCCGTCAGCGTGGTCTTGCCGGCGTCGGGGTGGGAAATGATGGCAAAGGTGCGGCGGCGCCGGGTTTCGTGGGCGTAGGACACGGTGGAGATCCGAAGGGAAAGGGCAGGCCCGCCGGTCCGGGCGGCGCGGGTCGGAGGGGCTGGATTTTACCGACCCGCCGTTTCAGGCGGCCGGCCCCGCCGTTCGGACCTTGCGTCCCGGGCTGGCTGCGCGGCGTCTTGTGGGCGCGGCCGGCGCTGCGGATGCCGTGGTGTCTGTGATCCGGGGGGCGTGCGCGTCCTGGGCCACGGCGGCCTCTGCGGTCTGCCGCGCCGCCTGCAGAAGGCGGCGATGTTCGTCCACGATCAGATCCCCGAGGTCGGCCACATCGGGCAGTACGCGACGACACGCGATCAGTCCGTAGTCCAGCCGGCCGTTGTAGCTTTGCACCGTGACATTGAGCGCCACGCCATGGGCCGGAATTGACACCGGGTAGTAGCTGGTGAGTTCGGCGCCGGCAAAGTACAGGGGGAAATTCGGTCCGGGCACGTTGGAGACGATCACGTTCGCCAAGGGCGGCACGATATTCATCAGCCGCGACCGGCTGACCAGTGCGGCAAGCCCGGAAATCAGCCAGGGCGAACCGATGATGGGAAAGTCGGTCGGGATCACCGCCTTGAGCCGGCTCATCCGCGCCTTGGTTGCGCTGGTCGCTTCGTGGATGTGGCGCGCCCGGGCGGCGGGGTCGCGGATGTCGGTGGCCAGTGTCATGGTCACCATGCTGACCTGATTGTTGCCGGTGGCGTCGCCGGCGTCGCGCAGGCTGACCGGGACGGCGGCGACCAGTGACTTGGCCGGCTTTTCACCGAGTTCGCGCAGGAAACGGTCGATGGCTCCCCCGGTGGTTGCCAGCACCACATCGTTGACCGACACGCCCAGCGCATGGGCGATCTGCTTGACCTCGGCCAGCGGGACGGTGCGTCCGGCGAATGCCCGCTGGTTGGTGATGCTGACGTTGAGCGCCGTGCGGGGCGCAAACAGGTCCAGCCGGCTGGCCAGCGAAGGCGGGGCGGTGGCGGGGCCGTCATCCTGCGGGCGGGCAAAAGCCTCGCGCACGGCACGCACCATGCCCGGCGCCATGCGCGCGAGCTTGGCGTACTGCACCGCGGTGTGGCGTACGGCCGCGCCGGCCAGCTCGGCCAGCCCCAGCTGGTGGCTGCTGCGCTTGATGCGTGCCCGCGGCGGCCGCACCACACGGCCGGTGGGCGCCGTGTCAAAAATCGCCTGCGCCACCGCGATGCCGGCCTGCCCGTCGATGCCTGCATGATGAGCTTTGGTGTAGAGCGCCACCTCCCCGCTCTTGAGGCCGTCAATGACAAAAAACTCCCACAGCGGGCGGCTGCGGTCGAGCAGCGACGAATGCAGCCGGGCCACATATTGCTGCAGCTGCCGGTTGGTGCCGGGTTTGGGCAGGGTGATATGGCGGACGTGGTAGTCGAGGTCAAAGTCGTCGTCTTCCACCCAGACCGGGTCGGACAGGTCGAAGGGCATCAGCACCAGCTTGCGGGTAAACAACTCGGCCAGGTGGATACGCGAGGCCATGTGGGCCTTGACGTCTTCGTAGAAATCGCCTTGGTAGCCATCGGGCAGCCGCAACACGTTCAACGAGCCGATGTGCATCGGCATCTCGGGTGATTCGATGTGCAGGAAAGCGGCGTCAAGCCCGCTGAGATGTTTCATGGGTCGGTCTCCGGCGTGGGACGGGTGGCCGCAAGTCTACGCCCGCCACCGCAACGGGCCAAACGGCCGTGGTGGCGGGCGGTCCCCTGTGGGACATCGGGGCCGGGGCGGCTCCCGGGTCGTCGCCAGCAGGGGGAATGCCGTCTTTTATATAATGCACAGCTTCCGAGGAGCGTTGCAGCGCCCCCGGGGCCGTTGGTCCCTGGCGGAGCGTGAGGCTCGGAACCCTTCTTCGCAACGACGCTCATCCACTGTCCGTGTGGTGAGCCTGATTCCCCCCGGCGGTGGCTTTGTCAACTGATCTGTTGTGGAGTACACATGAACGCCCGAACCAATCCTGCCGTCCTGACCGACTGCGCCATCGCCGACATCACCCTGGCCGACTGGGGCCGCAAGGAAATCCGCATCGCGGAGACCGAAATGCCCGGCCTGATGGCCATCCGCGAGGAATTCGCGGCCAAGCAACCGCTGAAGGGCGCGCGCATCACCGGAAGCCTGCACATGACCATCCAGACGGCCGTGCTGATCGAGACGCTGCAGGCGCTGGGCGCGCAGGTGCGCTGGGCCTCGTGCAACATCTTTTCCACCCAGGACCATGCCGCCGCCGCCATTGCCGCCGGTGGCACGCCGGTGTTCGCCGTCAAGGGTGAGACGCTGGCCGACTACTGGGACTACACCCACCGCATCTTCGACTTCGGCGCGGCTGGCACCGACGGCGAAGGCCCGAACATGATCCTGGACGACGGTGGCGACGCCACGCTGCTGATGCACCTGGGCAAGCGTGCCGAGAAAGACGCGTCGCTGGTCGCCGGTGACGGCCACAGCGAGGAAGAGCGCATCCTGTATGCCTCAATCCGCGCCAAGCTGGCGGTGGACCCGACCTGGTACAGCCGCAAGAGCGCCCAGATCATCGGCGTGACCGAAGAAACCACCACCGGCGTGCATCGCCTGAAGGAAATGTCGGCCAAGGGCAGCCTGATGTTCCGCGCCATCAACGTGAACGACTCGGTCACCAAGAGCAAGTTTGACAACCTCTACGGCTGCCGCGAATCGCTGGTGGACGGCATCAAGCGCGCCACCGACGTGATGATCGCCGGCAAGGTGGCCGTGGTCTGCGGCTACGGCGACGTGGGCAAAGGCAGCGCCCAGGCCCTGCGCGCGCTGTCGGCCCAGGTGTGGGTGACCGAGATCGACCCGATCAACGCCCTGCAGGCCGCCATGGAAGGCTACAAGGTCGTCACCATGGACTGGGCCGCCGACAAGGGCGACATCTTCGTCACCACCACCGGCAACCGCGACGTGATCACCTTCGAGCACATGAGCGCGATGAAGGACCAGGCCATCGTCTGCAACATCGGCCATTTCGACAATGAAATCCAGGTGGCCCGCCTGGAGGAAAAGTGCCGCTGGGAAGAAGTGAAGCCCCAGGTGGACCATGTGATCTTCCCGGACGGCAAACGCATCATTCTGCTGGCCAAGGGCCGGCTGGTGAACCTGGGCTGCGGCACCGGCCACCCCAGCTTCGTGATGTCGTCCAGCTTTGCCAACCAGACCATCGCCCAGATCGAGCTGTTCACGCACAGCGACTATTACGAGCAGGGCAAGGTCTACGTGCTGCCCAAGCACCTGGACGAAAAAGTGGCCCGCCTGCACCTGAAGAAGGTGGGCGCGATGCTGACCGAGCTGAGCGACGAGCAGGCCGCCTACATCGGTGTGCCCAAGCAGGGCCCGTACAAGCCCGACACCTACCGCTATTGAGGTCGTCAGCGCGGCTGCGTGGTCCGGATGCTTCGTGGCGGGTCAGCCCCGGAATCCGCCACTTGGCGCGGCGGCAGGATCCCCGGCATCGGGCCACCGGACCGCTCGCCACGCGCAGGACCTGTCGCAGGCACTTTTCCATGCGTGCTGACCAACTCCTCGTCGACTGCGGCCTGGCCGCTTCCCGCGCGCAGGCGCAGCGGCTGGTCGCGGCCGGCGTGCGCTGGCGGCTGCCCGGCGGTGGCTGGAAAGCGGTGGCCAAGAACGGCGAGGAGCTGCCGGCCGGCGCCGAGCTGGAACTGCTGGACGCGGCCGAGGCGCGGTTTGTCTCGCGCGGCGGGCTCAAGCTCGACGGCGCGCTCACCGCGGCGGGTCTGGACGTGAGCGGCTGGCGCTGCCTGGACGTCGGCCAGTCCACCGGGGGCTTTACCGACTGCCTGCTGCAGCGCGGCGCCGCCCACGTGACCGGCGTGGATGTCGGCCATGCGCAGCTGCACCCGCGCCTGCGCGCGGACGCGCGGGTGACGGCGCTGGAAGGGGTGAACGCGCGGACGCTGGATGCATCTGTTTTGATAGCAAACGATGACCATTCTGTGCCGGGTATCGGCCAAAAAAGTGCTGAATTCGATCTGGTGACGGGCGATCTGTCCTTCATTTCGCTCACGCTGGTGCTGCCGGCGCTGGCGCCGTTGCTGCGGCCGGGCGGACAGCTGCTGATGCTGGTCAAGCCGCAGTTCGAGCTGCAGCCGGCCCAGATCGGCAAAGGCGGCATCGTGAAAGACGCCGCGCTGTACCCGGTGGTGGAGGCCCGTCTCCGCGCGGCCTGCGTGGCCCTGGGGCTGACGGTGACCGGCTGGTTCGACAGCCCCATCACCGGGGGCGACGGCAACCGGGAATTTTTTGTCTGCGCCCGAACGCCGGGCGCCTGCTGACCAAAGGAGGCAGACCATGGGTCTTGCGCTGAGTTTCGAGTTTTTTCCGCCCAAGACGCCCGAGGGCGCTGACAAGCTGCGCGCGGTGCGCCAGACGCTGTATGCGCTGCGTCCCGAGTTCTGTTCCGTCACCTATGGCGCCGGGGGCTCCACCCAGGACGGCACGCTGCAGACGGTGCAGGCCATCCTGGACGAGGGGCAGCGCGGTGCTTCGCACTTCACCTGCGTCGGCGCGAGCCGCGCGTCGGTGCGCGAGAAGCTGGCGGTGTTCCAGGCCATGGGGGTGCGCCGCCTGGTGGCGCTGCGCGGTGACCTGCCCAGCGGCTACGGCGGCATGGGCGAGCTGCGCTACGCCGCCGATCTGGTGGCGTTCATCCGCGCCGAGACCGGTGACGCCTTTCACCTGGAAGTGGCCGCCTACCCCGAAATGCACCCCCAGGCGCGCAGCCCCGAGGCGGATCTGCAGGCCTATGCCGCCAAGGTGAAGGCGGGGGCGAACTCGGCCATCACCCAGTTTTTCTTCAACAGCGACGCCTACTTCCGCTTTGTGGACGACGCGCACAAGCTGGGCGCCGACATCCCGGTGGTGCCGGGCATCATGCCCATCACCAACGCCAGCGGCCTGCTGCGGTTTGCCGACAACTGTGGCGCCGAGGTGCCGCGCTGGATTCGCTTGCGCCTGCAGGCCTTCGGTGACGACACGGCGTCCATCAAGGCCTTCGGCCTGGACGTGGTGACCGACCTGTGCGACCAGCTGCGCAGCGCCGGCGCGCCGGGGCTGCACTTCTACACCATGAACCAGAGTGGCCCGACCACCGACATCCTGCGGCGGCTGGCGCTGGCGGAAGCCGTGGCGTGAGACCGCTGGCGGCGGCGCTGGCGTGGGTGCTGCTGCTGGCAGGCCCCGGGGGCGCGGCCGCGGAAGGGGCGGAGCCCGCCCCGCCACCGGCCCTGGAGCTGGCGACGGAAGCGACCCCCGACGCGGGCGCCGGCACCGGCTTGCGGGCCGAGCCGCCGGCCAGGGCCGAGATCGAGCAGGCCCTGCAGCGCGAAATCGACCGCGGCAAGGCCTCCTGGTATGGCAAGCGGTTTCACGGGCGCCGCACGGCCAGTGGCGAGCGTTTCAACATGTATGCGCTCACGGCCGCGCACCCCAGCCTGCCGTTCGGCACCCGGCTGCGGGTGCGGCATGTGGAATCGGGCCGCGAAGTGGAGGTGCGCATCAACGATCGCGGACCGCACGTGGACGGCCGTATCCTGGACCTGAGCCAGGCGGCCGCGCAGGCACTGGGCATGCTGTCCTCGGGTACGTCCGAGGTGGTGCTGGTTGAGCCCTGAGCGTTTTCCCGCAGGCGGCCGGAACCGCCCGTCCATGCCCCACAATCGCCGCCGCAGTGCATTTTTCACCCAGGAGACACCATGAAACTTGAAACCCTGGCCGTTCACGGCGGCTACACCCCCGATCCCACCACCAAGGCGGTGGCGGTGCCGATCTACCAGACGGTGGCCTACGCCTTCGACAACACCCAGCACGGCGCCGACCTGTTCGACCTGAAGGTGGCGGGCAACATCTACAGCCGCATCATGAACCCGACCAACGGGGTGCTGGAGGCCCGCATCGCGGCGCTGGAAGGCGGCATCGGCGCGCTGGCCGTGGCCTCGGGCATGGCGGCCATCACCTACGCCATCCAGACCATTGCCGAAGCGGGCGACAACATCGTCTCCGCTTCCACGCTGTACGGCGGCACCTACAACCTGTTTGCCCACACCTTCCCGCAGCAGGGCATCACGGTGCGTTTTGCCGACCCGTCCGACCCGGCCGCGTTTGCCGCGCTGATCGACGAGCGCACCAAGGCGGTGTATTGCGAGTCGGTGGGCAACCCGCTGGGCAACGTCACCGACATCGGGGCGCTGGCCGCCGTGGCCCACGCGGCCGGCGTGCCGCTGATCGTGGATAACACCGTGCCCAGCCCCTACCTGTGCCGCCCGTTCGAGCACGGTGCCGACATCGTGGTGCATTCGCTGACCAAGTATCTGGGCGGCCATGGCACCAGCATCGGCGGCGCCATCGTCGATTCCGGCAAATTCCCGTGGGCGGAGCACAAGACGCGCTTCAAGCGCCTGAACGAGCCCGACGTGAGCTACCACGGTGTGGTCTACACCGAGGCGCTGGGCGCGGCGGCCTACATCGGCCGCGCGCGGGTGGTGCCGCTGCGCAACATGGGCGCTGCACTGAGCCCGATGAATGCGTTCCAGATCCTGCAAGGCATCGAAACGCTGGCGCTGCGCATGGACCGCATCTGCGAGAACGCGGTCAAGGTGGCCACGCACCTCAAGCACCACGCCAAGGTCGGCTGGGTCAACTACGCCGGCCTGGCGGACCACAAGGACCACGGTCTGGTGCAGACCTACATGGGCGGACGCGCCTCGGGCATCATCAGCTTCGGCCTGAAGTCCGATGACGCCATCGCCGCCGGCGCGCGTTTCCAGGATGCGCTGCAGCTGTTCACCCGGCTGGTCAACATCGGTGACGCCAAGTCGCTGGCCTGCCACCCGGCGTCGACCACCCATCGCCAGCTCAACTCGGCCGAACTGGCCAAGGCGGGCGTGAGCACGGACATGGTGCGCCTGTCGGTCGGCATCGAGCACATCGACGACCTGATCGCCGATCTGGACCAGGCGCTGGCCCAAGTCTGATCCGATCGTCGCAGCGAATGAGAAAGGGCCCGCGGTTGCGGGCCCTTGGTTTTCAGGGGCAGCCGATGGACGCCGTGCTCAGCGCTCGTCGTAGCTGACCACCAGCGCGTCACTGGTCGGGCGCGCCTGGCAGGAGAGCACAAAACCCTTTTCGGTCTCCCAGGGCTCGAGCGTGAAGTTCTTGTCCATGACCACCGAGCCTTCCATCACCTTGGCCCGGCAGGTGCAGCACACACCGCCGCGGCAGGACCAGGGCAGGTCCAGGCCGGCGGCCAGCGCCACGTCCAGCACCCGCTGCTCCGGGTTCATGCGCAGCGCATGGGGTTTGCCGTCCAGCACCACCGTGAGGGCCACCGAGCCGGTCTGCGACACCGTGTGACTTTTTTCGACGGCCGCCTTGCGCTGCTCGGCGTTCAGGGCCTCCAGCGTGGGCGAGGTGAAGCGTTCGGTATAGACGCGCTCGCGCGGCACGCCCGCCCCCAGCAGCGCCGCTTCGGTGGCTTCGATCATGGCTTCCGGGCCGCAGACGAACACCTCGTCCATGCTGCGGGCCGGCAGCAGCGTGTCCATGATGGCGCGAACCTTGTCGCCGTCGATCCGTCCCTGCAGCAGGTCCACCTCCTGCGCCTGGCGCGAGAGGATGTGGATCAGCGTCAGCCGGTCGGGGTACTGGTCTTTCAGGTCCTGCAGCGCTTCGTTGAACATCACGCTGTCCATGCGGCGGTTGCCGTAGACCAGGGTGAACTTGGTTTCCGGCTGCTCTTCCAGGGCGGTGGCCAGAATGGAGAGGATGGGGGTGATGCCCGAACCGGCCGCAAAGCCCACCCGGTGCAGGGCGCGGGGCCGTTTCGAAGTGAAGCGGCCGTCCGGCGGCATCACGGCCAGGGTGTCGCCCGCCTTGAGGGTGGTGGCCGCCCAGTTGGAAAACACGCCGCCTCCCATGGGGCGGATCCCCACTTCGAGTTCGCCCTGTTTCTGGAAGCGGCTGCGCGTGCTGCAGATCGAGTAGCTGCGGCGCACATCGGCACCCCCGATCTGGGCGCGCAGGGTCAGAAACTGGCCGGGCTCGAAGGCGAAGGTCTCGCGCAGGCTCTCGGGAACGGCAAACGCGATGGCAACGGCGCCGGCGGCCTCGGGGCTGACGCGCGTGATCGGCAGATCGTGGAAACGGGGGGCAACGGACATGTTTTTTTCGCGCCGATCGCGCGTCTCCTCGGTCAATAGGGTTTGAAGTAATCGAACGGTTCCATGCAGTCCAGGCAGCGGTACTGCGCCTTGCAGGCGGTGGAGCCGAAGTGCGAAATTTCGGTGGTGTTGGCACTGCCGCAGTGCGGGCAGGGCACGGCTGCAGCGGGCAGCGCGGCAAAACGCAGCACGGCGCTGGCGCCCGGCGCCGGCATGGCGCTGCCGCAGCGCGGCGGTGCGATGCCGTAGGCCCGCAGCTTCTCGCGGGCGTCGTCGGTCATCCAGTCGGTGGTCCAGGCGGGGGCGAGCTGGGTGACGACGCGCGCCTCGACACCCTGCGCGGCCAGCGTGGCCCGCACGTCGTCTTCGATCTGGCCCATGGCCGGACACCCGCTGTAGGTGGGGGTGATGACCACTTCCAGCATGCCGTCCGTCCCGCGACGGATGTCGCGCAGGATGCCCAGCTCCCGCAGGGTGACCACGGGAATTTCGGGGTCGGTCAGCACCTCCAGTGCCGACCAGATGGCGGTGTGCCCGGCCGGCTGGATGTCGGTGGCGTTCATGGCCGCCAGGTCACCAGGTTGCGCCCGGGTGTGCGCGGGCGAGGCTTTGCATTTCGGCCAGCACGAAACCCAGATGCTCGGAGTGGATGCCCTGCTTGCCTTCGGTCACGTAGCCTTTGGCCGGGGCGGGCCGCACCAGGGTGGCTTCCTGCAGCGCGGCATCGACCAGGGCGTCCCAGTCGGCGCGCAGGGCGCCGGGATGGACGCCGGCTCCCTGCGCCTGGGCCACCGTTTCGGCGGCGCTGTCGGCCCAGAATTCGGTGGTGTAGGGCATCAGGTGGTCCAGCGCGGCCTGGGCGCGGGCGTGCGACTCGTCGGTGCCGTCGCCGAAACGCACCAGCCAGTCACGCGAGTGGCGCAGGTGGTAGCGCACCTCCTTGAGCGACTTGGCCGCGATGGCCGCCAGCTGTGGATCGGTCGAGCCCTGCAGGCGCTCCCACACCAGCACCATCAAGGCGCTGTAGAGGAAATTGCGCACGATGGTGGTGGCGTAGTCGCGATCACCCCGGGCGGTGCCGGCCAGCGCCGGGCTGTGCGGCAGTTCCAGCAGGGTGTAGTTGCGGAAGTCCGGCACGTCCCGAAAGTAGGCGAGCGTGTCTTCGGTGGCGCCGTTGCCCTGCAGCGTGGCAACGTGCTGGTACAGCAGACGGGCCTGGCCGATCAGGTCCAGGCTGTTGTTGGCCATGGACAGGTCTTCTTCGATGATCGGGCCGTGCCCGCACCATTCGGCGTTGCGCTGACCGAGGATCAGCGCGTTGTCCGCCAGGTGCAGCAGGTAGTCGACAGGTGCCTGGACGCTGGCCGCCATGCGCGGTTCGACGGCGTTCATCACATGTGCCCCACTTCTTCCGGAATGTCGTAGAAGGTGGGGTGGCGGTAGATCTTGTCGCCGGCCGGCTCGAAGAACTCGCCTTTTTCGTGGGGTTCACTGGCGGTGATGTCGACCGAGCGCACCACCCAGATGCTCACGCCTTCCTGGCGGCGGGTGTAGACGTCTCGCGCCATCTGCAGCGCGTGCTGGGCATCGCTGGCGTGCAGGCTGCCACAGTGCTTGTGTTCCAGGCCCTGCTTGCTGCGGACAAAAACTTCCCACAGGGGCCATTCTTTCAGTGCGGGGGTGCTCATGCGGCTTCCTTCAAGGTGCGTTGCTGTTGCTTGCGGGCGTGGGCCAGTGCGGCGTCGCGCACCCACTGACCGTCGTTGTGGGCCTTGACGCGGGTGGCCAGGCGTTCCTTGTTGCAGGGGCCGTTGCCGTTGACGGTGGCCCAGAACTCGTCCCAGTCGATCTGCCCGTGGTCCCAGTGGCCGCGTGCCTCGTTCCACTTCAGTTCCGGGTCGGGCAAGGAGACGCCGAGCACCTGGGCCTGCGGCACGGTGGCGTCGATGAATTTCTGGCGCAGGTCGTCGTTGGAGATGCGCTTGATGCCCCAGCGCATGCCCTGGGCGCTGTGCGGGCTGTCGCTGTCGGGCGGCCCGAACATGGCCAGACATTTCCACCACCAGCGGTTGACGGCGTCCTGGACCATGGCCTTCTGTTCGTCATTGCCGCGCATCATGACCAGCAGCGCCTCGTAACCCTGGCGCTGGTGGAAGGATTCTTCCTTGCACACCCGGATCATGGCGCGGGCATAGGGGCCGTAGCTGCAGCGGCACAGCGGGATCTGGTTCATGATGGCCGCGCCATCCACCAGCCAGCCGATCACCCCCACATCCGCCCAGTTCAGTGTCGGGTAATTGAAGATGGAGCTGTACTTGGCCTTGCCGCTGTGCAGTGCCGCGAGCATCTGGTCGCGGCTGGTGCCCAGGGTTTCGGCGGCCGAGTACAGGTACAGGCCATGGCCGCCTTCGTCCTGCACCTTGGCGATCAGGATCGCCTTGCGTTTGAGGCTGGGTGCACGGCTGATCCAGTTGCCCTCGGGCAGCATGCCCACGATTTCGCTGTGGGCGTGCTGGCTGATCTGGCGCACCAGGGTCTTCCGATAGGCGTCTGGCATCCAGTCGCGTGGCTCGATCTTGCCGTCGGCGTCGATGGTGGCCTCGAAGCGGTTGTTGAGGACCTGTTCGGCTTCGGACAGCGGAACAGCCTTCAGGCCGGCGGGCTTCCCCTCGGCCTGGTCCTGCACGGAGAAAGATTGGGTGTACATGGGCGACTCCATCCCCGATGGAACCGGGGTTGGGCCGCAGTATAGTCAATTAACCGACCGCTCGGTCGGTTAATTGCGTCGATCTTGTCAGGGTTTTTACCGGTTTCTGGAGACTCAGCCTGGGCCGCCGCTTTCGATCGTATGGCCTTGTCCCCGTCCCCGGCCCAGAGCGGCCAGGATCTGGGGCAGGCAAGCCTGCAGGCTTGCCTTGAGCGTATGGGGCGGATTGATGATGAACATGCCACTGGCCGTCAGGCCGGGGCGTTCCTGCGGACCCCGGTCAGGCGACTGGCCGATCGCCAGCGTGGTGTGCAGCCAAGGACGCCCGGCCCGCTTGGCCAGGTTTTTCAGGCGGCGGGGAAGGTCATGTGCCTCCGGGCGCGGTATGACCGGGTACCAGATCAGGTACGAGCCGGTCGGGAAGCGTTTCAGGCTGTCTTCAATACATTCCGTGACGCGGCTGTAGTCACTCTTGAGTTCGTAGCTGGGGTCGATGAGCACCAGCGCGCGGCGCGAGCCGTTCGCGGCCGGTGGCGGTGGCAACAGGGCTTTGAGGCCCTCAAAGCCATCCTGGCGAGTCACGGTGATCTGACGCCCGGCCTCCAGTTGGGCCGTGTTGGCATCCAGAGTTTTGGCGTCGGTCGGATGCAGTTCGAACAATTTCAGCCGATCGCGCGCATCCGACCGCAGCAGGTGGTGCATCACAAAGGGAGAACCCGGGTAGATTCGGGCGCCACCGTCGGCGTTGAAGGCTTTGATCAGGTCGAGATAGTCCTGCAATGCGGGTGCTACATCATTTGTAGCGTCAGAGGACCTTTCTGTGATGGGTTTTGCCACTTTCTGTTTCGAAAACGCCGCCAGCAGGCGAACCACCCCCTCGTTCGCCTCCCCGCTGGTCTCCGCATAGTCGCCGTCAAGGCGGTACAGGCCGGCGCCCGCGTGGGTGTCGATCATCACAAGTGCGCCGTCCTTGAGCATCAGGTGGCGCAGCGTCGCAATCAGCGTGGTGTGTTTGAGCACGTCGGCGTGGTTGCCGGCGTGAAAGGCGTGTCGGTAACTGAACATGGCCTGATGGTACCTGCCGGGCGGTCGGCTGTGTGGGTAACTCGCGCAAGTCCTTGATTTTTCGTATAATGGCGGGCTTCGCAGCGCATCCGTGGCTCCGCGGCGAAGGCTTCCTGAGGAAGTACAACACCACCTAAGAGGTTCCCTGCAGAGGAACACCGACCGTGGAAAAGAGCCCGCCAAACCGTTCTCTGCGAGAAAACTCATGACCAAAACGTTCAGCGCGAAACCCGCTGACGTGAAGCACGAGTGGTTTGTGATTGACGCGACCGACAAGGTCCTCGGACGAGTAGCCAGCGAAGTTGCTCTCCGTTTGCGCGGCAAACACAAGGCCATTTACACGCCTCACGTCGATACCGGTGACTTCATCGTCATCATCAATGCAGCCCAGCTGCGCGTCACAGGGGCCAAATCCCTGGACAAGGTTTACTACCGCCATTCCGGATATCCGGGCGGTATTACCGCCACGAACTTCCGTGACATGCAGGCCAAGCATCCTGGCCGTGCCCTGGAAAAGGCCGTCAAGGGCATGCTGCCCAAGGGTCCCCTGGGTTACGCCATGATCAAGAAGCTCAAGGTGTACGGTGGCGCCGAGCATCCGCACAGCGCCCAGCAACCCAAAGTGTTGGAAATCTAAGGAGCCTTGAGATGATTGGTGAATGGAACAATGGAACCGGCCGTCGCAAGTCCAGCGTCGCCCGTGTTTTCCTGAAAAAAGGCACCGGCAAGATCACGGTCAACGGCAAGGATATCCAGGCCTATTTCGGCCGCGAGACCTCCATCATGATCGCCAAGCAGCCCCTGGCGCTGACCGGCAACCTTGAAGTGTTCGATATCCAGGTCAACGTGCATGGTGGTGGTGAATCCGGTCAGGCCGGCGCGACCCGCCATGGCATCACCCGTGCCCTGATTGACTATGATGCGGCGCTCAAGCCCGTCCTGAGTCAGGCTGGATTCGTGACCCGGGATGCCCGGGAAGTGGAACGCAAGAAGGTCGGTCTGCACTCCGCACGCCGGCGCAAGCAGTTCAGCAAGCGCTGATCGTTTCTCGCTGCAAGTCAGCCCCAAAGGCCGTCGCTGGATCCTGTCCCGCGGCGGTTTTTTCTTTTCCGTGCGCGATGTTCTGTCGTATGCTCCCGGTCCCATGCGTTTTCGTCTTCTTCGTCGCCGCCTGACCATCAGTGCCTCGCGGATGGCAATCCGCAGTGCAATGCCGTGGCCGATCCGATGGGGGCTTGCGGCGGTGGTCATGGGGTTCTGTGCAGCCATTGGACTGTGGGCGTTCGAATTCGGAAAGGAAATCGCCGGTCTCGACCGCGGCGCCAAGCAGGAACTGGCCCAGTTGCGACAGGAGGTGGTGAGCCTGCGTGAAGAGCGCGACAAGGCCCAGACCGTGGCAAATACCTCCGGCAGCCTTCTGACGGCAGAAAAGGTGGCGCAGGAACGGCTGGTCGCGCAGCTTCGCCATCTGGAAGCCGAAAACGCTCAGTTGCGTGATGACCTGGGTTTCTTCGAGAAGCTCGCTCCCGTCGCGGGAACCGACGGCATCGCCATTCGGGGTCTGCAGGTCGAGCGGCTGTCGACTTCCGGCCCGACCACAGGCTTGCGCTGGCAAGTGCTGGTACAGCAGCTCTCACGCCAGGTTGCGGCGTTCGATGGGCGGATCGACGTGGTCGTGTCCGGCACCTTGGATGGAAAAACCTGGACATCCGTACCGCCTCTGGCCTCCACCAGTCTCCAGTTTTCCCAACATCGGCGGGCCACCGGACTGGTGGAACTGCCTGCTCGCGTCATCCCGGCCACATTGACTGTCCGGGTTATCGAAGGTCAGGTGACGCGGGCCTCCCAAACAGTCAAAATCTAGGCATTGAAGGAATTCGCCATGTTTTTTCAGAAGAAGCTGCCGCCGATCAAGAGTCTCATTGCACAAGGCACCTTGATTGAAGGTGGCATTACTTTCTCTGAAGGCCTTCGCATTGATGGCGAACTGGTGGGCGATGTGAAGGCCGGCAAGTCAGCGGCCAGTATTTTGGTGATTTCAGAAACAGCATCGGTGACCGGTTCGGTTGAGGCGGACCATGTCATCGTCAACGGGCAGGTCATCGGGCCGGTGCTTGCCAATGAACTGCTGGAACTGCAGCCGAAAGCGCGAATTACCGGAGATGTCGCGTACAAAGCGCTGGAGATGCACCAGGGAGCCACCATCTCCGGCCAGTTGCGGCCTTTGATGGGTGGCGGGGTGGACGAGGGC
Organism: Burkholderiaceae bacterium; assembly: GCA_016790575.1. Taxonomy (GTDB): domain Bacteria; phylum Pseudomonadota; class Gammaproteobacteria; order Burkholderiales; family Burkholderiaceae_C; genus JAEUOU01. The sequence goes on along the minus strand of JAEUOU010000028.1, from coordinate 180,914 downwards.
GACAAACCCGCGCTGAAGCTCGCTGCAAACAACCCCTGACCGGTTGCAGGTTTGCAATTGCCGTAGCATACGGTCAGTTATTGAAACGGAGTTGCCATGAACGCCATTGCGGAACCGATCCAGACGGAAGCGCCCACCCCGATCGTTTTTACCGACAGCGCTGCTGCGAAAGTGGCGGACCTGATCGCCGAGGAGGGCAACCCCGACCTGAAATTGCGCGTTTTTGTGCAAGGGGGCGGCTGTTCGGGCTTCCAGTATGGTTTCACTTTTGACGAAATCGCCAACGAAGATGACACCACCATGACCAAGAATGGCGTGTCCCTGTTGATTGACGCGATGAGCTACCAGTACCTTGTGGGCGCCGAAATCGACTACAAAGAAGACCTTCAGGGCGCCCAGTTTGTCATTCGCAATCCGAATGCGTCGACCACCTGTGGCTGTGGCTCTTCGTTCTCGGTCTGAACGTTTCCCAGGGCCTGAAATGCGGGCGCTTTCGCCCGCACGCTTGGAAACCTACCGCGGGTAGATCGCCCCCAGCACGCGGGCTCCACGCGCGCCGGTGACCGCAGCAATCGAACCCGTCTCCCGTCGCAAGGTGCGCCAAGCAAGCCACGCAAAAGCCGTGGCTTCAACCTGAAGAGGGGGCAGGCCCCACTCCTGCGATCCTTGCAGCTCAACCGCACTTGGCAGTGACGCTCTCAGCCGGGTCATCAGGTCGGTATTCAGGGCTCCTCCACCGCAGACGATCAAACGGGTGCATTCCGGCGCCCACGCCTTGACCGCATGGGCGCAACTTTCAGCCGTCAGGCGCACGAGGGTTGCCTGCACGTCCACCGGCTTCAGGTGGGTGAAGTCTGCCGAGCGTCGGTCAAGCCACGGCAGATTGAAAAGGTCGCGGCCGGTGCTCTTGGGGGGCTCGCGGCGAAAGAATGGCTCCGCGAGCAATGTTTCCAGCAGGGCGGGATCAGGAGTGCCTCCGGCGCCCCACGCCCCATCCTGGTCATAGGCCTGGCCCAGATGACGGGAGGTCCAGCCGTCCAGCAAAACGTTGCCCGGCCCGCAGTCGAATCCCAAGACTTCGCCATTGGCGGACAGGACGCTGAGATTGGCAATCCCACCGATGTTGAGGACCGCGACGTCGGCTCCCGCCTTGCCGAACCAATGCCGATGGAACAGCGGAACCAGTGGCGCGCCTTGCCCCCCTGCGGCAAGGTCTCGGCTACGGAAATCGGCGACCACGTCGATTCCGGTCAATTCGGCCAGCAAGGACGGATTGTTCAATTGAATGGTGTATCCGACGGCGGGCCAGCGGCCGTCCGGGGATGCGTCAAACTCCAGCGGCCGGTGTCGAACTGTCTGCCCGTGCGCACCGATGGCCGCAATTTCTGCGGGCCGCAATCTGCAGCGTGACAACAGTTCCCAGACCAGTTCGGCATAGATCCGGGCCAACTGGTTGCCGGCCAGCGACGCCCGGTGCAACTCATCCGTCCCCGACGCATTGAGGGCCAGAAGTTCCGTGCGCAGCGCAGCCGGAAAGGGCGCGCTGGCGTGGGCAAGAACGCGCGCATCATGGTCAGAGACGCGTGCCAGGACGGCGTCAACCCCGTCCAGCGAAGTACCCGACATCAACCCGATCAGCAGGGACTCCATCCGGTCGGTTTCTCCGGGAAAGGCGCCAGGGCAATGCGGTTGGATTCCCGGCCGGGCGGTTTACTGAAATCCGGCGGGCTGCATTGACGCTGCAGCGATCAGATTGTGCTTCTGGATCTGGGCCAACGCATCGAATCGGGGCTTCAGATGCGCCGGCAAAGGCACACTTTCACTGCGCCGCGCCACCAGGAGCGGATCCTGGTGGACACCTGCCACCTTGAACTCGAAATGCAGGTGCGGCCCCGTAGAGGCGCCGGTCGAGCCGACTGCACCGATGAACTGGCCCTGGCTGACGCGCTGACCTTTGCGGACATCGATGCGGCTCAGGTGGGCGTAGAGCGTGCTGTCCTGATTGCGGTGGGAGACGACAATGACGTTGCCATAGCCACGCTGCCACCCGGCAAACTCGACGACACCGTCACCGACGGTGCGCACCGGGGTTCCGGTCGGGGCGGCATAGTCTACGCCCAGATGGGCGCGCCGGTCGCCGTGGATGGGATGAAAGCGCATGCCGTAGCCGCTGCTCACGCGGGAGAAAAGCAGCGGCGACGCGAGGTAAACCTTGTTGGTGCTGCGTCCGTCGAGGGTGAAGTAGCCGCCGTCCTGCCCTGCCTCAGAGAACCAGACCGCCTGGAAGGTGCGCGATGCATTGACGAATTCGGTACTGAGCACACGACCGGTCCGCAAAGGTTCGCCATCGGCTTCCAGGCTTTCAAACACCACGCTGAAGCGGTCGCCTTTGCGCAGATCGCGGCGGAAGTCGATGTCACCGGAAAAAATTTCCGCGATTTGCACAGCGACGGCGTCCGGAATGCGGGCCTCGTCCGTTGCCGCAAACAGGGAGGACTGAATCGCTCCGCTGCCCAGCCGTTGTGTCGCAACCAGCGGCGCGATTTCGATCCGCGCCGTGAACCCCGCGGGGCCGCGTTTCACGACGAAACGCTTGAATTCGGTATCGGTATCACTGGTGATCCAGCGTGTGGTCAGGGCCAGAAGCTCGTTGGCGCGGCCGGCATCCGCCGTGACCAGCCTTCCCGCACGCCCGAACAGGGCTTGCCGGGCCTCCGGGCTGCGCCGCAGAAAGGCAGCCGCGTCGGCATCCCGGACACCCAGGCGCTGGAGCAAGGCTTCGGGCGTGTCAGACGAACGCGTCATCTCGCTCCGCTGAAGCTGCAGGTTCATGCGCTCCAGTGCCGCAAGCTGCGGGGCCAGTGCAAGCGGACTGACGGACTCGACCAGTTCCTGAACCGGCATTGCTGCTGCGTCGGGGCCCAGGGTGGCAACCGCATAGGCTCCACCGCCACCGGCCATCAGGACAGCCGCCAGGGCCGCGCTGATTCGTTGGGGGTGCTGCCGGATCCAGGCTGTCAGGCGGGACAGCGATTCTTCAAGGCGTTCAACCACGGCGTCTCTGTTTTGTTATCGGCCTTCGGTCAGTCCGCGAGCCGGCGGGAGCCAGTCTCGGTCTGCGAGGGGAAATAGGAAACCGGACCACTAGAATCGCAGGTCCGAAAACGCCCGAGTATAGCGACGGGAGGCCGTGCCTCCCAGCGCCGAAACCCATGAAAACCGACTCTGAAAACCACCTTCTGGTAACCGATTGTGTCAAACAGGCGCTGGCCGTGACGCGTCGTGGTTGTGACGAACTGATTCCGGAAGATGACTGGGTGCGCAAACTGGCGCGATCGGAACGCAGCGGCGTGCCGCTGCGGGTCAAGCTGGGCCTGGACCCCACAGCGCCGGATATTCACATCGGGCACACCGTGGTGCTGAACAAGATGCGCCAGTTGCAGGACCTTGGGCACCAGGTGATTTTTCTGATTGGCGACTTTACCAGCCTCATCGGAGACCCGTCCGGACGCAACAGCACCCGCCCTGCACTGACACCGGAGCAGATCAAGGCCAACGCCGAGACCTACTACCGGCAGGCCAGCCTGGTACTGGATCCGGCCAAAACGGAGATTCGCTACAACAGTGAGTGGTCGCTTCCGCTGGGGTCCATGGGCATGATCCAGCTTGCCGCGAAATACACCGTGGCGCGCATGATGGAGCGCAACGATTTCCACGACCGTTTCAAGGCCGGCTCGCCGATCAGCGTGCATGAATTCCTGTATCCGCTGATGCAGGGCTATGACTCCGTGGCGCTGAAGGCCGACCTGGAACTCGGCGGAACCGACCAGAAGTTCAATCTGCTCATGGGCCGCCACCTGCAGCAGGAATATGGCCAGGAGCCGCAGTGCATCCTGACCATGCCCTTGCTGGAAGGCCTTGACGGCGTCGAAAAGATGTCCAAGTCCAAGAACAACTACATCGGCATTGCCGAGGACGCCAACACGATGTTCGCCAAGGTCTTGTCCGTCAGCGACGCGTTGATGTGGCGCTGGTACACCTTGCTGAGTTTCCGGACCGAGGCCGAAATCGCCGCACTGAAGGCCCAGGTCGAAGGCGGGCGCAACCCCAAGGACGCCAAGGTGGCGCTGGCCAAGGAAATCACCGCCCGTTTCCACAGCGCCGCGGCGGCTGATGCCGCCGAGCAGGATTTCATCAATCGCAGCAAAGGGGGCGTGCCCGATCAAATCCCCGAAATCAGCCTCGGCGGCGCGCCTTTGGGGATTGGCGCGGTGCTCAAGTCTGCCGGGCTGGCGCCGTCGACCAGCGAGGCCAGTCGCCTGATTGACGGCGGCGGTGTGCGTGTCGACTCCAGTGTGGTCAGCGACCGGGGCCTCAAGCTGGGCGCAGGGACCTACGTCGTCCAGGTGGGCAAACGCAAGTTTGCGCGGGTCACGCTCCGCTGATCCCGAGGGTCGGCGGCTCGTCTCAGCGGGCGCCGGCGACTTCCAGCATTTTCACCATCTCCCGATATCCGCGCGCGCGCGCCAGCTGCAGCGGTGTTTGGCCGTTGCGGTCGGTGAGTTGCAGATTGGCCCGCGCGTCGATCAGGGCTTTCAGCGTGGCCTGGTGGCGCATGCCGCCGTCGCCCAGCACGATGGACTCGATCACCGCCGTCCAGTGCAGGTTGTTGACATGGTCCAACGGCGCACCGGCGGCGATCAGTTGGCGGACGACGCCGTCGTGACCCAGGTGGGCCGCGGCGATCAAGGCGGTGCCGTCGTAGCGACTGGTGACCTGCCGGGCGCTGGCACCCAGTGACAGCAGCAGGCGCAAGGTTTCTTCGTCATCGGCGACCGAAGCGATGGTTACCGCGTCGTACCGGTCGTTTTCCAGCCGGTTGATGTCGGCGCCGGCCCGCACCAGAGCGCGGATGGCGTCGCGCTGGCGCGCGAAGGTCGCCACATGCAGCGGCGTGCGTCCGTTTGCGTCGCGGCTGTTGAGGTCTGCGCGGTCGGCAATCAGCCGTTCGATCAGCGACGGGCTGCCCGAATGCGCGGCCGCGTGCAAACCGGTGTAGCGGGCGACTTCCGTCGGTGAAGGCGCCGTCTGCGCCGCTGCCGGCGGGGCCGACAGGGACAGCGCCAGAGCCCAAGCGGCTGCCAGGCAGCAAGAGCTTCGGCGGCATGGGAGGAACAACCGTTTCATGGCAGAGGTCATTGCGGCGGAGGGTACGGTGCTGCTTATTTCAGCAGATCCTTGACCTTGTCCAGCGCCGCCATGGCGCATTGTTCGTCCAGGTGACCACCAGGCGCGCCACCCACTCCGACCGCGCCGATGACGTCGTTGCCGACTCGCACCGGAACGCCGCCACCCAGAATCAGAAAGCCCGGGATATGCACCAGTGTCGCTGCGCCCGGGTTCTTCTGGACGTTCTCCAGCATGGCCGACGTGGTGTTGCGGGCCGAAGCCGACGTGTAGGCCTTGGCCTGCGCCGCACCGACGGTGTGCGGGCCCGCGGCATCGGCCCGGTGCAGCGCACGCAAGGTACCGGCCCGGTCCACCACGGCTGCGGTGACGTTGTAATTGTTGGCCGAGCAGGCGGCCACGGTGGCAGCGGCAATCTGGCTGGCCAGGTCCAGCGACATGTTGCGTTCGGTGCGGACGGGCTGGGCCGAGGCGGCGGCCGACAGCAGCGCCAGCAGCAGGGCGGATGTGATGGTCGAACGGGTGCGTTTCATGGGGTTCTCCGGGAGGTGATGCGGTTCAATCAACCGTGGGAGAACTGTAGGAAATCCGCCCGGCGACGGCCATTCGGCCGACTACGCGCGAAGCTCCGTAGAACTACGCAGTGGCGCCGGGGGGTGACCGGTCTCTGTCGGACGCCTCCACCAGCGCGGCGTACTGACGAATCAGCTGGGCCAGCGATCCGGTGTGCAACTTGGCAAACAGATTGGCCCGGTGCGTTTCCACCGTGCGGGGCGAAAGCTCCAGCGCCCGACCGATTTCCTTGTTGGTCAGGCCGCCGACAATCAGGCCCAGCACCTCGCGTTCGCGGGCCGACAGCTGGGCGTAATGTTCGCGGGCCGCGCGGTCGGCCTGATGGTGCTGGCGCGAGCGCACATGCTGGCGCACGGCGGCCTGCAGACTCTCCAGCAGCATCTCGTCGTCGACCGGCTTTTCCAGGAACTCGGCCGCCCCCGACTTGAAGGCGCGCCGGCACATATCGACGGTACCGTGGCCGGTGAGCATGATGACCGGCTGGTCCACCCCCTCGGCCACCAGGCGGTCCAGCACCGCAAGTCCGCTGATGCCGGGCATGCGCACATCGAGCACGATGGCCCCGATCGCCTGGCGGTCGAAGCGATCCAGAAACTGCTGCGGATCGGACCAGTCCTGCACGCGCAGTCCGACCGTACCGATCAGCAGCGACAAGCTGGCGCGCACGGCGTGGTCGTCGTCGATGAGATGGATCAGCGGAGACAGCGAGTGGGACATGGACAGGAATGCCTGGAGGCCTGGGCGATTGATGGTCAGTGGGTGTTCAGGGCATTGGCCGCCCCATCCCCGAGCGGGGTCGCCAGAGGCAGTGTCAGGGTGAATACTGCCCCCCGAGAAGGGTGGTTGGCCGCGATCAGCTGACCGCCCATCCGGCCGGCGAGGGTCTCGCACAGGTTCAGGCCCAGGCCCAGGCCGCCGGGTCGGGTCGTGAAAAACGGCTCGAACAGCCGGGGCAGAGCCTCCGCCGCAACCCCCGGGCCGCTGTCCCGCACCGTCAGCGCGCCCGTGCCGCCGCTTTCGCCGACGGACAGCACCAGCGCGCGCTGCCCCTGCGGTACCTGTTCCAGCGCCTGCAGGGCATTGACCAGCAGGTTGTGCACGATCTGCTCCAGCGCCACCGCGTCCGCCAGTACGGTCACCGGGGCGCCGGCGGCCTCCATGTCCGTTCGGATCTGCCGGGCCTGCAGCTCGGGCGCCAACAGGTGCAGTGCGGCCCGCACGCTCTGGCGCAGATCGACCGGGCGCAACGGGGCGCGCAGGTCGGGCTGCTCGACGGTGCGGCGCAGGCGGCCCACCACATCGGCGGCGCGACGCGCCTGCCGGGCCGCCTGTTCTGCCGCGACCCGCGCGAGCGGCAAGTCCGGCGGCTCGTCGTCCAGCAGGCGTTCACACGCCTGGGTGCTCGCCAGCAAGGCGGTGAGCGGCTGGTTGATCTCGTGCGCCATGCCGGCTGCCAGTTCACCCATCGCATTCAGCCGTGCCACCTGGCCCAGGCGAAGCAGTTCCTCGGCGCGGCGGCGCTGCTCGCGCTGGCGCAGCACGGTGCGCAACCCGGCCAGGCCCCCCGCGAGGATCACTGCCTGCACCGCCATGGTCAGCCATGGCAGCTCACCCCAGCCGATCTGACGTGTCGCGACGACGTCAAAAGGCTGGCTGTCTGACGCCAGCGGCTTGCGGAAGTCGTATTGCCAGCCACCGGCGCGCATTCGTCCGGGCTGCACCACAAAGGTCTGGCTGGCATGCTCCAGCGTGACCCGCACCGGACTGGTGTCGGCCGCCATGGGCCATTCGGCCCAGGGAACGACGGCCTTGAGGTCCATCTGCAGGGCGAAACTGGCTGGCTCGGCGGCCAGCACCAGCCAGAAACGCCCGGCGGCGAGGTCCAGACCGGCCAGCGCGGGCCGCCGCAGGGCGCGCGAGAGCGTCTCGGCGGTGTCCAGGGCCGGCACGGCCCAAGGGGCCCCACCGTCCCGGCGCTCGACGGCCAGGATCTGCGAATACAGGGCCGGCAGGCGCCGCTCGGGCGCCGACGCGTCGGTCGCCGGCTGCAGCAGGGCCAGCGTGGCCAAAATCGCGTCATGCTGCACGACCCGCTGGCTGAGCAGGCGGTGGGTGATGCGGGCATCGGTCTCGAAAGTGCTTTGCTGGCGCGCCAACTCCGAACGACCCACCAGCGCCGCGCCCGCCAGTGACAGCACGCACCAGACCAGCAGCCACAGGCCGTGGTGCCGGAACGCGGCAAGCGGTGTTGTGCGCATGGGTGCATTGTGCCCGCTGCGTCACAATCGGCGCATGAACCGTCCTGTCACCCGTTTCCTGACGCCTCGCCGCCTGCTGATGGCATCCGTGGTCGTTGCGGTGGTGACCATTACGCTCAAGACACTGGCCTGGTACCTCACGGGCTCGGTTGGCCTGCTGTCCGACGCGATGGAGTCACTGGTCAACCTGGCCAGCGCCATTTTTGGCCTGGTCATGGTCACCATCGCCGCGCGGCCCGCCGACGAGGACCATCCGTACGGGCACCACAAGGCCGAGTATTTCTCCTCGGGCTTCGAGGGCGTGCTGATCATCGCGGCCGCCATCGGCATCATCTGGACGGCCTTGCACCGGCTGCTGGCCCCGCAGCCGCTGGAGCAGGTCGGCTGGGGCCTGGCCTTGTCGGTGGCCAGTTCGGCGCTCAACGGCCTGCTGGCCTGGGTGATGTTCCGCTCGGCGCGGGAGCACCGGTCGATTGCGCTGGAAGCCGACGCGCGCCACCTGGTCACCGATGTCTGGACCTCGGCCGGCGTGGTGATCGGCATCGCCCTGGTGTCTGTGACTGGCTGGCTGTGGCTGGACCCGGTGGTGGCCATCGGCGTGGCGCTGAACATCCTCAAGGAAGGCTTTCACCTGATGTGGCGCTCATCGCAGGGACTGATGGACGAGGCGGTGGAGCCCGAGGTGCTGGCCACGATCCGCCAGACGCTGGACGGCTTCGAGCACCGGCGCGGCGAGACCGCCATCATCCGCTTTGACCACGTCACCACCCGCAAGGCCGGCCAGCGCCGTTTTGTCGACCTGCACATGCACATGCCGGCGGGCTGGACGCTGGGGCGCGCAGCGGCCGTGCGTGCCAGTGTCGAGCAGGCGCTGATGAGCGCGGTGCCCGGCCTGCGGGCCAGCATCCAGTTGCTGCCCAGCGATGTGGAGGCCCACTTTGATGACGCCAAGGACCTGATCTGATGCTCAGTGTGGTGCAACGGGTGGCCGAAGCCGCCGTGCTCGTGGCCGGTGCCGAAATCGGCCGTATCGGGCCGGGGCTGCTGGTGCTGGTCTGTGCGGAACGGGGTGACACGCCCGAGCAGGTCGACCGCCTGCTGGCCAAACTGCTCAAGCTGCGCATCTTCAGCGATGACGGCGGCAAGATGAACCACAGCGTGCAGAACATCGACGGCCGCGGCACGCCCGGCGGGCTGCTGATCGTCAGCCAGTTCACCCTCGCGGCCGACACCCGGGGCGGCAACCGCCCCAGTTTTACTAATGCCGCGCCGCCGGACACAGGCCGTCAGCTTTTCGACTACCTGGTGGACCGCGCCCGCGCCGCCCACCCCCAGGTGCAGACCGGGCAATTTGCTGCCGACATGCGGGTCCACCTGATCAACGACGGCCCGGTGACGATTCCGATCCAGGTGGTCTGAGGGAGTTGGAGCTATCGTAACGATAGCTAAAAACGACCTTTTTACGCTGGGTACGACCAGAAAACGCCCAAAAGTTGTCCAAAAAAGCGCGCAGGCCGCCGGATGTCAGCTCCCGTACGGGTCGGCGACGCCCAGCCGGGCGAGGAGGGCGGTTTCATGGGCTTCCATGGCCTGCGCGTCGGCCTCGCTGGTTTCGTGCTCCCAGCCCTGGGCGTGCAGCGTGCCGTGGACCAGCAGGTGGGCGTAGTGCGCCTGCAGCGTCTTGCCCTGCTCGCGGGCTTCCTGCGCCACGACCGGGGCGCACAGCACCAGGTCGGCGCAGACCACCGGTTCGCGGCTGTAGTCGAAGGTCAGCACATTGGTGGCGTAGTCCTTGTGCCGGTAGTCGCGATTGAGCGCGCGGCCTTCGTCGCTGTCCACGATGCGCACGGTGATTTCGGCCTCGCGCGCCAGGGCATGGCGGATCCAGCGGGTCACGGCGTGGCGGGGCAGGGCGGCCCGGTGGACGGCCGCGTTGTCAAGTGGGCCGAATTGAAGCGACAGCAGGAGGGGCGGAAGGGCCATGGCGCGCAGTTTCTAAGGTTTTTTGCCGGATACCCAGCGTAAAAAGGTGATATTTTGCTATTGAATCAGGAGTCACGGGTTGCCGGACGCGCGCGGGCCGTGCGGCCACGGGCGTCGTAGGCGTCCACGATGCGGGCCACCAGTGGATGGCGCACCACGTCGGCGCTGGTGAAGCGGGTGATGGCGATGCCCTTGACGCGCCGGAGCACCTGTTCCGCCTCGATCAGGCCCGAGAGCTGGCCCTTGGGCAGGTCGATCTGGCTGACGTCCCCGGTGACCACGGCGCGGGCGCCGAAGCCGATGCGGGTCAGGAACATCTTCATCTGCTCGGGCGTGGTGTTCTGCGCCTCGTCCAGGATGACGAAGGCGTTGTTCAGCGTGCGCCCGCGCATGAAGGCCAGCGGCGCGATCTCCAGCGCGTTGCGCTCGAAGGCTTTCTGCACCCGATCGAAGCCCATCAGGTCATAGAGCGCGTCATACAGCGGGCGCAGGTAGGGGTCCACCTTCTGGCTCAGGTCGCCGGGCAGGAAACCCAGGCGTTCGCCGGCTTCGACCGCCGGACGGGTGAGCACGATGCGTTGCACGCCGGCGCGTTCCAGCGCGTCCACCGCGCAGGCCACCGCCAGGTAGGTCTTGCCGGTGCCGGCCGGGCCGATGCCGAAGGTGATGTCGTGGGTGGCGATGTTGTCCAGGTACACCGTCTGGTTGGGCGTGCGGGCGCGCAGGTCGGCGCGGCGGGTGTGCAGGCTGACGGCGCCGCCGGGAGGCTCGTCCAGAGTGGCGGCGTCGCCGGCCAGCATCAGCTGCACGGTCTCGGCCTTGACCGGGCGTTCGGCGATTTCGTAGATGGCCTGCAGCACTTCCATGGCCCGCTGGGCCTTGGCCTTGGGGCCGTCGACCTTGAACTGCTCATGCCGGTGGGCGATGGAGACCTGCAGCGCGGCTTCGATGGTGCGCAGATGTTCGTCTATGGGGCCGCACAGGTGCGACAGGCGCGTGTTGTCGTGGGGGGTGAAGGTGTGGCGGACAATCATGGGGTGTCTGGGGTCGGTTCCTTCATTGTCGCGCTTTCGCGCGCCGCTGCGGCGGCGCTGTTGTGGCTCGGTTTGCTGGCGGCGCCGGCTCTGGCCGAGGTGCTGCGGATCGACCAGGTGGAAGTGGCTGCTCCGCCCGGAGCGGGCGCACCGGGCGGGACGGTCGCGCAATGGCGGCCGCAGGCACTGCCGGACGACTGGGGCCGCACCCGCCCCGAGCATGGCGGGACGCTGTGGTACCGCTTCACGGTGGATGCCCGGGTGTTTTCCGGCGCCAGCATCGTGCCAGCCATCTATATCGAGCGCGTGTGCAGCAACCTGGCGGTCTACCTCAACGGCGCGCTGGTCGGCTCCGGGGGCAGCCTGGTGCTTCCCTACAGCCGCAACTGTTTCACGCCGCAGTTTTTCACCCTGCCGCTGGCGCTGCTCAGCCCGGGCGTCAACACCGTCACCGTTCAGGTGGTGGGGTACCCGCTGCGCCAGGTTTCGGCGGCGCAGCGTTCGTCGGGCCTGTCGGTGATCCGCATGGGCGATGCCCAGGAGCTGCGCGCGCAGTACGAGCAGGCGCTGTGGTGGAACATCACCCTGCCCAAGATCATCACCGCGGTTCTCGGGGCCTTTACCGTGTTCATCGGCGCCCTGTGGCTGACGCGGCCTCAGGATTCGATCTATGGCTATTTCACCCTCTGGATCGGCTGGTGGACGATCAATACCGCCCGGCTGTACGTCATCGATCCGCCCCTGCCGGGCCCGTGGATCGAATTGCTGGTGCCCGCCACGGCGCCAGTGTGTGTGTCGGGCCTGGTGTTGTTCATGATGCGCTTTCTCCGCCGCGAAGTGGGCTGGATCAATCAGGTGCTGTGGTGGCAGATTGCGGTCATTCCCGTGGTCTTCCTGCTGTCGGGCACGGAGCACATCTACCCGGTGGCCCGGGCGGTCTACCTGTGGCTGGTGCCGCAGTTCATTGGGGTGTCGGTGTGGTTCACGGTGGTGTCCTGGCGGGTGTCGCGGCGCGACTTCTGGCTGTTTTCCGCCATCCTGCTCATCATGATCGGCATCATTGCGGTCGAGTTTGCGGCGGCCTTCTTCGGCTACCCGCTCAAGATGCACCTGGGCCACCTGGGCGGACCCGTCACCCTGATTCCCTTGTGCCTGCGGCTGATCGGTGTGTTCGGCGACAACCTGCGCCGCAGCGAAGAACTCAATGATGAGCTGGAGCGCCGCGTGCGGCAGGCCTCGTCGGAGATCGAACGCAGCTATGCCGAGCTGGCCCTGCTGCGCGCGCGCGAGGCAGCCCAGGAAGAGCGACGGCGCATCGCGTCGGACCTGCACGATGACCTGGGTGCCAAGCTGCTGAGCATCGCGCACGAAAGCGCGCGCCAGCGGGATCGGGAAGAACTGGCCAACCTGGCGCGCCAGGCGCTGGACGAAATGCGCCTGTCGGTGCAGGGCATGGTGCGCGAGCCGCTGCGGGCGGCGGACGTGCTGGCCGACTGGCGGGCGGAGACCGTGCAGCGCCTCATGACCGCCGGGCTGCAGGTCGAATGGACCGCTGCCGAGCCGCCCGCCGACTTTCTGGTGCCGGCGCGGGCCCAGGTGCAACTGACGCGGGTGCTGCGCGAGGCGGTGTCGAACGTGATTCGGCACAGCGGCGCGCGCCGGTGCCGGGTCACCGTCCACATGGCCCACGAGCAGCTGGCCCTGACGGTGGAAGACGACGGTGTGGGCATGGATGTGGCCGGATCGACCGACAAGGGCCATGGGCTGGGGGGCATCGAACGGCGGGTGCGTACGCTGGGCGGGCAGTCGGCGTGGCGCGTCAGTGTGCTGGGCGGCGTGTGCCTGGAGGTGTCGATTCCCGTGTTGCCGGACACGGTGGCGAGCCAGGGCATGGCGGCGGCAGCCGCGACGGCCGGTGTCGCCGACGGGCCCGAAAAACGGCTTGCCTCACCCGACCGCCTTGCCCGGTAAAAGACCCGGCGCGCGCCCGACCCCTTGGTGCAGAATGCCGCACAGTGGCCCGTCCGGGCTTGTCCAACAGAGATTTCGCCCATGTTCCGCCTTGTTCATCGCCTGCGTTGGTTGGTTTTGGTCGTGTTGCTGGCGGCGCTGGGGGGCTGCAGCGCCGAGCCGCCGTACAGTCGCATCGTGTCGTTCGGCGACAGCCTGTCGGATGTGGGGTCGTACCGCCCCGCGGCGGCGGCATTTGGCGGCGGCCGGTTCACGGTCAACGGCGCGGGCCCCCGCATCTGGACCGAATGGCTCGCCGCCGACCTGGAACTGACGATTGCGCCGGCGCTCAGCGGTGGCGTGACCCTCACCACACCGCAATTCGCGGTGTTTCCGGTGGTCGCCGGCAACGGCGACTCCTGGGCCCAGGGCGGAGCGCGGGTCGATGCGCCGGCGGTTTCACTGACGCCGGGCGTTCAACTGGCCGCGCTGTCGGTGCGCCAGCAGGTAGATCATTTCCTGGCGGGACCGGCGGCCTCGGCGTCGGGCAGCCTGTTCCTGCTCAACGGGGGTGGCAATGACATCGGCTTTCTCGGTCAGGCGGTGCTGGCGGGCGCCATTTCGCCCGATCAGGCGCGTGCCGGTGTGGTCGCCGCGGCGCAGCAGATGGCGGCGCAGGCACGGCGCCTGCAGGCGCTGGGGCCGGTGGTGCTGCTCAACCAGGCCGACGGCGCCCAGTCACCGGTGGCCGCAGCCAGCGCCCCGGTGCGCGCGCTCTACCAGGATCTGACGCCCCGGTTCAATGCGGCGCTGGCCGCGGCGCTGGAGGGCTCGTCGGTGATGGTGGTCGACCAGTTCACCTTCAGTCGCCGTGTGGTGGCCGATCCGGCTGCGTTCGGTCTGAACAATGTCACCGATCCCGCCTGCGCGCTGGATCGGCTGCCGATCCGCAGCGCGATTGTCTGCAGCGATGCGACGCTGGTCGCGGCCGGCGCGGCGCAGACCTCCCTGTGGGCGGATACGCTGCACACCACACCGGCCTATCACCGCCATCTGGCCACCCAGGTCCTTGCGGTGCTGCGGGCGGCCGGGCGGCTGTAAGACCCGGGCGGCGGCGCATGGACCACTCTCCCGCCGCCCCGCGTCCGCCGCCGGCGGGATGGCGGATGGCGCTGGCGTCGATCCTGATCGTGGCGTTCGCCTTGCTGGCCTTGTGGCGTGCCATGCTGGAGCCGTCGCTCGGCTGGCGCTTTTCGCTGGATGAGGGCGGCCGGCCCCAGGCGACCCAGGTCCGGGGCGAGGCGGTGCTGACCGGGGTGCGCGCGCTGATCGCTGACGACGGCCTTCGCGCGCCGATCTCGCCGCTGGCGCTGGTGGAAAGCGCAGGACAGCACAACGATTACAGCGACCACCGGATTTTCTTTGACGAGCACCGGGCCCTGTGGCAGATATTGCACCAGACCCGGGTGGGCATCGAACACGACCGTGGCGTCGAATGGGCGCAGCCGCAAGGCAAAGATCTGCTGGAGCTGGGCCTGCGCTTCTGGTATCCGTGGCTGGTCAGCCTGCTGGCGCTGTCGGTGGGTCTGATGGTCTGGGCCCACCGCCCGGACGACCCGGCCGCATGGTGGTACGCGGCGGCGGCACTGGGGTATGCCAGTGGCATGTTGTGCACCGCCGGCTGGGGTTCGCGGCTGCTGACGCAGGACCCCTGGCTCTGGCCGGCATTGCATGTGTTTTCCCACGCGGGCTCATTTCTGGTGGTGATCGGGCTGAGCATGGTGTTGTGGCGCCACCCCCGGCCACTGGGTGGCGCGCTGTATCCGACCGTCCTGTTGCTGGTCTGCGGGCTGTCGGTGCTGGCCGATGCCCTGCACGGCCTGCCGACCATCGCGCTGACGTTCCGTATTCCGCTGGTGGCGGTGACGGCGGCCATGGCGCTGGTTTTTGTGGCGCAGTGGCGCGCATGCCGGCACGACCCCTTGCTGCGGGGGCAACTCAAGTGGCTGGGTCTGCTGCTTTTTGCGTCGTTTTCGGTGGTGTTCGTGGCCTATGCGATGGGCGCGATGGGCCATGTGATCACCCTGCCGCAGAACTTCGGCCTCACCATCATTGCCCTGGTGTTTCTGGGGCTGGTTCCGCTGGTCGGGCGCATCGGGCTGTTCCGGCTGGAACGCTGGTGGGCGCTGGCCTGGCTGTGGTTTCTGGGCGGGCTGCTGGTGGTGGTGCTTGATGTGCTGCTGCTGACCCTCCTGCCGCTGAGCAACGAAAACGCCTTGATGCTCGCGCTGGCCATCGGCGGCTGGCTGTATTTCCCGCTGCGTCAGGCACTGTGGGCCCGGCTGACCCGTGGCAGCCTCCCCGAAACCCGGGACCTGCTGCCCGACGTGGTGCAGATTGCCACCGTGTCGCAGGCCGACCCGGCGCGCCTGAACGAGCTGTGGCGCCAACTCTGGGAACACATGTTTGCGCCGCAGCAGCTGCAGCCCACGGTGCACGACGGCGCGGTGGCGATCGACGGTCAGGGGCAATCGCTGCGCATACCCGGCTGGGGACGCCTGCAGTCGCTGCAGCTGTCCTTGCCCGAGCGCGGCCGGCGCCTGTTCAACCGGCGCGATGCGCAGCGGGCCGAAGAAATCCTGCGTCTGGTCCGGCATGGCCTGCAGTCGCAGGAGTCCTACGAACGCGGGGTGCGCGAGGAGCGGCTGCGCATCGCCGCCGACCTGCACGATGACCTCGGGGCCAAGTTGCTGGCGATTGCGCACACCCAGCCGTCCGGGCCGGCCGCGACGCTGGCGCGGCAGGCGATGGACGAAATGCGGCTGAGCCTGCGCGACATGGCCAGCGACGGGGTGGTGCTGGCCGACGCGCTGGCCGACTGGCGGGCCGAGACCGTGTCCCGACTGAGCGCGGCGGGGATCGCGGCCCAGTGGCTGGCCGACGAGCCGCCAGCCGGTGAACTGGTTGCGGCCCGACCCATCGGCCAGCTGACCCGGGTGCTGCGCGAGGCGGTTTCCAATGTGATCCGGCACAGCGGCGCCCGGCACTGTCAGGTGTGCGTGCGGCGGACCCCGCAGCAGCTGCGGCTGACGGTGACCGACGACGGCTGTGGCCTGGGCGGCGAGCCACGTTCGTCCGCAGGGGGGCATGGGCTGCCCAATATCGAGCGGCGGGTGCGCAAACTTGGTGGAGACCACCGCTTTCATACCCCGCCGGGCGGCGGCACCACACTGACGGTCGAGGTACCGCTGGCGCTCCACCGGGCGGGCGCAGCCATCCGCTAAGATGCGCCTGCCATGCAAAATGCCCTGATTGTCGAAGACCTGCCCGAGATCCGTGACTGGCTGGTCCAGGTGGCGCAGGCGGCGTTTCCCGGGGTGGCCGTCACGCGCGCGGCGCGGGTCGACGAGGCGCTGGCCCGTGTGACCGAGCGCGGGTTCGACCTGGCGCTGATCGACCTGGGCCTGCCCGACGGCTCGGGTATCGACGTGGTCGGTGCCCTGCGCCAGCGCCAGCCGACGGCCGTGCCGGTGGTGGTGACCATCTACGACGACGACGACCATCTGTTTCCCGCGCTGCAGGCGGGCGCTTTCGGCTACCTGCTCAAAGAGCAGCCGCAGGACGCGCTGGTGGCCCAGTTGCTGCGCATGACCCAGGGCGAGCCGCCGCTGTCGCCCCCGATCGCCCGGCGCGTGCTGTCGTATTTCGCCGGGGAGGCGCAGCGCCGGCAGAGCCTGGTGCGGCAGGTGGAAGAGCAGGTGCGACTCACCGACCGGGAAACCGAAGTGCTGCAGCGGGTGGCCAAAGGCTACACCCTGCCCGAAATCGCGACCCAGTTCGGGCTGTCGCGACACACCATTGCGGACCACATCAAGCAGGTCTACCGCAAGCTCAATGTTTCCTCGCGCGCCGAAGCGGCGCTGGAGGCCGCCCGGCGCGGCCTCGTCAATCCCTGAACGGCGCCAGCGCCCGTTTGCCCGCACACCTCCTGCCCTGAAAGTGCCCCCGTGATCGGACGTCTGCGCGGCATCCTTGCCGAAAAAAATCCCCCCCAGGTGCTGCTGGACTGCAACGGCGTCGGCTACGAGGTCGATGTGCCCATGAGCACCTTCTACAACCTGCCCGCCACCGGCGAGACGGTCACGCTGCTGACCCATTTTGTGGTGCGCGAGGACGCGCAGATCCTGTATGGATTTGGCACCGCCACCGAGCGCGAGGCCTTCCGCCAGCTGGTCAAGATCAGCGGCGTCGGCCCGCGCACGGCGCTCTCGGTGCTTTCGGGCATGAGCGTGGCCGAGCTGGCGCAGGCGGTGACGGCGCAGCAGCCCGGCCGCCTGGTCAAGGTGCCGGGCATCGGCAAAAAAACCGCCGAGCGGCTGCTGCTGGAGCTCAAAGGCAAACTCGGTGCCGACCTGGGCGCCCCGGTACAGGTGGCCGACGACAGCCAGGCCGACATCCTGCAGGCGCTGGTGGCGCTGGGCTACAGCGACAAGGAAGCCGCCCTGGCGCTGAAGGCGCTGCCGGCCGGTGTGGGCGTGAGCGAAGGCATCAAGCTGGCGCTGAAGGCGCTGGCGAAGTAAACGTCCATGACCATCAAGACCGACGATTTCCTGCCCGCGCCGCCGAAGCGCGTGGTCTCGGCTGCGCCCGCTTCGCCGCAGGAAGAAGCCATCGAGCGGGCGCTGCGGCCCAAGCTGCTGGACGAATACGTGGGCCAGGCCAAGGTGCGCGAGCAGCTGGAAATCTTCATCGGCGCGGCGCGCAAACGCGGCGAGGCGCTGGATCATGTGCTGCTGTTTGGCCCGCCCGGGCTGGGCAAGACCACGCTCTCGCACATCATCGCCGCCGAGCTGGGCGTGAACCTGCGCCAGACCAGCGGCCCGGTGCTGGAAAAGCCCAAGGACCTGGCGGCGCTCTTGACCAACCTGGAGGCCAACGACGTCCTGTTCATCGACGAGATCCACCGGCTGAGCCCGGTCGTCGAGGAAATCCTCTACCCCGCGCTGGAGGACTACCAGATCGACATCATGATCGGCGAGGGCCCGGCGGCGCGCTCCATCAAGCTCGATCTGCAGCCGTTCACGCTGGTGGGCGCCACCACACGCGCCGGCATGCTCACCAACCCGCTGCGCGACCGCTTCGGCATCGTCTCGCGGCTGGAGTTCTACACGCCGCAGGAGCTGGCGCGCATCGTGACCCGCAGCGCCGGCCTGCTGAAGACACCGATGGACGACGAAGGCGGCTTCGAGATCGCACGGCGCTCACGCGGCACGCCGCGCATCGCCAACCGCCTGCTGCGCCGGGTGCGCGATTACGCCGAAGTCAAGGGCGACGGGCGCATCACCCAGGACATCGCGCGCCGCGCACTGGCCATGCTGGACGTGGACCCCGAAGGCTTCGACCTGATGGACCGCAAGCTGCTGGAGGCCGTGATCCACCGCTTCGACGGTGGCCCGGTCGGGCTGGACAACATCGCGGCCAGCATCGGCGAGGAGCGCGACACCATCGAGGACGTGATCGAGCCCTACCTGATCCAGCAGGGCTACCTGCAGCGCACCCCGCGCGGGCGCATCGCCACGCTGGCGGCCTACCGCCATCTGGGCCTGACGCCGCCCAAAGCCGCCGGCGAGCTGTTTTCCGAGTAAATACCCGGCAAAACCGCCCATACCCGGCGTAAACAGGTCTTCTTTTGCTATGGTTTCAGGGGTGCCGACGCGCCTGGCCGTCCGCCTGCCCGCGCAGCCAGCCGCCCACGATCAGGCATTGGGCCGCGTAATAGGTGCCCAGCACACCCAGTTGCGCCAGCGGCAGCGGCGTCACGAACCGGTTGAAGGCCAGCAGCGAGTCGCTGACCATGAACAGCGCGGCGCCGGACGCCACCGTCCAGGCCGGTGTGCCGCCCAGGGTGCGCGCGCGGCCGATGGCCTGGGCGGCCATCAGGGCGATCACCACCACGTAGGCGGCCACGGGCAGCCGCAAGGCTGCCGGCAGGCCGCCGGTCCACAGCACGGCGAACATCATGCCGCCCATGCCCAGCGTGGCGGCCAGCGCGCGGCGGTCGGCGAACCAGGGCACCCCGCGCTTGAACAGCCGGATGTAGGCCAGATGCGCCAGCAGGAAAGCCACCAGCCCGGGGACGAAGTAGCCGGGGAACATCAGTGCCACATCGCCGGCCAGCGATGCCGCCAGCGCCGCCAGCAGCCAGCGACGGCCGGCGGCGTCGCCTACGGACGGCCCCTCGGGCATCGTCGCGGCGCTTTTGGAATGTTTTCGGGCGATACCCAGCGTCAAATGGTCATAATTTGCTACCAGAATCATTGCAATCAGCATCGTCGCCGGCTTGAACAGCCGGTGCCACTCCACCAGACCCCAGGCGCTGGTGATCGTGGCCAGGATGGCGCAGTCGATCATCAGCGCCTCCAGCACCCCGATGCGGCCCTGCGTGACCGCACCCGCCACCCACAGGGCGGCCGTCAGCGCCGCAAAACCCACCAGTGCCGGCCCGGTGGCCAGGGTGTCGGCAAACCAGAGAAACACCGAGACACCGGCCAGCAGCGCGGCAAACTGCAGCGCACCGAACGCCGAGGCCGCCCGGCCCACCTGCGGCCGCCAGGGCTGCACCTGCGCCAGGTCAAAGGCGGGCCGCGGAAAGCGCGCCGCCACATCGGCTGGTCGCCAGCCGGGCGGCTTGATCCACACCCGCAGCTTGTCGGCCCAGCTTCGGGCATGCCAGCTGTCGTGCGCCAACGCGGCGTAGACCTCGGCGTTGGCCCACAGCGGGTCCCAGCTGCGCAGCGGTGCGCGGGTGCCGTAGACGCAGGGCTCGCGCGGGTCTTCTTCGCGAAACGTGCCGAACAGCCGATCCCAGACCACCAGGATGCCGCCGTGGTTGCGGTCCAGGTAGCGGTCGTTGACGGCATGGTGGACCCGGTGGTTGCTGGGGCTGCAGAACCAGCGGTCAAACCAGCCCAGGCGGGGAACATGGTCGGTGTGCACCCAGAACTGGTAGAGCAGGTCGATCAGCGCCACCACCCCGAACACCAGCGGCGGCACCCCGGCCAGCGCCATCGGCAGGTAGAACACCCAGCCGAGCAGCGCGCCGCTGCTGGTCTGGCGCAGCGCGGTGGACAGGTTGTAGTGCTCGCTCTGGTGGTGCACCACATGCGCCGCCCACAGCACGGCCACACCGTGGCTCAGGCGGTGCAGCCAGTAGTAACAGAAGTCGTAGAACACCAGCGCCAGCAGCCAGCCGCCGGCGCTGGTCCAGAAGGCCTGGGCGGCCGCCTCGGGCACCAGAGAAACATGGGTGTAGGCGGCGGTGTAGATGCCCACCCGCAGCAGCCGCGTGAACACCGCGCTGATCTGGCTGAGCATGCCCAGCCCGATGCTGCTGATGGCATCGTCCAGCCGGTAGGTGTTGCGCCCGGTGCGCAGGCCCCAGGCGAATTCGACGGCAATCAGCAGGAAAAAGACCGGGGTGGCAAGGACGATGATCTGGCTGGGGCTCATGCAGCGATGGTGCCGCCCGCCCGGGATGCCCGCAAGCGGGTTTGTGCCAGTCGCCCTGCGCGGGCCGGCCGCTCAGGTCATGCAGCCGCGGGTGTCCACCCGCAGGAGCTTTTCGACAACCCCGTGGTTGGGGCCGCCGCGCACGCCGATCAGCCAGTCGTAGAGGTTGACGGTCGGGTCGCAATGGCCGGGAATCAGCCAGACCGTATCACCCACCGCCGGCAACTGGCCGTCGGGTTCCACACAGCGCAGCACGCCATGCTCGTCGCCGCCGTTGGCGTAACGCAGCGGCGACTGGCCGGGTGTCAGCAGCACATCGGGCAGGCCCGAATCGATGGCATGGGCCTTGTGGCCCGCGTCGCAGACCGCGTGGCCGGGGCCGCGGCTGATGACCTGGCTGCGGATGTACAGCGCCTGGCGAAAACGCGGCGTGCCCGGCAGCGGCTCGTTGCGGGCGTAGTCCGCGTCCATGAACAGAAAACTGCCGGGCTGGATTTCGCCCCACAGGCCGGTGGCCACCTCCAGCGGGAAACTGCCCGTGCCGGCGCCGGTGACCAGCTCCACCGGCACGCCCTGGTCTTCGATTTCGGCGCGGGCGATGCGCACTGCCTGTGCGGCGCGGGTGATGGCGGCGCTGCGCTCGCTGGCCGAACGCAGGTGCTGTGCCTGCCCCTGGTAGGCCTGCAGGCCGGCAAACCGCAGTGCCGGCTGGGCGAGCACCCGGCGCGTCAGCTCCCAGGCGGCCGGTCCGGGCGGCACGCCACAGCGCCCCTGGCCGACGTCAATCTCCACAAACACGTCGATGCTGTTTTCCTGGCGGCCCATGGCGCCGGCCAGGCCGGCCACGCCCTCGGCGCTGTCCACGGCAATGGCCAGCCGGCCGCCCAGGCCTTGCAGGATGCGCGCCAGCGACGCCACATGCGCCAGTTTGGCCGGCGCCACCACTTCGTTGGTGATGAAGATGTCGCGCACCCCCTGGGCCGCCAGGGCGGCCGCCTCGGACACTTTCTGCACACACACGCCCACGGCGCCCGCGGCGATCTGCTGCCGCGCCAGCGCGGCACATTTGTGCATCTTGGCATGGGGGCGCCAGCGCAGGTCGTGCACGCGGCACCAGCTGGCCATCAGGGCCAGGTTGCGCTCCATCAGGTCCAGATCGACCACTGCCGCCGGCGTGTCGATCTGGGTGACCGGCTGGCCCACCAGGGCCCGCAGCGCCTCGGGGGCGTCCTCAGGTACTGGTTTCATCGTGCCAGTCCTCGTCCAGATGGGCGGTGTCGGCCCAGCCGACCAAAGTCAGCGCCTGGGTGGTCCACAGCAGGCGGTTCACGGCCGCATTGCCCAGTTGCCAGGTGCGGGGCGCCTGCAGCTCCATCCCGGTGGCCGCGCGGTACAGCAGATCGAGCACCCCACCGTGGGCCACCACCGCGATCTGCCCGCCCGGGTGGCGCGCGGCCAGCTGGTCCAGGGTCTGCCGCACCCGCTCGCGCATCTGCAGCAGGGATTCGCCTTCGGGCGGCGCCCAGTGCGGGTCGCGGTGGCGCCAGCGGGCCGCCTCGTCCGGCCGGACGGCTTCGATCTCGGCGAACGTCATTCCCTGGTAACGGCCGAAAGCGCGCTCGCGCAGGCCCTTGTCGGCCGTCAGTGGCGCGCCGGTCCGCTCGGCGATCGCGCGGGCGGTGTCCCGGGCGCGCACCAGGTCACTGGTGTAGATGGCGTCGATACGGTCGCGTGCCGCCAGCGCCAGCGCCAGGCGGGTGGCTTGCCAGCGGCCCTTTTCGTTGAGCGCGATGTCCAGCTGGCCCTGGATGCGGGCGTCCACGTTCCAGGCGGTTTCGCCGTGGCGTATGGCGAGGATGCGGGTCGCTTCCATGGCGGGTGCAGATCGTTCGGTGGGGGCGAGTCGGGGTCTTAGACAATCAAAAAAGATAGCGTCAAGCGACCTTTTTACGCTGGGTATCGATCATTTTCATTCGAAACGCACCACCGCCAGCCCCGGGGGCGCGGCGCGGGGTGGCTCGTCGGCGTCGAAGGCTTTGTCGCCGTTCTCGTCGGGCACGCCGGTGGCCTTCAGCCCCTTGAAGTCATGCAGCGACGCGTCCATCAGGTGCGAGGGCACCACGTTGTGCAGCGCGGTGAACATGTTTTCGATGCGGCCGGGGTATTTTTTCTGCCAGTCGCGCAGCAGGTCGCCGATCTGCTGGCGCTGCAGGTTCTCCTGGCTGCCGCACAGGTTGCACGGAATGATGGGGAACTGCCGGTGCGCCGCCCAGCGCACGATGTCTTTTTCGGCCACGTAGGCCAGCGGCCGGATGACGATGAACTCGCCGTTGTCGCTGGTCAGCTTGGCCGGCATGCCCTTGAGCTTGCCGCCGAAGAACATGTTGAGGAAAAAGGTCTGCAACATGTCGTCGCGGTGGTGGCCCAGCGCCAGCTTGTTGCAGCCCAGCTCGCGCGCCACCTTGTACAGAATGCCCCGGCGCAGCCGCGAGCACAGGCTGCAGGTGGTCTTGCCTTCGGGAATCTTGGACTTGACGATGGAGTAGGTGTCCTGCGTTTCGATGTGAAACGGGATGCCCAGGCCTTTCAGGTAGGCCGGCAGCACCTGATCGGGGAAACCCGGCTGCTTCTGGTCCAGATTCACCGCGACCAGCTCGAAGTCCACCGGCGCCCGCTTGCGCAGCGTCATCAGGATGTCCAGCAGCGTGTAGCTGTCCTTGCCGCCGGACAGGCACACCATCACCCGGTCGCCGGCCTCGATCATGTTGAAGTCGCCAATCGCCTGGCCCACCTGGCGGCACAGGCGTTTTTCGAGCTTGTGGGTTTCGCGCTCGATCCGCAAGCTGCCGGCGGCACCGTTCGGCGCCGCCAGGTGCTCGTGTTCTACGGGATAGTTCATCGGCCGATTTTCGCACCGCGGGGCGCTTGCGCCGCCTGCACTCGTCGCCGTATCATCTTTTCCACCATCATTTTTCAGGGGGAAATCGTGTCAGTCACATCGGTGCGGGTCGCAACCCGGGCGGCCTTGGGCTTGGTCATGCTGATCGGGGGGGGGGCCGCGTTGGCGCAGGCGCGTGAGTCGCCGTTCCCCAAGGTTTGTGACCAGGTCATTGGCCCTGTCGAAGCGGCCAACCAGACATCCGCGAAGCGGGGGCTCATCCACGTTTACCGGGATGCGCTGGGCCGCATGGTCAGTCTGGAGGTAGCGGACACCCGGGCTGAAACCGGGCCCACCCTGCGCTACCGCGTCGAACGCCGCACCGAGGCGGCCAACCTGTGCTGGCAGGGATACGAACTGGCGCTTTTTGGTGACGCCCCGGCGCTGGCAAGCGGTCCGGTGCCCGTAGCGCCCGGTCGCGAGGTGCTGGCCCACGAATCTGTCGACCTGTCGCGGGTAGCCGTTCCGACGTCAGAACGGGCCAGGCTGGCATCGGCGACGGCGTGGGCACTACCCTCGCTGCCCCCGGAGTTCTCCGTCGTCCGCCTGAGCGGCATCGTCTACGGCGTCATTCTGTCAGCCGCTTACTTCCATACCAGTGGGTTTTACACCATTGCCCAGCGTCCGGCGGGCACCACCACCCAATGGCTGAACTTTGGCGTCAACATGTCCCCCTCGTATCAGGCGACGCAGGAGCACATTGCCGTCACGCTGTTCCTGACCCCCAACGTGGGCGCCCTGGCGATCATTGGCAACGGTATGGTCATCGGCAGCACTCAGGCTTGGTCCACGTCTACGCCGGGACCTGACCTGATTGGCTGCGGGGGGCCTGGCTCGGGCTATCCCGCGTTCAACTCGCAGATCGAAGCCTTCTGGGTCGGAGGCAACGCGGTCTTCGACAGCACCTGCCAGCCGCAGTCGGCGCCGCTGGGGCAGACCCAGTTCTATACCCTGCACGCCAACATGTACCAGGATGTGGCCTACTGGGGGCCCGGGCTAACCCCTCGCGCCAAAAACACCAGCAGTGTCCGCCCGACATACTGGGACCCGAACGGTGGCGGCGTGTTGGTTTTTACGACGACGGAGGACCGCAACACTCAAGGCATTGACTTCGACATCCAGTTCACCCAAGTACAAGGAGGCTGGTTCTGATGCTTTGGTCGACTCTCAGCCTAGAAAGCGGATACTGCGGGTTTCGCAGTATCCAGCGTTTCATTCAGGGAAAAGTCTTCGGACTGGTCCGCTCCCTGCACCGAATGGCGAGACTGTCATTTATAGGGCTTCTCTTTCTGAGCCCGACATCGCAGTCTGCCGGCATTGGTGACTTTGGCGGGGAGCCCGTCAGGGCGTGTTATTCGTACTACACGAATGTCTTCTTGACGGAGTTCTACAACCATCTCCTCAACCAATATTTTTATGCCGTGCCCTGCTTTAACGACGAGGCCATCATCACATCTGGCGCTGCCGGGCCGGGTTGGTACAAAACAGGATGGGAGTTCGGTGTCTGGTCTTGGTCAAGCGCTGGTGTTTTTTGTCGCTTCTATGGCTCGGTCTGGCCGGGGCCGAACAGCCATTTTTTTACATCTGATCCGCAGGAATGCAACGCATTGCAATTGTTGCCAAAAGGCCCTCCGTCGCAGCCGCGCTGGAACCTGGAGACTGCGAGCGCATTTGCCGCCATCGACCTTGATGCGGCCGGAACGGGATGCAAATTCTCCGCTGGAAAGAAACTGGTGCGCCGCTTCTATAACAATGGCCCTGCCAACGGCCGCGACTCAAACCACCGTTTCGTGGCCGACGACGAGGTGAACCTGAGGAACGAGATGTTGCGCAAGGGTTGGGTGGATGAAGGAGTCCGCTTTTGTGTGTCTGGTGTGTATTTCAACGCCGTCAAGCGGCCCTGAGGGATGCCGGCCAGCGCGGCGTCACTGTCCAACCGTATGGGTCCTGTTTTTGGGCGCATACCCAGCGAAAAGACGTCCTTTCCTGCTATCGTATTTGAACAGCACCTGGGGTGGGCGAGGTCTTCGCTGCGACCGGATGCCCGTAAAGGCAAATCCTGGACTTCAAGACCCATTTCGAAAAGGTGCAAGGAGGCTGTCTTGACCCATCGTCCAAAGGAGCAGTACCTGCGGCGGCTGCCGCGGCGCGCCGGCCGCCAGAGCGGTCGCGTTCGCGCCCTGGGTCTGGCGCTGGGGTTGGTTTGTAGCCTTTTATGCGCGAGCCCAGCGGGCCATGCGAACGTCCTTGACGAATCGATCACCGTCGACGATTTCGGCGATGAGCCGGCTCGGGCCTGCTACAGCATCTACCCGCATGTGTATTTGACGGAGTATTACAACGTTCTCCTGAATCAGTTCTTCTACACGCAGCCCTGCAGTAACGACGAGGAGATCATTTGGTCCGGCGCCGCCGGGCCGGGATGGCGCAGGACCTTTCGGGAGTTTGGCGTCTGGATTGGCAATGCCGGCGGGACGAGGGTGTGCCGCTTTTACGGTTCGGTCTGGCCGGGGCCGAACAGCCATTTCTTTACCGCTGACCCGACGGAGTGCGCTTTTTTGCAATCGTTACCGAAAGGACCACCGGACCAACCGCGCTGGAACCTGGAATCGGATAACGCTTTCAGCGTGGTGGCGCTGGATGCGACGGGGACGGGGTGTAGCGATTCGCGGGGAAAAGTGCTCATTCGCCGTTACTACAACAACGGTCATCTGACCGGACGCACACCCAGCCATCGGTTTGTTGCCGACACACCCGACAGCAAGGAAGAGATGCGACGCGCTGGCTGGGTGGATGAAGGGGTACGTTTTTGTGTGAGTGGCGTTTACTACGACTACGCCAAGCCGCGCTGAGCGGGATGGCAGCAGCCTGCGCGGCGCACGCGGCAGACCATCACCCCCGGAGAACGGTTGCGTTGCCCGCAGGCCTATTGCCGCCACTGGCTGTCCAGCCAGCGCAGGCGGCGTTGCAGCCACCAGTCGAGGTATTCGACTTCGGCGTCGTAGCTGCCGGTGGCCACAATGTTTTTCCACAGCGGCGCGGACAGGATGCCCCAGCGCGCCTCGTTGTTGGCGGCGGCCGGCGCCGTCAGGCGGGCCTGTTCCCGCAGGAAGGGCGACAGGTCGGCCAGGCCGCCGGCGCGCAAGGCCGCCCAGCGGGCCTTGACCCGGCTGACGAAGGCCGGATCGGCCATCAGCCGGCTGTACCAGCAGCGTGTCAGGGCCGGTGAAAACCCGTCGGTCCGTCCTGGCCGGTCAGAGAAATAGGTGTCGTAGTTGCCCATGGCAAGGTCGAAGTCCCACACCGGGCCGATGCGCAGCTTCTGCCCCCGGTCTTTGGTGAGGAAGGTGCTGAAGCGGAAGGAGTCGATGTTGTGCACGATCTCGGCGTGGATGATCCAGTCGACAAAACTGTCCACGTCGATCCAGGCGGCATAGCCGTTCACCGGGTCGGCGAAATTGCCGGCGTGCAGCGCGCGCTCGGTCTGGTTCCAGTAATTGTCGATCCAGGCCAGCTGGGTCGCCGTCGGGGGGTCGGGTGTCTGGACGGTCAGCCGCATCCGCGGTGACTGGCTGGTGCAGACACGGCTGTCGAAGCCGGGATCGGTGGCGTCGGTGCGGTCCACTTCCAGCAGGTATCCGCCGCTGATGCGCGGCTCGGTGTTGTCGTCCGCCGAGGCGCCCAGTTCGGCCACCGCAACGCGCTCGCTGCCCTGGCGGATATGTTCGACCAGCGAATAGGCGCCGAGGAAGTCGCCGTTGAGCGTGACTTCCACCGTGCGCGAGCGGGTGGTGTAGGGCAGCCCGATGCGCCGGGCGATTTCAAACGCCAGGTCATTGCGCAGCAGTGTCTTGTCCGAATGGTTGGCCAGCAGCACCCAGTGCCGATTGGCGGGCATGCCCAGCAGCGCGGTGGCGGTGGCCAGGCGCAGGCGGTAGGGCTTTTTCGGGTGTTGCTCCCAGCTGCTGTGGCCCCGGCCGCGAATCTGCACTGCGCCCGCCGCCAGGCGCACCCCGCTGTCGCGCCCGGCCGAATCGGCAAACAGGCTGAAGGTGGCGCTGCGGTAGTCCTCGCGGTTGTCGACCGCGACGCCGCCGGCGGTGTCGATCACCAGCACCGGCAGACTCTGGGTGCCCGGGCGGTAACTGCTCCGGGTCTGGGGCGTGGCGGAGCCGGCGGTGGTGCGCAGTTGCGCCTCGGCCGATCGCGAGCTGCCAGCCGCCGGCAGCTCTGCCGTCACCCAGACGGTGGTGGTCCTGCCCGGGCCCAGCTCCGGGATGGTGTGCACCGTCGGCAAGTCGGCGGCCAGGGTGCGCGACGCCGTGCCGCCGCCCGTCTGCCCGGCCGGGCGGTGCCAGACGGTGTACCGAACGGCCGTCGCCAGGGGCGACCAGCGCACGGTGATCGCATCGCTGCTGGCCTGGAGGCTGATCGGCCAGCCGTCCGGCACGGCGGGTGGCGGGGCCACGGCGGGCTCGGTGCTTCCGCCGCCGCCTCCGCAGGCCACCAGAAATGCGGTCAGCATGGCCGCCAGCAAGGCCGCGAGGGCCCGCCGCAGGCCCTGCCCGGCAAACCGGCCGAACCGGTGCCCGGCGATGGCGCCGGGGAAAGGGAAAGACACGGTCCAGGAGGGCATCAGGCGGGACCGGCCGGAAGATGCACGGGATGTGCGCGGCCAATCGCCTGCCAGTCTGCCCGGCAATGCGCCGCCCGGCAAGACCCGGGCGAAAAAAACTGCGGGATCACCGGTGTCGCCCGGCGCGCCTACCACTGACCGGTTTCGGCCCGTATCGCCACTTCGCAGTCGTCAAAGATCTCCAGCTTGGCGATCCGCACCCGCACGCCGACCACGCCGGGCAGCTGCATCAGGCGCCAGGCGAGTTTGCCGATCAGGCTTTCGAGCAGGTTGACGTGTTCGGCGGTGCATTCGTCGATGATGATCTGGCGCACCTTGCGGTAGTCCAGCACATGGGTGATGTCGTCATCACGCGGCAGCAGCGGCTGCGGGCCCAGGTTGAGCTCGGCATCGACCCGGATCGGCTGGGGCGCGGACTTTTCATGGTCCAGGATGCCCAGACTGGCATCGAAACGCAGCCCGTTCAGGGTCAGGATCTGGGTTCCGGGCGTCTTGCCCATCAGCGTCTTGGCGTCCATGGCGGTTCACATCAGCGAAAAATCGCGGTCGAATTTCATCAGGTGCTGGCCGCCATCGACCAGCAGCGTGGTGCCGGTGAGCGCGCCGTTGTCCAGCGCAAAGCGCACCGCCGAGGCCACGTCGTCCGCCGTGGACGAGCGCCCCAGCGGGCTGAGCTGGTGCAAGGCCTGAAATTTTTCCTCGCTGAGCAGGTGGCTGGTCAGCGTCAGGCCCGGTGCCACGCCCACCACCCGCACATGGGGCGCCATCGCCTGCGCCAGCAGGGTGTTGGCGGCTTCCAGGGCGGCTTTGGACAGGGTGTAGCTCAGAAAGTCGGGGTTGGGGTTCCACAGCTTCTGATCGAGCAGGTTGACCACACAGCCGCGGGCATCGCGCGCGACCAGGTGCGCATGCAGCGCCTGTGCCAGCACGATGGGCGCGGCGGTGTTGCTGCGCAGGTGGCGCTCCAGCGCGGCGTAGCCGAAGCTGGTGGCGTCGTCATGCTCGAACAGCGCGGCGCTGTTGACCACGGCGTCCACCGCGCCAAAGTGGGCGATCACACGGGGCAGCAGGGCGCGGGTCGCGGCTTCGTCGTCCAGATCGGCGTCAAAACAGGCACTACCCACCGTAAAAAGGTCACATTCAGCTACTGTCTTGATAGCGTCCTCGGCGGACTGCCGGTAATGAATGGCCACCCGCCAGCCAGCCGCTGCCAGTGCCAGCGCAATGGCGCGGCCCAGGCGGCGTGCGGCGCCGGTGACCAGGACCGAGCGCGGGCGGGACGGGGCTGCGGGCGGGGCGGCAGGGGCTGACATTCAGGGACAATCCGGGGGTGATGACCGATACCCCCAGTGTAACGACCGTGTTGCAGACCCGGCTGGCCCAGGCCATTGCCGCCGCCGGCGGCTGGATCGGGTTTGACCGCTTCATGGCCATGGCCTTGTACGAGCCGGGCCTGGGCTACTACGCCCATGGCAGCGCCAAGTTCGGCGCCCTGCCCGGCACCGGAAGCGATTTTGTGACGGCGCCCGAGCTGTCGCCCCTGTTCGGCCGGGCGCTGGCGGCGCAGGTGGCCGAGGCCCTGGACCACACCGGCACCGACACCGTCTGGGAATTCGGCGCCGGCAGCGGCGCGCTGGCCGCGCAGTTGCTGGATGCGCTGGGCCCGCGCGTGCGGCGCTACACCATCGTGGACCTGTCGGGGGCGCTGCGGGTACGCCAGCAGGCCCGGCTGGCGGCCTGGGGCGATACGGTGGTCTGGGCGGACCGTCTTCCCGACGTGATGACGGGTGTGGTGGTGGGCAACGAGGTGCTCGACGCCATGCCGGTGCAGCTGCTGGCGCGGGTGTCCGGCCAGTGGCGGGAGCGCGGGGTGGCGCTGGATGCCGCCGGCCGGCTTGTCTGGCAGGACCGGCCGACCGACCTGCAGCCCCCGGTGGCCATTGCCGGCGACCAGGACTACCTGACCGAAATCCACCCCCAGGGCCAGGCGTTCGTGCGCACCCTGGCGGCGGCGCTGGCCGCGGGGGGGCGCGGCGCGGCGTTTTTCATCGACTACGGATTCCCGGAACAGGAATACTGGCACCCGCAGCGCAGCGAGGGCACGCTGATGTGCCACCGGGCCCACCGGGCCGATGCGGACGCCCTGGCCGACCCGGGCGAGAAGGACATCACGGCGCATGTGGACTTCACCGGCGTGGCGCTGGCCGCGCAGGACAGCGGGCTGTCGGTGCTGGGCTACACCAGCCAGGCCCGCTTTCTGCTCAATTGTGGTCTGGGTCCTTTGCTGGACGCGGCCGACCTGCCCACCCGGGCGCAGGCGCACACGCTGGTGGCCGAACATGAGATGGGCGAGCTGTTCAAGGTGATCGGCCTGTGCACAGGCGAGCCCTGGGATGCGCTGGGTTTCGCGGTGGGCGACCGGAGCCACCGCCTGTGAGCGCCGTGGCGTTTTCGCCGGTGCCCGCGCCCGCAAGGAGCCGCCCGTGATCCGCTGGATGATCGTCATCTTTCTGGCGCTGCTGCTCATCAGCTGGTTCACGCCGCTGCTCAACAAGCTGGGTTTTGGCAAGCTGCCGGGTGACTTTCGCTTTCGGCTGTTCGGGCGCGAGTGGTTCATCCCGCTGACCACCACCTTGCTGCTGAGTTTTGTCGCCGGGGTGATTGCCAAGTTCATCTGAACGGCCGCGCCAGCGGCCCGCGGTCTTGAATCCCGCCTGTTTGTCCTTACGTGGTACCCATTGGAGTATCTGTCATGACCGAAGCCCTGCACATCGTCTGCCCGCACTGCCACACCACCAACCGGGTGCGCGCCGAACATCTGGCCAGCGCGCCGGACTGTGGACACTGCCACCGGCCGCTGTTTGCCGGCCACCCGGTGGCGCTGGATGACGCCGCGTTCGACCGCCACATCGGCCGCAGCCAGATCCCGGTGCTGGTGGACTTCTGGGCGCCCTGGTGTGGGCCCTGCCGCATGATGGCGCCGGCCTTCGAGCAGGCCGCCGCCGAACTGGAGCCGCACGTGCGTCTGGCCAAGGTCAATACCGAAGACCACCAGAACCTGGCCGCGCGCTTCGCCATCCGCAGCATTCCGACGCTGGCGCTGTTTGTCGGCGGGCGTGAAGTGGCCCGCCAGCCGGGCGCCTTGCGCTCAGCCGCCGATATCGCCCGCTGGGTGCAGTCGGTCCTGCCCCGCTGAAGCGCGCGTCGCCCCGGGGCCTCAGTATTCGATGGGCCAGCGGTGGCCACATTTGCGGCAGCACACCCGAACCCATCGCCCCTGCGGGTTGTCCTGCTCCACCGTGAAGCGGCCATAGGTCTTGCAGTCGGGGCAGTTGGCCTGATTGGCCACGGACTCGGCGTGCATCAGCAGGTACAGATACCGTCGCAAGGCCCACAGACCGATACCGGCACTGATCAGAAACAGTGCCACATCCATCAGCTTGCCCTGCAGGTCGGCCTTGCCGAAGGCTTCTGCCGCGCCCATCATGGCCACCGTAGCCAGCAGCGTCAGCACCAGATGGGCATGGCTGGACAGCAACTCCCGCTCGTACCACTTGCGAAAACCGACCCGCCGCACCCCTTCGGCCAGGGGACGGTTCAGGTAGTTGCGCGGATCGTCAGCCACACAACATGATGACAAAAGGGCCGCCATGGCGCACGCGTCGCTGGAAACCCTGCCAAAGTCATGGTTTTTCAGACGGCCCGGATTCGATGGTTGCCGCGTGCCCGGTCGACGCTGCGCGCAGCCAGGTTTCCACCGCCGCGCAGCGCGCGGCGTGGATGTGTTTGCCAACGTCGGCACCCGTGAGGCCGGCGGCGGCCGCCTGGGCCGCGAGCGGGGCGGTGGCGACGGCCAGCGCGGCCTGCAGCGCGCCCGTCAGTCGCGGGCGCTGGGGGTAGGGCGCGTCGGCGAATCCCAGGCGCCCCCGCGCATCGCATTCGCAGGCGAGCAGCACGTCGGCAAACCGGGCCGGCTTGCGCAGTGCGTCACAGCGTTCCAGCAGGCGCATCAACGCGGCGGGGCCCAGGTCGCCGCAGCGGTGGATGTTGCCGTGCTCCCGTGCCACCACATCGGCCAGTTCGCGGCATTCCGTGGGCGCCCGCAGGCGGGTGCAGACGGCGGCCAGCAGCCGGGCGCTGCGCTGTTCGTGGCCGATATGGCGTGGCAGCACATCGGCGGGCGTGGTGCCTTTGCCCAGGTCATGCATCAGGCAGGCGACCCGCACCGGCAGGCTGGCGCCCAGGCGCGCCGCCATGTCCACCACCAGCATGACGTGCACACCGGTGTCGATCTCGGGGTGGTATTGGGGGCGCTGGGGCACGCCCCACAGGCGATCGACCTCCGGCAGCAACACGCGCAGCGCCCCGCAGTCGCGCAGCACGGCAAACATCCGCGAGGGCTGCTTTTCCATCAGGCCGCGCGCCAGTTCCTGCCACACCCGCTCCGGCACCAGGTGGTCCACTTCACCGTGATCGACCATGGTGCGCATCAGGGCCATGGTCTCGGGCGCCACCGAGAAGTCGGTGAAACGGGCGGCAAAACGCGCCACCCGCAGGATTCGCACCGGATCTTCGGCAAAAGCGTCGGTGACGTGCCGCAACACCCGCGCCTGCAGGTCGCGCTGGCCGCCGAACGGGTCGATCAGCGCGGATTTGATGTC
Organism: Burkholderiaceae bacterium; assembly: GCA_016790575.1. Classification (GTDB taxonomy): domain Bacteria; phylum Pseudomonadota; class Gammaproteobacteria; order Burkholderiales; family Burkholderiaceae_C; genus JAEUOU01. The sequence goes on along the minus strand of JAEUOU010000028.1, from coordinate 148,185 downwards.
ATTTTGGTCAATACCCAGCGCGGAAAGGTCTTCTTTAGCTATCGAATTGATAGTTAGATCGCGGCGGGCCAGGTCGTCTTCCAGGCGCACGCCGGGCGCCGCGTAGACGGTGAAGCCGGTGTAGCCGCGCCCGCTTTTGCGCTCGGTACGCGCCAGGGCGTATTCCTCGCGGGTTTCGGGATGCAAGAAGACCGGAAAGTCGCGGCCCACCGGCAGGAAACCGCGGGCCAGCATCTCGTCCGGTGTGGCGCCGACCACCACCCAGTCGCGATCGCTGACCGCGAGGCCCAGCAGTTCGTCGCGGACGGAGCCGCCCACGCGGTAGATCTTCATCGCGCCCGTATCGTGGTGGGGGTTGTGGCCTGTGCCCGATGCGCCGCTCAGGCGGCGGGCGATTTCTTCAGCGCGAATTTCAGGTCTTCATCGCGCACATGGCCGGCAATCAGGTCGTCGCTGACAAAGTCGACCAGCTCGGCCAGGTCCGCCTGACCGCTGCGCACGCGCTCATGCAGCGAACGCGCGGCCGCCAGCAGCCATTCGTGGTGAAAGCGGTGTTCGTCCGACAGCGGAAAACGGGTCCGCGCCAGAATGGCCTCTTCCGCGGCGAAGTGCCGCGCAATATGCTCGACCAGGTCGGCGAGCTGCCTGAGGATCTCGCGCGGATGGCCGCCCGCCAGCGCCTGTTCGACCAAAGCAGCGCTGGCTTCCACCAGGTGGCGGTGCTGGGCGTCAACGACCGGATGGCCGCAGACCAGATCGTCGGACCACTGCGGCAGGGTGATGGGGCGGTCCGGCAACCAGCGGCTGGGCAGTCCGGATTCGCCGGCCTGGGTACTGTGGCCGAAGTCCGGCCGCTGCCGTGCCCGCCATTGCAGGGCAGCAAAACCCAGCAACACAATGCCCACGGCAAGGCCAAGAGTGAGGTGAATCGCAGAGAAGTCCATGGTGTGAGGCGCCGGACCCCGGCAATTGCGGCCGCAACAACGACCGCGCAGAGGGGAGCACGTGCCGCACTGTAGCGCCAAGCCCGCGGTTCGCCAATCCACAGCCGGCACGCGGCGACAGGCGGTCAGTCTGTGCGGGACAGGCGGTAGGGTTCGTCGAAGGGAACGAAGGCCTGCTCGGCCAGCGCGTCGGTCATCCATGCGGCCACACCGGGCAACGCGACCAGACGGTTGATGTAGGCCTCCACGTCGGCCGGTACCGGCAGCGCATAGGTGCGGATGCGCATGGCCACCGGGGCGTAGTAGGCGTCGGCGATGCTGAACGCGCCAAAAAGCATCGGCCCGCCATGCTGCGCCAGCAGCTCGGACCACATGGCCACGATGCGGGCCAGGTCGGCGCGCACGGCCGGCTGGTCGCGCAGGGCCAGCGCCCCGATATGGGGCAGTTTCGCTTCGATGTTCATCCCGCAGGCACTGCGCAGCGCGGAAAAGCCGCTGTGCATTTCCGCGCAGATGCTGCGGGCGCGCGCCCGGGCGGCACGGTCGGCGGGCCACAGGGCGCGGTCGGGGAACTGCTCCGCCAGGTACTCGGCGATCGCCAGGGTGTCCCAGATCACCAGGCCGTCGTCGACCAGCACCGGCACCTTGCCGACCGGCGTGACCGCGGCCATGGTCTGCCGGAACGCCGATTGCGCGGCCATGTCGTCAAAGCGGACCATCACCTCCTGGAACGGAATGCCCGCCTGGCGCAGCAGCACCCAGGGACGCATGGACCAGGACGAATAATTCTTGTTGCCGATGTACAGCGTGAGCATGAAGACCTCCGGTTGGACAGGGGGTCATGCTAGCGCCGCCAGGGGGTCGGAATTGATGAATTCGACGCCGGCCATTGATGCTGGCCGCACGCTGAATGCGCCGGGACCGGAGGGCTGCTGCCGAAGAAGGAGCGGCCGCTGCTGTCGGGCTTCAGCGGCCAGCGCCTCGGCGCAGGCCATCCAGGCCGGAACGCGGACCGCGCTGCCCCAGGTAGCCGGGTGCCACTGCCGCGACGCTGGCAGGTGTGATCCCCAGGGCGGCAAGGCCGGGAAACTGGCCGCTGGCGATGTTGTCCACCGCCATGGACGCCAGGTTGTCGCGGCTCATCAACGGCTCGCCGGGGGCGAGCTCCATCAGGCGGGCCTGCCAGCGGGCCAGGGTGTCCGGCAGCGGCAGGATGTGCGCCGCCGGCTTGCCGCTGGCGGTCGCGGCCAGGGTCACCAGTTCGCGCAGTGTCATCACGTCGGGCCCCGCCGCCTCGATGACCGGCGCCGGGGGGGTGGGGGCAGACAGGCAACGCACGATGGCCTCGGCCACATCCTCGACCCAGACCGGTTGGAAGCGGCAGCCCGCGCCGGCCAGCGGCAGCACCGGCAGCCAGGCCTGCAGGCGGGCAAACAGGTTGAGCAGGCGGTCCTGCGCGCCGAAAATGACGCTCGGCCGGACGATGCACCCGTCTGTGGCGCTCCCGGCGAGGGCTTCGCGCAGCACCTGTTCGCCACGCCCTTTGCTGCGCTGGTACATCGACGGACCCGCAGTCTCGGCACCGAGTGCGCTGACATGCACCAGGCGGCGCACGGCGGACGCGTGACAGGCCCGGGCCAGCTGGCCGGGCAGGGTGACGTGGACGGCGTCAAACCGGGCTTGGTCTCCGTGCAGTACCGCGACCAGATTCACGACCAGCCGATGGCCGGCGACCAGATCGCCCAAAACGGGTGCGTCGTGGATGTCGGCCTGCACCAGGTTCAGTCGCGGCAGACACCGCAGCGGCGAAGTCTGTGTTCCGGCGCGTGTTGCGACCGTGACCGGGTAGCCGGCACGGACCAGTTTTTCACACAGGTGGCGGCCGACGAATCCGGTTCCGCCCAAGACAAGCACAGGTTCCATGGCGTCACTCTACTGTGTCGATGGCCCCCAGGCCGCTTGCTGCGGAAAACCCTGCCTGGCCCAGGGGTGGCGGTTCGCGGCGAACCCGCCGACGCGGCCCATAATGCGGCCGATGGAGACCAAATGGCTTGAAGACTTCGTCAGTCTTGCCGAAACCCGCAGCTTCAGCCGCTCGGCGCAGTTGCGGCATGTGACACAACCGGCGTTTTCCCGGCGCATCCAGGCCCTGGAGGCCTGGGCGGGGACCGACCTGGTGGACCGCAGCTCCTACCCCACCCGCCTCACCCCCGCCGGGCAGACGCTCTACACCCAGTCGCTGGAAATCCTGCAGGCGCTGCAGGGCACCCGCGCCATGTTGCGCGGGCATTCGGCGGCGGGGCAGGACGTGATCGAATTCGCCGTGCCCCACACCCTCGCGTTCACCTTTTTCCCCGCCTGGGTGTCGGGACTGCGCCAGAGTTTCGGCTCGTTCAAGAGCCGCCTGATCGCACTGAATGTGCATGATGCGGTGCTGCGTATGGTCGAAGGCAGCTGCGACCTGCTGATTGCCTATCACCACCCGTCGCAGCCGCTGCAGCTGGATACCGAGCGTTACGACATGATGGTGCTGGGGCAGGAATTGCTGTCGCCCTATGTGCGGCCCGGTGCGGACGGGCAGCCGCTGCACCGGCTGCCCGGAACCCTGGGGCGCCCGCTGCCCTACCTGGGATATGCCCCCGGAGCCTATCTGGGCCGCGTGGTCGAGCTGATCCTGAAAGAAGCTTCCGTGCCGGTGCATCTGGACCGCGTCTATGAAACCGACATGGCCGAGGGCCTGAAGGCCATGGCACTGGAGGGGCATGGCGTGGCGTTCCTGCCGGCCAGCGCGGTGCGCAAGGATGTGCGCGCGAAAAGGCTGGTCAGTGCCACAGGGCCGGGCGGACCGCCGCTGGAGATGGTGATGGAAGTGCGGGCCTACCGCGAGAAACCCACCGGACGCGAGCCGAACAAGCACCAGGCCCAGGCCTTGTGGGAGTGGCTTCACAGCCAGCCGCCAGGGCGGGCGCTGCTGTCATAAAAAAAATGCATGGCCCTCCCCGCATTCGGCATTGGCGAAATTGGGGAGATGCCTCTACAGTCCGCCACCGCGACGGGCACGAAGTCTGCTTGGCCCGAAAAGGGTCGGTTTCGCGGCAGGTCGCCGCTAGGGTTTTCCGGGTTTCACGAAACTGACAAGTCCCTAGAATGCCTGTTTCCGTTGTTTTCAACTTTTTTGTTTTCAAGGAACCTTCATGAAGAAGCATCTGATTGCATTTGCCGTGGCTACCGTTGCTGCCGGCAGCGCGATGGCGCAAGCCAACGATACGCTGGCCAAGGTCAAGGCCTCCGGCTCCATCAGCATGGGTGTGCGTGAATCGTCCGGCGCGTTGTCCTACACGCTCGGCGACGGCAAGTTCGCCGGCTTCCATGTCGAAGTCTGCCAGCGTATCGTTGCCGAAGTCGAAAAAGCGGTCGGCCGCAAGCTGGAAGTGAAATACACCCCGGTCACCTCGCAGAACCGCATTCCCCTGGTGCAGAACGGCACGGTGGACATCGAGTGCGGCTCGACCACCAACAACGCCACCCGCCAGAAGGACGTGGCCTTCCTGAACACCACCTACGTCGAAGAAGTGCGTATCGCGGTGAAGACCAGTTCCGGCATCACGTCCATTGCCCAGCTCAATGGCAAGAACGTTGCCACCACCACCGGCACCACCTCGGTGCAGCACCTGCGCAAACACGAGCGCGGCGCGGGCGTGGACTTCAAGGAAGTGTTCGGCAAAGACCATGCCGACAGCTTCCTGCTGCTGGAGTCCGGCCGTGCGGACGCCTTTGTGATGGACGGCTCCATCCTGGCCGGCAACATCGCCAACGCCAAGAACCCCGCCGATTTCCGCATCGTCGGTGAAGTGCTGAGCGTCGAGCCGATCGCGATCATGATCCGCAAGGATGACGCGGCCTTCAAGAAAGTGGGCAATGACGCCATCGCCGCCCTGGTGAAGTCCGGCGACATGGCCAAGATGTGGGACAAGTGGTTCATGCAGCCCATCCCGCCGAAGAACATCAAGGTGGGCCTGGCCCTGTCGGAAAGCACCAAGGCCGCCTGGGCCAGCCCGAACGACAAGCCGATGGAAGACTACGCCAAGAAGTAAGCAGCCGTTCGGCGAGACCCCTTCGGCCCGCGCCGGAGGGGTTTTTTGTATCCCGTTTTTCCGACCGAAATCCCACAGGAGACAAGAATGGCCTGGGACTGGAAGGTTTTCTGCAAGGAAACCACCACCGGCGACATCATCGCCGGTTGTTTTGGCAAGGGGGGGGACCAGACATACCTGAACTGGATCCTCTCCGCCTGGGGCTGGACACTCACCGTGTCGCTCAGCGCACTGGTGGTGGCACTGGTCGCCGGGCTGGTGATGGGCACCTTGCGGACCCTTCCCGACAACCCCTGGCTGGTGCGTCTGGCCAATGCGTGGGTGGAGCTGTTTCGCAATATCCCGCTGCTGGTGCAGATCTTTCTCTGGTACTTCGTGGTGCCGGCGATTTTTCCGGCCATGAAGGACGTGCCTTCGGAGATCCTGGTCATCCTGGCACTGGGGTTCTTCACCTCGGCACGGGTGGCCGAGCAGGTGCGCTCGGGTATTCAGGCGCTGCCACGTGGCCAGCGCTACGCCGGCATGGCGCTGGGATTTTCCACGGCGCAGACCTACCGCTACGTGCTGCTGCCGATGGCGCTGCGCATCGTGATTCCGCCGATGACCAGCGAGTCGATGAACATCATCAAGAATTCGTCGGTGGCGTTTGCGGTATCGGTGGCGGAACTCACGTTCTTCGCCCGCCAGTCCGGGGAGGAAACCTCGCAGCCGGTGGAGATGTACCTGGCGGTGACCCTGCTGTATGCGGTGTCCGCCTTTGCCGTCAACCGCATCATGGGCTTCATCGAGAAGAAGTCGCGGGTGCCCGGATTTGTCGCCGCGGGCGGCATGAGCGGGGGGCATTGACATGATGGCCCCCACGTTCGTCACGTTGTGTACTTCACTGCCCCCCGAGGGGGCGCAAGCCACCCTAGGGGCGGCCCGTCGGGAGGCTTGACATGGGTTCCCTGGACTTTTCCTTCTTCGACTGGTCGCTGATCGGTCCTTTCGTCACCAAGGGGCTGATCTTCAGCCTCTGGCTGACGGTGGTGGCCACCATCGGCGGCATCGCGCTGGGCACGGTGCTGGCGCTGATGCGTCTGTCGGGCAACAAGTTTCTCGAAATCCCTGCAGCTGCCTACGTCAACACCATGCGCTCCATCCCGCTGGTCATGGTGCTGCTGTGGTTCTTCCTGTTGATTCCGTTTGCCATCGGCCGCCCGCTGGGAGCCGAAACCTCGGCGGTGATCACCTTCATCGCGTTCGAGGCGGCGTATTTCTCCGAAATCGTGCGCGCGGGCATCCAGTCGATTCCGCGTGGGCAGGTGAACGCCGGCTATGCGCTGGGGATGACCTACGGCCAGAACATGAAGCTGGTCATCCTGCCACAGGCGTTCCGCAACATGCTGCCGGTGTTCCTGACCCAGACCATCATCCTGTTCCAGGACACCTCGCTGGTGTATGCCATCGGCGCCTACGACCTGCTCAAGGGCTTTGAGACCGCCGGCAAGAACCTGGGCCGCCCGGTGGAGGCCTACCTGCTGGCAGCGGTGGTGTATTTTGTGATGTGCATGGGGCTGTCGTATGCCGTGCGGCGTATTCAGCTCAAGATTCAGATCATCCGTTGAGGAGACCGGACATGTCGATGATTCAAATTAAGAATGTTTCCAAGTGGTACGGCCCGGTGCAGGTGCTCAATGACTGCTCGGTCCACATCAACAAGGGGGATGTGGTGGTGGTTTGCGGGCCGTCGGGTTCGGGCAAGTCCACGCTGATCAAGACGGTCAACGCGCTCGAACCCTTCCAGAAGGGCGAGATTTTTGTCGACGGCATCGGTCTGCACGACCCGAAGACCGATCTGCCCAAGCTGCGCAGCCGCGTGGGCATGGTGTTCCAGCACTTCGAGCTGTTCCCGCACCTGTCGGTCACTGAAAACCTGACCATCGCCCAGATCAAGGTGCTGGGCCGCAGCGCCGACGAAGCCAAGACCCGCGGCCTGAAGATGCTCGACCGCGTGGGCCTGATGGCGCACAAGGACAAGTTCCCCGGCCAGCTCTCCGGCGGCCAGCAGCAGCGGGTGGCCATCGCCCGGGCGCTGTCCATGGACCCGATCGTCATGTTGTTCGACGAGCCGACCTCCGCACTCGACCCCGAAATGGTGGGCGAGGTGCTGGACGTGATGGTGAAACTGGCCAAGGAAGGCATGACCATGATGGTGGTCACCCACGAAATGGGTTTCGCGCGCAAGGTCGCCAACCGCGTGATCTTCATCGACGTGGGCGGCCGGATTCTGGAAGACTGCCCCAAGGATGAGTTCTTCAGCAATCCCGACGCACGCCAGCCGCGGACCAAGGACTTCCTCAACAAGATCCTGTCGCATTAGACGCGAAGGCGCTACTGCGCGGGCGCCGGGGGGCGTTGCGGGTCCCGTTCAGGCCGTCCTCACGTACCTGAAGTACGTTGCGGCGGCTTGACACCCGCGCCTTGCCCTACACCCGCTCGCGACGCGCTGGGACGGTGGCGGGTCGATCGTCTGGGACAATCGGTCCCATGACCTCCGAGATCACCCTTACCCGCCCCGACGACTGGCACCTGCACGTGCGCGATGGCGCCGCGCTGCACACCGTGGTGCCGCACACCGCCGCGCAGTTCGGCCGCGCGATCATCATGCCCAACCTCAGGCCGCCGGTCACCACCGCGGCCCAGGCCGTGGCGTACCGCGAGCGCATCCGCGCCGCCGTGCCGGCCGGCATGGCGTTCGAGCCGCTGATGACGCTCTACCTCACCGACAACCTGCCACCCGACGAAATCCGCCGCGCGAAAGAGGCGGGTGTGGTCGCCGTCAAGCTCTACCCGGCCGGTGCCACCACCAACAGCGATGCCGGCGTGACCGACATCCGCAAGACCTGCGCCACGCTGGAAGCGATGCAGCGCGAAGGCATCCTGCTGCTGGTGCACGGTGAGGTGACCAGCCCCGACATTGACCTGTTCGACCGAGAGGCGGTGTTCATCGAACAGCAGCTGATGCCGCTTCGGCGCGACTTTCCCGGCCTGAAGATCGTGATGGAGCACATCACTACAAAAGAAGCGGCGCAATACGTCGCGGGTGAAGACGCGCTGCTGGGCGCCACGATCACCGTGCACCACCTGCTGTACAACCGCAACGCCATCTTCACCGGCGGCATCCGGCCGCATTACTACTGCCTGCCGGTGCTCAAGCGCGAAACCCACCGCCTGGCGCTGGTCCAGGCCGCCACCAGTGGCAACCCCAAGTTTTTCCTGGGTACCGACAGCGCGCCGCACCCGGCCCACCTGAAAGAACACGCCAGCGGCTGCGCCGGCTGCTACACCGCGCACGCGGCCATCGAGATGTACGCCGAGGCCTTCGAGGCCGCCGGCGCGCTCGACCGGCTCGAAGGCTTCGCGAGCTTCTTCGGCGCCGATTTCTACGGCCTGCCGCGCAACACCGGCACGATCACGCTGCGCAAGGAGTCCTGGACGCCACCGGAGTCGTTCGCCTTCGGCGAGGCGGAGCTCAAGCCCCTGCGTTCCGGCGAAACGCTGCCGTGGCGCCTGGCCTGAGCGCCATCGACTGGCAGCCGCCGTGGCTGGACCCCTGGCGGGAGGCTGGCGCGGCGGTGCAGGCGGGGGTGAACGCGGGCGACAGCGTGGCCGAGGCGGCCAACGGCGCCCATCGTGCGGCGGTGCGCTTTGTGCCCCAGCCCACACTGCCGGCCGGCATGGCTTACGAGCAATTCATCTTCGAGCGCGGCCAGGTACCCACACGCGAGAACCTGCACGATTTCTTCAACGCACTGTGCTGGATGGTGTTCCCGCAGGCCAAGCGGCGGCTGAACCAGATCCAGGCAGCGGAAATCGCCGCGCGCGGCGTCGCCGTGCGCGGGCCGGTGCGCGACGCCATCACCGTGCTCGACGAAAACGGCGCGCTGCTGCACGCGCCCGACGCGCTGTGGGAAGCGCTGGCGACACGGCAGTGGCAGCGGCTGTTCGGCGAACTGCGTCCGCTGTGGGCGCAGGCGCAACTGGTGGTGTTTGGCCACGCGGCGCTGGAAAAACTCGTGACGCCCTACAAGTCGATCACCGTGCATGTCTGGCGGGTCAGCCAGCCCTGGGGCTCGGTGGCGGCGCTGGACACCTGGCTGGCCCAGGATCTCACAGCCGCCAGGCTGGCGGCCAAGCCTTTCGTGCCGCTGCCGGTGCTGGGCGTGCCTGGCTGGTGGGATGCCAACGAAGCGCCGGGGTTTTACGCCGACCCCACGGTGTTCCGGCCGGCACGTGTGCGCCCGGCGCCGCCGGAAAGCCCGTATCTGCAACCGGAATTGGACCGGGCGGCTTGATTTCACCCGATCCGGCCCTAATATTCGCGCCATCGGCTCCACATTGCGGGGCTGTTTACCCTGACTGACATGAAACGCATCATCCTGTTTGTATTGACCAACCTGGCCGTGGTCGTTGTGCTGGGCATCGTGGCCAGCCTGCTCGGCGTGAACAGGTTCCTGACCGCCAACGGCCTCAACCTCGGCGCCTTGCTGGGCTTTGCCCTCATCATGGGCTTTGGCGGCGCGATCATCTCGCTGCTGATCAGCAAACCTGTCGCCAAGTGGAGCTCCGGCGTGCGGGTGATCGATGGTTCCGGCTCGGCCGACGAGCGCTGGATCGTCGAAACCGTGCGCAAGTTTGCCGACAAAGCCGGCATCGGCATGCCTGAGGTCGGCATCTTCGAAGGCGACCCCAACGCCTTTGCGACCGGCGCCTTCAAGAACTCCGCCCTGGTGGCGGTGTCCACTGGCCTGCTGCAGAACATGACGCACGAAGAGGTCGAGGCCGTCATCGGCCACGAGGTGGCGCACATCGCCAATGGCGACATGGTCACCATGACCCTGATCCAGGGCGTGATGAACACCTTTGTGGTGTTCCTGAGCCGCGTGGTCGGCTACGCGGTGGACAGCTTCCTGCGCCGCGGTGATTCGGAAAACTCCGGCCCCGGCATCGGCTACCTGATCACCACCATCGTGATGGACATCCTGCTGGGCTTCCTGGCCGCCATCATCGTGGCCTGGTTCTCGCGCCAGCGCGAATTCCGCGCCGATGCGGGCGCCGCCGACCTGATGGGCCGCAAGCAGCCCATGATCAACGCCCTGGCCCGCCTGGGCGGACTGCACACCGCCGAACTGCCCAAGAGCATGGCCGCGATGGGCATTGCCGGTGGCATCGGCCAGCTGTTCAGCACCCACCCGCCGATTGAAGAGCGTATCGCCCGCCTGCAGCAGTCCCAAGGCTGAAATATCGGTGATTCCTGCCCATACCCAGCGCGAAAAGGTGCTGGGATGCTATGAAAAAAGCAGCGTTTCGACGCTGCTTTTTTTCTTACTGACGGCGGGACACAGCGCCCGGCGCCGGGTGGAGCCATGTTTGCACCCGGTGCGAATCCAGCCGGCGGAGTCGGTGTGCCGGGTGGAATTCCAGTGCCTGGCCAGCTGGGCATCCGCCGCCGCGTTCTTAGCGCTCATCCAGACGGGCGAAAGGTCCTGCAAGGCCACCACGGCGCTGAAGTCGTTGCGGGCGGCGGCTTTGAGGTCGGCGCTGGCGGGGCGGATGAGGAGTTGGCCGGCGAGGGATTGGAAGGCGGGGCTATCGGATACGAGTCTGAGGTTTTGCTGCAAGTCGATCCGCGACTGCGGCATGATGCTCTTTTCCCAGTCGCCCCCGCTGTCACCCACCGGCGTGCTCGCCACATCGTTGCCCTGAAGTTGACGCCGCAAAGCATCCAGTAGCTTCTCAAGGGACGCGCCACTGGAGTTGGACGCTGTCTGCGCCAGGGCATTGAATTTGCCCAACGTGAAGCTCGTGTCGAGCTTCTGCATCACGACCGCCAACGCCAGACTGTCGGTCTGCTTGTACAGAAAGTGGTTGTCGAAGGTTGGCGCGGCGGTTTCTTCGTTGAAGACCTCAATACGCTGGCCGAGTTGGGTGAAGGTCGCGTCATTGGTGGTCAGGTTCATGCCGTTCATGGCATAGAAGTTGTCCATCTTCGCGGCGTCCGGCAGTTGCACCGTCAGCCCCAGCGCCTGCGCCAACTGGTTGATGGGGTGCCCGAACACCACCCCGGCCACGACCCCTGCGATGGCACCCACCGAAAACACCCCGGCACCGTTGAAGGTGCTGGCGTGTGCGACCTGGTTGGGAAACAGACTGGTGAACACGGTCGTCAGGTGCCCGCCGAGGGAGTGACCGACCACGTGCAGCTTGCCGGCCGCAATTGCCGCGCTGACCTCGGCAGCGATTTCGCCACTGGCGATCTTGGTCGCGGCGGGCATGAACGGCGCGAGGTTGGGGCCGTCGGCGCTGACTTGCTGGACTGTGCTGCCAGCGGCGCTGGAGATATCCAGCCACCAGTTGGCCATGGCGGCGGCTTGTTTGGCCGCCACGCCTGAGCCCAGTGCAAGATCAAGATCCGCGTGCAGCGTGTCGAGCCACTTGCTCTCAGTCCCCCGATTGGCCAGATACAGATGGCCCGTGCTCACGTCCTTGAACACCACCGCCTGGTAGTCGCTGACAGGATCGCTTTTGACGGCGAGGATTTCGAATCGGGCGGCGAACTGCTCGGCCAGGGGTTGGGTAATGCGGCGGGCGAATTCGGCAGCTCTATCTTTGGGGATCATTGCCTTTTGCAACGTTCCTACATACGCCAGATCGGCCAATACACATTCGATAAATGTTTGTTCAATCGTTGTTATGTTTCATCTCCCAGCGTTCAAAATTTGATCCATTCAATCTCGTGTGGATACGGTGTTTTCTTTCCGCATTGATAAGGCGCGTGGCTTCCCCAACTGCTCGCGCGATTGAGCCAACCACCGGGTGAACCGCGCCAATGCGAGACCAGCACGGTCTGACCCGTTGTCTTGTAGCGATAGGTAAGCCTTTGCTCCAGCACCGGCACGGGCCAGTTGGCAATGCGATAGTTCTCTTCAGTTCGGGTGAACAATTGGTCCCATTGGGTGACGTTAGGCATACCCAACAATCCGACTCCGGCGGACGCGACCCCACCGTGAGCGATTGCCTCAAATTCTTTGCGGTTCGTCCACTTCGGCTGGCCCTGTGCATCAAAGAACGGCCCCTCGCCCACCGAGACAGGCCCCAGGAACTGCGTGTCCGGCATGGCTGCGCACAGGTGGGCGAACTCTTTCTGCCCGAGGTACTCATCCGCCCAGGGCCCCAGCAGCCATACGGCGGCGAACAACACGGTGCCCACCAGCAAGGACAGTGGTTTGACCAGCACCCGGCGCAGCACAAACTTCCAGATCAGAAAGCCGAGGCCGACCCAAAGGCCCATCGCCAGCAGGAGGAGCAGCGCGATCATGCTGCCGCCTCGGCGCATTGCCGCGGGGCGCTGGTCCGGCAGACTTCAGCCGAGTTCCGCCACCCTTGCTGCCGCTCTCGTGTCATGCGGGGACGCTGGCGACGGCATTTAGGCTGAAAACCGGGCATACCCATCGTCAAACGGTCATCGATTGCTATGAATTCAGGATTTATCGAGCAACCATCGGCATGTGAATCGCTCCGAATTCGAATGCAGCTCAGCCCGTCGGCGTCGGAGATCACATCGTCGCCAAAGCTGCCGCTGAAACTGTAGGTGTCCAAGCCTGCGCCGCCGAAGGCGATGAGCTGGTGGGGGCGCCCACCGCTCAGTGCGTTGTTGAGCGGGTTGTTCGCCGGGTTCCACAGCGTCAGCGTGGTGCTGGTGGCGCTGCCGGGCTCCACGTAGCGCATGTCCACCACCCGGTCGGTGGGCAGGGCGCTGTTGGCCACGATGGTGCCGCTGTCGTTGCTGTTGCGAGCCAGGACGGATTGCAGCAGCAGGGCGCGGTCGGTGATCCAGCTGTCGGAGTAGCTGGCCGGTGTGCCCTGGGTTTGCAGCGAGGCTTTGTCGCCCAGCCAGCCGTTGTAGCGATCTGCCCAGGCGGCGCTGACCCACAGGGCTTCCAGTGTCGAATGGCCTTCGGCGCCCGCCGCGTTCAACACAAACGGCGCCAGCGTCTCCAGCGCCACGATTTCTTCAAAGCCCACGCGGGCCTTGGCTTGGGTGGCAATGTTGGCCACGTTCAGGTTCAGGGTGACTTTGCCGGCGAGGGAAGCAAATAGCGGATTGGCTTGCAACTCGCTGAGGCGTGCGTAGAGGTCCTGGTCGTTGCCCGTTGCGGTCACGTTTGAGTTTGGGGTGAACAGGCTGTAGATGCCCTGCAGGAGCTTTTCAACGGTGTCCTCGCTTCGGGTGCTGGCGGCCAAAGTCAATGCGTTGCCCCTCTCAAGCGTCAAAGTCGGGTCCAAAGTCGCCAGAAGGTTCAACACCGCCAGTGGCTGATTGATCCGGCCGATGGAGTGGTTGCCCAGCCCAAGCCCCGGGGCGGATTCGATTTCGACCGGAACGGGCGTGCCCATGTGCATTCCCAGCCCGGCAATGAACGACAACCCGGTCGTGCCGCGCAAGTCATACACGTCGGCAAGATTCGGCGCCAGGCCGAACGCCGATTGGAAGAACTCGGCGATCGACCACACGGCCGAGCCCAGCCCCGGTGCGTTGTAGGTGTAGGTGGCGCCAAAGCTGTTCGGGTAATACGACTTGACCGCCGCAGCGAGATAGCCGCCGAGCGAGTGACCGGTGAGGGTGGTCTGGGCGTTGATGACGCCGCCCACCTGCCACTGCGCGATTTTTTCGACGAGCGACTGGTATTGCAAGCTCATCCAGGCCGGAATGCCCACCATGAGATGCGTGTCTGCGATCACGTCGCCTGCGCCCTCGGTGCCGCGAATGGCCAGCGTCTTGGAGCCCGTGGCGATGTCCTTGAACACCACCGCGTAGGCGCCGGTGAGCGGGTCGTTGTAGATGGCTTCTACGGTGTAGCGGGTGGAGAGGGAGGTGGCGAGGGCGTCGGTGATTCTGGAATCGTTCGTCTGAAAATCGGTCAAGATGTTTAGTCCGACTTTCAAATTGGCATAGCTGGCATAAGCCAATTCACATTGCCTTGCGTAAATGGCGAGTGCGTTCATTGTGATTTCCCTTTGAAAAATACTTGTTCCATGAAAGCGGTGTTCACTTTGTCTTCGGGACATGTGAATCCATCCCCTTCCATCATCCCGTACCACCAGCTTCCACCGCCACGGCGATATACAACGCTTATAGCAATCACTTTTTGATCGCCACTTCTAATTACTTGGTACTCATGTCGAAAAAGAGTTGGCTTATCAAAATTAGCCTTCAAATTCTTCTGACTGGCCGTTAAGAAGTACCCAAATCCCTTATCGTCTTTTTCGGAAATCTTTGGAACGCCGTTTGGATGAAACATGTCCGGCGACAGCGTCACGGTCTCAAAGACCTTGATCCCTCCATCGATCGCGCACAGGCGCCTGGCTTCGGCATCCAGACGGTCTTTTTCAGAGGTGCAGGCCGTCAGCGCCATGGCGGCGGCTATCAGCAGCAACGCCGGGCCGCAGCGTGGGCACCGCTGCATGGGCGGTCGAACCCGAGAACCGTGATCGGTCCACCCGGCCAATGCCTGCCCTTTCTTGTTGGCTTTCATGATTGCGCCCCGACACCAGCCCGTTCTGCGCTGCCGCACGCCCCCCAGCGTACCCGCCGCCCCTTCCTGCAGCAGTTGAACACCCCGCGAACGGTTCGCAGGGGCGATTTCTGGTCAAAATGGTCAATAGCCATTGGGAAAAGGTCGTTGTTTGCTATGGTTTTTGATTCATTTCGCTGCTTGACCGCGGTGTTGGTGACGGCGGCGGTGTTTTTGAGCCACCAGTTGACCATGTCCCGGATCTGGTCGTAAGGGATGCCACGGCTGGCCAGGGTGATGTCGTCGGCGCTGTCCGTCAGGCCTTGCGTACCCCGCATGGAGACAAATAGCTTGCCGGCGTTGACGTTGTTCGGCCCGGCCAGTTCCGAGCCGGCCTTGATCTGCCAGACAGCGGCGTCAAAACCCGTGCCCAGCAGCGGATCGATGGTCTTGGGGGTTTCGATGCTGGTGACGACGGTGAAGTTGGCGGCGAGGTAGGCGGCTTGGGTTTCGGTGAGGCGCGTGGAAAGTTCATCCGCCAAGTCCGCGCTAGTCATTGCTGAATTCACAGATCGATAGGCGGCATCTGCCAGCAGCGCATTGATATATGCTTCATTGATCGTGCTCATTTGGTTTTCCCTTCTTCAAGCAATTTGTCGATATTCAAATAGTTCATCGCATTTGGATTGGGGGGACGACATGAGTGTTCCCCGCCTAGCAATGCAACACGAGCAATGCGCCCGCCTTTTGTGCTCAATGTTTCATATCCCAGAAAAGGAATTCCAGAGGCTGCATCGAGGTATACGACTTTTCGAGAGTGAATCGGAATCCAATAGCCAGAAAGATCCTCCTGCTTCGTAGCCGCTTTTTTTGCTGCGGTGACTTTCTCAGCGCCTGGGCCCACCCACACAACAGCGCGTTCCTTACAAAGCCTCTCAAATTGCCGCATTCCGACAATCTCGTCCACAAACGGCCCGATCAGCAGAACCGCCACCGCCGCCACGGTGACCGCCCACTTTCCGGCCGGGTTTCGGATGCCGAGCCACCGGGGCAGCTTGCGCCCCACGAAGACGCTGAACGCGAGCCACAGCAGCCCGATGGCGAGAAAGGTCAGTCCGATCATGGTGCCACCTCGCCCGGCACCGGTTCTGCGCCATGGCACGCCGCCAAGCGCACCCGCTGCCCCTTCCTGCAGCGGTTGAACACCCCCCGAACGGTTCGCAGGGGCGATTTCTGGTCAAAATGGTCAATAGCCGTTGGGAAAAGGTCGTTGTTTGCTATGGTTTTCATATTACCTTGTGCGCCCTCTGTGGTCTATGGATCGGCGCCGGGCCGCAACCCGATGATCGGTCCGCGTACCCATTTTCTCGTCCGGCACGTCCTGCAGGACGGCCCAATCCATCGCGGAAGGCGAATGCGTTGATGGCATCACCGGACACCAAGAAGCCGGGATTCACCGTAGCGATTGGTGATCGAGCGGTTCGCGGTGTTGGCCTTCCCGGCCGTTCTACCAGAGGTAAAAGAAAGCGAACCGGTGGTTTCGGTGGTCAGCGTGCCTTGGCCACCAGGCTGATCGCCACCGCCTCGCCCACCTTGATGCCGTCCACCCCCGCCGACAGGATGCCGCCGGCATAGCCCGCGCCTTCGCCGGCCGGGAACAGGCCGGGCAGGTTCAGGCTCTGGAAATCCTCGCCGCGGGTGATGCGCAGCGGTGACGAGGTGCGGGTCTCCACACCGGTCATCACCGCGTCGGGCCGGTCGTAGCCGCGAATCTTGCGGCCGAACACCGGCAGCGCCTCGCGCATGGCCTGAACCGCGTAGGCCGGCAGCACGGTGGCCAGGTCGCCCAGCTTCACGCCGGGCTTGTAGGACGGCGCCACGGCGCCGAACGTGGTGGAGGGCTGGCCCGCCAGAAAGTCACCCACCAGCTGGCCGGGCGCCTCGTAACTGGCGCCGCCGGCCTCAAACGCGCGCGATTCCAGCGCCCGCTGCAGCACGATGCCGGCCAGCGGGTGCGCCTGCGGCGGGCTCTGGCGCGCCAGCGCCTGCGCTTCGGCGGCCAGCGCGGCGCCCTCGTCCGTGCCGAAGGCCGCCTGCCAGGCGGGGGTGTCCAGCGGGAAGTCGGCGGCGGCTATCCCCACCACCAGGCCGGCGTTGGCGTTGCGTTCGTTGCGCGAGTACTGGCTCATGCCGTTGGTGACGACGCGCCCGGGCTCGCTGGTGGCGGCCACCACGGTGCCGCCGGGGCACATGCAGAAGCTGTAGACGGTGCGGCCGTTGGCCGCGTGGTGCACCAGCTTGTAGTCGGCCGCGCCCAGCAGCGGGTGGCCGGCGTGGCGGCCCCACCGGGCCTTGTCGATGACGCCTTGCGGATGCTCGATGCGAACGCCGATGGAAAACGGCTTGGCCTCCAGAAACACGCCACGCGCGTGCAGCATGGCAAAGGTGTCGCGCGCGCTGTGGCCCAGCGCCAGCACCACATGGTCGGCGGCCAGCGGCTGCGCCTGGCCCGTCGTCAGGTCCAGCACCTGCAGTCCGCGCAGGTGGCGCGTGCCATCGGCATCGGTGGTGGTCAGCAGGTCGGTCACGCGCTGCTCGAAGCGGATCTCGCCGCCCAGCGCCACGATCTGCTCGCGGATGTGCTCCACCACCTTCACCAGCTTGAAGGTGCCGATGTGCGGATGCGCCACGTAGAGGATTTCGGGTGGCGCACCCGCGGCGACGAACTCCTGCATCACCTTGCGGCCCAGGTGGCGTGGGTCGCGGATCTGGCTGTAGAGCTTGCCGTCCGAGAAGGTGCCGGCCCCGCCTTCGCCGAACTGCACGTTCGATTCGGGCAACAGCGTCTTCTTGCGCCACAGGCCCCAGGTGTCTTTGGTGCGCTGGCGCACGGTGCGGCCGCGCTCCAGCACGATGGGCCGGAATCCCATCTGCGCCAGCACCAGCGCGGCAAACATGCCACACGGACCGAAGCCGACCACCACCGGGCGGCTGGCCAGGCCTTCAGGCGCCCGCACCGGCGCGCGCCAGGTGGTGTCGGGCGTGGGCTGGATGTGGGGGTGGCCGGCGTGGCGTGCCAGCAGCGCAGCCTCCTGCGCGGGGTCGGCCAGCGTCACATCGACAATGAACACCGCCACCAGCTCGGCCTTGCGCGCGTCGAAACTGCGCTTGGCCACGTCCAGCGCGGCGATGGCGGCGTCTGCAACGCCCAGCGCCTGGGCGGCCAGGCGGCGCAGTGCGGCCTCGGGGTGGGGCGGGGGGATGCGGTCGTGCTCGGTTTCGGCCGGCGCGTCGGCGGGGCGGCGGTGCTCCACCGGCAGGTCAGCCAGCGGGAGCTTGAGTTCGGCGATGCGGATCATGGCGACAGGTCCTGGGGGCTTGTGGTCATCAAGCAGGGGAGGCCGATGATACGGCGTGGTGCCGGTTGAGCCTTCGGCCGTCTCAGGGCGACCGGGTCTCAAGGGTTCGCCCCAAAACCCGCTTACGGGGTCGGCAGGAAACCTTCCACCGACAGGTAGCGCTCGCCGGTGTCGTAGTTGAAGCCCAGCACCGTGGCGCCCGCCGGAATGTCGGGCAGCTTCTGCGCAATGGCGGCCAATGTGGCGCCCGAGGAGATGCCGACCAGCAGACCTTCCTCGCGCGCGGCGCGACGGGCGTATTCGCGCGCCGGCTCGGCGTCGACCTGGATCACGCCGTCCAGCAATGACGTGTCGAGGTTCTTCGGCACAAAACCGGCGCCGATGCCCTGGATCGGGTGCGGCGCGGGCGCGCCGCCGCTGATGACCGGAGATGCGGCCGGCTCCACCGCAAAGACCTTGAGTGTCGGCCAGGCGGCCTTGAGCACCTTGGCCGTGCCCGACAGGTGGCCGCCGGTGCCCACACCGGTGAGCAGCACATCGATGCCCTCGGGAAAGTCGGCCAGGATTTCCTGCGCCGTGGTGCGCACATGCACGTCCACATTGGCGGGGTTTTCGAACTGCTGCGGAATCCAGGCGCCGGGCGTGGCGGCCTTGAGCTCTTCGGCGCGGGCGATGGCCCCCTTCATGCCTTTTTCGCGCGGCGTCAGGTCAAAACTGGCGCCGTAGGCCAGCATCAGGCGGCGGCGCTCGATGCTCATGCTGTCGGGCATCACCAGGATCAGCTTGTAACCCTTCACCGCCGCCACCATGGCCAGGCCGATGCCGGTGTTGCCCGAGGTGGGCTCGATGATGGTGCCGCCGGGCTGCAGGGCGCCGGAGCGCTCGGCGTCTTCCACCATGGCCAGCGCGATGCGGTCCTTGATCGAGCCGCCGGGGTTGCTGCGCTCGCTTTTCACCCAGACCGAGTGGCTGGTGCCGAACAGGCGCTGGATGCGCACGTGCGGGGTGTTTCCGATGGTGTCGAGGATGCTGTTCGCTTTCATGGTCGGGTCTCCGTGGGGGCTGTGCGGCGCATTCTGGCGCAGACGTTCGACAGAATTCGGCATATGGATATGCCGGCGGCGATAATCCTCCCCGTGAAGCCTGCCAGACCGCCGCTGGTGCAAGGCCCGAAAGGGTGCACTGGAGGAACGTCCGGACTGCGCAGGGCAGCGTAGGAGCTAACGGCTCTCCACCGTGAGGTGAGGATCAGAGCAACAGAGACGAGCCGCTTCAGTGCGGGTGAAACGGGCAATCTCTACGCGCAGCAACACCAAGTAGGCCAGCGTTGATGTGGCTCCGCAGAGCTGGCGGGTAGGTGGCATCGAGCCGGGTGGGCGACCCCCGGCCCAGAGTAATGGCGGTCACGCCCCGGGCGACCGGGGTGCACAGAATCCGGCGTACCGGCGGGCTTCACACTTTTTCCGCGCCGGCACTGCGGCAGCCTGCCGCGTCGGTGTCTTCAACCCCGTGGCGACAGGGCTGCGCCAAGCGCAAAAACCGAGTTCGGAATCGCCGAACGCGCGGGGGCGGCGCGGTTGGGGCGGTTGTAGACGCCCCGGCGCAACACCGGCTTGTCGGCCTCGGCCTGGGGTTCGCGGGCGCGCTGGGCATCGACCAGGCTGCGCAGAGAAATCGAGCGCATGTGGTCGGTCAGGCGGTCGCTGAGGCTGTTCCACAAATCCTGGGTCATGGCATCGGCGGCTGCGATGGACTCCTCGCCCTGGCCTTCCACGGCGGCGATGATGTCGGCCACACTGATCGCTTCGGCGCGGCGGGCGAGGGTGTAGCCGCCGCCAGGGCCACGGGTGCTGTCCACCAGGCCAGCCGCCCGCAGGCGACTGAACAATTGCTCCAGATAGGACAGCGAGAGCTGGTAGCGGACGCTGATGGCCGACAGGGACACCGGACCCCGGCTTTCCCGCAGGGCGACGTCAATCATGGCGGTAACGGCAAAACGACCTTTGGTGCTCAAACGCATGGTGTGCTCCTTCGTGGATGAAGCGGCAGGTAAATCTTCTGACGCCTTTGTAATGTAGGATTTCGTGACGATAAAATAAATTCGAAATAACGTGACAATCATGTAGATTAAACCGAACTGTTTGCGCCATGGCCATCATCAACTACAAGCACCTGCACTATTTCTGGGTGACCGCCCGCTCGGGCGGCGTGGTGCGTGCCGGCGAGCAGCTTCACACGACTCCCCAGACGGTTTCCGGCCAGATCAAGCTGCTTGAAGACCGTCTGGGCCGGCGTTTGCTGCGCAAGAGCGGGCGCCAGCTGGAGCTGACGGACGATGGCCGCACGGCGCTGTCCTACGCCGACCAGATCTTCACGCTGGGGGCAGAACTGGAAAGCAGCTTGCGACAGGGCAATGCGGCCGGCCGGACGCTGGAGTTTCGGGTCGGCGTGGCAGATTCGGTCGCCAAATCGGTGGCATACCACCTGCTGGAGCCCGCGCTCTCACTGGATCAGCCGGTGCGACTCATTGGCAGCGAGGGCAAGTTTGCCGACCTGCTGGCCCAACTGGCAATGCACCGCCTGGACCTGGTGGTGGCCGATGAGCCCTTGTCCCGCCGTCTCAGTGTGCGGGCGTTCAACCACCCGCTGGGCACCACGCCCATGAGCTTTTTCTGTACCCGCGGCCTGCGCGAGCAGCTGCCGGGGGAGTTTCCGCTGTGTCTGAACGGTGCGCCCATGCTGATCCAGGGAGCTTCATCGTCGGTGCGGCAACAGCTGGACGGTTGGTTGATTGCGCGCCAGTTGCATCCGCGCATCGTGGGCGAATTCGACGACGGCGCCCTGATGACCGCCTTCGGTCGCCAGGGCAAAGGGGTGTTTCTGTATCCGTCCGTGCTGGAGGCCGAGACCGTTGCGTTGCACGGGGTCGAGGTGCTCGGGCGTACGGACGAGTTGCTGGAATCCTTCTACGCCGTTTCGGTGGAGCGCCGCATCACCCATCCCTGTGTGGTGGCGATTACCCGCGAGGCCCGTGCCAGTCTGTTCAGTCCGGGCTGAGCCTACCCCCGGGCGTTGAATGCGCCGAGGCTTTCGATGTGTTCGATGTGGGCAAGCAGGGACCGTTTGGCCACGGGCCACAGGCGGGGCGGTACGTCGTCGTAGGCCAGTTGCACCCAGTCGTCGACGCTGCCGTCCGGGCGGGCTTGCATCGCGGCCAGCACTTTGGCTTCCCGGCGCAGCCGGTGCGCCCGCAGCTGCGCGATGACCTCGGCCGCCTGTCCCAGCACATAGCCATGGGCCGGCAGGATGAAGCCGATCCCGCCGTCGCGGCACGCGGCCAGCAGACGGTCGAGCGAATCAAGGTACGCCGCCATGTTGCCGTCCGGCGGGTCGATGACGGTCGTGCTGCCGTTGAGGACATGGTCGCCGCTGAACAGCAGGCCGTCTTCTTCCAGCACCAGGCATAGGTGGTTGGCCGCGTGGCCAGGGGTATGGACCACCCGCAGGGTGTGGCCCGTGTCGCCGCGGCCCAGGCGCAGCCGCTCGCCGTCAACCAGGTCCCGGTCGGGGACGAAGTGGCTGGCGGCCCGGGCGGTCGGGGCCGAGGCCAGTCCCAGCACCAGCGGTTTGCCGTGGCACAGGGCCTGCAACGGCCGGGCGCCGGGCGAATGGTCCGGATGGGAGTGGGTGCAGACAATCGCCGTGATTCGCCCGCCGGCGGCTTGCCAGATCCGGCGCAGGTGCTCTTCGTCGGCCGGACCGGGGTCGATGGCGATGTAGCCGGTGTCGGGGTCGCCGACCAGGTAACTGTTGGTGCCGGGTCCGGTCATCACGCCGGGGTTGGGCGCCGTCAGCCGCATGACGTTGTTGAGCAGGCGCACCGGCTCGTCAGTGCGCCAGTCCAGGTGGTGCACGATCTGGCCGTCGGGGCTGACCAGGTGCAATTCGCCGTAGGGTGGCTCGTGCTCCATGTAGCGGGCTTCGTGCCCGTCGAGCCAGCCGGCGCGGGGGCAACTGGTCCACAGGGGCTGTTCGTTTTCGGCGCAGGCGGCCAGAACGGCGTCGACGCTGGGATAGGCTTGCAGGCGCTCCAGGGTGCGGATGGTGGGAAAGATGATGAAGAACTGCCCCGCCCTGTGGCGGGTCAGGGCTTCGGCCGGGCGCACCCAGACCGGCTCGAACTGCTCTGACTCGTCGGCCACGGGCGTCTGGCCCTCGGGCATGCGCGCCACCAGGAAGGGCACGTCGAAGCGGCGCGGCAGGTCGCGGTCGGTCATCCAGTGCGCCAGCACAAACACCTCGGCCGCCGTCAGGGTCAGGCCACGGGCGGCGCATTGCGCGGTCAGCGGGGCGCGGCGATCCAGGGCGGCAATGTCGTCGCCATCGGCGTACCGCCCGTCGCTGTGGCGGGCGAGGAGGACGCCCAGTTCTTCGAAGCTTTCGCGGATGGCAGCGATCGCCTGCGTGAGGTGCTGCTCGCTTTGCGTGGGGCGTCGTGTGGCCTGGCCGTGCGCGCCGGCGTCGGCGGCATCGATACCGCCGCCGGGAAACACATAGGCGCCGGGCGCGAAGCTGGCGGTGAGGGAGCGGCGGGTCATGAGCACTTCAATCCCCTGTGGCGTGTCACGCAGCAGCAGGACGGTAGCGGCGGGGCGCAGCGGAGCGGGCTCGCGCTGCGGGTGGAGCAGTTGGGTAGGGCGGACCATGCGCCATTATCGACAGCACTGCCATCGGGCTCCGTCACACCGGCACCACCGCCGCGGCCGGCGGATAATCCGGCCATGCGAATTCGCTTTACCAAGATGCAGGGCGCCGGCAACGATTTTGTCGTTCTCGACGAGACCCGCGGTCCACTGGGCCTGTCGCCCGCGCAGTACCGCTTTCTGGCCGATCGGCATTTCGGCATCGGTGCCGACCAGATTCTGTCCGTGCGCCCGTCGCCTGCCGCCGGGGTCGATTTCGAATATGTCATCCACAACGCCGATGGCGGTGAGGTGGAACATTGCGGCAATGGCGCCCGCTGCTTTGTGCGCTATGTGCGGGAAAAAGGCCTGACCACCCGGTCGCGGGTCAAAGTCCGGGTGGTCGGTGGCGTGATCGAACTGATCGACAACCCCGATGGGCGTGTGACAGTCGACATGGGCGCGCCGGTGTTTGAACTGGCCGCGATCCCCTTCGATCCGGCCGGTTTGCGTCCCGAATTGGCCGGTTTGACGCAAAAATGGCCACTACCCAGCGTTAAATGGTCCTCTGATGCTCTGGTTTCGGTAGTGGTTTTGTCCATGGGCAATCCGCATGCCGTCACTCTGGTGGACGATGTGGATACCGCGCCGGTGGCGCACATCGGTCCGCAGATCGAGGCTCACCCGGCCTTTCCGCGGCGGGTGAACGCCGGCTTCCTGCAGGTTGTCGACCGGGCGCAGGTGCGGTTGCGGGTGTACGAGCGCGGCGCCGGCGAAACCCTGGCCTGTGGCACGGGCGCCTGCGCCGCCGTGGTGGCCGGGATCCGTCTGGGACTGCTGGACCCGCGCGTCGACGTCCACACCCGGGGTGGTGTGCTGACCATCGAATGGGCCGGCGGGGAGCGCGATCCTGTGCGCATGACCGGGCCGGCGACCAGGGTGTTTGAGGGTGAAATTGAACTTCCGGAGCTTGCATGAACCATCCGTCCATGACCCCTATCACTGAGGACGACATTGCCGACTTTCTGGTCAATACGCCCGACTTTTTCGAGCGGCATGCCGAGTTGCTGGCCTCGGTGCAGCTCACCAGCCCGCACGGCAAGCGCGCGGTCGGCCTGCAGGAGCGCCAGGCCGAGATGCTGCGCGACAAGATTCGGGCGCTGGAGCGGCGCATGATGGACATGATTCGCCATGGCAACG
Organism: Burkholderiaceae bacterium; assembly: GCA_016790575.1. Classification (GTDB taxonomy): domain Bacteria; phylum Pseudomonadota; class Gammaproteobacteria; order Burkholderiales; family Burkholderiaceae_C; genus JAEUOU01. The sequence continues at coordinate 124,349 of JAEUOU010000028.1, read as the reverse complement.
AAAACATGGTCATTGCCGACCGCCTGCAGCGTTGGGCCCGGTGCCTGTTCCGGGTGCGTGCGCCCGAGCTGTTGCCCGCGACCATCGTCGAGGAGATCCAGACCCAGTTCCAGGTGCCGCAGGTGGCACTGAAGCTGTGGGACTTGCATCCGGACCACGCGGACAGCCCCTTCGCCCAGGGTGCAGGCGAAGACGTTCGCAACCTGGCCTCGTCACTGGTGGTTCCGTATTGCGGCGTCAATGCCGGGTTTGATGCGGTGGGCTGGCTGGACCATCCGGAGGCGGTTGCCTCGGTGGCGCTGCTGGCTTTGCGCGACGAGTCCTCCCCGCTGGCGTTCGGCATGCTGGTGCTGGCCTCGCCCGACTCGCAGCGGTTCCATGCCGGCATGGGCACCGAGTTCCTGGAGCGCCTGGCCGATACCGCAGCGGCGTCGCTGTCGCGCCTGCGGCTGTAGGCGACAACCGGCCGTCGCCATGGCAGCCCCTTGCGGCCCGGCCGATGCCCCTGCGGGCGGCGACGCGGCGCTGATCGCCCGCTATCTGGACCATGTGCGGGTGGAGCGGCGGCTGGCTGCGCGCACGGTCGAGCTGTACCGGCTGGATCTGCAGCGACTGCAGACGCTGGCGACCGAGTGGCCGGTGGCGCTGACCGGGGTCACCACCCAACAGGTACGGCGCTGGGTCGCCCGCATGCACGCAGGCGGCCGCAGCGGGCGCGGCATCGCCCTGATCCTGTCCGGCTGGCGCGGTTTCTACCGTTGGCTGGGGCGCGAGGGACTGGTCACCGCGAACCCGGTGCAGGACGTGCGGGCGCCGCGCGCTCCCCGCCCGTTGCCCAAGGCGCTGGCGGTGGACGAGGCGGTGTTGCTGGCCGACCATCTGGCCGCGGACGACGATCCCTGGCTGCGGGCCCGGGATGACGCCATGGTCGAGTTGCTGTACGGCTGCGGATTGCGCGTGGGCGAGCTGGTCGGGCTGGACTGCCGCGCGAGTGCGGCGGCCCTGGCCGCCGGCCGGGGCTGGGTCGAGCCGGAGTCCACCCAGGTGCAGGTGCAGGGCAAGGGCGCCAAACGGCGCACCGTGCCGCTGGGTGCCGCGGCAGCCCGGGCGCTGGGAAAGTGGCTGGAGCTTCGGGGCACCACCGCGGCAGCCGGGGCGGCGGATGAGGATGCCGGGCGCGCGCTGTTCATCGGGCGCGGCGGCACCCGTCTGACGCCGCAAGCCGTCTGGCAGCGGGTTCGCCGCCGCAGCGCCCTGGCGGGCCTGGCGACGCCGGTGCATCCGCACATGCTGCGGCATTCGTTTGCCAGCCATCTGTTGCAGTCCAGCGGCGATCTGCGGGCGGTGCAGGAGTTGTTGGGCCACGCAAACATCAGTACCACCCAGATCTACACCCGCCTGGATTTTCAGCATCTGGCGCGCGTTTACGACGCCGCCCATCCTCGCGCGCGCAAGAAACCGGCATCCTGAACGGCATGGCCGCGGGGGCTGCGCTGGGCGCGGACGACAATAGGGGCCATGAAAACCATACGGCTCAAGGACGGCAAGGAACGCGCCCTGTTGCGGGGGCACCCGTGGGTGTTTGACGGGGCAATCCAGCGTGGGGGCGCCGATTCGGGCGAAACCGTGCGGGTGGAAGCCGCCGACGGCCGCTTCCTGGCGTGGGCGGCGTTCAGTCCCACGTCGCGCATCCGGCTGCGGGTGTGGAGTTTTGATGCGGCCGAACGGATCGACGCCGGCTTCTTTGCCCGGCGGGTTGGCTTGGCGCTGCAGTATCGGGCACTGCTGGGCGTGGCCAGTGACGGGGTGCGGCTGATCCATGGCGAATCGGACGGCCTGCCCGGCCTGATCGTCGACCGGTACGGGGACACCCTGGTGGCGCAGTTCACCGCCTGTGGCGTCGAGCGCTGGAAAGGCGTGATCGTCGACACCTTGCTGGCGGCGACCGGGCTGGCGCGCCTGTATGAGCGCTCGGATGCCAGTGTGCGGACCTTGGAGGGGCTGCCCCAGGCCTGCGGCTGGCTCCACGGGGACGGCCCCACCGAACTGACCATTCGCGAGCACGACTGGCGCCTGACGCTGGATATTGCCCAAGGCCACAAGACGGGTTTCTATCTGGACCAGCGCGACAGCCGCCACCTGTTTGCGGCGCATGTGCGCCAGCGGGGTGCGCAGCGGGTGCTCAACTGTTACTGTTATACGGGCGGCTTCACCGTGGCGGCACTGGCGGGCGGCGCGGCGGCCGTGACGTCCATCGACTCTTCCGGGCCGGCGCTGGAGCGCGCCCGGGCCAATGTGACGCTCAACGGCTTCGACGCCGGGCGGGCAAAGTTTCTGGACGCCGACGTCAATGCCAGCCTGCGGAGCTTTCTGGACGAGGGCCGGCGCTTTGACGCCATCGTGCTGGACCCGCCCAAATTTGCGCCGACCGCGGCCCATGCGGAGCGTGCGGCGCGGGCCTACAAAGACATCAACCGCCTGGCCCTGCAACTGCTTGAACCGGGGGGAAGCTTGTTCACCTACTCCTGCTCCGGGGGAATCAGTGCCGATCTGTTCCACAAGATCGTGGCGGCTGCCGGGATTGACGCCGGGGTGCAGGCCGGCATCCTGGCCCGCCTGCAGGGTGCGCCCGATCATCCCTGGACGCTGCATTTTCCCGAGGGCGAATACCTCAAGGGCCTGATCGTGCTGAAAAAGCCTGCCGGGGCCTGATCTTCATTGAAAAGTGGCAATACCCAGCGCAAAAAGGTGATATGTTGCTATAAATATCGAACTGATCGGGGTCTCGAAAGCGGTTCGTTATCCCGCCTTTTTCGCCCATGGGGCCTTGGTTTGGCCGCTACACTCCCGCATCTGAGCGCCCGGCGTCTGCCGCCGCCCCCCGATTGCCCGTACCACGAACACCATGAGCCTGATTCCCGCCACCATCCTGACCGGATTTCTCGGATCCGGCAAAACCACGTTGCTCAAGCGGATCCTGTCCGAAGCCCATGGACAGAAGATCGCCGTCATTGAAAACGAATTCGGCGAAGAAAACATCGACAACGAAATCCTGGTGGCCGATACGCAGGAGCAAATCATCCAGATGAGCAACGGCTGTATCTGCTGCACCATCCGCGATGATCTGCGCAACACCTTGCAGCGGCTGGCCGCGCAGCGGCGCAAGGGTGAACTGGTGTTCGACCGGGTCATCATCGAGACCACGGGCCTGGCAGACCCGGGGCCGGTGGCACAGACATTTTTCATGGACGATGAGGTCGCCGAGAGCTACCTGCTCGACTCCATCCTGACTCTGGTTGACGCCAAACACGCCGCCGGCCAGCTCAACGATCGCCAGGAGGCCCGCCGGCAGGTCGGGTTCGCGGACCAGCTGTTCATCAGCAAAGCTGACCTGGTGCCCGCCGAGGCCCTGGACGCTTTGCAGCATCGGCTGCGGCACATGAACCCGCGCGCGCCGCAGAAAGTGGTTCATTTTGGTTCGGTGGCCTTGTCGGAGGTGTTGGACCTGCGGGGGTTCAACCTCAATGCCAAGCTCGACATCGCCCCGGACTTTCTTGACGACGAGCATGGCGCGCATGACCACGGTCACGATCACGTCCATGATGAAGCGTGCGACCATCCTTCGCACCAGCATGCACATGGTCACCACCACCACCATGAGGACGACGTCAAGAGCTTCGTCTACCGCTCCGAGCGGCCGTTCGACCCGGCCAAGCTGGAAGATTTTCTCGGTGCCATCGTCAATGTCTACGGGCCGCGGATGTTGCGCTACAAGGGGGTCCTGTCGATGAAAGGGACCGATCGCAAAGTCATTTTCCAGGGCGTACACCAATTGATGGGCAGCGACCTGGGTCCCCAGTGGGGTTCTGGTGAGGCCCGGGTGAGCAAAATGGTCTTCATAGGAATTGATCTGCCCCGCGACATTCTGGTGCAGGGGCTGGACCAGAGTCTGGCCTGAGCATTTCGCCGCAACCGAAGCCAACGAAAACCGATGTTTGTCTCGATTCTGCAACTCATGGGCATGGCGCTGGGCAAGCCGATACAATCGCGCGCCGAATCGGCCGAGCCGGCCAATTCGGACGCCAAGCCCTCGCCTCGCGGCAAGAAGGGCTCATCCCGACCCGGAAAAGGGGCCACGACGCGCACAACGCCCGCGGTCGCCGACGCCGGGGAGGGTTCTGCGAATGACCGTGTGTTGAGGAGACAGTCCGTGAAAACCCCAACGGTCCCAACGAAAAAAACGGCACCGCCGGTGACCCGCGGTGTTGCGCCGGTGCGCGCGCCCGCCCAGGCGCCTACGCCCCCCCTTGCTGCGCCGGCCAAGGCGACCAAGGCTTCCGTCAAGGTCGCCCCGGTGCCCGTAGTGCCTGTGGCGGCTGCGCCAGCGGCTGTTGCGAAGAAAAAGCCCGCAGCGGCGCCCGCCAAGGCATTGACTGCGCCGCTGCCGGCGCCGGCACCCGTTGCCGCTCCGGCGGTACGCGCCTCATCCCGTAAATCAGCGCCTGCGGCAACGCCGGCACCGGCACCGGCGGTCGCATCGACCGCGGCCAAAGCGAGTTATTCCCCTGCCATGCCCTCCATCGCCCATCCGACGCCTATCTTCACCGCTCCCCGCAAGGACCCCGCCCTGCTCAACAACTGGAAGTCCAAGACGGCTGACCAGCTGAGTGACGCCGAAGTGCTCGCCATGCCCGACGCCGAGTACATGAGCGATCTGCAACTGGCGTTTTTCCGGCTCAAACTGTCTCAACTGAAGCAGGACATCCTGAACAACGCGGGTGAAACCACCGAGCATCTGCGTGAAGACACGGTGGTGGTTCCCGATCCCGCGGACCGGGCGACCATCGAGGAAGAGCACGCACTGGAGCTGCGCACCCGCGACCGTGAACGCAAGCTGCTCAAGAAGATCGAGCAATCCATTTCCCGTATCGACTCCGGGGATTATGGCTACTGTGACGAAACCGGAGAGCCCATTGGCGTCGGTCGTCTGCTTGCGCGTCCGACGGCAACGCTGTCGCTCGAAGCACAGCAGCGGCGCGAGTTGAAACAAAAAATGTTCGGCGACTGATCCGCTTTTACTGACGCTCCGGTTCATGCGACACTAATCGAATGGCCAAAGACGACAGCGGAGGTCTGCTTTCCAAGGTTGCCCGGTTCGTTCGGAACCCGGCGACCAGCTGGGCTGATCTTGATCAGCCGGAGACTGATCGGGACAGTCAGCACAGCAAACAGATGCTCAAGGAGCTCATTGAGCGCAAGAAGCGCAACGATTTCGTGCGCAAGCGTGAATTCGAGATGCTGCGCAAGCTGCGCCGGCGTGAACTGGCGACCAATCAGCCGGCGGCCGCGCGGCCGTCGTTCTTCCAGAGCAGCTTGCCCTCGCGCCCCGACGAACGGGCCCAGACGCTGAAGAAGATCGACGAGATCGAAGCGCAGATGTCCATGCACTGGTGGAAAACCAAGAACCGGGATTCCACGATCCAGAGCGTGACCAGTACGCTTTCACCGGAGAGCGCCGGGCCTCAGCCGACCGGTTCCTCATCAGCAAGTCGGCCCCCGTCATTGATCGGTCACCGGGATGCGGCGATGGCGTCGCCGCCGCTGATCTCGAACCTCACCCCGCTGGACGACACGGTGCGCTCGCCGCTGGCGCCGCAAAGGCCCGCTGTGGCGGCCCAGCCTCCGGCGAACAAGGAATTGCCGAGGTCGTCGTCCGAGCAAAGTGGTTTCCACACAACGGCAGCAGGCCTGATCGAGGTGGGGGAATTTGTCCACGACCCGGAACTGGAAGAGGCGGCCATTCGATTCGCCAACGGCGACCCATTGGCGGCGGAAGCGGGGCTGATGGAGTTGCTGCGCGCAGGTGCCGCCCGGGAAATGCATGAAGAGACCTGGCTGACCCTGTTTGACCTGTACCGCGCAGCGGGCATGCAAAACCAGTATGACCAGGCGTCCATGGAGTTCGTCGGCCGCTTCCAGCGCTCGGCTCCGCAATGGTTCTCGATGCCACAACGCTACGGATCGCCGGAAGCGTCCCCCGCCGCAGCGCCAGTGGCTGTTCAGAAAAATGCCCACTGGTCTTGTGCCCCGTTGCTCAACGCCAAGGGCCTCCAGCTTCTGCAGGATTCACTGGCCAAGGCGGAGCGCCCATGGCGGCTCGATTGGTCGCGGTTGTCGACGATTGATCCGGACGCTGCGCGTACCCTGGAAAAACTGTTCCAGTCTTGGGCAAGCGCCCGGGGTGACCTGCAGCTACTCGGCGTCGAAGTGCTGGACCGTGTGCTGGAGGCTTGTACCCCGCCCTCCGACCCCTCCGTGCCGGTCGATTGGTGGCACCTGCGAATGGCGTTCTTGCGCCTGATGCGGCGGATGGATGATTTCGAGCTGACGGCGCTCAACTACTGCGTGACATACGAAGTTTCACCGCCGTCCTGGGATGAGCCCCTGGCACGGGTCAATCAGGCCGAAGTCTCTGCGCCGGCGCAACCGCAGCAGGGCAAAGGCAGCTTCGCACTGCTTGACGCCGGAGTCTCCAGTTTTGATGCCCAGGGAACGGACTTCCGCGCTACGTCAATGGATTCGATGATGTCGGCCTTGCCCACGTTGGAACTGAGTGGGGACATTCAGGGTGATATCGGCTCGAAGCTGGCCCGTCTGGACAATGGGGTTGCTGGAGCAGGGGGTGTTCAGATCAGTTGCGCCGGCCTGATTCGTGTCGACTTTCTGGCGGCGGGAGATATGCTCAACTGGGTGACTGCTCATCACGCCCAAGGGCGGCATGTCCGTTTTGTCGATGTGCACCGGCTGGTGGCTTTGTTTTTCAATGTGATCGGCATCAGCGAACACGCGGCCATTTCCCTTCGGCGTGATTGACCGGGCTGACACCCGCCGCAGGCCACATCTTGTGCCCGCGTGTCTCTCCTACTCCCTAAATTCCTATGGACTCCTACCACGGAACGACGATTGTCAGCATTCGACGCCAGACCGCACAAGGCTGGCAGGTTGCAATGGGCGGCGATGGCCAGGTGACTTTGGGCTCCGTGATCATCAAAGGGTCGGCGCGCAAGGTTCGCCGGATCTATCACGGCAAGGTTCTGGCCGGTTTCGCCGGCGCAACCGCTGATGCGTTCACCCTGTTCGAGCGATTCGAAGCCAAACTGGAGAAACACCAGGGCCATCTGACCCGTGCCGCGGTTGAGCTGACAAGAGATTGGCGAACGGATCGCGTCCTGCGGCGCCTGGAGGCGATGCTGGCCGTGGCGGATCGGGAAACCAGCCTGGTCATCACCGGCAACGGTGATGTTCTGGAGCCGGAACACGGCATCGTCGCGATCGGGTCGGGTGGTGCCTTTGCCCAGGCGGCGGCGCGGGCGCTTGTCGTTCATTCGGAGCTGAGCGCGCGCGACATGGTTGCCACCGCGTTGACGATCGCCGGTGACATCTGCATCTACACGAATCAACACCACACCATTGAAACCCTGGACTGAACGGAAACCCGCATGTCAGCCATGACTCCCCGCGAAATCGTCTCCGAGCTGGACCGTCACATCGTCGGACAGGACGCGGCCAAGCGCGCGGTTGCGATCGCTTTGCGCAATCGGTGGCGCCGTCAAATGGTCGAGCCCGGACTGCGTCCGGAAATCACGCCGAAGAACATCCTGATGATTGGTCCGACGGGTGTCGGCAAGACCGAAATCGCCCGCCGCCTCGCGCGGCTGGCTGATGCGCCGTTTGTAAAGGTCGAAGCAACCAAGTTCACGGAAGTGGGCTATGTGGGAAAAGACGTCGATACCATCATCCGGGACCTGGTCGAAATTGCTGTCACACAGACCCGGGCACGTGAAATGCGCAAGATGCGCACGCGCGCCGAAGATGCCGCCGAAGAACGCCTGTTGGACGTCCTGCTTCCACCGCCGCGCCATGGGCCATCGGCCGATGCGACCCCAACCGCTGAAAGCGGTGCCCGCCAGGTTTTCCGCAAGAAGCTCCGGGAGGGCCTGTTGGACGACCGGGAGATCGAAATCGAGGTCGCGGAGGCACGAACTTCCGTTGACATCATGGCGCCACCCGCCATGGAGGAAATGGCCGAGCAGTTGCGGACCTTGTTCAGCCAGGCGGGCAACCAGAGGCGCAAGAGCCGCCGAATGCGGGTCTCGGAGGCGTTCAAGCTGCTTGTGGACGAGGAGGCTGGCAAACTGGTCAATGAGGACGATATCCGGACCGAGGCGCTGCACAGCGCCGAGCAAAATGGCATTGTTTTCATCGATGAGATCGACAAGGTTGCCGCGCGACAGGATACCGCCGGTGCCGATGTTTCCCGTCAGGGTGTTCAGCGTGACCTGCTCCCCTTGGTCGAGGGAACCACCGTGTCTACCCGTTACGGCATGATTCGTACGGACCACATTCTTTTCATCGCGTCCGGCGCATTTCACCTCAGTCGCCCGAGCGATCTGATACCTGAACTTCAGGGGCGTTTCCCGATCCGCGTTGAACTGCAGTCTTTGACCGTCCAGGACTTCGAGGCGATTCTTGTCAATACCCAGGCGTCTCTGGTCCGCCAGTATCAGGCTTTGCTCGCGACGGAAGGGGTGGCGCTGGAGTTCATGCCTGAAGGCGTCAACCGGCTTGCGCGGGTTGCCTTCGAGGTCAACAATCGCACGGAAAACATTGGTGCCCGCCGACTGGCGACAGTCATGGAGCGACTGCTCGAAGAGGTCAGCTTCGATGCTTGCGCCCGTCAGGGAGAAGTGATTCGCGTGGATGCCGACTATGTCGATCATCGACTGGGGGCGCTTTCCCTGGATGAAGACCAATCCCGATACGTACTTTGATCGGAAAGCTCGCGGGCACCGGGCGAGGGCCCGTTGCCCGCGCTGTTTCATTCGTTACTTTCATAGTGCCCTCTAAGTACTTGCTTTAGAACGAGTTTTCTCGCTTCGCGACCCGCCTGAATGGGCTAAGTACTTGATTTCATTGAAAAAAAGTGTTGCAGGCGTGCTTGCAGGCGGAGCATTTCCTGCTACAGTGCAAAAAAGTGGTGGAATGTGGTGAATTGTGCCCTTGGTGGGTCATTTCATCGAAACAAGAGGGTTCTCTGCGGTGTTTCAAGGCGGGTCGTCGTTGAGTTTGGACGGAAAGGGGCGTTTGTCGGTCCCGACGCGTCACCGCGACCTGTTGATGGCTTGCGCTGGGGGGCAGTTGACCATCACCAAACACCCCCATGGCTGCCTGATGGTTTTCCCTCGTCCCGGATGGGTCCAGTTTCGGGAGCGCATCGCTGCAGTGCCGATGGATGCGCAGTGGTGGAAAAGGGTCTTCCTGGGCCACGCCAGTGATGTGGAAATGGATGCAACGGGGCGGGTCTTGGTTTCCCCGGAGTTGCGAGCGGCAGCAGGCATTTCCCGCGATGTGATGTTGTTGGGGATGGGTGATCACTTCGAACTCTGGGACAAGGCAAGCTATGACGCCCAGGAGGCGGAAGCCATGAAGCGGGAGATGCCTGCTGCCTTCCGGGACCTGGCGTTCTGAGAGGCAGACGTGCATAGCGATTCCGCCCATACCACCGTGTTGCTGGACGAGGCCGTTGAGGCCCTGGTCTGGGACCGTGAAGGCCTGTATGTCGATGCGACGTTCGGGCGTGGGGGGCATTCCCGGCGAATACTGGAGACGCTGGCCCCGGGGGGACGAGTGCTGGCATTCGACAAGGACCCCCAGGCGGTGATGGCAGCTGCCGAGATCGTCGATCCGCGGTTCTCGATTCGGCACGACGGATTCAAACAGATTGCTGAACTTCCGCCAGGAGCGGCGGCGGGGGTTCTGATGGACCTGGGTGTCAGTTCTCCCCAGATTGACAGCCCCGAACGGGGTTTTTCTTTTCGCTTCGACGGCCCTTTGGATATGCGGATGGACCCGACGCGGGGCATCAGTGTGTCCGAATGGCTTGCAGAAGCCGACATCCGAGAGATCGCGGAGGTGATACGTGACTATGGCGAAGAACGGTTTGCTTTTCCGATTGCAAAGGCGATTGTTGCTCGCCGACAGGAGCGGGGCCCTGTTTCAACCACCGCCGAATTGGCCCAACTCGTGGCTGGCGCGGTCAAAACCCGCGAGCCGGGCCAGAACCCTGCAACGCGCACATTTCAGGCTCTTCGGATTTTCATCAACGCCGAGCTTGAGGAATTGCAACAGGCGTTAGAAGCATGTCTGACGGTGCTGCGATCGGGTGGACGTCTGGTCGTCATCAGTTTTCACTCGCTTGAAGACCGAATGGTGAAGCAGTTCATTGCCCGTCATTCGACCAGCACTTTTGACCGGCGGGCGCCATTTGCGCCTCCTTTGCCCCTGCTTTTGGAGGCTTTGGGTCGGGTTCGCCCTGGCGACAATGAGCGCGCTGCGAACCCTCGCGCCCGCAGTGCGATCATGCGGGTGGCCTCGCGTACGGCAGCCACGGGGGCAGTCACATGACCCGGGTGAACGTCGTCTTGCTTTTGGCGGTCATTGCCAGCGCCCTTTACCTTGTTCAGGTTCAGTACCAGTCCCGGCGCCTGATATCGGAACTGGAGCGCGCAAGAGCTGAGGGTGCTCGTTTGCAGACCAAGCAAGAACAACTGCAAGTGGAGCGTAGGGCACAGGCCACGCCCCAGCGGGTTGAGGGGCTGGCCCGCCAGCAACTGGCAATGCGCCACGCCTCGCCGGCCGTGACCCAATATGTGGCGGCCCCTGCCGGGGGGAAGCAGTGAATCGCGGGGTCAGCTACACCTCCAGCCCCCTGCTGGCCAGTCCGACGCCTGTCTGGAGGAGCAAATTCGTTGTGGCCTGTCTTGCCTTGGGATTTGGCGTTCTGGCCGGGCGCGCCGCTTACATCCAGGTGATCGGAAACGACTTCTTCCAGAAGCAGGGGCAAGTGCGTTTCGCTCGTACCTTGGAAATGCCGGCGAGCCGCGGACGGATTCTGGACCGTAACGGTTTGATCCTTGCCTCGAATGTTCCTGCCCGCAGCATCTGGGCCATCCCGGAGGACGTGGATGCCGACAAGCCCAGCCTGCGCAAGCTGGCCTCGTTGCTTGAAATGTCCGAAGAGGATCTGGTTCGAAAACTGCAAGATGAAGACAAGTCGTTTGTCTGGATCAAGCGTCAGGTCGACGAGTCCACCGCAAAGCAGATTGATGCGCTGGGAATCAAAGGTATCCACCAGCGAAGCGAGTACCGGCGCCAGTATCCTGAGGGCGAATTTGCGGCCCATGTTGTGGGGTTTACCGATGTCGAGGGAAAAGGGATCGACGGGATTGAAAAGGCGTTCGATCGGGAGCTTTCCGGACGTGCGGGTAGCCGGCGCGTGATCAAGGATCGTTTGGGGCGGGTGGTCGAGTCGGTGGGTGATGACGTACCGCCCCTGGACGGACGGGACATTGTGCTCAGCATTGACAGCAAGACCCAGTTTTTTGCGTGGCAAAAGTTGCGCGATGCTGTTCAGACCCACGGGGCCAAGGCGGGGAGTGTGGTGGTGCTGGACGTTGCCTCCGGTGAAGTTCTGGCTTTGGCCAATTTCCCCAGCTATCAGCCCGGGCGTCGACAGAACCTGACTGGTGAACAGTTGCGCAATCGGGCCCTTACCGACACCTTCGAGCCTGGGTCGACGATGAAGCCTTTCGTTGTTGCGCTGGCCCTGCAGAAAGGGCTGGTTCGACCCGAGACCCTGATTCAGACAGCACCAGGTCGTTTGACCCTTGGCGGAGCAACAATTACCGATGCCCATCCCCAGGGAGTTCTAACGGTCAACGAGATCATTCAGAAGTCGAGCAATGTTGGCACGGTCAAGATCGCGATGCAGATGGCGCCACGCGACATGTGGGAGTTTTACAGTCAGGTCGGTTTCGGCCAAAAGCCTCAGGTACCGTTCCCGGGGGCTGTCGGCGGCCGACTGCGTCCCTACAAGACCTGGCGTCCCATCGAGCAGGCAACGATGAGTTACGGCTACGGACTATCGGCCAGTCTGTTCCAGCTTGCCAGGGCGTACAGTGTTTTCGCGCGGGATGGCGAACTGATGCCGGTTTCGCTGCTCCGGCAGGCCGATCCTGTTGCGGGTTTGCGCGTGATCAGCGCCCAGGAGGCCGCAGCTACACGCAAGATGCTGCACATGGCGGCCGGGCCTGGAGGCACGGCACAGAAAGCACAAACCATTGGCTATTCGGTTGGCGGAAAAACCGGTACGGCGCGAAAACAGGAAGGAAAGGGCTACGCCGCGAAGAAATACCGCGGCTTCTTTGTCGGCATGGCCCCGATTGAGAACCCTCGGATTGTCGTCGCCGTGATGATCGATGAGCCTAGCAACGGGAAGTTCTACGGTGGCGATGTGGCTGCGCCGGTTTTCAGTGAAACTGTCCAGCATACCCTCCGTCTGCTCGGCGTTCAGCCTGACATGGCTGTCAAGCCGCAGATCGTTGCGCGTTCCGTCGAGGAGTCGTTCTGATGCTCAAGCATCTTTCTGCCGACGATGCTGCCCAATGGCTGCGCAGCCTTGGGGTTGAACGTCTGCTCACCGACAGCCGAAGGATTCGACCAGGCGATGGATTTCTCGCATGGCCAGGAGGAACTACCGATTCGCGGGCCTTTGTCTTGCGGGCTTTGGCCGATGGGGCTGCAGCCTGTCTGATTGAGCAAGACGGAGTAGAAGCGTTCGACCTGGAGGATGCGCGGATTGCCGCCATTCCTTCGTTGAAGGCGGCGTCGGGCCGGATTGCTGCGGCTTTCCATGAACATCCGTCGCGGTCCTTGAAAGTGATCGCAGTGACCGGAACCAATGGAAAAACGTCGACAACCTGGTGGTTGGCGCACGCATTCGACCGGGTCGCGGGTGTGGCGGGTGCCTGCGGCGTCGTTGGCACCTTGGGTATTGGGCGTGCAGGCCAGTTGTCATCAACCGGCCTGACCACTCCTGACCCTGTCGTCCTTCAGGAAAGCTTTCGCGATTTCGTTGACCGGGGATGTACGCGATGTGCCATCGAAGCTTCCTCGATCGGGATAGCCGAAGAGCGGCTGGCGGGAAGCGCGATTCAGGTTGGTGTGTTTACCAATTTCACTCAGGACCACCTCGACTACCACGGCACGATGGAAGCCTACTGGTCCGCGAAGCGGGCGCTTTTCGAGTGGCCTGATCTTGGCGCCGCGGTTATCAATCTGGATGATCCCAAAGGGCGCGAGTTGTGTCGTCTCGCTACCGACCGCGGGCTTGATCTGTGGACCTATGGCGTTGACGCTTGTGACGCCCGTCTTGTGGCGGTCGATATTCGCTTCCTGCCTTCCGGCGTCACTTTCTCGGTTCAGGAGGGTGTCGAACGCGCACGAGTGATCTCCAAAGCGTTTGGGACTTTCAACGTCAGCAATCTGATGGCGGTGATTGCTGCGATGAGGTCTCAGGGCCACTCACTTTTTGAGGCGGCCGAGGCGTGTTCCAGCCTTCCACCCGTACCGGGCCGGTTGGAAGTGGTCGACGCAGCGCTTTCTCCGACCGTGCTGGTCGATTACGCGCACACGCCGGACGCTTTGGACAAGTCCCTCGCCACCGCAAGGTCCATTGCGACGCTTCGCGGCGGACGCCTGTGGTGCGTATTCGGTTGTGGTGGTGACCGCGACCCGATCAAGCGGCCGATCATGGGCGCGGTCGCCGAGGCTGGGGCTGATCGCGTCGTTATTACCAGTGACAACCCGAGGTCCGAAGATCCCATGGCGATTGTGAACGCCATTCGAGCAGGATTCTCTGGTCCTGAATCGGTGGTCGTGGAACTTGACCGAGCCCGGGCGATTGCGCAAACCATCAACGCGGCAGACAAGCAGGATGTGATTCTTCTTGCGGGAAAAGGCCACGAGACTTACCAGGAGTCGTGCGGTTTGCGCGTTCCGTTCTCCGACAGAGCGCATGCGCGTATAGCTCTGAAGTCCCGCTCTCGCGCTTCAATCCAGGACAGGTTTCAGAATGAATGACAACTGCGATCTGATGACGGTGCGGGACTGGCTCCCAGGAAGCGAACTTGTCGGCGAAGGATCGGTCCGCTGGTCCAGGGTATCAACTGACTCCCGAAACCTGCGACCTGGCGACCTTTTCGTCGCATTGAAAGGGGATCGATTTGATGGATCCGAGTTCCTCGTACAGGCAAAGGCCGCCGGAGCCAGTGCCGCCCTGTGCAGTCGTCTGGAACGTGTTCGATTGATCGAATCGGGGCTGTCCGGTTTGTTGGTAGATGACGCACGTATTTCATTGGGACAGATGGCGACTCGGTGGCGGGACCAGTTTGCGATTCCGCTGATTGCGGTGACTGGCAGCAACGGCAAAACGACGGTTACCCAGATGATCGGTGCCATCTTGCGGGCATGGAAAGCGGACCAGGCATTGGTGACGCAGGGAAACCTGAACAACGATATTGGAGTCCCGCTGACGTTGATGAACCTGCGGCAAAGTCATGAGGTGGCCGTCGTAGAGTTGGGAATGAACCATCCAGGTGAGATTGCCTGCCTTGCAAACATGGCCTCGCCTACGGTCGCCCTCGTCAACAATGCCCAGCGCGAACATCAGGAATACATGCATTCCGTCGAAGCTGTGGCGCGAGAGAACGGCAGTGTTTTTGATGCATTGGGCGCGAACGGTGTAGCTGTTTTCCCCGCAGATGACGGCTTCACCCGGCTTTGGCGTGAAATGGTCGCCGGGCGTCGTATGTGCACGTTTGCGTTGGATCGAGGGCATGCGCCCAATGCCGACGTCTGTCTGTCGGAGCCGCCGATCTGGGAGCGCGGTACATGGAAATTGTCGGTGGATGCGCCCGAAGGGGTGGTGAATCTCCGATTGGCTATTGCTGGTCTGCACAACGTTCGCAACGCGCTGGCCGCTGTAGCCTGTGCCGTATCGGCCGGAGTGCCTCTGGCGGAAATTGAAATCGGCCTCAACCGGTTTGTTCCTGTCAAGGGCCGCTCCATGGCGGCGGCCTGGCTTGTCGCCGGCGTCGAGTGGACCCTGGTGGATGACACCTACAACGCGAACCCCGATTCGGTGCTTGCTGCGGTTGATTTGTTGTGCAGTTTCCCCGGTCCACGTCTCCTGGTGCTGGGCGATATGGGCGAGGTGGGTGTCGAAGGGGCCGCGATGCATGCGGAAATTGGCCGCTACGCCGCTCAGTGTGGAGTCGACCGGGTGCTGACTTTGGGCAGTCTGTCCGCCGAAGTCGCCAAGGAATGTCCTCAGGCGACTCATTTCCGTTCATGGGACGAATTCCAACACGCCCTGACGGAGGCGCTTCCATCGGCTCGCAGTGTGCTGGTCAAGGGGTCGCGCTTCATGAAGATGGAGAGGGCTGTCGAACTGGCCCGAACTTGGGTTCAGGGGCAGTGCGAGAAAGGGGTTGCCTGTGTTGCTTAACCTTGCCCAATGGTTGCAGAGCATTTCTCCTGAGTTCGGCTTTTTCAGGGTATTTCAGTATCTGACTTTTCGGGCGGTCATGGGCGCGGTAACGGCCTTGCTGATCGGGCTCTTTGCCGGACCCATGGTCATTCGTCGTTTGCGGGAACTGAAGATCGGTCAACCCATTCGCGGGTATGCGATGGAAACCCATCTGAGCAAGTCAGGAACCCCAACAATGGGGGGCGTTCTCATCCTGTTGTCGATCACAGCGTCGACCCTGCTGTGGGCCGATCTGTCCAATCGGTTCGTTTGGATCGTCTTGCTTGTAACCTTGGGGTTCGGCGCGATCGGCTGGGTCGATGACTGGCGAAAGGTCGTCAACAAGGACCCAGAAGGGATGCGCTCCGGCGAGAAATACTTTTGGCAATCCGCGATCGGCTTGCTGGCGGCTCTTTACCTGGTTTTCAGCATCTCGGAAAGCTCAAACTCCCGAGTTGTGGAGTTGTTCCTGAACTGGGTCAGGTCAGGCTTTTCAGTTGATTTGCCCCCGAAGGCGGGACTGCTGGTGCCATTTTTCAAGGAAATCAGCTATCCACTTGGTGTGTTCGGCTTCGTGATCCTCACCTACCTGGTGATCGTCGGATCAAGCAACGCGGTGAACCTGACCGACGGGCTGGATGGCCTGGCCATCATGCCGGTCGTCATGGTGGGTTCCGCCTTGGGTGTTTTCGCCTATGTCACGGGCAACGCTGTTTTTTCCCGATACCTCTTTCTTCCCCACATTCCGGGTTCTGGCGAACTCTTGATCTTCTGCACTGCCATGGCCGGTGCCGGATTGGCCTTCCTGTGGTTCAACACCCATCCGGCACAGGTCTTCATGGGCGATGTCGGTGCGCTTTCTTTGGGCGCTGCGCTCGGAACGGTTGCGGTGATCGTTCGCCAGGAGATCGTCCTGGCCATCATGGGAGGCATTTTTGTCGCGGAGGCCGTCTCGGTGATGCTTCAGGTTACCTGGTTCAAGTACACCAAACGGAAGCATGGTCAAGGCAGACGCCTGCTGAAGATGGCGCCGCTACACCACCACTTCGAAAAGAGTGGTTGGAAAGAGACTCAAGTCGTGGTTCGGTTCTGGATCGTGACCATGTTGTTGTGCCTGGCCGGTCTGTCGACCTTGAAACTTCGATGAGCACGATGACTCTGAAAGACCGTCATGTTCTCGTACTGGGGTCGGGGGCCTCCGGCCTCGCCATGGCCCGCTGGTGTTGTCGACAGGGCGCCTCGGTTGTGGTGGCCGATTCGCGTGTGGATGCACCTGGGTTCGCGACACTCGAGTCCGAGTTGCCGACAGTTGAAAGGGTGGGCGGAGCACTTGATGAGGGGCTCCTGCGTCATGGGCCTTTTGATCTGATATTGCGCAGCCCTGGTCTCTCGCCGGCGGCTCTTGCCCCACTGGCTGCCGCGGCACGAAGCGAGGGAATTGTTCTCAGCGGTGAACTGGATTTGTTCGGTGATGCCCTCGCGCAACTGTACGCAGAGCGTGCGTATCGCCCGGCTGTCCTGGCGGTTACCGGAACCAACGGGAAAACGACCGTCACGTCGTTGACAGGGCAGTTGATCGAACGGGCGGGTCTGTCGGTGGCCGTGGCGGGGAACATCGGGCCAACATTGCTCGATACCCTAGCCCGGAAACTCGATAGCGGCGACCTTCCCGAAGTCTGGGTGCTGGAGTTGTCGAGTTTTCAACTTGCTTATGCGCGAAGCTTCGAACCCTCGGCGGCAGTGTTGCTCAACGTATCGGAAGACCATCTGGATTGGCACAGCGATATGGAGGACTATGCAGCCGCGAAGGCCAAGATATTCGGTGCCAATGGGCTGATGATTCTCAACCGGGATGATTCCCGGGTTTGGGCCATGAAACCAACCGCTTCGAAAGGGCGGCCGGTAAGGAGTTGGAGCAGTTTTGGTCTCGATACTCCGTCGGCGGTGGGAGATTGGGGGCTCGAAAGCTTAAACGGCATGACCTGGCTTTGCCGTGCCGTAGCGGGGGAAGAGCCGGTGAGGCGGCGAGGGGGGGGGGGCGAGGCGCCCGTGCACATACAGCGACTGATGCCCGTCGATGCCTTGCGAATTCGCGGGCGACACAATGCAGGCAATGCTCTGGCGGCACTGGCACTCGCGACTTCGGCGGGCTGCCCCCTCGCGATGTTGTTGCATGGACTTCGCGAATACCGTGGTGAGCCCCACCGTGTGGAGCCGATTGGCCTGATTGACGGAGTCGAGTTCTTTGATGACAGCAAAGGGACCAATGTCGGCGCGACCGTCGCAGCCCTCATCGGGCTGGGTGGTGATCGCAAGCTTGTTGTCATCCTCGGTGGAGATGGTAAAGGTCAAGACTTCTCGCCACTGGTGGGTCCAGTGTCCCGGTTTGCGCGCAGTGTTCATCTGATCGGGCGTGACGCAGCCGTCATCGAACGCACGCTTCAACCGACTGGTGTTTCGCTCAATCAGCATCCATCCCTGGAAGAGGCGGTTCGGGCTGCTCGGCGAGCGGCGCAACCGGGTGATGCTGTTCTTTTGTCTCCGGCCTGCGCGAGCCTGGACATGTTCCGAAACTACGAGCACCGAGCGAACGTTTTTCTCAATGAAGTCAGGGCGATTGCCTTGGATGAAGGGCAAGCGCAGGGGTCAGTGCCATGACTCAATGGGCTTCCAATTTCTCTGCGTTGGGTCTGCGTTTGCAAGATTCGGCCGGTATGAAACGTTTCTCTCGTGCCGGTGGCGCAGCCCAGCCTCCCCGTTTTGGCGACGAGATGACCCATGCCCCGGGTATCGACCAGGCACTGGTCTGGGTTGTTGTCGGACTTCTGGTTGCAGGCGTCATCATGGTGTATTCGGCATCGATCGCTTTGCCGGATAGCCCACGCTTCGCTCGGTACTCATCGACCCATTTTCTTGTACGTCACCTGATCTCTCTGGCCGTCGCGTTTGTTGCTGCATTGCTGGTTTTTCAAATTCCGCTGCGGACATGGGAGGGTGTATCCCCTTGGCTCTTCGTCGGATCGATCGTATTGCTCATCCTGGTGCTCATCCCGGGCATCGGCGTCGTGGTGAATGGCGCCCGGCGCTGGATCTCGCTGGGATTCATGGGCTTCCAGCCATCCGAAATGGCCAAGTTCGCCGTCCTTCTTTACGCATCCGGATACATGGTGCGCCGCATGGCGGTCAAGGAGCGCTTTTTTCGTGCAGTACTTCCCATGGCGGCGGCGGTCGCCATCGTCGGATTGCTCTTGCTTGCCGAACCCGATATGGGAGCCTTCCTTGTGATTGCGGTCATCGCGATGGGAATACTTTTCCTGGGTGGTGTCAATGCGCGGATGTTCTTCCTCATCGCCGCGGTACTGGTTATTGCCTTCGCTCTCATGATCGCCCTTTCCGAATGGCGGAGGGAGCGAATATTTGCTTACCTTGATCCGTGGAGCGAGAAGCACTCCCTTGGAAAGGGCTACCAGCTATCCCATTCTCTGATCGCTATCGGCCGCGGTGAAGTTTTCGGGGTCGGGTTGGGAGGAAGTGTCGAGAAACTGCATTGGCTGCCAGAAGCGCATACCGATTTTCTGCTTGCGGTAATCGGTGAGGAGTTCGGCTTGGTCGGGCTTCTGGCGGTGCTTGTTTCCTTCTTTTGGTTGACCCGACGGATCATGCACATCGGCCGGCAGGCGGTCGCGCTGGAACGGGTGTTCTCCGGTCTGGTTGCGCAGGGCGTTGGCATCTGGATTGGCTTTCAGGCGTTCATCAACATGGGCGTGAATCTCGGGGCCCTGCCAACCAAAGGGCTGACCCTTCCGTTCATGAGCTACGGCGGATCAGCCGTGCTCATGAATCTGATTGCGATCTCGGTGGTTCTGCGTGTGGATGCGGAGAACCGGCAATTGATGCGTGGTGGGCGGGCATGAGAAAACCCTGCGCACTCATGATGGCGGGCGGGACGGGTGGCCACATATTCCCCGGCTTGGCTGTCGCGGAATTGCTGCGGCAGCGGGGATGGCGGGTCCACTGGCTGGGCAATGCCGAAAGCATGGAGGCCCGCATTGTTCCAGCAAAGGGATTCCCGCTGGAGACGATCGAGATGTCAGGCGTGCGGGGCAAGGGAGTAACCAGCTTTCTACTGCTCCCGTTTCGACTGTTGCGGGCCTTCTTTGAAAGCGTCCGGATCATCAGAAGGGTTCGTCCAGACATTTTGATCGGCATGGGCGGTTACGTGACTTTTCCGGGTGCGATGATGGGTGTTTTACTCGGAAAGCCTTTGCTGCTTCATGAGCAGAACGCTATCGCGGGGCTGAGCAATCGGGTTCTTTCGGGTATCGCCGACAAAGTCTTTTCCGCCTTTCCCGGTGTACTGCCCAAAGCGCGGTGGGTTGGCAATCCTCTGCGGGAAGACTTTCACAAGCAGGGCATGCCTTCGGCGCGCTTTGACGGGCGTTCCGGGCCGCTGCGCTTGTTGGTTGTCGGTGGCAGTCTCGGTGCCAAGGCCTTGAACGATCTGGTGCCCGCCGCACTGGCGTTGATCCCTGCCCAGGAGCGACCGATCGTTGTTCACCAAAGTGGGAGCAAGCAGATCGAGAACTTGCGCTCGAGTTATGAGGCAGCGGGGGTAGATGCCGAACTGGTGCCATTCATTGATGACATGGCGTCGGCCTTCGCGAAGGCTGATCTGATTGTCTGCCGGGCCGGCGCCAGCACGGTCACCGAGATCGCGGCCGTTGGCGCGGCGGCCCTGTTTGTGCCATTTCCGTTTGCGGTCGATGACCACCAAACAGCGAATGCCCGTTTTCTCAGCGAAGGCGGCGCAGCATGGCTGGAGCAGCAAAGTGATCTGACACCGGACAGACTGGCCGCGACTCTGCAGGCGCTGAGCCGTGACGATTTGCGGGCAAAGGCTCAGGCTGCGTGGACGAAAAGAAAGCTGGACGCTTGCGACGAGATGGTCGCGGCATGTGAGGAGTTGGTGCAATGAAGCATGCGGTCAGACAACTTCATTTTGTGGGTATTGGTGGCTCCGGAATGAGCGGAATCGCCGAGGTTTTGCACAATTTGGGCTATCGGGTCACGGGGTCGGACCTGTCTGACAGTCCAACCTTGCAAAGGTTGCAGAATCTGGGAATTCGAACCTATGTGGGTCACGCCGAGGGCAACGTCGAAGGTGCCGATGCGGTGGTCACCTCAACGGCAGTGCAGGCCGAAAACCCAGAAGTCGTGGCCGCTCGCCGCAAGCAGATTCCCATTGTTCCCCGTGCTGTGATGCTGGCGGAACTCATGCGCCTGAAACAGGGGATTGCCATCGCCGGAACCCATGGCAAGACCACGACCACCAGTCTTGTCGCCAGTGTCCTGGCAGAAGCAGGTCTGGACCCGACTTTTGTCATTGGGGGGCGCTTGAACAGCGCCGGAGCGAACGCCCGATTGGGTAGCGGTGACTACATCGTCGTTGAGGCCGATGAGTCTGATGCTTCGTTCCTGAACCTGCTGCCGGTGATGGCGGTGGTGACGAATATCGATCAGGACCATATGGAAACCTATGGTCATGACTTTTCTCGGCTGAAGCGTGCCTTTGTCGATTTCCTGCACCGAATGCCCTTCTATGGCGCTGCGGTGTTATGCGTGGACGATCCGGTCATCCGGCAGATCATGCCCGACGTTTCGTGTCCGATCACCACGTACGGTTTCAGCGACGATGCCCAGGTGCGTGCGGTCAACGTGCGCGCCGATGGCGGAGCCATGCGGTTCACTGCCCAACGGCGCAACGGAGTGACCCTTCCCGACCTTGACGTCGTGCTCAATCTGGCGGGCGAGCACAATGTGCTGAATGCATTGGCCGCAATCGCGATTGCGGCGGAGCTCAGCGTTCCTGACACTGCCGTCGTGCGAGCGCTGGCCGAATTCAAGGGGGTCGGCAGGCGCTTTCAGCGGTACGGCGATCACCCGGTCCAGGGAGGGCACTGGACATTGATAGACGACTATGGCCATCACCCCGTCGAGATGGCGGCGACCTTGGCCGCCGCGCGTGGGGCGTTTCCCGGACGGCGCATCGTGCTGGCGTTTCAGCCGCATCGCTACACCCGCACCCGTGATTGTTTCGAGGACTTCGTGAAGGTATTGGGAGCCGCGGACCTTGTTTTGCTGTCGGAGGTCTATGCGGCTGGGGAGTCGCCGATTGTCGCCGCCGATGGTCGCACTCTGGCCAGGGCCTTGAGAGTCGCCGGCAAAGTCGAGCCCGTTTTCGTTGACCGAATAGATGATCTGCCCGGGGTGGTCGTCGCCACTGCGCGTGCGGGCGATGTGGTCCTCTGTATGGGTGCTGGTTCCATCGGGTCAGTGCCGGCCAGGATTATCGAAATGCTGGGGTGCGCTGCGGATGTAACTCAAACGGGAGAAGCAGGGTGATGCGAAACGCAACGCAACTGGGTAAGGTCGCGGTCTTGATGGGCGGGGACTCCGCGGAACGTGAGGTTTCGCTTATGTCCGGCGGGGGGGTTTTAAATGCGCTTCGACAGGAAGGGGTTGAAGCCTATTCCTTCGATCCGGCGGATCGCGATCTGGCTGACCTGAAGCGGGAGAGGTTTGACCGGGTGTTCATCGCACTTCACGGTCGCCACGGAGAGGATGGAACGGTCCAGGGGGCTCTCGAGTTGCTCGGGATTCCGTATACCGGTTCGGGGGTTATGGCGTCGGCGATCGCGATGGACAAGGTCATGACCAAGCGACTCTGGCTCGCTGAAGGACTCGCAACCCCACGCTATGTTGCGCTGGTACCGGGAGAGCAGACGCGCGAGCGTGTCATGCGGGTTCCGGATGAGTTGGGGTTTCCCTTGATCGTGAAGCCGCCCCATGAGGGGTCTTCCATTGGTGTGACCAAGGTTGTTCGCTACTCGGAAATGGCCGATGCGGTTGCCTTGGCCTCGCGGATGGACCCGGTTGTGCTCTGCGAAGAGTTCATAGACGGGGATGAGGTCACTTGTCCGGTGGTCGGCGAGGGTGCTTCATCACGCGCCCTGCCGGTCATTCGCATTGTGGCGCCGGATGGTGCTTACGACTACCAGCACAAGTACTTTTCCGACGATACCCATTACCTGGTTCCCAGTGGGTTGCCAGCCGCTGAGGAAACCGAAATCCAGAAAATGGTGGTCCAGGCCTATCGGTCGCTGGGGTGCAGAGGCTGGGGGCGTGCTGATTTGATGATTCGAGCCAGCGACCGCAAGCCGTTTTTGCTGGAAATGAACACCAGTCCCGGCATGACCTCGCATTCCCTTGTGCCAATGTCGGCCCGAGCGGCAGGTATGAGCTACTCCGCATTGTGTGTTCACCTGTTGGAGCGTGCGGCGCTTGATTCCGCTCGAATCGGGGAGGCAAGGGTGTGAACGAGCGCCGCATGATTCCCTTGGACGTCCGCCTGATGAACCTCTGCGCCGCCATACTTTTTGTCGGTGTCGCAGTCGCATTCGTGGTGGGATTGGTGCGAGAAGTCTTGCGAAGCCCGGCGGGTGCTGTGGCTGGAATCACCATTGAAAGTGGGATGGCAAAGGTAAACGCGCTCTCACTGAGAGCCAATGCCGTGCCGCGACTTTCGGGAAATTTCGTCACGATGGATTTGCAGTCGGCCCGCGCGTCATTCGAGCAGGTCCCCTGGGTTCGACGGGCAGTAGTGCAACGCGAGTTTCCCAACCGCCTTCGAGTTCGGCTTGAAGAACATGTCCCGGTTGCGTTGTGGGGCGAAGAGGGCGAAAACCGCATGGTCAATACCCATGGCGAAGTCTTCGAGGCCAATGCAGGCGATGTCGATGTCGCGGCATTGGTTCGGTTCATCGGACCTGAGAGTCAGGCAGTTCGGGTCTTCGAGATGCACAAGGTTCTTGCACCGGTGTTCTCGAAGATCGACTGGGATGTCGAGTCGCTTGAGCTTACGGCTCGTGGTGGCTGGCGAGTGCAAATGGTTGAAGGTGCATCAATGGAGTTGGGTCGTGGCGAGCTCACCGAGGTTCGCGCGCGGATAGAGCGCTTTGTACGGACCATCGAATCGGTGACATCCCGCTACGGACGGTCCGTTTCCGATGTGGAGACGGTTGACCTTCGATATGCCGATGGTTATGCGCTGCGTATCCGCGGTGTTGGCAGGGTGGACACCGCAGCGGCCCCGATGCCGTCCGCAGCGGCCAGGACACAACAGCGATAAGAAAGAAAGACGTATATGGCGAAAGACTACAAGGACTTGGTCGTTGGCCTGGACATCGGCACCGCCAAGGTCATGGCGGTGGTCGGGGAGGTCTTGCCGGGAGGCGAACTCAAGTTGGCGGGCTTGGGTGTCGCGCCGGGCAATGGTCTCAAACGGGGTGTTGTCGTGAACATTGATGCCACGGTGCAAAGCATTCAACAGGCACTCAAGGAGGCCGAGTTGATGGCCGACTGCAAGATTACCCGCGTCTATACCGGCATAACCGGTAGCCATATTCGGGGGATCAACTCCAGCGGAATGGTCGCGGTCAAGGATAAAGAGGTCACGGCGGCGGATGTCTATCGGGTGGTTGAAACTGCCAAAGCCATCAACATTTCGACCGACCAGCGCCTTTTGTTGGTGGAGCCGCAGGAGTTCGTGATCGATGGCCAGGACGTCAAGGAACCGATCGGGATGAGTGGTATCCGCCTGGAGGCCAAGGTCCATATCGTGACGGGCGCCCAGAGTGCGGCCGAGAACATCATCAAATGTGTTCGTCGCTGCGGACTTGATGTGGACCAACTCATGCTCAATCCACTGGCGTCCAGCCATTCGGTGCTGACCGAAGACGAGCGGGAGTTGGGCGTTGTCTGTGTTGACATCGGGGCCGGTACAACCGACATCGCGATATTCAGTGGCGGCGCGATTCGGCATACAGCTGTCATTCCGATAGCCGGCGACCTCATTACCAGTGACATTGCCATGGCCTTGCGAACGCCGACCAAGGATGCCGAGGAAATCAAGGTCGAAGCCGGTTATGCGAAACAGGCGTTGGCGGACCCCAACGAGCAGGTGGAGGTCCCCGGTCTCGGGGACCGGGCGCCGCGACTGCTCAACAAGCAGGCGCTCGCTGGTGTCATTGAGCCGAGGGTCGAGGAGATTTTTGCTCTGGTGTTGCAGGTGATCCGTGAATCCGGCTATGAAGAAGTTCTCTCGTCGGGGATTGTGCTGACCGGCGGGAGCGCGGTGATGCCCGGAATGGTCGAGCTCGGCGAAGACATTTTTTTGAAGCCGGTTCGGCGCGGCTTGCCGAAGTACTCCAACGCCTTGGCCGACATGGTTGCCCAGCCCCGGGCGGCGACCGTAATGGGGTTGCTTGAAGAGGCTCGGCTGGCTCGTGTGCGGGGCTACAAGGTGGCGCAGAAGAACGGTTCCGTGAAAACCGCTTTTGGCCGGTTCAAAGACTTCATCGTGGGGAACTTCTGACATGGACACCACAGCAGCCCCGGCGAGGGCCGGATCCGGTCGCCGGGCGATTGGTACCGGACCACCCTGGCGATGTCGCCGGCAACACACCACCACCTATCGAAATCCAGACCCCACCCCTTTATTGACAGGAGAAAACGATGCCCATCGAAATGATTGAAATCGAGGAATTCAACCAAGGAACCCAGATCAAGGTAATCGGGGTTGGCGGCGGCGGCGGCAACGCGGTCGAGCACATGATCGGCCGCAGCGTTCAGGGCGTCGAGTTCATCTGTGCCAATACCGATGCGCAGGCGCTTGCCCGCAGCGCTGCCCACCGCACTATCCAACTGGGAAACAGCGGCTTGGGGGCAGGCAGCAAACCGGAGAAGGGGCGCGATGCAGCCGAAGTGGCGGTAGCGGATATTCGCGCTGCCATTGACGGGGCCCACATGCTTTTCATCACCGCTGGCATGGGTGGCGGTACGGGTACCGGCGCCGCGCCGGTCATTGCGCGTGTTGCCAAAGAGATGGGGATTCTCACGGTCGGCGTCGTCACCAAACCGTTCGACTGGGAGGGTGGGCGTCGGATGACCAATGCCGACCAGGGATTGGCGGAGCTTGAAGCGAATGTCGACTCCCTGATCGTTGTGCTCAACGAGAAGTTGCTGGAAGTTCTGGGGGATGACATTACGCAGGACGAGGCCTTTGCGCACGCCAACGATGTTCTGAAAAATGCGGTGGGCGGCATTGCGGAAATCATCAACGAATACGGCCACGTCAACGTCGACTTCGAAGATGTTCGTACCGTCATGGGTGAACCGGGCAAAGCCATGATGGGCACGGCCTCCGCCAATGGACCCGATCGGGCGCGGATCGCGGCCGAGCAGGCGGTGGCCTGCCCTCTGCTCGAAGGGGTTGATCTGTCGGGTGCACGGGGTGTGCTTGTTCTGGTTACCGCTGCCCGCGGATCGCTCAAGCTCAGCGAATCCAAGCAGGCGATGAACACCATCCGGGCCTACGCATCCGCCGACGCACACGTCATCTATGGCGCGGCATACGACGACAGCTTGGGTGACAGTATCCGGGTCACGGTAGTCGCAACAGGACTGGCCCGGCCCGGCTCGCGTCGGCAGCCGCTGACGGTGATCAAGGAAACGGCCCAGGATCGTTCGGGGCTCCGCGATGGTACGACCGGCATGCCAATGAATGTGCCGGTGGTCAATGCTGCCGTTGGCGGACCGGGCGCCGCGACCGTGGGTGCCGGGCCGGACTACGGAACCATGGCTGTTCCTAGCGTCTGGCGTACCAATCGAACCCAGGCGGCGGCCCGGGTCGATGCCCTGGCGTCCAGCGGAATGGATGACCTCGACATTCCTGCCTTCCTGCGCAAACAGGCGGACTGACCCCGGCAATCCCGAACCCCGGGCGCTTTGGAATGCGCTCCGGCGAGGTGGTCGTTGACCAAAAAAACTAAAATCCCGCGATGCTGAGTCAACGCACCATCAAATCGATCACCCGCGCCGTGGGCGTCGGGCTCCACAGTGGGCAGCGTGTGGAACTGACACTGCGTCCGGCACCGGTGGACACGGGGATTGTTTTTCGGCGTGTTGATCTGCCGGAACCGGTCGACATTCCGGTGACGGCGCTGGCCGTCACCGACACCCGCCTCGCATCGACCATATCCAGTGGCGATACACGGGTCCACACGGTCGAACACCTGATGTCGGCCTGTGCTGGTCTTTCACTGGACAACCTGTACGTTGACATTACGGCGGAGGAAGTGCCTATCCTGGATGGCTCAGCCGCGTCGTTCGTTTTTCTGCTCCAGAGCGCAGGGATTGTTCGTCAGAATGCACCGCGGCGTTTCATCCGGGTCCTCAGACCTATCGAGGTGAGCGAGGGCTTGGGCTCGGCCGCAAAGTGGGCGCGACTTGATCCGCACCACGGCTACCGGCTCCAGTTCGAGATCGATTTCCAGCACCCGGCGGTCGATGCAACAGGTCAGAAAGTTGTGTTCGACCTTGGCGAACAATCGTATGCACGGGACATTGCCCGTGCCCGGACCTTCGGGTTCACCCGCGACGTCGAGACCATGCGGGCCAATGGGCTCGCTTTGGGCGGCGGACTGGACAACGCGATCGTGATGGATGACTACAAGGTCCTCAATGCGGAAGGTCTCCGTTATGACGACGAGTTTGTAAAGCACAAGATCCTCGATGCCATGGGAGATCTCTATCTGATCGGAAAGCCTTTGCTTGCCGCCTACAGTGCATTCCGATCGGGACATGCGCTCAACAACCGCCTCCTGCGGCAGTTGCTCGCCCAGCCGGAGGCGTGGGAAATCGCCACCTTCGACGATGAACGCCTGGCGCCGGCGGGGTTTCTCGGTCTGGCTCCGGCCTGGTAAGGTCTCGCACCCCGGCCATGTTGTTGTTTCGCTGGCTCCTTATGGTGCTGCTTCTGGCGGCTGGGGTCAGTTTCGCGTTTTACGCGGGCACCGGTCAGGCTCGTTATCGCCGGTACGGACTGGTGATTCTCAAATGGACCGTTCTGGCCGCCCTGGGCTTCTTCGGCGTGTTGATTCTCGAGCGACTGGCTTGACTGCCGGCCAAGCCAGATTCCCGGCTCCTGCTCAGCGAACGCGTCGTTGTCGGTACATGCCGCTGGTACGCCGTTCAAGCGCACCGGCCGACGCCAGTCTCTGAACGGCTGTGCTGGCGTGGGCGTGGGTAATGGCCAACCCCAGCGCGTCGGCCGCGTCCTGTCGGGGCACGCCGGGCAAGTCGAGCAACCGGCGGACCATCTCCTGGATCTGCGCTTTGGCCGCCCGACCGTGGCCGGTGACGGCCTGCTTCATCTGCAACGCGGTGTACTCGGCGACTGGAAGGTCACACGATACCAGCGCCGTCAGACAGGCTCCTCGGGCCTGGCCGAGCAGCAACGTCGCCTGCGGGTTGACATTGACAAACACAATTTCTACCGATGCCACATCGGGCTGGTAACGCTCGGCGATCTCGCGAATGCCGTCGTACAGCACCTTCAGGCGTGCCGGCAGATTGCCCAATTCCTCGCGAGTGGTCTGGACAACGCCGCTGGCCACATAACGGAGGTTCGCGCCCTCCCGGTCGATCAGGCCGAAACCGGTTGTCTGCAGACCAGGGTCAATACCAAGAATCCGCATTCGCTATATTAAGTGTAGCATCCGACGACCTTTTGCTGTGGCTAAAGGCCAAAATACCAACGAACCGAGTGGAAAAACACCGGTGCGGCGAAACACAGCGCGTCCACCCGTACCAGCAAGCCGCTCGCACCGGTAAGACCCCTTCCTTGGGCGCCCCACAACGGAACCCCTCGATCCCTGCGCAAAGCTTTCATCACCAGATGGCCCAAAGAACCCGCAATACAGGCAATCAAGGCCATCCCCAGCGCCTGGCCTGGCTTGAAGGGTGTAATGCCGGAAATGAGTCCGCCCACGATACCGCCACTGACGATTCCTATGAGCCAACTGCGCAGATGAAAGCTGCTGCTGATGTTGGGCGCCAACGGGGCGCGCGGCCAACGCCGCCCGACCAGGTGCTGAACGACCATGCTGGTCTGCACGACCAGCACCAGGAAAAAGACCAGGAAAGCGCCCCGATCCTTCCACCGCGGGAATTCGAGCAGCATCAGTGCCGGCACATGGCTCATCCCGTACACGCAGACCATGATGCCCCACTGCAGTTTGGCGTTGCGTTCGAGAAAACGTTGCGGATCGTCCGCCATCGCACTGACCACCGGGATCGCAAGGAAGACGTATACCGGAATGAACACGGTGAAAAGATCGAAATGCCGTGTGCCGGCGAGCCAGAATTGCAGGGGCAAGACGACGAAAAAGGCCAGCACCAGACTGCGGTGGTCGCCCCGCCGGGTGGGCGACAGGGTCATGAATTCGCGCAGAGCCAGAAACGCAACAAGGGCGAACAGGATGCTCGCCATGGTATCGCCCGTCGCCCAGGCCAGCCAGAACACCGTGACCATGCCCCAGGAGGTACGCATCAAAGCCGCATATTCCCTCTGGCGTGACCGTGCCGCCGCCTGCGCCGCCGGTTCCGGATGTTCCCGCAGCGCCCGCAGGAAAAGGGCGATGGATGCCAGCGTCAGCAGTCCAAAGACGAGCACGAACAACGCCCCGACCTGCTGGGTTGCGGTCAACTCGCGCAGCATGCGGATCATCGCGTCGCCTCGTCACACATCCCGCAGCGCCATCACCGCAAGCCGGGCACGTTCGAGGAAGGCACGCCGCTCCTCGCCGGACTCGAGACGGATCGGCGCACCAAAGGTAACGGAGCACAGCACCGGCACCGGCACCACCTCGCCCTTGGGCATGACCCTTTGCACATTGGCAATCCATGCAGGCACCAGGACGATGTCGGGAAAGCGCTGCGCCAGGTTGTACAAGCCCGCCTTGAACGGCTGCGGCTCTTCCTGATTGCCGCGGGTTCCCTCGGGGAAAATGATGAGGGAATCACCCCCGGCCAGTGCATCGATCAGCGGCTGCAGCGGGTCCTCATCACCCTTGCGTTCGCGTTCCACGTAGACAGCGTTGAACACGGCGGTGGTAATCCATTGCTTGAACGGTGTCCGGGTCCAATAGTCGCGCGCGGCGATCGGGCGGGTGATGCTGCGCAGCTCCTGGGGCAACGCAGCCCAGATCATGACCAGATCGGCGTGACTCTGGTGGTTGGCAAAGTAGATCCGCTGCTCGGCCTTCGGCGGGCATCCCACCCAACGGGCCTGGGCGCCGGTCAGCACCCGGATCAGGCCCAGCAGAAACAGGCTCATCAGTTTGGCCAGCATGGCCGCCATGATACGACGGTGCAGGTTACGGAACCTGGCTGTCACCCATGCGGGCCACGATGGTGCCGGCCCGGCTGCTCAGATAGGGGGAGTTCGGCGTCTTTTCGAAAAAACGCGGCCTGGGCAGCATGACCGCCAGACGGGCTGCCTCCCAGTGGTTCAGTTGGGCGGCGCTCTTGCGGAAATAGTGCCTGGCCGCCGCTTCGGCGCCGAAGACCCCTTCGCCCCATTCAACACTGTTGAGGTAGATCTCCAGGATGCGGGATTTGGGCAGGAACGCCTCCAGTGCCAGTGTCAGCACCAGCTCCTGTCCTTTGCGGAGCAGGGTGCGCTCGCCGGAAAGCAGCAGATTCTTGGCCAACTGCTGGGTGATGGTCGAGCCGCCGACCAGCTTGGCGGAGCGAACCGTCTGTCCGGGACGGGCCTGGGCGGCACGGCGGGCAGCCTGTTCTTCTGCGCGGCTGTTTTTTTGCCAGGCCTGTTCGATGGCCCCCCATTCCACCCCGCCGTGGTTGGTGAAATCACCGTCTTCCGAGGCGATGACGGCGCGCTTGAGCGAGTCCGAAATCTGGTGATACGGTACCCACTGCTGGCGCCAGCGCAAGCTGCCCGTGGTCGCAAGTCGCCAGGCTTCGGACCGTTGAAAGCTCGTCGACTGTGGATCGAGGACCGCCATGACCGCGATTCGACCGACAAAAAAGAACTGCAGCGACAGGAAGGCAAGAACCAGCCAGAGCGTCACCGATCCGGCCTGGCGCAATGGCGAACGGGTCTTCATGGGAGCGCCGCGCCTTCGAGCAGGGCACGCAACTCCCTCAGGACCTGGCCTGACGGCGGGCGCACGCCGCGCCAGATGGCAAAAGCCTCGGCAGCCTGTTCGACCAGCATGCCCAGTCCGTCACGGGCGATGGCGCCATGGTGCTGCGCCCACGACAGAAAACCCTGCGCGGGGGGTCCGTACATCATGTCGACGGCGAGGGTTCCGGTTTGCAGGACTTGTGAGGGAACCGGAATGGCGCCGCCGGACAGGCTGCTCGCGGTACCGTTGATCACCACATCAAATGGCTCGCGCCATGACGCGTCTTGCAAGGCACATGCCGTCAACGATGCGCCGCGCTGGTCGGCCAGATCCTGATGGCGCCTGACCAGAATGCTGGCCTTCTCCGGGGTGCGGTTGGTGACCGTGATGCGCACAGCGCCCGCTTCGATCAACGGGCCGAGCACGCCGGCACTGGCTCCGCCCGCACCGATCAGCAGCACAGAGCGGCCCGCGAGCGAAAAGCCAGCGTTGTGGGTGATGTCCGCAACCAGACCGACCCCGTCGGTGTTGTCGGCATGAATGCCATCTGCGTCGAATCGCAGCGTGTTGGCTGCACCGGCCAGACGGACGGCCGCACTGGCCTGGTCCGCCAGGGCCGCAGCTTCCTGTTTGAAAGGCACCGTGATGTTGCAGCCGCGGCCACCGTGCGCACGAAGTTGCCCGATGGCTTGGGCAAAGCCTTCCAGGGGCACCAGCATGCGGTCGTAGCGTACCGGTTCGCCGGTCAGTTCGGCGAACCGGCTGTGAATCCAGGGCGAGCGGCTGTGTGCCACCGGGTTGCCCATGACGCAGTAGAAATCCATGGAAGCGTCCTCACCGGCTTTTAACGGGATGTCAGCCGGGTTTCGAGGGTGTCATCCCGGGTGAACTTGAATCGTGACACCACCACAATCTGGTCTGCCCGGCGGCGCATGGCGGCATTGAACGGACCAAATGGCGCTGCACCCCGCGCGATAGCCTGGGCGCGCCGATCCAGTGTTTTGCTGCCTGAAGACTCCACCACCTCGGTTTCCAGCACCCGCCCATCGTGGTTGACGGTCACGATCATGGTGAGCTCGCCGTAGAGTTTTCTGCCGGCGGTCTCGGGAAACTGTTCGGTTCCCCGCTCTTCGATCTTGCGACGCAGGCTGTCGTAGTAGACGGCGTAGACCTCCTCGCGCGTCGCCGGGCTGATGTAGCGCCGCTTGGGCCGCGCATTCTCCTCGTTGATGCGGCGCTCGATCTCGGCCAGCATTTTCTGAAGCTGCCGGCGCTTGTCTTCGGTCGCCTGGGCCTGGGGATTCTCCTGATTCTTGCGTTCGTCCTGACGGGGCAGGGTTGCCAGCTCACGGCGGATGTCGGCCAGCATGGTCATCTGCTGTTCCTGCAGGGCGTCAATGCGGCGCTGCATGTCCTCGAAGGAATCACCCGCCTCCAGCTGCACCGATGGGGGTAACGGCGTTGTCGCACGACCCCGCTCGGCGTCACCGCCTCCGGCCAGCGAGGCCTGGGCAATGGCTTGCGCCTTTTCGGGACGTTCCCGGGTCTGGGCATTG
Organism: Burkholderiaceae bacterium; assembly: GCA_016790575.1. Taxonomy (GTDB): domain Bacteria; phylum Pseudomonadota; class Gammaproteobacteria; order Burkholderiales; family Burkholderiaceae_C; genus JAEUOU01. The sequence goes on along the minus strand of JAEUOU010000028.1, from coordinate 92,316 downwards.
ACGAGGATGACCTCCAGCGGGGTGTCCTGAAAAACCCGGTTGAAGCCCTCCGGATCGACGAAACGGATCGTCAGCAGCACGGCATGGAGGGCAACCGAAAACGTCAACGCCCACTGCAGGGTGCTCAAGCGGCCGAGAAAAGTTCGCACGATCACGGGGCCGGATTATCCTGCGGTGGCACCGGTGCCTCGTCCAAGTCGACGGCAATGGCCAGCGGTCCGGCGACCTCGTCGTCCTCGCCACTTTCGCCCGTCTCGGCAGCGATCGGATGGTCCAGCAGGGCCACGACCGTGCCGGACAGGTCCAGCGCGATCTCGTCGGCCGCACCCAGCTGCACCCGCACCCGGGCGCCCCGCGAAAGGTTCTGACCGCCGAGCACCGGAAAGACGAGTGGAAGCGTATCGGCGCGGACCAGCCAGGCACCACCGGGCGCCTCGCGGACGAGGCTGGCATCCAGTTCGCGAATACCCTGCTGCTGCACATATTTGAGCGTCCAGAAGCGCTCCATCGCCGCCTGGTAGGCGTTGTAGGCGGTGTAGGCCGCGTCGAAAGCGCTGATGATCGAAAAGAGCTCGGCATCCTTGGGCTTGAAGGGCGCTGCGAGCGCTGCCGCCCGGCCATGACGCACGCAGGCAAGTATCTGCCACTGGTTGACCAGGTCGGTGTAGCGGCGCAGGGGCGATGTGCTCCAGGCGTAGCTCCTGACGCCAATGCCAGCATGTGGCAACGCCTTGGTTCCCATGCGCACCTTCACGCCCGGTGCCAGACTGGCCTGACTGCGATAGATGGCCGGCACCCCGAGCTCCGCCATCCAGTTGCCCCAAGTGCTGTTGGCCAGGATCATGGCCTCGGCGACGATCAGGTCCAGCGGTTCACCGCGCCGGCGGGTGGTGATGCGTACGGTCTCTTCACCCGTGGGCTCGCCTTCATTGCCTTCAAGGCGGAAGGTGTAATCAGGGCGGTTGAACGTCTCGGGCTTGCCGCGGACCGCTTCGCGGCGGGCCTTCAGGGATTGTGCCAGACGGTATAAAAAAGATAGCGTTTCGCGACCTATTTGCGCTGGGTATTGACCGTTTTCATGCTCAAAGCGCGGATTTTCGAGCCATTCGGCTGTTACCACCGCGTCCAGCTGGTCGTGGCGCAGATTGGCCGCGATCGGCACCCGTTCGATGCGGGTTTCCGATCCCGTGATTTCGAGAGTGGCTTCATCCAGGGTGACATACAGCGACAGCGCAGGGACGGCGCGCCCCTCGGAAAGGGTGTATTCCTGAACCACCTCGTCGGGCAACATGGTGATTTTGTAGCCCGGCATGTAAACCGTCGACAGGCGCTGGCGACAGACAAGGTCGATGGGGCTGCCGGCCGCAATGGCCAAGGCTGGCGCGGCAATGTGTATGCCGAGCAGCACCGTGCCGCTGCCCAGGCCCTGAACCGAAAGGGCGTCGTCGATTTCCGTGGTGTGGGAGTCATCGATCGAATAGGCCTGCACCGGTGCCAGAGGCAGTTCCTCAGTGATCGCGGGCGCCTGCATCGGCGCAAAGCCGACGCCACGCGGGAAAAACTCGAACAGGAAGCGCTGCCAGTGAAAAGCGTAGGCCGATGTGATGGCGCCAGCGCGCTGCAGCAGAGCCAGCGGTGCCGTCTGGGTAGCACGACTGGCTTCCACGACGGCCTTGTATTCGGGCGCGTTCTTGTCCGGACGGAACAGGATGCGGAACAGCTGCTCGCGTACCGGGCCCGGGCACGTGCCGGCGGCCAGCGCGCCGGCCCATTCGCTGACCTGCTGGGCGACAAGGCGCCGCTTTTCTATGGCGGCCAGCGCTTGCTGCACGATTTCGGCCGGAGCTTTGCGGAACCGACCCTTGCCGGCGCGTCGGAAGTAGTGTGGCGCCTCAAAAAGGCACAGCAGCGCTGCCGCCTGCTCGGTAGCCGTAGCGGTCGAGCCAAAGTAGTCGCGCGCCAGTTCCGCGAATCCGAACTCCTCCTGTGGAGCGCATTCCCAGGCCAGTGACAGCTCGACTTCCGCAGCAGCCTGACGCGCCTGCGTCAGCAGTTCGGCCGGCGCCGGCTTTTCAAACCGCAGCAGCAGATTCGCCGCCTTGACTTTGACCCGTTTGCCACTGTCGAGCTCGACCTGGGCGCTGCTGTCGGCCTCCGACAGCACCCGTCCGGCGTGAAATTTCCCGGCTTCTTCAAACAATACATACATGACCAGGATTGTCCCATGGGGCCGTTACCGCGCCGGTCATCACAAGTCCAGGAACTCCAGCACGTCGTCGATATGGTCGTCGAAATCGGACAGCGCATGATCGCTGCCAGCCAGCAACTTGCGGCGGGCTGAGGGGTGGCGCGCGACCATCTCGCGCCAGTCCAGTACTTCATCGCCCTGTGCAGCCACCAGGAAAATCCGTTGCGGGTCGGGGTCCGCGGCGGCCTCGAGCGAACGCAGTTCGTCCACATACTCTGGCATGAAAGAGAAGCGCTCCTTGCTGTTGTGCCACGCTGTCTGCTCGCCGATATGTCGTGCCAGATCGCGTGCCGGGTGAACCGCCGGGTTCAGCAGCACTGCCCGGCAGCCGGTCTGACGGGCGACCCAGGCGGCGTAGAACCCGCCCAAGGACGAGCCGATCACTGCCATCGTTTCCCTGGGCCAGGTGGCAATCCCGCTGAGTACGCCGGCCATCGCCGCTTGCGGCGACGGGGGCAGTTGCGGACACGACCAGACCACTTCGGGGTGGGTCTCGCGGACCCGTTGCCCGACTTTGAGCGCTTTCATCGACTGGGGCGAGGAGCGAAATCCGTGCAGATACAGCAGGTGGGTGGTGCGCATGGGTCCATGATAGGCGCGACCGGAGCGCTGGCGCAGGATAATCGGGAATGCCCATCGTGATCGACAAACCGTCTCTCTGGCAGCGGCTGGCCCCGCATTTGCGCGGCTATGACGGCCCGCTGGCCTTCGTTGTCTTCGCGCTGTGCTGCACGGGCCTGCTGATCATGTATTCGGCGGGCTACGACCACGGGACCCGCTTCGTCGATCATGGCCGCAACATGCTCATTGCCGCGCTGGTGATGTTTGTGGTGGCACAGATCCCGCCTCAGCGCCTGATGACCTTGGCGGTGCCGCTGTACGCCCTGGGCGTTGCTTTGCTGATCGCCGTGGTGCTTTTCGGCATCTCCAAGAAGGGGGCCAAACGCTGGGTCAACATCGGCGTCGTCATACAGCCCAGCGAGATCCTGAAAATTGCGGTGCCACTGGTGCTGGCCTGGTGGTTCCAGAAGCGCGAGGGGCAGCTCAGGCCGCTGGATTTTGCGGTGGCCGGGATGCTGCTGGCGGTCCCGGTGGCCTTGATCATGAAACAGCCCGACCTGGGAACGTCGCTGCTGGTGCTCGGCGCCGGGCTGTCGGTGATATTTTTTGCCGGACTCAGTTGGCGCCTGGTGATACCCCCTGTGGTGCTGGGACTGTTGGGAATCGGTCTTCTGGTGGCCTTTGAGCCTTCGATCTGCGCCGAAGGCGTTCGCTGGCCCGTATTGCGGGAGTACCAGCAGAACCGTGTCTGCACGCTGCTCGATCCCACGCGTGATCCCCTGGGCAAGGGCTTTCATATCATCCAGGGCATGATCGCCATTGGCTCTGGTGGAATGCTGGGCAAGGGGCTGATGCAAGGTACCCAGACCCACTTGGAGTTCATTCCCGAGCGTACGACCGATTTCATTTTTGCGGCCTATTCGGAGGAATTCGGACTGGCGGGCAATCTGGTGCTGATCGGCCTGTTCATCTTCCTGGTGGTCCGGGCATTGACGATTGCTCTGGAGGCGCCGACCCTTTTTTCGCGCTTGCTGGCGGGTGCGGTCGCGATGATCTTTTTCTCCTACGCTTTCGTCAACATGGGGATGGTCAGCGGCATCCTGCCGGTGGTGGGTGTCCCATTGCCCTTCATCAGCTATGGCGGTACCGCGATGGTGACACTGGGCCTGTGCCTGGGGATTCTGATGTCCATTGCCAAATCCAAACGCCTGGTGCAAAGCTGAGAGGGCACGATGACAGCCAGCAGACCGGACCACAACACGGTGTCAGTACCCATTCCCGTAGGCATTGTCGGGGTGGGCAATATGGGTGGGGCCATGGCCGGGCGCTTGCTGGAGCTGGGTTGGACGGTGCGGGTGTGTGACCTTGTCGATGCCCGCGTTCGGCCGCTGCAGGCGCTAGGCGCCGTAGCATGTGCCAACGGCGCTGCCGTCGCTGACGGCGCGGGCGCCGTGATCGTGGCGGTCGTTGACGCAGCGCAGACGCGGGAGGTCCTGTTCGGTGCCGGTGGGGTCGCCGAAGGTCTGGCGGCCGGCGCGGCGGTGCTGCTGTGTCCGACGATCGGTGCGGACGATGTCGTCCGTATTGGCCTGCGCTTGCAGGAGCGCGGCCTGACGGTGATTGACGCGCCGATGTCGGGTGGCCCGGCGCGTGCGCGAGAAGGCAGCATGAGCCTGATGGTGGCCTGTTCCGACCCCGTTTTTTCCGCCCATCAACCACTGCTGCAGGCCTTGTCGTCACGGGTTTTTCGGGTTGGGAGTCGTCTGGGTGATGGCGCCCGGACCAAATTGGTCAACAACCTGCTTGCCGGCACCAACCTGGTGGCCGCCTGCGAAGCCCTGGCACTGGCTCAGGCCTGGGGACTGGACCTGTCGGTCACACTGGATGTGATCGAGCAGTCCAGCGGCCAGAGTTGGATCGGTGGGGACCGGTTGCGGCGCGTGCTGGCCGGTGACGCCGCGCCCCGCGCGCACCTGAGTCTGCTGGCCAAAGACACCCGCCTGGCCATGGAAGGGGCCACAAGTTCGGGTTTTCACGGCCCCCTGGGTGCTGCTGTGGCGTCCGTGTTCGCGCGCGCCTGTGACGATGGCCTGGCCGGGGAGGACGATTCGGTGCTGTTTCGGCACATCGCGAAAAGCTGAACTGGCGATGCCAAACCGCCACAGCGGCGTGCAATGCCACACGCGGCATGGGGCGGCGCTTGCGCCGCTGCGTCGTGCCGCGCCACAATGCGAAAGCGCCAACTGTGCCTTGGCGAAATCAGGAGAAACCGATGGCAGGCAAGTTCGTTCTGAAGAAGTCCAAGAACAGCAAATTCTTTTTTACCCTGAATGCGTCCAACGGCCAGACGCTGTTGACCAGCGAGATGTACGAGGCCAAGGCCAGCGCGCTCAACGGCATCGAGTCCGTCAAGAAAAATTCTGGCGACGACGCCCGATATGCTCGCCTGAACGGCAAGGACGGGTCACCCTATTTCACGCTCAAGGCGGGCAACGGGCAGGTCATCGGCCAAAGCCAGATGTACGCCAGTGAGAAGGCGCGCGACGACGGCATTGCCTCCTGCAAGTCCAACGGGCCCGGTGCCGTCACGGACGACCAGAGCGCCGCCTGAGCCCCGGTGCTCGATGGCGAAAGGCCGCACTGCGGCCTTTTTTTCTTTCGCTGCCTACAATCGCTGAATGATTTCGCGCGAACCGACCATTGAACGCCTGGACCAGGCCCGGACCTTGTTGCTGGAGCCGTTTGGTCTGACCGAACGCCATCTGGCCAAGGCGCTGGCCACCATTGCGGCGCATCGTGTCGACGATGCCGACCTGTACTTTCAGTACACCCGCAGCGAAGGCTGGAGCCTGGAGGAGGGTATTGTCAAGACAGGCTCTTTCAGCATCGACCAGGGATTCGGTGTCCGAGCCGTCAGTGGCGAGAAAACCGCCTTCGCCTATTCGGATGACATCTCGGAGTCCTCGTTGATGGATGCGGCCCGAACGGTGCGGACGATCGCGGCCGCCGGTCAGGGAGGCCGGGTCAGGGCGCCAACCCGCCGCGTGGCCCCCAGCCGGACCTTGTATGACGGCAGCGATCCGATCGCAACGCTCGACAGCACGGCCAAGGTCGCATTGCTGGGCCGGGTTGAACAGATGGCGCGGGCGAAGGATCCACGCATTGTCCAGGTGATGGCTGGCCTCGCCAGCGAATACGACGTGGTGATGGTCATGCGTTCGAATGGCACCCTGGGTGCCGACGTACGACCCTTGGTCCGCCTGTCGGTCACGGTAATTGCCGAGCAGGGGGGGCGTCGCGAGCTGGGTTCCGGCGGTGGCGGCGGCCGCTTTGGTCTGGCCTGGTTCGATGACCAGCGGCTGGCTGAGTACGTGGATGCGGCTGTTCAGGCGGCGTTGACCAACCTGCAGTCGCGGCCGGCGCCAGCGGGTGAAATGTCGGTGGTTCTGGGCCCCGGCTGGCCCGGGGTTTTGCTGCATGAGGCCGTGGGGCACGGTCTGGAAGGGGACTTCAACCGCAAGGGCTCCAGCGCCTTCAGTGGACGCATCGGTCAACGCGTCGCGGCCAAAGGGGTGACCGTGCTTGATGACGGAACCATCGCCGATCGACGGGGCAGCCTCAACCTGGACGACGAAGGCTGCCCGACTCAGCGCAATGTGCTGATTGAGGACGGAATCTTGCGCGGCTACATCCAGGATGCGATGAACGCCCGCCTCATGGGGGTGGCGCCGACCGGAAACGGGCGGCGGGAGAGTTATGCCCATCTGCCGATGCCCCGCATGACCAATACCTACATGCTGGGCGGCGAGCGGGACCCGGCCGAGATTCTGGCCAGTATCAAGCGCGGGCTGTATGCCACCAACTTCGGCGGCGGCCAGGTCGATATCACCAGCGGCAAATTCGTTTTCAGTGCGAGTGAGGCGTTCTGGGTAGAAAACGGCCGAATTCAGTACCCGGTCAAGGGAGCGACCCTGGTCGGCAGCGGCCCGGAGTCGCTGAAGAAGGTTTCGTTGATCGGCAATGACCTGCGACTCGATACCGGCGTCGGAACCTGCGGCAAGGAAGGCCAGAGTGTGCCCGTCGGTGTGGGCCAGCCGACGCTGCGCATCGACGGACTGACGGTGGGCGGAACTGCCTGACCGTGGGCCGGACGCCCCGGTGTTGTCGGCGAAGGCCGCTCTGTCAGGAAACGATAGGCACTCCTGTGCTACATTGACGCCATGGTGAGTCGCTTCGCTTTCTACTTTTACTTTTGGTTCTCTGTCCTTGGCGGACGAGAGGCGAAGCTGTAGATTGCCGACCCCTCGATGACAACCGCCGCAGCCACCAGGCCCGGCGGTTTTCTGTTTTTTGACCCATCGTTTTTTCAGTTCCAGGAGCAGCCCATGAGCACCAAACCGACCAAAGCCACCGATGTCTGGCAATCGCATCCGGCCGACCGAACCAGCGAGACCGACGATCAACGTATTCAGGACATCACCGTGCTGCCGCCTCCGGAACACCTCATCCGCTTCTTCCCCATTCGCGGCACGGCCGTTGAAAAGCTTATTGGCGACACCCGGCGCCATATCCAGAAGATCATGGCCGGAAAAGACGACCGTTTGCTGGTTGTGATCGGGCCGTGCTCCATTCACGACCCCGCGGCAGCGCTGGAATATGCCCGGCGCCTGAAACCCTTGCGTGACCGCTATGCCGATACCCTGGAAGTGGTGATGCGGGTCTACTTCGAAAAGCCCCGCACGACCGTCGGCTGGAAGGGGCTGATCAACGATCCCTACCTGGACGAAAGCTGCCGCATCGACGAAGGTTTGCGGATCGCGCGCCAGTTGCTGATCGAGATCAACCGCCTGGGCTTGCCGGCCGGCAGTGAGTTCCTCGACGTGATCAGCCCCCAGTACATTGGCGACCTCATCGCCTGGGGCGCCATCGGTGCGCGAACCACGGAAAGCCAGGTGCATCGCGAACTGGCTTCCGGCCTGTCGGCGCCGATCGGTTTCAAAAACGGAACCGACGGCAACATCAAGATTGCTACCGATGCCATCCAGGCCGCAGCCCGGGGGCATCATTTCCTGTCGGTGCATAAAAACGGGCAGGTCGCCATCGTGCGCACCAACGGCAACAAGGATTGCCATGTGATCCTGCGCGGCGGCAAGAGCACCAACTATGACGCTGCCAGTGTGGCTGCGGCATGCAAGGAGCTGGAGGCAACCCGCCTGCGACCTTCGCTCATGGTCGATTGCAGCCATGCCAACAGCAGCAAGCAGCACGAACGCCAGCTGGAAGTGGCCCGTGACATTGCCGGTCAGTTGAGCGCAGGCTCGCACCAGGTGTTCGGTGTGATGATCGAGAGCCACATTCGTGCCGGCGCGCAGAAGTTCACCCCGGGCAAAGACGAGGTGTCTGCTCTGGAATACGGCAAGAGCATCACGGATGCCTGCCTGGGCTGGGAAGACTCGGAAACCGCCTTGCAAATCCTTGCTGCGGGGGTCAAGGCGCGCCGCGGGCAGTGAACCCCGGTGGGCAGGGGCGGTGTTTCTTGCCCGAAATCAAGAAAACCGCACCGCCTCGCAGCCGAACCGACGTTTTGCCCTATGGCGGCATTACAGTACCGGACAGTGATTTGTGACGCAGGAGAGTAAAGATGCACAGTTTTGTCCGGGTGTTCGTGGATGCCGACCATGACTACCGTTTTGATCTGGAAGAAGTCCAGCCCATGCCCCACGAGGCGGCGCGGTTGTGGCTGGACCAGCAGTTCACAACGCTGGAATGCGAGCCGCTTCGCGCCAGTGGCAAAGTCCTTCTGGCGGACAAGGTACTGGTCATTGCACAGGCAGCCGGCCCCACCCGACTGGCCGATGCGACCTGGGGAGGCGCGTTTGCCCGCGCAGTCACCGGCGCATTGGCCAAGCCGGCGGTCACGGTCGATCTGGCCACCATGGCGGTGTCCTTCTGACCCGCCCGCAGGCGCTTCGCAGGTGCCTGGGTGCCGCAAAAGAGGCGATTCCAGGCTATTTCAGGCACTACCCAGCGTAAAACGGTCTTTTATTGCTACTGAATTTGTAGTGCTTTGAGCAGGCGGTCGTGAATGCTGCCAAACCCGCCGTTGCTCATGCACAGCAGGTGGTCGCCCGGTCGGGCGCAGCGGGTGATTTCGGCCACCAGTCGGTTCAGATCGTCGGCAACATGGGCGCGGTCCCCCATGGGCACCAGGGCGGCGCGGGCGTCCCAGTCCAGTCCGCCGCTGTGGCAGAACGCCAGATCGGCACCCTCCAGGCTCCAGGGTAGCTGGGATTTCATCGTGCCCAGTTTCATGGTGTTGCTGCGGGGCTCAAAGATCGCCAGGATGCGGCCTTGGGACCCGATCTGCCGCCGCAACCCGTCCACCGTGGTGCGGATCGCGGTCGGATGGTGGGCAAAGTCGTCATAAACCGTGATGCCACGGACGGTGCCCCGCACTTCCATGCGGCGGCGGACGTTCTGGAAACGCCCCAGCGCGTTGGCCGCAACGGCGGGTGGCACGCCGACATGTTCGGCTGCGGCAATGGCGGCCAGCGCATTGAGCTGGTTGTGGACCCCGCCGAGTTGCCATGCCACCGTGCCCACGTGATCGCCGTGGCGGACCACATCAAACCGGCCCGGTTCGCCATGGGCCTGAAAATCGCTGACGGCCGCCCCGAAGCTGCGCACCTCGCTCCAGCAACCCTGGCTCAGCACGCGGGCCAGGCTTTCTTCCAGTCCGTTGACCACGATGCGCCCGGTGGATGGGACGGTTCGCAGCAAATGATGGAATTGCCGTTCGATCGCGGCAAGATCAGGGAAGATGTCCGCGTGATCGAACTCCAGATTGTTCAAAATGGTGGTTCGGGGCCGATAGTGGACGAACTTGCTGCGCTTGTCGAAAAATGCGGTGTCGTACTCGTCGGCTTCGATGACGAACGCGGGCCCCCACGCTCCGCCGCTGCGCGGGTCGCTGCCCCCCGAGGGGGCTGATCCGTCTTGGGGACGGCCCGGCGCCGGCTCGCCGGGCCCCCACGCTCCGCCGCTGCGCGGGTCGCTGCCCCCCGAGGGGGCTGATCCGTCCTGGGGGCGGGCCTGCGGTCCACCCAGGCGGGCGGAGACGCCGAAGTTGAGTGGAACGCCGCCGACCAGGAAGCCGGGGTGGAGGCCCGCCTCTTCGAGAATCCAGGCAAGCATGGACGTGGTGGTGGTCTTGCCGTGGGTGCCGGCGACTGCCAGTACGTGGCGGCCTTGCAAGACCTGCGCCGACAGCCATTGGGGGCCACTGGTGTAGGGCGCGCCCGCGTCAAGGATGGCTTCCATGAGGGGAAACTTCGGCTTGCCGTCGGCACGCCGGCTGCGGCTGACGACGTTGCCGATCACAAACATGTCGGGCCGCAGCGCCATCTGGTCGGCATCAAAACCTTCGATCAGTTCGATGCCCAGAGCCCGCAACTGGTCGCTCATCGGGGGGTAGACGCCCGCGTCACAGCCGGTGACCGTGTGGCCGGCCTCCCGCGCGAGGGCGGCAAGCCCGCCCATGAAGGTGCCACAGATGCCAAGAATATGAATGTGCATGGGCCGATTCTAGGGTTGCCAGGTACCGTCAGACGGGTCGGCGCCGCGCCCTGGCAGCCAAACCGCCCCCCGATCGCCGTTTTGGTTCATTTTGAGGTCTTACCCAGCGTAGAAAGGTCATCTGATGCTATGAAAAATAAAGTTGTCGTGCGCCTGTCGATGAATATCCTCCTGCCCGAAATGCGAATTTCGCCCTCGTTGGTGCGATCCGTCATCAAGAAACGGCGTGCAGTTTATGGGCTCACCCGCTGCCCATGACCGCAAGCGACCGGGGATTCGTGGCAGCGGGCACAATCGCTCCCATGGACAACGCACAAAGCGAACTGGCTCATGTCGCAGCGCGGCTGGTGGTGCAGGACGGGCTCGGGATGGGCGCAGCGAAGCGGCAAGCCCTGCGGGAGTTACGCCTGCCGCCACGAACCGCCTTGCCGGACAACGACACGGTCGAAGCCGCGGTGCGCGACTATATTGCCGTGTTCTGTGCGGACACCCAGCCTCGGGAATTGCAGAGCCTGCGCGAGCTGGCCTTGACCTGGATGGAGCGGCTGCAGGAGTTTCGGCCTCATATCGGTGGGGCGGTGTGGTCTGGGATTGCCACCAGAAATAGCGACATTTATCTGCAATTGTTCTGTGATGATCCGAAATCGGCGGAAATCGCATTGATTGACAAAGGTCTGGCGTACCAGGTCACCCGGGTGACGGGATTCCAGGGCGATCCCGTCGACGCGCTCAGTCTGCAGGTGCGCTGTGACGCGCTGGCCCAACATGTGGGGATACATCTGATGATTCATGACCACGATGATCTTCGTGGCGCGCTGCGCGCCGACCGTCAGGGGAGGCGGCCGCGGGGTGATCGTGCGGCGCTGCTCCAGCGAATGGGTCAGGACGCGCCGTGACCACTCCCGCCCACTCAATACCGGCTGAAGTCGGTTCCCGCCGCCGCTGGCTGATGTCCGGAGTTGCATTGGCAGCCGCTGGCGCCGGCGCCGGCCTCGCCTGGTGGCGCTACCGATTGCCTGCCGTCGACGAGGGTGTTGCCTCACTGGTCTGGGCCCTCAAACTTCCCCAACCCGACGGCGCCTTGCTGGATCTGCGCCGGTTTCAGGGGCGTCCGCTGGTGGTGAACTTCTGGGCGACGTGGTGTCCGCCCTGTATCGAGGAGCTTCCCCTTTTGAACGACTTTTATCGTCAAAACATCGCAAAAGGATGGCAAGTTGTTGGTATCGCCGTCGATCGTGACGAGGCGGTTGCAGCTTTTCTCGCGCGCCAGCCGCTCGCGTTTCCTGTCGCCATAGCCGGATCGTCCGGTGCGGAACTGGGCAAGCAGCTGGGCAATCTGTCCGGCGGATTGCCGTTTACCGTTGTCTTTGGCGCGGACGGAAGGGTGCAGCACCGTAAAATGGGCAAGGTTTCCGCAGACGACCTGCGCTCCTGGGTGGCGCTCGCATCGTCTTGATCGCCATCGTGATGGGCGCAAATCACTGCGTTTCATGGGAATTGTCTGAAATTGACGGAAATTGATGTAAATTCCAGGCAAGTCATCTTTTGGAGACCACAATGGATTTACGCAAGCTCAAAACGCTGATCGATCTGGTTTCGGAGTCCAACGTATCCGAGCTGGAAATCACCGAAGCCGAGGGGAAGGTCCGTATCGTCAAGGCTGTCCCTTCGGCAGGCGCACCCGTGGTCATGGCAGCAGCCCCGTCCGCACCGGGGGCCGTGTTGCCAGCGGCTCCCGTCGCGTCAGCACTGACTGCCGTCGGCCCCTTGCCGACCGAGCCGGTTGCCGCAGCGCCGGAGCAAGTCGCAGGCCACCTGGTCAAGTCGCCGATGGTCGGCACCTTCTACCGCAGCGCCAGCCCGGGTTCTGCCCCGTTTGTCGAACTGGGCAGTGCCGTGAAGGAAGGTGACACCTTGTGCATCATCGAGGCCATGAAGATCCTTAACGAGATTGAGGCTGACAAGAGTGGTACGGTGACGAAGATTCTGGGCGAAAACGGTCAGGCGGTCGAATATGGTCAACCCCTTTTCATCATCGAGTAACCCGGTCCGCGAAAGCGCAATGTTCAAGAAAATTCTGATCGCCAACCGGGGCGAGATCGCACTGCGTATCCAGCGTGCCTGCCGGGAGCTCGGAATCAAGGCGGTCATGGTCTATTCGGAGGCCGACCGCGACGCGAAATACGTCAAGCTGGCCGACGAAGCGGTCTGTATCGGGCCCGCAGCGTCGTCGCTGAGCTACCTGAACATGCCGGCCATCATTTCCGCCGCGGAGGTAACGGATGCGGAGGCCATACACCCCGGCTACGGATTCCTGAGCGAAAACGCCGACTTTGCCGAACGGGTGGAGCGCAGCGGCTTTCAGTTCATCGGGCCGACCCCGGAGTCGATCCGCATCATGGGTGACAAGGTGGCTGCCAAGCAGGCCATGATTCGTGCCGGCGTACCGTGTGTCCCGGGTTCAGACGGTGAACTGCCGGAAGACCCGGTGCAGATCCGCCGGATTGCCAAGACGATCGGATATCCGGTCATCATCAAGGCCGCCGGCGGTGGCGGCGGGCGCGGCATGCGGGTAGTGCACACCGAAGCGGCGCTCATCAACGCAGTCCAGATGACACGCTCCGAGGCAGGGGCGGCGTTCGGCAATCCGGCGGTCTACATGGAAAAATTCCTGCAGAACCCGCGCCATATCGAGATCCAGATTCTGGCCGACAAGTACAAGAACGCTGTCTATCTGGGCGAGCGGGACTGTTCGATGCAACGGCGCCACCAGAAAGTGATCGAAGAGGCACCGGCCCCTGGCATCGCGCGTCGTCTGATCGAACGTATTGGCGACCGGTGTGTGGCGGCGTGCAAGAAAATCGGCTACCGCGGCGCGGGAACCTTCGAGTTTCTTTACGAAGACGGCGAGTTCTACTTCATCGAAATGAACACCCGGGTCCAGGTGGAGCACCCCGTGACCGAATGGGTCACCGGTGTAGACATTGTCCGTACACAGATTCTGGTCGCCGCCGGGGAAAAGCTTCCTTTCACCCAGCGCCAGATCCAGATGCGCGGACATGCCATCGAATGCCGGGTGAATGCCGAGGATCCCTACAAGTTCACACCCTCTCCGGGTCGGATCACCCTCTGGCATGCGCCGGGCGGTCCGGGGGTGCGGGTGGACTCCCACGCCTATCACAATTACTTTGTTCCGCCGAACTACGATTCGATGATCGGCAAAATCATTGTCTTCGGCGACACCCGCGAACAGGCGCTGGCGCGCATGCAGACCGCCCTGGCGGAGACGGTCGTCGAAGGAATCAAGACCAATATTCCCCTGCACCGCGACCTGATGGTGGATGCCAAGTTCATGGCGGGTGGAACCAACATCCATTATCTGGAGCACTGGCTCGAACACCGCGCACGGTGATGCACCGCTGCTGCTGAGGCGACGGACCTCGGTCCGACGCTCGGGTTGTATCGGTCGCCGTGTTCCCACTTCTGGAAAATCCTCCCATGTTTGAACTCGCGCTACAGTGCCCCGAAGACCGAGTCGAGCCGATCGGCGAAGCGCTGGATGCGCTGGATGCCCTGAGTGTTTCGGTGGAAGACGCCGACGCCGATACGGATGCCGAACTGGCCCTGTTCGGAGAACCGGGTATGCCGGCGCCCGCCGATGGCTGGCAGCGCTCGCGGGTGAGGGCGCTGTTTCATTCGGCGGCTGCCGCCAGCGACGCGGCGCAGTTGCTGGCCGCCCAGGATTTTTTCGTTGGGTGCCAGGTGGTGTCGGTGGCCGAAGTCCCCGACCAGGATTGGGTCCGGTTGACCCAGTCGCAGTTCTCGCCGGTCGAGATCACCCCCCGTTTCTGGATTGTTCCGACCTGGCATGAGCCGCCCGCCGGAGCCCGCGAGGTCATCCGACTGGACCCGGGGCTCGCCTTCGGGACGGGTACCCATCCGACAACACGCATGTGTCTGCGATGGATTGCCACGCGGCCTTTGCCGGGTCCCCGCGTGCTCGACTATGGATGTGGATCGGGAATCTTGGCCATTGGTGCGGCGCTGATGGGGGCCGCCGACGTAGACGCGGTCGATATCGATCCCGCTGCCGTGACCTCCACGGGCCAAAACGCCCACGCGAACGGAGTTGTGTTGCGCGCGGGTTCTCCGGAACTGGCCAGCGGTCACTACGATCTGGTGCTGGCCAACATACTGGCAACACCGCTGAAGGTGCTCGCGCCGCTGCTGTGTGCTCACGTCGCGTCGGGCGGCGCGCTGGTGCTTGCCGGCATTCTGGAGCGCCAGGCTGACGAATTGATCGAGGCTTATCGGCCCTGGGCGGCCCTGCAGGTCGCAGATCGGGAAGAAGGCTGGATTCTCATGACGGCGCAGTGTTGATTGAGCCGGGGCGCTCCGTACAATGGGTTGCCGATGAACATGATCACCCGCTGCCCCTCGTGCGCGACGATGTTCAAGGTCGTTCCGGACCAGTTGCGCATCTCCGAAGGGTGGGTGCGCTGCGGGCATTGTGGCGATGTATTCGACGCCCGGTTGTACCTGAAGGACCCCGTGAGTCCGGAGCCGAGCCGCTCACCCGGGCCTGCCGTATCGCCCGGTGAGCAGCCCGATCCGGCGCAGGTTGCGGCCCTGTCGGTTCCGACCGGTACTGCCACTGCAGCACCGTCATCGCGGGCCGATACCCCCGCGAGCCGGCCGGCTCCGGCAGCACCCGATATCGATTTTGCTGATTGGGGCAATGCGCAGCCCGCCGCTCGGGTGGAGCCTGCGCCTGTCGCAGCGCGCGCCGCCGTCGCCTCGGCGCCGGCCATTGCGTCAGCCGGGGTCGAAGAGACGGCGGATGTATCGTTTGTTCGGCAGGCCCGGCAGCGGGAATTCTGGCGCCGTCGCTCAGTCCGTCTGGGCATGGTTCTTTCGGCGGTACTCTTGTTTGCCGGTTTGTTCCTGCAGATTGCGCTTCAGGAGCGAGACCGCCTGGCATCACAGTGGCCGGGACTTCGGCCCGGGCTGGATGCGCTCTGCGCACCCATCGGGTGTGTCGTCCGGCCTTGGCGCCGGATCGATTCGGTGGTCATTGACGCATCGGCTTTCAGTCGTTTGCGATCAGACATCTACCGCCTGACAGTGGGCGTGCGCAATGTTTCGGCCTTCGCGGTCGCTGCGCCGGCCGTGGAGTTGACCCTGACCGACCTGCAGGACCGCGCCGTCATCCGCAAGGTCATTGACTCCACTCAACTTGGCTGGGCGACGGAGTTCCCAGCGGCCACAGAGAAGTCGGTCTCGCTCACCTTGGCGGTTGACCCACCACCAGGGACGGTGATCGGTGGCTATCGGGTCGTGGTCTTTTATCCCTGATCGGTGTTCGGATCTCGGTCGGCCGACAATTTCTTACTTGCAACGGAAAGATGGAACGATATGGCGGTATTGGTATGCGGGTCCCTGGCGTATGACACGATCATGGGTTTCGAGGGGCGGTTCGCGGAGCAGATTCTTCCCGACCAGTTGCACATCCTGAATGTTTCGTTTCTGGTGCCGGCATTGCGCCGGGATTTTGGCGGCTGTGCCGGCAACATCGCCTACAGCCTGAAAATGCTTGGCGGGGAGCCGCTTCCGATGGCGACCGTGGGTGCCGATGGGGCGGATTACCTGGCGCGCTTTGAGGCGTTGGGGATCTGTTGTGACCAGATCCGCGTCCTGCCGGATAACTATACGGCGTTGGCGATGATCATGACCGATAGGGACAACAACCAGATTACGGCGTTTCACCCGGGTGCCATGGCGTTGGCCCATCGAACGACGGTTCCGGTCGATGGACGGGTCTCCCTGGCCATCGTTGCACCGGACGGGCGGCAGGCCATGCTGGAGCATGCGGAGCAATTGCACCGGGCAGGTATTCCCTTCGTGTTCGATCCCGGACAGGGTTTACCGATGTTCAATGGCGAGGAATTGCGGCATTTTGTCGAACTCGCTACCTGGGTCACAGTCAATGACTACGAAGGAAAGATGCTCTGTGACCGAACCGGGTTGGAACCGGCGGAATTGTCCCTTCGTGTTAAGGGCATGTTCATCACGCTGGGTAGCGAGGGCTGTGAGGTCTGGGAGGGCGGCAACAGGCGGATGGTCGAACCGGTAGCACCGGAGCGGGTGCTCGATCCGACGGGTTGCGGTGATGCCTGGCGCGGCGCCTTGCTCTTCGGCCTCGAGCGTGGATGGAGTCTGGTGGAATGTGCGCGACTCGGCAATCAGGTTGGCGCGCTGAAAATTGCCCAACGTGGTCCCCAGAACTATGCGATCCCGGATGCACTTCGGAGCTCAGTCCCGCCGACATGACGGTCTTCGAGCGGCGGCACAGGGATGGATAAAGCCTGAAGCCGAATCAGAGAAAACGGCGCCTCTCGGCGCCGTTTGGTCATAACGACAGGCCGGTACCGCTCAGGGCTTGTTGGTTGTCGGAAACGGCCAGGCAGCCTGCGGATTGAGCGTGGTCTGTGCCGCCGGAGCCGCGGCCTTCTTCGCCGGAGCCGCGGCCTTCTTCGCCGGAGCCGCAGCCTTCTTCGCCGGAGCCGCGGCCTTCTTCGCCGGAGCCGCGGCCTTCTTCGCCGGAGCCGCGGCCTTCTTCGCCGGAGCCGCGGCCTTCTTCGCCGGAGCCGCGGCCTTCTTCGCCGGAGCCGCAGCCTTCTTTGCCGGAGCCGCGGCCTTCTTCGCCGGAGCGGCGGCCTTCTTTGCCGGAGCAGCGGCCTTCTTCGCCGGAGTGGCGGCCTTCTTCGCAGTTGCCATGATTTTCTCCTTGATCAAGTTGGACTATCAACAGAGGGAAACACTTCGTGCCTGTTGTGACGCACGAAGCGATTCATGACCCTGGACAGACGACTCCAACGCCATGAACTCGGGATCACAGCCGGGGCAACGCGCCGGGGCGATGCCAAGAGTTGCTGTGGAAGGCGGTCGTTCATTCGAATGATCAATCCCAGGAGAGTGCTCCGCCGGATTGGTACTCAATGACGCGGGTTTCGAAGAAGTTGCGTTCCTTCTTGAGATCAATCATCTCGCTCATCCAGGGGAACGGGTTCTCTTCATTCGGGTAAAGGGGCTCAAGGCCGATCTGCGTGGCTCGGCGATTGGCGATATAGCGAAGGTAGCCCTTGAACATGGAGGCGTTCAAGCCCAGGACGCCACGTGGCATCGTGTCCTCCGCGTAGCGGTACTCCAGCTCGACGGCCTTGACGAACAGGGCTCGTATCTCCGCCTTGAACTCGACAGTCCAGAGGTGGGGGTTTTCCAGCTTGATCTGGTTGATCAGGTCAATGCCGAAGTTGCAGTGCATCGATTCGTCACGCAGGATGTACTGGTATTGTTCGGCGGCACCGGTCATCTTGTTCTGTCGCCCCAGCGCCAGAATCTGGGTGAAACCGACATAGAAGAATAGCCCCTCCATCAGGCACGCGAACACAATGATGGACTTCAGCAGCGTCTGGTCCGCCTCGGGCGTTCCCGTGCGGAAATTCGGGTCCATGATCGCGTCAATGAACGGGATAAGAAATTCGTCCTTGTCCCGGATGGATGCGACCTCATGGTAGGCGTTGAAGATCTCGCCCTCATCAAGACCCAGACTCTCCACGATGTACTGGTAGGCATGCGTGTGGATGGCCTCTTCGAACGCCTGCCGAAGCAAGAACTGCCGACATTCCGGTGCGGTAATGTGCCGGTATGTTCCCAATGTAATGTTGTTCGCCGCCAGCGAATCGGCAGTCACGAAGAAGCCAAGATTGCGCTTGATGAGGCGCCGCTCATCGTCGGAGAGGCCGTTGGGGCTCTTCCAGAGCGCGATGTCGCGATTCATGTTGACTTCCTGCGGCATCCAATGATTTGCGCAGGTGGCGAGGTATTTCTCCCAAGCCCATTTGTACTTGAACGGTACCAGTTGGTTGACGTCGGTCTGGCCGTTGATGATTCGCTTGTCGGATGCGTTCACACGTCGGTGTGACGCCGCAGGGGCCGCCTTCGCGGGAGTGCTGATGTTCGAAGGGGTTTGATAGGCGGACGGCACCGCAAGACTGTTTGGCGCAACGGTCGCAAGACCGCCCCGTTCGACAGGTTGCAAGGCCGGCAGTGCAGAAGGTGTGACGGTGTCGTCCCAGGACAGCATGGTGGTTTCCAGTGCTCGTATTATGGTAGCAAAGAGGGTTGAAGGAAAAGGGCTACGCGCACTCGATCGAAACGAATGTTGCCCTGTGGCGTCGGTTTTACTGGCAGGCCTCGCAGCCGGGGTCGTCGATGGCGCAAAACTTGATGTCGGTCGCAGCCAGCTCAGGTTCGGATGGACGGTCATGTGCCACAGTGCCAGTGCCGTTCATGCCGCCATCACCACTGGATACGGAATTGAGTTGCCGGGTACTGACTGTGCTCATCTCGACGTGGGTGGCGCTGTGGGTGCGCAGGTAGTAGGTTGTCTTCAGGCCCCGAAGCCAGGCCAGTTTGTAGGTTTCATCGAGCTTCTTGCCCGACGCGCCAGCCATGTAGATATTCAGCGACTGCGCCTGATCAATCCACTTCTGTCGACGCGAGGCGGCCTCGACCAGCCACTGGGGCGCGACTTCGAACGCGGTGGCATAGAGCAACTTGATTTCGGTCGGGACCCGATCGATCGACCACAACGAGCCCTTGAAGTGTTTGAGGTCCATGACCATCACGTCGTCCCAGAGGCCCAAGCGTTTGAGGTCACGAACCAGATAGCTGTTGATGACCGTGAACTCACCCGACAGGTTGGACTTCACCGACAGGTTGCCGAAGCTCGGCTCAATGGAGGCATCGACCCCGATGATGTTGGAAATGGTGGCCGTCGGCGCGATGGCGATGCAGTTGGAGTTGCGCATTCCATCGGTGGCGATTTTGCGACGCAATGCATCCCAGTCGAGGCTGGACGAGCGGTCCACCTCGACGTATCCGCCCCGTTCGCGCGCGAGCATGTCCAGCGTGTCGTGTGGAAGGATGCCTCGATCCCAGAGTGAGCCTCGGTAAGACGAGTATCGCCCGCGCTCCCGTGCCAGTTCGGTCGAGGCCCAATAGGCGTGATAGCAGACCGCTTCCATAGAGCGGTCTGCGAACTCGACAGCCGATTCGGACGCGTAGGGAATGCGCAACTCGTAGAGTGCGTCCTGGAACCCCATGATCCCCAAACCAACCGGGCGGTGACGCAGGTTGGAGTCCCGCGCTTTGCGCACGGCGTAGTAGTTGATGTCAATGACGTTGTCCAGCATGCGCATGGCGGTCACCACGGTCTTGCGCAGCTTTTCCTGGTCGACCTGGCCGTCCCGTAGGTGCTGACGCAGATTGATCGAACCAAGATTGCACACGGCTGTCTCGGTATCGTTGGTATTCAGGGTGATTTCAGTGCACAGGTTGGAGGAATGAACCACGCCCGCATGTTGCTGAGGTGAGCGGACGTTGCAGGCGTCTTTGAAAGTGATCCACGGATGCCCCGTCTCGAACAGCATCGACAACATCTTGCGCCAGAGATCGACCGCCGGGACAGTCTTGGTTGGCTGGATTTCGCCGCTTTTGGCTTTCGCCTCGTAGGCCGTGTAGGCCGTCTCGAAAGCGGTACCGTACAGGTCGTGAAGGTCCGGGCAGTCGGATGGAGAGAACAATGTCCACTCACCTTTCTCCATCACCCGGCGCATGAACAGGTCCGGTATCCAGTTGGCCGTGTTCATGTCGTGCGTGCGTCGGCGATCGTCGCCGGTGTTCTTTCGCAATTCCAGGAACTCTTCAATGTCGAGGTGCCAGGTTTCGAGGTAAGCGCACACGGCTCCCTTGCGCTTGCCGCCCTGGTTGACCGCGACTGCGGTGTCGTTGACCACCTTGAGAAACGGCACTACCCCTTGCGACTCGCCGTTTGTTCCCTTGATGTGCGAACCCAGTGCCCGCACCCGGGTCCAGTCATTGCCCAAGCCGCCGGCAAATTTCGACAGCAGCGCGTTCTCCTTGATCGACTCGTAGATGCCGTCCAGGTCGTCCGGTACCGTCGTCAGGTAGCACGATGACAGCTGCGAGCGCCGGGTGCCACTATTGAAAAGAGTTGGCGTAGACGACATGAAGTCAAACCGTGACAGCACCTCATAGAACTCTATGGCCCGCGCCTCACGATCCAGTTCGTTGAGAGCCAGTCCCATTGCGACTCGCATGAAAAAGGCCTGCGGCAGCTCGATGCGTTGCTTGCGGACATGCAGGAAGTAGCGGTCGTACAGTGTCTGCATGCCGAGGTAGTCGAAGCCCTGGTCACGATCCGCTTTCAGGGCGGCGCCGAGCCGGGGCAGGTCGAACTGCAAGAGCCGTTCATCAAGCAGTTCGTGCTCCACGCCGCGGCGGATGAATGCGGGGAAATAATCCGCATAACGGGCGCCCATCTCGGTGGCCGATACTTCCTCGCCGAAAACCTCCTTGAGGATCGTGTGCAACAGCAGACGCGCTGTGGCGTAGGTGTAGTCAGGGTCCTTCTCGATCAGGGTCCGCGCCGCAAGAATGGCCGCTTTGTGTACCTCGTCGAGCGGTACGCCGTCGTACAAATTGCGCATGGTCTCGGCAAGAATCGGTTCGGGCTTCACATCAGCGCCGAGCTGCCCGCAGGCCGATTCGATCAGCGACTTCAGCTGGCCGATATCAAGCGGCACGCGCCGACCCCGGTCGGTCACATGCAGGGTTGGTGTCGGGGACTGGGGCACCTGGGTGCTGGCCTGGCGCGCACGTTCCTGGGACCTACGTTCGCGGTACAGCACGTACGCACGGGCAATTTCGTGGTGCCCGCCGCGCATGAGCCCCAATTCCACATGATCTTGCACGTCTTCTATGTGGAACGTGCCACCACCGGGGCGCGAGCGCACCAGTGCTCGTACAACAGCATGCGTGAGGGTCTCGACGGCCTCCCGGACGCTGGCGGAAGCCGCTCCCTGCGTACCGTGTACTGCAAGAAACGCCTTCATCATGGCGACAGCGATCTTGTTTGGCTCGAACGGAACGACGGCGCCATTGCGGCGAATGATCTGATAGTGGGCCAATGCCTGATTTGGTGCCGGATCGGCGCGGTCGACACCGGCACCGGTTGGGCCGGGCAAGTTGGTGTGGGACGGGGAATAGGTTTGGGAGATTTGCATCAGTTCCTCTCGTTGTGCTGGCGTTGTCCGGGTTGACGCGGTGGCAGTCGGCGGATGGCTGCGCCGGCTGCGAATCACACCGGGAGCTGAACGGGACCACTACCGGTAGTGTTGCGATGCCTTGTTGGGCACTACCGGTAGTGTATCGTGGGTTGAGGGCGAATCAAACTGTCCAGCCACTGGGATTGTCAGATCCGTAACTGAAGGTGTCCCGGTCGCCATCGGTGGCAGCGCTTTCCCGCAAGCCTTGAAAAGACGCCGTTTTCCCCACGATCCCAAGAATTGACGGGCCTTGCCAGGCGGTTTGGCCCGGAAACGCCGCTTGAATCCTCTATCGCCTATGACGGTTGCGAACCGGCGAAGCCTGTAAAACTGATGGCCGGACGGACCCTTGACGCGGATGCATCAGGGAAAACACGGAGGTGACCAGCCGAGCTGACGGCGCAGCTTCAACCAGTCGAAGCCGGGGCCTGGGTCGGCCTTGCGGCCCGGTGCGATATGTTCATGGCCGACAACATGACGAATCGGGAATCGGCGCGCCAATGCGCGACACACACGAGTCAGCACTTCGTATTGACACGCCGTAAAGGTTTTCCCCTCCAGCCCTTCCAGTTCGATCCCCACCGAATCGTCATTGCAGTTGGTTCGACCCCGATAGCGGGATGCCCCCGCATGCCAGGCCCGCTGGTCGGCATCGACGCATTGCCATAGCGCGCCGTCGCGCCGAATGAAAAAATGGGCCGAAACCTGCATGCCGCGAATCTCGGCGAAATAGGGGTGGGCGGTCCAGTCGAGCCGGTTGCTGAAGAAATCCAGCACGGCGTCGCCACCATACTCGCCCGGTGGCAGGCTGATCGAGTGGACAACGATCAGATCGACAACTGCGCCACGCGGTCGAGGACCAAAATTGGGAGAGGGGTGCGGGCTCGCCGCCGTCCACCATCCGTTGCGCCACGTGTGCATCGCAGCTTCAGGCCAGATCATCGGCGTCCGCGCCACCGGAGCCGGGCACCGTGATGTTCAGGCGGGCCATCCGGTATCGCATCTGGCGGAGATTGAGCCCGAGGCGCTGCGCGGCAGCCGTGCGGTTGTAGCGCGTCATTGCCAGAGTTTTCTGCAGCACTTCGCGTTCCCGGTCATCCAGCCATGCCTGCAGGTTGTCGGGAATGTCGTCGGTGCCAGTTGCATCCCGCGCAGGTTCGGGCGCCCGTGCCGGCGGGGGTGCCAACGCCGAAGCCAGCGCCACCGGCGGTTCGGTGGCCATGGAGGACAGGTTCTCGAAACTCAGGTCACCGCCTTCGCCCAGGGCGAGCGCCCGATGCAAGAGGTTCTCCAGTTCCCGGACATTGCCGGTAAGTGGGTGTTGCATCAGTTGTTCCATGGTCCCGTGCGACAAAAGAGGTGGCGTAATCCCCGATTCCCTGGCGATCCTCTGCATGAGGCTCTCGCAGAGCAGTGGCAGGTCCTCACGACGCTCGCGTAACGCGGGCACCTTCAGTTCGATGACATTGAGCCGGTAGTAAAGGTCCTGCCGGAAGCGTCCGCTGTGAACCTCTCCGGCCAGGTCCTTATGTGTGGCACTGACAATACGTACGTCGACTGCCTCCTCCTGGGTCGCGCCGATCGGTCTGACGCGGCGCTCCTGGATGACCCGCAGCAATTTGGACTGCATGGCCAGCGGCAGATCGCCAATTTCGTCCAGAAAAAGCGTGCCGCCCGTGGCCGCCTGGAAATAGCCCTCGCGGTCATGCGTAGAGCCGGTGTAGGCGCCCTTGCGGGCGCCGAAAAATTCGGCTTCGAGCAGGCTCTCTGGGATGGCGCCGCAGTTGACGGCGACAAACGGCCCGGCGAAGCGGTGGCTACGATCATGGATGGAGCGGGCCACCAGCTCCTTGCCGGTACCCGATTCGCCCCGCACCAGCACTGGGGCCATGCTCAGCGCCACTTTTTCGATCTGCTGACGCAGTCGACAGATCGGCTCTGAATGGCCCACCAGTCGCTCCAGCGCTGGCGAGTGTTTGTGACCCGACGCCGGAGTGACCCGGCCGTCCGTTCGCCGGAGCGTGCCCGACAGCATCCGTTTTCCGGATGGGTCCGTGTCAGTAGCTGGCTCGCCGCGATTGCCGACGAGTTGTGCGACGGTGTTTCGAAACGCCTTCAGGTCAACCGGTTTGGTCAGGTAGTCGAATGCTCCGGCCTTGAGCGCATCGACGGCATTCTCTGCGGAGCCGTAAGCTGTGATGACAATCGACTTCTCGGAACGGCCGAGCCGGGCCAGTTCGCGCAGCAGATCCAGACCGGTACCGTCGGGCAGCCGCATGTCGGTGATGACCGCGGCATAGTTCGCTTCTTCCAGCGCGGAGAGTGCTTCCTTCAGGGATCCGGCGGTTCGGACCTCATAGCCTTCACGCAAGAGCGTCAGTTCGTACAGGGTGCACAGGTCGGGTTCGTCGTCGACCACCAGGACACCAACCGTTGCGCGGTTGAGGGAGTTTGTCATTGCAGGGGTGCTCCAAAGCGGCCAGACGGGTCGGTCATCGTCAGGCAGAACTCGTTGCCGGTGACCAGCCCCCCGCCGTCATCAAATGGACGCCGTCGGTACTGGATGCCCGCTCCATACCGGCTACTCAACTCCCGGCATATATAGAGCCCGAGTCCGCTGGAGCGGCTGTTTGAGGAGAAGAACGGCTCGAACAAGTGCCTTTCGACGCTTGCGTCAAGCGGTGGGCCACCGCTCCAGACGGCCAGTTCGCAGCGGCCGGTCAGCTGCCCAGTGACGACACGGATGGGCACGGTCGGGTCCCCATGGCGCGCGGCGTTGTCCAAGAGATTCACCAGGACCCGGCGAAGATGTTCGGGTCGAAAAAGCACGGTTGTGCCGTTGGCATGCAAATGGGTTTCCAGGATGGTCGGCAGTCCGCAGCTGAGGCGCCACTCGCTGCAGATGGTCAAGACCAGTTCATCCAGAGGCAAGGGTTGTGGGTAGGTCATGTCTTGATGATCAATGCGCACCACATCAAGAATGTCGTCGACGGTTGCTGCCAGGCGCTGCGACTGGGACTGGACGATGGACGCCAGGCGACGCTGGGTGGTGTCAGCGAGCTCCTCCAGCAACAAGGCATTGGCCTGGCTGATGGCGGCCAGAGGGTTGCGTATTTCATGCGCCACGGCAGCCGAAACCCGGCCCATGGCGGCCAGTTTTTCGGTTCGGATGCGCGCCTCGATCTCACGGCGATCCTGAAGAAACAGTACGCACAGATCGTTGCCTGCATCACCGGCGCCTGGGCTCAGGCAGCTTCTCACCCGCAGGCTGGATGTCTGTCCCGATTCGGCGCGCAGATCGAGATCGACATTCTGGTTGGAATGGGTCGACAGAGTCTTACGGACCACATCGACCAAGGGAAACCAGCCCGGGTTTTCCATCAGGCTGAAGGGAACGGCCGGCAATGCCCCGTTGTCGCCGATCAGGGTGTGGCTGGCCGGGTTGGCGGCACTGACCCAGTGATCATGGCGGACAACCAGCACGCCGTCACTGAGGTTCTCGATGACTACCTCGTTGATCTGAAGTTGCGTCTGTGCTGCTTTTCGGTTGCGTTGTGCGGTCGCTTCCTCCCGCGCGAGTCGCACCGCGAGCTGGTTCGTCAGAAAAGCAACCACCAGCAGACCAAAACCGGTTAGCCCGGCCTGCAACAGGCGGGCCGCCTGTTCCCCGGGCGAGCCGGGCCGCGAAAACCAAAGGGCATCGGCCAGCAACAACAGGGTCGCGAGTGCCGCCGTGCCGCCGGCAAGCATGGCGGTTCCCAGCACCGATACCATCAGGACCGGCAGGGCAAACACCGGTGTGTAACTGATGTTGGCTGACTGGGCCGCTTGCAGCACCGAAAAAACCAACAGATCGACCGCCGCCGTGACCGCCCATTGGCCGTCGAACCGGTGGCCGGGCGGACGCGGTTTTGCCAACAGCCGGACTGCGGAGGCTTCTGCCAGATACAAGGCGCACAGCACCACCAGCCAAAGGGTCATGGCGTTGGCCATGTTGTAGAGGCTGACCTGGATCGTCAGCAGGGCGGCCGCCAGCATGACGCGGGTGGTCATGAAGCCGCGCCAGAGGCGGGCGAAAGCGTCGGCCAGTGGTGGAGTGGTCGGGTCGTCGTCGGGTGTCGGGGCCAGGCTCGAAAACCATGACGGCCCGGCTTCCTCGACGTGCCTGATGTCGGCCATCAGGACTCCGACTGGTCGCGATGCGCAGTGCCGCAGTACCAGCCCTTGCGCCCTTCAACGGCTTCCGCCTCCGGCAGATGGATACCGCAACGTTCACACCGGGTCATGGCCAGCGGCGGGTGTGATGTGGCTGAAGGTGTCGCCTTCGGTTGTCCTTGAGCGGGCCGCTGGCGCTTCTTCCACAGCATGATGGCAACCAGGACGACCAGGAGCAGGACGAGGTATTTCACGCGGCTTTCCCAAGCAGTACTTCCATGACAAAGCGCGAGCCCGCGTAGGCCAGAAGCAGCAGTGCGGCGCCACCATAGACGAACCGGATGGCCTTGCGGCCGCGCCATCCGTAACGCAGGCGGCCGAACAACAAGATCGCGATCGTCAGCCATGACAGCAGCGAGAAAATGGTCTTGTGGTCCCAGCGCAATCCGGTTGCGCTGTTGCCGTACAACCCGGCGCCGAAAAACCAGCCTGCGACCAGCGTCGCAGACAGAAGAGCGAATCCGGCAGCGATGAAGCGGAACGTCAGCCTCTCCAGCGTCAGCAGCGGGATACCGCTGTGGGCGTCGGCCGCCAGCCGGATCTGGCGCTCGACACGCGAGATCAGCCAGGCATGCGCTGCCGCAACCGCAAACAGGCCGTAGGATGCGACTCCGAGGGCCCAATGCAAGGGCAGCCAGACCGAGGTGGTGGGTGCGAGCGCCGCGCCGGGAAACGCCATCCCGAGCAACACCGCAATACCGCCCAGTCCTGCCATCGCCCAGCGCGCCCGCATTCGCGGAAAAAGCTGGCTCTCTACACCGTAGATCGTCAGCACCAACCAGGCGGTAAATGAGATGGCGGTCGCGAAACCGAAACGCGGTGGCTCGCTGGCCAGCCCGAGGGCCAGCAAGGCGCCATGCAAAAGCCAGGCGCCGGTCAACAGCGTGCGCAATGCGCCAAGCCCGAAACGCTGTCCTGCGGCGGCCGTCAGTGCATAGGCAAAAGCCGCCGACAGGCCCAGACCCCAGCTGAGGGGAGAGGCACTCGATAGAATCATGTGCACAGTTTATTCGTTTGCTCTTGCGGGGTATCGAACCCCTTGATGCAAAAACCGCGCCGCCCAGCCCTCCCGGGAACTCCTCTCATGGCCTCCGCCCTCACCGAAAAGCTCTCCCGCCTCGTCAAGCAGATCAGCGGCCAGGCCCGCATCACCGAGTCCAACGTCACCGACATGCTGCGCGAAGTGCGCATGGCGCTGCTGGAGGCCGATGTCGCCTTGCCCGTGGTGCGGGACTTCATTGCACGGGTCAAGGAGAAAGCGCTGGGTCAGGAGGTCATGGGCTCGCTCAAGCCCGGTCAGGCGCTGGTGGGCATCGTCAACCGCGAACTCGCCGCCACGATGGGAGAGGGTGTTTCCGACATCAATCTCGCCGCCCAGCCGCCGGCTGTGATCCTGATGGCGGGCCTGCAGGGCGCCGGCAAGACCACCACCACCGCCAAGCTGGCCAAACACCTGATCGAAAAGCGCAAGAAGAAGGTGCTGACGGTGTCCGGCGACGTCTACCGCCCCGCCGCCATCGAGCAGCTCAAGACCGTCACCGGCCAGGCCGGGGCCGAATGGTTTCCCAGCGCGCCGGACCAGAAGCCGCTGGACATTGCCCGCGCCGCCATCGACTACGCCCGCAAGCACTACTTCGACGTGCTGCTGGTCGACACCGCCGGCCGGCTGGCGATTGACGAAGCGCTGATGCGCGAGATCCGCGAACTGCACGCCGAGCTCCGGCCGGTCGAAACGCTGTTCGTGGTCGACGCCATGCAGGGTCAGGACGCGGCCAACACCGCCAGGGCCTTCAAGGACGCGTTGCCGCTGACCGGCATCATCCTGACCAAGACCGACGGCGACTCGCGCGGCGGCGCGGCGCTGTCGGTGCGCCAGATCACCGGTGCGCCGATCAAGTTCGCCGGCACCAGCGAGAAGATTGACGGCCTGGAGGTGTTCGACGCCGAGCGCCATGCCGGGCGCATTCTGGGCATGGGCGACATCGTGGCCCTGGTCGAACAGGTCACGGCCGGCGTCGACATGGCGGCGGCGCAGAAGCTGGCCGAAAAGGTCAAGAGCGGCGCGGGTTTTGACCTGAACGACTTCCTGGCCCAGATCCAGCAGATGAAGCAGATGGGCGGCCTGTCCAGCCTGATGGACAAGCTGCCCACGCAGATGGCCGCGAAGGCGTCCGAAGCCGATCTCAGCCGCGCCGAGAAGGACATCGCCCGCAAGCAGGGCATCATCCACAGCATGACGCCGCTGGAGCGCCGCAAGCCCGAACTGCTCAAAGCCACCCGCAAGCGCCGCATCGCCGCGGGCGCCGGGGTTCAGGTTCAGGAAGTGAACCGCCTGCTCAAGGAATTCGAGCAGATGCAGGAGATGATGAAGAAGATGAAGGGCGGCGGCCTCATGAAGATGATGAAGCGCATGGGCGGCATGAAGGGCCTGGGCGGTGGCGGCATGCCGCGCATGCCGTTCTGAGGCACGCCACACCGGAGTTTCAGGCTTTTTTGGCCATTACCCAGCGTGGAATGGTCATTGTTTGCTATCAATAAGATAACAATTTCAGGCGGTCGTCACCGATTCGGCCAGCAGCACTTCGCCCCGCAGTGAGTGCGGGTAGGCCTGGGTGATGCGCACATCCACCATCTGGCCGATCAGGCGCGCCGCGTTCGGGCCGCCGGGAAAGTTCACCACGCGGTTGCAGGCGGTGCGGCCGGCCAGCTCGGTCGGGTCCTTGCGCGCGGGGCGCTCCACCAGAATGCGCTGCACCGTGCCGACGCGGCTGTCGCTGATGCGGCGCACGTTGGCCTCGATGGTGGCCTGCAGGTGCTGCAGGCGCCGCAGCTTGACCTCGTGCGGGGTGTCGTCGGGCAGGTTGGCGGCGGGTGTGCCCGGCCGGGGGCTGAAGATGAAGCTGAAGCTGGTGTCGTAGCCCACGTCCTCGATCAGCTTCATCATCTTGCCGAAATCGTCTTCGGTCTCGCCGGGGAAGCCGACGATGAAGTCGCTGCTCATGGCCATGTCCGGGCGCACGGCGCGCAGCTTGCGGATCGTGCTCTTGTATTCCATGGCGGTGTAGCCGCGCTTCATGGCCATCAGGATGCGGTCACTGCCGTGCTGCACCGGCAGGTGCAGGTGGCTGACGAGTTTGGGCACCTTGGCATAGACGTCGATCAGCCGCTGGGTGAACTCGTTGGGGTGGCTGGTGGTGTAGCGGATGCGCTCGATGCCGGGGATGTCGGCCACGTACTCGATCAGCAGGGCGAAGTCGGCGATCTCGCCGCTGTCGCCCATCGCGCCGCGGTAGGCGTTCACGTTCTGGCCCAGCAGCGTGACTTCTTTCACCCCCTGATCGGCCAGTCCGGCCACCTCGACCAGCACGTCCTCGAACGGGCGGCTGACCTCTTCGCCCCGGGTGTAGGGCACGACGCAGTAGCTGCAGTATTTGCTGCAGCCTTCCATGATCGACACAAAAGCCGAGGCGCCGTCGACGCGTGCCGGGGGCAGGTGGTCGAACTTCTCGATCTCGGGAAAGCTGATGTCCACCTGCGGGCGTGCCTGACGCGCGCGGGCCTTGAGCATCTCGGGCAGACGGTGCAGGGTCTGCGGGCCGAACACCACGTCCACATACGGCGCCCGTTTGATGATTTCGGCGCCTTCCTGGCTGGCCACACAACCGCCCACGCCGATCAGCACGCCTTTTTGTTTCAGGTGCTGCACCCGGCCCAGGTCGGAAAACACCTTCTCCTGCGCCTTTTCGCGCACCGAGCAGGTGTTGAACAGGATCAGGTCGGCTTCTTCGACGTCCTGCGTGGGCTCGTAGCCCTCGGCGGCGCCCAGCACATCGGCCATCTTGTCCGAGTCGTACTCGTTCATCTGGCAGCCGAAGGTTTTGATGAAAACTTTCTTGGACATGGCGAATTGATGGTATGAAAAAGGATAGCAAAACATGACCGTTTTGCCATGGGTATGGGCTCAAAAGGCGGTTGGTTTGCCCCTTAGGCCCGTCGCCGTCGGGATGTCGCCCCCCGCCCGGTTCAGCGGCGGGCGAGGTCGGCCGCAGTGGGCCGCTTTTCGGCGGCCTCGGTCTCGGTCAGGATCCAGACTTCGTGCAGCAGTCCCGCCGCATCCCGGGCGTAGTTGACAACCAGCTCCTGACCTACCAGGCTGCCTGACAGGGCAATCGTGTTCTGGGTATTGCGGATACGGGCGCCCGGGGAGAGTCGGTCCGCGCGTCCGTCTAGCGTGACTTCCGGTGGCGCGGTCACTATCAGGTTGCCGCGCAAGGCATGGGGCGGAAACGGTCGCTTGAGGGTCTGTGCCTGCAAGGCGCAGGTCGCAGCGGCCAAGGCGAAGGGCAGCAGGAGTTTGAGGCAGCGGTTCATGGTGTCTGTCCAGAAGCTGTGGGCGGGCGCAGTGTAGCAGCCAGAAGAAAAAACCCCAGCCTAATCGGGCTGGGGTTTTCAGTATGGTGGTGGTACCGGGACTTGAACCTGGGACATCAGCATTATGAATGCTGCGCTCTAACCAACTGAGCTATACCACCGAAGCCGCGGATTTTAGCAAAAAACGGCGGCGGTTTTTCAACGGTTGGTGAAGTGGGGTGGCCGCTTGTTCAGGAAAGCGTCCATACCTTCTTTCTGGTCGGCGGTCGCAAACAGGCTGTGGAAAATCCGCCGCTCGAACATCACGCCGTCGCTCAGACCACTTTCGAAAGCGCGGTTCACACTTTCTTTGGCCGCCATCGTGGCCAGCTGGCCGAAGCCGCAGATCACCAGGGCCGCGCCCAGCGCCTCGTCCATCAGCTTGTCCAGTGGCACCACCCGGCTGACGAGCCCCGCGCGCTCGGCTTCCTGGGCGTCCATCATGCGACCGGTAAGGACCATGTCCATGGCCTTGGACTTGCCCACCGCGCGCGGCAGGCGCTGTGTGCCGCCGGCACCGGGGATGATGCCGATCTTGATCTCCGGTTGGCCGAATTTCGCGTTGTCAGCCGCAATCATGAAGTCACACATCATGGCCAGCTCGCAGCCGCCACCCAGCGCAAAACCGGCCACGGCGGCAATCACCGGCTTGCGCACGCTGCGAATGGTTTCCCAGTTGCGGGTGATGAAGTCGTTCCGGTAGACCTCGGCAAACTCGTATTTCGCCATCGCCGAAATATCGGCGCCAGCCGCGAATGCCTTCTCGGAGCCAGTGATGATGATGCAACCAATCGCCTCATCGGCATCAAAGGCCTTGAGTGCTGAACCCAGTTCGTCCATCAGTTCGCTGTTGAGGGCGTTGAGAGCTTTGGGGCGATTGAGCGTGATGACGCCAACTTTCTCGGCTTCGATACGGACTTCAATGGTGTTGTAGGCCATGGCGGTTTCCTAGGTTTCTGGTGAAATGGCGGGATGTCGTCCTCGACTATAACCAAGGGAAAACATTAGCCGACCGAATGGTCGGTGAATGGTACATTCCGCGCCCAAGGAGACCTCATGACCGAACCGACCGTACTGTACGAAGAACGGGGCGCCGTAGCGGTGGCCACGCTCAACCGCCCTCAGGCGCTGAACAGCTTCACTCGCCAGATGCACCGTGACCTCGGTGACGCGATGGCCCGGGTGGAAAACAACCCCGCCATTCGGGCGCTGGTCATCACCGGTGCCGGGCGGGGGTTCTGTGCCGGTGCCGATCTGGCCGAGTTCGATTTCACACCTGGCCCGGACATGGTGGCGCGCGCCGATCCAGGCCCGATCATCGACCAGGCCTTCAACCCCACCGTACGCCGGCTGCAGGCCCTGCGTGTGCCGACCATCGCGGCCGTCAACGGCGTGGCCGCCGGTGCCGGGGCTTCCCTGGTCATGACCTGTGACATCGCCATTGCCGCACCGGGGGCGAGCTTCATTCAGGCGTTCAGCAAGATCGGGCTGATTCCGGACGCCGGCGGCAGCTGGTTTCTGGTCGAGCGGCTGGGGCTGGCGCGCGCCACGGCCCTGGCGATGACCGGGGACAAACTCTCTGCAACGCAGGCACGTGACTGGGGCGTGATCTGGGACATCGCCGAGGAGCCGATGGCTGCTGCCCTGGCCTTGGCCGAGCGGCTGTCGGTGATGCCGACCAAGGCGCTGGTGGCCACACGACACCTGTTGCGTGACGCCTCCACCCGCACACTCAACGAACAGCTGGACGCAGAGCGGGATACTCAGTCGGCGCTTGGTCGCACGCACGATTACATCGAAGGGGTGCTGGCTTTTCTGCAAAAGCGCCCGGCCCAGTTCAAAGGCGAATGAACCCATGAGTCATCAACCTGTCACACACCATACCCCCGAGCAGGCCCGCGACCTCGCGCACCGGGTGGGTCAGGCGATGTTTTCGGTTGACACCGCTTCGAAGGCCACCATGGGCATGGAGCTGGTGTTGTGCGAACCCGGCCGCGCCGTGATGCGCATGGTGGTGAGCGAGCGCCACCTCAACGGGCACCAGATCTGCCATGGCGGCTTCATCTTCACCCTGGCCGATTCCACGTTTGCGTTTGCCTGCAACAGCCACAACCGCAATACCGTGGCGGCCGGCTGCAGCATCGAGTTCCTGCGACCCGGCCAGCTTGGGGACATGCTGACCTGCGAAGGTCTGGAGCAGACCCTCAGCGGTCGCCACGGCATCTATGACATGAAGGTGACCAATCAGAAGGGGCAGATCGTGGCCTTGTTTCGTGGCAAGAGCGCCCAGATTCAGGGCACCGTCATTCCCGAGACCCCCGACAGTGGAGATCAAGCATGAGCGCCTTTTCCCTGGAGCCGATCGAAAAATCCAGTATTGACGAGCTGCGTACCCTGCAGCTCAAGCGCCTGAAATCGACCCTGGCCCATGCGTACGCGAATTCGCCGGTCTACCGCGCCAAATTCGACGCGGCCGGCGTGCATCCGACCGATCTCCACACCCTGGCCGACCTCGCGAAATTCCCCTTTACGACCAAGAAAGACCTGCGCGACAGCTATCCCTTTGGCATGTTTGCAGTGCCACGGGAGCAATGCGCGCGCATCCATGCCTCCAGCGGCACCACCGGCAAGCCCACGGTGGTGGGCTACACGCTCAGGGACATCGACACCTGGGCCGGTGTGGTGGCGCGCAGCATTCGCGCTGCCGGGGCCCGCCCGGGCGACATGGTGCATGTGAGCTACGGCTACGGCCTGTTCACCGGCGGGCTCGGGGCCCACTATGGCGCCGAAAAACTGGGCCTGACGGTGGTGCCCTTCGGCGGTGGCCAGACGGAACGCCAGGTACAGCTGATCCAGGACTTCCGCCCCGACATCATCATGGTCACGCCCAGCTACATGCTGGCGATTGCCGACGAGTTCGAGCGCCAGGGGCTGAACCCGGCGGACGCCTCGCTGCGCATCGGCATCTTCGGCGCCGAGCCCTGGACCAACGACATGCGGGTGGCGATCGAAAAACGAGCCGGCATCGACGCGGTGGACATCTACGGCCTGTCCGAGGTGATGGGCCCGGGCGTGGCCAGCGAATGCGTCGAGACCAAGGACGGCCCGACCATCTGGGAAGACCATTTCTACCCCGAAATCATCAATCCGGACACCGGTGAGCCCGTGGCCGACGGCGAGATGGGCGAACTGGTCTTCACCAGCCTGACCAAGGAGGCGCTGCCCATCATCCGCTACCGCACGCGCGACCTGACCCGGCTGCTGCCGGGCACCGCACGCACCATGCGCCGCATCGAAAAGATCACCGGCCGCAGCGACGACATGATGATCATCCGTGGTGTGAACGTGTTCCCGTCCCAGATCGAGGAGCTGATCCTCAAGCGCGCCGAGCTGGCGCCGCACTACCAGTGTGTGCTTACCCGCGATGGGCCGATGGACAACCTCAGGGTGCTGGTCGAAACCCGCCCCGGTCTGTCACCGGACGCGATCGAGGCCCGTGCGGCGGCCAAGCTACTGCAGCATGAAATCAAGGTCTATGTGGGCAGCAGTGTTGAAATTGACCTGCGTGCGGAAGGCGGCGTAGAGCGCAGCCAGGGCAAAGCCAAGCGTGTACTGGACTTGCGCAGCCGCTGATACGAACTTTTGCCCTACGCGAGGCATCAGGGTTTCTGGCATCGACAGGTTGGCTGGGGCAAGATTAGACTCAGACACGACAGTTTCGCAATAGTGGTTTCACGACATGATCAATCGCAGTCTGGTTTATCGAAAGTCGGCCAAAGGGGCTGAAGCCATTGCCAACCGGCAGTCTGGGCTCGCGCCGAAACTGCGGTCCGTGCTGATCATGGTGGATGGCAAGAAGACTGGCGAAGACCTTTTCAAGGTCTGCACCATGCTGGGTGATGCTCAGGCTTTGCTGGCGGAGTTGGTTGCCGGGGAACTGATCGAGCCGGTTGCTGCAAGTGGGGGCGGTGCGGCCGCAGCGCCGGTTGCAGCACCGGTGGCGGCTGGCGGGTCTCCGGTGGCTGCCGCACCGGCCTCCGGCTTCGGTCCCGCAACACAGCCTGGTCCCAGCCTTGCCGAGGCAAAGCGGCTGGCCATTCGATTGCTCAAGGACGCATTGGGGCCCCTGGCCGACGACACCTGCATTGCCGTGGAGTCCTCCAAGGACATCGAGCAGTACACCGCCGCCGTCAAAAAGGCCTATGCCTTTATCCGCAATGTGCGGGGCGGGGAGGCAGCTGCGCGCTTCGGGCAGGAGATCGAAGCGCGTTTCCCCGTGGTTTGATTGCAGCGGCGTAGCCCCGCACCGCCGTTCTTCCCTGTTGTCAGGCTTGCGGCCAGGTGGTTGCCGCGTCAGGTTTCTCCGGCGCGGCGAGCGCGATTTTTCGGGCCGGGTCGGAAACCTTCAACCGCAGTTTCAGCACTCTGCGGTCGCGACTGACCCAGATATCCAGGGGCTCCGGGGGTGTGAAGCCGTAGAGCCGCAACTCGTCCAGTTTCAGTATCCGCCAGACCTGGCGTTTGCCCGGCGGTCCGGACTCGACCGCCAGCCATTCGTCCCCGGGGGCCAGACCCGCCTGTTCCCCTGCGCCGCCGCGCAGGACAGTGTCGATCACCACGCCGGAGGTCGACTCGCTCACTTTCAGCCCAAGCCATTGCGCCATGGCCGGATCGATTTCCTTCCAGACCATGCCGGTTTCGGTCAGCAAGGTACGCAGGGGCAACTCGTCCGTACCATGAATCCATGCGGCGACTTCGGCCGAAAAGCTTCGACCACCGCAGCGTTCAAGTTCGGCGACGAAGTCTGCTTCCTGCATCGGGCCGCCTTTGCAGCGACGCCACAGACCCCGCATCACGCTGTCCAGCGTGCCCTTTCCGCTTTGGCGCAGGCTCAGGTCGAAACACAACGCGACCAACGCCCCTTTGGTGTAGTAACTGACGCTGGTGTTGGGTGTGTCGGCGTCGGGACGGTAGTAGCGGATCCAGGCGTCAAAACTGGCCTGGGCAACGGATTGAACGCGCCGTCCCGGGGTCTGCAAAACCTGCTGCACAGTCTTGGTCAGCAGCGCCAGGTAGTCCGGCAGGTCGACCAGGCCGGCGCGCAGCAGCAGGAGATCGTCGTAGTAGCTCGTGAAGCCCTCGAAAAACCACAGCAACCGGGTGTAGTTTTCTTGCGAGTAGTCGTAGCGAGTGAACTCCTGCGGGCGGAGCCGTTTGACGCACCAGGTATGAAAGTATTCGTGGCAGATCAGACCCAGCAGAGTCGTGTGACCTTCGGTCCGAGCTTTTTCACCCCGGCGCGGCAGATCGGCGCGGTTGCAGATCAGGGCGGTTGAATTGCGATGCTCCAGACCGCCGTAGCCACTGTGGACCGCGTTGATGAAAAAGATGTAGCGGTCAAATGGCGGCTTGCCCCGACCGTGCCAGAACCGGATGACCGTCTCGCAGATACGTCGGGTCTCGTCCAGCAGCCTCGCGCTGTCAAAACCGGGCGCGGCGCCGGCAACCACCAGGCGGTGCGTAACACCGCCAGCGGTGAACTCGCCGCTCCAGAACGGCCCCATTTCGACCGGGCAATCAACCAATTCGTCATAGTCCGCCGCGCGGTAGCGCCCGAAGCCGTTCGCCCTGGTGCGCACGGCGGTCAGCCCGGTGGCCAGCGACCAGGCAGGAGCGGATCTGGGTGGATGAACGTGCAGCGTGTGGGGTCGATCCGCGTAGCCATCAACCCGCAGGAACAGGCTGGTGCCGTTGAAAAACCCCCGGTCCGCATCCAGCCAGGCGGATCGTACCGACTGGTCGACCGCCTGCACCTGGTAGCGCAGAACCAGCGCTTGCTGCGGCGTGCATTCGATCTGCCAGCAACATTTGTCCACTTGCTGAACGGGCCGCTCATCGGCGCCCTGGAAGGCCTGCAGCCCGTTCAGGTGCCGTGAGAATTCCCGCACAAGATAGCTGCCGGGAATCCAGACCGGGAGCGCGACTCGCTGTTGCGCCTGCGGACTGGGAACCCGGATTTCGACGGTAAAGCGGTGCTGGTGCACATCGTCGCAATGCACTTCGCAATGAATGCCCGAGACGGGCTTGTATTGGTGAGTCATCATGTTCGGGCCCTGGCCCGTGGTGTCAGGTTCCGGCTGCGCCGATCAGACAACTGAGGGTCGCAACCAGGGTCAACCGAAATCGAAGCGGCAACCAGTGTGCCAGCCCGGCTTGCGGCCATGTCCAACGGTCAACGCCATAGCAGGCAAGTGCCAGCAGGCCCAGCAGCGGCAGCCCCGCGAAAGCCGGCATCAGGATGGTTAGCCACGCCAGGGGCGCGATCACAGCCCCCCACACCAGATGCAGCCGGTATCCGGACTCCTGCAAGGCGGCGTAGCGCAGCCCGATGCCCCAATGGATACCGCCCAGAAACGACAGCACCACGGCGCCATAGGTCGCAAGTGCCAACGCAACAAAGGGGTGCAAATCCGGTGTGACCAGCCACAGCAGGGCGGCCAAGACCACAAAAGGCACCAGCCCTGCGTAACCCAGGGCGTTGATCAGGCGATGGATGCCGCTGTGGTCCACGGGGCAGAAAACCTTGGCGGCGCCTATTTGCCGTCGCTGAGGAATTTTTCGATCTGCTGCGCGTTGATGGCGCCCGGAACGCGTGATCCATCGGCAAAGATCAGGGTGGGCGTGCCGGTAATCTTGTACTTGCGACCGAGTTCGACGTTACGCGTCAGGGCGGCGGTGTCACAGGTGGCGCTTGCGGGATCCACGTCCTTGAGCATCCAGTCGTTCCAGGCCTTGGCCCGGTCCTTTGCGCACCAGATGTTGCGTGATCGCTCGGTCGAGCCGGCTCCGAGAATGGGATACAGAAACATGTGGATGGTCACGTTGTCGACTTTTTGCAGGTCCCGTTCGAAGCGTTTGCAGTAGCCGCAGTTGGGGTCTTCGAAAACAGCCAGTTTCCGCTTGCCGTTGCCCCGCACGACAGTAAAAGCGTCTTTGACCGGCAACGAGGCGAAATCGATGGCCGTGAGCTTGTCGATGCGCTCTTCAGTCAGGTTGCGCTTGGCCTTGGTATCGATCAGGCTGCCCTGGATCAGGAAGTTGGCCTCGGCGTCGGTGTAGAGAATTTCGGTGCCGTTGACGCGGACTTCAAACAGACCCGGCATGGCGGTCCTGTTCACTTCATCAATCTTGGGCAGGTTGGGAAGCCGCTCGGCAAGGTTCTTTCGGATCGCCATGTCGAAGGCTTGGGCCGAAAGCGCCACGACAGCGGCAGCGACAAAGGTGAGGAACGATTTCACGGCAGACTTTCTCGGTGTCAGAAGGAAGGGTGTGAGGATTGAGGGCGCAATGCCGCGCCGCAGATGTGTGTCAGCGTGGCCCCATGGCCTGCCGGGCCAGCCAGCCTTTGAGCGGTGCCAACTGATCGACGCCGGTCAGGCCCCAGTTGCGCAGACCCTCCCAGACGGCACCCTCGCGGGCGAAGAGTTGTTGCAAGATATCGGTGGTTGTTGTCATCGTCATGACCGCGCCTTGGCGCGCCCGCTCGTAGCGGCGCAACAGGCGTAGGTCGCCCGGTTCGCGCCAGTATTCGCGACCACCAAGCACTCGGGCCAACTCCGCCGCGTCGGCCAGCCCGACATTCAGGCCCTGACCAGCCAGGGGATGCATTGCGTGCGCGGCATCGCCCGCCAGTGCCCAACTGCGGCCGTCGGTCTGCCCGATCCACCGCGACGCCATCGACCGTTGCAAAGGCCAGGCCACACGATCGGCGCTTAATGTCAGGCTCCCCATGGATTGGTGGCTGGCAATTTCCAGTTCCTTTGCGAATTCCTCAGGCGACAGCGCCACAAGCCTGGGCACTCGCGCATGCTCGACAGACCAGACAACGGCGACAGAGTTCCCCTGCGGCCCGTCCAGCGGCAAAAAAGCCAGTATTTCGCCACAGGAAAACCATTGCCGGGCCACGCCGCCATGGGGAACCGATCCATGCAGCCGCGTGGCAATGGCGGTGTGCGGATAGGCCGTGGTCACGTAGTCCACCCCCAGGGCCAGTCGGGTCTCACTGGCCCGGCCTTCGCAGACCACACTCAGCCGGGCGGGCGTCGATGTGGTGACCCGCTCGATGAGGGGCTGGTAGTCAATCGCGTCATCCAGGCGGCGTTCCAGGGCTGGCACGTCGACGATCCAGCCCAGCGCCTCCACCTGTTGTTCGGCGGCGCCGAACGCCAGTGCGCCGCCCCGGTCTCCTTGCACCTCCATGCGGAGCACCGGCGTGGCTGCCGCCAGGTCCGGCCAGCAGCGCAGCGACTCGAGCAGCGCGCGTGACGTGCCGTTGAGGGCGTACGCCCGGACATCGGCACGGGCTGTTGCCTCGCCGGCTGGTGAAACAGGGCGCTCCACCAGCGCCACCCGCAGGCGCTCGCGCGACAGCAGCAGCGCGAGGGCGCGGCCAACGATGCCCGCCCCGCGAATACAGATGTCGGTGGATTTCATGCTGCCGATTCTAGAAGGGCGGTCAAAATGAGGTTTTTGTCGGGGCAAGCCCCCACCAGACTGGACAAGCGACGATGCAGGAAACCCCACCCCATACCCCGGACGAAGCCCGTCAGGAGCCCGGCACCGCCGTCACGCTGGCACGGCTGTTTGCTTACCCGGTCAAATCATGCGCCGGCGTTGAACTGGATGCGGTGGAACTGACGGAAGCCGGGTTGGACCTGGACCGGGCCTGGATGGCGGTCGACCAGCGGGGCGACTTTGTTTCGCAGCGTCAGTTGCCGCGGATGGCGCTGATCCGGTGCCAGATTCGCAGCGAGGAACTGGTCTTGCGTGCTCCGGGCATGCTCGCTTTGCATCTGGCCATCAACGCGGTCGAAAAACCGGTGCGGGTTCAAGTCTGGGACGACAGCGTGCCCGCTTTTGACATGGGCAATGTCGCGGCGCAATGGTTTTCGGACTTCCTCGGGCACCGCCTGCGGCTGGTTCGCTTCGATCCTGAGCACCGGCGGCTGTCGCAGTTCCGGTGGACGGCTGGCCTGGAAGCGCCCAACCAGTTCTCGGACGGATATCCGCTGCTGGTTGTCTCGCAGGCCTCGCTCGATTCACTCAACATGCGGCTGACCGCACGCGGGCATGCCGCGGTTGGCCTGGAGCGGTTTCGACCCAATCTGGTGCTGTCGGGTGTGCAGGCTCACGAGGAGGACTTCATCCGCGATGTACGCCTGTCTGGCGCTGACGGACCCGTCACCCTCCGGTTGGTGAAACCGTGCGCGCGGTGCCCGATTCCGGATATTGACCCGTCTACGGCCGAGCGTTCGACCGCCGTGGGCGACACGCTGGCCACCTATCGCGCCGACCCGCGGCTGGATGGGGCGCTGACGTTTGGCATGAACGCCATCGTGCTGGAGGGCGACGGGGTGCGACTGCAAAAGGGGCTGCCCGGCAGTGCGACCTGGCGCTTCGATTGAGGCCGCTCGTAGAATCGCAGGCTTTGCAGACCGTCCGAAAGCGCCTTCATGAGCCTCAAATGTGGCATCGTGGGACTGCCCAACGTGGGCAAGTCCACCCTGTTCAATGCCCTGACCAAAGCCGGTATTGCGGCTGAAAACTACCCGTTTTGCACCATTGAGCCCAATGTCGGTGTGGTGGAGGTGCCCGATCCCCGCCTGACCGAGCTGGCAAAGATTGTCAAACCCGAGCGGGTGGTCCCGGCCATCGTCGAGTTTGTCGACATTGCCGGCCTTGTGGCCGGAGCCAGTCAGGGTGAAGGCCTGGGCAACCAGTTCCTGGCCCACATTCGGGAGACCGATGCCATCGTCAATGTGGTGCGTTGCTTTGAAGATGACAACGTGATCCATGTCGCCGGCCGCGTAGACCCCATTGCCGACATTGAAGTGATTCAGACCGAACTGTGCCTGGCTGACCTGGGCACCGTGGAAAAGAGCCTGCATCGCTACACCAAGGCGGCCAGGTCGGGCAATGACAAGGAGGCGGCCAAGCTGGTGCAGGTGCTGACCAAAGTGCAGGCCGTGCTGGACCAGGGAAAACCGGCACGCACACTGGCACTGAGCAAGGAAGAGCAACTGTTGCTCAAGCCGTTGTGCCTGATTACCGCCAAGTCCGCCATGTTCGTCGGCAACGTCAGTGAGACGGGTTTTGAAAACAATCCTTATCTGGACCGGCTGAAGGAATACGCCGCATCGCAGAACGCCCCGGTGGTGGCCATCTGCGCCAAGATGGAAGCCGACATGGCCGACATGAGCGACGAAGACCGCGCTCTGTTCCTCGAAGAGATGGGCCAGACCGAGCCGGGCCTGAACCGCCTGATCCGCGCCGGCTTCAAGCTGCTGGGATTGCAGACCTACTTCACTGCCGGCGTCAAGGAAGTGCGCGCCTGGACCATCCACATCGGCGACACCGCGCCGCAGGCCGCAGGCGTGATCCACGGCGATTTCGAGCGCGGCTTCATCCGCGCGCAGACCATCGCCTATGACGACTATGTTGCCTGTGGCGGCGAGCAAGCGGCCAAGGATGCAGGGAAGATGCGCAGCGAGGGGAAAGAATACGTCGTCAAGGACGGCGACGTGATGAATTTCCTGTTCAACGTCTGACACGGCAGCGCGGCGACGGATTTGGCGGCTTTTTGACCTATTCCCAGCGTGAAAAGGTCGTTTTTAGCTATAATAAAAATAGCGATCAGCCAGTCCATTGGCCGGGTATGAGCCACAGCAACGCGGCCGTCATGACCAGGTAGCGGCCGAACTTGCCGATCGCCATGTAGAGAACGCAGGGCCAGAACGGCAGGCGCAGCCAGCCGGCGACGGCACACAATGGGTCGCCGACAGCGGGCAACCACGACAGCAGGCAGGCTTTCGGGCCAAGTTTCTCCAGCCATCCCAGCGCCCGCACATGCGTGCTGGAGTGGCGGTATCGATCGACCATCCGGTGTGTTCCCCAGCCCATCCACCAGCTCACTGCGCCGCCCAGCGTGTTGCCGATGGTGGCGACCGCAATGGCCGGCCAGAACAGATCGGGATTGAGCTTCACCAGGCCAAAAACGGCGGGCTCGGAACCCATGGGCAACAGCGTGGCGGAGACGAAGGCGATCACAAAAACGGTGCTCAGCCCGAATTCGGGCAGCGCCAGCGCAGCGAGCAGGGAACTGATCCAGGCTTCCATAACAGCCGCGAGTGTAGTCAGCCCGGTGGTCATTGCGCCTGCTGAAATTTTAGGCAGGTACAATCCCGCTCCCCGCCTCCGGACCCCATGCCGCACAATCCCGCTTGCCTCTCGATTGGTCAATACGCCGTGCCCAATCGCCTGTTTGTCGCCCCGATGGCGGGAGTGACCGACCGGCCGTTCCGGCAATTGTGTCGACAGTTCGGGGCGGGCTATGCGGTCAGTGAAATGGTGACCTCACGGCCGGATCTCTGGCACACCCTCAAAACCTCGCGTCGGGCGGACCACACCGGCGAGCCCGGGCCGATTGCCGTGCAGATTGCCGGCACGGACCCGCCGATGATGGCCGAGGCTGCTGCCTATAACATCGACCGTGGCGCCCAGATCATCGACATCAACATGGGCTGCCCGGCCAAGAAGGTCTGCAACAAATGGGCCGGCTCGGCGCTGATGCGTGACCAGGCGCTGGCCTTGTCCATTGTCGACGCGGTGGTCGCTGTGTGTGCGCCCCGCAAGGTGCCGGTAACGCTGAAGATGCGCACCGGCTGGTGCGACGCGAGCCGCAATGCGGTCACGCTGGCCCGCGCGGCTGAGTCGGCCGGCGTAGCCATGATCACCGTTCACGGCCGCACGCGCGAGCAAGGCTACCGTGGCGCGGCGGAATACGAGACCATCGCGGCCGTCAAGGCGGCAGTGACGGTACCGGTGGT
This sequence comes from Burkholderiaceae bacterium, assembly GCA_016790575.1. GTDB lineage: Bacteria > Pseudomonadota > Gammaproteobacteria > Burkholderiales > Burkholderiaceae_C > JAEUOU01. Next base: position 50,230 of record JAEUOU010000028.1, on the reverse strand, counting down.
AGCCAACGGGGACATTACCAGCCCGGCCAAGGCGCGTGCGGTTTTGGCCGCGACTGGCGCTGATGCGCTGATGATTGGCCGTGCGGCGCAGGGCGCGCCCTGGATTTTTCGGGAAATCGCCCATTACCTGGACACCGGTGAAACCTTGGCACCACCCCTGGTGGCGGAAGTGCGCCGCGCTTTGCTGGCACACCTGCAGGCTCATTACGGTCTGTACGGCGAATACAGCGGGGTGCGCTCGGCCCGCAAGCATATCGGCTGGTATGTGCGGCAGTGGCCCGGCGGCGACGTCCTTCGCCAACACATCAACACCGTGGACGAAGCGCCTGCCCAATGGCAGGCGGTATCCGATTATTTCGATCAGCTGGCTGACCGGTTCGATCGCCTTCCGGCCCCGGGTCCGGACGGGCTTGCCGATGCGGCCGCTGACAACTCTGTGGAACATGCGTCATGACCCAGCCTGGCATTGAAGAATGCGTTCGTGCGAACCTGGAAACCTACTTTCGAGATCTCGACGGCACGCCGCCGAGCGACATGTACGACATGCTGGTGCGTCTGGTGGAAAAGCCGCTGCTGGAAGTGGTGATGGCGCAGGCGCAGCAGAACCAGTCGCGCGCGGCCGAGTGGCTGGGCCTGAACCGCAACACCCTGCGCAAGAAACTCGTCGAACACCAACTCCTCAAGCCCTGAACGGGCCTTCGCCATGAACGCACTCCTTTCCGTATCCGACAAGACCGGCATCGTCGACCTCGCCCGGGCCCTGCATGCCCAGGGCATCCGGCTGCTGTCCACCGGCGGCACCGCCAAACTGCTGGCCGACAACGGCCTGCCGGTGACCGAGGTGGCCGAGATGACGGGCTTTCCCGAAATGCTCGACGGCCGCGTCAAGACCCTGCATCCGCGCGTGCACGGCGGCCTGCTGGCGCGCCGGGACGTGCCGGCGCACATGGCCGCGCTGGCCGAACACGGCATCGGCACCATCGACTTCCTGGTGGTGAACCTGTATCCGTTCGAGGCCACGGTGGCCAAGCCCGGCTGCACGCTGGAAGACGCGATCGAGAACATCGACATCGGCGGCCCGGCCATGGTGCGCAGTGCCGCCAAGAACTGGAAGGACGTGGCGGTGCTGACCGATGCGTCGCAGTACGCCACGGTGATGGCGGAGCTCAAGGCCAACGGTCAGGTGTCCCGCAAGACCCGGTTTGCGCTGTCGGTGGCGGCGTTCAACCGCATCAGCCAGTACGACGGTGCCATCAGCGACTACCTCTCCGCCGTGCAGGTGGGCGAGGACGCCCCGGCCGATGACCAGGCGCCCACGCTGGACCTGTTCCCCGGCCAGAGCAACGGCCGCTTCGTCAAGGTGCAGGACCTGCGCTACGGTGAAAACAGCCACCAGAGTGCCGCGCTGTACCGGGATCTGTATCCCGCGCCGGGCTCGCTGGTCACCGCGAAACAGCTGCAGGGCAAGGAACTCTCTTACAACAACATCGCCGACGCCGATGCGGCGTGGGAGTGTGTGAAGAGCTTCGACACGCCGGCCTGCGTCATCGTCAAGCACGCCAACCCCTGTGGCGTGGCCATCGGGGCCAACGCGCTGGAGGTGTACAGCAAGGCCTTCCAGACCGACCCGACCAGCGCCTTCGGCGGCATCATCGCGCTGAACTGCGAGCTGGACGAGGCCGCGGCGCAGCAGATTTCAAAACAGTTCGTGGAGGTGCTGATGGCGCCGGGCTTCACCGCCGGCGCGCTGGAAGTCTTCAAGAGCAAGGTCAATGTGCGCATCCTGCAGATCGACCTGCCCGCGCCGCTGGGCGCTTCCCGCTCGGGCGTGGCCGCCTGGGACCAGGGCCGCAACGCGATCGACATGAAACGCATCGGCTCCGGCATCCTGCTGCAGACGGCCGACAACCACGTGCTGCAGCGTGCTGACCTGAAGGTGGTGACGAAGCTGCAGCCCACGGCGCAGCAGCTCGACGACCTGATGTTCGCCTGGACCGTGGCGCAGTACGTCAAGTCCAACGCCATCGTGTTCTGCAAGGACGGCATGACCATGGGCGTGGGCGCCGGGCAGATGAGCCGGCTCGATTCCGCCCGCATCGCCAGCATCAAGGCCGGCCACGCGAACCTGTCGCTGCAGGGCACGGCGGTGGCGAGCGACGCGTTCTTCCCGTTCCGGGACGGCCTGGACGTGGTGATCGACCATGGCGCCACCTGTGTGATCCAGCCCGGCGGCTCCATGCGCGACCAGGAAGTCATCGCCGCCGCCGACGAGCGCGGCGTGGTGATGGTGTTCAGCGGCGTGCGCCATTTCCGGCACTGATCCGGCGCCGTGCCACCCGGCAGGGGCCGCCGACGCCGGCCCGGGCATAAAAAAAGCGGCCTCGGCCGCTTTTTTTATGATTTCGGCCGATAGCCATCGGCAAATGGTCATTGTTTGCTATAGGTATTATAGTAATCTGAACACATCACGTGCCGCCGACACCGTCTCGTCGATGTCCGCTGCGGTGTGGGCCGCGCTCACAAAGCCCGCTTCGTACAGGGCCGGAGCGATGTAGACGCCACGGTCCAGCAGGCCGTGGAACAGGGTGTTGAAGCGGGTGCCATCGGTCTTCATGACCTGGGCGTAGTTCTGCGGCAACTCGGGCAGCAGGAAAAAGCCGAACATGCCGCCTTCGCTGTCGGCGCAGAACGGCACGCCGGTTTCCTGCGCTGCGCCAGCCAGTCCGTCGACCAGGCGGCGCGTCATGGCCGAGAGCGATTCGAAGAAACCGGGGCGGCTGATCTCGCGCAGCGTGGCCAGCCCGCAGGCCGTGGCCACCGGGTTGCCCGACAAGGTGCCCGCCTGATAGACCGGGCCCAGCGGCGCCAACTGCTCCATCACCGCGCGTTTGCCGCCAAAAGCCGCCAGCGGCATGCCACCGCCGATCACCTTGCCCAGCACCGTCATGTCGGGCTCGAAGCCGGGGATGTCGCGGGCGTAGACGCTTTGCGCGCTACCCAGCGCCACCCGGCAGCCGGTCATCACCTCGTCGAACACCAGCAGCGCGCCGTACTGGCTGCACAACTCGCGGCAGCGGCGCATGAACGGCAGGCTGGCGCGCACGAAATTCATGTTGCCGGCGATCGGCTCGATCATCAGGCAGGCCAGGTCCTGGCCATGCAGTGCGAAGGCCTCTTCGAGCTGGGCCACGTTGTTGTATTCGAGCACCAGCGTGTGCTGCACCACCTCGGCCGGCACCCCGGCGCTGGTGGGGTTGCCGAAGGTGGCGAGGCCCGAGCCCGCCTTGACCAGCAGGGCGTCGGCATGGCCGTGGTAGCAGCCTTCGAACTTGATGATCTTGCTGCGCCCGGTGGCGCCACGCGCCAGCCGGATCGCGCTCATGCCGGCTTCGGTGCCCGAACTGACCAGCCGCACCATGTCCATCGACGGCACCAGCGCCAGGATGGCTTCGGCCAGTTCGATCTCGCGCTCGGTTGGCGCGCCAAACGAAAAGCCGTCGACAGCGGCCTTCTGCACCGCCTCCAGCACCGCCGGATGGCCGTGGCCCAAGATCATCGGGCCCCAGGAGCCGATGTAGTCGATGTGGCGTTGGCCGTTGGCGTCCCAGAAATACGCACCCTGGGCCCGCTGCACAAAGCGCGGCGTGCCGCCGACGGCGCGGAAAGCGCGCACGGGTGAATTGACGCCGCCGGGAATCACGCGGCGGGCGCGGTCGAACAGGGCGATGTTGCGGTCAGTGTCGGGTTTCATTGAAGGGGTCATCGAAGATGTCGCCAGGTTGAGGGGACGAGGGGTCGGTGCCCTCAGGATCGGAGGGGTCTGTGCCGTCGCCCTGCGCCCAGAACAAGCGGTCCGGGACGAACCGTCCCATGCCAGGGCGGAAGCCGGCGTTGAGGGCCTCGTCAAGATACTCCAGAGCCTCGGCGACCGCCGTGTTCAGGTCGCTGCCTGTGGCCAGCAAGGCTGCAAGTGCCGCGGACAAGGTTTCTCCGGCGCCGACAAAGCGGGCCTCAAAGCGCTCGAATTTCCGGGTGAACAGAACCGACTGTGGCGTGGCCAGCGTATTCTCGATTGACCCGGTTGCTGGCGTCTGTCCGGTCACCAGGACGTAGGGTGTGCCGTGCTCCGAGGCTGCGCGCGCGATATCGCGTGGCCCGGGGTTCTGGTCACTCTCCCAGTCCGGCAGCAACCAGCGGCGCAATGTGCTGTGGTTTCCTACCAACAGCGAAGCTTGCGGTAAGAGAAGGTCTGTAAACGCCTCCTGGTAGGAATCAATGTGGGTCTCGTCCCACCACGACAGGTCCGGCATGTAAGCGATAAGTGGTACGTCCGGATAGTCGGAGGACAACTCGGCGATCTGCCCGAGGATGGCCGGGGAGCCGGCAAAGCCCACCTTGATGACCCCGACCGGGATGTCTTCGAGGACGGCCCGCGCCTGCTCCGAAACCGACTCGTCGTCAAAGGCCGCAAAGCCGTGGATTTCGGCGGAATCCCTTGTGTAGGCGCCAGTTACGACGGGCAAAGGGTGGCAGCCGACCGAACCGATGGCCTGGACATCGGCGCCCAGTCCCGATGCCCCGCTGGGGTCTACGGCGTTGAAAGTCAGGACGCTGACCGGCTGATCCGCGACCTCAGCGGTCTGGTGAGAGGGGTCTTCTGCGTCCGGGACCCGGTGGGGGGGCAAAGTCATGCGGCGGAGCGCGGCCGACGCGTCAGCCGCAGAGGGATCGCCCCAAGGGGCTCGATACAATGATTGCATTCTATGTGAAGGACTTTTAAGCTGTGACCAGTAACACGCACAACAAGACTTGGATGTGTCTGATTTGCGGGTGGATCTACGATGAGGCAACCGGCGCACCGGACCATGGAATCGCACCGGGAGTGGCTTGGAGTGATGTTCCGATGAACTGGACCTGTCCTGAATGTGGAGCCCGCAAAGAAGACTTCGAGATGGTGGAAATCTGACAGACCTTAGGCGGGCGCTCGAGCAATACGCGCCCCCATTCCGACTACAGGGGTTCAAATCTTGAGTACACCGCGAACCGCTATCAGGGTGCTGGTCATCGACGACAGCAACACGATCCGGCGAAGCGCCGAAATCTTCCTCAAGCAAGGCGGGCACGAAGTCCTGTTGGCCGAAGACGGTTTTGACGCCTTGTCGAAGATCAGCGACAACCTGCCCGATATCATTTTCTGCGACATCCTCATGCCCAGACTGGATGGCTATCAGACCTGTGCCATCATCAAACGCAACGCCCGCTTCGCCCATGTTCCGGTGGTGATGCTCTCGTCCAAGGACGGAGTCTTCGACAAAGCGCGCGGGCGCATGGTCGGGTCACAGGAGTACCTGACCAAACCCTTTACCAAAGACCAGTTGCTGCAAGCCGTGCAGCAGCACGGAAACCATGCCCCAGGAGGACAGTGATGCCAATCAAGAAAGTACTGATCGTTGACGATTCCAAGACCGAACTGATGTTCCTGACCGATTTGTTGCAGAAGCAGGGCTTCCTGGTACGGACTGCCGAGAATGGCGAAGAGGCACTGAAACGGCTTGCTGAAGACAAACCGGACCTGATCCTCATGGATGTGGTGATGCCGGGCCAAAACGGCTTCCAGGTAACCCGGGCCATCTCCCGCGACCCGCTGTACTCCGATGTGCCGGTGATCATGTGCACCAGCAAGAATCAGGAAACCGATCGGGTATGGGGCATGCGCCAGGGAGCGCGGGACTATGTCACAAAACCGGTTGACAGCGAGGAACTGCTGTCCAAGATTCGCGCGCTGGGTTGAATGACCCATGGCCAGTCGTGAAGCGCTCCGGGATTTTCAGGGCCGTCTGGCAGACAGGCTCAAGCAGGCCCGCGCGTCCGGCGCGTCGGCGTCCTGGTTGGCGCTGGTCGCTGGCGGACACCGGTTTCTCTTCCCGCTCAGTCATTCGGGCGAGATTTTCCCCATGGTGCCGTTGCAGCGGGTTCCGTACACACGCGACTGGTTTCTTGGCGTCGGCAATTTGCGCGGCAACCTTTTCGGGATTGTTGACTTCGGTGGGTATGTCAGCGGCAAGCCGGTGCCGCCACGTTCTGAGACCCAATTGGCCCAGTCTCGGGTGGTCGTCTTCAACCCGGTGTTCGGTGTCAACTGTGGATTGCTCGTCGACAGCCTGGTGGGTTTGCGCAACACCGATTCATTTCTTCGCTCCGGTACCAGCCCAGCGGGCTCTCCAGCCTTCTTCGGGCATCTGTATACCGATGAAAGAGGACTGGATTGGCAGGAAATCAATCTGCAAAGCCTCTCCCAGCAACCCGAATTTCTTTTAGTCAGCGCCTGAACGTTTCGAGGAAGGCAAAAAATGTCCCTGATCCAGAAAATTGCCCAAAAGCTTTCCAGCAAAGGAAAGTCTGCCCAGTCGGACGCACGCGAGGGGGCCAGTGTCGACTTTTCCGTGGTGTCGGAAGACCGGTCGATCGCAATGGATTCGTCGCAGTCGCTGGCCGTCGACGCAACGGCGGCAATGGCGGCCCCGGTTGCCCAGGCGCCATTCGACGCATCGGCCCAAAGTGCCGATGGCGAGGATGCGGGCAGGCCGGTCGGGGATCTTGTCACGGTGCCAATTCTGGGCTCTCGAACCGCAGCCGAACACCAGCGGACGTTGGGGATTGCGCTGGCGGTCTCGCTGGTGGCACTGGCCGGCGTGACCTTCTATGCGCTCAATCAGGCGGATAAGGTGGCCCAGCAGGTGGGCGCGTCGGGACAGGCGCTAACCCAATCGCAGCGATTGGCGAAGTCGGTTTCACAGGCTTTGCTGGGAAGCCCCCAGGCCTTTGCCGAGGTGAAAGAAAGCTCGGAGATTTTGGCCAAATCTGTTCGAGGCCTGAAGAACGGCGACGCCGAACTGCGCCTTGATGCGGTCACGGGCATTGATCCGGAAGCGCTCGACAAATCCCTTCCGTTGGTTGATGGTGCGGAAAAGAGCGCTGCGGCCGTCATGGCGCAACAGAAGATCCTGACCCAAGTCGGCTCAGCCCTTCGAACCATCAACCGCCAGTCATCGGATTTGCTGGAGATCGCGGAGACGGTTTCTTCGCTGAAGCTCCAGCAAAACGCACCCGCCGCGGAGATCTCGGCGGCCGGTCAGTTGGTGATGTTGACCCAGCGTATCGGTAAATCCGCCAACGAGTTTCTGACCATGGAGGGCGTCAGCCCCGAGGCGGTTTTCCTCTTGGGCAAGGACTTGAACTCCTTCAAGGAGATTTCACAGGGACTTCTGGACGGCAGCGCCGAACTGCGACTGTCTCCGGCCAAAGATGCGCAGACGCGTGAGCGCCTCGATGCTTTGCTCAAGTTGTACGAAGAAACCCGCGGGCAGGCCGGTGCGATTCTGGGCAACCTTCAGGGCTTGGTATCTGCCCGTGAAGCCCAGGCGGCGATCATTGCCGACAGTGAACCGCTTCGCCGCAGCCTGCAGGAGGTTCAAGAGCAACTCGCGGCCAAAACGGGTCTGGGTACGGGCCCGTTGCTGATGCTGGCCCTGAGCGCCTTGGCCGCGCTGGGTTGTGCGGGGGGCTTTGCCTATGTTCAGCTGCAAGATAGCCGGGCTCGCCAGTTGGTTGCGGAACGGCAACGGCAAGAAGCGGAACAACTCGAACTGGAAGCAAAACGTATCAACGACGCCAACCAGGCCGCCATTCTGAGGCTGATGAACGAACTTCAGACCGTTGCGGAAGGTGACCTGACACAGGAAGCCACCGTGACCGAAGACATTACCGGCGCAATCGCCGATTCGGTCAACTACACCGTGGAAGAACTCCGGCTGCTTGTGGGCAACGTACAGTCGACAGCAACCCGTGTGGCCCAGACGACCGGCCAGGTGGAGAGTACGTCCACCGAGCTGTTGGCCGCATCGACGGAGCAGCTGCGCGAGATTCGTGAAACCGGTCAGTCGGTGCTGGACATGGCGTCTCGAATCAACGAGGTGTCGGGCCAGGCGCAAGAGTCGGCCACGGTTGCGCGTCAATCACTTATGGCGGCGGAATCTGGACTGGGGGCGGTGCAGGCGGCCATCGGCGGCATGAACTCGATTCGCGATCAGATTCAGGAGACTTCGAAGCGGATCAAACGACTGGGCGAATCGTCCCAGGAGATCGGGGAAATTACTGAACTGATCTCGGACATTACCGAACAGACCAACGTGCTGGCCTTGAACGCCGCCATTCAGGCGGCCTCCGCCGGTGAAGCCGGGCGGGGCTTCTCGGTGGTGGCTGAAGAAGTGCAGCGACTGGCCGAGCGGTCGGCGGATGCAACGCGGCAGATCTCTGCGCTGGTGAAGGCGATTCAGACCGATACGCAGGACGCGGTGGCCGCCATGGAACGCTCGACGCAGGGTGTGGTCGAGGGCGCGAAACTGTCCGATAACGCGGGGACGGCGCTGTCGGAGATTGACCGCGTTTCGCGCCAACTTGCCGAGCTGATCGAGCAGATTTCGACGGCTGCATCTCGCGAAGCCGAATCGGCCAACGTGGTGGCGGGAAACATCCAGCACATTTTTGCCGTGACCGAGCAGACGGGAGAAGGTACCCGATCGACAGCTGACCAGGTTCGTGAACTCTCCCGCATGGCAGACGAGTTGCGCCAGTCGGTTTCGCGGTTCAAGATCGCGTGACGCAGCGCGCGTTTACCGGCCTGTCAATTTGGAGCCTGACGAGTGATGCCAATCAATGAACCGAATGGTGCAGCGACTGTTCAGGCAGACGCGGTAGATCTGGGTCCCCTCGCTTGGGTTCTGGATGAAGTTCGCAAGTCGCTTGATGTCGGAAACAAGGCGCTGCGCAAGTTCGTCCGTGATTCCGATGCGGCAAGAGGGACAGACCTTGCGTCGGTTGATGCCTCGCAGTTACGTATTGCCCGTCAGCAGTTGCATCAGGCGGTGGGTGCGCTGGAGATGGTGGGTCTTGAAATTCCTGCGCAGTTTCTTCGCGCGATGGAACAGGCTGTGCAACGCTATATCCAGCGTCCGGAACAATGCACAGATTCGAATGTCGGCGTTGTCGAGCGCGCCGGCTTTGCCTTGGTCGAATATCTGGAGCTGCTGCTGGCAGGGCGCCAGCCTTCGTCTGTGGGCTTGTTTCCGCAATATCGTGATGTGCAAAGCCAGAATCACGCGGACCGAATCCATCCCGCTGACCTGTGGTCCGTGGAATGGCGTTGGCGTTCGATTGACGGCGTCACGCTGGGTGAGCGGGAACTGCCGGCTCGCCGGGAGCTTGATCAGGCGGTCCTGAATCTGATCCAGTCCGGCGATGTGAACTCCGCGTTGCGCCTCCACAGTGCGTGCCTCGCGGTGGCTGCGCAGGGCGGCGACCGGCATCTTGCCGTGCTCTGGACGGTCGCTGCTGGCTGTTTTGAAGCAATGGGTAAAGGCCTGGTCCGTTTGGATGTCTACACCAAGCGGATGGCTTCTCGGATGCTTTTGCAGTTTGCGAGTTTCATCCAGGGTGATCGCAGCAGCCCGGAGCGTCTGGCAAAGGATCTTGCATTCTTTTGCTCACAGGCATTGCCAGCCCTCCCAGGAGAAGCGCCTGTTTTGATCGCGGTGCGCAGGAGTCTTGGCCTGGAGGCGTATCAACCGGTCGATTACGACGTTCCGGTCTACGGGCGCTATGACCCGTCGCTGCTGACGCAGGCGCGCAAGCGAATTGAGGCAGTCAAGGAGGCGTGGTCCGCCGTTTCCGGGGGAGATCTGACCCGCCTGAAGAATCTCGGTGATCAGTTTTCCCTGATGGGTGACTCCATCGCACGGCTTGTTGAAGGGGGCGACCGACTGGCCGGCGTGTTGCGCCAGATGGCGGAACAAACGGTGCGTTCAGGGGCTGCCCCTGCAGCTCCGCTGGCCTTGGAAGTCGCAACGGCCATTCTTTACCTGGAGGCATCGCTCGCCGAGCGACGGCTGGAGGGGGCAGAAACGGCGGCCCGTATCGATACGTTGGCGTATCGTCTGGAATGGGTGGGCGGTGGTGGCGAGTCGCAGCCTCTTGAATCCTGGATGGAGGATCTCTATCGCAGTGTCAATGACCGGCAGACCATGGGTACTGTGGTCGGTGAGTTGCGAACCACCTTGTCTTTGGCCGAGAAGGCCATGGATCAATTCTTTCGCAATCCGGCAGACCGCCAATCGATTGCGGAGGTTCCGGCCTACCTTGGTCAGATGCGGGGCGTGTTGTCGGTTCTTGGCCTTGATCAGGCTGTGACAGCGGTCGCGCGGATGCGAGATACGGTCGAAAAGGCCATTCAGGTGGATATCGCCGGTGGCGACGACACAGGTGACTTTGAGCGTTTGGGCAACAACCTGGGTGCGCTGGGGTTCCTGATTGATATGTTGAATTACCAGCCGGCGCTGGCCCGCAAGCTGTTTGTTTTTGACGCCGATGCCGGTGAGCTCAAGCCAGTCATGGGGCGTAGCGTCCAGTCCAGCGGACTTGATCTGGAGTTCGCGGGCGACGCCGCGCCTGAACCCACTTCTGAAACTGCGCAGCAAGCACCTGCCGCGAGCCTTGACCTTGATTTTCTGGTGCCTGAGGTCGCTACAGCGGTCGTGCCCGCCCCGGTTGTGGAGTCTGCGCCTGAAGTCGATCTCTCCGATGTATTTGCAGCCGATCAGTCGGCATCCGTCGTCGCCTCGCAGGGCGATGGCGGGGCATTGTCCGCGAGAGTGGACGACGTGTTGGAGTCTGTGCCGGTAGCGGTCACCGTTCCCCAGCCACCAGCGCCGGTTAGTTCGGCCGTTGATTCCGGCGATGAGGTGGACGACGAGTTGCTTCAAATCTTCCTGGAAGAGGCGGGTGAAGTCATCTCAGGCGGGCGTGATGCGCTGGCAGGTTTGCGTGACCTGCCGTCCGATCTGGAAATGCAGACAACCTTGCGGCGCGCATTCCACACCCTCAAGGGCAGCTCCCGGATGGTTGGCCTTACCGAATTCGGCGAGGCCGCATGGTCCATGGAGCAGGTTCTCAATGCGTGGTTGGCCGAGAACAAGCCTGTCACGCGGGAACTGGGTACCTTGTGCGAGCAAGCGTTTGACGTTTTTTCCGAGTGGGCCGACGACATCGCAATGGCACGTCCGACCGGATGGACACCGATGCCGGTTCGTGTGGCGGCGGACGCCATGCGTTTGTCTGGACAGTTGTTGCCTATCCACAAGGCCGAAGCGGCTGAAGCGGTGGCTGCGCCAGCGTTCTTGGTTGGCGATACGCCCGGGGGAGACGGCTACACCGAACCTGAAGGTCAGGAGTTGCCTGCTGTCGCAAGGGACTACGGGGCCGACTTGGCGGTTGAACCGGCCAGTAGCCTGGTAATTGAAGTTCCCCCTGTTGATGTGACGTTTGTGGTGGAAGAGCAGGTTGCGGCGGCGACGGAGGGCGCCTCCGAGATGATCGATGTCTTCGGTGACGTTCCCGCGGTTGGCGAGACGTTTGAAGTACCGGCAGACAGCGGAGACTACGTTCCCGGCGAGTTTGTTGATGTCAGTGAATCATCGTCGGCGCCCTCTTCGGTCGACCAGATTGAAGCAATGGAGATGGAGTGGCCTGAGGGTCAGCTCGATGGTGTGGCCCCGCCCGCGTTGGCGTTGAACTCTGAGCAAGCTTCGCCTCAGGTGGCACCCACTCCGGTGGAAGCGGTCGACTCCTGGGATGCGCTTGCCTTTGCCGATGCGGCTACCGGTGACGGTCTTGAACCGGTGGAGGAATCGGTCAAGGTTATCGGGGATCTGCGCGTCAGCATTCCGCTGTACAACGTATTCCTGAATGAAGCGGACGAATGGTCGCGTTGTCTGGAGAACGCGCTCAACGAATGGGCTCTGGCGCCGGATGCCCCGATTCCGGAGTCTGCTGAAGCGTGGGCGCATTCCTTGGCAGGAAGTTCCGGAACTGTCGGATTTCTGTCTCTCTCGGCTGTGGCCAGGGCGACGGAGCACGCCATTCAGCGCCTGCGGCTGCAGGATCGTGGTACCGCCCAACAAGGCGCGGTTTTACGACATGCGGCTGAAGAGATCCGTCGCCTCCTGCATCAGTTTGCTGCCGGCTTCCTGCGTGAGGCCCCCGCCGGTCTGGAAGACTTGCTGCAGGCCTTGGAGCCTGTGGACGCTGATGAAGCGCCGACGAAGGATGAATTCCTGCTCTCGCCAGAGGATTTGGCGGCGGAATCATCGGGCTCCTCCGAGTTGGCTGAATTGGAGGTGACTCCACCACAAGCCTCTTTGGACGACAGCGCCTGGCAGGCACCCGCTGCACTGACATTCGCCGCAGCTGCCTCCGTTTCAACCGTTTACGAGGCCGCCGAATCTGATCTGGACTCAACGGATACCTTGGACCCCGATCTTTTCCCGGTGTTCGAGGACGAAGCGCTGGAACTGTTGCCCCAATTGGGTGGTGCCATGCGACAGTGGGTGGAGCGACCGGAAAACCTTTCGGCACGGGCTCAGGTATTGCGGGTTCTGCATACGCTCAAAGGAAGTTCCCGCCTGGCGGGAGCCATGCGACTGGGTGAATTGACCCATCGCCTGGAAAGTGAAATCGAAAGCCTGGGGTCTGAGCCGGTGAATACGGCGCAGATTGCGCCCTTGATGGGGCGGGTTGACGAAATTGAAGCGGTCTTTGAACGTTTGCGCCAGTCCAGTCAGGATCACGGTGCGCTCCCGATTTCAGCGATTGCTGCCCCCGGCGCTCCTTCGGTCGTCGAGTCGGTTCTGCCTGCGTCGGACGAACCTGCTGTCCTGGTCGAACCCATTGCTGTCGGTGAGGCGCCGATCCCCCCATCGTCTCCGGCGGCCGAGCCGATCCAGCGGGGCGTCGTGGCCCAGCCGGCGGCCTTGATTCTGGCCGGAACGCGCGCGGGTGCGCAGCAGGCTGTACGGGTGCGTGCCCAGGTCCTGGATCGATTGGTCAACCAGGCTGGTGAGGTCATGATTTCCCGCTCGCGGGTTGAGTCCGAACTCAGCCAGCTCCGCGCGGCGATGCTCGACCTGACCGGAAACTTGGACCGTTTGCGCCAGCAACTTCGTGACATCGAATTGCAGGCCGAAACGCAGATGCAGTCGCGACTGGCGCAAGCAAAAGACTCCCAACTGAATTTTGATCCGCTTGAATTCGATCGATTCACCCGCGTTCAAGAGTTGACTCGCATGATGGCTGAGTCGGTCAATGACGTGGCGACGGTGCAGCGGACCATTCAGAAAGCCGTTGATGCGACGCAGGATGATCTGGTGGCCCAGTCCCGGCAGACGCGCGAGCTTCAACGCGATCTGCTTCGAACCCGAATGGTCGAATTCGAGAGCATCTCGGAGCGGCTTTACCGCGTAGTCCGTCAGGCTGCCAAGGATACCGGCAAACAAGTCAAGCTGGATATCGTCGGTGGGTCGATCGAAATGGATCGCGGCATTCTTGATCGGATGACGGCCGCCTTTGAACATTTGCTGCGCAATTGTGTTGTCCATGGAATCGAACATGCGGATCAGCGGAGCCGAAGTGGTAAAGAGCCGATTGGGGTCATTACGATCGAGCTCAACCAGGCAGGCAATGATGTGTCGGTGGAGTTTCGCGATGATGGTGCAGGGCTTGATCTCGTTCAGATCCGCAGGAAGGCGCAGGAAAAAGGACTGCTCACGGGCGAAATCAGTGACAGTGACGCGGCGAATCTGATCTTTTCTGCAGGCTTTTCCACGGCCACCGAAGTGACAGAGCTGGCCGGACGTGGTATCGGTATGGATGTGGTTCGTACCGAAGTGCAAGGTCTCGGTGGCCGTATCGAGACGCAGACCAACAGTGGTCAAGGCACCAGTTTCAAGCTGATCATGCCACTGACGACCGCCGTTACGCAGGTTGTGATGATCCGCTCGGGCGGGCTGACCTTTGGTGTGCCAGCCAACTTGGTGGAAATCGTCCGGCGCCTTTCCGCGCCGGAACTGGAATCGGCCTATTTGCATGGGTCCATTGCAGTTGGCGGCGAGCCTGTGCCCTTCTTCTGGTCTGGAGCTTTGCTTCAATCCAGCGGCGCCAGTGCGGATCCTGTCGGCCGGACGACGCCAACTGTAGTGTTTCGCAGTGCCGACCAACGCGTTGCAGTTCACGTAGACGAGGTACTGGGTAACCAGGAAGTGGTGGTCAAGAACCTGGGGCCGCAGTTGGCGCGTATTGGGGGATTGACTGGAATGACCATGCTGGCCTCCGGCGCGGTTGTTCTGATTTACAACCCGGTTGCGCTGGCGGCCATTCACGGAGCGCAGGCACGCGAGTGGTCCGTGCGGGCTCGCAGCGAGGGCGCCCAGCAGTCCGCGGCGACAACTTCCGGCGCTGCCGTCGCTCGGCTCGAAGCCATCGCGCCACAGATTCCGCTGGTTCTGGTTGTCGACGATTCCATTACGGTCCGCCGCGTAACGCAACGCCTGTTGCAGCGTGAAGGTTATCGGGTTTCAATGGCGGCCGACGGATTGCAGGCTCTGGAGCGTTTGCAGGAAGAGCGTCCGTCGGTGGTGTTGTCCGACATTGAAATGCCCCGTATGGACGGATTCGATCTGGTGCGAAACATTCGCGCGGACGAACGCCTGCGCGATCTGCCGGTGATCATGATCACATCCCGGATCGCAGAGAAGCACCGTGAACATGCCAAGGAACTCGGAGTCGACCACTACCTTGGCAAACCGTATGCCGAAGACGAGTTGCTGGCACTGATACAGCGCTATACGGCGGTGGCCGCGACAGCCTGAGCTGTTTATCAGGCTGTCACCATCCCGTTCCGGTTGTTTTCAGCCGTTTCGGACGACCTCGTAGCGTTCTAAGGTCTTACGGCGTGCCTCATCATGGGCGACCCGGGGGAAAGGGTAGTCTTGCCCGAGTACGACATTGGCTTGGGCCAATGTTGCTGTAGGCGCTTCCCATGGCGCGTGAATTGCCTCATCCGGCAAGGCATGCAGTTGTGGCAGATAGCGACGGATGAATTTCCCCTGCGGATCGAACTTTCGACTCTGGCTGACCGGATTGAATATGCGGAAAAATGGCTGTGCGTCGCATCCGGACGAGCTGGCCCATTGCCAGCCACCGTTGTTTGAAGCGAGATCGAAGTCGTTGAGTTTTTCGGCGAAGTATGCTTCTCCTTGTCGCCAGTCGATTCCCAAGTCTTTGACCAGAAAACTCGCTACCACCATGCGCAAGCGGTTGTGCATGTAGCCGGTCGAATTGAGCTGATGCATGGCCGCATCAACCAACGGGTAGCCAGTTTGCCCTTCGCACCACGCCAGAAAGTCCTGTTGGGCGTGTTTTCCGTGTGCCCAATGGATTCGGTCGTAGTCCCGCTTGAAGCTGTGCCCGACCACATGCGGGAAATGCGACAGGATCTGGGCATAGAAGTCGCGCCAGATCAGCTCGCTCAACCACGTGACCGCGCCCTGGCTGCCGTCTTGGGCCAGTCGATGAGCGTGCGCTGCCAAACGACGGATCGAAACGGTTCCGAAGCGCAGGTGAACGCTCAGATAACTTGGGCCCTTGTTGGCCGGGAAATCGCGGGTTTCGTGATACGAATCGATCCGATCGAGGAAATCGGCAAACAGGGTTTGACCTCCGCTTGCACCGGTGGGAAGCCGAAGGTTGTGCAGGTTGGTTTCTTTGAAACCAATATCTGCCAGCACAGGCACGGGCGAAATCAGGTCTGGCGGCCTTGATGCCAGCCCGGACGAATGGTGCTCGACGGCATAGGGGCGGAGATAAAAGTCGTCC
Organism: Burkholderiaceae bacterium; assembly: GCA_016790575.1. Classification (GTDB taxonomy): domain Bacteria; phylum Pseudomonadota; class Gammaproteobacteria; order Burkholderiales; family Burkholderiaceae_C; genus JAEUOU01. The sequence continues at coordinate 34,468 of JAEUOU010000028.1, read as the reverse complement.
ACTTTGGCCATCCAGGCGTTTTTGTATGGCGTGAACACCGTGTAGGGCCGGCCGGCTTGTGTCAGCAATTCATCCCGTTCGAACACCACATGGTCTTTGACCGTGTGCAGCGCGATGCCTCGTGCCGCCAGCTCGCCGCGCACCTGCGCATCCCGGGCCAGGGACTGCGGTTCGTCATCATGGCTGGCGAAAACCGCCTGAACCCCCAGCTCACTTGCCAGACGAGGAATTTCGGTGCGGCTTGCGGCGTGGCGAACAATCAGTCCTGCTGCGTCGTTACCGGCAAGAGTGCGCAACAGGTGGTCGAGTTCAACCAGCGAATCGCGTATGAAATGAACCCGGCGGTCTGAGCGGGGCAAGGGATCCAGAATTTCCCGGTCGAACACGAAGACGCAGAAAACCCGTCGGCAAGCCTTGAGGGCGTGAAAAAGCGCTGCGTTGTCATCAGTCCGCAGATCGCGGCGAAACCACATCAGCCCGTCATGGAAAGTTTTTGTCATGGGCGCCGTTAAAATCGTCGGATGGCCGCCGATTCTGCCCCGATCGATCTGACCAACCATTTCCTTATTGCGATGCCCGGCCTCCGGGATGAGCTATTCGGCAGGAGTGTGGTGTATCTGTGCCAGCACAATGACCAGGGTGCTTTGGGTTTGATCATCAACAAACCCGGATCGATCAATCTGGCGGAACTCTTCGACAAGGTGGAGTTGCCCCTGCGACGATCGGACCTGGTGAGCGAGCCGGTTTTTGTGGGCGGTCCGGTACAGACGGAGCGGGGATTTGTTCTGCATGAGCGAGTGGCTGCGGACGACACAGACGAAACCGGCAGCATCTATGCCTCTTCGTTGGCTATTCCAGGCGGCTTGGAGATGACCACATCCCGCGATGTTCTGGAGGCGTTTTCTTCCGGTGCCGGCCCGCGACGGGTCCTGATGTCGCTCGGTTATTCGTCTTGGGCACAGGGCCAACTGGAGTCCGAGCTGGCCGAGAACAGCTGGCTCACGGTTGCTGCCGACCCGGCACTCATTTTCGAGACCCCGGTTGCCGAGCGCTACGATCGGGCGCTCGGCCTGCTTGGTCTGGCACCGTGGATGCTCTCACCCGTAGCAGGGCACGCATGACCCACGTTGTGGTTGCGGACGTCCCTGCCCACCTGCACACCTTCCTGGCTCTGGATTTCGGACTCAAGAGAACGGGTGTTGCCGTGGGCAACCGCCTCCTGAGAACCGCCACGCCACAGGCCACTGTGCGTGCAGAAGGCGACGCGCGGTTTGTCCAGGTGGCCGCACGCCTACGTCAATGGCAGCCCGACGCACTGGTGGTTGGTGTGCCGCGATATCCGGATGGGCAACCCAACGAGAACACGGCGCGGGCGCAACGCTTTGCGCGGCAGCTGGCCGGGCGGTTTGGCCTTCCGGTGTTCGAAGTGGATGAACGCTACAGCACGACCGAGGCCCGCATGGCGGGAGGGGCCGACGACGATGCCGGCGCCGCCTGCATCATTCTTGAACAATTCCTGAGGAATCTGCCATGAGCCTGTTGGCCCTCGATGCCGAGGCACTGTATGCCGAGTTGCTGCGTGGTGTACGAGCCCTGTGCCTCCCTGATACCCGACTGGTGGGAATCCGCTCCGGCGGAGCGTGGCTGGCTGATCGCCTGCACCATGATTTGTCATTGACCGGCTCGGCGGGGGCGATCTCGTCGGCCATGCACCGGGACGACTTTGCGAGCCGGGGACTTTCGGCGGGTGGTCAAACGGTACTCGGGTTTGACGTCAATGGGGCCGACATCATGGTCCTGGACGATGTGCTCTATACGGGGCGCACGATCCGCGCTGTGCTGAACGAGTTGTTTGACTATGGTCGTCCGGCCCGCGTCCGCCTGGCAGTCCTTGTGGACCGCGGAGGGCGGGAGTTACCGATTCAGGCCGACTTTGCCGCGGCCCGGGTCAGTTTGCCGTCATCCCAGTCGCTTGCCTTGGCTCGGGAAGAGGGCGACCGATTCAGTTTCAAGGTCGAGGACTGTTGACCATGCTGCATAAACGCAACCCCCAACTCAACCGCAACGGTGAGCTGATTCACCTCTTGTCCACAGAAGGTCTGTCGCGTGACATCCTGACCCACATCCTCGATACGGCCGCCAACTTTGTGAGCGTCAGTGATCGCGAAGTCAAGAAGGTGCCGCTGTTGCGGGGCAAGAGCGTGTTCAACCTTTTCTTCGAGAATTCCACCCGAACCCGAACCACCTTCGAGATCGCTGCCACCCGTCTGAGCGCGGACGTGATCAATCTCGATATCGCACGCTCGTCCGCCAGCAAGGGCGAGTCGCTGCTGGACACGATCGCCAATCTCAGTGCGATGGCGGCCGACATCTTTGTGGTCCGGCATAGCGAGTCCGGTGCACCGTACCTGATTGCCCGGCATGTCGCACCGCATGTCCATGTCATCAACGCCGGTGATGGTCGACATGCCCATCCCACCCAGGGTCTGCTGGACATGTACACCATCCGGCATTTCAAGAAAGACTTTACCAACCTGACCGTGGCGATCGTCGGTGACGTCTTGCACTCCCGGGTCGCGCGCTCGGACGTTCACGCGCTGACCACTCTGGGGGTGCCGGAAGTGCGCGTAGTCGGGCCGAAAACACTGGTGCCAGGCGATCTTGCCCAGATGGGTGTGCGGGTGTGTCACAGCCTGGAAGAGGGCATCCGCGACTGTGATGTGGTAATCGCGCTGCGTCTGCAAAACGAACGGATGAGTGGTGCCTTGCTGCCGTCGAGCCAGGAATACTTCAAGAGCTACGGTCTGACGCCCGAGCGGTTGCAGCGGGCCAAACCCGACGCCATCGTCATGCACCCGGGGCCGATCAATCGTGGCGTCGAAATCGACTCGGCGGTGGTTGATGGCCGCCAGAGCGTGATCTTGCCGCAGGTGACCTTCGGCATTGCGGTCCGCATGGCCGTGATGTCGATTGTGGCCGGCAACGAAGCGTGAGGAATAGAGCGATGAAGATACTGATCCGAGGCGGCCGCGTGGTTGATCCGGCAAGCGGACGCGACCAGAAGGCGGACGTGGCCATCGCCGCAGGGCGTGTACTGGCGATCGGCGCAGCGCCCGATGGCTTTGTTCCCAGCCGGGAGATTGATGCCCGCGGCTGTGTCGTAGCGCCCGGCCTGGTCGACCTGGCGGTGCGATTGCGCGAGCCCGGTCATGAACATGAAGGCATGTTGGAAAGCGAGATGGCCGCAGCCGTGGCCGGGGGGGTGACTGCGTTGGCCTGTCCGCCGGATACCGATCCAGTGCTGGACGAGCCCGGACTGGTCGAGATGCTGCGCATGCGCGCAGAAAAGCTTCATCAGTCGCGGGTCTTTCCGGTGGGCGCGCTGACCCGTGCGCTGCAGGGCGAAGTGCTGACCGAAATGGTCGAACTCAGCGAGTCGGGCTGTGTGGCCTTCGGTCAGGCCGATGTGCCGATTGCGAACACCCAGGTTTTGCTGCGGGCACTGCAGTACGCAAGCAGTTTCGGGTATGGCGTCTGGTTGCGTCCTCAGGAGCTGTATCTTGGGCGCGGCGTTGCGGCCAGTGGGCCGCTGGCTACCCGTATGGGCCTGGCGGGTATTCCGGTCGCTGCCGAAACCATCGCCTTGCATGTCGTGTTTGAACTGGTACGAGCCACGGGGGCCCGCGTTCACCTGTGCCGTCTGAGCAGTGCCGCTGGCATTGAACTGTTACGCAAAGCCAAGTCGGAAGGTTTGCCGGTTACGGCGGATGTTGGCATTCACTCACTACACCTGACCGATACCGATCTGGGGTACTACGACACCCGCGCGCGCCTGAGTCCGCCACTGCGGCAGAGCCGGGACCGGGACGCCCTGCGTGCTGCCTTGGCCGAGGGATTGATCGACGTGCTGGTTTCGGACCATACCCCGGTCGATGCGGACGCCAAGACCTTGCCATTTGCCGAGGCCGAGCCCGGTGCCACCGGGCTGGAGTTGTTGCTGTCGCTCACGCTCAAGTGGGCTGCCGAGCAGGGCGTCGATATGACTGCTGCGTTGGCGCGGGTGACGAGTGAGCCGGCACGGGTTCTTGGTCCGGCGCTGGGAACCCTGCAGGCCAGTGTCGGGCGGCTGGCCGTGGGCGGTGTGGCGGACCTGTGCCTGTTCGATCCCGGCCGGCACTGGACTGTCGGGCCCGCCAGCCTGCGCAGCCAGGGCAAGCACACCCCGTTTGAAGGTTTGGAGTTGCCAGGCGTAGTGCGATGCACGCTGGTAGGTGGCCATGTGGCCTATGAGGCGCCCTGATGCGAAGCTGATGCCGCGCGATCGATCGAGACATGCATGAAGGCCATGGGGGCGGTCTGGCGCCTGTTGCGGGGGTTGGGGCACCTGCTGGTGGGCTTGTGGATCATTCAGACCCGGTTCCACCGCCTGTCCCCGGCCCACCAGCAGGCGCATGTTCAGATCTGGTCCCAGCAGTTGCTGGCCCTGTGGCGCATCCGCATTGAGGTACGCGGCGACCCGGTCACATCGGGGCCGGCCTTGCTCGTGGCCAACCATATCTCGTGGCTGGACATTGTTGTTATGCACGCGGCGCGTTACTGCCGCTTTGTCTCCAAAGCGGATGTCAAGGACTGGCCAGTGGTTGGTGCGCTGGCCACCGGGGCCGGGACCCTGTACGTGCAGCGCGAATCACGCCGCGACGCGATGCGGGTGGTACACCACATGGTTGATGCCCTGCGCGCGGGCGAAGTCGTGGCGGTTTTTCCCGAGGGCACCACCAGCGACGGACTTCATCTGTTGCCATTTCATGCCAACCTGATCCAGGCGGCGATTTCGGCGCCGGCACCGGTACAGCCGGTTGCGTTGCGCTTTCTTGATGCTCGCACGGGCCTGACCAGCCTGGCGCCCTGCTACATCGGGGACGACAGCCTGCTGCGATCCGTCTGGCGGACACTGACCACGCCCGAAATTGTGGCCACGGTTACCTATGGCACGCCGCAGACCGCCGATGGACGCGACCGCCGAAGCTGGGCTGCGGATCTCCGGGCAAGTGTCGACGCATTGCGAACGGATGGCGCTATATAAAACATAGCTAAAAAGTACCTTTTTACGCTGGCTATGGGCTGTTTGGTTGATGATCATGCGGCCCAGGCCGTTTTCGGGCCGCCATGGTGTTGCCGTCGGAGCATGGTTTCGCATACCACGGACAGCAGCACAAATGTCTTTGCGGCTGGCAGCCGCCGGGGTGGCGAACCCGCAGGTTCAGTTCGTTGCCGCCGCGATGGGAATGGCACCGGGCGGCAGTTCGCTGCGGGCGGATTGCGCATGATGGCAGTCCCGGGTGCACGGCGCGGTGCAGGGAAGCGCACACATGTCACCATGTTCTGCGGGGCAGGCGCGGTTGAAGGTCACCACGTGGTCGACCTGTGCACGGATGCCGATCCACTCGCCGATCCGATGGTCATGGTGGCTGGGAACATGGGCGAGAACGGTCTCGCCACTGGCCAGCCGCAAGGTGTACAGGAACTCGGAACCACGAAAAGACTTTCGAAGGATCTCCGCCTTTACCGGTGCATCGTCGTCATGCAGGATGTCGTCTGCCCGTAACAGCAGGTCGCACTGGCCCTCGGAAAAGGCGCAAGGCAGTGGACACTCGGCCATGTCGGTCAGGTCACCCAGCGCAGTCTGCACGACTACGTCGTGGCCGCGTTCCCGGATCGTCGCCGGCATGAATACGCCGTGGCCGATGAATTCCGCCACGAACCGGGTCGCGGGCCGGTGGTAGAGGGTGTAGGCGTCGTCCCATTGCTGCAGGGTGCCTTGGTGCATCACGCCGATCGTGTCGCCGATGGCAAATGCTTCCAGCTGGTCGTGCGTGACGAACAAGGCAGTGGCCTGAGCCTGCTTGAGGATGCCGCGCACCTCGTGCGCCAGGCGTTCGCGCAGATCAACGTCCAGGTTCGAAAACGGCTCATCCAGCAATAACAGGCGTGGCCGCGGTGCGAGGGCCCGAGCCAGCGCCACGCGCTGTTGCTGACCGCCCGAGAGTTCGTGCGGAAAGCGCCGCGCCGAACCGTCCAGGCCGACCAGGGACAACACCTCGTCCACCCGCGCGGCCCGCTGTTCACGTGCCAGGGCGTTCAAACCGAAGGCCACGTTCTGGCCCACATCCAGATGGGGAAACAAGGCGTAGTCCTGAAACACCATGCCAATGCGCCGGTTCTCCGGTGGTAGCACCTGACCCACCCGGCTGACTACCTGGCCGTCAAGGCGGATTTCGCCACCGGAGACGGACTCCAATCCGGCAACGGCACGCAGCAGGGTTGTCTTGCCGCAGCCCGAGGGCCCGATCAACACGCCGATATCCCCGGCGCGCAAGCCCAACGAAACCTGCTGCACCGCCGGTTGCGACCGGCCGCGGTAGACCACATCGAGTTGGGAGACCTGCAGAAACATGACTCGATTGTAGATGCTTACAATTCTCATTCATTCAATCCCCCGGTCCTCCCCATGCCGCTGCGCCGGCTTCACGCTGCCCTGTTCCTGCTGATCGCGGCATTCCTGTGTCTGCCGGCGGTGGCCTTGTTGCTGTCCTGGCTGCAATGGGACGGCGAGACACTTGCCATCCTGCGAGGTATGGCCGCTACCGTTCTGCCCGACTATGTCTGGACCACGGTTCAGCTTTCGCTGTGGGTTGGCCTGGGCGTGGCGCTGATGGGCGCGGCCACGGCTGCAGCGGTCAGTCTGTTCGACTTCCCGGGTCGGCGCTTTTTCGAATGGGCGCTGCTGTTGCCGCTGGCCATGCCGGCCTATGTGGTCGCCTATGCGTACACCGACTTTTTGCAGTTCAGCGGCCCGCTGCAGACGGGCTTGCGTGCGCAATTCGGCTGGGAGGGCCGCCTGCTGCCCGAAATTCGCAGCATCGGTGGCGCTGCATGGGTCTTCACCGTGTCGCTGTATCCGTATGTCTATCTGCTCACCCGAACCGCCCTGAGCGAACGCGCCGCGCAGCTGATGGAAGCCGCGCGGCTGTTGGGTGCTCCGCTGTCGCGGCGTATCCGGGAGGTCGCGTTGCCTATGTCCCGGCCTGCCCTTGCGGCAGGGGTGGCGCTCGCGTTGATGGAGACCCTGGCCGACTACGGCGTCTCCAGCTATTTCGGCATCCAGACCTTCACGACGGGCATCTACAAGGCGTGGTTGTCGATGGACAACCGCGTCGCGGCCTCGCAGTTGGCCACGGGGCTGCTGGTGGTGGTGGTGATCTTGCTGCATCTGGAACAACGGGCGCAGCGGAAGATGCGGTTTGCAACCGGTCGGGGCGGGCGCGGCGGCACCGCTGATGCGCAGCCCGTCCGTCTGTCCAGGCGCGGCTGGCCGGTGGCCTGGGTCCTGTGCGCACTGCCCATCCTGTTCGGTTTTGTGCTGCCGGTCGCCTTCATGGTTCGCCCGCTGGCCGCCGACTGGTCGGTGTTGCCCTGGGATCGGTTTGTCGACTGGTCGTTCAACAGCGTGCGTCTGGCGGCGCTGACCGCCGTTCTGGCGGTTGCCGTGGCGCTGGTGCTGGCGTTTGGCCAGCGCCGCAGCCCCGACCGACTCACGCGGGCGGTCGTCGGGTTGGCGGGCCTGGGTTATGCGGTGCCCGGCGCTGTCATTGTGGTGGGACTTTTGCTGCCGGTTGGCTGGCTGCAGCAGGTGGCGCCCCAGTCCGGCGTCGGCTTGCTTCTCACGGCGACATCCCTGGGTCTGGTCTGGGCCTATCTCGTGCGCTTTTGTGCGGTGGCCCTGCAGTCGGTACAAAGTGGCTACGCCCGCATCCCGGTCAGTCTGGATGACTCGGCCCGCATGCTTGGCTCGGGCGCCGCGGCGGTGCTCGGACGGGTCCATGTGCCGCTGCTGCGCCGCTCCCTCGTTGCGGCGGCGCTGCTGGTTTTTGTCGACGTGATGAAGGAACTGCCCGCGACCATGGTGCTGCGCCCGTTCAATTCCGATACCTTGGCGGTCGTGGCGTTCCAGCTCGCGCGCGATGAGCGGCTGGGCGAGGCGGCCCTGCCTTCGCTGGCGCTGGTACTGGTTGGCCTGATCCCGGTCATTTTGCTCAGTCGCACCCTGCGCAGCGCAACGCACTGAATCGGCGGTGGCCGCTTTCCGGATTTCGGGGCCATAACAAGCGTATATTCGCAACTATCGAATTGAACGCTCGCCGGGCGGTCGACCGTCCAGGCAGGGGAACCTCATGGGAAAAACCATTTCGCCGCCACCCGCGCGCTCCGCTTCCGACGACTCATTGGCCGAGACCGATGAGGTTTTCGAGCTCGCGGCCGAGGTGTTTCGTGTCATGTCGGCGCCCATGCGGCTGAAAATCATCAGCAGCCTGTGCAACGGTGAAAAGAACGTCGGTGAGTTGCTCAGCGAGATCAACACCACCCAACCCAACATGTCACAGCATCTCAACACCCTGTATCAGGCGGGAGTGCTTGGTAAGCGTCGTGAAGGCGTGCAAATCTACTATCGAATCATCAATGATCGGGTGGTGACACTGTGCCGAGCGGTGTGCACGCAGATTGCCATTGAAAACGACGTCACGTCGCGCTGAACCCCGGTAGCTGGGGGTTTCCCCGGTTTCAAGGCGGGAAAGCCTCTGATAGTATTGTCAATCTGAATATAACCATTCAGGCATATTAAGCTGGATGCGGTCGGGTTGTGGACTGGAATCGTTCTTTTGACATAGGAGATGCAATGAAAAGCTGGAGACATGGACTGGTACTTGCAGCGCTCACGGTTGCAGCGCCATATGCGTCGGCCCAGGCGGCTGATGCCTTGCAGGTGCGTAACTGGGCCGCCGCTTGCGCCAACTGCCACGGTACCAATGGCGTGGCGCAGCCGGGCATGGAATCGCTGGCGGGTCAGAAACAGGAAGACCTGGCCAAAAAGATGCTTGATTTCAAGAATGGCCGCAAGCCAGCGACGGTCATGCACCAGCTGGCCAAAGGCTACAGCGACGAGCAAATCCAGCAGATTTCCGCCTATTTCGCGGCACTGAAGAAGTAAACCGGAGGAACTACCATGAAACGTCGTCAGTTTGTTCAGACTCTGGGTGCCGGTTCAGTTCTGGGTGCCTCGACCCTGATTGCCGGATGTGCCACAACCGGTGGCAGTGGCGGCCCCCGTGTGGTGATCATCGGCGGTGGTTACGGTGGCGCCACAGCTGCCAAATACATCCGTATGTGGTCCGAGGGCACGGTCAATGTCACTTTGGTGGAGCCCAACGCCAGCTTCGTCTCCTGCCCGATCTCCAACCTGGTGCTGGGTGGTCACAAGACCATGGCCGACGTCACCACGCCTTACGACAATCTGGTCAAGCGCCACGGTGTGCAACTGGTGCGCGACATGGCTGCAGCCATCGACCCTGACAAGCGCGTGGTCAAGCTCGCCTCTGGCCAGGAATTGGGCTACGACAGGCTGATTGTGTCGCCTGGCATCGACTTCATGTGGGAGACCTTGCCCGGAATGTCCAAGGCGGGTGCGCAGGACAGGGTGCTTCATGCCTGGAAAGCCGGCCCGCAAACGGTTGCACTGCGCAAACAGCTCGAAGCCATGCCCAACGGGGGTGTCTATGCGTTGACCATTCCCCTGGCACCCTATCGGTGCCCCCCGGGGCCGTACGAGCGTGCCTGCATGGTGGCCAGCTACTTCAAGAAGGCCAAGCCACGCAGCAAGGTCATCATTTTTGATGCGAACGAAGACATCCAGTCCAAGAAGGGGCTGTTCCTCAAGGCCTGGAAAGAGCACTACGACGGCATGATCGAATACCGCCCGAAGCACGCGGTGACCGATGTCGATGCTGCCACCAACACCCTGAAGTTCGAGTTCAACGATGACTTCAAGCCAGCCGTGGCCAACGTTGTTCCTGCCATGCGTGCCGGTGATATCGCTGTCAAGACCGGCCTGGCTACCGCCAACAAGCGGTGGTGCGAAGTGGACTGGCTTACGTTCGAATCCAAGGCTGTCAAGAACGTACATGTGCTGGGTGATGCCCTGCAGATCGCGCCGGCCATGCCCAAGTCGGGCCACATGGCCAACCAGCACGGCAAGACCTGCGCGGCTGCCGTGGTGGCGCTGCTCACGGGCAAACAGCCGGCCCAGCTGCCCATCTACAACAACACCTGCTACAGCTTCGTCACCGAAGAAGATGTGGTTCACGTCGCCAGCGTGCACCGGTATGACGCGGCCCAGAAAACCATGTTGACCGTGCCAGGTTCGGGTGGTGTCTCCAGTGCCGCCAGCGAGCTGGAAGGCCGCTACGCGATGGCTTGGGCGCGCAACATCTGGGCCGACGTCCTCGCCTGATGCGCCGATAAATTGCCGTCGGTCACAAGCCGGCGGCCATTTTTTTGTTCGTCCCGTTGACTCTATTTTGGATGGCCCCTACCGTGTTGGCATTGACTCCCCCCCAATTTCTGGCCCGCTGCATTCTTGCGGGTTTGACGGCTTTCGCCGCCAGCGCCGTGTTCGCCCAGGCCGACGAGGCACGGGCCAAGAAAATTGTCTCTGGCGTCTGCTTCGTCTGTCACGGTGCTGAGGGGGAATCGGCCAGCGAGGTCTTTCCGCGTCTGGCTGGCCAGCATGCCGAATACACGGCCAAGCAGTTGGAAAACTTCAAGAGTGGCAAGCGCAAGAGCACTGCCATGGCAGACATGGTGGCCAAACTGACTCCCGACGAAATGATCGCGTTGGGCAAGTATTTCGAGAAAAAGTCCCATCAGGCGGAACCACCCAAGGACCCGTCACTCGCCGCAGTGGGTCGCTACATCTACCACAGTGGTAACAAGTTCAGCGGCGTCGCAGCCTGCGCAAGCTGCCATGGTCCCGATGGCAAGGGCACGGCCAGTCTGCCCATGCTGGCCGGACAGTTTGCGTCTTACACCGAAAGCCAGCTCAAGCTGTTCAACCAGCGCGAGCGGACCAACGACAACGCGGTGATGCACTCCATTGCCAGCAAGATGACGCCGCTGGAGATGGCTGCCGTGGCCGAATATCTGAGTGGCAAGTAAACCGACGTCGGCATGACAGACGTGCCGGTGAATCGGTTCCCGTCTGGACTGCTTGCGTCGTCGCGCGTTATTCCAGGAGCTTGACCTTCTTCGGATCGAGCTTGTAGGACCACGGCAAGCCTTCGACCCGCCAGCCGTTGACGACCCGCTGACCTGCCTGCGGACCGCTGCGGGCAACATCACCTTCGTACCCGTCCACCACGTTGTACACCTTCGTGAAGCCGTACTTGGCCAACAGCGTCACGCTGGTCGCGCTACGGGCGCCCGAGCGGCACATCACGATGACCGGGCTGTCCTTGCCCAATTGGCGTGATTTCAACAGCGCTTCCATCTGCTTGACGAAATCCAGATTGCCCTCCATGGAGAAGGTGCTGTTCTTTTCATCCCAACCGGCGGAGTCACCGCTGAAATCCTGGTACGGAATCAGCGCATCGGCCGCCGTGGCCATGCCAAGGAAAGTCGCTTCGGCGCGCGAGCGGACGTCGACAAATGCCACCGCCGCTCCACCCTCGGCTTTCATGGCCGCCGCCTCTTTGGCCGTCAGATACAGTCCCAGAGGGGTTTTTTTGGCTTCGGGCACCTTGTCGGCCTCGATTGCCCAGGCGGCTGGGACGGCCGACAACACGAGCAATGTAGCCAACATGGTCAGACGGGGACGTCTGCGCAGCAAGGGGAGTGCGGGGAATTTCATGGACGGCCTCTCGGGTTGGCTGCCGAAGCGCCCATGCCACCGACATAGGCTGCGACTGCGCGCAGTTCCAGCTCACTGAGCCCTTCGGTCACGAAGGCCATGGCACCGGAATCATTCCGTCGCTCTTTCGCATGAAAGCGCCGCAACTGGTTCTCGACATACTGCGGATGCTGTCCCGCGAGTCGCGGCAATCGGGCGCTGCCCTGACCACTGGCGCTGTGGCAGGAAACGCAGGCGGGGACTTTGGTGTAGATGTTTCCCCGCTCGTAGATGTAACGGCCCACGCCGACCAGCAAGGCGTCGTCCGACGGATGCTGGGCCGGTTTCTGGACTTCGTAGTACGCACCAAGCGCCTGAATCTGCGCGTCGGTCAGCTCGCGGGCAATGGCATTCATCGCGTCGTATTTGCGCGTGCCGGCGCGGAAATCCTCCAGCTGCTTGCGCAAGTACTGCGCGTTCTGCCCGGCCAGCTGAGGAAACTGCGCATTGGTGCTCTCTCCCTGTTCGCCATGGCAAACCGCACACTGGTTTCGGGCGATCACCGACGCGACGTTGTTGCCCTGTGCATGGGCCAAGCCTGCCGCGGCCACGAGAACCCCCAGTGCCACCCATCGGGCGAGTCGTTGCGGTCTACTGTTTTGGTGATGTGCCATGCTCATAGTCTCCATGGCAGCACTTTATGAATCCTTATGAAAGAATGTATTGATTGAAGTCAACGTTCGTCCCGGCATGAGCGGGTCTGGTGGGAATGGCTCACTCAGGTCCGTGAGCGGTCTGCCCAGTTGTCACGCTGGACGGGTTCGCCGATAATTGCGCATTCACTGATATAAAGGCCGACTGTCAGGTCACGTTCGCCGCGCCGCATCGCCATGTCCTCAACGCCGATTCCTCCCCAACCGACATCGTTGCCGGGCAGCCCATTGCGCCGCCGCCTTCTGATGGCAGGCGCGCTTTGTCCGGTGGTGCCGATCGTGGGTGTTCCCCCTGCGAGGGCGGCGGAGCCGGTGTCTGCGCGTTTGCCGGCTTCCGCAAATCTGGCGGCTGAAATCCGTCGCGCGGTAGATGGGGGCTCGCCCCTGGTGGTCATGGTCAGTTTGAGCGGCTGCCCCTTCTGCAACGTGGTGCGTGACAGCTATCTGGCGCCGCTACGACGCGAGATTGGCCTGCCCGTGGTACAGGTGGACATGCGCAGTGCCGTCGCCAGTACCGATGCCAAAGGGGGCCGCACCTCACACGAGGAGCTGGCGCGAGGCTGGAAGGTGCGAATCGCGCCGACCGTGTTGTTCCTCGGGCGTGACGGTGTTGAGCTGGCGGAGCGCCTTGTCGGTGGTTACCTGGCCGAGTTCTATGGTGCTTACCTTGAACAGCGCCTTGAGCAGGCTCGCCGGACGCTCAAGGCCTGATGGCGCACCTGTTTTCGCATGTTTTTCGACTGTACCCAGCGTAAAACGGTACTTTTTTGCTATTGAAATAGTATTACTCCCAGATCTCGGCCGCAGCAAGCCGCAGTATCGGGACCATGACACAATGGCAGCCGCCTACCGGAGTGCTGCATGATCCCCATCAAGACCGAATCGGCCTGGAAAGGTACGTCCGACTGCCGCAACTGCGGCATTCGTGACATGGTGCTGTTTGCCGACCTGAACGAGCAGGATTTCGGCCTCATCCACGCGCCCATCGACGATCTGGAACTCCGCGCCGGTAGCGCGCTGTTCACCGAAGCCTCGAACGCGCTGGGGGTGTTCACTTTGCGCACCGGACTGATCAAGTTGGTGCGGGTGACACCCGATGGGCGCCAGCGTATCGTGCGGGTGTTGCGCCCCGGGGATGTGGCGGGGCTGGAAGCCCTGGCCACCGCGCACTACGACAGCGACGCAGTCGCGCTCACCGATATCAGCGTCTGCCGCATACCGCTGGCGGTGATACAGACTCTGGCGGCGCAGTCGCCGCGCCTGCACAAGCGCCTGATGGAGAAGTGGCACCGCGCACTCAAGGAGGCCGATGACTGGTTGGCCGATCTGAATTTCGGCACGGCCCGGCAGCGGGTCTCACACTTTGTGCTCAAGATGCGCAGTCCGGCCGATGCTGGCATCGCCACCCTCTTTGCCCGCGAAGACATGGGGGCCATGCTCGACCTCAAGCTGGAAACCGTCAGCCGCGAGGTCAGCGCCCTGGTTCGGGAGGGGATGATCGAGCCGCTGGACAAACAGGGAAGGGTCTACCGCATTCTGGCGCCAGAACAACTGCTTGCCGCCTGATGGGAGCGGTTCGAGGCCTTGCTCCGTATGTAGCCAGCCATCGGTCGCGGCCGACGGGGCGGCGGAAACGGCACAATCCCTGCTTGGCCTTTGCTGCACCCTCCAATCGATACCCAAGGAAAACTGCCATGCCGCTCGTCGTCTTCAACCAGAAAGGGGGGGTGGGCAAGTCGACCATCACCTGCAACCTCGCCGCCATCAGCGCCAGCCAGGGCCTGAGCACCCTGGTGATTGACCTGGACCAGCAGGGCAACTCCAGCAGCTACCTGCTGGGCGAGGCCGCGCAGGGCGACCATGCCAACGTGGCCGGTCTGTTTGAACATACGTTGAGCTTCAGCCTGCGTCCGCTCGACCCGGCCGACTACATCGTCGAAACCCCGTTCGAGAATCTGCACCTCATGCCCAGCAGCCCGGCGCTGGACGAACTGCAGGGCAAACTCGAATCGCGCCACAAGCTCTACAAGCTGCGCGAAGCGCTGCAGAAGCTGTCTGAACGCTATGACCGCATCTACATCGACACTCCGCCTGCGCTGAATTTCTACACCCGCTCGGCGCTGATCGCCGCGCGCGGCTGCCTGATTCCGTTCGACTGCGACGAGTTTTCCCGCCAGGCGCTGTACACGCTGATGAACAACGTGCAGGAAATCCGCGCCGACCACAACCCGGACTTGTCGGTGGACGGCATTGTGGTCAACCAGTTCCAGCCTCGCGCCAACCTGCCGCGCCGCCTGGTGCAGGACCTGATCGACGACGGCCTGCCGGTGCTGCAGCCTTACCTGCCCTCATCGGTGAAGGTGCGGGAATCGCACGAGCAATCCACCCCCATGGTCTACCTCGACCCCGGCCACAAACTCACCCAGGCGCTGCTGGCGCTGCACGAGGCGGTCGAGGCGGCCCGGGCGGTCTGAGGGCGAACGATCGCGGGCCCCTTGGGGGCAGCGGAAGTCATCTTTCGATAGCAATTATTGACCTTTTCGCGCTGGGTACAAGGCGGAAGGCCCACCAATCCTCGGCGGTGGATGCACGCGGGCTGGCCTGTGTTGTCAGGCTTTCGGGCTGTCTCGCCTGCAGGCCCCGGTGTCGTTGGCTGGCTGCTGCGCGGGCGGCCGGGACCTTGGAGCGGGGGTACGACCGAAAGCCCGAAGCGGTCAGCGGGTTTCGCCTGCGCAGCGGCGCCAGCCGCAACGGTTCGAGCAAGGATTCGGTGGCCACGATAAAATATAAGTGACTGGCAATATAAAGAACGGTGTTTCAGGAGGCAACATGCATTTGACAACTCGGCTCTCCCTGGCGGTGCTGGCGGTCAGCATGTTCTGCGCACCTTTGGCCCGGGCCGACAGCAAGGCCATTGCCATTGACGAGATGGCCGGCTATCTGGAGTTTGTGGACTACGGCGGGGGCGTGATTTTTCCTGAGCAGATTCCGCGAGACGAGTGGCCGCGCATCTTCGTGATCGACGCCCGTGATGCCGGCCAGTTTGCCAAAGGGCATATTCCTGGCGCGATCAACATGGACTGGCGTCAGGTGCTGGCCCGGCGAAACGAGATTCCGAAGAACCGGTCGGTACTGGTCTACTGCAACACGGGATCCTTGTCGGCGCAGGCGGGCTTTGCGCTACGGGTCGCCGGGTGGGAGAACGTCCGCATCCTCCAGGGCGGAATGGAGGAATGGAAGGCCAAAGGGGGCTTCGACGCAGCCGCGCGGACGAACACTCCCGCGCGGCACTGAATCGGCATTCACTCCAAGGGGCCGCGCAGCGCGAATCAAAAACCGTGGCTTGTGCGCCGGGACTGTGCCGCAGGCCGCTTGCCTGCCGTTCAGTGCCAGTTTTCGAGTAGCGGTCGGGTGCGGCGCCAGGCAAAGCGCAAGGCGACCAGGTAACTGGTTGCATCGTCCGGGACCGCCTTGGCTTCG
This sequence comes from Burkholderiaceae bacterium, assembly GCA_016790575.1. Taxonomy (GTDB): domain Bacteria; phylum Pseudomonadota; class Gammaproteobacteria; order Burkholderiales; family Burkholderiaceae_C; genus JAEUOU01. The sequence continues at coordinate 18,556 of JAEUOU010000028.1, read as the reverse complement.
TCGGTTGCCCGTTCGAGCACTCCGCACAGGTGTTGCAAGGTCAGGGCGCCTACGTTGCTGGCAGTCCCGCGCAAGGAGTGGGCGGCCAGGCTCAACCGCTCGGCATCGCCGTTCATGATTGCCTGCTCGATGGATGCCAGGTGGACAGGTGCCTCATGAATGAGCAGGCCGATGACTTCCCGGGTCATCGTCAGTTCGGGATCGTCAAACTCCCGGAACTCGTTCAACCGGTCGAAATCCACCAGACCCATGGGCATGGCCGCTTCCGTATCGCTGAACCGCATCGGTGTCGGCGCTTCGGCAGCCATGTCGGCATCCGTTGACCGCGATGGCGGGGCTTCCTCGTTCGCGTCGTCGCCGTTCCTGGGCTGCGTGGTCTCGCCCTTGACCCAGTGGTCGAGGGCCTTCACCAGTGCACGCAGTTGCAGCGGTTTGGTCAGGTATTCGACCATCCCGGCATCCATGCATCGTTGCATGTCTTCGCGCGAATCACCCGCCGTCAGGGCGATGATCGGCGGCGCGAACTTGCCATGGGCCGAGACAATGGCCCGGGTCGCCTCGATGCCGTCGACCTCGGGCATGTGCACGTCCATCAACACGGCGCCCAGCCACTCGCCCCGTTCCAGTGCTGCGGCAACGCTGTCGATGGCTTCCTGCCCGCCCTTTGCCTTGAGGACTTTGTACCCTAGCTTCAGCAGCATCGCGCAGGCAACTTCCAGATTGATCGGGTTGTCATCGACAACCAAAACGGCCGGTGTACTCGTTTCCTGATCGGTTGCAACCGGCCGGGTCAGCATTTCGACCTCCGGGGCGTCCTCGGCTACCGCATCGGTGTCGGCCCACGGAGCCAGAGCAGTAAACCAGAACAGGGAACCTTTGCCGGGCTTGCTTTCGACATTGATCTCGCCGCCCATCAACTCCACCAGGCGTTTGCAGGTCGCCAGACCCAGGCCGGTGCCGGAGTGCTTGCGGCTGGTGGAAGAGTCCAGCTGGGTGAACGGCAGAAAAATGTTGCCCAACTGGTCGGACGCAATCCCCTGGCCGGTGTCCTGGACCCGAACTTCAAGCATCGGCAGCGCTGCGGGATTCGCTTGGACGAATGGTCGTACCTTGACGGAAATGCTTCCGGCTTCGGTGAACTTGACGGCGTTCAGCAACAGGTGACTGACAACCTGTGCCAGTCGGGTGGGGTCGCCCTGGGTAACCCAGGGCACGCGGCCTCGGCCAGGGCGGAAAACCTCGCCCGGTACGTCCACCAGCAATTGCAGGCCCTTGGCCTGCGCGGGTTCGACGGCGGATTCGCAGGCTTGCACGACCACATCGCGCACGTTCAGGGGCTCCGTCCGCAGGAACAATTCGCCGGAATGGGTCCGGGAGAACTCCAGGATTTCGTCAAATACCGATTGCAACTGCTGGCTGGACAGGCTCAGAATCCGCAGGTAGTTGCGCTGCTCTTCGTTGAGGGTCGTGTGGGCCAGAAGTGAGCCCATGCCGACCACCCCGTTCAACGGTGTGCGCAGCTCGTGACTGATGACGGCAAGAAAAGCCGATTTGCTGCGTGTTGCGCTCATCGCGAGGTCGCGAGCCGCCGCCAGTTCGGTCGTTCGCGCGAACAGTTCGTCTTGCAGCGCTTGCACCTGCCCGTCGGGCAGCAGGGGCATGGAGGGGGGATACGTGACCGGGCCGGCAAGCGAGTCGAAGTTCCGGTCCTGTCGCTGCAGGTTGCAATCAACCATGGCCTGCGTCAAAGCGGCCAGCTCTTGTACAGGCGTCGGTGGAACCCGATCTAGCGCGAATCCATCATGCAGACTTTCCACCCCACGCCTCAGATAAAGCAGGTAGTTGGCCATGTGGTTTGCGCTGTAGACGCCAATCAGCCCACCGGCGAGCATCAGCGCGCCGATGCCCATCAGCAACGCGATCAACCCCGATTGGCTCATGACGCGAAAGTCGCCCTCAGGGGCCGCCACCACCAGTCTCCATTGCAGGCCATCGGCGCTACCGACGCGGGCCACACGGCTGAAGAGGGGTTCATCCCCGTTCGCCAGGCGAACACTGTGGTCGGCAGGATTCTCGCGAAGACCGGGCGCCGCCGCCCATTGCTGTTCCACCGCTGCATAGCTGGCCCGCACAAGTCCGTTGGAACTGCTGTGCGGCGTGCGCAAGGCCGGCTGCCCGTCCTTGAGGTGCGTTGTCAGCGTATCGGTGCTGCTGGCCAGCAGAAAGCCGTTTTCATCCACTACATACGCCACGCCATTGGGTGAGACCGGTTGGGAGCGCAACAGGCTGGACAAGGCCTCAAGGCGCAGATCGACCCCCAGCACACCGGCAGCTGCGCCTTCACCGTCATAGACCGGCTGAGAAACCGTGAGCAACAGCTGTTTGTTGATTGTCGACAGCGTGACCGGTGAAAACACCCGGGCCTTGGCCTGCAATGCGGCGTCGGTCCAGGGGCGGTTGCCCGGTGCCGCGCTCTGGCCAGCCGTTTCGGCAAGCCTGAGCGGCGACTTGGCCGTGCTCGACGAAAAAACGCGGGCCCCGTTGTCCAGAGCTCCGCGCCCGCCGAAACGTAGCCCATCGGCCGCGTTCTCGACGCCATGTGTACGACCGTCGGCACCGGTGAAGTAGATGAAACGCAGGTCCGGCGAAGAACGGGCCAGCGCGATGGCCATCGGCGCAAAAAGGGCGGGATCACTCACCCATTCCGATGTGCGGGTCCTCTGCGGGCTTGTCGCGCCTTCCGGCGCCATCCCGTCAAGAGCGCGGGTTGCGTGGCGCAGATGGGCCTGAACGGCTGTTTGCCCGCGCAAGGCCGCCTCCCTGAGGGTCCGCGAGGCCAATTCGTCAACCGAGGCCAGATCACGCTGGATCAGCAGATACCCCAGACCGATGGCCGGAAGCAGAACAAGAAGCAGCAAACTGAGGCCGAGCAGGCTGCGAATCGAGAACTGTTTCATGTGCGGATCGGCACGAGGCGGGCGGGGAGGAGTCTCGTGGGACGTATCGGAACTTCAACCGGGGATGTCGCAGTATGGAGGAATCGCACCGGAAACTCTAGCGGCGTGTGGGGCGGTTGCCACTGCGAGCGAACGCTTCGAGTACGTCGGCGGAAACTCGGTCGCCAGTGACACAAAAACGCGTACCAATGGAGTATTTCCTGTCTGACCAGCCCGCCGGTCAGGGGTTGGCCTTGGGGAAAGCCGGGGTAATTCACTCGCCAATTTGTCGCAAAGGGCGCGCTTCACTGGTCACAATACGGGCTCTTCGGCCACGAGTTCAGTTCGGGCAGTCACTTGGTGTCCCAGGAGTGACCCGGAACCGTGAGGACGCGAACAGGAAAGTGCTGCCGGTTGTTGGAGTAATGTGATGCCGTTGGTTGTGGTGATCGAAGACGATGCCAGCACGCGCGTGCTGGTTTCCGCCGTGATGCGCAAGGAGGGCTACCAGGTCGTGGTGGCCGAAGACGGTGCCCAGGGCCTGGCACTGATCCGCGAGCACCTTCCTGATCTGATCATCAGTGATGTTCGTATGCCGGTGATGGACGGATTCGGCGTCCTGGAGGCCGTTCGCGCCTCCGAGGCGACGGCCACCACCCCCATCATTCTGCTCACGTCCTTGCAGGATCGAGCCAACATGCGCCACGGCATGACAGCTGGTGCGGACGACTACCTCACCAAGCCATTCAAGGCGCAGGAGCTGAGAGAGGCGGCCGTTGCCCAGTTGAACAAGCGGGGGCGGGTCGAGGCGGTGCGGGCTCAGGCGGTCGACAAGGCGCTAGCGGTACAGCAGGAAAAGATTACGCAGCTTTACGAAAAGCGCATGGCCAAAGAGCTGTCGATGCAGTGGCCGGAGGCGGGGCAGACCGATGCCCATGAGCGACATCCGAGCGCGACCGCACTGTTCGCGGACATGCGTGATTATGCAAAGTGGACGCAGCGGCTCGCGCCCCATGAACTGGGTGATCTGGTGACCAAGTTCTACTCCAGCGTCGGCGACACGGTTCATCTGTTCGGGGCACGGCACATGCAGTTCGTCGGTGACGGCATGTTGTGCGTTTTTGTCAACTCTGCAGACACCCATTCGGTCAACCATGCGCTGCGGGCGGCAAAGGCTGCGCTGGGCCTGCAAGACGGCTGCCGGCGAATTGATTCCTTCATTCAGCAGAAGTTCGCTGATCGGGGGCTTCCCCCGTTTCGTTTGAACGTGGTCATGCACACCGGGCCAGTGATGTTCACGCCGCTGGATGGACTTTTCGCCATGGCGACCCAGTCGACCCCGGTTGGCGAGCCGGTAAGCACGGTCCTGAAGTTCTTCAGCAATCCGAACGCGCCCGACTGGGCGATCGCAGCTACCACCCAGACCAATGTGCTCCTGCGTGGGAGTGTCCGTACCGGGCGACGCGCGCTCGTGACGATGCCCGATCGTCCCTTGGGGCTGGACATGGTTGAGTTCCTGGGCCTGGCGCAATAAGCTTGTCGGACCCTTGCCCTGGCAGGTGTGGCGATCAGGCGGGCCGCGGGTTGGCCATGGGCGAACTGCCCGTTTGGGTGCTGTGGGTGAAGAGCCAGTCCTTGAACGCGGTGGCAGCTGCCGAAAGGCGCTTGCCGCGCGGATAGACCACATGCCAGCGGCGGATCAGCGGGAAGCCCTGCACATCGAGTTGTGCCAGTTCGCCAAGAGCCAGTTCCGCCGCGACGGTGTGAATTGACAGCACCGCCAGTCCCAGGCCCCCGGCCACGGTTTGTTTGATGGCCTCATTGCTGCCGACCTCCAGTCGATTTCTGAGCACGAGGCCCTGACTGGCGAAGAATTTCTCTGCGGTCAGTCGGGTTCCCGAGCCGGGTTCGCGCAGGATGAACGGCTCGTGCGCGAGTTTTTTCGGCGCGATGCCCCTCTGCCCCACCAGCGGATGCTCGGGTGGCGCTACCAGCACCAGGGGGTTGTCGGCAAGTTCCTCGCTGATCACGTTCATCTGCTCGGGGGGCTGACCCATGATGTAGAGGTCGTCCTCGTTGCCGGCCAGGCGTTGCAGCAGCTTCTCCCGGTTGCCCACCACCATCGCTACCTCGATACCCGGGTGCGCGGCGCAAAAGCCGCCCAGCAACTTGGGCACGGTGTACTTCACCGTGGTCAGGATGGCGAGTTTGAGGCTGCCGCGCTCCACACCTTGCAGCGCGGCAAGGTCCTCGGCCAGCCGCTGCAAGCGCGCTTCGATGTCCTCGCTTGCTTCGGCCAGCGTCGTTCCGGAAGCGGTCAGGTAGATCTTCTTGCCCAGTTGCTCGAACAGCGGCTGGCCCACGGTTTCTGACAACTGTTTGACCTGCAAGGACAGTGTGGGCGGCGAGAGATGCAGTTCCTCGGCCGCACGGGCAAAACTTTTGTTGCGCGCGACCGCGAGAAAGATGCGCAACTGGTTCAACGTGACGTGACGCAGGTTCATGGGCGTGTCGGAACGATTTATTTTTATAAAACATTATCGTCTAAACATTTTACTTTTATTTATTGTTCAGGGCCGACAGAATCCGCACCAGTTCAGAGCAGGAGCGCCCCATCGCAGCACAGTGCGGACCGCTTTGGGCACCTCAGTGAGTCGTTCATTACCCGAATTGGAGCAATACGCATGGCCGTCAAGACCTACAACGCCGGTGTCAAGGAATACCGCAGCACCTACTGGGAGCCCCAGTACACCGTCAAGGACACCGACATTCTGGCGGTGTTCAAGATCACGCCCCAGCCCGGGGTCGATCGGGAGGAAGTGGCCGCCGCCGTGGCCGCCGAGTCGTCCACGGGTACCTGGACCACGGTCTGGACCGACCTGCTGACCGACCTGGATTACTACAAGGGCCGCGCCTACCGCATTGAAGACGTGCCCGGTGACGACACCTGCTTCTACGCTTTTGTAGCCTATCCGATCGACCTCTTCGAGGAAGGTTCGGTGGTCAACGTGCTGACCTCCCTGGTGGGCAACGTCTTCGGTTTCAAGGCATTGCGGGCCTTGCGGCTCGAAGACATCCGTTTCCCGATCGCTTACGTGAAGACCTGTGGTGGCCCGCCCCATGGCATCCAGGTCGAGCGGGACATGATGAACAAGTACGGCCGTCCGTTGCTGGGCTGCACCATCAAACCCAAGCTCGGTCTGTCAGGCAAGAACTATGGGCGTGCCGTGTACGAATGCCTGCGTGGGGGGCTGGACTTCACCAAGGACGACGAGAACGTCAACAGCCAGCCCTTCATGCGCTGGCGCCAGCGATTCGACTTCGTGCAGGAAGCCATCGAGAAGGCCGAGCGCGAGACCGGCGAGCGCAAAGGCCACTACCTGAACGTGACCGCCCCCACGCCTGAAGAGATGTACAAGCGCGCCGAGTACGCCAAGGAAATCGGCTCGCCGATCATCATGCACGACTACCTGACCGGCGGCTTCTGTGCCAATACCGGTCTGGCCAACTGGTGCCGCGACAACGGCATGTTGCTGCACATCCACCGGGCGATGCACGCCGTGATCGACCGCAATCCGCACCACGGCATCCATTTCCGAGTGTTGACCAAGTGCCTGCGCCTGTCCGGCGGCGACCACCTGCACTCCGGAACCGTGGTGGGCAAGCTCGAAGGCGACCGCGCTTCCACCCTGGGCTGGATTGACATCATGCGTGACGAGTTCATCAAGGAAGACCGCAGCCGCGGCATCTTCTTCGACCAGGACTTCGGCTCCATGCCCGGCGTCATGCCCGTGGCCTCCGGCGGTATCCACGTCTGGCACATGCCGGCCCTGGTCAACATCTTCGGCGACGATTCGGTGCTGCAGTTCGGCGGCGGCACGCTCGGTCACCCCTGGGGCAACGCCGCTGGCGCAGCCGCCAACCGTGTCGCGCTGGAAGCCTGCGTCAAGGCGCGCAACGAAGGCGTCGCGGTGGAGAAAGAGGGCAAGGCCGTACTGAGCGAAGCCGCCAAACACTCGCCCGAACTCAAGATCGCCATGGAGACCTGGAAAGAGATCAAGTTCGAGTTCGACACGGTGGACAAACTCGACATCGCCCACAAGTGAACCCGCTCCATCGAACCCTCTGAAAGAAGCACATCATGAGCATGCAGGACTATCACAGCCGCCTCTCCGACCCCTCCAGCCGCAAGTTCGAGACTTTCTCTTACTTGCCCGCCATGACCAAGGATGAGATCCGCAAACAGGTCGAGTACCTGGTCAAGAAGGGCCTGAATCCCGCGATCGAGCACACCGAGCCGCAGTACCTGATGGACTCGTACTGGTACATGTGGAAACTGCCCATGTTCGGTGAGACCGATGTGGACAAGGTGCTGGCCGAGTGCGAAGCCTGCCGCCAGGCCAATCCGGACAACCATGTACGCCTGATCGGCTACGACAACTTCAAGCAGTCGCAAGGCGCGTCGATGGTGATCTACCGCGGAAAGACCGTCTGAAAGGGGTGGGGCCCATGAGCGATACTCTGGACGCGTACCGCGTCGCCACACAACCCTACTACCGCCCCGTCGCCGACGAGGTCGAGTTGTATGAGGCTGCGTACTCGGTGCGCATGCCCATGATGCTCAAGGGCCCCACCGGCTGTGGCAAGACACGTTTCGTCGAATACATGGCGTGGAGGCTCAACAGGCCGCTGATCACTGTGGCCTGCAACGAAGACATGACTGCCAGCGATCTGGTGGGCCGTTTCCTGCTGGATGCCCAGGGCACCCGCTGGCAGGACGGCCCGCTGGCCATGGCCGCACGCTACGGCGCGATCTGTTACCTCGACGAAGTCGTCGAAGCCCGGCAGGACACCACCGTGGTTATCCACCCCTTGACCGACAACCGCCGTGTGCTCCCGCTGGAGAAAAAGGGCGAACTGGTCAAGGCCCACCCGGACTTCCAGATCGTCATCTCCTACAACCCGGGCTACCAGAGCCTGATGAAGGACCTCAAGCAGTCCACCAAGCAGCGCTTTGGCGCGCTGGATTTCAACTACCCCGAACACGCGATCGAGGCCGAGATCGTGGCGCACGAAACCGGCGTCGGCGCCGAGGTGGCAGACAAGCTGGTTGGTATCGCCGAGCGGGCGCGCAACCTCAAGGGCCACGGCCTGGACGAAGGCATCTCCACCCGCATGCTGATCTACGCGGGCAGCCTGATCGCCCAGGGCGTGCCGGCCCAGGCCGCCTGCCGTGTGGCCCTGGTGCGCCCCATCACCGACGACCCGGACATGCGCGACGCGCTCGACGCCGCAGTGGCTACATTCTTCTGACTCCCGACGTTCCGCCATGAGCGTCCACCTGCACGACCACACCGAGTGGACCCAGCAGCTCGCACCCGCCTCGCGCGCGCTGCTGGAGCACACCTGGTCCGATGCCACCAAAGTGTTCTCCGCACGCGGGCTGGACAACTATGTCAAAGGCGCCGCTGCGCTGCAGGGTCTGGGCCGGGGCGATGAGCTGGTCAATGCCTGGCTCGACGGTGCACCGCAGGTGGCCCGGGAAATCGGCGAGGACGTGGTGGGCGAGCTTGCCACCACCGCGCTCCTGCTTGCGTCCAAGACCTCGGGCGCGGTGATCGAACTGGTGCTGGCCACCGCGCCCACCGCCGCGCGCCGCCTGGCCGATGGCGCGCTGTTCCTGCAATACCTGCAGTTTCTCAATACCCTGGTGGCGCAGGCGCCACGCGGCCTGCGTCCCCTGCTGGGACAGCTGGATGCACTGTTCGGGCAGCTCACACTCGGCGGCCTGCGGCGCTGGGCGACCTGGGGAGCGCAGGCGCACCGCACGAACTACGAAGAACAGATCGCCTATTTCGGCTTGCAGTCGAAAGAGTCGCTGGCCATGCTGCAGAAGGAGCGCAAGGGCACGCTGCTGGTGGATGTGCAACGGCGCATCAACATGTACCTTCGCGCGCTCTGGGGCCGCGACTTTTTCATGCGCCCCACGGCGGGAGACTACGAAAGCCGCGATGGCTACCGGCCCTTCATTGAGGACTACTTCATCCACCTGCCCGACGCCTACGACGCGGTCGACGGCAACGCCGGCCCGGTGGACGCGATACAGCTGTACCGCGCCGCAGCCGCGCATGCCGCTGCGCACGTGGTCTTCACACGCCAGCCAATCTCGGCCGAGTCGCTCAGCCCGTGGCAAATGGCGGTGATCGGTCTGATGGAAGACGCACGGGTCGAGGCACTGGCGATGGCGCGCTTTCCCGGGCTGCGATCGCTCTGGGCGAGCCTGCACACGGCGCAGGCCTCGCAGCAGCGGTCAGCGGGCGACTGGCTGGGGCGACTGGCGCGTGCGTTGCTCGACCCGGACTTCGTCGACCCACACACCTGGATCGCCCAGGGCCGTGCGCTCCTGGCTGCGGCGCTTCCGCAAATCATCGCTGATCCACACCACAACACGGTGTCTTGGGAGATGGGCGTGCAGCTTGCACACCGTTACCGGGAGCTCACGCAGGGTCCGGCCTTCCAGCCGCGCACCGACCTGCAAACCGCGGCCTACCGCGACGACAACCGCTACTTCTGGGCTTTCGACGGCTTTGACGTTGAGCGTTCCATCGCCGCCGGGTACGAACCGCCGCAGCAGGTGCGAAAGCAGGTCAACCTGATGGAGTTCGTCAACGAGCTGGAGGTGGAAGGGGCGGGTGATGACGCGCAGGAAATCTGGGTCCTGGGCACTGAACTTTTCCCCTACGAAGACTTGGGCGTGTCGTTCAACCAGAGTGAAGGTCGCGAGCCGGTGCTGCCGGCAGTGCACTACGGTGAGTGGGACCACATGATCCAGCTCGAACGACCGGCCTGGGCCACCGTACAGGAGCGACGGCCCAGGGCCGGTGACCCGGCAGTCATTGATGACATTCTGGTTGAACATCGCCGCCTGACCGGGAGGATGAAGTACCTCCTGGACGCCATGCAGCCCCAGGGCGTGCAGCGGATCCGCAAGCTGGAAGACGGCGACGAAATCGACCTCAACGCGGCGCTGGCCTCACTCACCGACCTGCGCATGGGGCGGCAACCGGATCCCCGCATCATGATGCGCAGTGTGCGCAAGACGCGCGACATTTCGGTTCTTGTCCTGCTGGACCTCTCACAGTCCACCAACGAAAAGGTCCCGGGCCAGGAACACACCGTGCTTGACCTCACCCGCTCGGCCTGCGCGTTGCTTGCTGACGCAATCGAGAAAGTGGGCGACCCGTTTGCCATCCACGGCTTCTGTTCCGACGGCCGGCACGACGTGAACTACTGGCGCTTCAAGGACTTTGGTCAGCCCTACGACGGCGTGGCGAAAGCCCGCCTGGCGGGCATGGAAGGTCAGCTCTCCACCCGCATGGGCGCGGCCATCCGCCACGCCGCGGCGTCGCTCAAGGCGCAACGCAGCACCAAAAAGCTGCTGCTCGTCATCACCGACGGTGAACCGGCGGATGTGGATGTGCGCGACCCGCAGTACCTTCGCCAGGACGCCCGGAAAGCGGTGGAGGAGGCCGGCCGCAGCGGCGTGGTGACCTACTGCATGAGCCTGGACCCGCGCGCCGACCAGTACGTGCGCCGCATCTTCGGTGAACGCCACTATCTGGTGGTGGACAAAGTGGAAAGACTTCCTGAGAAGCTGCCGGTGCTCTATGCTGGTCTGACCCGATAACCTGGAAATCCACCATGAGCACGATTCACAGCCGTCAGCAGACCTACGCTGGCATCGCCCACGAAGAACACCATGGCATGACCATGACCGGGCGCATCATCCGCGATGCCTGGGTGTTTGGTCTTTTGCCGGAGGGCGAAGGTTTTGCCGGCAAAAGCGCGGGTGACCTGCAGAATCTGTTCGAGGCCGTGCACAAGGCCTGGGAGCCCTACGGCCAGTTGCCCAGTCGCCTGCCTGCCGAACTGGTCCAGCGCCATGCGCGCATCCACGCCGAGGCGGTGGAGCGGGCCAAGAGCCTGGGCTGGGACGCGGAGCTGGCCGACGATGACTGATCAGGCGCCGCTGTGGCTGCCCGACGGAAGCGGGACCAGGGCGCCGTACTTGCCGGCCAGGTAACTCTCAGCGCGCTCCAGCATGAAGTAGCGGAATGCCTCGGCCGCCGGCGACAGCAGCTTGGAAAGGTTGTGCACCAGATTCCAGCCGCGCCAAACGGGCGTCCCTTCCACATCCAGCGTGGCAATCAGCTGATGCTCCAGTTCCAATCCAATGGTATGCAGCGAAAGGAAGCTGATCCCCATGCCGGCCATGACCGCCTGTTTGATGGTTTCGTTGCTGGTCATTTCCATCACCACACGCGGCTCCAGGCGCGAGCGGGACAAAAATTTCTCCATGGCGGCGCGTGTACCTGAGCCCCGCTCGCGAAGGATGAATCCGTAGGGCCGCAGCGACTCCACACTTGGGTGGCCCACTTTGAGCAGAGGGTGGTCGGTGGGCGCAACAAAAACATGGGGGTGTGCGGCAAAGGGTTCGGCGCGGGTGGCCAGCTCGTTCGGTGCCCGTCCCATCACCGCGATATCCACTTCGTTGCCCTGCAGCATCTTGACCAACTGCTCGCGATTGCCGACCGCAAGGCGGATTTCGATGCCCGCGTGCTCCTGCTTGAATTCCGCAAGCAGCCGTGGCAAGAAATACTTGGCGGTGCTGACCATCCCGATCGTCAGCTGTCCGACCTCCAGTCGCTGCAACCGCGCGGCGGCATCTTCCGCGTCCTTGAGTGTCGAGAGCATTCTGCGGGCGTAGACCAGCATGTACTCGCCCGCGGTGGTCAGCGCGACCTGGCGACCGGTACGCTCAAACAAAGGCAGGCCCACATGCCCTTCAAGTTCCTTGACCTGCATGGTCACCGCCGGCGGTGTCAGATGCAAGGCTTCGGCGGCACGAGCGAAGCTGAGGTGGCGGGCGACCTCCGTGAAAACCCTAAGCTGGCGGAACGTAGCGTTTTTCATTCAGGTTTAGCTGAATATAAACAGAATAAAACTTGAATATAACTTACTTAAGCTTTTGCTTATAGTGAGCCCGTCATGCCCCAACAGGGGTGCCCTCCGATTTTTTCCAACCCATGCAGACCATGCTCAAGGCGCTCATTTTCGATGTCGACGGCACGCTGGCCGATACGGAAAACGCACACCGCGCTGCGTTCAATGCGGCGTTTGCCGAAGTGGGGCGCGACTGGGTGTGGGACGAGGCCCTGTACACCCGATTGCTGGAGGTATCGGGCGGCAAAGAGCGCATCCTGCATTACTGGCGCAGCATTCAGCCCGATCTGAAGGACATAGGGGGCGCCGGGGTGCGTGACACCGTCGCCCGTATCCATGAGATCAAGACTGCCGCCTACGAGCGTGCCGTCCAGGAGGGTGCGGTGCAGTTGCGCCCCGGCGTACTGCGCCTGATCGAATCGGCCTGGGCGGCAGGTTTGCGCCTGGCCATTGCCACGACGACCTCACCGGTTAACATCGCTGCGCTGTTGCGCGCCGCCATCGGGCCGGACTGGCCGCATTTTTTTCAGGTGGTGGAAGACGCCTCGACCGCGCCCGAAAAAAAGCCCAACCCGCAGGTCTACCTGCAGTCACTCCGCCGCTTGGGTTTGACCGGGTCCGAATGCCTGGCCTTCGAAGACTCCGCCAACGGGCTGCGCGCGGCGACATCGGCCGGCCTGGCCACCCTCATTACCCCGAACGCCTATACCGCCCACCAGGACTTCCGGGGCGCGTTGCGTGTCCTTCCTGATCTGCAAGGCACCACCGTTGCCCACCTGCGCTCGTGGCATTCGGATGCCCTGCAGCGCCGTGTCGCTTGAAAGACCCTGCCATGACCACCGCTTTGCGCCTTGCTCCTTCCATTCTTTCCGCCGATTTCGCCCGCCTGGGCGAGGAGGTGCGCGCTATTGAAGCCGCTGGCGCCGATCTGGTGCACTTCGACGTGATGGACAACCACTACGTGCCTAACCTCACCATCGGCCCGCTGGTGTGCGAGGCGATCCGTCCGCATGTGTCGATCCCCATTGACGTGCACCTGATGGTGGAGCCGGTCGATGCGCTGATTCCCTTGTTTGCCAAGGCCGGCGCCAATCTCATCACCTTCCACCCCGAGGCCAGCCGCCATGTGGACCGGACGCTGCAGCTGATCCGCGACCACGGCTGCAAGGCGGGCATCGTGCTGAACCCGGCCACCCCGCTGGACTGGATGGACCATGTGATGGACAGGCTGGACATCGTGCTGCTGATGAGCGTCAACCCCGGCTTCGGCGGCCAGAGGTTCATCGACGCCACCCTGCCCAAACTGCGCGAGGCGCGCCGGCGGATTGACGCGTACACCGGCGAGACCGGCCGGGCTATCTGGCTGGAGGTCGACGGAGGCGTGAAGTCGGACAACATTGGTGCCATCGTCGCGGCGGGTGCCGATACCTGCGTGGCCGGCAGCGCGGTGTTTGGCGCACCGGACCCGGATGGTGGCTACCGCGGTGTCATGAAAACCCTGCGTTCCAGCGCCCGCCCCTGATCCCGACCCGATTGCACTGATTTCCCCTCTTCTGTCGAAAGACCACGATGACCACAAGACGCCGATTTACCCTCACGCAGTACCTCATCGAGCAACGGCGACGCTTTCCTGGCGCCAGCGGCGATTTCAACTCGCTGGTCCTTGAGGTCGCGCTGGCCTGCAAAGCGATTGCCCGCTCGGTTGCGTTGGGTGAACTGGGCAACGTGCTCAGCCACTTTGGCGAGGACGAGGTGAGCACGGCCGTCAACATTCAGGGCGAGGAACAAAAGCGGCTGGATGTCATCAGCAACGCCTATTTCACCGAAATGACCGAGTGGAGCGGCAATCTCGCCGGCATGGCCTCCGAAGAGATGGATCACCCCTACCAGATCCCGGCGCCGCACCCGCGCGGAAACTACCTGCTGGTGTTCGACCCGCTGGACGGCTCCAGCAATCTGGACGTGAACGTCACGGTAGGCAGCATCTTCAGCATCCTGCGCGCACCGCAGGACGTCATTGACAGTGGCCGCGACGTGGTCGAGTCGGATTTCTTCCAGCCAGGCGCGCAGCAGATGGCAGCAGGTTACGCGCTGTACGGACCTTCGACCATGCTGGTGCTGACCGTGGGCAACGGGGTGGCCGGTTTCACCCTGGACCCCAATCTGGGCCAGTTCATGCTGACGCATCCGAACATCCAGGTTCCGCCGGACACCCAGGAGTTCGCCATCAATGCGTCGAACAGCCGCTTCTGGGAGCCGCCGGTCAAGCGCTATGTGGATGAATGCCTGGCGGGCAAGACCGGCCCGCGCGGCAAGGACTTCAACATGCGCTGGATCGCCTCGATGGTGGCCGAGGCGCATCGCATCCTCATGCGCGGCGGCGTGTTCATGTATCCGCGCGACACCAAGGACCCCAGCAAGCCCGGGCGCCTGCGCCTGTTGTACGAGGCCAATCCGGTGGGCTTCATCATCGAGCAGGCCGGTGGCCGGGCCAGCACCGGTCGGGAGCCGGTGCTCGGCGTACAGCCGACGGCCCTGCACCAGCGCATTGGCCTGGTGTTCGGCAGCAAAAACGAGGTGGAACGCATCGAGCGCTACCACCGGGAGCCGGTTGCCTACAAGGACGACAACCCGCTGTTTTCCGAGCGCAGCCTGTTTCGGGATTGAGAAAGTTCCGAAAAGAATAGCAAACAGTGACCTTTTTACGCTGGGTATTGCCAGATTTGACCTGAATTTCACTCTCCGGAGATATCCCCATGTCCGAACGCCATCCCATCATCGCCATCACCGGCTCCAGCGGCGCCGGCACGTCCACGGTGACGCGCACCTTCCAGAACATCTTCCGCCGCGAGAACCTCAAGGCCGCCGTCATTGAAGGTGACAGCTTCCACCGGCTGGACCGCAAAGCCATGAAACAGCGCATGGCCGAGGAAGAGGCCAAAGGCAACCGCCACTTCAGCCACTTCGGCGAGGAAGGCAACCTGTTCCCCGAAATCGAGGGCTTGTTCCGCCAGTACGCCACCGACGGCACCGGCCAGTGCCGCAAATACCTGCACAACGCCGAAGAAGCGGCGCCCTACCAGCAGGAGCCCGGAACCTTCACCCCGTGGGAAGACATTCCCGCCGGAACCGACCTGCTGTTCTACGAAGGCCTGCACGGCGCGGTGAAAACCGACACGGTCGACATCGCCCGCTACCCGGACCTGCTGATCGGCGTGGTGCCGTCCATCAACCTGGAATGGATCCAGAAGCTCATCCGCGACAAGACGCAACGCGGCTACAGCCAGGAAGCGGTGGTGGACACCATCCTGCGCCGCATGCCCGACTATGTGAACTACATCGTGCCGCAGTTCGGCCTGACGCATGTGAACTTCCAGCGCGTGCCGGTGGTGGACACCTCCAACCCCTTCATCGCGCGGGACATTCCCAGCGCCGACGAGAGCATGGTGGTGATCCGTTTCGCCCAGCCCAAGGGCATCGACTTCCAGTACCTGCTGACGATGATCAACGGCTCCTGGATGAGCCGTGCCAACACCATCGTGGTGCCCGGCGGCAAGATGGAACTGGCGATGCAGCTGATCTTCACGCCCTTCATCTGGCGCATGATGGAGCGCAAGAAGCGCGCCATGGGACTGGCCTGAGCGGCGGCAAGGAGACACGACGATGCGCAATCCTTCGCCCGAACTCGCCCGCCGCATGGCCAACGCCATCCGCATGCTTGCGGTGGACGCCGTGGAAAAAGCCAAATCCGGCCACCCCGGTGCCCCGATGGGCATGGCCGACATCGCCGAGGTGTTGTGGAACCGGCACCTGAAACACAACCCGGCCAACCCGCACTGGCCCGACCGGGACCGCTTTGTGCTGTCCAACGGCCACGGCTCGATGCTGATCTACGCGCTGCTGCACCTGACCGGCTACGACCTTCCGATGGACGAGCTGAAAAACTTCCGCCAGCTGCACAGCAAAACCGCCGGCCACCCCGAGGTGGGGATCACCCCGGGTGTGGAAACCACCACCGGGCCGCTGGGCCAGGGCATCACCAACGCGGTGGGCATGGCGCTGGCCGAGAAGCTGCTGGCGGTGGAATTCAACCGCGACGGCCACACCATCGTCGACCATGCCACCTGGGTGTTCATGGGCGACGGTTGCCTGATGGAAGGCATCAGTCATGAGGCCTGTTCCCTGGCCGGCACGCTGCGCCTGTCCAAGCTGGTGGCGTTCTGGGACGACAACGGCATTTCCATCGACGGGCATGTCGAAGGCTGGTTCACCGACGACACACCGGCACGCTTCCGCGCCTACGGCTGGAACGTGATCGCCGGCGTGGATGGCCATGACCCCGCCGCGGTGGACGCCGCCGTGGCCGCTGCCCGCGCGCAGGCGCATCGCCCGGACGGCAAGCCCACGCTGATCTGCTGCAAGACGGTGATCGGCATGGGATCGCCGAACAAGGCTGGCACCCACGACGTCCACGGCGCCGCGCTGGGCGCCGCTGAAGTGTCGGCCACCCGGGAAGCGCTGGGCTGGACGGCCGCGCCGTTCGAGATGCCGGCCGACCTCACCGCCGCCTGGGACGCCCGCGCCGCCGGCGCCGCGGCCGAAACCGCCTGGCAACAGCGCTTTGACGCCTATCGCGCCGCGTACCCGCTGGAGGCAGCCGAATTCGAGCGGCGCATGGCGGGCGACCTGCTGCCCGACTATGAGGCCCGGTTGCCCGAGCTGCTGGCCACCATCGCCGCCCGGCCGGACACCGTGGCCACCCGCAAGGCGAGCCAGAACGCACTCGACCTGCTGGCGCCGCTGGTGCCCGAGTTCTTCGGTGGCAGCGCCGACCTGACCGGCTCCAACCTGACCAACTTCAAGGGCTGCGTGAAGGCCGGGCGCGATGCCAGGGGCAACCACCTGAGCTACGGTGTGCGCGAGTTCGGCATGGCTGCGATCATGAATGGCATCGCGTTGCACGGCGGGTTCATCCCCTACGGCGGCACCTTCCTGACCTTCAGCGACTACAGCCGCAACGCCATCCGCATGGCGGCGCTGATGAAGCAGCGGGTCATCCACGTCTTCACCCACGACTCCATTGGCCTGGGCGAAGACGGCCCGACGCACCAGAGCGTGGAGCACGTGCCCAGCCTGCGCCTGATCCCGAATCTGGATGTCTGGCGCCCGGCCGACGCGCTGGAAACTGCCGTGGCGTGGGCCCACGCGCTGGAGCGCCGCGACGGACCCTCGGCGCTGTGCCTGTCGCGCCAGAACCTGCCCAAGGTCACCGGCACGGTGCTGGCCGGCCACATTCGCAAAGGCGGCTATATCCTGACCGACATGGACGAGCCACAGGCTGTGCTGGTGGCCACGGGTTCCGAGGTGGAAATCGCGCTGCGGGCCCAGGCGGCGCTGGCGGCGGAAGGAGTCCGCACCCGCGTGGTGTCCATGCCCTGCACCAACCTGTTTGACCGCCAGAGCGAGGCCTACCAGGACATGGTGCTGCCGCTGGGCCTGCCCACCGTGGCGGTCGAAGCGGCGCACCCGGACTTCTGGCGCAAATACGTGGGCCGCACCGGCGTGGTGGTGGGCATTGCCACCTTCGGCGAATCGGCGCCTGCCAGCGTGCTGTACGAGCACTTCGGCATCACCTCGGCCCGGGTGGTGGACGCCGCCCGCACGCTGGTGCACCGCGCCGCGCACCGGCGCGAACAGCCGCTGCCGGCCCACATCGTGCCGTCCAGCAACTGAACCGGTGCCTGCCATGAACCGCGCTTTTGACCTGATCCTGTTCGACCTGGACGGCACGCTGATCGAAACGGCGCCGGAGATTGCCGACGCGGTGAACGACACGCTGCGCCGCTTTGACCTGTCGGAAGTGACGCAGCAGCAGGTGAACGACTGGATTGGCCACGGCACCCGCGAGCTGCTGATCCAGGCGCTGGCCTGGGCGGGCGGTGTTTCCGCCGAAACGGTCCGCCATTCCGAAAGTTTCCAACGGATCGAAATCGAGTTTGGCCGCTTCTATCAGGCGCGTTGCGGCACGCGCAGTCACCTGTATCCCCGAGTGCGTGAGGTGCTGGCGGCGCTGCGCACCGAGGGCGTCAAACTTGCCGTGGTGACCAACAAGGAAGGGCGCTACACCGAGACGGTGCTTGCGGCGCACCAGCTGGGGCCGCTGTTTGACCGGGTCATCAGCGGCGACACGTTGCCGGTGAAAAAGCCGGACCCGGCCGGTGTGCTGGCTTGCCTGGAGCAGTTCCAGGTGCCAGCCGGCCGCGCGCTGTTCGTGGGCGATTCGTCCATCGACGCCGCCACCGCCCGAAACGCCGGTGTGCCGGTGTGGCTGCTGCCGTATGGCTACAACATGGGCCAGCCGGTCGAAGCCTGCGCCCCTGACCGCGTCATCGCCGACTTCTCCGCCCTGCTGGCCGCCGAGGCCCCGGCCTGATCCGCTTTCCGGTTACCTTTTCCATTTCTTCCCATCATGACCCTCAAGATCGGCATCAACGGCTTCGGCCGCATCGGCCGCAACGTGCTGCGCAGCGCCATCCAGAATTTCAGCGACATCCAAGTCGTGGCCATCAACGACCTGCTGGAGCCCGACTATCTGGCTTACATGCTGCGTTATGACA
>JAEUOU010000026.1 GCA_016790575.1 Burkholderiaceae bacterium | reverse complement strand
CGGCGCCCACGCAGCCACCGCCAGCGACAGCGCCAAGCTCGAACTGCGCGGCTCGGTGGCCGTCAACTGCACCATCGCCGTCCAGCCCACGGCCAAGGCCACCAACCTGGACATCCTGGGCGGTGAAAAAGACACCCTGGTGGGTGTGGTCACCGAAAACTGCAACAGCGGCAACGGCTACAGCGTGCACCTGAGCTCGGACAACGCAGGCCAGCTGCTGAGCAAGGCTGCCGGTGCCAAGCCCACGGTCTACAGCGCCTCCTACGACGACGGCGCCGGCGACATCGCCAAAGAGATCGTGGCCAGCCGCGATCAGGCGCAGTTTGACCGCCAGGGCAAGCTGACGGTGAGCTTTGCCGGCGATGCGCAGGCGATTGCCGGCGTCTACTCCGACATCGTCAACCTGGTGATCAAGGCCAAGTAAGCGTCTGACACCTCCGGCCGGCTGCGCCGGCCTCATCCAACCACCCCGCCCGAGGATGACTCGGCGGGGTTTGTGGCGTCTGGGGGGGGTGAGGGTGCGCTACGGGTGTTTCGGGGCGTTTTGGGCCGATACCCAGCGGGAAAAGGTCGGTTGTTGCTACGGTTTCGATACTGTTGAATAACGCTCGCCGCAGGTATGGCCTGCGCGTTCTCAGCTGCGGGGCGCGCGGGGCGGCCACTGGTCGTACAGCCGCACCGGATGGAGCTGCCCCCATAAAGCGATCTGCGCGGCAGTGCCTGCATGGGTTTGCTGTGCCGGCGCGCCGCGCACGTAGGCCAGCGCCACACAGGCCCCGGCCAGCGGGCTCCAGCCCACCGAGCTGAGTTCGCCCACCGGCTGGTCCTGCAGCACCAGGGTTTCACCGCCCCAGGCATAGACCGCCGGGTCGTCAAATACGACGGTGACCAGCTTCTTCTTCAGCGGCAGGGTGCGGGCGGCCCGCAGGGCGTCACGTCCGATGAAGTCCGCCGGTTTGTCCAGCCGCACCGCAAACAGCAGGCCGGCCTCGAAAGGCGTTTCGTCCGGACCCAGCTCGGCGCCCCAGGCGCGTCGGCCCTGCTCGATGCGCAGGGCGTCGATGGCGTAGTAGCCGGCGTCGCGCAGACCCAGATCGGCGCCGGCGGCGTGCAAGGCCAGGTAGACATGCCGTGCCATTTCGATGGGTACATACAGCTCGTAGCCCGGGCCGCCGACATAACTCATGCGGGCGGCGCGCACCCGGGCGTGGGCCAGGTCGATTTCGCGGGTGCTGCTGAAGGGCAACGCGGCGGGCGACAGGTCGTCGGGCGACAGGCGCTCCAGCAGGGTGCGGGCGTTCGGCCCCATCACCGACAGCACGCTGGTCAGCGCGGTCACGTCGGTCAGCGTGGCATGGGCGTCGGGCGGGATGTGGCGGCCGATCCAGTCGGCGTCACGCACCGTCTGCGCCGAGCCGGTGACGATCAGGAATCGGTCGGCCGCCAGGCGGATCACGGTCAGGTCGCTTTCGAAGCCGCCGCGGGTGTTGAGCATGGCGGTGTAGACCATGCGGTCGACCGCAACGTCCATTTCGTTGGCGCACAGGC
This sequence comes from Burkholderiaceae bacterium, assembly GCA_016790575.1. GTDB lineage: Bacteria > Pseudomonadota > Gammaproteobacteria > Burkholderiales > Burkholderiaceae_C > JAEUOU01. Next base: position 14,295 of record JAEUOU010000026.1, on the reverse strand, counting down.
GCTGCAGGATGGCCAGCGCGTCGCGGCCTTGCAGCAGCAGTTTGGAGAAGCTGGTCTGGTCGTAGACCGCCACGGCTTCGCGCGTGGCCTGTTGCTCGGCCTGCATCCAGGGCAGCCAGCCGGGTGTGCCCAGGGTGTAGGGCGGCCGCGGCACGAAACCCGCCGCGGTGTCTGCGGCGGGCGGCCGGAAGTAGTTGGCCCGCTCCCAACCGTTGCGGGCGCCGAACTCCGCGCCTTTGGCCTGGAGCAGGTCGTACAGCGGCGAGGTGCGCAACGGCCGTGCCGACTCCAGCTCCTGGCGCGGCCAGCGCATGGCGTAGTGCAGGCCCAGGGTTTCCGCCGTGCGGGCGGCCAGGGCGCGGCGGTTGCCGCTGAACGCGCCGAAACGCCGGATATCGACTTCCCAGACGTCCGCGCTCGGTTCGCCGGCGGCAATCCACTCGGCAATCAGCCGTCCGGCGCCACCGCTGTTGGCGATTCCGGCCGAATTGAAGCCGGCGCAGACGAAGTACTGTCGCAACTCGGGCGCCTCGCCGAGGATGAAGTTGCCATCCGGAGTGAAACTTTCCGGGCCGTTCAGCAGCATCTTGACCGGTGCCTTTTCCAGGCAGGGGGTGCGATGGATGGCGTTGTGCATGAGGGGTTCGAACTGGTCCCAGTCTTCGTCGAGAAGCTGAAACTGGAAGTCCGCCGGAATCGGGTCCCGTTTCCAGGGTTTGGCCACCGGCTCGAAGCCGCCCATGAGCAAGCCGCCCACCTCTTCCTTGTAATAGATGAAGCCATCGGGGTCGCGCATGACCGGCAGCATCGGATGGACACCGTCGATGCGGTCGGTGACGATGTAGAAATGCTCGGCCGAATACAGCGGCACCGTCACGCCGGCCAGGCGCCCGAACTGCCGCGCCCATTGCCCGGCGCAGTTCACCACCGTCTCGCACCGCACCACCCCCTGCGCGGTGACCACCCCACAGGCGCTGCCCTGGTGCTGCAGTACACCGGTGACCTCGACATCCTCGACAAAACGCACCCCGCGCTGGCGTGCGCCTTTGGCCAGTGACATGCACAGGTCGGCCGGATTGGCCTTGCCATCCCCCGGCAGCCACAGTGCGCCGCGCAGGTCGTCGGTGCGCAGCAGCGGGTAGCGCTCGGCCGCCTCGCGCGGGGAGATGACATGGCATTCGACCCCGAAGGCCCGTGCCATGGCGGCCTGCTTCTGGAACACTTTCCAGCGGTCGTCCGACGCCGCGACGTTGAGGCTGCCGCAGCGCTTCCAGCCCGTGGCCAGGCCGGTTTCGGCCTCCAGCGTGGCGTACAGCTCGATGCCGTACTTGCTCATCTGCGTCATGCTGCGGTTGGGACGCATCTGGCCGATCAGCCCGGCGGCGTGCCAGGTGGTGCCGCTGGTGAGCTTGCCCTGCTCCAGCACCAGCACGTCGGTGATTCCCATCCGCGCCAGGTGGTAGGCCGTGGAGCAGCCGGCAATGCCGCCGCCCACAATGACAACGCGGGCCTGAGCGGGCAGGGCGGGGGCGGAGGTCGGGCGGTCGGTGTCGACGGGTGAAGGGTTCATGGGCTCTCCTGGTCAGCTCAGTCGCAAGGCAATGACACCGGCAACAACGGTGAGGGTGCCCATCAGGCGCCGCCGGGTAAGTTCTTCATTCAGAAACCAGATGCCCAGCAGGGTGGCAAAAAGCACCGAGGTTTCGCGCAGCGCCGCCACGGTGGCGACGGGTGCCTGGGTCATGGCCCACAGCGCGATGCCATAGGAGCCCAGCGATGCGGCGGCGGCGCCCGTGGCCACGGGCCAGCGCTGGCGTGCATACGGCAGCGCCACGGCCGTACCGCGCCGGGCCAGCACCAGCAGCCCGAAGGGCCAGCCGTCCAGCACAAACAGCAGCGCCACGTACTGCAGGGCATTGCCCGAGGCGCGGGCGCCCAGCGCATCCACCACGGTGTAGATCGCAATCACCACGGCATTGACCAGCGCAAAGCGCACTGCCCGGGGTGAATCAAGGGCGTGGCGTGACAGCCCCAGCGACAGCACGCCGACGCAGATGCCGACCACACCCAGCCAGGCCCCCAGGCTCAGTGCCTCGCCGAGCAGCACACTGGCCGACAGCGCCACCAGCAGGGGTGCCGTGCCACGCATCAGCGGGTAGGTCAGCCCCAGGTCCCCGTGCTGGTAGGCGCCGGTCAGGGCAATGTAGTAGCCGATGTGGATCACCACTGAGGCGGCAATGAAAGGCCAGCTCTCTGCGGCGGGCAGGCCCACCACGACCAGCAGGGGAATGGCAACCACCGAGCCGATCACGTGGATCAGCGCGGTGTCCATCGCCTTGTCGCTGCTCGACTTGACCAGGGCGTTCCAGCTGGCATGCAGCAGGGCGCCGAACAGCACGGCCGCCACCACGGGCCAGGTGATGGTCATCCGGGTACGACCTCGGGGGCCTTCAGCCGGGTCTTGCTCAAGGCACCGGCCGCTTCGAGGATGGGATAGGCGATGGAACAGATGTGCGAGTTGATGCGTTTAAGTTCGCTGATCAGGTCCAGATGCAGCGAACTGGTGGCAATGCTCTCCGGCGTGTTGTCCTGCAGCCGCATCAGGTGGGTGGCGGCGTACTCATGTTCCAGTTCGCGGAAGTTGGCTTTTTCTTCGAGCAGTTTCTGGGCGGCCCGCAGGTCGCCATCCAGAAACACGCTCATGCCCAGGCGCAGATTGCTGACCAGCCGCTCGTGCATGTGGCAGATTTCGGCCATGCCGGCGTCGGAGAAGTTGCGGCCTTTGCGAATCTTCTTGTCTTCGATGTCCAGCAACACCCGCTCGATGATGTCGCCGACCTGCTCCATGTTGATGGTGAACGACACGATGTCGGCCCAGCGCCGCCCTTCGGTTTCCGACAGCGCCTCCCGCGAGATCTGGGTCAGATAGAACTTGATGGCGCTGTAGAGTTCGTCGACCGTGTCGTCGGATTTGCGCAGATGCTCGGACAGCGACAGGTCGTTGTGGCGAATGACCGGCACGATCCCGCGCAGCATGGTTTCCACCACGTCCGCCTGGTGCAGGGCCTCGCGCGCCGCGCACGAAATCGCCAGCGAAGGGGTGGCAAGGGCGGTCGGGTCCAGATGCCGCGGCCGGTTGGCCGGTGGGTTGACGGGCGGCGGCTGCAACCAGCCCTCCAGCCACCGGCCGATCAGCGGCGCAATCCCGATCATCAGCAGTGCCAGCGTGACGTTGAACAGCAGGTGGAAACTGACCACAATGCCCAGTGGCTCGGGCATCACCGGCCCCACGGCATGGAGAATGTCCGGCAGCCAGGGCATGGCCACCACGGCCAGCAGCCCGCCGGTCAGCTTGAATGCCAGATTGCCCATGGGGACCCGGCGCTCCAGCGGCCCCGCTTTGGATGTGGAGAAGACGGCCAGCAGACCGCTGCCGATGTTGGCGCCGATGACCAGCCCGAGCGCCACGTTCACCGGCAAAATGCCCGCCGACGCCAGCGTTGCCGACAGCAGCACGATCGCGAGGCTGGAATATGACAGCACCGTCAAGACCGCGCCCACCACAATGTCGAGCAAAACCTCGTTGGGCATGGCCGCCAACAGGTTCTGCATCACGGGCGAGGCGACCAGGGGACGCGTGGCCGCCATGATGAGGTGCAGCGCCAGGGTGATCAGTCCCAAGCCGATCAGCACCCGACCGACCCGGCCCGCCGTGGACGCCTGTTTCGAGGTGAACAGGATCACGCCGGTGACGATCAGCAAGGGCGACAGCCACGACAGATCGAACGAGAACACCACCGCCATCAGCGCCGTGCCCATGTCCGCACCCAGCATGACGGCCAGCCCGGCGCCGGTGGAGATCAGCCCCTGCCCGACGAAGGAAGCCACGATCAGGCAGGTGGCGGTGCTGCTTTGCACCAGACTGGTGACAGCCAGGCCGGCCGCCATGGCGGTCAACCGGTTGTCGGCATTGCGTCGCAACACCCGCCGCAGGTCTTCGCCCATGATGCGCAGGATGCCGGTGCGCACGGTGTAGGTCCCCCACACCAGCAAGGCGATCGCGGCGAACAGGTTCAGGAGATGCTGCATGGACGCTGGCGGCTGTCTTGGGCGTCAGCTCCAGGGCAAAGAATAGGTCTTGAGGTTGGTGAAGCTCTTGATGGCTTCCTGCACGCCTTCCTTGTAACCCAGGCCCGAATCCTTGATCCCGCCGAACGGCGTGAGCTCCAGCCGGTAGCCGGGGACTTCGCGCACGTTGACCGTGCCGACATCCAGCTCGGCAACAAAGCGGGTGATGTAGTCCAGCCGGTTGGTACAGACGGCACTGGACAGGCCGTAGGCTGTGCCGTTGCTGATGCGGATGGCCTCGTCGATGTCGCGGAAACGGATGATGGGTGAGACCGGGCCGAAGGTTTCCTCGCGCACGACGGTCATGCCCGGGTCGACCCGGTCGATCACCGTGGGGGCGTACAGGGCGCCGTCGCGGGTGTTGCCGACCAGCAGGCGGGCGCCCTGGCTGACTGCTTCGTTGACCCGGCTTTCAAACAGTTGCGCGGCCGCCGCGTCGATCACCGTGCCCATGTCGTTGGCCTTGTCCATCGGATCGCCGAACTTCCACGCACGGGTTTTGGCCACCACCTGTTCGGTGAACGAATCGGCGACGGCCTCGTGGACCAGCATGCGCTTGATGGCGGTGCAGCGTTGTCCGGAATTCTTGTAGCTGCCCTGAACCGCCAGGGTGGAGGCTTCGTCGATGTCGGCGTCTTCCATCACGATGATGGGGTCGTTGCCGCCCAGCTCCAGCACCAGGCGGCGGTAGCCCGCCTTGTGCGCGATGTACTTGCCGATCGCGACACCGCCGGTGAACGTGACGAGGTCGGCCGCAGGATGGGTGATCAGCTCGTCGGCAATTTCGCGCGGGTCCCCGGTGACCACCGACAGCATCTCCGGCGGCAGGCCGGCCTCGTACAGGATGTCGGCAAACAGGATGGCCGAGAACGGCACTTTCTCCGACGGCTTGAGCACCATGCGATTATTGGTGGCGATGGAGGGCACCACCTTGTGGGCGACCTGATTCATCGGGTGGTTGAACGGCGTGATCGCGGTAATCACGCCCAGCAGCGGCGCGCGCTGGGTGTAGACCCGCCGGCGCTTGCCGTGGGGGGTCAGGTCACAGCTGAAGATCTGCCCGTCGTCCTTGAGCACCTCGTTGGCGCCGAAAAGCAGGACATCGGCGACACGGCCGGCTTCATACAGGGCGTCTTTCTGTGCCAGGCCAGCCTCGGCAGTGATCAGTGCGGCCACCTCGGCGACCCGGCTGGCCGCAATCGTGGCGGCGCGGTTGAGGATGGCCGCGCGCTCGAAGCGGGTGAGGCGTGCCTTGTAGGCGTGGCCGATGGCGTAGGCCTCGCGCACCTCTTCCAGGGTGGCCTTGGGCACCTGCCCGATGACGGCACCGGTGTACGGGTTGGTGACGGCAATGCAGCGGTCTGCACCGCGCTCGGCGCCGACCCGCCGACCGGCGATGCGCATGGCGTTCAGGCCGTTGCTGCGAATGAAGCCGGCGATATCGTCTTTGGGGTTGCTCATGGCGGCCCTTACTGTGCGTGGTTCAGGGCCAGGTCGAATGCGTCGAAATTGCGGTAGCGCCGGGCCGGATCCAGGCCGGTCAGCGGGCGGTTGAGGATCAGCGGCACCCGCTGCTCGCTGACCCCGCCGTGCGAACGCAATGGGGCGTCCAGTCCGCTCAGGTCGTGGCGGCTGGCCGAGGTACCGAGCACCGTGGACCGTTCCGACACCACCACCAGATCGCCGATGCGGTCTTCGGGCAGTTCGAACCGCGCGGCGGCCTGGCTGCGTGTCAGCACCGACTCGATGCCCTGTAGCCTGGCCAGGTCGGCCGCAACGGCGGCGATGTCGGTGCCCTGCGGCAGGTAGACCGTGGCGTACGAACCCAGCGCGCCGTGGTGAACCACATAGGGGTCGGTGATGGGCAGGATCACGCGCGCCGTGCCGGCACCGGTCCGGGTATCGAACCAGTCCTGCAGGTAGACCACGTCGGGTTGACCGTTCATGGCCACCTTGGCATTCATGCCGTGATCGGCGGTGATGGCGATCACCCAACCCAGCGCATCCAGCTGGGCCAGATACCCGTCCATCATCCGGTAGAAGGCGTTGGCCCCGTCAGTGCCCGGCGCATGTTTGTGCTGGATGTAATCGGTGGTGGACAGGTACATCACGTCGGCTTTGCGGGCCTGGGCCAGTTTGACCCCGGCGGCAAAAACGAACTCGGAGAGCTCGGCGCTGTAGACGTCGGGCACCGGTTTGCCGACCATCTGCAGCACGTTGTCGATCCCGTTTTCCGCCACGCTCACCTGGTCGGCCTTTTCCGATGAGAAGCAGATGCCGCCGACCATGCCGTGACCGAGCAGCTTGCGCAGCTTGTCCTTGGCGGTGACCACCGCGACCTTTTTGCCTGCTGCCGCCAAAGCGGCCAGCAGGGTCGGTGCCCGCAGCCACTTCACGTCGTTCATCATCACTTCGGTGCCGGTGGCGGTATCGAACAGGTAGTTGCCGCAGATGCCATGCACCGACGGAGGCGCGCCGGTGACGATGGACAGGTTGTTGGGATTGGTAAAGGTGGGCACCACACAGTCGGCGACCAGGCCGGTGCCACGGGCGAGGGCGCCTTTGAGCCACGGCATCTGACCGGTGGCGACGGCCTGGCCGAGGTAGTCGGGTTCGCAGCCGTCGACGCAGACGACCACGGTGGGGATTTGGGGCACACGATAGGTGCGGTGATTGACGTCAAGCATGGCGGCTCTTTCGGGTCGGTTTTTCAGGAAGTACCTTGGGCGCCGGGTTGTCTCGCGGTTGCCGGGCCAGGTGGTTGGTGATGGTTCGTTCCTTGCTTTCCATCACATGGTCAAACAAGGCGCGGCCAGCTGCCTCGGCATTTCCCGAAGCGATGGCCGTGACGATAGACCGGTGTTCGCCCGCCGATATGGGCAGCAGGGCGCCGTCGGCAAGGTTCAGACGGCGAAACAGCGACAACTCTTTGATCAGCTTGCGGTAAATCGCGGTGAGCTTGCGGTTGCCGGCCATTTCGACAAGCCGGTCGTGAAACTGGAGGTTGAGCAGGTGATAGTGACGGGTATCGCCGCTTTTGACGGCTTTCTCCATCTGGTCCACCAGGGCGCGCACTTCCTTGAGCTGCGCCGTGGTGATCGAACGTGCGAGTTGCCGGCCCACCAGTTCGTCCATGGCGGCCCGCAGATCGAAGATTTCCACCGCTTCGTCGATGGGAATGTCGCGTACAAAGACGCCCCGGTTTTTTTCGTTGCGCAGCAAGCCCGCCTCTTCGAGCATGCGGAAGGCTTCGCGCACCGGCCCCCGAGAAACCCCCAGGCGATCGGCGATCGCGGCTTCGGTCAATTTGGTGCCGGGGGTGAACTCGCCCACCAGAATGGCGCGCTCGATCTCCTGCTGCACCAGCGTGGTGAGCGAACTGCTTTGCAACAGCGCAATGGTTGCCTGCGGCGCCGGATCGAGGAGAGACGGGCTCATGTCTGGATTGGAGCAGATTTTTCCATATTGTCAACAATATGCAAAAAGCAATTGACAAACTTCGACTGCACGGCGTTAAATGCACGACAGATTCCGGTCTGTCGTCAAGGGGTCACCGTCCTGACACAAACGCGTGCCAGCATGATTCGTTTTGTTCATCAACAGGAGTTCCGCATGCTTTCGTTTGCCCGTTGTTCCGCCATCACCAAGGCGCTGCTTGCCGCCGGTCTGCTGGCTGCCGGTGGCCTCGCCTCCGCGCAGAAAACCCAGTTGCTCGTCTACACGGCGCTGGAGACCGATCAGCTCAAGGCCTACCAGGAAGGTTTCAACAAGTCCCATCCGGACATCGAAATCAAGTGGGTGCGCGATTCGACCGGGGTCATCACGGCCAAGCTGCTGGCGGAAAAAGGCAATCCCCAGGCCGATGCGGTGATGGGTGTGGCGGCCTCCAGCCTGGCCTTGATGGACAAGAACGGCATGCTGCAGCCCTACGCGCCGCTGAACCTGGACGCGATCATGAGCCAGTATCGCGACAAGAAAAATCCTCCCGCGTGGTTTGGCATGGATGTGTGGGGCGCGACCATCTGCTTCAATACGGTTGAGGCGCAAAAGCGCGGCATTCCCAAGCCCGAGACCTGGAAGGACCTGACCAAGCCGGTTTACAAGGGGCAGGTGGTGATGCCCAACCCGGCGTCCAGTGGCACAGGCTTTTTTGACGTGACGGCCTGGCTGACGCTGTGGGGCGACGACAACGGCAAGGGCGGGGGCTGGAAATTCATGGATGGTCTGCACGAGAACATTGCGCAGTACACCCACTCGGGCAGCAAGCCCTGCAACATGGCCGCCAGTGGCGAGTTCGTTGTGGGCATTTCCTTCGAATACCGCGCCAACAGCAACAAGGCCAAGGGTGCGCCCATTGACCTGGTGTTCCCGAAAGAGGGTCTGGGCTGGGATCTGGAGGCGTTTGCCATCCACAAAGGAACGAAAAAGCTCGACGCCGCCAAGAAACTCGCGGACTGGGCCAGCAGCAAAGATGCCATGCTGCTCTACGGCAAGAACTTTGCCATCACCGCACAGCCTGGCGTTGCCGCACCGCTGGCCAACGTGCCCAAGGACTATGAGTCCCGCCTGGTCAAGAAAGACTTCTACTGGGAAGCCGACAACCGCGACCGCATCCTGGCCGAGTGGACCAAGCGCTACAACGCCAAGTCGGAGAAGCGCTGAGTCCGTCCGTGCTGGCCCCGCGCGGGGCCAGCGAACGGCACCGGGGCTGCGGGCAGCCCCGGCTTTCCTTGCGAGCGCTGTATCCCTTTTCAGGCCTAATCCGATGAGCACGGACCCATTTCTTCAGATCCGCACGGTCGGAAAATGCTTCGGTGAATTCACCGCATTGCGCGACATCAACCTGTCGGTGAACAAAGGCGAGTTCGTCTGTTTTCTCGGGCCGTCGGGCTGTGGCAAAACGACCTTGCTGCGCATTGTGGCCGGACTGGAGGTCCAGACTTCCGGCGAGATCTGGCAAGGCGGCCGCGATATCTCCCGGCTGCCGCCCGCGTTGCGGGACTATGGCATCGTGTTCCAGAGTTATGCGCTGTTCCCCAACCTGACGGTCGCCGACAACGTTGCGTATGGCCTGGTAAACCGGCGCCAGCCGCAGGCCGAAATCCGCAAACGGGTCAGCGAGCTGGTCGCGCTGGTCGGACTGCCGGGCAGTGAAACCAAGTACCCGGGCCAGCTTTCCGGTGGGCAGCAACAGCGCATCGCGCTGGCGCGTGCGCTGGCCACGTCACCCGGCTTGCTGCTTCTGGATGAGCCTCTGTCGGCGCTGGATGCCATTGTCCGGGTCCATCTGCGCCAGGAAATCAAGGCCTTGCAGCAGCAACTCGGGGTGACCACCATCATGGTGACCCACGACCAGGAGGAGGCACTCAGCGTCGCCGACCGCATTGTGGTGATGAACCATGGCGTGATCGACCAGGTGGGCACGCCGCTGGAGGTGTACCGCGAGCCCGCCACCCCCTTTGTGGCCGCCTTTGTCGGCAAGGTCAATGTACTGCCCGCCCGCATTGTGGCCGGCGAGCTGCACCTGGGCGCCTTGCGCCTGCCGGCCCCCGGCGGGGATCGCGACGTCCGGGTGTACCTGCGACCCGAGGACATCCTGGCCCGTCCCATCGCCGACGGCGACCCCCATGTCTTCGAGGCGACGATCAGCAAGATCGAGTTCCTCGGCTCGTTTTGCCACGTGCAGGTTGCCTCACCGGCCCTGCCACAGCCGCTGGTGGTCTACCTTTCGCTCAACTTCCTGTCCGAGCAGTCTCTGGCGACCGGATCAACGGTGCGCCTGCGCCTGCTGGCTGAGCGGCTCAAGGTGTTCTGATGGCAGCGGCGCAACCCCTGGGTCGTCAGACGGCGGGCAAACCACTCACCCAGAAGGCCCATTGGACGGACTGGGTCGGCCATGGCGCGCTGACACTGGTGGTGCTGGTCCTGATCGCTTTTCTGGCGCTGCCCCTGGCGGCCATCCTCGTGCAGGCCGTGCAAGGGCGCGAGGGTGAATTTGTGGGCCTGCGCAACTTCGTCGCCTATGCCCGAACGCCCGCCCTGCTGGAGAGTTTGTGGAACAGCATCTGGGTGTCCTCGCTCGTCACGCTGATCACGGTCCCGCTGGCCTTTGTTTTCGCGTATGCGCTCACGCGTTCGTGCATGCCTTTCAAGGCGTTGTTTCGCGGAATCACCCTGATTCCTCTGCTCGCACCGTCCTTGTTGTCGGCCATTTCGCTGATCTACTGGTTTGGCAACCAGGGCGTGCTCAAGGAGGTCCTCAATGGGTTGGGCGTCGAACAGATCTATGGCGCCACCGGCATTGTGATTGCCGAGTGTTTCGCCGTCTTTCCCCACGTGCTGATGATCCTGGTCACGGCGCTCAGCCTTTCCGATGCCCGCCTGTACGAGGCTGCAGACGCGATGGGTACCTCGGCGGCACGTCGGTTCTTCACGATCACCCTGCCGGGCGCCAAATACGGCCTGATCTCCGCCGCTTCGGTGGCCTTCACCCTGGTGATCACCGATTTCGGCATTCCCAAAGTCATCGGCGGCAACTTCAACGTCCTGGCAACCGATGTATTCAAACTGGTGATCGGGCAACAGGACTTCGCCCGCGGCTCGGTGGTGGCGCTGCTGCTCCTGCTGCCCGCGGTCATCACGTTTGGCGTGGACGGCTACGTCAGCCGCCGCCAGACGGCGATGCTGACCGCCCGGGCCGTGCCCTACACCCCCAAGCCAGCGCGACGTTTCGACGCCGCCATGACCGTCTACTGCGGGGTCATCGCCGTGCTGGTGCTGGCCATGCTCGGCATGGCGATCTTCGCCTCATTTGCCAGCTTCTGGCCGTACAACCTCACTCCCAGTTTGCGCCACTATGTGATGGGACTGGTCGATGCCGAGGTCGGTGTGGGCTTCGTCAACAGCCTGACCGTGGCCACCGCAACGGCGGTGTTCGGCACGGCGCTGGTGTTCTGTGGTGCGTACCTGCTGGAGAAAACGCGCGGCGCCGGCCCGCTGCACGGTGTGATGCGCCTGCTGGCCATGTTGCCGATGGCCGTGCCCGGTCTGGTGCTGGGCCTGGGCTACATCTTCTTCTTCAACGAACCCGCGAATCCGCTTAACAGCCTCTACCACACGATCACCTTGCTGACCCTGTGCACGATCGTGCACTTCTACACCACCGGGCATCTGACTGCGGTGACCGCGCTCAAATCCCTGGATGCCGAGTTCGAAGCGGTCAGTGCATCGCTCAAGGTCCCGTTCTGGCGAACATTCCGGCGGGTGACCTTGCCGATCTGCACGCCCACGCTGATCGATATCGCCCGCTATTTCTTCATCAATGCGATGACCACCATATCCGCCGTGGTCTTTTTGTACTCGCCCGAAACCAAGGTGGCGTCCATTGCCATCCTGAACCTGGACGAAGCCGGTGAAATGGGCGCCGCTGCCGCCATGGCGGTGCTGATCCTCATCGCCAGCAGCATCGCGATGGGCCTGTTTACCGTGCTGGCCTGGTGGGCCAACCGGAGAACCCAGGCATGGCGAGTGCGGTAAACGAAAAACAGCCCACCAGAAAACAAAAGGAGATTTCATGGACCGCGACAACATCCTGCTGACCCCTGGCCCGTTGACCACCACCCTGCGCACCAAACTGTCCATGCTGCGGGATTGGGGCTCCTGGGACAGCGAATTCAACGCCGTCACGGCCCGGTTGCGCCAGAGCCTGCTGGCCATCGTGCACGGACAGGACAGTCATGTCGTCGTTCCGCTGCAAGGCAGTGGTACCTTCAGTGTCGAAGCGGCCGTCGCAACGGTCGTTCCACGCCATGGCCATGTGCTGGTACTCGACAACGGTGCCTATTGCAAACGCGCCGCGCGGCTGACACAGATGATGGGTCGCCGCTGTACGGTGGTCGCCTTCGCCGACAGCGAGCCGGTCTCGGCATCGGTGCTGGAGCAACACCTGCAGTCCGACCCGAGCGTGACCCATGTGGTGATGATCCACTGCGAAACCGGCGCCGGTGTGCTCAATCCCCTACACGATGTCGCGCAGGTTTGCGAGCGGCATGGCAAAGGCCTGATCGTCGATGCCATGAGCAGTTTCGGCGCCCTCCCGATCGACGCCCGCACCGTGCGCTTCGACGCCCTGATTGCGGCCAGCGGCAAGTGCCTGGAAGGGGTGCCGGGCATGGGCTTCGTCTTCCTGCGCAAGGCGATCGTGGACGCCTGTGCGGGCAACAGCCAGAGCCTGGCCATGGACCTGCACGACCAATATGTATACATGGAGAAAACCGGCCAGTGGCGCTTTACGCCGCCCACCCATGTGGTGGTTGCCCTGGCCGAAGCCGTGAGCCAGTTCGAAGCTGAGGGCGGACAGAGTGCCCGCCTGGCGCGGTACACCGACAACTACCAGACGCTGACGCGCGGCATGGCTGCACTGGGCTTCAAACCCTTTCTGGATCCCTCGGTGCAGGCGCCCATCATCGTGACCTTCCATGCGCCCGGCGATCCGCGCTACGACTTCCGGCAGTTTTATGCGGCGGCGAAAGCCCGCGGCTTCATCCTGTATCCGGGCAAGCTCACCGAGCTTGAGACCTTCCGGGTGGGCTGTATCGGGGCCATCGGCCGCAACGAAATCGAACAGGCCGTCCATGCGGTCGCCCTGGCGTTGCAGGATCTGGGAATTGCCAGCGGGCGGCCGCGGGAGTTCGCATGAGCCACGCCGGCCGTGCCGGACGTCCCACCCCTGCACCGATTGAGTACTGAAAGCGCGCACAGGCGACCTGGCAGGGCAAGGCGCCACAGGTTCGCCGGAAACCGAAGAAAAGGAGACTCCCTATGGCTACTGCCCGACAGCATCCCGCGCTCGCCGCCCTGCGGCAATCCGCAGCCGCCAAGGTCAAAGTGGCCGTCAGTGACATCGATGGCATCTTGCGCGGCAAGTACCTGCACCGGGACAAATTCTTCGGCGCCGCCGAAGGGGGTTTTGGCTTCTGCGACGTCGTCTTCGGCTGGGATTCGCACGACGTCTGTTACGACAACACCACCGTCACCGGCTGGCAGCATGGCTTTCCGGACGCGCTCGCCCGGATTGACCTGAACACCTCACGGAATGTGCCGTGGGACAACGGGGTGCCCTTTTTCCTGGGCGAATTCATCAACGCCGACGGCAGCCCCTACCCCGTCTGCCCTCGCCAGACCCTGCGCCGCGTCCTGCGGCGCGCGGAAAAACTGGGCGTGCTTCCGATGGCCGGCATGGAATTCGAATGGTTCAATTTCTCCGAAACGCCCCAGACCTGGGCCGGGAAACGGGGTGTGGGCCCGGAGCCGATCACGCCGGGCATGTTCGGCTATTCGCTGCTGCGTATGGCCGACCAGCGGGGATTTTTCAATGCGCTGATGGATGAAATGCTGGCCTTCGGGGTGCCCATCGAGGGGTTGCACACCGAAACCGGACCGGGGGTCTATGAAGTGGCGATCACCTTCAGTGAAGCGCTGGAGGCGGCCGACCGCGCCATCCTCTTCAAGACCGGGGCCAAGGAAATCGGAAAACGCTTTGGCGTCATGCCCAGCTTCATGGCCAAGTGGAATCAGGCCCTGCCCGGCTGCAGTGGTCACATCCACCAGTCCCTGAGCGACGGCAAGAAGAACCTGTTCCATGACGGCAAAAGCAGCCGCTCGATGAGCAAACTGTTCGAGAGCTACCTGGCCGGCCAGGTGGCCTGCCTGATGGAGTTCGCGCCCATGTTCTGGCCGACCATCAACAGCTACAAGCGCCTGGTCGACGGCTTCTGGGCACCGGTGAAGCCGACCTGGGGGCTGGACAACCGAACGGCGAGCTTTCGCGTCATCGCCGGCAGTCCGAAGAGCACGCGGCTCGAGACGCGCTGCCCCGGCGCCGACGTGAACCCGTTTCTGGCGATGGCCGCGGTGGTGGCCGCCGGCATGCACGGCGTCGAGAAGGGGCTGAAGCTCACGACGCCGCCGATCACCGGCACCAACCAGGGCGGCGAGAACATCCCGCGTGCGCCGCGCTCGCTGATCGAAACGACGCGCCAGTTCCGCGAGTCGGCCATCGCCCGCGACTGGCTCGGCGACACCTTTGTCGACCACTTCGCCGCCACCCGAGAATGGGAACATCGCCAGTGGCAGGATGCCGTCACCGACTGGGAAATGAAGCGCTAC
>JAEUOU010000018.1 GCA_016790575.1 Burkholderiaceae bacterium | reverse complement strand
TCAAACGGATCCGCGCTGATGAACCGCCCGATCTGCGGGTCATACCAGCGCGCGCGCAGGTACAGCAACTGGCTGTCCTGATCCCAGTACTCCCCCGCAAACAGATGGCTTTGCTGCCAGCCGCCGGCGGGGGCGTTGGTGAATCCTCCCGGATTGCTGTGGCTGCCCGGGATGCGCAGCTGCCCGAACGCGTCGGTGGCCACCGCCTCCTGCACTTGCCCGGCCGCATCCACCGCCCCCAGGCTGGTGCCCAGGTGCCCGGCCAGGGGTAGCAGATCGGCTTGGATGACCGGTCCCGGACTCTGGCCGGTGGCCGCATCGATGCGAACCTGGCGCACCAGGCTGTCGCCGGTGGGGGTGGCGGTGGCGCCGGTTGTCCCGTGCCAGGCGGTGATCTGGCTGGACAGGGTCTGGCCGGCTGGGCCAGAACGCTATGCCCGTGATAGCGCAAAGCGACCTTTTTACGCTGGGTAGGGGCTGTTTTGGCCTTGAATCAGGCAAAAAGAGCGGCTTGGGGTTGATTCCAATCCAAAACTGGGCCATGAGGAGTATTCATCCGGCGGTGACAGCGCCACCGCCCAAGCGCTCTATCGGGTTTGTGACCCAGGAGGACGAGCCCAGCAAGGCCGGGACCACCAAGACAAAGGCCGCTGGCAAGAAGGTGTAGCACGCCAGGTGTCGGCCAAAAAGGAAGAAGCCACCGGAACCCCACAGTTTTAGCGGCTGGCAGGGGTTGCAGGTGGCTTTTTTACTAGAGAGAACAAGAAGTCAATCGGGCGCTAGAGCTCGGGGAATATATGTAGGCAGCTATTTGATTTGTATTGCCCGTGCTACTTCTCAACACGAGTGACCCGAAGCTTACCGGCACAGGATTGTGCAAGCTCTGCGTCTGAGTACGACAAGAGGTCTTTCATTGGATCAATGTCCGTGAAGTAGACCATCTGCATTAACTCGGCAAACGACTTGAATCGTATTGCACCTGGGAGCTTTGTACTGAGAAACCAGGCCTCCCACTCCCCGTCCAATGCTTTTTCCATCGGATTGAGTACGAGCACGTTGCCATGCCACAAGTCCCCGACGGACACAAGCGAGTCAAGATACTCTTCACGGAACAGCCCCCAGTTTTGCTGCCGACTGTAATCGTAGTAAACCTTGTCAGGGACCTTGCCAAGCCCTCTGTTGTCGTTCCATGCCTTCCAGGTGACAGGATCAGCCTTCTTAAACGGACCCACCCGGTTGATAGGGTAAAGCTGCTCCATACTGCCACTATTGCGCTTCTTGTCCCCAGGAAACAGCCAACCCGCGCCACCAGTTGCCTCAACAAAGTGCCGATAAGACGGCGGCAACTCACCCTCGACGCCTTGGACGGTTGTTACGCTGTTAGGCATCGGGCGACTAGTGAACGGCTGCTCCATCGTTCTTGCCCAGCATGCAAGGAACTCGCGCCAATCAGCAGTAGATCCAGAATATCCTGATTCCATCTGCGACAGTTTCTTAACCATGCTTGATCGTTCCGCAATTATTTTTGAACCCTTAGAGTTCCCTGCGTCGTAGCCGTTGTCACAGCCAACCAGCAGCCAACTCAATATCACAAGACCGAGGTAGATTTCTATTTTCCGCATGTCCAGAATGTAGTTGGAGATCCCACTATAGGAACAACAAGGAAGCTAGATTTTGAGCCTGCGCCCTTTGGTACTGGACACGCCGGATTGGGAAGAAATAGACGCAACTTAGCTCCGGCACCTCGATTGTCAAATATCGGAACCGGTTCCAACGCCACTATGCCTTGGTTATACCCATCGAGTCCACCCTCCTCACTCGCGGCGTACGGGTATTCATCACAATCAAGTCCGACCTGTGCACCGACTAGACCGCGGCATTCAGGCATATTTCGATACCACCCGCTCACACGGGCTTTTGAAGCCCTGGTCAGGATACTCGGTGAAAGTGCGGCCTGCGCTAAAGCCACAAACTGTGTGTGTTCGCGATAGTCGTCCTCAAGAAAGAACGCCGGCATCTCGCCAGCACAATTGGAATTATTTTGGATTGAGCGCGCAAGGCTTCGCCAAGATCTTGATCAATTGAAAAGACCGGCCGCCCACGCGGAGTATCTGAGCCGCGATACGTGTGTATATTGGTTAAGCAATATTTGAGGAGGCAGTTGAAATGGAAACGGAACCAGCTGCACCTGTATCCATCGTCGTAAATAAGCCACTCGGATCAATGTTGTGCACCGGATCCCCATGCGCATAGGTGTACCGGTTCAGCGACCGCGGATCCCTCTGCCTCCCCTCAAACGGATCCGCACTGATGAACCGCCCCGAGGCGGGTGCCCAGGTGCCGGGCCAGGGGCAGCAGATCGGTCTGGAGACCGGACTCTGGCCCTGACCATGACTCCGCCCGATGGGTCAAATCGCTACGCTTGCGATAGCGCAAAGCGACCTTTTTGCGTTGGGTATTGATGGTTTTGGTCTTGAATCGGGCGAAAAAGCGCCTCGCCGGTCTGCTCGCACGTCTGGCGGCCACCGCAGGCGACGCGGCCGCCCAGCAGGCACCGCTGACACTGGCGGTGGACGAATTCCTGCGCTTTGAATCGTCCAACCAGCTCGGCAACCGCCGGGCGCTGCGCCCCACGCAGGTAGGTGGTGTGGACCTGCCCGAAGGCGCGCTGGTGACGCTGTGCGTCGGCACGGCCCGCGCATC
This sequence comes from Burkholderiaceae bacterium, assembly GCA_016790575.1. GTDB lineage: Bacteria > Pseudomonadota > Gammaproteobacteria > Burkholderiales > Burkholderiaceae_C > JAEUOU01. The sequence continues at coordinate 80,492 of JAEUOU010000018.1, read as the reverse complement.
GAGGCCAGGCAACGCGTTCGACGGACCCCGAAACGGGTTGCGCCGCAGAAATCAGATGTTTTCGGCCGTTACCCAGCGTAAAAAGGTCTTTGTTCGCTCTCTTTTCGGGAGCTATTCAGCAGAAGTTCCGAAAGCGTCATGCCGGCCGGCAGCGCCCGAGCGCGCAACGGCGCGAGGGTGGCCGTATCGGCGAGCAGCAGGGCGGTGACCAGGGGCTGGGCCGGCGTGCGCGGCAAGTCCACCAGCAGCACTTCGCCCCCGGAGTCCAGCGTTCCGACCAGCCCGAGCTGGATCAGCGTGTCCATGACCGGCTCCAGTTGCAGCGGGTCCACCTTCAGGGTTTCGGCAAGGTCCTTGGTCGCCAGCGCCGGCGCGCCAGGATGCTCGCGGGCCTGCTGCAGCAGGGCCAGCGCCTCCAGCGCCAGCTCCAGCCGCCAGCCCGGGGTGTCGCCGCGCCGCGCAACGCCCGCCAGCAGGCTGGGCAGGTATGCCGCAATGACGGCACCGAACAGCAGCACCATCCAGACCAGATAGATCCACAGCAGCAGGATGGGGATGGTTGCAAACGCGCCGTAAATCGCGGAAAAGCCCGGCATGACCCGCAAATAGGTCGCCAGACCGGTCTTGGCCAGTTCGAGCCCCAGCGCGACAAACACCCCGCCGGCCAACGCATGGCTCCAGCGGACGCGGGTGTTGGGCACAAAGCGGTACAGCGCGGCCACACCGCCCACGGCAATCAGCAACTCAAGCAGATCAAGGCCCATGCCCATGGCGGTGGGCAGCTTGCCCACCAGGCCACGGGAGGCCGACACCGCGTAGGACGCGATCGCCAGTGTTGCCGCCAGCAGCAGCGGCCCCAGGGAAAGAACCGCCCAGACCATCAGCACCCGCTGCGCCAGCGGCCGGCGCCGGCGCACGCGCCAGATGGCGTTCAGCGTGCGGTCTATCGTCAGCACCAGCGATACCGCCGTCGCCAGCAGAAAGGCAAAGCCGAGCGCCCCGACCCGGCTGGCCTTGGCGGAGAACTGCGTCAGGTAGCCCATGACCTGGCGGGCAATGGATTCGGGAAACAGGCTGTCGGCCAGCCATTGCTGCATGACGCCCTGCAACTTGCCGAACGCCGGAAAAGCGGAGAACACGGCCAGCAGCACGGTGAACAGCGGCACCAGCGCCAGCACCGTGGTAAACGTCAGGCTGCTGGCGTTGAGCGCCAGGCGGTCTTCGCGAAAACGGTCGCGCAACGTGCGGGCGGTGTGCAGCCAGGGGAAGTGCTGCAAGGTCTTCAACAGATCCAGCGGGGCGAAAGGGCGCATGGTCGCTATGATGCCAGCCCGATGACACGCAACCCCGTCGAACTCAGCCGCCGTCTGGCCGTAGCGTCCTTGCTGGCGCTGATTGCGCTGTGCCTGGCGTGGGAACTGTGGCTGGCGCCGCTGCGTCCCGGCGGATCCTGGCTGGCCCTGAAGGTGCTGCCCTTGTGCATTCCCCTGGCCGGCCTGCTGAAAAACCGCATGTACACCTACCGCTGGCTGAGCCTGCTGGTGTGGCTCTACGTCACCGAAGGCCTGGTGCGCGCCACCAGCGAGCACGGGCCGGGTGCCTGGCTGGCCGCAGCCGAAGTGCTGCTGTGTGTGGTGTTGTTTGTGGCGTGCACCGCCCATATCCGCCTGCGGCTGCGCCAGGCAAAAGCCACCGGCGCGGACAGCGCCACAGCATGAATCCGACGACCGACCCGCCGCGTCAGCCCCTGCTGGATGTGCTGCGCGCCGCCGTGGGCGAGCGGCATGTGCTGGCCGAAGGCGACCTGAGCGCCTACACCCAGGACTGGCGCAAGCGCGTGCGCGGCCGGGCGCTGGCCGTGGTGCGCCCCGGCAATACCGCCGAGGTGGCGGCCGTGGTGAAAGCCTGCGCGGCAGCCGGCATCAGCATCGTGCCGCAGGGCGGCAACACCGGGCTGGCCGTGGGCTCCGTGCCCGATGACAGCGGCACGCAGGTGGTGCTGAGTCTGACCCGCATGACGGCCGTGCGCGCGATTGACGCGGCCAATCTGACCATCACCGTCGAAGCCGGCTGCGTGCTGCAGAACCTGCAGGAAGCGGCCGAGGAAGCCGGTTTCCTGTTTCCGCTGAGCTTGGCGGCCGAGGGCAGTTGCACTATCGGTGGCAACCTGGGCACCAATGCCGGGGGCACCCAGGTGGTGCGCTACGGCAATACCCGCGACCTGTGCCTGGGGCTGGAGGTGGTGACGGCGCAGGGCGACATCTGGGATGGACTGTCGGGCCTGCGCAAGGACAACACCGGCTACGACCTGCGCGACCTGATGATCGGCAGCGAAGGCACGCTGGGCATCATCACCGCCGCGACGATGAAGCTCTACCCGCTGCCCAAGGTCCGCCTCACCGCCTGGGCTGCCGTGCCCTCGCTCCAGGACGCGGTGGCGCTGCTGGGTCTGGCGCACCACCACCTCGGCCCCGGCCTGACCGGCTTCGAGGTCATGGGCCGGTTCGCGCTGAGCCTGGTGGAAAGGCACTTCCCGCAGCTCACCGTGCCGCTGATGGACGCAAGCATGGCAGCACCCTATTTCGTGCTGCTCGAAAACTCGGATCACGAATCGGAACAGCACGCCCGCGCCCTGTTCGAGCACCTGCTGGAGACAGCCATGGAGCAGGAACGGGTCAGCGACGCGGTGGTGGCCGAGAGCCTGAACCAGGCGCGCCAGCTGTGGCACATCCGCGAGAGCATTCCGCTGGCGCAGGCCGAGGAAGGCCTGAACATCAAACACGACATTTCCGTGCCGGTGTCGCGCATTCCGGCTTTTGTGGCGGAGACCGACGCGCTGCTGGCACGCGAAATTGCCGGCGTGCGACTGGTGAATTTCGGCCATCTGGGCGACGGCAACCTGCACTACAACGTGCAGGCGCCGGCGGGCGAAGACCCTGCCGCCTTCCTGGCGCGCGAGGAAGAGCGCGTCAACACCCTGGTGTACGACGCCGTGGCGCGATTTGGCGGCTCGATTTCGGCGGAGCACGGTGTCGGCAGCCTCAAGGCGGCGACGCTGGCGCACTACAAATCGCCCGTGGCACTGGCGCTGATGCGCGCGATCAAACAGGCGCTGGACCCCCGCAACACGCTCAATCCGGGGCGCGTTCTGCTGCGTTAAGGCGCCGAGGCGTCGGGGCGCAACGTCCCGCCGGCCTGTGGCAGCCATCCCTGACGCAGGTCAACCCCGTCCCGCGCGGGTTGATCACAATGACTCGCATCTGCTGCACGCGGGAGTGATGCCATGGGTTTTTTCAGCCGATTTTTCAAGACCGACAAGCTCGACCAGGCCGATCCGGCACTTTCGCGCCTGCCTGACGACGCCGCCAGCGAAATCGGTCTGGACGCCAGCACTGCGGCGGCGGTGTTGTCCGAGATTGATATCGACACCGCCATCGCCGCCCACGAAAACTGGAAGCTGCGCCTGCAGAACGTGCTGGACGGCAATTCCGCCGAAGACCTCCGACCCGAACTGGTCTGCCGGGACGACCGCTGCGACCTGGGCAAATGGCTGCACGGCCCGGGCGGCCAGCGGCTGGGACATTACCCCGCCTTCACCGTGCTGGTCGCGCGGCACAAATACTTTCATGTGCAGGCGTCGAACGTGCTGGCCCTCGCCCAGGGCGGCGAAGCCGACAAGGCGGCCCAGGCCCTGGGCAGCGGTTACCGGCATGCCTCCAACCAGGTGGTGCTGATGCTCAAGGAGCTCAAACGCGGACTGGGACGCTGACGCGGTCGGGCCAGGCCGATAAAATCGCGGGTTTTGCGGCCGCGCAGCGCGCCGTCTCACTTCACGGACCTGCCCGGCATGAGCCTCTCCCCCCACCGCCCCGTCCGCTCCCAATACGAAGACTTCCTGCGCCATGTGGACACCCATGGCGTGTTCAAGGCCGACCGCACCGGCACCGGCACCAAAAGCCTGTTCGGCTACCAGATGCGCTTCGACCTGAACGAGGGCTTTCCGCTCGTGACCACCAAGAAGGTCTACCTGCGCGCCATCATCGTGGAGCTGCTGTGGTTCCTGCGCGGCGGCCGAAACGTGAAGTGGCTGCAGGAACGCGGCTGCACCATCTGGGACGAGTGGGCGCGCCCCGATGGCGACCTGGGCCCGGTCTACGGCGTGCAGTGGCGCAGCTGGCCCAAGCCCGACGGCGGCCACATCGACCAGATCGCCGACGTCATCCGCACGCTCAAGACCAACCCCGACTCGCGCCGCATCATCGTGAGCGCCTGGAACGTGGCCGAACTCGACCAGATGGCGCTGATGCCCTGCCACGCGTTCTTCCAGTTCTACGTGGCGCCGGCCACCGAGCCCGGCGGCCGCGGCCGCCTGAGCTGCCAGCTCTACCAGCGCAGCGCCGACATCTTCCTGGGCGTGCCCTTCAACATCGCCAGCTACGCGCTGCTGACGCACATGGTGGCCCAGCAGTGCGACCTGGATGTGGGCGACTTCATCTGGACCGGCGGCGATTGCCACATCTACAGCAACCATGCCGAGCAGGTGGCGCTGCAGCTCGCGCGCGCGCCCCTGCCCTACCCCACGCTGCACCTCAAACGCCGGCCCGAATCGATCTTCGACTACGAATACGAGGATTTCGAGGTGCTCGGCTATCAGAGCCACCCGGCCATCAAGGCCCCGGTGGCCATTTGATGGCCCCCACGCTCCCTCACTGCGTGTGGTCGCTGCACGTGCCTCAGCCAGAGGCAACGGCCCTTCCTGCCGTCCGGATGTGCGCAGGCACATCCGGAGCCGCGGCACTCAGCCCCGCGGGGGCTGGCCTTGCTTGGGGCGGCCCGGCGCGGCGGCCGTTACGCCCCCGGTGATTTCCCGCCGGCAATTCTGGGCGCTGGTGGCGCTTACGCTGATGTGGGGCGTCAACTGGCCAATGATGAAGCTCTCGCTGCGCGAGATCACGCCGATGTACTTCCGCGCGCTCACCATGACGGGCGGTGCGCTGTGGCTGTACGCGTTCTACCGCGCCCGCGGCATCCGCATGACGCCGCACGGCCCCGAATGGCGCGCCGTGGCGCTGCTGGGTCTGCCCAACATGCTGGGCTGGCACGTGATGTCGATCTTCGGCGTGAAGGAGCTGGCCTCGGGCCGCGCCGCGATCCTGGGCTTCACGATGCCGATCTGGACGGTGCTGATCGGCGTGGGCCTGCTCGGCGAGCGGCTCACCCGCCGCGTGGCCTTCGCCGCCGTGGCCGTCGCGGTGGCCATTGCCTTGCTGGTGTCCGACGAGCTGCGCGCGCTGGCCGGGCGGCCGGTCGGCGTGCTCTGGATGGGCGGCGCCGCGGTGTGCTGGGCCGTCGGCACGCTGATGATGCGGCGCATGAAACACACGCTGCCGGTGGAGGCACTCACCGTCTGGATGATGTTCAGCGCGGCCGCCTGCATCTGGGTCATCGCCGCGGTCACCGAGCCGCTGCCCGCGATGCGGTTCACGCCGGTCATGTGGGCCAGCCTGGCCTACGGCGTGCTGATCAACTACGGGTTCGCCCAGATCATCTGGTTCGGCCTGGCGCGCAACCTGCCGCCCGCCACCAGCGCGATGAGCGTCATGGCGGTACCGATGATCGGCACCCTGAGCGCGCCGCTGATCGTGGGCGAATGGCCACGCTGGCAGGACGGCGTGGCGATGGTCTGCGTGATGGCCGCCATCGCCGCGGTGCTGCTGCCCCCGCGCGGCGGCACGCCCCCGGCACAGCGGCCACAATCCTGACATGCACACCGACACCCCCCGCCTGCACCTGATCTTTGCCCGCGCGTCCAATGGCGTGATCGGCCGCGACGGCCGCCTGCCCTGGCACCTGCCCGAAGACCTGGCCCATTTCAAGCGCACCACGCTGGGCTGCCCGGTCATCATGGGCCGCAAGACCTGGGACTCGCTGCCGCCGAAATTCCGCCCCCTGCCGGGCCGCGCCAACATCGTCATCACCCGCCAGGCCGGCTGGCAGGCGCCGGGAGCGGTGCGCGCCGGCTCAGTCGCCGAGGCCGTGGCCGCCTGCGCCGGCGCCGCCGATGCCTGGGTCATCGGTGGCGCCGAGATCTACGCCCAGGCGCTGCCGCTGGCCGACACGGCGGTGGTCACCGAAATCGACAGCCCGTTTGCCGGTGACGCGCTGGCCCCGACTCTGGGCGCCGAATGGACACCGCAGGCTGAACCGTGGCAGACCGCCGCCAACCAACTGCGGTACCGGTTTGTGACCTGGCGCCGCCACGGGGTCGGTGCCGTCTGACGGTGCAGCCCCCGGCCGCGCGGCGGAGGCGGCAACAAAACGATCCTTTTTTCATAGCAAAAAAGCACCTTTTTACGCTGGGTATGGGCCAAAAAACGAAGGAAAACCCGTGAAAATCGCCACCTGGAACGTCAACTCCCTGACCGCGCGCCATCAGCATGTGCTGGACTGGCTGGCCATCGCCGCACCCGACCTGCTGTGCCTGCAGGAACTGAAGCTGACCGACGACAAGTTTCCGTTTGATGCGCTGGCGGCGGTCGGCTACCAGGCGGCGGCGTTTGGCCAGAAAACCTACAACGGCGTCGCCTTGCTGGCCCGCCAGGAATTGCGGGATGTGGTGCGCAACATTCCCGGCTTTGCCGACGAGCAGTCCCGCATCATTGCCGCGACGGTGGACACACCGGGCGGGCCGCTGCGGGTGGTCAACGGCTATTTTGTCAACGGCCAGGAGCCGGGCAGCGAGAAGTTCGCCTACAAAATGGCCTGGCTGGACGCGCTGCACCGCTGGCTGGCCGACGAACTGGCCCGACATCCGCGTCTGGTGCTGGCCGGGGACTTCAATATCGCGCCCGAAGATCGCGACAGCCATGACCCCGACGGCCTGCGCGAGACCATTCACCACACCACCGAAGAGCGCGAACATTTCCGCCGGCTGCTGGCACTGGGGCTGGTGGACACGTTCCGCCTGTTCGAGCAGGCGCCGCGGAGTTTCAGCTGGTGGGATTACCGCATTCTGGGGTTTCAGAAAAACCGCGGTTTGCGCATCGACCACATCCTGGTCAGCACCGCCCTGCAACCGGCGGTGCGCGCCTGCACCATCGACCGGGCGCCGCGCAAATGGACCAAACCCAGTGACCACACCCCGGTGGTGCTGACGCTGGAGGGCTGAGCCATGCGACACCCCGAAGACAACCTGGAAGACAGCAATCCGTCCCGCGCCCGGGGCCTGCGCGAGCTGGCACCACTGCCCCGGCGGACCGTGCTGCAGGCATCGGTCGGCGCTGCCATGATGTCGCTGTTCGGCGCGGCAGCCAGCGGCTGCGCCGGCACGGGACCCGCCCGGGGAGCGCGAATGCGTCCGGGCTTTGCGGCAATTGGCGTCGACAGGGCGGACCGGCTGGTGGTTCCCCCCGGCTACACCGCAACCCCTTTTGCGGCTTGGGGCGAGCCGATTGGCGTGGCGGGCGCCCCGATGCCACCGTGGCGCCACGACGCGTCCGCCAGCGCCGCCGACCAGGCGCTGCAGGTGGGCATGCACCATGACGGTCTGCATTACTTTCCGCTCGACGGCAGTCGCCGCGGCCTGCTGGTGATGAACCATGAGTACGTCGATGACGGCCTGCTGTTTCCCGACGGCCTGGCGACCTGGACCGCCGAGAAGGTGCGCAAGAGTCAGGCGGCCCATGGCATCAGTGTCATCGAAATTGCGCAGGACAACCAAGGCCAGTGGCAGATGGTTCGGCCGTCCCGCTATGCCCGGCGCATTACTGCCGCGACACACTGCGCCGTTGGCGGCCCGGCGGCGGGCCACCGCCTGATGCAGACCGCCGGCGATCCGTCGGGGCGCCTGGTCGCGGGCACGCTGAACAATTGCGCCGCCGGTCAGACCCCCTGGGGCACCTACCTCAGTGGCGAAGAGAATTTCCGCTTCTATTTCTCCGGCGGCGACCAGCCCGACGCCCATCAGCGCCGCTGGGGCATGGTGCGCACCGCGTTTTTCGGCTGGCCCGCCTTCGATGAACGATTCGACGCCACGAAGCATCCGAACGAGTTCAACCGCTTCGGCTGGGTGGTGGAGCTTGATCCGGCGGATCCCGCCAGCACCCCGGTCAAGCGCACGGCGCTCGGACGGGCGGCCCACGAAGGCGCCTGGGTGGCCGTGACCCAAGACGGCCGCGCCGTGGTCTACAGCGGCGAAGATGCCCGCAATGAATACATCTACAAGTTCGTCAGCCGCGACCGGATCCGGCCGGCGGGCCATGGCCTGACCGCCGCCCAGGCCAATCGCGAGCTGCTGGATCACGGCACGCTGTATGTGGCGCGTTTCGATGCGGACGGCACCGGCCACTGGCTGCCGTTGGTGCAAGGTCAGGGGCCACTGACGGCGGCCAACGGCTTCGCCGACCAGGGTGAAGTCGTGATCAAGGCACGGCAAGCCAGCGATGCACTGGGCGTAACCCCGATGGACCGCCCTGAATGGCTGGCCATCGACCCGCTACGGGGTACGGTTTTCTGCACCCTGACCAATCATGCCGAGCGGGGCCGGCCGGGCCAGCCACCGACCGATGCGGCCAACCCCCGCCAGGGCAACACCCATGGTCACATCATTCGCTGGGACGAAGGCGAGGCGGGTCGGGGCGACTTTGATGCCACCCGCTTCCGCTGGAGCCATCTGGTGTTGGCCGGTGACCCGGTTCAGGCGCGGCCCGAGGCCCGGGGCACCATCCAGGGCGACCTGTTCGCGTGTCCCGACGGTCTGGCCTTCGGACCGGGGGGCCTGTTGTGGATTCAGACCGACATGCATGCGAGCCAGATGGGTCTGGGGGAATTTGCCAACCTGGGCAACAACCAGATGCTGGCCTGTGACCTGACCACCGGCGAAATTCGGCGCTTTCTCACCGGCCCCCGGCATTGTGAAATCACCGGCGCGGCCTGGACACCGGACGGCCGCACGATGTTCATCAATGTGCAGCACCCGGGCGAGACGCCGAGCGATCGCAGCGACCCGGCACAACCGGCCCGCTTCTCGAACTGGCCGGACTACCAGCCGGGCGGGCGCCCCCGCTCGGCCACGGTGGTGATTCGCAAAAACGACGGCGGCGTGATCGGCACCTGAGCGCCCGCGCGGAGTCGCCGGTGTGGCCGGGCTACTCCAGACCCAATTCGTGAATCTTGCGGGTGATGGTGTTGCGCCCGATGCCCAGGCGGTTGGCGGCTTCGATGCGCCGTCCGCGGGTATTGGCCAGGGCGGTCTGGATCAGGCGCGACTCGAAACGCCGCGTCAAGGCATCCCACACGTCATTGCGCCCGGCATCCAGCAACGCACGCGCATCTGCCTCCAGCCCGGCCTCCCAGGCGGATTCGGGCGCCAACGGGGTGTCGTGCCCGGCAGACCCTGCCACGGGGCTCTCGCCCGGTCCGCCGAACGAGGCATCGGAACGTGGGGCCACGGCAGTCGCCGCGTTGACTGTGGCGGGTGCGGGAACTGGCGAGGGCGATTCAACGCCATCGGCGCCCAGAACCTCCGGCGGCAGGTCCTTGGCTTCGATCATCTGGGCTGGCGCCATGACAGTCAGCCAGTGGCAGATGTTCTCCAGCTGGCGGACGTTTCCCGGAAAGGCGAAGGCAGCCAGCGCTGTCAGGGCTTCGTCGGCAATACGCTTGGGTTCGACACCGAGCTGGCGCCCGCTTTGCTGCAGGAAATGCCGGGCCAGCATGGGAATGTCCTCACGACGCTCGCGCAGCGCCGGCAGACGCAGGCGGATCACGTTCAGGCGGTGGAACAGGTCCTCGCGAAACCCCCCCTCCTTCACACGCTGCTCCAGGTTCTGGTGGGTCGCCGCGATCACGCGCACATTGGCCTTGACCGCGCTGTGTCCGCCGACACGGTAGAAATGTCCGTCACTCAGAACTCGCAGCAGGCGGGTCTGAAGATCAAAAGGCATGTCACCGATTTCATCCAGAAACAGGGTTCCGCCGTCGGCCTGCTCGAATCGCCCGCGCCGCATGGTCTGTGCACCGGTGAAGGCACCGCGTTCGTGGCCGAACAATTCGGACTCGAGCAGATCTTTGGGGATGGCTGCGGTATTGATGGCCACAAACGGGCCGTTGGCGCGCGGCGAGTGCTTGTGCAGCGCTCTTGCCACGAGCTCTTTGCCCGAGCCCGACTCCCCGGTGATCAGGACCGTCACATTGCTCTGGCTGAGCCTGCCAATCGCGCGAAACACGTCCTGCATGGCCGGTGCCTGCCCCAGCATTTCGGGTGTGGCCGTCATGCGCTCTTCAGCGACTTCTTCACGCAGGCTTTCGTCGACGGCGCGGCGGATCAGCTCGACCGCCTTGGGCAGATCGAACGGCTTGGGCAGGTATTCGAAGGCGCCCCCCTGAAAGGCCGAAACGGCGCTGTCCAGATCGGAAAAGGCCGTCATGATGATGACGGGCAGGCCAGGATACCGGTCTTTGACTTTGGTCAGCAAGTCCAGGCCCGAACCCCCGGGCATCCGGATGTCGCTGACAAGTACCTGTGGCCCCTCTTCGCCGGACCCGGCCTCCAGCGCCTGCAACACATCGCGCGCATTGGAGAAACTGCGGGTCGGGAGGTTTTCCCGCGACAGCGCTTTTTCCAGCACGAAGCGGATGGATTGGTCATCGTCAACGATCCAGATCGGCTTCATGGTTTTCTGGTTCCCGGCACAGTGGCCCGCAAAGACATCAGGGCAACGGAATCAAGATCTTGAAGTCCGTTCTTCCGGGCACGCTGTCGCACTCGATCAATCCCTGATGCTGCTGCACAAAAGTCTGTGCCAGCGTCAGGCCCAGACCGGAGCCACCGTCCCGCCCGGAAACCAGCGGGTAGAAGATCCGATCCCTGATCGAGTCCGGTACACCGGGCCCGTTGTCGATGACATGCAATTCCAGTGCCAGACGATATCGCTTTTTGCCGAAAGTGACCTGCCGCGCAATCCGGGTGCGAAAAGTGATTTTGGCGGTGCCCTCCGCGATCGCGTCGGCCAGGGCCTGGGCCGCATTGTGGGTGATGTTGAGCACGGCCTGGATCAGCTGCTCGCGGTCGCCGCGGAACTCGGGGATCGAGGTGTCGTAGTCACGCACGACGGTCAGGCCGCGCGGGAATTCGGCCAGGATCAGCGAGCGCACGCGCTCGAACACCTCGTGAACGTTCACGTCACCCACCACATGGGGTTTGCGATGGGGCGCCAGCAGGCGATCGACCAGGCTCTGCAGACGATCCGCCTCGTGAATGATGACCTGGGTGTATTCGCGCAACTCCGAGGAATCGATCTCCATTTCGAGCAACTGCGCAGCCCCCCGGATGCCGCCCAGGGGATTCTTGATTTCATGGGCAAGATTGCGGATCAGTTCCTTGTTGGCCTGCGCCTGGTCGATCAGCCGCTCCTCGCGGCCTTGCCGGGTCTGGGCTTCCAGCGGCAGCAGCTCGATCACGATTTCGTCGGCCCGCTCGGTCTGGGCGACGATCACATGCACGGGCAGTGGGTCAAACTGGTTGCGAATCAGCCGCGCGTCGTAGCGCAGGGCGGCAAACTCATTGCCCTTCGCCCCTTCGAGGGCACTGCGCAAAACCATCGGCTCCTGGAAAAATGAGGGGGCTGACGCGCCCTGGATACTGCGGCGGGACTGGCCAATGGCGTCTTCGAGGGCCGAATTGGCAAACAGGACACTGCCATCCGTGCGAACGACGGCAACCAGCGTCGCCAGCAAATCCAGCGCGGCGAACCGGTCCGCGCCCGAGGCTTCGGCGCCGTTGCGGCCGGCGGGGCCGCTGGCACTCATCGGCTCGCTGCAGCCGCCGGGGCTGAGGCACTGGCCGCGGGGGGCGCACCACCCGGCAGGCGGGACAGTTCGCGCTTCAATCCGGTGATGTCGCTGTCCAGACGGGCAATACCGGCTTTCAGCTCAGCCACCCGTTCAATGTATTTCTGGTGATTCCTGAACTCGGCGCCCTGTTTTTCCGGCTCGCCGTTGTTGTATTCGCGGGCGATCTCTGCCCGACGACTTTCGGCCTTGCGCAACTCGGCCTCCAGAATGGCGCGGGCATCGGCGTCGCGGGCACGCTGCTCGTTGGTGTCGACCCGCGGGCCGCTCGACGGCGCGGCGGCGGGACGCGACGCACTGGCCGAGCCGTTGCCGGTGGCGGGCCGGGCCGCCGGAATGATCGTTACTGCGGTGCCTTCGATGAGCTGGCATCCGCGCGCGCGCGCCTCGTCGGGCTTGACCCGATCGGTGTATTCGTTGCCGGGACACTTGTAGATCCCGCCCTGCGCCAGCGCGGGCAGCCCCCCGCCGACCGTGGCGGCAAGAACGGCAAGTCGCAGGATTCGGACGATCAACATGACGGAAATTGAGGCGGTTTCAGACCGGTGAAAAGCGCAAGTATGGGGCAAAGTCGGCAAACCACACGGCAAACGCCCCGGAAAGCCCAGAAAAAAAGGACGGCCATGCCGTCCTTTTTTCTGAAACCCGACAGGTATTTACAGCGAATAGTACATGTCGTACTCGACCGGGTGCACCGCCATGCGGAAGCGCGTCACTTCGTTCGACTTCAGCTCGATGTAGGCATCGAGCATGGAGTCGGTGAACACGCCACCCTTGGTCAGGAAGGCGCGGTCCTTGTCCAGATGCTCCAGCGCCTGGTCCAGGCTGTGGCACACGGTAGGCACCAGCTTGTCCTCTTCCGGGGGCAGGTGGTAGAGGTCTTTGGTAGCGGCTTCGCCCGGGTGGATCTTGTTTTCCACCCCGTCCAGGCCCGCCATCATCAATGCCGAGAAGCAAAGGTACGGATTGGCCATCGGATCCGGGAAACGCGCCTCGATACGGCGAGCTTTGTCCGAGGCCACGTGCGGGATACGGATGGAGGCCGAGCGGTTGCGGCTGGAATAGGCCAGTTTCACCGGAGCTTCGAAGTGCGGTACCAGGCGCTTGTAGCTGTTGGTGGTCGGGTTGGTGATGGCGTTCAAGGCGCGGGCGTGCTTGATGATGCCGCCGATGTAGTAGATGGCGAAATCGCTCAGGCCGGCGTAGCCGTTGCCCGCAAACAGGTTCTTGCCGTCCTTCCAGATGGACTGGTGCACGTGCATGCCCGATCCGTTGTCACCGGCGTAGGGCTTGGGCATGAAGGTCGCGGTCTTGCCATAGGCGTTGGCAACGTTCCAGACGACATATTTCAGCATCTGTGTCCAGTCGGCGCGCTCGACCAGCGTGCTGAACTTGGTACCGATTTCGTTCTGGCCAGCGCCAGCAACCTCATGGTGGAACACCTCGACCGGGATGCCCAGCGATTCGAGGATCAGCACCATTTCGGCGCGCATGTCGTGGGTGCTGTCGACCGGGGGGACCGGGAAGTAACCACCCTTTGTTGTCGGACGGTGACCGCGGTTGCCGCCTTCCAGCTGCTTGCCGCTGTTCCAGGGGGCCTCGTATTCTTCGATGGCGTAGAAGGTGTTGCCAGGTTCGTTGCTCCAGCGAACGCCGTCGAAAATGAAGAACTCGGGCTCCGGTCCGAAGTAGGCGGTGTCGCCCAGACCGGACGCCTTCAGGTAGGCTTCGGCACGGCGGGCAATGGAGCGCGGATCGCGGTCATAGGCCTTGCCGTCACCGGGTTCGAGCACGTCGCAGGTCAGAATCAGCGTGGATTCTTCGAAGAACGGGTCGATGTTGGCGGTGTTGGGGTCCGGCATCAGCAACATGTCGGACGCTTCGATGCCTTTCCAGCCGGCGATGGAAGAACCGTCGAAGGCATGACCATCGGTGAATTTCTCTTCATCGAAGTGCGAGACCGGCACGGTCACGTGCTGCTCCTTGCCGCGGGTATCGGTGAAGCGGAAGTCAACGAACTTGACTTCGTTCTCTTTCACCATGCTCATGACGTCTGCGACGCTCTTGGCCATCAGATTCTCCTGGTTGACGGGGGTTGATCGAATGTGAATTCGGGGTCACTGGATGCAGAATTTGTGCCAGACCGAGGCCGGCACACATGACAACCCGATGTTTCCGATTGTGCCCCGGAATTCACAGCCCCAAGGTCGCTGCAGCACAAAACAAGCCGCCCGACAGCTTGCAAGCAACCCATTTTGGTGCATCCGTAATGCACCAAAATAATGCGCTCAATTTATCGCACCAATTCGGGGCCTGTACGGGTGGTGAAGGGGGCCAACCCCGCCTTGAGATCGCGGTAGGCGGCCTCCACAGCCTCCACCTGCCCTTTGACGCCAAGCTCCACATGGCGACCCCACTCCGGATGGTCCACGCTGGGAAGACTGAAGACCTTGACACCGGGATGGTCCCGCTCGATCTGCAACATCAACGGCGTCAGTGTGGCCTCCATGGCATCAAACAGGATGATGGACCGCTCCTGACGGTTGAGCAGCGAGAACCACAGGGGCGGCAACTGGTCCAGCACCCATTCGATCATCGGCCAGGCCATCACCGGAAAGCCGGGAACAAAGTGAATGCCCGGACACGCCGGCGCCGCTGCGGCCTGATCTGATCCATCCAAAGGCGGCGGGTAACAGCTGAAACCCGGGATCTGGTTGTACGGATTCGGAATGATCTGCGCCCCGAGGGGGAACACGCCCATATTGAGTCGATGGATATGGCCCGGCCGCTCGGGGTAGTAGACCTTGCCCTGCTCGCGTGCCAGCGTCCGCATGCGCTCTTCGATCAGCGCCTTGGCCTGCGGGTGCAGCTGCAGTTCCACCCCCAGCGCTGCGGCGGCACATTGCCGGGTATGGTCGTCAGGAGTGGCCCCGATGCCCCCGGTCGAAAAAACGATGTCCCCGGAATCGAAAGCCCGCTGCAAGACCCGGGTGATGCGCCGCGGCTCATCTCCGACATACTCCGCCCAGGCCAGACCGGCGCCGCGCGCGGCCAGCAGCTCGGTCACCTTCGACAGGTGTTTGTCGGCCCGTTTGCCGGAAAGTATCTCGTCACCGATGACGATGAGTCCGAACGCCAGGGGTTCAGGCGCCCGGTGCGGGAAGTTTGGCTGGTTCATCCGGCAATGGTAGTGGGTCTGCGGCCAACACCGGTGTCACAGGGGCAACGGCCGCCACCGGCGCCGCCTCGGCACGCAAGCGGGACAATGCCGCCAGAGCAAAATGGGCAAACCACAGCGACGAAAACGCGAAAACCAGGGTGTAGATCCAGATCGCGACCGGCACCAGAACCAGGAACAAGGCCGCAAACAGGGCGCCGGAGGCCCATACCACACTCGGCACCGCCCCCAGAAAGCCCGAGATGATGCCCATCACCAGCAAAGGCCCCCGGTGCCGGCGAAACACCTCGGCCCGCTCGTCGGCGCTGGCATATTCGGCCAGCGCGTCAAAGGTCATGACACGGTACGTGAGCCACCCCCAGATGAGGGGTGGCAACACCAGAATCAGCGGTGGCACCAGCCACAGCGGCAGCGACACCGCCAGCGCAACCACCGCCAGGACCAGCGAACCGAGCGACCACACCACACTGAACAGCAGCGACGCGCCGTGTTTGCGCTCCAGATCGGGAAAGCGCCGTTCGCCCACCAGACGCACCAGCGCCGGCATCATCAGGACAGCCACCAGCAACAGCGAAGCGAGCACGACCACCGGGGTAACGGCGAGAATCACCAGCAGCGGCGCCAGTGCCGCGCGCAGGTTCGGCACCCCCAGCGTTTCGACCCACACGGCCAGGCGAGTCATGGTGGTACTGGCGTCCAGCGCGTGGCGAACCCAGTCCACCGCGGGTGTCCACCACAGGTATCCGAGACCCAGGCTGAGAACAACCAGGATCAGCAGCGGCAGGACCGACAGCGCAATGACCCGCGGATGCAGGCAATAAGCGGCGGCACGCCAGAAGGCATCAATGAGCGGCAACATGGCGCAAGCATAGCGCCCGGTTGACGCCGGTCAAGGCGCCTGGCGCACGGGCGGGCTGCCGAATCATGCCCGGCCGACCAGCCGGCGCAAGCCCTGGAGCTGCTGCGACCAGAATCCGCGTCCGTAGTCACGCCCCTGCTCCACCTGGTCGCGCACGCCGGTAGGGTCGAAGCGACGCTCGAAATTGGCGGTGCCAAACACCATGTCCCACCAGGGCAGGAGCACGCCGAAGTTAAAGCCTCCGAGAGTCCCCTTTCCGGCGCTCTCATGCCCGATGCCGATGCTGTGATGCAAACGGTGAAAGCGCGGACTTACCCACAGCCGCTCGCCGACCCGCCCGAACCATATCTTCAGGTCGGCATGCTGGAAACTCTCACTCAACTGGCTGAGCGCCACCAGCGCGACAAACTGGCCAGGCCCGACTCCGATGAGGATCGCCAGCGTGACAAACAGCAGGTCGCGGATCACATCGTCGAGCAGGTGATTGCGGTTGTCGGACCACATCGTCATCTGGCGCTGCGAATGGTGCAGCGAATGCAAGGCCCACCACCATTCGAACTGGTGCTGCGCCCGATGGACCCAGTAATTGGCAAAATCGAACACCAGCAGGTAGATCAGAAAGGCCACCAGCGGGATGTCGGTCACACCGGGGATGAGCTGGTCGAGGTGAAACGTCGGCAGCCCCAGCGCGCGCAACTCGCCAATGCCCGCCTCCAGCCAGTTCTCGGCGGTGAAAAACATCACCAGTTTGAACAACCCGAGGCGGTGGATCAGCGTGTAGATCACATCCACGCGCACCGCCGCGCGGTCGACAATGGGCTCCACCGGCCAGAGCCGCTCCAGCGGCCCGATCACCGCCAGCATCACCGCGATCTGCAACAAGCCGACCAGCAGCCAGCCTGTGCCTTCAAAAGCATCCGGCAACAGGTTGGCCGCGCCAACGGCCAGTGCCAGCGGTTGCACTGCGGCCTCGAACACGGCCTGCTGCACCTGTCCGAACCAGTCCGTCAGGCTGTCCACTGGCTCACCCGCCGCGCTGCGCGATCCAGTCCCGGTATTGCGGGTGTGTGCGCAGCGTCTCGAAACAGAAGCCCTTGGCCTTGAGTCCGACGAGCAGCGGCTCCAGCACCGACGGAGCCCATGGGTCCTGGCGCGACCAGATGCCCAGATGCGCCATCAGGATGTCGCCGGCGCGAATGTCGCGCAGGGCCTTTTTCAACAAGGCATCGTTCGGGTACTGCGCGCTGGGCAATTCGTCGCCCAGAAAACCGGCCGGCGCCCAGCCGACATGCTCGTATCCACAGGCCTTGGCCGCCGCCAGCAGGCGGGGCGAGGTCTTGCCGCCCGGCGCCCGGAACAGTGGCAGCGGCTTCTTGCCGGTATGGTCCTGCAGGCGCTCGGCCGCATAGGCAATATTGGCGCAGTACTTGGCCGCATCCCAGGTGAACTCACGCCCGGCCAGCGCCCCGGCGGAGGGCTGGATACGAAAGCGCGGCTCCACGCCCGGCAGATCACCCCGCCAGTAGGTATGGTCGTAGGTATGCGAGGCGAATTCATGCCCCTCGGCGGCACGCGCCTTCCACCAGGGCGCCCAATGATTGCCCAGACTGCCGTCGCCCTCCTGGGTCTTCTCGTTGGCAGCGAAAAACGTCACCCGGACCTGCTGGCGGCGCAGCACATCGGCCACCAACGGCGCCACACCCATGTGCCCGGTGTCAAACGTCAGGTACACGGGCCTGGCGCAGGCCGATTTCGCATCATTTTGGGCCATAGCCAGCGCAAAATGGTCTATCAGCGCTACTCCAACGATAGCGAACGCAGCCGCCCGAACCCTAGCGGGGCGTCGAAAATGGATGGACTTACTGGCGCGGCGCATGATCCAGGGTCCACACACCATGGGGCGACTTGCCGACTTTGACCTGCCGCACCACCGCGCGGGAGCGGGTGTCGATCACGGTCAGTTTTCCCGCCCAGCGCGACGCCACCAGAATGAAATTCCCGTCGGCCGACACATCCATACAGTCGGGGCCGGACGGCCCGGGATACCGGTCGACTACGGCCATGGCCTGGTAGTCGAACTTGCTGATGGTGTTGGCCACCCGGTTGCTGACGTAAACATGCCGCCGGTCGCCCGCGGCGCGGAAGGCATGGGCCCCCTGGCCGGTACGAACGGTGTTGACCAGGCGGGCGCCCGGCCCGGACACGTCGAATACCTGCACCCCGTCACCTCCGGTCAAGGCCACCAGCAGGTGTTTGTCGTCGGGCGTGCCAAACACGTCGGCCGGCAGCGAACCGGTCTTGATCCGCCACTTGATCGACTGCGTGGCCAGATCGATGGACACCAGTTCGTCGCTATCTTGCATGGTCGCCCAGACCGTGGTGCTGCGCGTATCGATCCACAGGTGGCTGGGCGTTTTGCCGGTGGGAATGCGTTTGGCAAGATGCATGTCCCTGCCGTCCCAGCGATAGATGTCCACATGGTTGAGCCGGTTGGCAGCCGTGACGAACCACTTCATGTCCGGCGAAAAACGCAGGTGGTACGGATCGAGGATGTTGCGGACCTCGCGCTGCACCTCGGCGGTGCGCGGGTCGATGAAGGTGAGCGAATCACTGAGCGCATTGGCCACAATGACCGACTTTTCGTCGGGCGTCATATAAAGATGGTGTGGCTCCTTGCCGGTCGGAATGCGCTTGGTCTCCTTCCAGGTGGTCGGATCGATGACGCTGACGTTGCCATCCAGCGAATTGAGCACAAAGACCGGGGCCGGGGACACCGCCAGTGCCGGGTTGCCACCCAGCAACCCGGCCATCAGAACCAAAAACGGCAAAAATCGGGAAAAAACGCGCACTACAACACCAACTTTCAGACAGCCCGCAAGTGTAGCCGTCGGCTCGGGCGCCGCCGTCCACGGTCACGCGAACAACCCCATGAACTTGATCCAAATCAACGCCACCGCCCTGGAAATCCGAGCGATCGCCGCCCCCGCTGGCACCCCAGCGGCCGCCCCGCTGGTCTTCCTTCACGAAGGCCTGGGCTCGGTGGCGATGTGGCGCGACTGGCCCGACCAGCTGTGTGCCGCCACCGGCCGCGCCGGCCTGGTCTTCTCGCGCCGCGGCTACGGCCGCTCCAGCCCGGTGCCCGACGTGCGCGACACGGGCCGCCTGGCGCCCGACTACATGCACCGCGAAGCCTGGGAGGTGCTGCCCGCGCTGCTGGCCCGACTGGGCATCGAACGTCCGGTGCTGGTGGGCCACTCCGACGGCGGCACCATCGCGCTGCTGCACGCCAGCCGATTCCCGGTCGCAGCCTGCGTCGTGATGGCGCCGCATGTCATGGTCGAAGACGTGTCGGTGGCCGCCATTGCCCAGGCGCGCGACGCCTACGCCAGCGGCCTGCGCGAACGCCTGGCCCGCTATCACGACGATGTGGACAGCGCCTTCTGGCAATGGAACGACGTGTGGCTCAGCGACGCCTTCCGCGCCTTCGACATCCGCGAAGACTGCCGCCGCATCAACGCCCCGCTGCTGGCCATCCAGGGCGAGGATGACCCCTACGGCACCCTGGCGCAGATCGACGACATCGCCACCCGCGCCCCGCAGACCCGCCTGCTCAAGCTGCCGGATTGTGGCCACTCACCCCACAAGGACCAGCCTGGCACGGTGCAAGCCGCAATCACGACATTTCTGGCAGGGGTTGAATAGTCCCGCATCGATAGCAAAAGATGACCATTTTGCGCTGGGTACGGGCACTTTTCGCCTGGAAACGACCTGAAGACGGCCCACCAGCCGTCGGTGCACGGTTTCGAAGCCGCTGACAGCAGGCGTCCCACGGCCGGCACGCCCCGATTCGGACTCAACCGGTGATGGCGGCTAGGTCGCCGGGGGTCAGCCAGCGCCACTGGCCGGGCGCCAGGTCGCCCGGCAGGCGAAACCCGCCCACCTGCGAGCGGTGCAGGCGTTCGACCCGGTTGCCCGCCGCGGCCAGCATGCGTTTGACCTGGTGGTACTTGCCTTCGGTCAGCGTCAGGCGCAGGTGGTGTTCGCCCACGGCTTCGCAGGCGGCGGCCTTGACGGGACGGGGGTCGTCGTCCAGCACCACACCGGCCAGCAGACGCTGCACCTGGGCGTCCGTCAGCGGGTGCTTGACGGTCACTTCGTACACCTTGGGCACATGTTTGCGCGGCGAATTCATGCGGTGGATGAAGGTGCCGTCGTCGGTCAGCAGCAGCAGGCCGGTGGTGTCCTGGTCCAGCCGGCCCACGGCCTGCACACCCTGCACCGCGCCTTTTTGCGGGCGCTGGCGCAGCGGGCCGGGCAGCAGGGTGTAGATGCTGGGCCAGGTGGAGGGCTTTTGCGAGCATTCGGTGCCGGCCGGCTTGTGCAGCACCAGGTAGGCCTTGTCGTGCCAGGTCCAGTCGGTGCCCTGCACCGAAAACGCCAGGCCCTCGGGCTGGAAGTCGGCACCGGCGTCGGTCACCACCGCGTCGGCCACACGGACATGGCCTTGCTGGATCAGGCCCGCGCACACGCGGCGCGTGCCGAAGCCCTGGGTGTAGAGGATGTCATCGAGTCGCATGGCAAAGGGCGCCGGTGCACCGGCCGGGCCGGCGCCTGCCGGGACGCAACAGGTTCAGGTTTTGGGCAGCGTGACCCCGTGCTGGCCCTGGTATTTGCCGCCGCGGTCCTTGTAGCTGGTTTCGCAGACCTCGTCGCTCTCGAAGAACAGCACCTGGGCGCAGCCCTCGCCCGCGTAGATCTTGGCGGGCAGCGGCGTGGTGTTGCTGAATTCGAGGGTCACATAGCCTTCCCACTCCGGCTCGAAGGGCGTGACGTTGACGATGATGCCGCAGCGGGCATAGGTGCTTTTGCCCAGGCAGATGGTCAGCACGTTGCGCGGGATGCGGAAATATTCCATCGTGCGCGCCAGCGCGAAGCTGTTGGGCGGGATGATGCAGACATCACTCTCGATGTCCACAAAGCTTTTCTCGTCAAAGTTCTTGGGGTCCACCACCGTGCTGTGGATGTTGGTGAACACCTTGAACTCGCGCGCGCAGCGGATGTCATACCCGTAGCTGCTGGTGCCGTAGCTGACGATCTTGTGCCCGTCGGCGGCCGTGCGGACCTGGCCGGGCTCGAACGGCTCGATCATGCCGTGCTGCTGCGCCATGCGGCGGATCCATTTGTCGCTCTTGATGCTCATCGGGTGCTCTCCTGCCGGCGCATTGTAGGCGGCCCCTGTGTGTCGGGGCGCGTCATACGGGCGCGCCGATGGGCGCCATGTCAGACCGGACATCGGCCCGACACGGGAATGGATCATGCTTGTGCCGGATTCACACGAGGTGCCCCATGAACATGCCGATGAACGTCCTGGCCCTGTGCGCACTGCTGTGTGCAGGCCACCCCTCCGTACAGGCCCAGAGCGCCGCACCGCCGGCCGCGCCCGCGTCCGTTGCGGCGGCGACGGCCGCCTGCCACTCGGAGGTGTCGCGGTTCGAGCAGGCCATCGGCTTGGTGCGCCAGACCCAGGGCAACGCTGCGGCGGCCGAGCTCAAGGAGAAGCTGCTGCCGGCCAAAGTCGAAACCGAGATCCTGTTCAAGGACGGCTACTGCGGGCTGGCGCGCTACCTGCGCGACAAAAAGCTCAACCGATAGTTCACTTTTTATAGCAAACCATCACCTTTTCACAATGGGTATGGCCACAAATCACGTTGAAATCACGGTGCGGGCCACCACCCGATCGTCCCCCAGCACGATCAGGGCGAACAGCAGCTCGTCCAGGCTCCGGGCTGCGGCCGTGCGCCGGGCCAGCAGCGGCGTGGCCGCGGGGTCGAGCACCAGATAGTCGGCCTCGCATCCGGGCGCGAGGTTGCCCACCACCCCTTCGAGCCCCAGCGCGCGCGCCGCGCCGGCGGTGTGTTGCCACCACAGCTGCTGCGGGCTCAGGCTCAGGCCGGGTTTGGTCCGGCCTTCACGCCCCACGGTGTAGGCCGCCAGCATGGTGTGGAACGGGCTGAAGCTGGTGCCGCCGCCCACGTCGCTGGCCAGGCCGAAGCGGAAACCCACCCGCTCGGCGCCGGCATAGTCGAAAAAGCCGCTGCCCAGGAACAGGTTGCTGGTGGGGCTGACGGCCGCCGCCGTGCCGGTGTCGCGCATCAGCGCCCGGTCGTGGTCGTCGAAGTGGATGCAGTGGGCGTACACCGCGCGATCGCGCATCAGCCCGTGGTCGTCATAGACCGCCAGGTACGAGCGCGAGGCCGGGAACAGCTCACGCGCCCAGCGCACCTCGTCCAGGTTCTCGGCGACATGGGACTGGATCCACACGTCCGGGTGGCGCGCGGCCAGTTCGCCGGCACCCAGCAGCTGCGCCTCGGTGCAGCTTGGGGCAAATCGCGGCGTGATGGCGTAACCCAGCCGGTCCACGCCGTGCCATCGGCGAATCAGTGCCTCGGTGTCGATCAGGCTTTGCTCGGTCTGGTCGCGCACGCCGTCCGGGCTGTGGCGGTCCTGCAGCACCTTGCCGGTGATCAGCCGCAGGCCGCGCCGCTGCGCCTCGGTGAACAGCGCGTCCACCGACGCCGGGTGCGAGGTGGCGAAGGTCAGCGCCGTGGTGACACCGTGGCGGGCCAGTTCGTCCAGAAAGAAGCGCGCCACGTCCGCGGCGTAGGCGGCGTCGGCAAAACGGGCCTCGTGCGGAAAGGTGTAGTGCTCCAGCCAGGGCAGCAGGCCGTCGGCGGGCGAGCCGATCACGTCGGTCTGCGGGTAATGGAGGTGCAGGTCGATGAAACCCGGTGCCAGGATGCGGCCGGGCAGGTGCTCCACCGGCACCCCGGGGAAGGCCGGTGCGGTGGCCGCGTACGAACCGGCCGCCAGCACGACCGCCCGGCCCGCCGGGCCGGGACCGGTGACCAGCAGGCCGTCGTCGTCGAACAGGGCGCTGCCGTCGTCGGCAAAGCGCAACAGGCGGGCGCGATAGGCTTTCATGGCGGCGAGCATAGGCACATTCCAGGCCAGCGGCATATGCCGGGCCGAATGACGGTCATGCGCGACACCCGCATCAGCGCGGCAGCTTGCCCGCGACGCCTTCGACCAGCCAGTTCATGGTGAGGATCTGCCCGTCAGTCAGGGTCTGGCCGGCCGCGATCTGCTCGCGCCCTTCGTTGTCGCGGACCACGGTGCGGGCGTGGAAAGGGTGCAGGCGTCCGGCGGCGATGTCCTGCTGGCGCGCCAGCACTTCGTCTTGCACCGCTTTGGGCACTTTGGGGCCGAAATCGCCGACACGAATCATGCCCTCCTTGACACCGCCCCAGACCTGGCCGCTTTTCCAGGTGCCAGCGGCCACCGCCCGGACCCGTGCGGTGTAGTAGGCGCCCCACTGGTGCGTCACCGCGACGATCTGGGCATCGGGGCCGACACGGCGCATGTCCGAGTGGTAGGCCACGGCCATCCTGCCGCGCTCCTGGGCGGCGGCCATCACGGCGGTGGATCCGGTGTGAAAGGCGATCACGTCCACATCCTGATTGAACAGTGTCATGGCCGCGTCGCGCTCGCGCGGAGGGTCGAACCAGGCGTTGAGCCAGACCACCTTGACTTCGGCCTTGGGGTTCACCGACCGCATGCCCAGCGCAAAGGCGTTGATGCCCTGCAGCACTTCAGGAATCGGAAATCCCGCCACGTAGCCGGCGATGTGGGTCCGGGTCATGCGCCCGGCGGCGATGCCGGCCAGATAGCGCCCCTCGTAATAGCGGGCATTGGCCGTGGCCACGTTCTCGGCGGTCTTGTAGCCGGTGATGGACTCGAACTTCACGTCGGGAAAATCTCTGGCGACCTTCAGCGTCGGCTCCATATAGCCAAAGCTGGGCGTGAAAATGATCTGGTGACCCTGACGCGCCAGGTCGCGAATCACGCGTTCGGCATCGGCACCTTCGGCGACGTTTTCGACAAAGCTGGTTTTCACACCGGCGCCCAGCGCCGCCTCGACCGCCTTGCGCCCCTCGTCGTGCTGGCGGGTCCAGCCGGCTTCGGTGATTGGCGAGACATAGACGAAACCCGCCTTGACCGGCTCCGATGCGGTGCGGGTCTGGCCCTGGGCGGGGGGGAGCAGTATGGCGGCGGCAAAAAAGACACAGGCAGCGGCGCGCGAGGCCGCGGCGAGGTTTTTGTACATGGTGTTCCTCTACATGGCCCCGGGAATAGACAAGAAAAAAGGCCGCCGGGGCGCAGCCTTTCCTTTCGATTTTACCGCTCAGGCGGGCGGCTCGCCCGGCAACGGACCGGTCTCGGTGGCGGCGGCGGGCTTTTGCGACGCCGGCTCGTGCGACTGCGTGTACAGGTCCCAGACGGCCAGAAACATGGCGGCCACCATGGGCCCCAGCACAAAACCGTTGAGGCCGAACGCCGCCAGGCCGCCCAGGGTGGTCATCAACACCACGTAGTCGGGCAATCCGGTGTCCTTGCCCACCAGAATGGGGCGCAACAGGTTGTCGACCAATCCGATGACCAGAACACCCCAGGCGACCAGGGCCAGGGCCTTGAGCACCGCACCTGTGGCAAACAGATACAGCGCCACGGGCGCCCATACCAGTGAGGCACCCACCGCCGGCACCATCGACAGGAAGGCCATCACGGTACCCCACAACACCGCGCCCGACACCCCCAGGAAGCCAAACGCCAGGCCGCCCAACGAGCCCTGGACCACCGCCACCACCAGATTGCCTTTGACCGTGGCGCGCACCACCGTGGCAAAACGTTCCATCAGCGCGTCCGCATGCCCCCGCGGCAGCGTGATGGCGCGTCGCACTTTGGCGGCCAGACTCTGGCCATCGCGGATCAGGAAAAAGGCCAGGTACAGCGTGATGCACAGGTGGAGCACAAACTCGAAGCTGTTCTGCCCTATGTTGAACACCTGCCCGGCGATGAACTGCGTGCTGCGCGCCAGCGCGGCGGTGATACGGGCCTGCAGGACATCGAACTCGGCCAGGCCGAATCGGTCAAGCACCACCAGCACCCAACCCGGCAACGCGTCAAAGACCCGGTGCGCAGCCTCGGCAAGGTTCCATTGCCCGGACCGCAGGCGCTCGACGGCCGCCGCCAGTTCGACCGCCAGCGATCCGGCAATGAAACCGAAAGGAATGACCAGCAGGATCACCACCAGCAGAACGGTCAGGGCGGCGGCGAGGTTCGGCCGAGGACCCAGGCGCCCCAGCAGCGCCTGGAACACCGGCGCGAACAACAGCCCCAGAATCACACCCCAGAGAATCGCCCCCAGAAAAGGCTGCAGCACCCAGGCGAGCGCGACGCCGACCACCAGCAACGCGCCCAGAAGCACACGGCGGGTGGTCAGCGACTGCCCGGCAAGGTGGTCTGTTTCCATGGTCAGTCGTGCTCGACGAAACGCTCAAACGTCTCTTTGAGGGCGTGAACCCAGCGGCGCTGTTCGCTTTCCGGCGCAAAACTGGCCTGCAGGCTGTTGTGGGCCAGTGTCCAGGCGTCCTGGGTGCTCAGATGCAGGGCCGCGAAGGTCTGCAGGAAGTTGTCATTGATATAACCACCGAAATAGGCCGGATCATCGGAGTTGATGGTGACGCACAGGCCGGCATCCAGCAACTGACGCAGGTTGTGGTCTTTCAGGTCGGGAAACACACACAACTTCTGGTTCGACAGCGGACACACCGTCAGCGGGATGCGCTCTTTCGCCAGGCGCGCCATCAGCGCCGGGTCTCGGGCACTTTGCACGCCGTGGTCGATGCGCTGAACTTTGAGCAGGTCCAGCGCGCTCCAGATGTAGGCCGGCGGCCCTTCCTCGCCCGCATGGGCGACGAGGTGCAGTCCGAGTTCGCGGCAGCGCCCGAACACTCGGGTGAACTTCTCGGGCGGATGGCCGACCTCGCTGGAATCGAGGCCAACGCCGATGAAGCGGTCGCGAAACGGCAGCGCCTGCTCCAGCGTGGCGAACGCGTCGTCTTCGCTGAGGTGGCGCAGGAAGCACAGGATCAGGTCGGCGCTGATGCCCAGCTTGGTGCCGGCATCGGTGCAGGCGCGGCGCAGGCCGGTGATCACCGTTTCCATCGACACACCCCGCGCTGTGTGGGTCTGCGGGTCGAAGAAGAGCTCGGCACGCACCACGTTGTCGGCCTTGGCTTTCTCGAAATAGGCCCAGGCCATGTCGTAGAAGTCCTGCTCCTTCAGCAGCACGCTGGCGCCGGCGTAGTAGATGTCGAGAAAGCTCTGCAGGTCCGTGAAGGCGTAGGCCGCGCGCAAGGCCTCCACGCTGGCGTAGGGCAGCGCCACACCGTTACGCTGCGCCAGCGCGAAGATCATCTCCGGCTCCAGCGAGCCCTCGATATGGATGTGCAGCTCGGCCTTGGGCATGGCGCGCAGCAGTTGGGGTAGCCGGTCGGACGCAACGGGGTGGACTTTGAACATGGTGGAACTCCAGAAAAAAGGCCGCCCGAAGGCGGCCCTAGCTTCAGCTCATCGGATGATCACTTTTTATCACCACCGGGGATCTTGCCTTCCACGCCCTTGACGTAGAAATTGACACCACCGAGGAATTTGTCGTCGGCTACGGCGTCTTTGGCCAGCACTTCCTTGCCATCCTGACCGACGATCGGACCTTTCCAGATGACAAAACTGCCGTCCTTCAGACCAGCACGAATTTCATCGACGCGCTTCTTGGTGTCTTCGGGCACGTCGGCCGCAACGGACACCATGTCAATCGCACCTTCCTTGACGCCCCACCAGCTCTGGCCGGTGGTCCACTTGCCTTCGAGCGCCTCGCGCGTGGCCTTGATGTAGTACGGACCCCAGTTGATGATCGCCGATCCCAGGTGCGCCTTGGGACCGTAGGCGGTCATGTCGCTGTCCCAGCCGAAGGCACGCTTGCCCATCTTCTCGGCGGTCTGCAAGACGGCCGAGGAATCGGTGTTCTGCATCAGCACGTCGGCGCCACCGTTGATCAGCGCAGTGGCGGCCTCGGTTTCCTTGGGCGGATTGAACCATTCGCCCACCCAGACCACCTTGGTCTTGATCTTGGGGTTGACCGATTGCGCACCCAGCGTGAAGCTGTTGATGTTGCGGATGACCTCGGGAATCGGAATCGAGCCGACGACCCCCAGCGTGTTGGACTTGGTCATCTTGCCGGCGATGACACCGGCCATGTACGCGCCCTCATACGTGCGGCTGTCGTACGTGCGCATGTTCTCGGCCGTCTTGTAGCCGGTGGCATGTTCGAACTTGATCCCCTTGTTGTCGGCCGCAACCTTGAGCATGGGTTCCATATAGCCGAAGGTAGTGCCGAAGATCAGCTTGTTGCCTTGCGCGGCCATGTCGCGGATCACGCGCTCGGCGTCGGCGCTTTCGGGCACTTTCTCGACGAAGCTGGTGACGACCTTGTCACCGAATTCTTTCTCGATCGCCTTGCGACCGTTGTCGTGCGCGAACGTCCAGCCGCCATCACCGACCGGTCCGACGTAGGCGAAGGCAATCTTCAGCGGCTCAGGCTTGGCCGGAGCCGAAGCAGGAGCAGCCGCCGGCGCAGCAGCGGGTTTGGCTTCTTCTTTTTTGCCACAGCCGGCGAGGGCGGCCGCGGCAATGGCCGTAAATGCCGCCGCCTTGAGCAGGGAGCGCTTGCGAAGATCAGTCATGGATGTTCCTGAAGAGTCAAGGTTGAAAAAATGGCCATTATGAGCCGGGGAAGAACGGTTTACCCAACGAGGCCGGCATGTTGACCCTGATCCACGTGGGGTTGCGGGAAATCAGTGCGAGTACCACGATGGTGGCCAGATAGGGCAGCATGGTCAGGAACTGGCTGGGCACTTCGACGCCGATGCCCTGCAGGTGAAACTGCAACATGGTGACCCCGCCGAACAGGTAGGCGCCCAGCAGCACACGCGCCGGCCGCCACGTGGCGAAGGTGGTCAGCGCCAACGCGATCCAGCCTTTGCCGGCCACCATGCCCTCCACCCACAACGGGGTGTAGACAACCGAGATGTAAGCGCCCGCCAGGCCACACAGGCCGCCCCCGGCCACAACCGCCAGCCATCGGATGAGGCGAACCGGGTAGCCCAGGGCGTGCGCAGACTCGGGTGACTCGCCCACGGCCCGCAGCACCAGGCCGGCACGCGAGCGGTACAGGAACCAGATCAGGCCGGCAACCAGCGCCATGGCCCCATAGACCAGCGGATGGTGGCGAAAAAGCGCCGGGCCAATCAGCGGCAAATCACCCAGCACGGGCAGGACGAACTGGGCTCGCTCCGGCAGCTTTTCCTGCACATAGGCAATACCGGCAAAGGCCGAGAAGCCGAGCCCGAACAGGCTCAAGGCCAGGCCGGTGGCGTACTGGTTGGTGTTGAGCCAGATCACCAGCACACCAAACACCGCGGCCAGCAAGGCCCCGGCGCCGATCCCCGCAGCGAATCCGGCCCAGTCACTGCCCGTATGAACCACCGCCGCAAAACCGGCGATCGCGGCACACAACATCATGCCTTCGGCGCCGAGGTTGACGATGCCGGCTTTCTCGTTGATCAGCAGGCCGAGCGCCGCCAGTGCCAGAACGGTCCCGGCATTGAGTGTTGCCGCAATCAGCAACGCATAGGCGTCCATCAGCGTGCTCCTTTCTTCCACCGGATTCGGTAGGCGATCAGGGTGTCACAGGCGAGCAGGGCAAACAGCAACAGCCCCTGGAAAACTCCGGTGATCGATTTGGGCAGACCCAGGCGCGACTGCGCCAGCTCGCCGCCGATGTAGAACATACTCATCAGGATCGCCGAAAACACCATGCCCACCGGGTGCAGGCGCCCGACAAAGGCAACAATGATCGCGGCAAAGCCGTAGCCTGCGGGCACATACGGTGTCAGCTGGCCGATCGGACCAGCCACCTCGAGAGCGCCGGCCAGACCGGCGGCGCCGCCCGAGACCAGCAGCGCCAGCCACAGCGCCTTGCGGGAGGAAAAACCGGCATAGCGGGCGGCGGCCGGCGCCAGGCCACCCACCTGCTGCGCGAATCCAGCCCGGGTGCGAAACAGGTAAATCCACAATGCCGCTGCGCCGGCGAGGGCCAGAATCAGTCCGACGTGAACTCGCGATCCCTCCATCAGCCGGGGAATCTTGGTGACGGATTCAAAGGTTTTCGACTGGGGAAAGTTGTATCCGCCCGGGTCTTTCCACGGCCCGTAGACCAGATAATTGAGCAGTTGGATCGCGACATAGACCAGCATCAGGCTCACCAGGATTTCATTGGCGTTGAAGCGGTCGCGCAGCAGCGCGGTAAGCCCCGCCCAGGCCATGCCCCCCAGCACCCCGGCCACCAAGACGGCCGGCACGATCCAGGCGCCGGTGTCCTTGCCCGCCAGCAGTGCCACACCACCGCCCGCAATGGCGCCGAGCACAAACTGCCCCTCGGCCCCGATGTTCCAGACGTTGGAGCGGAAACACACCGCCAGGCCGAGCGCAATCACCAGCAGGGGCGTGGCTTTGACCATCAGCTCGCCCACGGCGTAAGGTGTTCTGATGGGTTCCCAGAAAAAGACCAGCAGACCCTTGACCGGATCCTTGCCCAGCAACGTGAACAGGGCCAGACCGATCAGCACGGTGATGACCAGCGCCAGGATCGGCGAGCCGTAACTCCAAAGCGCAGACGATTGGGGCCGCGGTTCAAGCCGGATCATGCGCGACCTCTTTACTGCTGTGCTCCACATCGGCCAGGTGCGCCTGCACCGCCGGACTCCACAGCCCACTCATCCATTCGCCGATCTGGCTCACGGTCGCCTCGGCCCGGTCCAGTGAAGGCGAAAGCCGGCCATGCGCCATGACATGCAGTCGATCGCTGATTTCGAACAGCTCGTCCAGCTCTTCGCTGAAGACCAGCACCGCACAGCCGGCGTCGCGCAACGCCAGGATCGCGCCCCGGATCTGGGCCGCCGCACCGACGTCGACACCCCAGGTCGGCTGCGAGACGATCAACAGTTTCGGCTGCGCATCGATCTCCCGACCGACAATGAATTTCTGCAAATTGCCACCGGACAGTGAGCGCGCCGACGCATCCGGCCCGTTGGCCTTGACATTGAACCGACTGATCAATTCCTCGGCTTGCCGTCGCAAGTCGCCCAGCCGAATCCAGCCCCCGGCACCGACCGCATCATCGCGGGTCAACAGCAAGTTCTGCGCGAGACTGAGCGCCGGAACCGCACCGCGTCCCAGTCGCTCTTCCGGCACAAAATGAAGACCCAGCGCCCGGCGCGGACGGGGACCGAGGGCGCCCACCGGGCGCCCATCCAGCCACACCATCTCGGCCGATGCGCGGGTGTCTTCACCCGACAGGGCATACAGCATTTCCCGTTGCCCGTTGCCCGAAACACCGGCAACACCGACCACCTCCCCGGTGCGTACCGCCAGGTCGATGTTGTGCAAGTCCACACCAAAATGGTCCTCGCGCGCCAGCGACAGGTTGCGCACTTCGAGCATGACGCCCCCCGTCTGCGGTGCCACCCGCTCCAGCGCGGGCGGCTCGGCGCCGATCATCAGTCGGCTCAGGCTGGCATTGGATTCCTGGCGCGGGTCGGTCACCCCGGTGACCTTGCCACCGCGCAGCACGGTGCAGGCGGTGCACAGTTCGCGGATTTCGTGCAACTTGTGGCTGATGTACAGGATGCTGCACCCCTCGGACGCGAGCTTGCGCAGCACGACAAAAAGCTTGTCCACCGCCTGGGGTGTCAGCACGGAGGTGGGCTCGTCCAGAATCAGCAGCCGCGGATCGGTCAGCAGTGCGCGAATGATCTCGACTCGCTGCATCTCCCCGACGCTCAAGGTATGAACCGGACGCGCCGGGTCCAGATCCAGACCGTACTCCGCCGCTTTCAGGCTGATCCGCTCACTGACCTGGGACAGACTGAGCTGCTTGTCCAGCCCCAGCCAGACGTTTTCCGCCACCGTCAAGGTATCGAACAGGCTGAAATGCTGGAACACCATCGCGATACCCAAGGCACGCGCCTCCTGCGGATTGCGGATCACCACTTCGCGGCCATCAAACCGCATCTGCCCTTCGTCGGGCTTGACGCTGCCGTAAATGATCTTCATCAGCGTGGACTTGCCCGCGCCGTTCTCCCCCAGAACCGCGTGAATCTCGCCGGCCCGCACGCTCAGGGCAACACCGCTGTTGGCCACCACGCCGGGATACCGTTTGGTGATGCCGCTGAGAAGCAATCGGAGCTCACCCATGGCGCGCCACCCTGTTTGTGAAGTCTTTTTGGTCAATACCCAGCATAAAAAGGTCTTTTTTTGCTATTCTTTTCGAAGTTCAGCGGCAACTGCCTTCACCCGGTCGCGCAACCAGCGCGCCGGTCGCGACGCATGGGTACGTTCATGCCAGAGCTGGTAGTACATCAGGCGCGGAAAGGCAATCGGACAGGGCAGTATCTTGACCGGGAGACGATCGACGTACCGCTCACAGTACTGCCGACCTGTCGTCAAAACAAGCAAACTTGATGCCACCATGCTGGGAATCAGGCCGAAATGCGGACACCGGGCAGTGATGTTTCGTTGCAAGCCCAGCGAATCGAGGTGGTCGTCGATCACGCCCCGCGCACCCGGGTGGGTTGGGGTCGGCGCGATATGTTCCGCCTCCAGCCAGGCCTGACTATCCCAGCCACGTCGCACAGCCGGGTGGTCCTGCGCAACCAGGCAAACCACTTCATCCCCGAAAAGGCGCCCGAGATGCAGGTGATCCGGCGGCGTCGGCCAATTGCCTATCACGACGTCGACCTCGCCTTGGGCCAGACGGGTGCGATAGTCGCTCTCAGCGGAGAGGGGATGGATTTCGATCGGGCAATGTGGCGCCTGCGCCTTGATCTGTGCGACCAGGCGCGGCAGGAACAGGGGGTCGAGGTAGTCGCTGGCAGCGATGCGAAATGTGTGCCGTGCCGTGGTGGGTTCAAAGCCACGTGCGTCAGAGAATAGCGACTCGGCGGCGCGCAGGATGCTGGCGGCGGGCTCGATCATCTGCAGGCCGGCATCGGTAGGCACCATCGCGGAGCCCGACCGCACCAGCAGGGGATCGCCCGCCAGGTCACGCAGACGTTTGAGCGACGCGCTGACCGCCGGCTGGTACATCCCCAGCCGGATCGCCGCACGTGACACGCTTCGCTCGGTTAACACGGTATGCAAGACCCTGATCAGATGGAGATCAATCTTGTCGAAGAGTGTCTGATCGCGCATACGTTCGTCAGAATGAAGTCCATAACAGGATCGGAATGCCCGGCCACCACGGCCGCCCTACCCTCGCGCAAGAGGACTGCTTTCATGGACAAGGTCAAACCCATTCGGATTCTTCGTCGCGGCCAGCCGGTGCGCCTGGACAATGTACCACCCGACCGGACCCTGCTGGAATTGCTACGCGAAGACTTGCGCTGCACTGCAGTCAAGGAAGGCTGCGGCGAGGGCGACTGCGGCGCCTGCACCGTGGTGCTGGGCGAAGTGGTGGACGGCGAGTTGCGCCACAAAGCCATCAACAGCTGTATCCGGCTCGCGCACTCGGTCGACGGCATGGCCGTCTATACCGCAGAGGACATTGTGTCGCCTGGCGGCGAACTGCACCCGGTTCAGGAAGCCTTGGTCCGGTGCCACGGGAGCCAATGCGGCTTCTGCACGCCCGGGTTTGTCATGAGCCTTTTCGGCATGTATGTGAATTCACGCGGTGGTCAAGGCATCACCCGCGCGCAGGCTCAAGCCGATCTTTCTGGCAATCTCTGTCGCTGCACCGGATACCGGCCCATCCTGGAGGCAGCGCAACAGATGGGCGCCCTGCCCTTGCCCACTGGGTGTGCAGTGAACGCCAAAGCCACCGTGGCGGCGCTTCTTGATCTGCGCCCCCGGTCCGCGTCCCGCACCACATACCAGCGCCCGACCCGCCTGAAAGCCCTGCTGCAGGCCCGCGCCAACGACCCCAGAGCCCAGGTTGTCGCCGGCACCACGGATGTCGGCCTGTGGGTTACCAAGCAACACAAGCGTTTTGCCTCGGTGCTGGACGTCACCGCCACGCGGGAGTTGCTGCGTGTCGAGAACTACCCGCACCATGTCGCCATCGGCGCCGCGGTGACGCTGATCGACGCCTTTGATGCGCTCGTGCAGATCCGCCCCCATCTGCGGCGCTTTGCCGAGCGTTTTGCCGGTCTGCCGGTACGCAATTCGGGCACCCTGGGAGGCAATGTGGCCAACGGTTCGCCCATCGGCGATTCCATGCCCCTGCTCATCGCGCTTGGGGCCAGTGTCGTCCTGATGCGGTGGAAAAAGGGACGCACCAAGGGCGAGGTCGCGCACCGCGAGCTGCGGCTGGAAGACCTCTACACCGGCTACCGCACCAATGTCATGCATTCCGACGAGCTATTGTGCTGGATCAAGGTGCCAAAGCCCATCCCCGGGGAAATGTCTCGCGTCTACAAGGTCAGCAAACGGTTCGACGATGACATTTCTGCCATCTGCCTGGCCATCAACCTGACCGTGACCAACGGGGTGGTGCGTGGGGCCTCCATTGGCGTCGGTGGCGTTGCGGCCGTGCCGGTCCGGGCTGCCGGCACCGAGACAGCCCTTGTCGGCCAGCCCTGGAACGAAACCACAGTGATGAACGCCATCGCCAGGCTGCGCAATGAGTTCCAGCCGATCTCGGACATGCGGGCCAGCGCGGCTTACCGGCAAACGGTGCTGGGCAACCTGCTGCGCCGCTTCTGGCTGGAAAGTGAGGGCCTGACCGACATCAACCTCGAAAACCCGCTGGAGGTATCCGCATGAATGCCCCCGAATTCCAGCCCGTGACAAGCGGAACTGGCCCGAATGCCGGACTGCCCCAAGGGGGCGACAGTCCGCCTGGGGGGCGCCTGCCCGCGTCTGCGGTGGAGTGTGGGAACTCCAGATTTCACGAAAGCGCATGTGCCCAGGTGGCTGGCGCTGCCGCCTACATCGACGACATTGACGAGGTGCAGGGTACCTTGCACGCTGCGCCTGTGTGCTCTCCCGTGGCCCATGGCGTGCTCAAGGGTATCGACGCCACGGCAGCACTGAATATGCCGGGGGTGTGGGCTTTCATCGGACCTGAGGACATCCCGGGCGAGCAGACACTTGCCGCCTTTGCTCACGACGAACCGGTTTTTGCTGTGGGAACGGTGCAATTTCTCGGTCAGGTGGGCGGACTGATCGTGGCCAACGATGCCATGACCGCGCGCCGAGCCGCCCGCCTGGTGAAATGGAATATCGAGCCACTGGAGCCGATCCTCTCCCCCCAGGAGGCGCATGCGAAAAAGAGCTATGTGCTGCCGCCGGTGCATGTCGCCCGTGGCGATGCGGCGGGCGCTTTGCGACGCGCGCCAAACCGGCTTGCCGGGGCGTTCGAACTCGGCGGGCAGGAGCACTTTTACCTAGAAGGACAGATTGCCTATGTGATCCCCCAGGAGCAGAACCAATGGTTGGTCTGCAGCAGCACCCAGCATCCCGGCGAGGTGCAGCACTGGGTCTCACATGCGCTGGGTCTGGCCAACCACGCGGTGACCGTTTCCTGTCGTCGTATGGGCGGGGGTTTCGGCGGGAAGGAAACCCAGGCCGGTCATCTGGCGGTCTGGGCCGCCATTGCAGCCAAGAAGCTGCAGCGCCCGGTGAAGCTGCGACTGGACCGCGATGACGACTTCCTGATTACCGGCAAACGCCATCCTTTTGCCTACCGCTACAAAGTCGGCTTCGACGAACGTGGTCGCCTGTGCGGACTCGATCTGGAGATGCTGGCCAGTTGTGGATTCAGTGCCGACCTTTCCGGACCGGTGGCCGACCGCGCCGTATTTCATAGCGACAACGCGTACTTCCTGGAAGACGTTGTCATTCACTCGTATCGGTGCAAGACCAACACCCAGAGCCACACCGCATTCCGAGGTTTTGGCGGCCCTCAGGGGGTAATCGTGATCGAGCGCATCATGGGAGACATTGCCCGCCATCTGGGTCTTGATCCGCTGGATGTCCGCATGGTCAATCTGTACAGCGATGAAATCATTGCACCGGAAAGTCTCGTCGGGCCGGTACGCCGCCGGGATACCACCCACTACCAGATGCGGGTCGAAGACAACATCCTCCGCCCCCTGATGACCCGTCTGGAGCGCAGCGCAAACTATCGGGAGCGTGTGGGGCAGATTGCCCGGTGGAATGCCTCCAGCCCGGTCATCAAGCGCGGGATCGCACTCACTCCGGTGAAGTTCGGCATCAGCTTCACCGCGACCCTGTTCAATCAGGCGGGCGCGTTGGTCCATGTCTACACGGACGGCAGCGTTCAGGTCAATCACGGCGGCACCGAGATGGGCCAAGGCCTCAATACCAAGGTGGCCGCGATCGTGGCCGATGAACTGGGCGTGCCTTTCAACAGGGTTCTGTCGACGGCTGCCGACACGAGCAAGGTGCCCAATGCCAGCGCAACTGCGGCGAGCAGCGGCACCGATCTCAACGGACGCGCGGCCCAGTACGCCGCCCGACAGATACGCCAGAACCTAGCCGCGTTTGTCGCGGGAATGGACGGCTGCGGTGCCGGGGCCGTTCGCTTCGAGGCTGGTCAGGTCGTCACGGACAAGACCACACGCGCATGGGAGGACGTGGTTCGCGCCGCCTACGCCAACCGCATTCAGCTGTGGAGTGACGGTTTCTACCGCACGCCAAAGATCCACTATGACAAGGTAACGATGCTCGGGCGGCCGTTTTACTATTTCGCCTACGGTGCCGCGGTAACCGAGGTCGCAATCGATACACTGACCGGTGAAAACCGGGTGCTAAAGGTCGACATCCTGCACGACGTCGGGCGCAGCATTAACCCGGCCATCGATATCGGGCAAATTGAAGGCGGTTTTGTGCAGGGTATGGGTTGGCTAACGACCGAGCAATTGGTGTGGGACAGCAAGGGGATGCTGCGGACGCACGCGCCCAGCACCTACAAGATTCCGGCGACCGGGGATGTTCCGGAGCATTTCACGGTTTCCCTGTGGCCTGAGCCAAACCCGGAAGACAACGTCTTTGGCAGCAAAGCGGTGGGGGAACCGCCCTTCATGCTCGCCATCAGTGTGTACGAAGCCATCCGGGACGCGGTCGCACAGGCGGGCGGTCAGGCGCAAGCCATGAATGCACCGGCAACGCCCGAAGAAGTCCTCTCGGCGCTGTGACCTCGCAGGACAGTCGATTGGCTACCCGGCGGCTCGCCGGCGCAGCCAGCGCATGAGCGCTCCGAGAACCGGGATCTTCTCGTAGAGCTCTTCGGCCGCATCCCAGTAGTCGCGGTGCATTTCAATGCGTCCGTCTTCACCCAACTGCAGGTAGGAGCCGCCATGGATGACCTGAGAAAGCCCCGCGCGATCGCTGCGGAATCGAAAGTGGAACTCCCAGACGAGGAAACACTGGCGACCGTCCAGAACCCGCCTTGTCACGACAAATCGCGGCTCATCCAGCGTCCGGAACATGTGCTCGAACACCGCACGAATCGCCCCGACGCCTTGCACGTCGTTGAACGGGTCCTTGAATCGTGCATCGTCGGCATATATCCGAGCAATATCACTCAACGACGCCGGAGTGAGGCTTTCGAAAAAGGCGACAACGCGCTCGACGCTGATCGACAGGGTATTCACAGTCCGGTAGCGCGATGAATCAAAGGAAAGCTGACGCGGTAGGGCAGCAACCGAAGCATTTTTACCCACAGCGTAAACCGACGTGGGAAATGAATGTCGAAACGTCCCGCGGCCCAGCCTTCAATCATGGCTTCGGCCGCTGCTTCGGGCGTGATCAGAGCGGGCATGGTGAAGTCGTTTCCGGCGGTCAGGGGGGTCTGCACGAAGCCGGGGTGAATGACGCTCACGCCCACGCCGTGTTCCGACAGATCGAGGTGCAGGGTTTCGGCCAGGTGCGTCAGCGCCGCCTTGGTAGGGCCATAGGCCAGCCCGTTCGGAAGTCCGTGAAAGCCCGCCACACTGGAAACCAGACTCAAATGGCCATGACCTTGAGTGAGCAATTGCGGGACGACCGCAGAGCACACGTTCAGAGCGCCGATGTAATTGACATCAAGATGACGGCGCATTTCTTCCAGGTCCATCGACACGGCCCGCATCGGTTTGTAGTGTCCGGCGCAATAGAGAACCAGATCCAACGTGCCCTCCGCGGCAATCATCCGCGCGGCGCGCGTCACTTCACGCTCGTCCGTCGCGTCAAGGGGGCAGGCACGGGCATTCGCCATGCCGCGCACCAGTTCATCCAGAGCGGTTTGGCTTCTGGATGAGACAAACACCGTCGCCCCCCGGTCGTGCAAGGCTCTCGCGGTGGCGGCACCAATGCCCGTGGATGCACCGATCAGCCAGACCCGCAACCCTTTCCAATGCAACAAGCGGGGATTCGCCGCGCCAAAGAAGCCGGGGACCACGGGGACTCTTTCGGGCAGAGGGGCCGCCCTCTGGACAGCCAGCGGGGAATGGGCCATGGTCAGCGTCCCGACCGACGGACAAAGGCCAAGGTGACTTCGCCGAGACGAAACCCCAGCTTGCTCATCTCTGCGCGGTTCAGCATGACGCGGTCGTCCATGAGGTACATCCAGTCGTCGAACTGCACTTCGATGACCGACTTATCGAGCGGCAACATCAAGGTGTAGTTCCACCGGAACGCGTTGCCCTGGGTCTGGCCTCTTGCTTCGCCTTTCACGTCGTCCGCCGTGCCGACGTATCGCCCATCGCCGAGGTGGCGCAGACGCCAGATCCGCTTCTGGCGCTCACCGTCCGAGTAGGTGAAGTCCTCGTCCAGAACGCCGGATTCACCTTGCCATGAACAATTCATCACTACCGTGAAACGGCGAACCACCTTTCCGCCGCGGTCGGTGAATACGCCGTACCCATCGACCACCCCGTTGAAGTAGCGACGCAGGTCAAGTTCGGGGCGCTCGTTGGCGTAGTTCACAATCTCGGGACCAGCGCAGCCGGCCAACATCCCCGCCCCGGACACCAGGGCAGCCGTCACTACCGTTCTTCTTCTCATTGCGAAACCTCGTTGGTAAGGGACCTGCGACCAGCAGGCGTGATGATTGCAAACTGCAGCGCCGCAGCGGCCAGCAACTTGAGCGCGCAGGGCAGCACGCAATAGGCAAACGTCAATGCGACCAGCCCCTCTGGCGCGCGATCGCCCGGGGTATAGCCAAACCACGCGAGCATGGGCAACGCCAATCCGGCCGCCAGCGCCAGATTCAGCTTGGCAGCAAAGTTCCACCATCCGAAGAACGCGCCTTCACGCTTGCCGCGTTCACCGCAGTCGTCAACAATGCCGGCGAGCAGAGCACTTGGCATGGTCAGATCGGCACCTACCGCAAACCCGGACAGGGCGCAGACAACAAAAAATGGCAGAAGGTCCCCAGCTCCCAGAGTCGCCGCCCACACAAATACACCAACCGAAAGCAACATTCCGGCTCGCCAGCTGCGAGCGAGACCAAACCGGGCGACACTCCACGTCCAAGCGGGTATCGACATCGCAGCACACGCGAAATAGGTCAACAGGAATAGCGGCTCCAGTTGCGGGGATGCCTGAAGTCGATCCTGAACGAAAAACAGCACCAGCGTGGCGGGGATCGCACTGGCAATGCCGTTGATGAGGAAAACCGCCATCAGTCGTCGGAAAGGCCCCTGGCCCCACGGGGAGAATGTCGCGTTCGTCAGCGCGGTCTGCCCGAGCGGAGGTGAAACGCTGCGTGCCCAACAGACCCAGCCGACGGCAAGTAACAGGGCGAATACCCCAACAGTTGGCGCCAGTCCGGCAACGGACGGCAAAACGGCAGCAAGCAAAACACCCACAACCGCCGCCCCCTCCCGCCATGCGACCACGCGGCTGCGCTGAGTCTCCGTTCCGCCCAAGCGCGCTCCCCATGCCTGATGGGCCACCGCAACCACACTGTACGCCGTGTACGTGAACACAAGCGATACCCCCGCCCACATCAGAATAGCGCCCGTGCCGGCAGTCACCACGGACAGCGGCGGAAAAAACAGGGCGCCAAATCCCCCCACGAGGATCAATCCGCTACCCCCAGCGACAGCCAGAAGCGCCCCCGACGAGCGGGCAGCCAAGCGATCGCACCAGCGGCCAATCAAAGGATCGAGTACTGCATCAAAAAGCCGCGCGAGCAGCAGAACCATCCCGAGTGCCGCCAATGGCGCGCCGAACGCGCGGGCGTAGTGGTTTGGCAAGAGCACGTACAAGGGCAAGGCGACGAAAGCCAAGGGCAATCCAAGGAATCCATAGGCAATGCCGTGTCTCCACCCGCCAGATCCGACGAACAGAGCCGCTGGATTCCCGGGTATGTGCATTACCGCGCTCCAATGACCGGACGAGGACCTGAGAGCAACGCGTCCCGCAGGCCCGGCTGCGATGTTTGGGGCGACAGCCAGATAGCAAAGAAGCGCCGGGAGAACTCAGCGTCGTCGATCGAGGCTTTCAGGCGCCCGTTGAAATAGAACCGCGCTCCCGTGACCGGGTGATGGGTTCCCAGCAACCGATCGCCCGGGTTGACATCAGGAAATGCGGCCGTCATTTGCGCAAGCCAACGTGTCGCTCGTGGCGGATCAATCGGACCTTGGTCTGCCATTTCTTTCAGCGACCGCTCAGCGATGGCAGCACCTTTGAGCGCACGGCGGTAGGTCAGTTCAAGCGCAAGTGGATGGGCTTCAAATCGCCGAAGGTCAGCGCCGCTTGAGGAGAACAGGATCGCGTCGTAGATCGGTACGCCCAGGAACCGAAGCGTGCCCGAGCCGGTGGCGGTCTTGTCGCGAAGCGCGGCTGCGGCATCGCCCGGTTCTGCTGCGACGGCCGCCCCCGCGCAAAGGAGAATCACGGCTGACAAGAACAAGGTACGGAAAAAAGATATGCAGCGCATGATTCACCCCGGCTTGCGCAAGGTGAACTGCACGACATCGGTGCTGCCGTCCAGAAAAGCGGCTTCACAATACGCCAGGTAGAACTCCCAGATCCGCAGAAACCGCGCGTCGAATCCTAAAGACAGCACCTCGTCTTTTCTTTGCATGAATCGCTCGCGCCACCATCGCAGCGTGTGAGCGTAGTCCTTGCCGAAACACAGCTCGTCAACGACCTCAAGACCGGCTCTTGCGGCATTCGCACGGAAGGCGGAAGGGCTCGGCAGACAACCACCGGGGAAAATGTATTGCTGGATAAAGTCCGTACCGGACAAATAGCGCGCGAAATGCTCATCGGCGATCACGATGCTCTGAATGCAGGCTCGCCCCCCCGGTTTGAGCAGGCGGCTCACCTGTTCGAAGTAGGTCGGCCAGTACTCGTGCCCGACGGCTTCCACCATCTCGATGGAACAGATTGCATCGAACGGCTCATCGGCGATGTCGCGATAGTCCTGCAATCGAAGGTCCGCGCGGTTCCCTGCCCCAAGCCGGTCAAGCCTCTCTCGCGCGTACGCCAGCTGTTCGGTCGACAGAGTCACCCCAACCACGTTGGCTTCGAACTCGAGAGCTGCCTTCTCGGCCAGTGCGCCCCAACCGCAGCCAATCTCCAGCACCCGATCACCAGCCCGAACCCCAGCCATCGCCAGCGCCCGCCGCACCTTGGCATGTTGCGCCGCCTCCATGTTCAAATCCGGGGATTCGAACCAGGCCGAAGAATAGTTGTGCGTTGGGTCGAGCCAGAGCGCGTAAAAAGCGTTGCCCAGGTCGTAATGCGCGTGAATATTCTTGCGGCTGTTTGCGCGGCTGTTGCGGTTGAACCGATGACGCAGGCGGTAGATCAGTCCGCCCCACCAGCTGCCGTGGATCAGCGACTCCAGATGAACACGATTACGTAATAGCAAAGTGAGCAGTTGCGCCAGGTCCGGCGTCGACCAATCGCCCCGAAAGAACGATTCCGCCATTCCGATATCGCCGGACTTGAGCACTTCGGCGAAGAGCCGCCAGTTGTTCAAGCGAAGGTTGGCGTGGGCGCCACCCTCCACCCCGAATCGACTGACGGAACCGTCGGGAAGTGTCAGTGAAAGGCTTCCGTGTTCGATGGTTTGAAGACACCTGAGGGCAGGTCGTGCGACCGCCGGTACGTTTCTGGCGGATACGTCGTTGGCACTGCGGGCCGGCAAGCTGCTGCTATTCATCGCTATCGTTTCCTTTTCAGTTCGATTTGCCAGCGACCAGGGTCACCTGTCGCGGCGGAGCCGGGGGCTGTCGGTAGAAGGGGAGGCGCTTCAGCCACAGCTTCAGCGCCTGCCAGTGGATCCGAGCCACCACCAGCGCGGTCATGGCGGGGTAACCAAGGATGGCTCGCCACCGCGTCGCCGGATTCAACGCACTGACGGCGCCGCTGATGCTCGTGGTCAGCACAGGGCTTTCCTGGGCAGCATCAGTGAAATATTCGATGCGCGCGACAACCCGCGGCGGCGACGCCGGACCTGAACCGCCGGCGGTCGCCATAAATCGAAAGCGGTACCTGCCCTGAACCGGGCAGAACGGCGAGACGTGAAATGCCTTTTCTGCTTCACAGTCAACGCCGTACCGGGGCGCGTCCAGGAGGTAGAAGTGACGCTCCCCGAAGGTATTGTTGACTTCAGCAAGCACCGCGCGCAGGCGTCCGTCCCGACGATGACAGAACCAGAAACTGACCGGCTTGAAGACAAAACCAAGGACTCGCGGAAAGGTCAGGAGCCATACTTCACCAGTGACGTCATCCACACCATGGCGGGCCAGAACTTCGTCAAGCCATTGAAGGGAGTCGTCCCGTCCGTCGCCATGGTCGCGGTCATGGAAACTGAGGGCTCCACCACGATTGCGGTGCAAGACGGGCGAGGCGGTGTCTCGCAAGGATCGCATGGGCAACCACAGGAAGAAAACCGGGTAGTTGAATGCGTTGGGCTGAGGTTCGGCGCGCGAGTGACGGACCTCGCCAAAGGCGATTCCTGCTACACCGTCGCTGGACGGCGGAGAAAGGCGTGCCGGGCTCATCACGCCTCTCCCGCCACCGCCTTTGCGGAACCGCGGAAATGGCGGGCCAGACCGGGATGGTTCGCCATCTGCCCGGCCACCTGTTG
This sequence comes from Burkholderiaceae bacterium, assembly GCA_016790575.1. GTDB lineage: Bacteria > Pseudomonadota > Gammaproteobacteria > Burkholderiales > Burkholderiaceae_C > JAEUOU01. The sequence goes on along the minus strand of JAEUOU010000018.1, from coordinate 38,537 downwards.
TCCGCTCTTGAGACCATCCTCGTGAAATCCGTAGCCGCACCAGGCCCCGGCATACCAGGTTTGTTCAGTACCCTGAATTGCCTCGATCTGCGCTTGCGCCCGGATCGCCCCAAGGTCAAACACAGGATGGTCATAGGTCCATTCCCCCAATACCAGGGAAGGATCGATCGATTCCAGCGGGTTGAGCGAAACGATCACCGGCTGCTCCACCGGCAGTGGCTGTAGCCGGTTGATCCAGTAGTGGAGGCTAACCCTGGATGCCTCCTGTTCACGATCGCTGGCACGGACATAGTTCCACGCCGCCCAGGCCTTGCCAGATTTCGGCATGACCGAAGCGTCGGTGTGCAGCACCGCCCGGTTCGGCTGATAACGGATCGCTCCAAGCACGGAGCGTTCAGATTCGGTTGCGCCCGCGCCCAGCAAACGAAGTGCCTGGTCGGTGTGACAGGCCAGCACGACGGCATCGAAGCGTTCCGCGCCTTGGTCCGTGACAAGGGTCACCGAGCCCGGCGTCCGCAGAATCCGGCGTACCGGCGTTCTCAGCCTCACGTCACCCAAACGCGCAATCAGCCGTTCAACATAGTTGCGCGAGCCGCCAGGCACCGTATACCACTGGGGACGATTTTCGATCTGAATCAAACCATGGTTGTGACAGAAGCGGACCATCGTCACGACCGGAAACCGCAACATCTGATCGGTCGGACAGCTCCAGATGCAGCCCAGCATCGGTAACAGGTACCAATCGCGAAACGCTGCGGAGAAGCCGTTCCTGTTCAGAAACTGTTCGAGCGGCTCCTCCATATCCTGGCAGGCCGCGTCATCCAGTCGCTCCGCCGCCAAACGGGTACACAGGCGGTTGAACCGGACGATTTCAAGCAACATGCCCCAGAAACGCGGTCGAATCAGATTGCTCGGTTGGGCGAACAATGTCCGCAGGTTTGAGCCGCTCCATTCCAGCGTTCCGCCGCCAAGCCCCGCTCCGGGAGCCTGAACCGAAAACGACATATCCGAAGGCGCAATAGCCACCCCGAGCTCGGAAAACAGCGCCAGGAGTTGCGGATAGGTCCGCTCATTCAAAACCAGAAATCCGGTGTCAACGCCAAACGTCTGTTCCGCACCGTCGCGATCGCGCAATGTCACGTCGACCGTATGCGCGTGACCACCAAACCACTCCGCAGACTCGAAAAGGGTCACATCGGCTCGGTGGCGAAGGGCATGGGCCGCGCCAAGCCCCGCCACGCCAGATCCGACGACAGCGACCCGCCGCCCTCCCGGACCACCACCCAGCGCAAGACCCGAGACATCGTTGTACATAAGCTTCCTCTGATTCGACTTTGAAGACCGGAATTGATGAGACTATTTTTTTACTGCTCGGTCACATTGTTTCTTTTCGGTCTGTTTATATCCAGTTTCGTGCAAATTAACCACTCAGCCAGTATGGCTACTTCCGCAGTTTGAGGCGGTTTGCCACCGAGGGGTGAGGATTCTGACGGTCCGTAGAATCCGTCCTCGACCTACCCGCCAAACCGAAAAAATCGAACCCCATGCATTACTCCCTTTCCCACCACAAGCTCAAACTCATACTTTCCGCGCAAGGTCTCAAGACCGGCGATGCGGGCGGCATTGACCGCTTGTTTGGTGGCGCAGACGGCTACTACTGGTTCGGGACCCTGCGCGACATGTGCCCTGAAGGCAAAACCCTGTCCTGGGAAAATCAGTACGCCATGGTCGCAGCCATCCAGGCTCATGAAAACGCCAGCGCCGCAGAAGACGACATGCCGGCGGAGAAGCCCAGCGCTGCCCATATCGCGGCAATCTCCAAGCTGCTGGCGGATCCGGTCTGACCATGCCCACGGACCGGCCACTGAACGTTGCCGTCTATGGCGCAGGCGCGGTCGGCTGTTATTACGGCGCGTTGTTGGCCAGGGCCGGCCATCAGGTCACCGTGATCGGACGCCCCGAACACGTCCAAGCGATAAATGCGCGAGGCATTCGACTTCAGTCGCGGGACTTCGATATCAAAGTGGCGGTCCAGGCGACCACGGAACCCGTTGGGGTTCTCGACGCCGAACTGATTCTGCTCGCCGTGAAGTCCCCGGACACCGAGCGCGCCGGCCAGCAAATGCACCCTCATCTTGCACCGGGCACCGTGATCATCTGCCTTCAGAACGGGGTTGACAACGCTGAGCGACTGCGTGCGGTCTTACCCGGTTTCAAAGTCTCGTCCGCTGTGGTCTATGTCGCGTCGGAGATGGCTGGCCCTGGCCACGTGCGGCATCACGGCCGTGGGGAATTGGTCATCGAGCGCGCAGCCATGCCCGAGCGCGTCGGTCAGGCATTCCGCGCCGCCGGCATTGCGGCCATCATGGACGAAAACGTCCGCGGCGCGTTGTGGGCGAAGCTGATCCTCAATTGCGCCTACAACGCCTTGTCAGCGGCAGGACACATGGCCTATGGTGACCTGATTCGCCAGCCTGGCGTCGAGGACGTCATGGAGGCCGTCGTGGCCGAATGTGAGGCCGTGGCGGCGGCAGACGGTGTCGCCATACCCGGGGATATCAGGCTGGCGGTGCGCCGCATTGCCGAAACGATGCCCCGACAGCACTCGTCGACTGCGCAGGATCTCATGCGCGGAAGGCCCAGCGAAATCGACTACCTCAACGGCCACATCGCCCGCAGGGGGAAGGCGCTGGGCATTGCGACCCCGGCGAACACCGCGCTTTGGGTCACCGCCCGCCTGGCCGAAACTTGGCAGACCGGTCAGGCCAACGCAGCCTCGTCCTGAAGGTCCATGACCAGGGCCCGGGTATCAAACTCGGGCTGTTCCGGAGCATCGCGCAGGCCGAGTCGCCGCGCCATCTCCAGCATGCGGGTGTTCTCCTGCAAGACGACCGCTTCCAGTCGCCGTGTCCCGTTCGCCCGCAGATAACGGATCAGTTTGTCCATCAGAATGCGGCCTAATCCCCCCCCTTTGAGCTCCGAACGAACGATGACACCGAATTCGGCACTGATATTGTCCGGATCCGTCATTGCCCGGGCGACCCCCAGGGTCTGCAAGAGTCCATCAGGCCCGGCCGCAACCGCAATGAAGGCCATCTCGCGGGTGTAGTCGATCTGGGTCAGCCGCGCCAGTTCGCTGCGCTCCATGGTTCTGCGGGTGTAGAAAATCCGCAAGCGGATGTCTTCCGGGTCAAGATGCGTCAGAAACTCGATATGGCGCAGTTCGTCATCCGGGCGAATTGGCCGCAACACAAGCTCTCGGCCTTTCCAGACGACGGTTTCGACGAGTTCAGCGGGATAGGGACGAATGGCAAACCGGGCCGCCCCGCCCGCGTTTTGTGCAGTCACACGAATTCGCGCGTCCAGGGCGACCACGCCCTCCGGGCTCGCAATCAGCGGATTGATGTCGATTTCGGCCAGTTCGGGCAAATCAGCCAGCATCTGCGACACCTGAATCAGGGTCCGGTGTACCGATTCGAGGTCAGCAGGCGGCACGTCACGCCATCCACGCAGCAGGCGCGAAACCCGCGTCCGTGCAACCAGCGAGCGGGCCAGTGGTTCGTTGAGCGGCGGAAGGGCAATCGCACGATCAGCAACCAGTTCGACCGCGGTTCCCCCTTGCCCGAAAAGGATGACCGGGCCGAAGACCGGGTCCACCGCAGAGCCAATGATCAGCTCTTGTCCGTGGCGACGCCGAACCTGACGCTGAACCGTGAGGCCAACGCGCCGAGCATCCGGACGCAAGCGGGCAACCCGCTCCAGCATGGACCGCGCCGCCTCGACCACGGCATCCCTGTGGTCAAGTCCCAGTACGACTCCACCCACGTCCGATTTGTGCGAGATCTCCGGCGAAAGAATTTTCAGAACCACGGGATATCCGATTTCGTCGGCGACGGATGCCGCCATCTGCGGATCGGCAGCAACCGTGCGAGTAGACGCGACCGGCACACCACAGGCCTGAAGAACGGCTTTCGCCTCCGGCTCGGTCAGCAGTTCGCGCCCCTGATCCAGAACATCGCGGATGACCTGACGCGCTGCCTTGATGTCCATGCTGGCTGCTGCGGCCCCCAGCGGCGAAGCGTCCGCAGGAGGCGCCTCAATCAGTTCCTCCTGGTTGCGGTGATAGGCCCGCAGCATGCCAAACGCCTTGACCGCGTCTTCCGGGGTCGCAAAGCCGGCAATACCGGCCTGGGAGAAAACGTCGCGGGCCTCGGCGACACCCTGACCACCCAGCCAGGAGCTGAACAGACGTCCTGTCAGCGGTTTGGGCATGACAGCAACCGCGCGAGCAATGTCGGCACTCGGAACAATCGCCGTCGGTGCGTGAATGAAAAGAACGGCGCCGGCCTGCGGATCGTCGGCAAGCACTTCGAATGCCCGCAAATACCGGTCCACCGGCGCATCACCGATGATGTCGACCGGGTTGCTCTGTGACCAGTTGCCAGGCAAAACAGCGTCAAGCCGCGACACGGTTTCTGCTGACAACTCCGCCAGCGGAACATCCGATCGGGCCGCCGCGTCGGCCGCCATGACACCGGCACCGCCCCCGTTTGTCAGGATGGTCAGCCGCTCGCTGCGGTTGGCTCGAAACCGGGTCAGTGTCTCGGCCGCCAGGAACAGGTCCTGCAGGGTATCCACGCGCAACATGCCGGCCCGGGAAATTGCCGCGTCATAGACACTGTCCGCTCCTGCCAGAGCGCCCGTGTGAGACGCGGCAGCCCTTTGACCCCGCTCTGATCGTCCGCTCTTGACCACAATGACCGGCTTGTTGCGGGCTGCCGCCCGCGCGGCCGACATGAATTTGCGGGGCGATTCGATGGACTCGACATACATAAGCACCGCCCGCGTCCGGCAATCGGTGGCCAGGAAGTCCAGCATGTCCCCGAAGTCGACATCGATATGTTCCCCCAACGAAACCACCTGCGAAAACCCGATTCGCTGCGCCCGGGCCCAATCCAGCATGGCAGTCACCAAGGCGCCCGACTGCGAGACAAAAGCGAGATCGCCGCGATCGGCGCCGACATGCGAGAAACTCGCGTTGAGTCCCGCATGGGGTGCGATCAGCCCGATACAGTTGGGACCCAGCAAGCGCAGCAGATACGGACGGGCGGCGTCACGAACCGCCTGCTTGTCCGAGGCCGTCAGACCGGCGGTCAAGACCACCGCCGCCTTGGTACCGCGGGATCCAAGCTCGTGCACCAGAGCTGCAACGGTCGGAGCCGGCGTACAGATAACGGCCAGTTCAGGCGCTTGGGGAAGTTCATCTACCCGGGCGTAACAGCGCTGTCCGTCCAGCTCCCGGTACTTAGGATTCACCGCCATCACCGGCCCTTTGAAACCGGCCGTCAGCATGTTGCGCCAGACCGTGGCGCCGACACTTGCCAAACGGGGCGATGCACCAATCACCACCACCGAGGACGGATCGAGCAGCGAGTCCAGATTTCGAATACTCACAACAGTCACTCCACAAACACAGGGACGAACCCTAGGTTACCGGGAAACATCCCGAATGGAGGTCTGTGTGTTGTACTTTTCTGGGGTCACCCCACTAAGCGAGGTAATGACGGATCGTCATCGGATGTCCTCGATCGCGACCCGTTTGTCGGTCACCTGCGGAACAATCAGCGCATAGCCTTGGTTCTGCCAATGCACCAATTCGGTCATTGCCGACGGCGCAATCTCGATGAAGGACTGCATGTCGGCATCCTGATAGCCGTAGTCCGACAAGGCGAGGCCACAAACACGAAAGCGAACGCCCTGTTCAACATAAGCTCGCATGCGCTGAACGACCTCCTGGTAGCGATCTTCATTCTTGCGCGCCACGGTGACGATTTCCGTACCATGCAGCAGCACCACAACACTCATGTCTTCCGGGAAAAAGCTGTAGGGCGCCTCTGTCAGCGGGTTCACGAACGCCCGTAGCCAGAACAAGGCGGCGCCCATTTTGGCGGGGTGGTCGAGATAGACATCAAACAACACCTTGGGCCTGGCATAAGGAGTCTGGACGCGACGACCCTGGGCTGCGGTGCCACCTGCGCCCATCGCCAGACCGGCGGCCAACGCAAACGCCGCTCGCCTGCTCATCGTGGAAATCACAGTTTTGCTCCTTGCATTTCTGGATGCGATGGCCGCAGCCACACGCTCCGACCGCAGTGTAGACCCGTGGGAAAATGCCCACATGTCCGAATTCGACTGCGTCATTCTCGGCGGCGGGATCGCTGGCGCCTCGCTGGCCTGGCAGCTGGCAGGGTTCCATCGCGTGGCAATCCTGGAACAAGAGACCCAATGCGGCTATCACACGACCGGCCGCTCGGCGGCCCTGTACCTCGAATCGTACGGTCCCGCCGGCGTGCGCGCGCTGACGCGAGCCAGTCGGGGATTCCTGTGCTCGCCGCCCGACGGCTTCGCCGAGGTTCCCCTGCTGGCGCCGCGCGGCGCGCTGCACCTGGCGTTTCAGGGGCAGGAGATCCTGCTGAAGAACTCTCTGGCCGAGCTCTCGGCAGTCTGCCCCGACCTGGTGGTGCTGGACGCGGCGGCCGCATGGGAGCTTGCACCCTGCCTGCGCCTGGACAGGTTGATTGGCGGCCTGCTGGAGCAGGGTGCGCAGGATATGGATGTTGACGCGCTGCATCAGGGCTATCTGCGCGGCGCACGGCGGCTCGGCGCCCAGGTTCGCACCGACATCCGCATTGAATCGGTGGCACGGGCAAACGGGAACTGGCGCCTGCGGCTGGCCGATGGTTCGGGCATCGACACACCACTGCTTGTCAACGCCACCGGTGCGTGGGCTGACGAAACCGCCCGCCTTTGTGGTGCCCGACCTGTCGGCTTGGAGCCGCGACGACGCAGCGCGTTCACCTTCGAGGCCGGGGCAGATGATGAGCCGTCGCGCTGGCCTGCACTGATCGCGATGGATGAAGGCTGGTATATCAAGCCGGGTCATGGTCGTCTGCTGGGTTCGCCGGCGAACGCCGACCCGACAACGCCCCACGATGTGGCCCCCGATGAGATGGACATTGCCACCGCGATTTACCGGATCGAAGAAGCGACCCGCCTGACGATACGTCGGCCAACCAGCACGTGGGCAGGCCTGCGCACCTTCGCCCCGGACGGCGAAATGGTCATAGGGTTCGATCCGCAATGTGAAGGCTTCTTCTGGCTGGCAGGTCAAGGGGGCTATGGCATTCAGAGTGCCCCAGGGGCCAGCGATCTGGCGGCCTGCCTGATTCGCGGAACGCCGTTGAGCAGCGTACTCACCCGGTCCGGCGTCAGCCCAGACGCATTTTCGCCGGCCCGTTTTCACCCGACCTGAGTGCCCCGGACCCAGGCAGACGAATGGGGGAGTTAGCGCACCGAATTGCCTGGGAAAAAATTTTCGCCGGGCGAAACCAGCGGTGGCTCAAACTCCGGCCAGAGACCGCAACCCGTTGGGGTCGACCAGGTTGACGACCCGACCGGAGCCACTGATCAGGCTTTGCTCCCGAAGGTGGCGCAAGACACGCGAGAAAGTCTCGGGCGCAATACCCAGCTGGGCTGCGATGATGCGCTTGCGCTCACGCAGCAAAACCGCCATCGAACCAGGCTCACCGACCGGCTCGGCATGGCGCAAAAGCCATTCGGCGCAGCGCGCTTCGGCGTCTTTGGCCAATCGGCTGACGGCCAGCTCGGTCTGCTGGCGATGTGCGCGCGCAACATCCAGCAACACAGCCCGCGCGGGCGCCGGCATGGCACTGAGATGGGCTTCAAAGACCCGCAGCGGAACGCGGCGAACCGTCACGGCGCTTTCGGCCCGCGCATCGACGGCACTGGGCAGCCCCAGCACCGCCGCCGTGGCCTCCAGCCAGAACGGCCCCTGCACCACACCCAGCTGGTGAACCAGTTCGTCGCCCTCGGTCAGGCCCAAAGCCACCCGTCCGGCTTCGACATGAAGGACTTCGTCCAAGGTCACCCCCCGACGGAGCAAGGGCGACCCGGCCGGCAGCGTTTGCAAGCCAACAGAGGAATCGAAGGTCGGAGAGGTCAACATATTTGCGCACTGTGCCGCGCAACCGGAGCACCGGCTTTGACCCACGTCAACCGAGCGCAAGGTCGAATCGGAGCGGCCGCGCCCCGGGTTGGACGGGCGAAAGCCCGTCAGGCCTGGGTGCAGCCCGTGTGGCACGCCGCCGCCCGCCCCGCCGACTTCCCCGCATGCCCCGAGCATGGCATTTACCGCAATTCTTTGCGTTTTCGAGCTGTACCCATCATAAAAAGGTCGCTTGTTGCTATACTTATTATAGCTAAATCGACGTAAATTCAGCGCGATCTCCCAACGAAAATCGCCCGGAAGTCGTTGACGTTGGTAAAAGTCGGCCCGGTGATGACCAGATCCTCCAGACTGCCGAAGAAACCGTAGGCGTCATGACGGTCCAGGTAATCGGCAAGCTGAAGTCCCCGCGCTTGCGCCCGTGTCAGGGTATCCGGTGTGACCAACGCACCAGCGTTGTCTTCCACGCCGTCTATGCCGTCGGTGTCGGCCGCCAGTGCCCAGACGTCGGGATGACCGTTCAAGGCCTGTGCGAGGCCCATGCAGAACTCGCCGGCGCGTCCGCCCCGGCCCTTGGGCCGCCCTTGCACACGCGCGCTCAGGGTCACGGTGGTCTCGCCACCGCTGAGGATGACGCAGGGCGCCTTGAAACTGCTGCGCCCGAGCACAGTCGACCGCGCCAGCGCCGCATGGACCCTCCCCACCTCGCGCGACTCGCCTTCGATCTCGTCACTGAGGATGTAGGCGTGCAGACCCATCGCGCGCGCGGCGTCGGCGGCGGCGGCCAGACTGTGCTGTGGTGTCGCCATCAGGCGGGTCTCGCAGCGCGCGAGCCGGGGATCCCCCGGCTTGGGCGTTTCAAGCGCACCGGTTTCCAGTTGCGCCAGCACGGCCGGCGGTACGTCGATGCGGTATCGCCGCAAAACAGCCAGCGCCTGGGCGCAGCTTGTTGCGTCAGCCACCGTCGGCCCGCTGGCAATCACACTCACGTCATCCCCCGGCACGTCGCTGATGGTCAAGGTCAGGACCCGGGCGGGTGCGCAGGCTGCGGCCAGACGCCCGCCCTTGATGCCCGAGAGGTGCTTGCGCACGGTATTCATTTCGCCGATGTGAGCTCCGCATTCGAGCAACTGGCGGTTGATCCGTTGCTTGTCGGCAAGGCTCAGACCGTCACACGGCAGCGTCAGCAGTGCAGACCCGCCGCCCGAGATCAGACACAGCACCAGATCGTCCTCGGTGAGACCGTTTGTCAGCGACAGAATGCGCCGCGCAGCGTCCAGTCCCGCCGCATCGGGAACCGGATGCGCCGCCTCCACCACCTCGATACGCTGGGCGATGCCATCGGGCCGTGCTGGGGTGTGCCCATACCGGGTCACGACCAGTCCGGAGAGCGGAGCCCTCGGCGGCCAATAAGTCTCGACCGCTTGCGCCATGGCGGCAGCGGCCTTTCCGGCGCCCAGGACCAAGGTGCGGCCTGTGGGCGGCGCAGGCAGATGGCCGGCCGAGATGTGCAGCGGCAGAGCACGCGCCACCGCAATGTCAAACAGGTGTCGCAACAGCTCCCGCGGCGATCTGGTCATGAATGCCGTCCGCCAGCTGTGCGCCCATGTCCGGCCAGCCAGGCAAGCCCGGCTTCGGTACCCCGGTCACCCTTGTCGGCCGGAAAGTACTCACATCCGACATAGCCCTGGTAGCCGATGCGCTCGAGCCAGTCGAAAAGGAAAGGGAACCGGATCTCCCCGCTTCCGGGCTCCGCACGGCCCGGATTGTCAGCCACCTGCACATGGCCGATCAGTGGAAGCCACCGCTGCAGGGTTGCGGCCAGCTCACCTTCGGTTCGCTGAGCATGGTAGATGTCAAACTGCACCAGCAGATTGTCCAGTCCGTGCCGTTCACGCAGTTCGGCAACAAGGGCGAACGCACGCGAGGGCCGATCCAGAAAAAAGCGGGGTACGTCAATCGGGTTGATCGGCTCCACCAGCAAACGCAGTCCGTGCGCAGAAAGCGTCCGTGCCGCGTGGCACAGGTTGGCACACAGCGTTTCCTCGGCTTCGCGCGGATCGATCCCGTCGGGCAGAACGCCAGCCAGGCAGTTCAGCTGAGTTACTCCCAGCGTCCTGGCATACCGAATCGCGCACTCGACACCGGCGCGAAATTCATCGAGCCGGTCCGGATGGCAGGCAATACCGCGCTCGCCTGCGGCCCAATTGCCGGCCGGCAGGTTGTGCAGCACCATCTTTTGCCCCTGCGCCCGCAACTGCGCCGCCAGCTGATCGGCCTCCCAGTCGTAGGGGAACTGGCACTCGACGGCCTCGAAGCCCGCCACCCGCGCAGCTGCAAAACGTTCAGGAAACGGCCGATCGGCAAACAAAGTACTGAGGTTGGCTGAGAATGCGAACATGCCGCACATTGTGGCGCAGCCTCCATTCGCCATGTCCACCCTGCTGATCCACAACGCTGATTGCATCGCCACGTTCGACCACCCCGAACCGTCCAAAGGGCGGGAGCTGCGAAACGCCTCAATATTCGTTCGCCACAATCGCATCGAATGGCTCGGCGCGGCAACCGAGTTGCCGCCCGCGCTGCGCCAAAGCGCCGCCGAGGTGATCGACGCCCGCGGCCACCTGGTGCTGCCTGGCCTGGTGAACACCCACCACCACATGTTCCAGAGCCTGACCCGCGCCATCCCCGGTGTGCAGGACGCCGAGCTGTTTGCCTGGCTGCGCGGCCTCTACCCGATCTGGGCCGGGCTGACGCCCGAGATGGTGCAGGTGAGCACCCAGGTGGCGATGGCCGAGCTGCTGCTGTCGGGCTGCACCACCAGCAGCGACCACCTGTACATCTACCCCAACGGCGTCCGCCTGGACGACAGCATCGAGGCCGCGCGCGCCATCGGCATGCGTTTTGTCGCCACCCGCGGAAGCATGAGTGTGGGCCAGAGCCAGGGCGGCCTGCCGCCGGACCGGGTGGTCGAGGACGAAGCCTTCATCCTGAAGGACACCCAGCGGCTGATCGAGACGTACCACGACGCGGGCCACGGCGCCATGGTGCAGGTGGCGGTGGCGCCGTGTTCGCCGTTTTCGGTCAGCCGCGACCTGATGCGCGAGTCGGCGGCGCTGGCGCGGGCCCATGGCGTGCGGCTGCACACCCATCTGGCGGAAAACGACCACGACCTGGCCTACAGCCGCGAGCGCTTCAACTGCACCCCCGCGGAATACGCGCAGGACCTGGGCTGGCTGGGCGAGGACGTCTGGCACGCCCACTGCGTCAAGCTCGACGACGCCGGCATCAGCCTGTTTGCCGCCACCCGGACCGGCGTGGCGCACTGCCCCTGCAGCAACATGCGGCTGGCCAGCGGCATCGCGCCGGTGCGCCGCCTGATCGACGCGGGCGTGCCGGTGGGCCTGGGGGTGGACGGCAGCGCCAGCAACGACGCCGCCCACATGGTCAACGAGGCGCGGCAGGCCCTGCTGCTGGCCCGCGTGGGACGCGCGCTGGCGCCGCCGGAAACCCGCACCGCGGCGGATGGCCGGCGTCAGACCTTCTTCGGCTGTGACCTGGGCCCGGCCGAGATGACCGCCCGTGACGCGCTGGCGCTGGCCACCCGCGGCGGGGCGCAGGTGCTGGGCCGGCGCGACATCGGCCACCTGGCGCCGGGGATGTGCGCCGACCTGGCGCTGTTCGACCTGCGCACGCTGGCCTTTGCCGGCGGCGCGGTGCACGACCCGGTGGGTGCGCTGCTGCTGTGCGCCAGCCCGCAAGCCGCCTGGACGGTGGTGAACGGGCGGGTGGTGGTGCGCGAGGGTCGGCTCACCACCGTGGATCTGGGCCCGCTGATCGAGCGCCACAACCGCCTGGCCGTGACGCTGGCGCAGTCAGATGGCTTCTGACGAACCGGCCTTTTCCGCGAGCCAGCGGGCCGTCTGGCGTACGACCCAGGGTCCGTCATCCAGTGGCAGGTCGTGCCCGGCCCAGTCGTGCAGCACACAGTCGGCGCGACCGTGACGGGCGAGGGTCCGGGAACATTCGGCCGAGACCAGGCGGTCCCGAGCGCTCGCCAGCACCAAGGTCGGCACGGGCAGCGGGCCCGCCGGTGCCCGGTAGCGTGCCGCCGCCAATAGCTGCCGCAGTGCGTTCGAACGACGAACCGGGCAGGCGGCCCGCCAGGCGGCCCATTGGGGCAAGATGGCCCTATCGGGACGATTGCTGGTCAGCCGAAGGATGGTCTGCTCCCAGTCCAGCGGCGTGGCGGGCAACGCCATCCGGGCCAGGATGGGGCCGTAGCTGGCGGGCCGCAAACGCTGGAAGAACGTGCTGTAGGGACGCAGACTGGTATTGAGCAGCACCATCGCCGCCACCTCTTCCCGATGGCGACTGGCCCACTCCACGGCGACCATCGCGCCCAGCGACAGCGCCAGCAGGTACACCGGTTGCCGGACGCCTTTGTGACTCAGTCCGGCCCGCGCCTGCTCGACCATGTCCGCCACCCGGATGGCGCTGCGCTCGGCGTACCGCGCGCCATTGCCAGCGAAATCCAGCGCGACGATTCGGTCCTGCGGAAAGGCGGCCTGCAGTTCGCCGACAAAACGCCCCCAGTGGCGGCTGTCGCGCGTCAGTCCCCGCAAGAGCACCCAGGTCCGTCCAGCGGCGGTGGCGATCGGTGGCGGCATCATGTCAGTACCAGTCCTGCAATGCCTGCGCGTGGTGCGCGGCGCGCGATTCGCCCCGCGGCAGCCACAGCGGATGACTGCATGCGGCCCGGGCGAAAAAATCCAGCAGGGTCAGATGCTGGCGCAGGACACGCTGCTGGCGGTGTTCGATCAGCGGATTGAACAGGCCGTGCCGCGAGAACAGCTGCCGGGGATTCTTGCGAATCCACAACCAGCTGCCCATTTCGAGCGTCAGCGGCAGAAACAGACCGTGGCCCTGCGCCAGGGACTGCCGATACAGATGGTCCCAGAGATCACCATGTGCCAGGTACTGTTGGCTCTGGGGCTCGATCAGGTAGCGGTGATGGGCATGGGACTGCTCGAACACCTTCATCAGCGCATGCAACTCAGCAAGGTGCGCGATCGGTGTCCGCGTGCCGGCGTAGGGAAACCATACCCGGTCCCGGGCCCCGAACCCGGAATGGCAGTCCACCGCCAGGCTGAAAGACCTCGTCAGCAACTGTTCCGCCACCACCGCACACAGGGCCGCGCTTTCAGCCTGCAGGGGTTCACCCGCCCGGCCTCGGTACCAGGGAAGCCCCGGACTGGTACGCTGCCCACCCACCAGGAACGGAACCGGTTCGTCCGCATCCACCGGCGCGTTGCGCATGAGGTCGACACCCCTCGGATTCGCCCGGGTGCCCAGAACCATGCCGCCGGGGTTGACCAGCGGCATGAAGACCAAGCGAACGGTTTCGAGTTGCCGGTGCAGTGTGCTGTCCCAGGAAAGACGCATCACCAGATTCTGCAGGTGGGCGATCACGACGCTGGCGCCGATCCGCTCCAGACCGTGAACGCCCCCGAAATAGCCGACTGCCGGAACCTGAGGGTCGGGATTGCCCAGAGTCACGACCCGCACCGGCAAGGTTTCTCCCTCCCGGAGTTCGATCCGACAAGCATCCCGCGCCTGCAGATGGGCGCCACCCAGTTCGATCAGGCGTTCGAGCGCCAGCAACTCTGGCAACCGCAATGAACTCATTCGCAAGCATTCGGCATCCAGCCGCCTCCCGCCCAGGCGAAGGCCGATTCGCGCCGGGTTTCACCGCCCAGCATAGCGCCTGGCGACGCCTGCGACCGCAATGTCCGTTGAGCCTGCCGGGTCGACCATGTGCATTCACACGCCTGTCATATCGACCCGCTACGCTAACTTCGGCCAAGCTCCCCCGGGACCACGTCCAGAGTCTGTATGAACCGAACCTTTCCCTTCTTCCGGCTGCTTGCGCTGCCCGCCTGCATGGTGTGGGGCATCCGCGAATTCATTGCGCTTCAGCGCGCGCGTCTGCTGTCGCCACGCCCGCCACAGCGCCTCGGTCGCTAGGCCCTCCGGCACTCGCCTCGGCGGGCAGCGTCCGCCGGCTTGTCCATTCCCCCGCCCATAGCCAAAACGGGCTTGCCGCTCTCATGATCCGTCCCCTCAACTACCGCCCCGGCACCTGCCCTGTGCGGCTGGTGGCTCGGGCTATTGCGGCCCGTCAACCCCTATCAGCTTGGCCAGGTCGGCGGTCGACATCGAACCGTCCCCTTTGGCCATCTGGCCGGTACGCAGGTTGCGGGCGACGGTGAAGGGCACGCCGGTCGCCCCGAAGGCCTCCATCAGACCCGTGTTCGTCTTGATGGCCTGCGCAAGGTCGGCCGGTGGTGTGCCGGGGGCCGAGATGCCACCTTTCTTGGCCAGCAACGACCCCTCATGTTCGTTCATCGCGGCCACAGGATCGGCGGCGCCCAGGATGGCCGCGCCCTGTGGCAGGCTGCTGGCATTGAGCAAAGCCACCGGGGCCCAGACAAATTTGACCTTGCTGTGCAAAGGCTTGGCTGCTTCCCACAATTTGGCGCAATGTGGGCATTGCGGATCAAAAAAAACGTAGACCGGGTTCGCGCTCATCAACGCTCCGACGGTGAACCCCCGGACCTCCGCCAGGGCTTCCACGGTTGGGGCACGCGGAGTGACCTTGGCCGGTGCAGGTACGGCCGGGACTTCGCTCTCCTTCTTGCCGCAAGCTGCCAGCGCAACGGCCGCCCCACCCAGGGACAGAACTAACAGGGATCGACGTTTCATGACTCGAAAGGGGAATGGTGCCCCGCAGGTTAATCAGTGCGCGCATGGTAGCGCGTTCCCGTCCCGCCCCGGTCGGCGCCCCACACGGCCTGTGCGTTAATCAGCCCATGCGTGCCATTTCGTTCCGTTTTCCGTCAAGCGCCCCGCGCTGGGTGCTGATCTTGAGCCTCGCCGCGGTGGCAAATCCGCTCAGTGTGGCCGCGCCGCTCCAGTTCGAAGGCCAAACCTTCGAGGATAGGGTCGTGCTGGCAGGCCAGCCGCTGCGCCTCAACGGCCTTGGGGTGCGCGCCGTTTCCGTGATTCGCGGTTATGCGGCGGCGCTATACCTGCCCCAACCCGCGACCAGCCATGCCGAAGCCAGTGGCCAAAGCGGACCGAAGCGTCTGGAGATTCGCTTGCTGCGCAATGTGGCTGCCCGAGAACTGGCCCAGGCGCTCACCCGCGGGGTTTCCCGCAATAGCACGCAAGCCGTACGGGACCGATTGGCCGACCGCCTGCAACAGCTGACCGATCGGTTCGAGCAGGCCGGCTCCCGGCGAAAGTCGGACACGGTCTCGCTCGACTATCTGCCAGGCCAGGGAACCGAGCTGAGAATCAACGGCGCACTTCAAGGTCCGCCGATTCCCGGCGAGGACCTGTACGACGCGCTCCTGGCAGTGTTCATCGGCGCCCACCCTGCGGACGAACGTTTGCGACGCGGCCTGCTGGGTTTGCCCCCGGCCCCGTCCTGATCGGGGGTGGCCACGCCTGTGCGGTTGTGCACGCCCCCGCTCAGGCCAGATGCGCGAGCAGCTGCGTGGTGCTGCGCACCCCCAGCTTGCGCAGCAGCCTGGCGCGGTGCATTTCCACCGTGCGCGGGCTCAGGCCCAGCTCGCGGGCGATCTGCTTGCTGGTCAGGCCGTGTGCCAGTTGGGTCACCACCTCGCGCTCGCGCGGGCTCAGGCGCGCGGCCGGCGCCTGCACCGGGCCCAGGGCCTCGAAACACCACACCGCGTGCCGGGCGGGGTCGGTGGCGTCGGCCGCGTGGCCGCGCACCCGGCACCAGATCAGCTCGCCGTCGTGGCGCCGCATCAGGCGCTCGTCCTCGTAGCGGCCGTCGCGCCGCATGCGCGGGTAGCCGCGCGCGCCAGTGCGCTCGAACTCCTGCGGCGACGGATACAGCCCGCTGATCGACTGCCCCACCAGTTCGGTCGTGTCATAGCCGAACAGCTCGCCAAACGCGGCGTTGCAACGGGCGATGAGTCGCTCGCGCGTCACGCACAGCGCGGCGGGCGCCAGCAGAAAGTCGTCCTGATCCGGCATGGTCGGCGGTGAATATACGGTATTCATACCGTATTTCAAAGCCGGGGCCATCCGGCTATCGTGCGGCCCATGAACCTTGCTCATCTGCTGCTCCGCCAGGCCCTGCTCGACCCGGACCGCCCCGCCCTCTTTTTCGGCACCAGGCCCTGGGCCAGCCACGACCAGTGGGCGCGCCGCAGCCTGGCGCTGGCGCAGCGGCTGCGCGCCGACGGCCTGGCCACCGGCGACCGGGTGGTGCTGTTTCTGCGCAACCATCCGCGCTACCTGGAACTGCTGTGGGGCCTGTGGCTGGCCGGCGCGGCGGTGGTGCCGGTCAACGCCAAACTGCATCCGCGCGAGGTGGAGTGGATCATCGACAACGCGCAGGCCCGCCTGGCCTTCGTCACCGCCGACGTGGCCCCGGGGCCGCTGGCGGGTCTGGCGCACCAGTTCGATATTGAATCCACGGCCTGCGACGCGCTGTTCGAGCCGATGCCGGGCCTGCCCCTGGAACCGCTGGCCGAACGCGGCCCCGACGACCTGGCCTGGCTGTTCTACACCAGCGGCACCACCGGCCGGCCCAAGGGTGTGATGCTCACGCACCGCAACCTGATGACCATGGGCCTGACCTACTTCGTCGACGTTGACCCGGTGGCGCGGCAGGACCACATCGTCTACGGTGCGCCGATCTCGCACGGCGCCGGCATTTACGCGATTCCGCACCTGATGGCTGGCGCGTCCCACGTGGTGCCGGCCTCGGGCGGGGTCGATCCGGCGGAACTGTTCGAACTGGGCTGGGCGCTGGGGCCGCTGTCCACGTTTGCGGCGCCCACCATCGTCAAGCGCCTGGTGGACCACGCCGAGGCCGCCGGCATCACGGCAGCCGACTGCGCCCGCGCGTTCAAGACCATCGTCTACGGGGGGGCGCCGATGTACCGGGCCGACATCGAGCGCGCGCTGCGCGTGATGGGGCCACGCTTCGTGCAGATCTACGGCCAGGGCGAGACACCGATGGTGGGCACGGCGCTGTCGCGTGCCGTGCTGGCCGACACCGCCCACCCCCGCCACGGCGATCGGGTGGCGTCGGTGGGTGTGGCGCAGACGCCGGTGCGGGTGCGCATCGCCGACGAAAGCGGCAACCCGCTGCCCACCGGCGAGGTCGGCGAGGTGCTGGTGCGCGGCGACAGCGTGATGGCCGGCTACTGGCGCAACCCCGAGGCGACCGCAGCCGCCATCCGCGACGGCTGGCTGTTCACCGGTGACGTGGGTTGCCTGGACGACGAGGGCTTCCTCACCCTCAAGGACCGCAGCAAGGACCTGATCATCAGCGGCGGCTCCAACATCTACCCGCGCGAGGTGGAGGAGGTGCTGCTCACCGCGCCCGGCGTGGCCGAAGTGGCCGTGGTCGGCGCACCCGATCCGGAGTGGGGCGAGGTGGTGGTGGCCTTTGTGGTGCCGATGCCGGGCGTGGCACTGACGGTGGCCGCGCTAGACGCGCACTGCCTGGCGCAGATGGGCCGCTTCAAGCGGCCCAAGGCCTGGCACATCGTGCCGGAACTGCCCAAGAACAACTACGGCAAGGTGCTCAAGACCGCACTGCGCGAGCGCCTGCGCGCGCCGGCATCCGTGCCGCCCGCCGGCTGAACACCGGTGAGGCCGGCCCCGATCGCGTCAACCGTCACCCCGCATTCACAGGAGACACCCGCCATGAGCGACACCTTTCTTCAGGGCCGCCGCGCCCTTGTCACCGGCTCGGTCCAGGGCATCGGCCTGGCCATGGCCACCGAACTGGCCCGCGCCGGCGCCACTGTGCTGCTGCACGGCCTGCCCGACGCGGCGGTGCATGCGCAGGCCTGCGCCGCCGTGGCCGCCGCCGGCTCCGGCGCGGTGCAGAGCCTGGACCACAACCTGGCGGACCCCGCCGCCTTGGACGCGATGATGGACGCCGTGCTGGCCGGCGGGCCGCTGGACATTCTGGTCAACAACGCCGGCATCCAGCACACCGCGCCGCTGGCCGAGATGCCCCGCGCGCGCTGGGACGCAATCCTTGCCGTCAACCTCTCGGCCGCTTTCGACACCACCCGCCGCGCGCTGCCCGGCATGGTGCAGCGCGGCTACGGCCGCATCGTCAACATCGCCTCGGTGCATGGCCTGGTGGCCTCGGTCAACAAGGCGCCCTACGTGGCAGCCAAGTTCGGCCTGGTCGGCCTGACGCGGGTCACCGCGCTGGAGGCCGCCGCTGCCGGCAACCGGGGCACGGGCGGCGTCACCGCCAACTGCATCTGCCCCGGCTGGACCGAAACCGCCATCATCGAGCCGCAGATCGTGGCCCGCGCCAACGCCTTCGGCGGCGACCGCGAAGCCGGCATCCGCGACCTGTTGCGCGAGAAACAGCCCAGCGGACGCACTTCACTGCCCTCGGAGATCGCCCGCACCGTGGTCTGGCTGTGCGAACCGGCCGCGCACAACCTCACCGGCGCGGCCATCCCCATCGACGGCGGGTGGACTGCGCAGTAAGAACAGGACGCCTCCGCGACCTGGATCAAAGACAAGTCGCAACACGGCCGTAAGCTGTTATTTTAATAGCGCAAAAAGACCAATCTACGACGGGTATTGGTCATTTTCATCGAAAAAATGGCCGGCAGGCGCCTGTTGGGGCACCCACCGGCCAACAAAGTCCACCCGGCCTCGGGTGGGGCAGACTCAGGTGTTGGGCGCGGTCTTGGCGCTCCAGACCATCGTGATCGCCAGGATGCCGAGCACCACGCCCAGCGACACCGCCACCGGAATCTTGAAGATGTCGATCAGCATCATCTTGGTACCGATGAAGACCAGGATCACCGCCAGGCCGTAGTTCAGCAGGTGGAAGCGGCTGGCCGCCGCCTGCAGCAGGAAGAACATCGCGCGCAGGCCCAGGATGGCGAACACGTTGCTGGTCAGCACGATGAACGGGTCCTTGGTGATGGCGAAGATGGCGGGGATCGAATCGACTGCGAAGATCACGTCGGTCAGTGCCACCAGGGCGATCACCATCAGCAGCGGCGTGGCGATCTTCTTGCCGTTTTCCACGGTCCAGAATTTTTCGCCGTCAAACTGCTTGCTCACCGGCAGCACCTTGCGCAGCAGCTTGAGCGCGGGGTTGTCGTCCAGGCTGGCCTCCTTGCCGGCAGCCCACCACATCTTGATGCCGGTCAGGATCAGGAAGGCGCCGAACACATACAGCACCCAGTGGAACTGCTCCAGCAGCCAGGCTCCGACCAGGATCATGATGGTGCGCAGCACGATGGCGCCGATGATGCCGATCATCAGCACCCGCTTCTGGTAGGCCGGCGGCACCGCAAAGTAGGTGAAGATCATCAGGAAGACAAAGATGTTGTCCACCGCCAGGCTCTTCTCGATCAGGTAACCGGTCAGGAACTCGAGCGACTTCTCGGTGGCGATGGCGGTCGAACCGGTGGTGTCTTTCACCGCCCACCACAGCAGTCCGTTGAAGGCCAGACTCAACGCCACCCAGAGCACGGACCAGTTCAGCGCCTCGCGCACGCCCACCTCATGCGCGCCCTGCTTCTTGAGCACGACAAAGTCCACGAACAACGCCGCCAGCACAATGGCGACAAAGACAACCCACAACCAGACTGGAACGATGGTATCCATCAGCAAGAACCTCGCAGAAAAAGGTGTTGAAAAACACCCGCAAGGTCTTGCGTGACAACCGGGTTAGCCGGTGCCGGCGCAACCGGCGGACTGCATGTGCAGCCTGCGTATTGACGGTTGACGCCACCGGATCCCCATCTCAAAAGAGGGCTGCCGGCTCGCTACTCCCCTTGAAGGGATGGGCGATGGTACGAAGTGCGCCTATTCCCCGCAATGCGGCGGGGAATTGGTCGGCTGTCCGCGCTACCATGCGCCAACGCCGCACTTGCCTCCAACCGCCAACGCAACCCGCGCTCAGACAGTGAACCGATCCACGCTCCCGTCCTCCCTCACCGTTCGCGAGGATGAGGTCTTGTTCACCGCCATGAGGGCACAAGGTGCGGGCGGGCAGAACGTCAACAAGGTCTCCAGTGCCGTACACCTGCGCTTTGAGATTGCCACTTCGTCGTTACCCGAAGAAGTGAAGGCCCGCCTGCGGGCACTGCACGACCAGCGCATCACCGAGGACGGCGTCGTCATCATCAAGGCTCAGTCCCACCGCACCCAGACCGCCAACCGCATTGACGCCCTGGCCCGCCTTCAGGAACTGGTCGACAGCGTCGCCGCCGCGCCCAAACGCCGACGACCCACCCGGCCGACCCTGGCATCACGCCAGCGGCGGCTTCAGGGCAAGGCGTTGCGGGCGGGCATCAAACAGCGGCGCGGACGGGTAGGTGGCGGTGACGGGTTGGACGGCTGAGGGGCGGGGGCCCCGGAGCGCCCTGCACACCCGCATCGCCGCTGAGTCCATTCCCGGCGCCGCCGTGGCCACGGTCGTGGACGGTGTGGTGACGGTGGTCACCGCCGGCGTGACCGGCCGGGCCGGCGGCCAGCCGGTGGGCCCGGACACGGTATTTGACGCCGCGTCGCTGAGCAAACCGGTGGCCGCCTGCCTGGCACTGCAGCTGGTGGACGCCGGCCTGCTGGCCCTGGACCGCCCGCTGGCCGACTACCGGCAGGGCGACATCCCGCCCGCCCTGCTGGCGTCAGGGGTCACCGCCCGCCACCTGCTCACCCACACTGCGGGCCTGCCCAACCTGCGCGGCGAGCAGCCGCTGCGGCTGTGGTTCGAGCCGGGCAGCCGCTTCAGCTATGCCAGCACCGGTTTTGCCTGGCTGCAACTGGTGGTCGAGGCGGTGGCGGGCGAGCCGCTGGAAGCGCTGGCGCAGCAGCGCCTGTTCGGGCCGCTGGGCATGGCCCGCACCAGTTTCGAGTGGCAGCCCGGCTTTGAAGCCGACCATGCCGTGCCGCACGACGGCCACGAGCCGCTGCCCAAGCACCGCCCCGCCCACGCCCAGGCGGCCTGGTCGCTGCAGACCACGGCGCCCGACTACGCCCGTTTTCTGGCCGCGGTGCTGGACAGGCGGCTGCTGGCGCCCGCCACGGCCCGCCGCTGGCTCACGCCGGCGGTGCGGCTGCCGCGCGGGCAGGCGGTGCAGCTGGACGGGCCGCCGCTGCCGGTGGACCCGGCACTGGCCTGGGGGCTGGGCTGGGGCATCGAAGTGGCCAATGGCACGTTTTTCCAGTGGGGCAAGGTGGACGGGGTGCGCGCGCTGGCCCTGGGCCACGCGGCCAGCCGCTCGGCCGTGGTGCTGCTGGCCCACAGCAACCGCGGCCTGCGCCTGATGGACACGGCGGCCGACCCGGTGCTGCCCGGCCCGCACCCGGCCTTTGCCTGGCTGCGCGCCTGTGTGACCGAGTGACAGCGGCCCCGCGGGCCCCGCGCATGGTGACGACACCTCGCGCAAGCGCTGCGCGCGAAATTCCCGGCAAAAAGCGCCGTTACCCAGCGTCAAACGGTGATGGTTTGTTCTGTTTTCAGGAGTTCTTCAGCGTCCCGGCCAGCACCTCCGCCAGCGCCTGGACCCGCGCCTGCAGCGCGGCCAGGTCGGCGTCGTTCACCAGCCGGTGGGTGATGGCGTCCCAACCGGGCGGCAGGGGCTCGGCGAAGGCGGTCTGCCGCTCCAGCACCGCGGCGGTGGCGTCGGACGGATCGGTGCCCGCCACGGCGCGCTCAGCGATGCGCGAGCGCATCTGCGCGGCGGGCGCCTGGCAGTCCACCAGATCGAAGGCGGCATGGGCCCGGCCGGCGGTGGCGCGCAACGCCTCGCGCTCGGCCTGACGCAGCGCGGCCGCATCCACCACCACCGACACCCCGGCCGCCAGCAGGTCGCCCGCCAGCTGGTTCAGCCGCCCGTAGGTGCGTTGGGTCATCTCCGTGCCGTACAGCTGCGCCGCCGCGTCGGAGCCCGGCGCCACCCGTGCCGTGCGCGCCAGGCCCGCCAGGCGTTTGCGCTCCACGTCCGAGCGGATGCGCACCGCGCCCAGCGCCTCGGCCAGCCGCGCGGCCACGGTGGATTTGCCCGCGCCGCTCAGCCCCATCACCAGCACCAGACGCGGCGTCGGCGGGGGCGCCGCCAGCTGCGCGGCCAGCGGCCAGTAGCGGGCGAAGGCGGCCGGGTCGGCGGAGAGCAACGCCACCTGGGCGCGCACCAGCGCGCGGTAGGCCGCCAGCGGGCGCAGCAGCGCCAGGCCGTCAACGTCCCCCATCTGTTCGGCCCAGCCGCCGATGAAGCGCCAGGCCAGGCCGGGCAGGCCGTGGGCCAGCAGGTCCATGAACGCAAAGGCGACGTCGGCCACCACGTCGATGTTGCGCAGGCTGGCGTCGAACTCCAGCGCGTCAAAGGCCATCACCTGGCCCTGCCAGCGCACGATATTGCCCAGGTGCAGGTCGCCATGGCCTTCGCGCACCCAACCGGCGGCGGCCCGCCGCGCCAGGCGCGCCGCCTGGGCGGCAAAGGCGGCGGCCAGCCGGGTGCGGGTGGCGGCGACGGCGGCGGTGTCCACGTCGCCCGGCCGGGCCGGGTGCGCGCCGATGGCGTCCAGCGCGGCGGCGGCGGCCTCGCGCGGGCCGGTGCGCGGCTGTTGCGCGAGCGGCACCGGCGGCAGGGCCGCGTGAAAGTGCGCCACGTGGGCGGCCAGCGCGTCGATGTCGGCCGCGTCCAGCACGCCGGCGCGCGCCCGGGCGGCAAACTCGCCGGCCGGGTCGAAACGGCGCATGCGCAGCGCCCAGTCCAGCACCGGGCCGTCACCGCCCAGGCGCGGGGCCTCGGGCGTGCCGGTGAGGGGCACCACGTTGCGGTACAGGTCGGGCGCGGTGCGGCGGTTCAGCCGCAGCTCTTCCTCACAGAAATGGCGGCGCCGGGCCGGTGTGGAAAAGTCCAGAAACGGCAGCCGCACCGGGCGCTTGAGCTTGATGACCGTGTCACCGGCCAGGACCAGGCTGGAGATGTGGGTGCGCACCACCACCGGGTCAGCACCGGTGTCGGCCGCCAGGCGTCGGGCCAGGGCCGCCAGCAGCCGCTCGTGGGCGGTGATCGGGTCGGAGCGCGGATCAGGCAGGGATCGTGGAGCGGGCCGTGGCATGAAGCAGCTTTCCCACCCGAAGCTACCAGAGTTCTTCGGCATCGAACACCGATAAAAGTCAGCGCGGATGATGTGATCACGCACACAAATCAAAACTCGGTTACATTAGCTGAGTCGATGGCGTCTGCTTACCTTCGCGTCGACAAGGTCTGATCAAGGCAGCGGCGTCCTACGCCGCCCCCGAATCCACCAATCCGGTTACCCGGATTCGCTCTGGTGGTCACGCTTTTCCCTATTGGCAAGCTTCACCGCAGTCCGCGCCTGACTTCTCGCGTGCCGGTACCGCCAAACGCCCCCGCAGGATAACGGCCCAAGAGGCCCCTGGGGGTGGCACATCGTTCTCTCATTTTTCGGCCTCTATGACCACAAGCACCTCGCCCTCCTTCTCGGTGGGCAAATTTCGCCTCACGCCGTCGACCCGTCCGGGCTCTGACGAGCAGTTCCGGGCGTCTCTGTCCATCAGCCGCGGCAGCGGACGACAGACGCATGACCATGTCTACACCTTTACACCCCAGTTCCCCAGTCGCGAAAGCGCGTTGATGTACGCCGCAGTCCAGGGCCTTTACTGGCTCATCAATCCCAAGTCCCTGGCCTGAGCAGCCATTCCGACGAAAGCCCCTCATCATGGCCAAGGAAGAACTTATCGAGATGCATGGCAAGGTTGACGAAATCCTGCCCGACATGCGCTACCGCGTCACCCTGGACAACGGTCACAAACTGATCGCCTATACCGGTGGCAAGATGCGCAAACACAGCATTCGCATCCTCTCCGGAGACAAGGTGACCTTGGAAATGTCACCTTACGACCTGAGCAAGGGTCGAATCACCTTCCGTCACATCGAAAACCGCGGCCCACGCCCCAACGTGCCCAACCGCAAAGCCCGCCGCTGACGCGGCGGCCATGACAGCCCATTTCCTTTTCCCCCACGCTTCCGCCAGAACCGGTGGAGCTTTTTACGAAAGACTCAAACATGAGCAACAAACTGTACGTTGGCAACCTCGCCTACTCCGTCCGTGATGACGATCTTCAACAGACTTTCTCTGCCTTCGGCGCCGTTCAGTCGGCCAAGGTGATGATGGAACGCGACACCGGCCGTTCCAAAGGCTTTGGCTTTGTCGAGATGGGTTCCGCCGCCGAAGCGCAGGCCGCCATCCAGGGCCTGAACGGCAAGAACGTCGGTGGACGTGACCTGACCGTCAACGTCGCCCGCCCGATGGAAGCCCGCCCGCCGCGCAGCGGCGGTGACTACGGCGGTGGCGGCTACGGCGGCGGCAACGGCGGCGGTCGTCGCGCTTACTGAAATCCACCCGAACCGATGGACCTCGATGGGGCCCATCGGTGACGGCGCCGCCCGAATGCGGGCATGGGCGTGACCAAGCGATCCGATACTACCGAAAAAATAGCATCAGGTGACCAATTTACGCTGGGTATGACCCGATTTTTCCTGACGCGGCGTACGCACGGCACGGCCAGGAAAGGTTCCGGGGCCAGTCCGACTGCGGGCTGCCCCGGTCGGTCCGCTCAAGGCCCCTTGGCCCCGCTCTGGAACCACGCGCCCACCAGGGCGCGTTCTGCTTCTGTCATGCCTGTGGCGTTGTTCATGGGCATTTGCTTGAGCAGCACCACCTGTTGGTAAATGGCCTGGGCTTGGGCCTTGATCGCTGTATCGCTGTCCAGTCGGATGTTTTTCATCTGAACCTGGGCGTTGTGGCACTGTGCGCAGCGCTGGTCAAGCACGGCTTTGACCTTTTGATACTCATTTTGGGCGATACCCGTCGTATTTTGGTCGCTTTGCGCTATTGAAATAGAATCAACCCGGGGGGGAGGCTCGGCCACTTTCAGGCCCACGATCACCGCCACCAACACCGCCACCCCGGCAGCCGCATACGGCCATGGGTTGGCGGCCCGGCCGTGGTGCCAGCCGTGGCGCTGCACATAGAACTGGCGGATCAGCGCGCCGGACAGCATCATCAGGATCAGGATGATCCAGTTGAACCGGTGCGTGTACAGAAAACCGTAGTGATTGCTCAGCATCGCAAAGATGACGGGCAGCGTGAAATAGGTGTTGTGCACGCTGCGCTGCTTGCCCCGCTTGCCGTGGATGGCCAGCGCCTTCGGGTCCACCTTCTCGCCCGAGGTCATGGCGGCCACCACCTTGCGCTGGCCGGGAATGATCCAGAAGAACACATTGGCGCTCATGGCCGTCGCAATCATCGCGCCCACCAGCAGGAAGGCGGCGCGGCCCGCAAACAGCTGACAGGCAGCCCAGGAGGCCAGACAGATGACAGCAAAGACCAGTGCGCCGACGATGGCGTCGCCGTTTTCGCGAAAGCCGAACCACTGGCAGATGCGGTCGTAGATCAGCCAGAACGCCACCAGAAAGCCCAGCGCTGCCGAAATGGCGGCGGCGGGAGACCAGTCCAGCAGCGACTTGTCGATCAGGAAGGTGCTCGCGTTCCACAGATACAACACCGTGAACAGGGCAAACCCGGACAGCCAGGTGGAGTAACTTTCCCAGTAGAACCAGTGCAGCTCGGTGTGGATCTTCTTGGGCGCCACCATGTATTTCTGCGGGTTGTAGAACCCCCCGCCGTGCACCGCCCACATGGCGCCGTCCACGCCCTTTTCCAGCAGGTCGGGCGACTTCGGCTTGATCAGGTTGTTGTCGAGAAAGACAAAGTAGAACGACGAGCCGATCCAGGCAATCGCGGTGATGACGTGCAGCCAACGCAGCAGCAGGTTGGCCCAATCCAGCAGGTACGCTTCCATAAGGGAACTCCAAGCTGCTCACCACTGCGGGCGCTGTGAGCAGTCCGGTAGAGGTCGCGCACATGGCGGGAAGACTCCCCACCGGGCACCGCTGCGACCTGTCGACCGAAGTGTATACAAAAAATTCACGTTCAGGGGTGCCCTGGGACACCCGAAGTCCGGGGTAAACCCTCGGTTGGCACCAGAAAACGATGCAACAACTGTGCCGCCACCGATACCGCAATCACCGCCGGCTCTTTGCCCCGAATTCCGGGCAAGCCGATCGGGCAGGTCACCGCGCCACATTCGGCGTCCGTGAAACCCCGCTCGGCCAGGCGGCGGCGGAAGGTCGCCCATTTGGTGCGGCTCCCGATCAGGCCGATGAAGGGCAGATCGCCCTGCTCGCGCTGGCGCAGCAGGCAGGCCGCCACCACATCCAGATCCTCGGCATGGCTGAAACTCATGATCAGCACCAGACTTCCCGGCGCAAGGTCACGAACCGCCGTCTGCACCGGATCGGAGTGTTCAGCGCACACATTGGCAGGCAGATCGACCGGAAAAATTTCATCCCGGCTGTCGATCCAGTGCACCGTGACCGGCAAAGTGCCCAGTACCCGCACCAGTGCCTTGCCTACATGCCCGCCACCGAACAGCGCCACCGGCGCCCGCGGCGGCGCCAGCCGGGCGCCCAGTGTCGGTCCGTCGGCCGCCGTGATCGGTTCCAGCCGCAGCATCACCACACCACCGCAGCACTGGCCCAGGCTTGGCCCCAGGGCAAACCGTTCGATCAGGTGCGCCGCGTCGGACGTCATGGCGCGGGCACGGGCAATCGCTTCAAACTCCAGGTGCCCGCCGCCCACGGTGCCGACAACCGCATCAGGAAATACGGCCATCCAGGCCCCAGGTTCACGCGGCACGGAGCCGCTGGTGGCATCCACGGTCACCAGTACGCCGGGATTGCGGGCCAGTTGCGCCAACACCGCCGTGAGATCATTGGACAATTCTTGCCTTTCCATGCGGGCCGGCCCCGCAGGCTGCGATTTTCGGGCACATTGCGCGGCGGCGCGCAACGATGCCTTGCTCCGGCGCAGCCGAGTGGCCGCCCGCTCACCTACGCAACCGCCCTGGAACGCTTTGACCATGACCCTGCGATTTCCCCTGCTCAAAACCGGCTCACCACCGTTGCCTTCGGCAGGCACCCCGGCAGCGTTGTTGCTGGCGGCCCTGATCGGTTCGGGATGCACGACCGTGCCCTCTGGTGCGCCCACGCCCGTTGTCCTCCCGCCGGTCCCGCCAACCGCGCCGGCGCCTGCGGCCTCGCCGGTCAGACCGGCCAGCCCCGACCGGGAAGCCCCGCCCGCTGCGGCAAAACCCGCCTATCCGGCGGCGCCACGTGCATCGACCGCTGGCACACCCCGGGAATACCGCAAAGACGCCGCAGCCCACCTCTATCACCACAACGGCCACCGAATTTTCCGCGGACGTCTTCCGGCGTACCTGTACGCGGTGGGTGTGCTGGAGGTGCAGATCGACCGGAACGGCCACGTTGCTTCAACCCATTGGCTGCGGGCGCCACGCCACGCCCCCGAGGTGGTCGCCGAGATCGAGCGTACGGTGCGCGCGGCGGCGCCCTTCCCCGCCCCGGGGCGGATGGGCAAAGTCACTTACACCGACACCTGGTTGTGGGACAAAAGCGGACGCTTCCAGCTCGACACCCTGACCGAAGGCCAGGACTGAAGCAGAGGCCATCGCCCTGCGCCTCCCGTGAAAAAGGCCGGTCCCGTGGGGAACCGGCCTTTGGTCCGCAGGCGGTGTCGCGGTGCGGACCGGATCAGCCGCGCGCCGCCGCCCGCCCGCGCTCGCAGGCCAGCAAAATGCGCTCGGGCGTGGCCGGCGCCACCAGGCTGACCCGGGCGTCGTGGCCACCGGCGGCGCCCACGGCGTCGCGCAGGGCAAAGAACACCGACAGCGCCTGCATCAGCGGCGGCTCGCCCACGGCCTTGCTGTTGAACGGCGTGGGTTTGAGGTTGTGGCCGTCAAACAGGGTGACGTTGAAGTGCTCGGGCACGTCACCCGCCACCGGGATCTTGTACGTGCTGGGGCCATGCGTCAGCAGCTTGCCTTTTTTGTCCCAGATGCACTCTTCCATGGTCAGCCAGCCCATGCCCTGGATGTAGGCGCCTTCCACCTGGCCCTTGTCCAGGGCCGGGTTGATGCTGCGACCGGCGTCGTGGACCATGTCGGCCGCCTTGAGCCACCACTCGCCGGTGCGGGTGTCGATTTCGACCTCGGACACCGAGGCGCCGTAGCAGTAGTAATAGAAGGCGCGACCGTTCAGGGTGGTGAAGTCGTACTTGATTTCGGGCGTCATGTAAAAGCCCGTCACCGACAGCCCGACCCGGTCCAGCCAGGCCTGTTTCGTCAGGTCCGCCCAGGGCACCGACTTGCCGCCGCCGTGTGCGGCGTTGTCGGCAAAACGCACCACCTCGGGCTCGCAGCCCAGCAGACGCGCAGCCACCGGCTGGAGGCGCTCACGCATCTGCATGGTGGCGTTCATGATGGCGGCGCCGTTGATGTCGGCGCCGCTGGAGGCCGACGTGGCGGAGGCGTTGGGCACTTTCTGCGAATCGGTGGCGGTGACGCGCACCTTGTCCACGCTGATGCCCAGCCCGTCGGCGCAGACCTGCGCCATCTTGGTGTTCAGGCCCTGGCCCATTTCGGTGCCGCCGTGGTTGACGCTGACCGAGCCGTCCATGTAGATCACCAGCAGCGCGCCGCCCTGGTTCAGGTGTGTCGCGGTGAAGCTGATGCCGAACTTCAGCGGCACCAGCGCCAGGCCGCGCTTGCGGGTCTTGCTGGTGGCGTTGAAGGCGGCCACGGCGGCGCGGCGCCCGGCGTAGCCGGCCTGGGCTTCCACCTGGGCAATCACCTGGTCACCCACCCAGTCTTCGATCAGCTGGTTGTACTGGGTGGTCATGGTGTCGGGGTTGCCTGACACCGCCGGGTCCTGGTAGAGGTTGCGCTTGCGCACGTCCAGCGGGTCCAGACCCAGCACCGAGGCGATCTCGTCGATCACTGTCTCGATGCCGAACATGCCCTGCGGGCCACCGAAGCCGCGGAACGCGGTGGAGCTCTGGGTGTTCGTCTTGCAGCGGTGGCTGACCAGCTTGAGCGCCGGGATGTGGTAGCAGTTGTCGATGTGCAGGCAGGCGCGGTCGTTCACCGGACCGGAATAGTCCACGCTGTAGCCGCAACGCGACATCAGCGTGATGTCGGCGCCCAGGATACGGCCGGTGTCGTCGAAGCCGACCTCGTAGTCGATGCGGAAGTCGTGCCGCTTGCCGGTGACGGTCATGTCGTCGTCGCGGTTCACACGCAGCTTCACCGGCTTTTGCAGCTTGAACGCCGCCAGCGCCGCACTCTGGCTGAAGATGCTGGCGTTGCCTTCCTTGCCGCCGAAGCCGCCGCCCATGCGGCGGCAGATGACTTCCACGTCGTTGGTGGACAGGTTCAGCGCCGCGGCGGCTTCACGCTGGTTGCCGTCCGGGTGCTGCGTCGAGCAGTACAGCGTGAGCTGGCCGTCTTCGCGCGGCACGGCATAGGTGATCTGCCCTTCCAGATAGAACTGTTCCTGCTGGCCGGTGCGGGTGCTGCCACGGATGCGGCGCGGCGCGGCGGCAATCGCCTGCGCGGCGTCCCCGCGCACGATGCCCTTGGCCGGCATGACAAAGCTGCCGGCCGCCATCGCATCCTCGATGGTGAGGATGGGCGGCAACGCCTTGACCAGCACCTGGGCCTTTTTCGCGGCCTCGCGGGCATAGAGCATCTCGCGCGCCACGACCACCGCCACCGCCTGGCCGACAAACTCCACCTTGCCATCGGCCAGGAAGGGGTCGTCGTGCACGATGGGGCCGCAGTTGTTTTCGCCCGGGATGTCGCGCGCGGTGAACACCGCCACCACGCCGTGCTCTTTCAGCAGCGCCGCGCGGTCGATGCCCTCGCCGATCAGTTCGCCGTGGGCCACGGGCGACAGCACCAGCGCGGCGTACAGCGTGCCACGCAGCTCGGGAATGTCGTCGGTGTAGGTGGCGCCGCCGGTCACGTGCAGCCGGGCCGATTCATGGACCACGTCACGGCCCTGCTCGGTGGCGGGAATCAGGTTCTTGAGGTCGGTGGGTGCATTCATGACACGGCCTCCTGGCTGGGCTGGGATTCTTCGATGAACTGGAGCACCAGGTTGCGCGCCACCAGCGAGCGATAGGCCCAGGTGGCACGCAACCCGTCGCGGGCGGTGAAGCTGGCGGCAATGGCCGCGTCGATCTCGTCGGCCGACACGGTGTCGGGCGCCCGGCCTTCCAGCACGGCCTCGATCTTCGGCGCGCGGCAGGGCGCCGGTGCCAGGCCGTTGTAGGCCAGGCGCACGTCGCTCAACCGTCCATTTTTCAGCCGGTAACGGATCGCGGCGCAGGTGGCGGAAATGTCCTGCTCGAAGCGTTTGCTGACCTTGTGGGCGCGGAACACCACACCCGCCGCGGGGCGCGGCAGCAGCACCGCCTCGATGAACTCGCCCGGCTGCAGCACGTTCGATTTCTGGCCGGTGTAGAAGGCGTCCAGCACCACGGTGCGGGTCTTGTGGCCGCGGCGCAGCTCCAGGCTCGCGCCCAGCGCCATCAGGCACGGCATGGAGTCCCCGATGGGCGAACCGTTGGCAATGTTGCCCGCCAGGGTGGCGGTGGCGCGGATCGGCGGCGAGCCGAAGCGGCGCAGCACCTCGGCGAAGTCGGGCCAGGCCTCGGCCATCAGCGGTTCGATGTCGGCCAGCGGCACCGCCGCGCCGATGCGCCAGGCGTCGCCACGGACCTCGATGCGGCGCAACTCGGCCACGTTGCCGAGGTAGACGATGTGGTCGGGCCGGCGGAACTGCTTGTTCACCTGCAGGCCGATTTCCGTGCTGCCCGCCAGCAGCGTGGCCTGCGGGTGGCTTTGCAGGTAGTCGGCCACTTCGGCCAGCGTGGCGGGCGAGACAAATTCGTTGCCCTTGCGGGTGCGCACCACCGGCTGCACCACGATTTCGCCGTCCAGGCTGTAGGTGGGCTCGGTGGCACGGCGGATCTCGCGCAGCAGCGGCAGGTCCGCCGCGTCGTCGATTTTCAGCTGCTCGCGCGGGGCCTGCGCCGCGACCAGCGCGGCATCCACGATGGGCTTGTAGCCGGTGCAGCGGCACAGGTTGCCGCTGAGCGCGTCGTTGATGACCTGGCGGCCGGGCTGGGCGACCGTCTGCAACAGGCCGGCCAGGCTCATCACGATGCCGGGGGTGCAGAAGCCGCATTGCGAGCCGTGGCAGCCCACCATCGCCTCCTGCACCGGGTGCAGACTGCCGTCGGGACGCGCCAGGCTTTCCACCGTCTTGACCGACTTGCCGTCGAGCGTGGGCAGCAGCTGCATGCAGGCATTGACGCTGCGATAGTCCACCGCGTCACCCGCGGCATTGAGCTCGCCGACCAGCACCACACAGGCGCCGCAATCGCCCTCGGCGCAGCCTTCCTTGGTGCCGGTGCGGTGCAGTTGTTCGCGCAGGTAGTCCAGCACCGTGGTGGTGCGGCGCTCGCCTTGCGCTTCGACGATTCGGCCGTCCAGCACGAAGCGCACGGTGTTGGTCACTTGGGTCATGGTGGGGCGGAAGTGGGAAAAGGAACGATTTTATTTGTCTGGCCGTATGACGACCATATGGATTTCCGTATACACCAGGGCTCGTCGGCGCCGGCCACGGCAGCGTCAGGAGCCGCGGTAGGTGGAATAGCTCCAGGGGCTGACCAGCAGCGGCACGTGGTAGTGCTGGTCTTCATGGGCCACGCCGAAATCCAGGCTGACGCGGTTGAGGAAATTGGGTTCCGGCAGGACCACGCCCCGGGCCTTGAAATACCCCGCCACGTCGAACACCAGCCGGTACGTGCCTTTGCGCAGGCTGGTGTTGTCATACAGCGGGCCGTCGGGGTTGCGGCCGTCGGCGTTCAGCGTGAACTGGCGCACCAGCGTGGCCGCGTCGCCCTGCGTGGTGTACAGCGCCACGGCCATGCCGGCCGCCGGCGAGCCGTGCATCGTGTCCAGTACATGTGTGCTCAATCCCATGGAGTCCTCGCAGTCGAAAAAGTGTTGAACCGTTGCAGTCGACCAAAGTGTATACACTTTTCCCAAATCACTCTATCATCCAGCCCATGGAGACCAGCACCGCCACCCACAACATCGTCGAGGCGTTGACCCGCGCCATCATCGAACACCGGCTGCTGCCCGGCACCAAGCTGGCCGAGCAGAAGCTGGCCGATCATTTTGGCGTGTCGCGCACCCTGGTGCGACAGGCCTTGTTCCAGCTGTCGCAGAACCGCCTGATCCGCCTGGAGCCGGCTCGGGGCGCTTTTGTCGCGGCCCCGTCGGTGGAAGAGGCGCGCCAGGTGTTCGCCGTGCGACGCATGCTGGAAGCCGAGATGACCCGCGCCTTCGCCCGCGACGTGGACGCAGGCAAGATCCAGGCCCTGCGCGAACACGTGGCCCATGAAAAGGCTGCCGTGGCCCGCGACGACGTGCCCGGGCGCACCGAGCTGCTGGGCGACTTTCATGTGCGCATGGCCGAACTGATGGGCAACGAGGTGCTGGCCCAGCTGCTGGGCGACCTGATTTCCCGCTGCGCGCTGATCACGCTGATGTACCAGTCGCAGCGCGCGGCCGAGCACTCCAGCGAGGAACACGAAGGCATCATTTCTGCTTTGGAGGCGGGCGACGAAGCCCGCGCCGTGGCGCTGATGCACGAGCACCTGGCTCATGTGGAGGCCAGCCTGACCTTCGACCGCAAGATGCCCACCCACGACATTTCCCTGGCCCTGTCATGACCCGCCCCTACGACACCACCCTGCCCTACCCGCGCGACCTGGTCGGCTACGGCCGCAACCCGCCCCATGCCGCCTGGCCCGGCAACGCCCGCGTGGCGGTGCAGTTCGTGCTGAACTACGAAGAAGGCGGCGAGAACGCCACGCTCCACGGCGATGCCGGCTCGGAGCAGTTTCTCTCGGAAATGTTCAGCCCGGCCAGCTACCCGGACCGCCACCTGAGCATGGAGGGCATCTATGAATACGGCTCCCGCGTGGGGGTGTGGCGCATCCTGCGCGAGTTTGAACGCCGCGGCCTGCCGCTGACCGTGTTCGGTGTCAGCATGGCGCTGGAACGCCACCCCGAACTCACGGCTGCGTTTGTCGAGCTCGGCCACGAGATTGCCTGCCACGGCTGGCGCTGGATCCACTACCAGAACCTTCCGGAAGATGTGGAGCGCGAGCACCTGCGCACCGGCATGGCCATCATCGAAAAGCTGACCGGACAGCGGGCCCTGGGCTGGTACACCGGCCGCGACAGCCCCAACACCCGGCGCTTGGTGGCCGACCACGGCGGCTTCGAGTACGACAGCGACTACTACGGCGACGATCTGCCGTTCTGGATGCGGGTGCGCAAGTCGGACGGTGTCGTGGTGCCGCACCTCGTGGTGCCTTACACGCTGGACTGCAACGACATGCGCTTTTCCTTGCCCCAGGGCTTTTCGCAGGGCGAGGACTTCTTCACCTACCTGCGCGACAGCTTCGATGCGCTGTATGCCGAAGGCGACGAAACGCCCCGCATGATGAGCGTGGGCATGCACTGCCGCCTGCTGGGGCGGCCCGGCCGCATCCTGGCGCTGCAGCGCTTTCTGGACCACATCGCACGCCATGACCGGGTCTGGGTGTGCCGCCGCATCGACATCGCCCGCCACTGGAAACAGGTCCACCCCTACTCCGCCAACCCCTGAACACCATGCCCATCACCCTGGAACAACTCAATGCCGCGTCGCCCGCCGAGGCCGCGCAGATGCTGGACGGGCTGTATGAACACAGCCCCTGGATCGCCGAGCGCGCCCTGGCGGCCCGCCCCTTCCGCTCCGTCCCGCACCTGCAGCACGCCATGGTGCAGGTGCTGGCCTCGGCCGGCCGCGAGGCCCAGATCGCGCTGATCCGCGCCCACCCGGAACTCGCCGGCAAGGCCATGGTCAGCAAGACCCTGACCGCTGAATCCACCCATGAGCAGGGCAAGGCCGGCCTGACCGACTGCTCACCGGAAGAATTTGCCCACATCCAGCAGCTCAACGCCGACTACAACGCCAAGTTCGGCTGGCCGTTCATCCTGGCCGTGCGGGGCCCGCGCGGCACCGGGCTGAGCCGGCAGCAGATCATCGCGGCGTTCGAGCGCCGCCTGCAGGGGCACCCGGCCTTCGAACTGCAGGAATGCCTGCGCAACATCCACCGCATCGTGGAAATCCGCCTGGCCGACAAGTTCGGGGTCGAGCCGGCGTCTGGCAACCACGTCTGGGATTGGGCTGAAGAACTGGCCCGACACTCCGACCCCGGTTTCGCCGAAGCGGGACAGCTCACCGTCACGTACCTGACCGAAGCACACCGCACGTGCGCCCAGCGCCTGTCGTGGTGGATGAAGGAGGCCGGGTTTGATGAAGTGGGAATCGACGCGGTAGGCAACGTCGTCGGACGCTACCTGGGCGAGAGGACATCGAGCAGCTCAGTGCGATTCCTCCTGACCGGGTCACACTACGACACCGTCCGCAACGGCGGCAAATACGACGGACGGCTCGGTATTCTGGTGCCGATGGAATGTGTCCGAAGGCTCGCCCGTGAAGGCCGGCGCCTCCCGTTCGGCCTCGAAGTGGTCGCCTTCGCCGAAGAGGAGGGACAGCGCTACAAGGCCACCTTCCTGGGCTCGGGCGCTCTCACCGGCGACTTCAACCCGGCCTGGCTCGACCAGCACGACACCGATGGCGTATCCATGCGTGAGGCTATGCGGACCGCCGGTCTGCCCGGCGAAATGGACTCCATCAACGCGCTGCGGCGAAGCCCGTCCGACTACCTCGGCTTCGTCGAAGTCCACATCGAACAGGGCCCTGTGCTCAACGAACTCGACTTGCCCCTGGGCATCGTCACCTCCATCAATGGCAGCGTCCGGTATGTGGGCGAAATCATCGGCACAGCCAGCCACGCGGGCACCACCCCGATGGACCGCCGCTGCGACGCGGCCAACGCGGTCGCCGAACTGATGCTGTTTGCTGAGGAGCGCGCCTTGCGCGACGGGGACTCGGTGGCCACGGTGGGCCAGTTGGGGGTTCCGAACGGATCGATCAACGTGGTGCCGGGCCGCTGCCACTTCTCGCTGGACCTGCGTGCGCCCACCGATGCCCAGCGCGACGCGCTGGTGGCCGACGTGCGGGAACAGCTCGATGCCATATGCACCCGCCGCGGCGTCCGCTGGAGCCTGGAAGAGACCTTGCGGGCCGCGGCCGCACCCAGCGACCCGGCGTGGCAATCCCGCTGGGAGCGGGCCGTGGAGCAGTTGGGCCTGCCGCTGCACCGCATGCCCAGCGGCGCCGGCCACGACGCCATGAAGCTGCACGAAATCATGCCCCAGGCCATGCTGTTCGTGCGCGGCGAAAACGCCGGCATCAGCCACAACCCGCTGGAAAGCACGACCAGCCACGACATGCAGCTCGCCGTGGACGCCTTCACGAATCTTCTGAACGACCTTGCCCAGGAAACGCCATGACCGCCCCGACCCCCGACTACGCCGCCCTTGACCGCTGGATCGACGCCCATTTCGACGACCAGGTGCGTTTCCTGCAGGAGCTGATCCGCGTACCGACCGACACGCCGCCCGGCAACAACGCCCCGCATGCCGAGCGCACCGCCGGGCTGCTGGCCGGGATGGGCCTGAACGCCGAGAAACACAGCCCGCCGGTGGCGGCCGTCCTGGCGGCCGGGCTGGAAAGCATCACCAACCTGATCCTGCGCCGCGCCTACGCCCCGGGCGGCCCGACCATCGCCCTGAACGCCCACGGCGACGTGGTGCCCCCCGGTGAAGGCTGGACCCACGACCCTTATGGCGGCGAGATCGCCGACGGCCGCATCTGGGGCCGCGCCGCAGCGGTGAGCAAATGCGACATTGCCAGCTTCACCTTTGCCATCCGCGCACTGGAATCCCTTGGTGCGCCGTTGCGCGGCGGGGTGGAGCTGCACGTCACCTACGACGAGGAATTCGGCGGTGAAGTCGGCCCTGGCTGGCTGCTGGACCAGGGCCTGACCCGACCCGACCTGATGATCGCCGCCGGTTTCAGCTACCAGGTGGTGGTGGCGCACAACGGCTGCCTGCAGATGGAGGTGGCGGTGCACGGCGACATGGCGCACGCGGCCATCCCCGACAGCGGCACCGACGCGCTGCAGGGCGCGGTGCACATCCTGAACGCGCTGTACCGCCTGAACGGCGACTACCTGCAGGTGCGCTCGAACGTCGAAGGCATCACCCACCCGTACCTGAATGTCGGCCTGATCCAGGGCGGCACCAACACCAACGTGATTCCGGGCAAGGTGGTGCTCAAGCTCGACCGCCGCATGATCCCGGAAGAGGACCCGGCCGAGGTGGAAGCGTCGCTGCGCCGCACCATCGAACAGGCCGCCGCCAGCTTCAGCCCGCCCCGCGGCGGCAAGGTGCTGGGCGTGGACATCCGCCGCATCCTGCTGGCGCGGGCCATGGTGCCGCTGGCCGGCAACGCGCCGCTGGTCAACGCCATCCAGACCCATGGCGAGGCGGTGTTCGGCGAACCCATCCCGGCGGTGGGCACGCCGCTGTACACCGACGTGCGCCTGTATGTGGAACGCGGCATCCCGGGCGTGATCTACGGCGCCGGACCGCGCACCGTGCGCGAGTCCAACGCCAAACGCGCCGACGAAAACCTGCTGCTGGACGACCTGCGCCGCGCCACCAAGGTGGTGGCGCGTACCTTGCGCGACCTGCTGGCCTGATCCTGGCAGCCTGCGGGCACACCAAACGCCCCCGACCCCACCTCGGCCCCTGCCCCGGTTTCCGGCGCAGGGGCTTTGCTTTTGATAGCAAACAATGACCTTTTGACGCTGGGTATCGGCACTTTTTGTTCGAAATTCGCCGTCGGACTGCTGCCGCGGGGCAGGCGGCAACGCCCGAGACCGTTCACAACCCCGGGTAAAACTGTATACACATCGACGATTTTTATGTATACAGTTTTGTGCACCGTATAACTAGCCCGAGGTACCCTGCGATGACTTCTGCCGTTCACCCTGTCGACGAACGCCTGCCCGGCGGCAAGCTGGCCGCCCTGGGCCTGCAGCATGTGCTGGTGATGTATGCCGGCGCCGTGGCCGTGCCGCTGATCGTGGGGCGCGCCCTCAAGCTCAGCCCCGAACAGGTGGCGATGCTGATCTCGGCCGACCTGTTCTGCTGCGGCCTGGTCACGCTGATCCAGTCGCTGGGCGCGACGCAATGGTTCGGCATCAAGCTGCCGGTGATGATGGGCGTGACCTTTGCCTCGGTCGCGCCCATGGTGGCCATGGCCAACGCCAACCCCGGCACCGCTGGCGCCGGGCTGATCTTCGGCGCCATCATCGGCGCGGGCGTGATCTCGATCCTGATCGCCCCGGTGGTCAGCCGCATGCTGCGCTTTTTCCCGCCG
Organism: Burkholderiaceae bacterium; assembly: GCA_016790575.1. GTDB lineage: Bacteria > Pseudomonadota > Gammaproteobacteria > Burkholderiales > Burkholderiaceae_C > JAEUOU01. The sequence continues at coordinate 1,037 of JAEUOU010000018.1, read as the reverse complement.
GTGGTGACGGGCACCATCATTGCCGTGATCGGCATCAGTCTGATGCGCATCGGCATCAACTGGATCTTCGGCAACCCCTTCGGCCCCACGGCCCCGAGCATGCCCAGCCCGGAACACCTGGCCTGGCTGGACGCGGCCCGGCAGGCGGCAAGCACCGGCGCGGTGCCGCCGGTGCCGCCGAACCTGGCCATCGTCGGCACGGTGCCCAACCCGAAATATGCCCAGCTGCCCCACATCGCGATCGCCGCCGTCGTGCTGGCCTCCATCCTGCTGATTGCCAAGTACGCCCGGGGCTTTGTCGCCAACATTTCCGTGCTGCTGGGCATCATCATCGGCGGGGTGATCGCCACGGCCGCCGGCCTGATGAGCTTTGAAAAGGTGGCCAAGGCCGGCTGGTTCGACCTGGTGCTGCCGTTCGAAATTGCCACGCCGGTGTTCGATCCGATCCTGATCCTGACCATGACGCTGGTGATGATCGTGGTGATGATCGAATCGACCGGCATGTTCCTCGCCCTCTCGGACATCACCGGCAAGAAGATCGGCCAGCCCGAACTCGCCGCCGGCCTGCGCACCGACGGCCTGGGGACGCTGATCGGCGGCGTCTTCAACACTTTTCCCTACACGAGCTTCAGCCAGAACGTGGGCCTCGTGGGCGTGACCGGCGTGCGCAGCCGCTATGTCACGGTGGCCGGCGGGGTCATCATGGTCTTCCTCGGCACGCTGCCCAAGATGGCGGCCTTCGTCGAGGCGATCCCGCAGTACGTCCTCGGCGGCGCGGGCCTCGTGATGTTCGGCATGGTCGCGGCCACGGGCATCCGCATCCTGTCCACAGTGGACTACAAGAACAACCGCCACAACCTGTACGTCGTCGCGCTGTCGATCGGCTTCGGCCTGATCCCGCTCGTCGCGCCGCGCTGGACGCAGCAGATGGCGCACGGCCTGCACCCGCTGCTCGAGAGCGGCATCCTGCTGACCGCCGTCGCCGCGGTGCTGCTGAACCTGTTCTTCAACGGCGCCAAGGAGGACGCCGCCGGCGC
>JAEUOU010000017.1 GCA_016790575.1 Burkholderiaceae bacterium | reverse complement strand
TGTTTCGGGCGCGTCGTAGACGGCCGGGTCACGGTTGGCGGCGCCGATGCACAGCGTCACCAGCGCGCCTTCGGGCAGGTCCACACCACCCACCTGCGTGGCGCGCAGCGCCCGGCGGTTGCCCAGCTGGTTGGACGATTCAAGGCGCAGGAATTCGTCCACCGCCAGTGTCAGCAGTGCCTCCTGGGCGGCCGCGTCGCCTGCGGTGGCCGCCAGACGTGCGAGCAGACCGGCGAGGCGCTTTTTCGCCCGATTCAAGACCAAAACCATCAATACCCAGCGCAAAAACGTCGCTTTGCGCTATCGCAAGCGTAGCGATTTGATCCATCGGTCGGAGTTCTGGTCGGGGCCAGAGTCCAGTCTACAGGCCAAGCTGCTGCCCCTGGCCGGGCACCTGCGCCACCGGGAAATGCGCGGGCGAGACCCGTAGCGGCTTGAGCATCGAGCAGCTCAGTACCGCGCGGTCCGCGTGGTATTGCGCTGCCGGCTGATCCGGGATCAGGACGCTGGCGGCCATCTTGCCGGGTTGGTGGTTGTCGCTGCCCTCCAGGAATGCCAGCGCCTGGGCGGTCGTGAAGATGGTTTGTCCCATGGTTTCTTCCTTTCTGAAACCATGAAAGCACGAAATGCGACGGCGTCAAGTGCCAAGTTGGGCCGTTTCCGGGCACCCTGTCTACTTCGCGCTTCTGATCACTTTGACCAACTCGGGACTGGCGATGTCCTCCAGTACCCGAAACGCACCAGCCAGATGTTCCATCAGCAGGCCGCTGGCTCCGTGCGCTTCAAACGTGGTCTTCCACTCCCGCACCTCGCCCCAAACGCGACGGATGATCTCCACCGCGCGCGCGCGTGAGGGCGCGAACGCCGCAAACCGGCTGAGCGCGTTGTCCTGCGTGGCGAGCTTGCCTTGTTCGCCCACTTCCAGGTGCAGAAAGCGTTCGTGGGCGACGCCGGGGCGGGGCACCACGTCGTACAGCGGGCTCAGTTGCCAGCCACCCAGGCGCGGGTCGCGCACGAATGCGTGGTTACGCAGGTGGTCGTCGTCGTTGCTGACGAAGATGTTGAAGACCATGCGGCCGAACAGCTCTTCGCTGTCGGCCTTGATGCGCGAAGGGTGTACGTATTGGCGGATGGCGTGCGCAAGGTGGGAGTAGCCCTTGTTGCGCGACTCGAATTCGGTGCAGGCCACCAGGGTGAGGCCGCTCACGTAGGGCAGTCGCCCTTCGGCGAGACCGGGGCCGGGCCGGGTGTCGTGCAGGGCGGCGCCTGCCTCGGGCAGCGAGCCGGGTACGGACCAGTAACGGTCGAAACGACGGATCAGCATCACCGGCCGGCCACCGACCTGGAGGTAGCGGACCTCGGGAACGGTGAGCCCGCAGCGCCGGGCGAGTTCCAGTGTGCAGGTCTCGGCCATGGCGACATCAAACGCATCGCCTCGGGCAGGGAACTTGGCCAGCCACAGCGCGCCCTGTTCATCGCGCACGGAGGCCTTGGGCCGAGCGCCACCCGCTGAGGGCCCTGCGCCCAGAAACGGCTCCAGGTTGGCCGGTACAGGGGCGCCGTTCTCCACCGCTTCGGCCGCCTGCATCACGTAGGCCAAGGAGTGCAGGTTGCTGGCCGAGGGGGCATCCGGGGTGTCCAGCGACGGGCGCACGTCCAGCGCGCCCACGCGGTCGCCGCCGGCGGCCAGCAGGTAGTCGGCTTCGGACAGGGCGCTGGCCGGGACCTTGCGCCGGGCTTCGATCACGCGGCGGCCCCACGCGTCGGGGGCGGCGTCGCGAATGCCGCCGAACTCGCCCAGGCCGTTGACCGGAAACAGCGCCTGTCCACGGACGGCGTCCCGGTGCGCCAGGCTCAGGCTGACAGGGTCCACCTCGATGGCGGCGGGGCGTTTCAGATAGCCCAGGCCATAGGCAAAGCGCGAAGCCAGCTCGCGGTTCTGAGGGTTGGCACCGGCGGTCTCGGTGAGGTTCAGCAGCCCGGCAGGGACGAACCGCCCCTCCGCTTGACCCGGCAGCCAGGCAAACACCGCGAGTTCGTCTTGTGTGGTGGCCATCAGAAGTCCAGTTTGGTGAGCTCGGTCTTGCTCAGGGCGCGCACGCGTTGGGTGCGTTCGCGCGCGGTGAGCGCGGAGAGGGCCGGGTCGGTTTCCTGCAGCAGATGCAGCAAGGACAGCCCGGGCGCGATGGCTTCCAGGTACCGCAGGATTTGCGCTTGCGTGCGGCTGAGGTCTCCCTTTTCGATGAGCACGGCGGTCGAGCGCGCCAGGCCCGCGCGTGCGGCGGCATCGGCCTGGCGCAGTTGCCGGGCCATGCGCAGGCGCGCCAGCTTCTCTCCCAGCTCGCGGGCTTCTTGCTGGCGGGCGGGGGTGAGCAAAGGGGTTTCGTCTCTTTTCATGTGCTGGCGCCTTCAAACAACGACGTTAAGTCTTCAAGGACTGTGATTACAGACATTCTAGATCGAACGAATGGTGCGTCAAGTCTGTAATTGCAGTCCTAAAGAAGACTGTGAATGCATTCGGAGACTTTTCTGTGGATTCCGCACACAAACTGAGCCAGTAGGGGGAGGATTCATCCGGCGGCGACAACGCCTTCTTCGCCCAGCAGCTGGCGAAACTTGACCAGCGTAGTTTCGTCGCGGGGCGGGCTGCCCCACAACGGCGGGCACTCGCCTCGGTGCTACAGCACCATGCGAACGGCACGCTCGCGAACCTCGGGTGAAAACCCGTTGGCCTTCGTCATGACTCAATCCTTTCAGAGATAAGAGCCTCCTCAAAAACCGGGGCGGGTTACCAGGGCGAATCCGACCCGGAGATCGCGGCCGCGCGCTTGATGGGCCGGCGCAAGGCGGCGCAGTGGGGTGAACTGGCCAGCGCTCGCGGCTGGCTCGATGTCCAGCAGCCCCTGCCCGAGGACGCGGCCACAGCGGCCAGCCTGGGCGAGCCCCGGCGCGCCAGCACGACCATCTCCACCCTGGAGCCGCACCGCGCTCAACTCCTCGCCTGGGTCGAGCAAGGCGTCTCAGGCAGCGCCATCCACGCAGCCTTGAAGCGCCAGCACGGCTGGGCCGGCAGCTACTCGGCCGTGTGCGGCGCCTGCTGGCCGACATCCGTGCCCACATGCCGCCCGAGACCACCTGACGCCTGATGGGCTACGGACGTTTGCGGGCGTGGGCCAGTGCCGAGCGGATGGCGGCCACCACGGCCTCAGGCTTGTCCAGCGGGATGGCATGGCCGCTGTCTACCCACACCTGTTGGGCATGGGGGTACAGCAGGGCAATCTCTTGCCGAAGCGCGTTGGAAAACCTGGCCAGGTCCGACGTTTCCTTCATGGGTTCAGCTGCGCTCAGCACGGTCACCGGCACGTGCGGCGGTGTGGGCAGGGCCAGCACCTGCTGACCAGTTTGGGTCAGCAAATCGAACTCGCTTTTGGCGGCGCCGGTGATCAGCGCTTTGGCCATGCCGCGCACCAGGAGCGACTGGTTTTCCATCGCGCCCGCGCCTTCGAGTTGGCGAGGGTGGGTGGAATCGACCAGCACCAGGGCGGCCACTTCCTGCGGGTGCTGGCGCGCAAACAGCTGCATGTACAGGCCGCCCAGCGAGTGGCCCACCAGCACGTAGGGAGGCTGCATGCCTTGATGCTGCAAGGCGCGGCGCAGTTCGGCCACGATGTGCTGGCCGTCGCGCGGGGTGCTGGCGGCAGCACTTTGGCCGATGCCGGGGCGGTTGTAGGCGAAGTAGGCGGTGTCGGCAGGCAGGGCTGGCAGCACTTTGCCCCACCAGGCCATGTGGCCGCCCAGGCCGTTTTCGAAAACGACCACCGGCGCGCTACCTGGGTGGGCCACGAGTTCGAGCAGGCGCTCGTCCACCAGGCTGATTTGCGTTCCGGGCACGCTGGCACAACCGGCCAGCAGGGCGATGGTCAACAGGCCGACAACAGCGCGGTGCAGGGTGGGCATGGGGTTCATGGGTGGGCGAATGGGCGATGGGGAATGGTTCGGCGATTCAGGCCGCAGGTTTGCGGGCCACCACGTAGGGCCGCCAGTCGCGGCTCCACCTGGAGGTGGCGTGGTGTTCCACGCTTTCGATGGTCAGCCCGCAACGCTCGATGGCGGCCATCAGCTGGTCTTCGGTCAGCACATGGATGGGTGGAATGACTTTGAGCAGGCGCAACACGGGCAGGGCCACATGGGGCACCAGCGGGTTCATCTGGCCAACGCAGGGGGTTTTGCTGATGAACAGCCCGCCGGGGCGCAAATGCCGCAGCACCTGGGCCAGGGTGTGGTTCAGGTCGGGCACCAGGTGCAGCAGGTTGAAGGCAAGCACCGTGTCCCAGCCTTCGGCAGTCTGGCTGGCGTTTTCGGTCAGGCAGGTGCCTTGCCAGCCAACCGGGGCCGGAGCTGGGGCAGGCAGGTGGGCATCGGCATCGGCCACCACCAGGTGCAGCATGCGGTGGACATCGAGCGGGGCATCTTTGAGCTTCCGGCGGGCAATGTCCACCATGGCGGGCGACAGGTCGGCGGCGGTGTAGTGCGCGGTGGCCGGGGCCAGGCGCAGGGCGGTGGTGGCGGTGCCGCAGCCCAGCTCCAGCACGCGGTCGGTGAGGCGCAGCCGTTGCCGCACGCGCTGCAAGGTGTGTTCGTAACCAGCCATGTCGGCAATGGTGGCGGCGGCGTATTTGCGTGCGGTTTTGTCCCAGAAGCGGGTGCTGTGCGCCAGCATGGCGCTGGTGGGCGGGTGTGTGGTCATGGTCGGGGGCAAGGTGAAGGAGTGGACAGGGCTGCATCGTAGTCATGCAGATTTGCGCAAACTACGTCCAAATTTGCAGACTACCTATACTTAAATGCATGACCCAACCCGACTGGAACCAACTGCGTGCCTTCCTTGAAACGGCGGAAACCGGCTCGCTGTCGGCGGCGGCACGCAAGCTGGCGCTGACGCAGCCCACGCTCAGCCGCCACGTGGCGGCCATCGAGCAGGCGCTGGGGGTGACACTGTTTGAGCGCACGGGCCAGGCGATGGTGCTGACCGACGCGGGCCTGAGCCTGCTGGAGCATGCCCGCACGATGGGTGCCGCCGCACAGGAGCTGGTGCTGTCGGCCTCGGGCCAGGCGCAGGCGGTGGAGGGGCTGGTGTCGGTGTCGGCCAGCGATGCGGTGGCCACCTGGCTGTTGCCGCCCGTGCTGCGGCGTTTGCGCGAGGTGGCTCCGGGCATCACGGTGGAGGTGGTCACTTCCAACGCATTGAGCGATTTGCGCCGCCGCGAGGCGGACATTGCCATCCGCCATGTGCGCCCCGACCAGCCCGACCTGATCGGCCGCCTGCTGTACGAAGCCAGCGCGGGGTTCTACGCCTCGGCAGACTGGGTGGCGCAGCACGGACACCCGCGCACGGCACAGGATGCGCAGGGGCTGGATTTCATCGGCTCCGACCGCTCGGGCCGCTACTTGGCCTACCTGGTGCAGCACGGGCTGCCGGTGTCGGCGGCGCAGTTCAGGGTGTTGGCTGAGAACTCGGTCACGGCCTGGATGCTGGCGCAGCAGGGCCTGGGCATCGGCGTGATGATGGACGAGATTGCCCGCCGCACCCCCGGCGTGGTGCGGGTGCTGGACGAGGTGGCGGCGGTGCGCTTCCCGGTGTGGCTGGTGACGCACCGCGAGCTGCGCACGGCAAGGCGCATCCGCATGGTGTTTGACGAGCTGGCCGAGGCGCTCATGCCGGACTGAGGTGGCCCACCCACGAGACAATCCATCCTCCCTTCCCCTGGCACCCCTCCCTGTTTGCCCCTGTCTTCGACAACCTGCCCCCGGCTGTGCAGCACTTTGCCATCACGGCGCTGTCGCTGTGGCTGGCAAGCCACTTGTTCAAAGGACTGACCAGCAGCGGTTTGAGCATCGAGCAGCTCAGTACCGCTCGGTCCGGGTGGTACTGCGCTGCGGGCTGATCCGGGATCAGGACGCTGGCAACCATCTTGCCGGGCTGGCGGTTTTCGGGCACTTTGCGGCTTCGGTTTTTGGGTCGCGCAGTGGCGGGTCATCAACGTTTCCGGAGGTGCCTTTCTCCCTGTCTGGCGGAGTTCCAAACCACGTCGGTGCCAGGCTGGCCGACTACCTCGACAGACTTTCTCGCATCCTTTCGGTTTCTGACGTGACGCCTTCCGGAGCCCGGGTTTATGCCGCGGTGGCGGTGGACCTGAAGCACGATGCTTCAGGCAAATCGGTCAAACCTAGCGGCGGCACCATGAGATAGCAGTTGTGCGCAGGGCCCCCGCCGGTCTCACCGCTGAGGCTTGGGCTTGACACAACGTTGCGGCGTGGCGGCCACGCACTCGCCCGCGCAGACCGCGTTGCCGTATCGGTCCACAGAAGCTGCACCGCGCGGTTGGCTGGAGCAGAAGATGTCACCACGCAGGTCTTTGGCGCAGTAGCCAGGACCACAGACCGGGTCTCCGTAACGATCCAGTTCGATCCCGCCACCGGCAGTGGAGCAGATGATCTCTCCCGTTCGATCCGCCTTGCAGGAGGCATCGGGCCCGGGACAAACCATCTGTCCTTCCCGGTTGGGCGTGCAGGTCCGGTCATTGGCCTGTGCCGGTACGCCGCACAAGAGCAGCAGGAAAAGCGAGATCGTTTGAGTAAGGGTGCGGCAAGCGATCATGGTCATTTTTTCAAGGCTTCGAGTCTGGCGGTCGGGTCGTCGTGGCGGCATGGCTGGCGACAGCGGCGGCGGAACTGGATTCTGACCCCAAATTCCCCTGTCGGTCATTCGCCAGGTGGTTGACGGAATTCACAAGCTTCTGCTTGGTACGTATGACGGGGGGCAGGTCGCCTGGTGCGCCAGCTGCGCATCGATGCCGCCACCGCTCAGAGTCCGGGACCGGTTTTCCAGGCCGATCTGCTGCCCTTGGCCGGGCACCAACGCCCCCGCCGGCGGCTGGCAGCAAAGCCATCTGTTTGCGGGGGAGTATTGGGATCAGGACAGCCAGTTGCTGTACCTGCGCGCGCGCTGGTACGACCCGCAGATCGGGCGGTTCATCAGCGCGGATCCGTTTGAGGGGAGGCAGAGGGCCGACTGGCGACATCTGAATCACCCTGGTGGGCGGCAGGCGGCGATGGTTCTTGACGCCAGTCCGTGCGATGCGCCGGTCAGGCCACCACAAACGGCGCCGACAAAAACCCCCGGAACCGCGCCCGCCCGCCCCGCACCGGGGGCTGCGTGAGCCGGTAGCCGGGAAAACGCTGCAGAAAACGGCCGATGGCGATGCGGCCCTCCAGCCGCGCCAGGCTCAGGCCCGCGCACTGGTGGATGCCGAAGCCGAAGGCCAGGTGCCGGTTGCCCTCGCGCTGCAGGTTCAGTGTTTCGGGCGCGTCGTAGACGGCCGGGTCACGGTTGGCGGCGCCGATGCACAGCGTCACCAGC
>JAEUOU010000016.1 GCA_016790575.1 Burkholderiaceae bacterium | reverse complement strand
ATCCGCGTTCAGCGAGGGCTTGCGCCCAGGGCGTCCAGGTTGCTCGACTCGCGCCTTCTTCACCATCTCCAACCTCATGCTCGCATGCCTCGATCAGAGCATAACGCGCAAGATGTTGTTTTCGTCTACACCCTCTGAGCGCATCGTCGTCAGATGAGGCCGGCTCCTGAGCTGACCTCGTTGGCTGTTGTTGGTCACCGGCAGACGACGATGGAAGCACCGCGTTGACTAGCATGTCCCGCTGGTACAATATGCGGTCTTATCCTGAGGAGCTAACAGGATAAATCCGTTGTCAATCAACGGGTTGGCTGATTGGACTTGTTCCCTTCACCCGCTCCACGGATTTGCAAGCCCCGAGGCCCGCGCCTCGGGGCTTTTTCGTTTCAGCGGTAGGCTGCCATGGCCTGACGCAGGTCGATTCGGCCCTGCACCAGTTTTTCCAGCGCGTCATGGCGCAGACTGCGCATGCCGGCCCGCACGGCGGCATCGAACAACTCGGTCGGGCGGCCGCGGCTCTGGATCAGGCTGCGAACCGTGGGATCGTTCTCCAGGATTTCGTAGATGCCGACACGCCCTTTGTAGCCGCGGCCGCCACACTGCTCACACCCGACCGGCGAAAAGATGACAATTTCGTCGGGGCCCACCGCGCCGGCGGCCTGCAGCAGGCGTGAACGCCCTTCGTCGACGCTCAGGCAGGAACGGTCCACATATTCCCGCACCAGACGATCAAAATGCCCCCGCGCGATGCGGTTGCGCTGCGCACAATGGGGGCACAAGCCACGCACCAGGCGCTGCGCGACGATGCCCAGCAGCGAATCGGCGAAGTTCATCGGATCCATGCCCAGATCGAGCAGGCGAACCACGCTCTCGGCGGCACTGTTGGTATGCAAGGTCGACAGCACCAGATGCCCCGTCAGCGAGGCTTCGATCGCGATACGGGCGGTTTCGTCGTCGCGGATTTCGCCGATCATGATCACGTCCGGGTCGGCACGAAGAAAGCCGCGCATCGCCGACGCAAACGTCAGACCGATCTTGGGGTTCACCTGCACCTGGCGCAGGCCCGGCTGGGTGATTTCAATCGGGTCTTCAGCCGTCCAGATCTTGCGTTCGTCGGTGTTGATCTCGGCCAGCATCGAGTGCAGCGTGGTGGTCTTCCCTGACCCGGTCGGGCCCGCCGCAAGGATCAGGCCGAACGACCGCGCCGACAGGCGCGCCACCGTGTCCTCGTCACGCGCTTGAAAGCCCAGCTTGCCCAGCGGAATCGGGCGCGATGCGGCCAGCAGGCGCAACACCACATCTTCGAGTCCATCGTGGGTGGGCATGACGGCCACCCGCAGTTCGAGCTTGTCGCCGCCGAAGTCAGCAAAATTGATCTTGCCATCCTGCGGCCGGCGACGCTCGGAGATATCGAGGCGGGCCATCACCTTGATCCGCGACACCAGCGACGCCCGCAACCGCGCCGGAAGCTGCAGATACGTTTCCAGATCACCGTCTCGCCGCAGGCGGACCCGGGTAATCTCCTCGCCTGGGTTGGTTTCGATGTGGATGTCCGACGCCCCCAGGCGCCTGGCGTCTTCGATGATTTTGCGCACCAGCCGCACCACTCCGGACGACTGGCTGATGCTGGCGCTTTGCTCCTGCTCGGATCCGGCGGAAACCTCTACCAAGGCATCGGTCACCATGTCATCCAGCGAGACCATCGGTACCGGTTTGGCGGAAGGCACCGGCGCGCCCGCCGCAGTCGCGCCCGACCCATTGGTACCGGTCGGTGCGGCCGGCAACGGTGTGTTGGCCCGTTCCCGCGTCAGTCGCTCCTGCGCGTCCAGCCGGGAGCGAATGGCGTCGCGGTCTGCCCAGACGAGGCGTACCGTGCGGCCGGTGATGGAGCACAACTCGGAACGCAGATCGGACAGCGTCGGGCACCACGACGCGACGTAGAACTGTTCCATGGCGCTGCCCAGCGGTACAACCTCATGGGCCCGGGCCGCCGGCAAGGGCAGCAAAGTCCACGCGTCGTCACCCAGATCGAACCGGCGAACGTCCGCTTCGGGCAGTCCGGCGACGCGCGCATGGGCATGACACAGGCCGTCGGGCGGCACCAGGCCCTGGGCCACCAGTTCCGGCGAGTGGCTGGCCAGCAGTGCGGGATCACGGCTGCGAAGCTGGCTGACCTGGACAGGGTCCATCAGGTCCAGCAGCACCATGGCCGTGCCCAGGTCGATGATGGGCTGCAGCCGCGCCCAGTCCTGGGCATGCAACAACTCGGCCAGCGTGCACGCGGCCGGCAACCCCACAGGGCGATCACCGTCCGACGGCAGCGGTGCGGGCGCGGTGGCCACGTCCATAGCAGAACTCCCGAGATTGAAATCTCACCATGACTCCCCGGCTGATGGAGAACAGTCTAGGCCGTGTGTCCGAAAGTAACTTGACTGAGGTCAAGATGCGGCGCCCTTGGCCTGTGGGACACAGCCGAAAACAACAATGCCCCGGAACCGGGGCATTGCGGTGAAGGGCGGCGACCCGACCGGATCAGAGGAGCTTGACGCCCGTCTTGGACTGGAGTTCCTCCAGCGTGACACCGGGGGCCAGTTCCGCCACCTTGAGTCCCTCGGGGGTGACATCCATCACGGCCAGATCGGTGATGATGCGGTCCACCACCCCTTTGCCGGTCAATGGCAGGGTGCATTCGGGCAGTATCTTCAGGTCGGTGGTGCCGTCTTTCTTGCGTGCGACATGCTCCATCAGCACGATCACCCGGGGCACGCCGGCCACCAGATCCATGGCACCACCCATGCCCTTGACCATCTTGCCGGGGATCATCCAGTTGGCCAGATCGCCTTTGTCGGTCACCTGCATCGCGCCGAGGATGGACAGGTTGATCTTCCCGCCGCGAATCATGGCGAAACTGTCGTGGCTACCGAAGATCGAGGAGCCCTTGATGGTGGTCACCGTCTGTTTCCCGGCATTGATGAGGTCGGCATCCACCTCGTCCTCGTACGGGAAGGGTCCGATGCCGAGCATGCCGTTTTCGCTTTGCAGCCAAACCTCCACATGATCGGGGACATGGTTGGCTACCAGCGTCGGAATGCCGATGCCGAGATTCACGTAGAAGCCGTCCTGCAGTTCGTGGGCCGCGCGCGCGGCCATCTGGTCCTGGGTCCAAGGCATGTTGTTTCTCCTGATCAGACTTTGCGGTCGCGGGTGGTGCGCTTTTCAATGCGCTTTTCGGGCGTGGGGTTGTGCACGATACGGTGCACGTAGATCCCGGGCAGGTGCACGTCGTCGGGTGCAATCTCGCCCGTGGCCACCACCCGCTCGACTTCGACGATGCAGATCTTGCCGGCCATGGCGGCCGCCGGGTTGAAATTACGTGCCGTGAGATTGAAACGCAGGTTGCCCGAGCGGTCCGCGATGTCTGCCTTGACGAGCGCCACCTGAGGGAACAAGGCGTGTTCCATGACGTACGTCTCGCCACCGAACTCGCGCAGTTCCTTGCCGTCCGCCACGATGGTGCCGACGCCGGTCTTGGTGAAGAACGCCGGAATGCCCGCACCGCCGGCGCGCAGCTTCTCTGCCAGCGTGCCCTGGGGAGTGAATTCCAGCTCCAGCTCGCCCGCCAGATACTGGCGTTCAAACTCCTTGTTCTCGCCGACGTAAGACGAGATCATCTTCCTGATCTGGCGGGTTTCAAGCAGTTTGCCCAGACCAAAGCCATCAACCCCCGCATTGTTGGAAATGACGGTGAGGTCCTTGACACCGCTGGCGCACAGGGCATCGATCAGCGCCTCGGGAATGCCACACAGACCAAAGCCGCCAACCGCCAGCAACTGGCCGTCGGCAACGACGCCTCGGAGGGCTTCGGCGGCGGAGGGAAATATCTTGTTCACACAGGTCTCCTGAGAAAGGAAAGCACTACGATACTACGTATTGTCATACGTAGTATTTCGTAATCGGGTTTACCCGCAATATCGCCCATGCTCACCGACATTGACTATCAACTGGCATTCGATCTCGCCCCGATCGGCCTGGTGCTCTCCCGCAATCGCACCATGGTGGACTGCAACCAGCGGGTGTGTGAAATGTTCGGCACATCGCGCCAGCAACTGATCGGCCAAAGCTTCCAGATTCTCTACCCCAGCGCGGACGAGTACGAGCGCACCGGTGCGCGCATCGCGCCAATCCTCAATGCCCGCGGTGTCTATGCGGACGACCGCATCATGAAACGGGTGGACGGACGCCTGAAGGGCGAAACATTCTGGTGCCATGTCACGGGCCGCGCACTCAATCGCGACGCACCGCATGAGGCCGGCATCTGGAGTTTTGAAGACCTGAGCTCGCGGAGACCGGTCAAGGCCGAACTGACGCCCCGCGAGCGCGAGGTCGCCGCCGGCCTGATGGACGGCCGCACCAGCAAGGAGATCGGCAAGCTGCTCTCCATCAGTCACCGCACCGTCGAAATCTACCGCGCCCGGCTGATGCGCAAGTACGGCGCCAGCACCGCCGCCGACCTGGTGCACCGCCTGGTGGCCGGCTGATCAGTCCCGACGCGCCGCGATATCGCTATCGCTATCGTATATGTAGCACCATGCGACCTTTTTACGCTGGGTAAAGGTCGATCAGGACGAAAATTTTCCGCGCTGGCCTCCGTCAGATCGCTTTCGGCCCGTCGACCACTTCGGCGGCCGTGCGAAACGCCTCCACCGCAGAGGGCACGCCGCAGTAGATCGCCGCGTGCAGCAAGACTTCCTGAAGCTCCTGCGGCGAGGCGCCGTTGTTCAGCGCACCGCGCACATGGCCCTTGAGTTCGTGCTGTTTGCCAAGCGCTGTAAGCATGGCCACGGTGATGAGGCTGCGGGTCTTCAGATCCAGCCCGGGGCGCTGCCACACGTCGCCCCAGGCCGCGCGGGTGATGTGGTCCTGAATCGGGGCGGTGAATTCGGTGGCACCGCCGAACGCGCGGGCCACAAAGTCTTCGCCCATCACCTTTTTGCGGGTCGCCAGGCCCCGCTCGAATGCATCGGTCATGTCAAAAGCTCCTGCCAAATGCGCCAGCATAATCGGCAACATCTTTCGGAGACTGCCCATGAACCGTTACCCCGCCCCCGACCTGAACGATCTGCCCGCCGACATCAAGGCCAAAGTCCTGGAAGTTCAGGAAAAAGCCGGCTTTGTGCCGAACGTTTTCCTCGCTTTTGCCCGCCGCCCGGCCGAATGGCGCGCGTTCTTCGCCTATCACGATGCGCTGATGGTTCCCGAGTCGGTCGGGCGGACCAGTGGCCTGACCAAAGGCGAACGCGAGATGATCGTGACCACCACCAGTGCGGCCAACAACTGCCTGTACTGTGTGGTGGCCCATGGGGCGATTTTGCGCATCTACGAGAAGAAGCCGCTGGTGGCCGACCAGGTCGCCATCAACTGGCGCAAGGCCGAGATTCCGCCGCGTCAGCGTGCCATGCTGGACTTCGCCATCAAGGTCTGCCAACAGTCCGATGCCATCGGCGAGGCCGATTTCGAAGCGCTGCACGCCCATGGGTTCGACGATGAAGACATCTGGGACATCGCCGCGATCACTGCCTTCTTCGGCTTGTCCAACCGCATGGCCAGCTTCAGCGGCATGATGCCCAATCCCGAGTTCTATCTGATGGGGCGGGTGCCGAAGGCAAAATCCTGACTACGTTTTTGGTAGCGCAAAAAGACCTTTTTGCGCTGGGTATGGGCAGAAAACTCTGATAATTCCGACCGCCGGGCGGCCGGGGGCGCGGTTCGGTTGCCTGTTCAGTCTGCCACCAGTTTCCGAACCCAGTCCGGTAGCGCTACGGACTTCTGCTTGGGAAAATCCACCCAGATCGTCGTCGCACCGCCGGCGGCATGGATCACGCCGGGCTGGTCAGCCCGTTCCATGGTGCACCAGCTCTCGAAGGTGCTGCGGCCCGGATCGCTGACGTACATCGTCGCCAGAACGTCGCCGGGGTATTCGAACTGCCGGTAGAAGTTGCAGAAGGCATTGACGATCACGGGCCCTTGTCCGGACGCGTCCACCATGCACCCGATCGAGCGGAACCATTCGATCCGGATGATTTCCATGTAGCGGAAATACAGCGTGTTGTTGAGGTGCCCCATGGCGTCCATGTCGCCCCAGCGAATGGGAATGGTCATGGTGAACACCTTTTTCTTGTTCTCGGGAAGCTCCAGTTTCATCGGTGTGCCTTGATGGAAAAGAGGATGCCGGTGGTAAACAGCACACCAGCGGCCCATTGGAAAAGGGTCGGCCAGCGACCGTCCCAGACAAAAGAATAGAGCAGCGCGAACACCGTCTCGCTCACAATCAGCTGACCACACAGGCTCGCCGGCAATTGTTGGCTGGCCATGTTCCACAGCACCGTGGCCAGCCAGGCCGAGCCCAGTCCGGTCGCCATACACACCACCACCGCCAGGCCGATGCCTGGCCGGGCCGCCAGTTCCGCAGCGGGAGTGCCAAAAACCAGCCACAAGGCCAACGCGCCCGCACCGGTCGCGAGACCCAGCCAGTTGGCCCAGGTTGCCGCACTGACCTCGGGGTGGCGCGCGAGCCAGGTCGCATTCAGCAGCGAGAAGGCGGTCCAGCAGGCCATGGCGGCGACAGCCCAGAAGACCCCGCGGGCAAAATCGGCGGGGCCGTCGCCCGGCACGGACCCGTCATGCTGCGCGTGCATCATCAAGACCAGCCCGGTGGCTGTGAAAGCGAGCCCTGGCAGCAAAGCCGCCCACCGCAGACCGGCCGGCTTGCCCAGCAACATGACCCACAGCGGTATGGTGCCGATGATGAGCGTTGGCACTTCGGTCCCGGCATCGCGGATGGCCAGAACCAGCAGCCAGTAGTAGCCCGTGAAACCCAGCACACTCAACCCCAGCGCCCACAGGGCCTGCGATGCTGACGGCCAGGCCCTGGCACCGGGCACCACGGCAAGCAGCAAGACCGACACCAGGCCGTAGCTGACAAAGCGCCCCGCGGCGAGGTCCAGCGAGGACAACCCGGGGGCCATGTGCGGCGCCACAAATACCAGCCCCCACAGCGCGCCGGCACCCAGTCCGGCAAGGACACCGGTCGTCAGCGCCCGCGAAGGCTCCCGCCGTTCAGACACCGAACCCGTCGTCCGCGGAGATGATGGCTCCGTTGATGAAGTGGCTCTGATCGCTGGCCAGCATCACCAGCAGGGCGTCAAGGTCTTGCGGTTGACCCACCCGTTTGCGGGGCAACATCTGCACCAGTTTTCGACCTTGCTCGGTTTCCCAGTGGTGGTGGTTGATCTCGGTGTCGATATAGCCGGGACAGATGGCGTTGACATTGATGCCGTACCGTCCCCATTCGGTTGCCATCGCTCGGGTCATCTGCACCACCGCAGCCTTGCTCATGCAGTAGACGCCAATCTGCGGCAAGACCCGAAGCCCGGCGACCGAGGCGATATTGATGATGCGCCCCCCGGTGTAACTGCCGGGGGCCGCGCCCTTGGCGCGGGCCAACATGCGTTTGCCCACTTCCTGGGCAACAAAAAACGCGCCCCGCACGTTGGTGTTGAAAATGAAATCGAAGTCATCCTCGCGGACCTCCTGAAGGCGCTGGGTGGTGCTTACTCCGGAGTTGTTGACAAGGATGTCGATCGAACCCATCTCGGTTTCCGCATGGGCCACGGCGGCCGCAATCGAATCGGTGCTGGTCACATCCAGTTCCACCACATGGGCGTCTCCGCCTTCGCCCTCGATGCGGGCGCGAAGTTCCTTGAGTTTGTCGACCCGGCGGCTGGCGAGTACCACGCCGGCCCCGGCGCGCGCGAGTGTGCGGGCGAACTGGGCCCCCAGGCCACTGGACGCGCCGGTAACCAGGGCAACACGGCCCGATAGATCGATACTGAATGCCATACAGAGAAGCTCCACTAAAAATAGTACGATCGTTCGATTCTCAGCATTCCGCTGACTAGAATCGTCGTGGGGCCGACAGACTCCGGCACAAACTGCGCCGACAATCACCCCACCCCCGAGCATTACATCAGAGACGAGAAACCCAATGACAAACGACGAACTCCTCGCGCAGTATGGCCCCCGTGAGGCCATGGAATACGACGTGGTCGTGGTCGGTGGCGGCCCCGGTGGCCTGTCCACCGCAATCCGGCTCAAACAGCTGGCCGCCGAGAAGGGCACCGATGTCTCGGTTGTCGTGCTCGAAAAGGGCTCCGAGCCGGGGGCGCACATCCTCTCGGGCGCCATCATGGATCCGAAAGCCCTGACCGAACTGTTTCCCGACTGGAAGGAAAGAGGCGCACCGCTGCACCAGCCGGTCACCGACGATGCCTACATCTTTCTCGGTGAGAACTCATCGTTTCGGGTTCCCAACCTGTTCCTGCCCCCGTTTGCCGACAACCACGGCAACTACATCGTCAGCCTGGGTGCAGTCACCAAATGGCTTGGCGAGCAGGCCGAGGCGCTGGGTGTCGAGATTTTCCCGGGCTTTACCGCTGCGGAAGTGCTGTACAACGATGCTGGCGCCGTACGCGGGGTCGCCACCGGCAACATGGGTGTCGGCAAGGACGGCGAGCCAACCGAAAACTTCCAGCTTGGCATGGAGCTGCTGGGCAAATACACCATCTTTGCGGAGGGCGCTCGCGGGCACCTGGGCAAACAGGTCATCGCAAGGTACCACCTTGACGAAGGCCGGGACCCGCAAAGCTGGGGCATCGGCATCAAGGAGTTGTGGGAAATCGATCCCAAACGCCACCAGCCTGGTTTCGTCATGCACACGGCGGGCTGGCCCATGGACGAGAACACCTACGGCGGCGCATTCCTGTATCACCTTGAAGGCAACAAGGTCGCCATGGGCTTCGTCACCGGCCTGGGCTACGCCAACCCCTACCTGAGCCCGTTCGAAGAGTTTCAACGCTGGAAGACCCACCGCAATGTCCGTTACTACCTGGAAAACGACAAAGGCGAGGTCACCGCAAAACGGCTGTCCTACGGCGCGAGGGCCATCAACGCCAGCGGAATCAACTCGCTGCCGAAATTTGTCTTCCCGGGTGGCGCGCTGGTGGGCTGCGACGCCGGTTTCCTGAACGTCAGCCGCATCAAGGGCAGCCACGCCGCCATCAAGACCGGCATGCTGGCCGCCGAAGCGGCCTATGATGCCCTCGTCGCCGGCCGCTCGCAGGACGAGCTGACCGCCTACCCCGAAGCCTTCGACGCCAGCTGGCTGCACACCGAGCTGAACAAGGACCGCAACTTCAAGAACTGGTTCAAGCATGGCCTCACCGTCGGCACGCTGATGAACGGGTTCGAGCAGTTTGTGCTGCGCGGCCACATCCCCTGGACGCTGCGCCGCGACAAACCCGACCACGCCTACCTCAAGCCCGCGGCCGAGTGCCAACCGATCGTCTACCCGAAACCGGACGGCAAGATCACCTTCGACCGGCTCTCCAGTGTGTTCGTCAGCAACACCAATCACGAAGAAAACCAGCCGGCGCATCTCACGCTGAAAGACGCGTCGGTACCCGTCAACATCAACCTGGCAAAGTACGCCGGCCCGGAGGCCCGCTACTGCCCGGCGGGGGTATACGAGTATGTGCCTGACGAGGCCAAGGGTGGAAACGCCCAACGCCTGCAGATCAACGCACAGAACTGCGTTCACTGCAAAACCTGCGACATCAAGGATCCGACACAGAACATCGTCTGGGTCACGCCGGAGGGCGGCGGCGGCCCGAACTACGCCGGTATGTAGAAAAAAGATTGCCGTCCGCGCCACGCCGTCCTCCATAATCGCGGCCGAAGGAGGACCGGGCCCGTCATGGAGGTCTCGCTTACCGCGCTCGTCTATCGGCATCGCTGGCTTTGGATCCGGATGCCGATTGCCGTCCTGGCGCTGGTCATCTTCGCGTTACTCTGGATCCGCACTTTTCCCCTGCCGCCCGCTCGGCTGGTTTTCTCGGCGGGCCTACCCGACGGGGCCTACCACCAGCACGCCCGCCGGTATGCCGAGGAGTTCGCCCGGCACGGCATCGCAGTCGAAATCCTCGAATCCGACGGATCGGCATTGAACCTGGAACGTCTGGCTGCCGTACCGGCCCAGGCGGACCTGGCGCTGGTACAAGGCGGTTTCGGCTGGTCTTCGCCGATTGATGACAGCGCCAGTGTTGCCCGGGTCCAATCCCTGGGCAACATGGATGTGGAGGCCGTCTGGTTGTTCAGCCGGGTCGCCGGTTTGCATTCCCTGAGCCAACTCAAGGGGCAGCGCCTGGCTGCCGGCCCGACCGGCAGCGGGCACCGGGCACTGGCCCAGCGCTTGCTTCGGCCCTATCGCATTCGTCCCGACGATATCCGGTGGAGTCCGCTGACCGGGGCAGCCGCCGCGACCGCGCTGCGCAACGGCGAGATTGATTCCGTATTGATGGTTGCCTCGCCCTCGTCGCCCGCTGTGCGGGCCTTGCTCGAAGGTTCAGGCCAGTTGCCGATCGGGCTTTCCCAGATACGCAAGGTCGCCCTGAACCACAATTTTCTCGAACCCCGCCTGCTGGCCCAGGACGCTCTGGGGGACGGAAAGCCCGCACGCGACACCACCGTACTGACCACACCGACCCACCTGCTGGTGCGGGTGGACCTGCATCCCTCGCTCAAACGGCTGGCCGCACGGGTCGCCACCGAGGTGCACGGCGGAGAGGGCGTTTTTCACCGGGCAGGCGATTTCCCGGCGCTCCGGGTCAGTGACTTCCCGGGCTCGATCGAAGCCCGTCAGACCTACGCCGGGCTGGCTGACCCTTTGCACCGGTGGTTGCCTTTCTGGTGGGCCGAAATCGTGTTTCGGCTGCTGGTTGTCGGTCTGCCGGTTCTGATCGGCGCCTGGTTGCTGTGGCGCGCAGTGCCAGCCTGGCTGCGCTGGCGCCTCAATCGGCAGATCGCGCAAACCTATGGGGAATTGCGTTTCATTGAAGACGATCTGAACAGTTCGGGGCTGTCGCCACTGGAGTTCCACCGGGTGTCGACCCGTCTGGCGGCCATTGAGCAATCACTGGACCGCATCCGCTTGCCGGAGGACTTGTTGCAAAGGCAGTACCAGCTACATCAGCACATCGGTTTTGTGCGGCGTCGGCTGGAAAGGATGCGTGGCCGATGAAAGCACACCGTCCGTCCGGTAGAACTCTTGTGGCACCGGTTCTCGCCGCCGTTATCGTCCTGGTCGCCATCATGACGCTGGTTGGCCTGTTCCGGCTGTGGAAACCGGTTCCGCCGCCCAGCCTGGTCATCGGCGTCGGACCGCCCGGCAGCAGCTACATGGCCATCGCCAAGGCCTATGCCTTGCGCCTGGAGCGCCGCGGTGTTGCCGTCACCATCAGGCCACACCCCCGCCCACAGGACCCATTGGCCCACATGGGCACCGAGGGTCCGGTCGCTGCCGCTTTTGTGCAAGGCCTGTACGGGGACAGCAATTTGCCGGTGCAGACCCTGGCGGTGATCGGTCAGGAGATGGTCTGGGTCTTCGCACGGTCGCCGATTCAGAGTCTGCGCGACCTGGCGGGTCTGCGCATTGCCTCGTCCATTGAGGGATCATCGAATCGTCTTGCGGTGCACCTGCTGCTGCGACACGCGGGTATCGATCCCGCCGCCGTGACCCATACCGACGATGTCGGCCGCAACGCGGTCGATGCCCTGACGGACGGCCGGGTCGACGCGGTGGTTCACGTCGCGACGGCCGAGTCGGGCACCGTAGGCGACCTGTTGCGAACGCCGGGTGTACGACTCCTGGGTGTCGAGCGCGTGCAGGCATTGACACGCGCGCAGCCGACATTGCGACCGATCCTGATCCCGCAAGGCGCGTTCGAATTGGCGTCCGACCTGCCGCCGAACGACATCACCGCCGTGGCCACCATGACCCAGCTGGTGGTGCAGCGTGACATGCACATTGCGCTCAAGAGGGCCCTTCTGGAGGTTGCCTACGAGGTTCACGGGGTCACCGGCATGCTGGAACGACAGGGGCAATTTCCCTCCATGCAAGGAGCCGACTTCCCCGTTCCCGATGCCAACGAGATCGCCCGACTGCGATCGGCCTCGCTCCTGGCCACCATGCTGCCCTACCGGGTGGCGCAGTGGGCCGAATGGTGGCTGCTCGGCGTTTTGCCGGTCATGGTCCTGGTGGCTCTGCTGCTGCGTCGGGCCGATACCATCGTGACGTGGCGGGCCGACGCGCAACTGAAGACGTTTTATGGCGAACTGCGTTTTCTGGAATCCGAACTGGAGCAACAGGCCCACGACCGCCCCTTGGATATGCGCGCCACCCTGACACGAGTGGACGCGCTGGAGCATCGCGTCCGCAGCATGCGGCTGCCGCCCGAGCTCAGCGAACGCTGGTACTCGCTGAGAGAGCACATCGCAGCAACCCGCGAGCGGGTTACCCGGTTGCGACAGCGCTGATTTGCCCCGTCCGACCGGGTCACCATCAGGGTTTTCACGGATTCGTCAACATTTCCTTGCATGCTGTGCGGTGAACCAACCCATACCGCCCATGTTCCTCGTCAAGACAGAGAAGGCCCGCGCCGAGCTGCAGCCGGGTCAGCGTCAGCTGCAGCAGCGCGAGCGGACCCTGCTGCTGCTGGCCGACGGCACCCGCACCCACGCCGACCTGCGCGCCTTGTTCGACGGGGAAGCGGAGGCCGTTCTGCGTCGTCTGGTCACGGACGGATACCTTGACCTGGCGAGCCAACGACCAGGCAAACGATCGGCGTCCACCAACCCGCAGACGGCCAGTACCGGCGTCGGAACGACGCAATCCCGGCCGGGCGGCACGCGGACGCCCGCGCCCGTGGCAGACGCCCCCGTCGCCGAACCCGAAAGCCGCAGCGGAGCCGACCAGTTTGCTGGTCGTCGATCACTGGCAACCACCCGAATGTTCCTGTTCGACATCTGCGAGCGGCTGTTCGCGCGGCGCGATCCCGCCGCCGCGGAACGCTATCGCCTGGCCCTGCGAGAGGCGCGCGACCGCGACACGATGCTGTCAGTGGCGCGGGACATCGTCTCCACGGTCGAATCGCTTGCCGGTGCCGAACGCGCCGACGCCATCAGCGAGCGCATCGCGGCGATGCTGCCCGACGACCAGCCGGCATGACCCGCCAGAGATCGCCCGCTATACTTACGTCCGTCAGGAGAGAGTCACCCCGGGTGGCCGCCGAAGGCGCAGGAGGTCTGCAAAGACCCTGAACGCTCAGGCATAAAGGACTGACAGGCGTCCGCAAGGGCGTTTCCTCCCTGGAGAGAGTCGCTGGTCCGAAGTGGACACAGCGACCACCGAAGGAGCAAGCCGCAGCAGGCGCCAGCCGGCCCGGTGAATCTCTCAGGTAAAGCGGACAGCGAGGGCAGCCCACGGCCAACAACCGTGGTTGTTTCATGCCCTTGAAAGTGCCTGGTTCATGTCCGCCACCGACGCCTCCCTGCAACACACCCCGCTGCACGCGCTGCATCTCGAACTCGGCGCCCGCATGGTGCCGTTTGCCGGCTACGCCATGCCGGTGCAGTACCCGGCCGGCCTGATGGCCGAACACCACCACACCCGCAGCGCCGCCGGCCTTTTTGACGTGTCGCACATGGGCCAGCTCACCCTGTCAGGGCCGGACGCCGCCGCGGCCTTCGAAAGCCTGATGCCGGTCGACGTGATCGGCCTGGGCGAGAACCGGCAGCGCTACGGCCTGCTGCTCAACGATGCCGGCGGCATCATCGACGACCTGATGTTTGTGAACCGGGGCGATGAGCTGTTTGTCGTGGTCAACGGCGCCTGCAAACACGGCGATCTGGCCCACATCGCCCTGCGCATCGACAACCGCTGCACCGTCACCGCCCAGTTTGACCGCGCCCTGCTGGCCCTGCAGGGGCCGCAGGCCGTCACCGCCCTCGCCCGTCTTCTCCCCGGTGTCGGGCAACTGGTGTTCATGACCGGCATGGCGGCCCGCTGGAATGGGGCCGACCTGTACGTCACGCGCAGCGGCTACACCGGCGAGGACGGCTTCGAGATTTCGCTGCCCGCCGAGAGCGCGGATGCCTTTGCCCGCGCCCTGCTGGCACAACCCGAAGTCAAGCCGGTCGGGCTGGGCGCCCGCAATTCGCTGCGGCTGGAAGCGGGCCTGTGCCTGTACGGCAACGACATCGACACCACAACGACACCCGCCGAGGCCGCGCTGAACTGGGCCATCCAGAAGGTGCGCCGCACCGGTGGCGCCCGCGCCGGCGGCTTTCCCGGTGCCGGCCACGTGCTGGCGCAACTGGACGGTACCTCGCCCCCGGCCCGCAAACGCGTCGGCCTGGTGGCCCTGGAACGGGTGCCGGTGCGCGAACATGTGGTGCTGCAGGATGCTGCCGGCCAGCCCGTCGGCGAAGTCACCAGCGGCCTGCTGGGCCCGACAGCGGACAAACCCGTGGCGATGGGATACGTGCGCGCCGACCTGGCCGCGACCGGCACCCGCCTGAACGCCATCGTGCGTGGCAAGGCCGTGCCGATGGACGTCTGCGCCCTGCCGTTTGTTCCCAACCGCTACCACCGCGGCTGATCGGTCATCATCACCACCCTTTTCACTCCTGGAGCCCTCATGACCACCAAATTCACCGAAGACCACGAATGGATCACCGTTGACGGCGACATTGCCACCGTCGGCATCACCGTCCACGCGCAGGACGCGCTGGGCGACGTGGTGTTTGTGGACCTGCCCGAGGTCGGCCAAACCATCGCCCAGAAGGACATTGCCGGCGTGGTCGAGTCCGTCAAGGCGGCCGCCGATGTCTACATGCCGGTCAGCGGCGAGATCGTCGAGGTCAACGAAGACCTGCGCAACGACCCCTCGCCGGCCAACAGCGACCCGCTGGGCGCCGGCTGGTTCTTCAAGGTCCGCCTGAGTGACCCGGCACAGGTCGACGCGCTGCTGGACGAAACCGCCTACAACGCGTTCTCGGCCAACGCCTGAACCACGCCATCCCGTTCGGGCTGAGCCTGTCGAAGCCCTAGCACCTCTTTGCCGTTCGCTGCCCTTCGACAGGCTCAGGGCGAACGGTCTGTGGAAGTTGCCCTCATGCCGATGCCGCCCGTCAAACCCCTGGCTGAACTCGAAAATGCCAGCGAATTCACAGCCCGCCACATCGGCATCAGCGCCGACGATGAAGCACTGATGCTTTCGGTGATCGGCGAGTCCTCGCGCCGGGCGCTGATCGACTCCATCGTGCCGCGCAGCATTGCGCGCAGCCGCGGCATGGACCTGCCCCCGGCCACCATCGAGGCCGCAGCGCTGGCCGAGCTGAAAGCCATCGCGCAGAAGAACCAGGTGCTCAAGAGCTTCATCGGTCAGGGCTACTACGGCACCCACACGCCGGGCGTCATCCTGCGCAACATCCTGGAGAACCCCGCCTGGTACACCGCCTACACGCCGTACCAGGCCGAAATTTCCCAGGGCCGCATGGAAGCCCTGGTGAACTTCCAGACCATGGTGACCGACCTGACCGGCATGGCCATTGCCAACGCGTCCATGCTGGACGAAGCCACCGCCGCCGCCGAAGCCATGACGCTGGCCCGCCGTTCGGTGAAGGCCAAGGGCAACCTGATCGTGGTCGCCGGCGACGCCCACCCCCAGACGATCGAAGTCATCCAGACCCGCGCCCGCCCGCTGGGCCTGACCGTGAAGCTCGCGAACTCGGCACAGGAATGGTCGGACGCGCTCGCCGGCGACGACTACTTTGCCGTGCTCGCGCAGTACCCCTCCACCAGCGGCCGCATCGACGACCTGCGCGCCGACGTGGCCACCGTGCATGGCAAGCAGGCCGCCTTCATCGTCGCCGCCGACCTGCTGGCGCTGACCCTGCTGGTGCCCCCGGGCGAGTTCGGCGCCGACATCGTGATCGGCACCACGCAGCGTTTCGGCATGCCCATGGGCGCCGGCGGCCCGCACGCCGCCTACATGGCCTGCCGCGATGACTTCAAACGCTCGCTGCCCGGGCGCCTGGTGGGCGTCAGCGTCGATGCGCATGGCAACCCGGCCTACCGCCTGGCGCTGCAGACGCGCGAGCAGCACATCCGCCGCGAAAAGGCCACCTCCAACATCTGCACCGCGCAGGTGTTGCCGGCCGTCGTGGCCAGCATGTACGCCGTCTACCACGGGCCGCAAGGCCTGACGCGCATCGCACAGCGCGTGGCCGCCTACACCGCCATCCTGGCCGCCGGCCTGCGACAGCTGGGCTGCGAACTGACCAGCGACTCGGCCTTCGACACGCTGACGGTGAAAGCCGCCGACGCTGCCCAGGCCCAGGCGCTCATCGCCAAAGCGCGCGCCCAAGGCGCCAACCTGCGCCTGGCCTGGGGACAGTACGTCAGTGTCTCGCTGGATGAAACCACCACGCGTGAGGACATCAACCTGCTGTGGGACGTGTTCACCACGACCAGCGCACCGACCCCATCCGTTCGGGCTGAGCCTGTCGAAGCCCTCGTGAGCCCTTCGACAAGCTCAGGGCGAACGGCATGGTGGGACCGCTTCGAGCAAGGCATGGAGCCACTGATCCCGCCCACGCTGCGCCGCAGCAGCGCCTTCCTGACGCACCCGGTGTTCAACAGCCACCATTCCGAAACCGGCATGCTGCGCTATATCCGCGCCCTGTCGGACAAAGACCTGGCGCTGGACCGCAGCATGATCCCGCTGGGCAGCTGCACGATGAAGCTCAACGCCACCAGCGAGATGATCCCCATCACCTGGCCGGAGTTCGCCAACGTGCACCCGTTCGCGCCGGCCGACCAGCAACAGGGCTACCGCGAGCTGGACGAGCAGCTGCGCGCCTGGTTGTGCCAGGCCACGGGCTACGCCGGCATCAGCCTGCAGCCCAACGCGGGCAGCCAGGGCGAATACGCCGGCCTGCTGGCCATCCAGGCCTGGCACGCGTCGCGCGGCGAGAGCCACCGCACCATCTGCCTGATTCCCTCGTCAGCCCACGGCACCAACCCGGCCAGCGCCCAGATGGCCGGCCTGCAGGTGGTGGTGACCAAATGCGACGACAACGGCAACGTGGACCTGGCCGACCTGCAGGCCAAGTGCGAGCAGCACAGCGCCAACCTGTCGTGCGTGATGATCACCTACCCCAGCACGCACGGCGTGTTCGAGACCACGGTGAAAGAGCTGTGTGCGCTGGTGCACCGGCATGGCGGGCGGGTGTACGTGGACGGCGCCAACATGAACGCGCTGGTCGGCGTGGCCGCGCCGGGCGAATTCGGCGGCGACGTGAGCCACCTGAACCTGCACAAGACCTTCTGTATTCCGCACGGCGGCGGCGGCCCGGGCGTGGGCCCGGTGTGTGTGGTCGAAGACCTGGTGCCGTTCCTGCCGGGCCATGCGACCGCCCAGGCCAGCGGGTCCTTGCCCCCTCTCCGCCAGGGAGAGGGCGGGGGTGAGAGCCCGCAGGTGGGCGCCGTCAGCGCGGCGCCTCTGGGCAATGCCGCCGTGCTCCCCATCAGCTGGATGTACATCCGCATGATGGGCGCCGACGGCCTCAAGCACGCCACCGAAGCCGCCATCCTCTCCGCCAACTACATCAGCAAGCGCCTGGCGGGCCACTACCCCACGCTCTACGCCTCGGCCAACGGCCATGTGGCGCACGAGTGCATCCTGGACCTGCGCGGTCTCAAGGAAACCAGCGGCGTGATGGCCGAGGACGTAGCCAAGCGCCTGATGGACTACGGCTTCCACGCGCCCACGCTCTCGTTCCCGGTCGCCAACACCCTGATGGTCGAGCCCACCGAGAGCGAAACCCGCGAAGAGCTGGACCGCTTCATCGACGCGATGATCGCGATCCGCGACGAGATCCGCCAGATCGAAGCCGGTGCCTGGCCGCAGGGCGACAACCCGCTGAAGAACGCGCCGCACACCGCCGCCAGCGTGCTGAAAACCGACTGGCCCCACCCCTACCCGCGCGACGTGGCGGCAGCCGCCCGCGGCGCGGCGGTCAACACCAAATACTGGCCCTCGGTGGGCCGGGTGGACAACGTCTACGGCGACCGCAACCTGTTCTGCAGCTGCGTGCCGGTGGAGGAACTGGCCTGACCATCCTGAACTGATGTCCCCGGGGCGGCCCAGCAGCCGCCCCACCGCGACAGCGGGAGAGACCGGTGCCCCGAGCACCGGCGCCGAAGGAGCAACCACCCCGGAAACTCTCAGGCACCCCGGACCGCCGTCGCGACGGCGCGCCAGATCGGCGTGCCACCACACTCTGAAGAGCGGCCGGGATTCGTCCCCCGGCCCACCGCAGGAGCAAGCCGCCCCCGGGTGGTGAATCTCTCAGGTCACAAACAGAGGGGGTCATGCGCCGCACACGGTGTGCGGGGCGTGCCCATTTGTTTGACGGCTTTGAAAGCGAGATTCCCATGTCCCATTGCATCGTCATCGGCGGCGGCATCACCGGCGTCACCAGCGCCTACGCCCTGGCCCGCGACGGCCACCAGGTCACCCTGATTGAAAAACACCGCTACGCCGGCATGGAAACCAGCCATGCCAATGGCGGCCAGCTCTCGGCCTCCAACGCCGAGGTCTGGACCCACCCTTCCACCCTGCTCAAGGGCCTGAAATGGATGCTCAAGGCCGACGCCCCGCTGCTGGTCAACCCCACGCCCTCGAGGCACAAGCTCAGCTGGTTTGCCGAGTTCATCGCCGCCATCCCGAAGTACCGCGACAACACCATCGCCACCGCGAAGCTGGCGATTGCCGCGCGCGAGCACCTGTTCGGCTGGGCCCGGGCCGAGGGCGTGGACTTTGACCACAAAGAGCGCGGCATCCTGCACATCTACCGCGACAAGGCCGGCTTCGACCACGCCGCCAACGTCTCCAAATTGCTGGCCGAAGGCGGCCTGCCGCGCCGCGCCGTCACGCCCGACGAGATGCGCGCCATCGAGCCCACGCTGGCCGGCCAGTACTACGGCGGCTTTTACACCGAAAGCGACAGCACCGGCGACATCCACAAGTTCACCCACGGCCTGAGCCTGGCCTGCGAGCGCCACGGCGTACGCCTGCTGACCGGCCACACGGTGGCCCGCGTGCAGAGCAACGGCAGCACGGCGCAGGTCACGCTCTCCAATGGCGAGGTGGTCACCGGCGACGCGGTGGTGGTCTGCGCCGGTGTGCACAGCCGCGCCCTCGGCGCCCAGCTGGGCGACCGGCTCAACGTCTACCCGGTCAAGGGCTATTCGATCACTGTGATGCTGAACGACGAGGCCAGCCAGGCCGCCGCGCCGCAGGTCAGCCTGCTGGACGACGAGACCAAGCTGGTCACCAGCCGCCTGGGCGCCGACCGCTTCCGCGTGGCGGGCACGGCCGAGTTCAACGGCTTCAACCTCGACATCCGCGCCGACCGCATCCGCCCGCTCATCGATTGGGTCAACCAGTGCTTCCCCAGCGTCAGCACCCGCCGCGTCGAGCCCTGGGCCGGCCTGCGGCCCATGATGCCGGACATGCTGCCACGCGTCGGCCCCGGCCGCCGCCCCAACGTGTTCTACAACACCGGCCACGGGCATCTCGGCTGGACGCTGTCGGCCATCACGGCCCACCAGCTGGCGGGCCATGTCGCGCAGTGGGAAGCGGGTCGCCAGCCCCGCCTGCTGGCGGCTGCAGCCTGAAAAAAGTCCTGTTTTCAGAGCAAAGAATGACCATTCCACGCTGGGTATCGGCCATTTTTGCTTGAAAACCGCACCCCGGATGCCCTGGCGGCGGTCCGGGTGGCGGCTACCGTGCCACCCAGCCGCCGCTGACCGGGAAACACTGCCCCACAAAGCAGTGCGCCGCGTCGCTGCACAGGTAGGCGGCAAACAGCGCGTCCTCGCGGGCCGCCACCAGGCGGCCCAGCGGAACTTCGCGCGCCAGCCGCTCCTGAAAGCGCGGGTTGGCCTGGACTTCGGGCGGAAAGTAGGTCGGGTTGTCGACAAAGTTCTGCGCGATGGCGTTGACGCGGATCTGCTGCGGCGCCAGCTCCACCCCGGCGGCCTGCACCCAGGCCAGCTGTGCGCCGCGGGCGGCGCTGTAGGTGGAAGCCCGCTTCATGCCGCGCAAGGCGGACGCGCTGCCAATGACCAGAAAGGTGCCGCCGCCGCACGCCACCATGCCGGGGACCACGGCGCGCAGCAGCCGTGGCAGCGGGTCCACCAGGGCGGCAAACGCCGCACGCCACTCGTCCTCACCCACCTGCGTGACCGGTGTGGTGGGCGCGTGAAACGCCAGGTTGGCCACCAGCACGTCCACGGCGCCCGCTTGCGCCACCACCGCCTCCGCCGCGTCCGGTGCGGCCAGCGGCTGCTCGCTGGCCACCACCTCGGCGCCCTGCTCGGCCAGCACCGCGCACAGCGCCGGCCCCATGAATTCGGTGGCCTGCGTGACCAGAATGCGCTTTCCTGACAGGGCCTTGTGCATGCTGCGATCTCCTGCAAACACCGCGCGACGACGCGGCTCTGCGCTCCATTGTGGGCCGTGCCGGCCCGGGCTGCAGCGTCCGCCGGCGCGGGCAGGCGCCAGTCGGCGACAGCGTGAACACCGGCCCTGCCGGACAATCCGGGCCATCCGTCCGTCGTTTCAGCCCCCCGAGGAGCCCGCCTTGCCCCTGCCGCCCCCTGCCCCGCGCGCCCCCCAGCACACCCGCACCACGATTTTTCGAGGCTACCGGCGCGAGGACGGCCTGTGGGACATCGAAGGCGAGCTGCGCGACACCAAAAGTGTGCCGTTCGAGATTCCGGGCGATGGCGTCTGGCAGCCGGGCGAGGCCATTCACGGCCTGTCGATCCGCGTCACCATCGACCGCAGCTACCGGGTGCACGACATTGCCGTGGCCATGGACGATGTGCCCCATCCGGAGTGTCCGCAGGCGCAGGCCCCCATGCACCGGATGATCGGCGCCACCATGGGCCCGGGCTGGCGCAAGGCCATCGAAACCCACCTGGGCGGCATCCAGGGCTGCGCCCACCTGCGCGAGCTGCTGTTCGCCATGGCCACCGCCGCCTACCAGACCCTGCCCGAGGAGGCCGAGCCGGCCGACCCCGCCCGCGCCCCGCACCACCTGGGCAAATGCCTGGCCTGGGACTTCGCCGGGCCGGTGGTGGCGCGGCACCATCCGGTGTTTTTCCGCCCCCGGGGAGAAGAACAGGCCCGCTGAGAGATACGTTTTTTGTAGCATCAGAAGACCTTTTTACGCTGGGTATTGCCCACTTTTGCCAGAAATCCGGCCGCTGGCGGCGTTTTCCGCGGCCGTGGCAGGCTTTTGCCGCCGGGGCAGTCCGTCAGGGCACAATGGGCGGGCACCCCAGGGCGGTGCGCTGATCCAATTTCTTGACGGGAGCACTTCTGATGGGCTGGTTTTCCAAGAGTACCGAGGGCTTTTTCCTGGCCACCACCACGCCGCCGGACATCGCGGCCAGTCAATATCTCGGCGTGGTCAATGGCGAAGCAATCATCGGCGCCAACATTTTTCGGGACATGTTCTCGTCGGTGCGCGACGTGGTGGGCGGACGCGCCGGTGGCTATGAACGTGCGCTGTCCGGCGCCCGCGACGCCGCGCTGGACGACCTGATCGCAGCCGCCCGGGAACTCGGCGCCGACGGTGTGATCGGCATCGACTTCGACTACGAAGTGCTCGGCGAAACCAACGGCATGATGATGGTTGCCGTCAGCGGCACCGCGGTGAAGCGGGGCTGAAGGGGCCGCAAGGGCTGACGAGCCCCCGGGCGGCCCTCCTTTTCTGTTTGGCTAGGGCCGCGTCAGCCGGAGAGCCTCGCCCACACGGGCTTTGGCCACATCGTCCGGGTGGAACGGCAGCGTGGGCCACTGCTTGGCGGCGAACAGTTTCATCTGGTCGGTCTGGTGCGGTGAGCCGGGCACGCTGCTCTGGCCGTAGGTCAGCAAGGCCTGGGCCACCGGGCCACGTTCATCGAAGCTGACGGTCTGCACATAGCTGGTGCCGTAGTCGATGCGCAGGCCACGGGCCGCCACCCCGGGCGCCGCGCGGTCGCCGAGGTTGTTGAGGACGCCTTCAATTTCGTCACCCCCGTGCAGGAACACCGGCTCGTCGGTAAACACCGGCCGCTGGACCTGGCCAAGCGCGACATCGACCGGAAAGCCGGAGGTCTTGACCTTCTTGACCGCGTCTTCCAGTGCTGTCCACACCTTGCCGGCCACTTCCGCGTTGTCCATGGCCAGTCCGGACGGCGTATCGACCGGACGGGCTTTGTCAAACGGCTGGCGGTACACCCGGGCAATGGTCGAGGCGGTGCGCCAGAATTCGCGGAACAGTACCGCGCCCTTGTCGCCGAGCTCGCTGGTGCGGCCCCAGGCCCTGAGCGCCGCGCAGCCCTCGCGCGCTTCGGCGCTCGGCGCCTTGTCGCAGGCGGCCAGCAGGTCGGGCACGATCATCCGGCCCATGAGGTTGCGGTTTTCGAACAACTGGCGCTGCATGCCCGCCGGGGTGATCTTGCCGCGCGCGAGCATTTCGGGAATCTCGATCAGCTCCGACCGGGTGCGCGGGCGGCGGACCACGTCGTCGCCCACCAGCGGCGAAACCGCACCCCAGCGATGCTGGGGGTGGGTGTAGAAGAAGCTGTCATTGCTGTTGTGCACCCAATCAGTGCGCACGACCGCCGGCATGCGGCTGGCGGGCGTCAGGCCCGGCACGGGCGAGGCCGGGTCGCGCCGCCAGTCGCAGTCGCTGCGCGCGCCGTTGAGCACGGCCAGCCGCGCCGCACCCAGCAATGCGGCGGCGCCCTGGCTGGGCGCACAGCGGCGCAGTTGCTCGGCATCCACGTCGGGCACGACCGAAACGTCGGCGTACAGCGCATTGCCGTGCCGGTCCGCCGCAATGGTATTGACCCAGGGGGTTCCCAGGTTGTTCATGGCCGCCCGCATGTCGCCCACACTGGTCGCACGGCCGAAACCCAGCCAGGTGGCCCCGGACCGGGCGTTTCCGCTGTTGGCATCCTGCAGCGCATAGGCACGGGCGGCAGTCCAGGTCAGCCCGGCACGCGGGTTGACCACCACCGGCCCGAAACGGGTACGCCAGACGGTGTGCTTTTTCTCGGTGACGGCGCCGTCGGCGCCACGGCTGCGAATACTCACCGCCTGGGCCGTCATTTTTTCCGGCTTGCCATCGATGAGGTAGCTGGTGGAATCGCCGGGGGCGAGGGCCAGTTCGTGCAGGGTGAAACGCAGCCCCGTGGAGACGGTGTGGCTCCAGGCCACATCCTTGTTGAAGCCGATCTGGACCACCGGGGAGAGCCCGATGCTGGCGCCCATTACGTCCAGCTGGCCGGGGACCGTCAGGTGCATCTGCCAGAAGCGGTTGACGCCCACCCACGGAAAGTGCGGATTGCCCAGCAGCATGCCTCGCCCGTTGGCGGTGGTCTCCTTGCCGAACGCCCAGGCATTGGAGCCGTAGGGCGAATCGAGCAGCCCGACCTCGCGCAGGGCTTGCGCGGCATCGGCCAGGCTCACGGGCGCCGGCTCAGGCGCCTGCGCCGCGGCGGGCGCCGGCGGGCGGGCACCCAACATGCCATCGGCCAGTGCGGCAATGCCCGCCTGCACCGCCGTGATCTCGTTGGCGCGGCGGTAGTCGCGCAGGGTCATGGGCTGAACCCAGCTCTGGCCGTTGCAGGCGGCCGGCAACTTGCCGGCGTGGTCGGCGAGGTAGCGGTTGTACCCGGCGACATAGCCGCGCGCCATGGCCTGCATCTCGGCGCCCGCGGCATCCCAGGCCCTGGCAAGGCGCTGGTCGTCCATGTGGGCCGCCACGAACAGGTCAACCTGTTCGTTGGGCAGATTGCGCAGGCCCAGTTGCCCGCTGGCTGCCCCGCCAAAAGTCAGCGATCGCTCACCCCGCGCCGTGACCAGCACCTGGGCGGTCTGGCACACGTTGTCCTGCGCATGGGCATAGGCCACGGCATAGGCCAGGGTTTCATAGTCTGGCGCGGTAATGTGCGGTACCCCATGGGCGGTCCGCACGATGGTGGCCGTCTTTGCCGGCGGCGCGTCCGGGGTGCCGGGTGACGTGGCACAGGCGGTCAGCAGCGCGGCAAGCGCCAGCGGGGTCAAGGCGGGGGAAAGGTTTTTCAAGGGCAGCCTCCAGTGGGTATATCGCAGTCAACCCGTCGATGCTCCGCGCCACCGCACGCCCCGGCAACCCGGAAAACCCTTGTGCCCGACAGGGATTTGTCGTACCGGCGACAGTGCCTGCGAAGCACCACAGCGCGAAGGCCGCACCCTTTGGCGGCAGGCCTGAGGCGGATCGGTGGCGTAAGAACACCGTGCCGGGGGCGACCAAAGGATGGTGCCCCCCCCACTGAAAGGCCAGCCCCCATGAAACGACGCTCCTGGTTCCTCACACCACTGTCTGCCCTCGCCCTGTTTTTCGCCCGGCCACGGCTGGCCGAGGCGTCCGCCCGGTTGACCAAAGACAAGGCCGAGTGGAAACGGCTCCTGTCGCCCGCGGCCTATGCTGTGCTGTTCGAGCACGGTACCGAACGCGCCGGAAGCAGCCCGCTGGACGCCGAGCGACGCGCCGGCACCTATGTCTGCGCGGCCTGTTTCCTGCCCTTGTTCGATGCCGCGCACAAGTACGACAGCGGCACCGGCTGGCCAAGCTTCTATCAGCCCCTGGCGGGTGCGCTGGGCACCTCGACCGACTACAAGCTGCTCTACCCGCGCACCGAATACCACTGCATCCGCTGCGGCGGGCACCAGGGCCATGTGTTCAACGACGGCCCCCGCCCTACCGGCAAACGCTATTGCAACAACGGTGTGGCGCTGCAGTTTGTGCCGCGGGGCGAGGCCCTGCCACCGCTGCGCACCTGAACGTCTGGCCGCGCCATGTCCACCCGAACGGATATTCGCCGCGCCATCCTCGCTGCGCCCGTGGGCTGGTTGCTGGCCGGGGGGGTCGCGCCCGCCCGGTCGGACACCGCCGATGGCACCCCGCTGGCCGCGGCGATGCGCCGGGCGCAGGCGCTGCGCGACCAGGCCCTGCAAGCGGGTGACCAGGGCTACGGGGCCGTGGTGCTGCGCGGCAACGCCATCGTGGGCGAGGCGCCCAGCCGGGTGGTCACCGCCACCGACCCCACCGCCCATGCCGAAATGGAGGCGATCCGCGACGCTGCGCGGCGCCTGCGCACGCGCGACCTCTCGGGCTGCGTGCTGGTGTCCACGTCACGGCCCTGCCGCATGTGCGAGACGGCCGCGTACTGGGCCGGCATCTCAAGCATGGTGACGGGCGCGGCCCTGACCGACCTGGGGCCGCCGCGATGAAGCGGCGCGGCGTCTTGCGGCTGGGCGCATGGGCGTCGGCGCTGCTGGCGCCCTCCCTCACATGGGCCACCACCACCGGCGCCGAAGCCGTCTGGTTCGACGCCGCCAGCCGGGGCGATGTGCCCCAGCTGCAGCGCCTGGTTGCCGCCGGCATCCCGATCGACCGGCGCGACGCCGCCGGCCGCACCGCGCTGCTGCGCGCCACCGCCGCCAACCGGCTGGAGGCGGCTCGCTGGCTGATCGAACGCGGCGCCGACGTCAACGCCAAGGACGCCATCGACGATTCGCCCTACCTGCTGGCGGGCGCGCGCGGCCACACCGACATCCTGCGCCTGACGCTGGCCGCCGGCGCCGACCTGCGCAGCACCAACCGCTACGGGGGCACGGCGCTGATCCCGGCCGCCCACTACGGCCATGTGGAGACGGTGCGGCTGCTGCTGGGCACGGCGGTGGATGTGAACCACGTCAACCGGCTGGGCTGGACGGCGTTGCTGGAGGCCATCATCCTCGGCGACGGCGGGGCGGCCCACACCGAAATCGTGCGCCTGCTGCTGGCCGCCGGGGCCCGGCACGACATCGCCGATGCGCAGGGCGTGACACCCCTGGCCCACGCCCGCCAGCGCGGGCAAGGCGCGATCATGCGGCTGCTGGAAGCGGCGGGCGCGCGGCGCTGAATGCCGCCAACCGCCCTGCCCCCGCCGCCGATCAATTCAAAAACAAGAGCGCAATATCACCTTTTTATGCTGGGTATGAGGTGTTTTTATTCGAAAACGCCCGCGCAGAGGCTCAGGCACCGGCCACGGCGAAGGCATCCATCGCCAGCATGCCGTACATCACTTCGCGACTGATCCAGTCGACCCCGGGCACCGTGTCGCCACCCCAGCCGGCCGCGCCCAGCGTGAAGAACAGCGGCAGGAAGTGGTCGTCCGTCGGGTGGGCGCGGTGGGCATGGGGGGCGCGGCGGGGCCAGTCCAGCAGGGCCTCGCGGTTGTTGCGGACCACGGCATCCTCCACCCAGCGGCTGAACTCGACCACATAGGGCGCGGCTTCGCGCGCGCCGCCGAAAAATTCGCCCAGGTTGTGCGTCATGCTGCCGGTGCCCAGCACCAGCACCCCGTCACGGCGCAGCGGCGCCAGCGCCTGCCCCAGGGCAAACACCTCGCGCGCGCCCCAGCCCACCGGCAACGCCACCTGCACCACCGGCACATCGGCCTCGGGAAACAGGTGCATCAGCGGCACCCAGGCGCCGTGGTCGAACGGGCGGTGCGCGTCGCCCTGCCCGCCCAGAGCGGCCGCCGCCAGCAAGGCCAGCACATGGTCGGCCAGCGCCGGCGCGCCGGGCGCGGGGTAGTTCAGGCGGTACAGCGGCTCGGGGAAGCCGCCGAAGTCGTGCCAGGTGGCGGGGGTGGCGCCGGTCATCACCGCCGGGCCGCGGGCCATCCAGTGCGGCGACATCACCACCACGGCACGGGGCCGTTCGGGCAGTGCCTGCGCCCAGCGGCCGAGCGCCGGACCCGTGGTACCCGGCTCCAGCGCAAAGGTGGGCGCACCGTGCGAAACAAACAGTGCGGGGAACGACCCGGGACCACGTTTACACATCGGCAATGTCCTCGGCGATCTGACGCAGCGCCTGTTCGAACACTTCAGGCGGCTGGCCACCGCTGAGCAGATACCGCTCATTGATGATGAATGCGGGCACCGACTGGATGCCGGCCTGCTGCCAACGGGCCTCGGCCGCCCGCACGGCGTCCGCGCCGGCGTTGCTGTCGAGCACCCCGGCTGCAGTTTCCGCATCAAGCCCCGCTTGTGCGCAGGCGGCCAGCAGCACGGTGCGGTCGGCCGGGCTTTCGCTGCGGCCGTGGCAGGCGACCAGCAGGGCCTTTTTCAAGGCCAGCTGCGCGTCGGGACCGGCGGTTTCCCCCGCCCAATGCAGCAGCCGGTGGGCATCAAAGGTATTCCAGATCCGTCCACGGCCCGCCGGCGCGAAGTCGAAGCCCACATCGGCCCCGCGCTGGCGGATCATTTCGCGCACCTGGGCCTGCTGCTGGGGCGTCGAACCGTACTTTCGGCCGAGGTGCTCGGTGATGTCTTCGCCGTCGGGACCCATCTGCGGGTTGAGTTCGAAGGGCTGCACGTGGATGACGCCAGTCACCGTCGCGCGAAGCCCTTGCAGCGCCAGCTCGAAGGAAGCCAGTCCGATGGCACACCACGGGCAGCTGATGTCGGAAACAAAATCGATTCGCAGGGGGGTGGCAAGGGCAGTGCTCATGACGGCTTGTGTGGTGCAGTGACACCCCATTGTCGGACGAATCACCCCGCCGGGTTGGAATCAGTCGCCCCGGTAATGCGCCGGACGCTTTTCCAGAAAGGCGTGAACGCCCTCGGCGAAGTCGGCCGAAGCCTGGGCCAGCAGAAACTGGTCACGGTCCAGCGCGGCCGTCGCACCGGCGAGCGCGTTGGCGTAGGCGTTGATGCCGGCCTTGGCCATGCGCAACTGCACCGGCGGGAGCGCGGCCGCACGCTGCGCGAGGCCAAGCGCCTGTTCGAGCGCGCCGCCACGCGGGCTGCGGTACTGCACCAGGCCCCAGGCCAGGGCTTCATCCAGACCCAGCTGCTCGGCCAGGAGCACCAGTTGCTTGGCCCGCGCCGGGCCGACCAGGTTGACGATGCGGGGCAAGGACCCCCAGCTCATGTTCATGCCACGTTCGATCTCGGGGACATAAAACCGCGCACCCTCCCCCGCGACACGCACATCCAGCGCCACGGCCAGCGCGACGCCACCGCCGACACACCAGCCTTCCACCGCCGCAATCGTCAACGCCTCGATGCCCTCCCAGGCGGCGCACAGGCGCGGCCCCAGTGCCTGCAGCTCGCGCCGCTCGGCCAGGCTGAGCCCGGCACTGCGGGCCGCGTCGCGCAGGTCGAAACCCATGGTGAATCGCTCGCGTGCACCACTGAGCACCACCGCCGACAGGTCATGCTCGGTCTCCAGGCTGCGGGCGGCCTCCAGCAGGCCCCGCAGCACGTCGATGGACAGCGCATTGGCCTTGTCGGCCGCGTCAAAGACAACGGTGGCGATCCGGCCCTGCCGCTCGACGCGGATGCCGGGGCCCCATGGGGTGGTACTCATCACAGGCTCCTTCCAAAAACGGATTCCAACGGGGCGACGATCAACCCATGCCCCCGCCGGTTTCGAGCGCCGAGATCAGCGCCCGGTTAAAGGCCTCCGCCCGCTCGAACTGCACCCAGTGGCCTGCATCGGCAATCAGGGTCAGGCCGCCAAAGCGGGGCGCAGCCGCCGCAAATGCGGCTTGCAATCCGTCCAGACAGGGCCGGTACAAGGCATCGCGGTCCCCGTAGATCGCTGCGATCGGGCAATTCACCCGCGGCAAGCTGCGCGCCAGAATGTCGGTGCGCGCCAGACGCCGACGCGGCATGCGGTCACGGGCCAGATTGGCTCGGTGCAGGACCATCAGATCGTCATCGATCAGCGATCGGTCGTGCAGCATCAGGGTGGACAGATTGTGGCGATGTACCGCGTCACGTGCAGTGGCATCGGGCAGGTGACGCCATGCCCGCAGATCCAGCACCGGCCCCCCCGGCACACCCATGGCCGGCGCGCCCACCAGAACGAGCTGGCGTACCCATGCGGGATGCGCGACCGCCAGCAATGCGGCCGCCAGCCCGCCAAAGGAAAAACCGACCAGATCGACCGCCGTGCCCGGCACCAGTTGGGCCAGCCCCTGCGCCAAGGGGGCGACCAGGGCGTCCGCGTCGCCGCCGCGGGGCGGTGGGTCGGAATCACCGAAGCCGGGCAGATCGGCCGCCAGCACCGGCCGTCCCGAGGCCCGCAAGGGGTCGATGGTGCGCAGCCAGTGGCTCCAGCTGCCACTGCCGCCGTGCAGCAGTACCACCGGCGGCAGCGACCCGTTCGGGCTGCCGGTGGGTTGCCAACGGTGCCAGACCATGTGCCCGCCCCGCTCCATCGCGGTGGTCAGCCGCTCGGCTTGTCCGGCCAGGCGCGCCAATTCGGCGGGCACCCGTGGCGCAGTCTGGCCCAGACCGCCGCCCCGGCAAACGCCGGAGAGTCCGGATGTCGGGTCCACGGCCTGGTTCACAACGTCGCCGGAATCAGGCAGGAGGAACCATGGCGGCCAGGCCGTCAATGGCCAGCGCGTAGCCGGCAACACCGAAACCACACAACACCGCCCGCGCGACCGGCGACAGGTAGCTGTGGTGGCGGAAGGCCTCGCGGGCATGCACATTGCTGATGTGCAGCTCGATCAGCGTCACGCCGGTGCCTTTGACCGCGTCATGCAGCGCAATGCTGGTATGGGTGTAGGCACCGGCATTGAACACCACACCAGCCAGTTCACCGGCCGCATGGCGACGCCCGGCCTCGTGAATCCAGTCCACCAGCTGGCCTTCGTGGTTGCTCTGGCGAAACTCCAGCGCCAGGCCATGGCGGGTGCAGGCCTCGGAGCACAGACGCTCGACGTCGGCCAGCGTGGCCGAGCCATAGACCGCAGGCTCGCGCGTGCCGAGCAAATTGAGATTGGGGCCGTTGAGGACGTAGACGGTTTTCATGGATCGCAACGATAGTGGGCGCGGCGGCGCAAAGGGCAATGGTAGGCCAAAGCGCCCCGCGACCACCGCTTGCCGACGGTACACCACCCGCCCCCCGTGCCGCGCAAACAACGGCGCCGGCCATCTGCTGGGACAATGCCCGGATGCAATGGCGTCATTTCTCGCAACTGGTCGGTCTTTCCGCGCTGTGGGGAGCGTCATTCCTGTTCCTGCGCATCACCAGTCCGCAACTGGGGCCCCATGTGCTGGCGGCAACCCGCATCGGGCTGGCGACGCTGACGCTGGCCGTGATCATGGCGACGCTGCGGCACCGCTGGCCCTGGCGCCACTGGCGCGAGCTGTCGCTGCTGGGCGCGCTGTCGGTGGCGGTACCGTTCCTGCTGTATGCCTGGGCGGCATTGAAGCTGCCGGCGGGCTACAGCGCGCTGCTCAACTCATCGGCGGTGGCGTTCGGGACGCTGGCCTCCGCCTGGATGAAGGAGGACCGCCTGACCGCACGCAAGATGATCGGCTGCGCACTGGGGTTTGCCGGGGTCGCGCTGATTGTGCGGCTGGGGCCGGTCGAACCCACGCCGGAAATCCTGCTGGCCGCGCTGGCCTGCCTCACCGCCGCCGCCTGTTACGGCCTGTCGGCTCCGCTCATGAAACGCGCCACCGGCCACATCGAGCCCCTGGCCATCGCCGCCGGCATCCACCTGGCTTCGCTGGCCATGGTGCTGCCCGGCGCCGCCTGGACCTGGCCGCAGGCACGCTGGAGCGTGGAAGCGGCGGCCGTGGTTGCACTGCTGGGGGTGCTCACCTCGGGGCTCGCCTTCTGGCTCAACCTGCGGGTGCTGCGCCATGTGTCGGCGGTCGCGGCGATCACCCCCGCGTTCATGATCCCGGTGTTCGGTGTCACCTGGGGCCACCTCTTTCTCGGCGAACCGCTCGGTTCGGGCATCTGGGCAGGAGGCGCCCTCATCCTGGCCGCCACGGCACTGGTCACCGGCTTCAACCCGGTGCGGGCACTGTGGGATGCCGCTGCCGCCAGACCATGAAGGCACAGGCGGTTGCTACCACAGCCGTAGCAACAGAACACCAGAATACGCTGGCCAGGCCGTATTTCGAGCTTAAGACACCGCCCCCGAGACCGCCGAGCACGCCGGGCAGTCCATAGGCCACCACCGTGTAAAGCGCCTGCCCCCGGCCACGCAGCCGGCCGGGGAAATGGTGCGACAGCAGCGCGATACAGGCGGTGTGGTGCGTCGCGAAGGTGAAGGCGTGCAGCATTTGCGCCAGCAGGATCACCAGCAGCCAATCGGCCGCGGCCGCTGTCATCGCCATGCGCAGCACCATGAGTGCGGCGCACAAGACCAGCCAGGCGGTCAGGCTCAGCAGTGGCAGCCAGCGTGCCTGACTGAAAAACCAGACGATTTCCACCATCACCGAGACCGCCCAGAGCACCCCGATCATCGTCTTGCTGTAGCCCAGCGCGTCCAGGTACAGGGAAAAAAACACATAGATGCCGATGTGCGAAAGCACATGAAAAAAGGCGGCAGCAAAAAACCAGCGAACGGCGGGCCGGCGCAAGACGGGCAGCACACTGACCCGCCGCTCATGCGCGGGCAAGGCCTCCTTCAGGTCGGGCAGGCTCCAGACACTCAGCGCCACCGCTGCCAGGGTCAGCACCGTCCAGGCCGGGAAGTGGCTCATCCCGAAATGCTCGAACCAGGCGCCGGCGGCGAACACCGTGAACAGAAAGCCCAGCGAGCCCCACAGCCGCACCCGCCCGTAACGCCGCGCATCGAACGCCCCGCCCTGACTGACCAGATGGGCCATGGCGGCCTCACTCATGGGCATCATCGAGCTGGTGTGGGTGAACATCAGCAGCAAGACCACCGCGAGCGCGACCGGTCCCGGATCGGCCCAGAGTGCGCACGACACCACCAGCGCCACCGTGGCGCTGAAGCGCAGCAGCTTGACCCGTTCACCCGTGTGGTCGCTGAGCCAGCCCCAGCCGTAGGGGGCAAACAGCCGGGTGGCTGCCTGCACCGAGGTCAGCAGGCTGATGGCGAAAAGGCCGTAGCCCAGTTCCTTGAGCCACAGTGGCAGATAGGGGTTGAAGAACCCGATATGCGCGAAGTAGCTGGCTGAAAGCGCCGCAAACGGCAAGAGCTGTTTTCTCTGACTCACCGCAAAACCCGATGATCGTGAGCCGGTCGAAGGGTTCGCGGGAGCTTGGCCGGGCGCCGCCCGATCGGGGTTCCGATCACGCGCGCGAAGCAGCCGCGATATCGGGCGTCTGGACCGTCACATCCCCGCACTGCGCCCGGTGGCGCAACGCATGGTCCATGACCACCAGTGCCAGCAAGGCCTCCAGGATCGGCGCGGCGCGGATACCGACGCAGGGGTCGTGCCGGCCCTTGGTGATGACTTCGGTGGGAACACCGTCCACGTCGATCGAATCGCGCGGGATCAGGATGGAGCTGGTGGGCTTGATCGCCACCGAAACGTCCAGATCCTGCCCGGTGCTGATGCCCCCCAGCACCCCACCGGCCTTGTTGCCGACAAAGCCGCCGGGGGTGAGCGCGTCACCGTGGGTGGAGCCCTTGTCCGCCACCGAGGCGAAACCGGCGCCGATCTCCACCCCCTTGACGGCATTGAGCCCCATCATGGCCCAGGCAATGTCGGCATCCAGCTTGTCGTACAGCGGCTGGCCCAGGCCCACGGGCATGTTTCTCGCGACCACACGCAGGCGCGCGCCGCACGAATCGCCGCTCTTGCGCAGCGCGTTCATGTAGTCCTCCAGCGCCGACACGTCGGCCACCGGCGCAAAGAAAGGGTTCTCCCGCACGTGGTCCCAGCGCTCGAAGGCTATCGGCACTTCGCCGATCTGCGTCATGCAGGCGTGGAATGTGGTGCCGAACCTTTCCTTCAGCCACTTCCTGGCCACCGCACCGGCAGCCACCGTGGGTGCCGTGAGGCGGGCCGAGCTGCGGCCACCGCCGCGCGGGTCGCGGATGCCGTATTTCTGCCAGTAGGCGTAGTCGGCGTGTCCGGGCCGAAAGGTCTGCGCAATGTTGCCGTAATCTTTGCTGCGCTGGTCGGTATTGCGAATCAGCAAGGCGATCGGCGTGCCGGTCGTCTGGCCTTCGTAAACGCCGCTGAGGATTTCCACCGCATCGGGCTCGTTGCGCTGGGTGACAAACTTGCTGGTGCCCGGGCGACGGCGGTCCAGGTCGATCTGGATGTCGGCCTCGCTGAGGGCCATGCCGGGCGGGCAGCCGTCGATGACGCAGCCGATGGCCGGGCCGTGGGATTCACCGAAGTTGGTGACGCAAAACAGGGTGCCAAAGGTGTTGCCGCTCATCGGCGGGATTATCCCAGAGGCACATTGGGGCCGACGTGCACCGCGCCGGTGCGGTCCGCGGGATCAGAACTCGGCTTCGAGCTCGTCGATTTCGTCAGGCTCCAGCTGCGCGGCGGCCACCCACTCTTTCATGGCGGGAAGCGCCATGATGGTCTTGCAATAGGCCGCGCAGACCGGATCCAGCGCCACGTCATAAGTCAGGAAACGGGTGACCACCGGCGCGTACATCGCATCGGCCAGGCACGGGTGCGCACCGAACAGGTAGGGCCCG
Organism: Burkholderiaceae bacterium; assembly: GCA_016790575.1. Lineage (GTDB taxonomy): Bacteria > Pseudomonadota > Gammaproteobacteria > Burkholderiales > Burkholderiaceae_C > JAEUOU01. The sequence goes on along the minus strand of JAEUOU010000016.1, from coordinate 5,699 downwards.
CCATAGGTGGCCAGGCAGTCTTTCCAGATCTCGACGATGCGGGCGATGTCGCCCTGCGCGCGCGACCAGACCTTGTACTTCGGAAAGTGGGCCTTGATGTTCATCGGCAGCGCCGAGCGCAGCGAACTGAAGCCCGAGTGCATCTCGCCGCAGATGGCACGGCAATGGGCGCGGGCGCCGATGTCGGCCGGCAGCAGGCCGGCCTTGGGCTTGATCTCGTGCAGGTATTCACCGATCGCCAGCGTGTCCCAGACCTTGAGCCCCTGGTGCTCCAGCGACGGCACCAGGATGGAGGAAGCGAGCAGCAGGATCTCGGCCTTCATCGCCGGATCGTCGGGCGGCACCACATGCTCGGTGAAATCCAGCTTGGCCAGCTTGCACATCAGCCAGCCGCGCAAGGCCCAGGCGCCGTAGTTGCGGCTGCTGATCGTCAGGACGGCTTTGGGCATCGGGTTCTCCTCGGTGTGTTCACCCCGCGACGCAAAGGCTGTGCCAGATCGGGGCGCACCGGACCGGTGCACAAAAGGCGGTTCAGGCTGGCCCGGTAATTGCCTGCCCGAACCAGCACACGCCACCCCAATCAGGATGCCCATGCTGTATCAGGCCTACCAGTTCCAGTCCGACCTGATGTCTCCGCTGCGGCTGATGGCCCAGCACCTCGGCGCCAGCCTGTGGCTGCAAAAGACCGAGCGCAGCCTGGTACGCCGGCTGTCGGCCGCCAACGAGGTCATTTCACGCATGCGCCTGACGCACACCCGCCCCGACTACGGCATCACGACCGCGCTGGTGGCCGGCGAGGAAGTCCCCGTCACGCAGGAAACGGTGATGTCCGCGCCCTTTGGCACGCTGCTGCGTTTCCGCAAGGCCCACACCGGGGGCGAGCCGCATCCGCCGGTGCTGCTGGTGGCGCCGCTGTCGGGCCATTTCGCCACGCTTTTGCGCGAAACCGCGCGCACCCTGCTGCAGGACCACGACGTCTACATCACCGACTGGCACAACGCCCGCGACGTGCCACTGAGCCACGGCGCGTTTGCGCTGGATGACTACATCGACCACATGATCCGCTTCCTGGCCGCCATCGGCCCGGGCGCGCACGTGGTGGCGGTCTGCCAGCCCTGTGTGGCGGCGCTGGCGGCCACGGCTGTCATGGCCGAGGACGACCACCCGGCCCAGCCGCTGAGCCTGACGCTGATGGCCGGGCCGGTCGACTGCCGCGTGAATCCGACGGCGGTCAACACGCTGGCGATCGGCAAGCCCATCGAATGGTTCGAGAAGAACCTGATCAGCCATGTGCCCCTGCCCCACGCCGGCTTCATGCGCCGCGTGTACCCGGGCTTCGTGCAGCTCACCGCCTTCATGAGCATGAACCCGGAGCGGCACAAGCAGGCGTTCAGGCACATGTACGAGCACCTGGTCGAGGGCGAGGTCGAGCAGGCGCGCACCATCCAGACCTTCTACGACGAGTACCTCGCCGTGAACGACCTGCCGGCCGAGTTCTACCTGGAGACGGTGGAAAAGGTGTTCCAGACCTTCGATCTGGCGCGCGGCGTGCTCAGTTACCGGGGCCGCACCGTCAACCCCACGGCGATCCGTCGCACCGCGCTGTTCACCGTGGAAGGCGAGCGCGACGACATCTGCTCGGTGGGCCAGACGGTGGCCGCCCACGACCTGTGCCCCAGCATCCGGCCGTACCTGAAAACGCACCATGTGCAGACCGGTGTCGGCCACTACGGCGTGTTCAGCGGCCGGAAGTGGAACCAGCAGATCTATCCTCGGGTACGCGAGGTCATCCACGCCAGCATGGGGTGATTCCCGCCGGGAGCCAGCGGCCGGATCGGGCGCCGCCACGGGCCCGCGCAGGACTCGTGGGCGGACCCGGCAGCCCCGACGCGCTCAGGCCGCGCCGGGCTCGGCCTTCGCGGCCGGCTCTTCCTCCGGCCAGTCGCGGATATAGGCTTTGAGCATGCGGTTTTCGAAGTTCTGCGCATCCACCACGGCTTTGGCCACATCGTAGAAGCTGATCACGCCGTGCAGCATGCGGTTGTCAATGACCGGCATGTAGCGGGCGTGACGCTCCAGCATCATGCGGCGAACCTCGTCCATGTCGGTCGCCAGTGTGCAGGTCAGCGGGCCCGGGTCCATGGCGCGGTAGACGCTGGTGGTGCCAAAGCTGCCGCCGTTCCTGACCAGCGTCTGGATCACCTCGCGGAAGGTCAGCATGCCCACCACGCGGTCATAGGACATCACCACCAGCGAGCCGATGTCCTTCTCCGCCATGATGCGCGCGGCGTCGGCCAGGCTATCTTCCGGCGTAATGGTGTAGAGCGTGTTTCCTTTGACACGCAGGATGTCGCTGACTTTCATGATCCGGTTCTCCAAGGGGCGCCGAGGCGGCGGGCACGCCGTCGAATATAGCCCACAATGTCGGCCGGGCAGCGCATGACGGCGTGCCCCCTCCGACCGACTTCTGGGAGACCCCATGCCCGGCTATTCCGACCCCGGCTTCGACACGCTGGCGCTGCACGCCGGCAGCCAGCCCGACCCCGCCACCGGCGCGCGCGCCGTGCCCATCCACCTGACCACCTCGTTCGTCTTCGAGTCCACCGACCACGCGGCCGCGCTGTTCAACCTGGAGCGCGCTGGACACGTCTACAGCCGCATCAGCAACCCGACCAACGCCGTCTTGGAGCAGCGCATGGCCGCGCTCGAAGGCGGCATCGGCGCCATTGCGGTGGCCAGCGGCCAGGCCGCGCTGCACCTGGCCATTGCCACGCTGATGGGCGCGGGCAGCCACATCGTGGCCAGCACCGCGCTGTACGGCGGCAGCCAGAACCTGCTGCACTACACGCTGCGCCGCTTCGGCATCGACACCACCTTTGTCCGGCCCGGCGACATCGACGGCTGGCGCGCCGCCGTGCGGCCCGAAACGCGCCTGTTTTTCGGCGAAACCGTGGGCAACCCCGGTCTGGACGTGCTGGACATCCCCACCGTGGCGCAGATCGCCCACGAAGCCGGCGTGCCGTTGCTGGTCGACTCGACGCTGACCACGCCGTGGCTGATCAAACCGCTGGAGCATGGCGCGGATCTGGTCTACCACTCGGCCACCAAGTTCCTGTCGGGCCACGGCACGGTGGTGGGTGGGGTGGTGGTGGACGGCGGCAGCTTTGACTGGGACCGCTCGGGCAAATTCCCGGGCCTGACCGAGCCCTACGACGGGTTTCACGGCATGACCTTCAGCGAGGAAAGCACCGTCGGCGCCTTCCTGCTGCGCGCACGCCGGGAGGGCCTGCGCGACTTTGGCGCCTGCATGAGCCCGCACACCGCCTGGCTGATCCTGCAGGGCATCGAAACGTTGTCGCTGCGCATGGAGCGGCACATGGCCAACACCGAAAAGGTGGTGCAGTTCCTGGCCGCGCATCCGCTGGTGGGCCGGGTGGGCCACCCGCTGCTGGAAAGCCACCCCAGCCACGCGCTGGCGCAGCGCCTGCTGCGCCATGGGGCCCGCGGTGCGGGCTCGGTGTTCAGCTTCGACATCAAGGGCTCGCGGGCCCAGGGCAAGGCTTTCATCGAGGCGCTGAAGGTGTTCAGCCACCTGGCCAACGTGGGCGACTGCCGCTCCCTGGTGATCCACCCGGCCAGCACCACGCATTTCCGCATGAACGACGAGGCGCTGGCCGGCGCGGGCATTGGTCCCGGCACCATCCGCCTGTCGATCGGCCTGGAAGACGCCGACGACCTGATCGACGACCTCAAGCGCGCCCTGAAGGCGGCAGAAAAGGCAGGTGCATGATGTTTGTTCCCGTCAACGGCGCCCCGACCTACTGCTACACCGGCGGCAAGCCCTTCGATGCCGCCAAACCCACCGTGGTGTTCATCCACGGCGTGCTCAACGACCACAGCGTCTGGATCCTGCAAAGCCGCTACCTGGCGCACCACGGCTTCAACGTGCTGGCCGTGGACCTGCCCGGCCACTGCCGCAGCGGCGGCGAGGCACCCGCGTCCGTCGAAGAAGCGGCCGACTTCATCGGCGCGCTGCTCGACGCGGCGGGCGTGCAGCAGGCCACGCTGGTTGGCCACAGCTGGGGCTCGCTGATCGCGCTGGAAGCGGCGGCCCGCCTGAAGGAACGCGTGACGCACCTGGTGCTGGTGGGCACGGCCTTCCCGATGCGGGTGTCGCCGGCGCTGATCGAGGCCTCGCTGAACGAGCCCATGAAGGCGCTGACCATGGTGAACGTGTTTTCGCGCAGCACGCTGTGCGCCCCGCCCACGGCGCTCGGCCCCGGCACCTGGGTGTTCGGCGCGGGCATGGCGCTGGGCCGGCGCGTGCTGGCCAGCAATTCGGCGGTGAACGTATTCCACCGCGGCTTCGTGGCCTGCGACCGCTATGCCAACGGCGAGGCGGCCATCACGCAGATCACCTGCCCGGTGCTGTTCCTGCTGGGCGGCGTGGACCAGATGACCCCACCCAAGGCCGCGCAGGGCCTGATCGGCAAGGCAAGGGAAGCCGGCAAGACCGTGCAGGTGGTCACGCTGCCGGTGGGCCACCACCAGATGACCGAAACACCGGACGCCACCCTGGCGGCGCTGCACGACTTCCTCGCGCCATGAACACCCCCTATGCCGTGGCGGCGGCGGACATCACGCCGCCGATGACACCCGAACGGGCGCGCCAGATTGCCGCCACCTTCGACCTGCGCGCCTTGCCCGCCGACTTTCTGGCCAATCCGTACCCGGTGTATGCCGCGCTGCGTCAGGCCGAACCCATCCGGCGCATGCCCGACGGCAGCTGGTTTCTGACCCGCCACGCCGACCTGATGGCCGTCTACCGCGACGCGGCCGTGTTCAGCAGCGACAAACACGTGGAGTTCGCGCCCAAATACGGGGTCGATTCACCGTTGTACGAGCACCACACCACCAGCCTGGTGTTCAACGACCCACCGCTGCACACCCGGGTGCGCAAGCTGATCATGGGCGCGCTCACGCGCCGCGCCATTGCGGCGATGGAGCCTGGCCTGGTGGCGCTGGTCGACAGCCTGCTGGATGCGATCGAAGCCCGGGGCGGCGGCGACCTGATCGAAGACTTCGCCTCGTCCATCCCCGTCGAGATCATCGGCAACCTGCTGGGTGTGCCGCATGCCGACCGCGGGCCGCTGCGCGGCTGGTCGCTGGCGGTGCTGGGCGCGCTGGAGCCGGTGCTCACCCCCGCGCAGGAGGCCGCCGGCAATGCGGCCGTGCGCGACATGCTGGTCTATCTGAAAGACCTGGTGGCCGAGCGCCGCCGCACCCCCGGTGACCCGGAAAAAGACGTGCTGACCCGCCTGATCCAGGGCGAAGACAGCGGCGAGCGCCTGACCGAGGTGGAGCTGCTGCAAAACTGCATTTTCCTGCTCAACGCCGGCCACGAGACCACCACCAACCTGATCGGCAACGGCCTGCTGACGCTGCAGGAATTTCCCGACGCCCGCGCCGACCTGCTCGCGCGCCTCGCCACCACCACGGGCGACGCGGCCGCCCAGGAGACGCTGATGACGCTGGCGGTGGACGAATTCCTGCGCTTCGAATCGTCCAACCAGCTGGGCAACCGCCGGGCGCTGCGCGCCACGCAGGTGGGTGGTGTGGACCTGCCCGAAGGCGCGCTGGTGACGCTGTGCATCGGCGCCGCCAACCGTGACCCGGCCGTCTACGACGCGCCCGAAACA
>JAEUOU010000009.1 GCA_016790575.1 Burkholderiaceae bacterium | reverse complement strand
TCTACTCCGACATCGTCAACCTGGTGATCAAGGCCAAGTAAGCCGCCCCAAAGCCTCCGACACCCCAGGCCGGCCGCGCCGGCCCCACCCAACCCACCCCGCCCGAGGATGACTCGGCGGGGTGGGTGGCGTCTGGGGGGGTGGGTTGGGGGTGCGCTAGGGGTGTTTCAGGGCGTTTTGGGCCGATACCCAGCGGGAAAAGGTCGTTTGTTGCTATCGCCGCAGGAGTGAAACCATGGCAACCTTCGCGTGCCCTGGCGAAGCACGCACGCAATGGAACAGCACCCGGCCGGTAGACAACGGCCTTCGTGGTCGGTAGTCATTGAGGTAGGTCACGCCCGATCACTGACAGAACCAGGTACTGGGGCGTTTGCCGGGGGCATTCTCATCACCCGCTGGCGCGGAACAACTTTTGGGTGACGTGACCGCCGGAGTGCTCCGCGTGGCCCCGCTTGTCCGGGCAGAATCCGCAGGGTACGTCACACAAGGCGTCATACAGACCACTCATGCGCCAGCCCGCCCATACTCTCACCCGCAAGCTCGCCATCCAGCGCGTGCGGGAACGTCTCATGCGGGAGTCCTTCCCCAGGGCCCAGATGGCGTTCATCGTTGCCCTGACGGGCGGCCTCGGCCTGCTGGCATCTTTCACCATGCTGCACGGCGGCGTGGACTCCATGGCCGTTCGGTATCCGTTGGCACTGGCAATAGCCTATTTGTTCTTTCTTTTTCTCATCTGGCTCTGGCTGCGAACGAACGCGGAAGACTATGTCGATGTGCCCGATATCTCGAACCTGGTGCCTGGCTCACGGACATCTTCAGGCGCCCCAGACTTTCAGAGCGGTGGTGGTGGCGACTTTGGCGGCGGGGGCGCTACTGGCTCCTTCGACGTTCGTTCGGCGGCCCTTGACGAAGCGGCGTCGACGCCAGCGCGAATCGTGCGTGACTCCGTGGGCGCCGTCGCCGACGCTGACGAGCTGGTCATTCCCCTTGTTGCGATCGCACTTGCCTTTGGCATTGCGATGGCTTCGCTTTACGTTGTTTATGTCGCGCCCATCCTCTTCGCGGAGGTATTGGTTGACGGGGCACTTTCTTACGCCCTGTTCCGGCATCTCCGTGGCCAGCATCCTCAGCACTGGCTGTCAAGCACCGTGCGGCGCACCGCCATTCCCTTCGTGGCAACGGCCGTATTTCTGACTGCGGTAGGTGCGGCAATGGCCGCCTACGCCCCGGGCGCGAAGTCTGTCGGTCAGGTCGTGAAACATGCAAGCACCCAACGCCCTGCGAGATGACGGGTCTCACGAAACACCAGATTACTGATTGATTCTCGCGGTGTTTTCATGAGGGTTGGCGGGGTGGGCGAGCCGCACCGTACCGTCTGACCCCCCGCGGCGCGTTCAGAAGGGCCGTTTTATCTCCTTTTAGGATGTTTTTGGCCCATACCCAGCGTAAAAGCGTCACTTTGCGCTATCGAAAGAGGATGAATCACGATTCCCGGAAAGCTGCCGCAGGCAGCGCCCGATGCCGTCAGGAGGTATCGCATTCAGATACCAATGGGTGTGTGGATCGAAACCCGGTGGATAAATGTGATGCCAATCGGGGGTTCTCCGCCACGATGGCGCCACCAGCATGTGCTGGGGCCTTGAAAGTTGGTATGACATCCCTGAATCCTGCTCGTTCGCCCATCCGTCGCGGTCTGGCCGCGTTGTCGCTGGCGGCGCTGGCGGCGCCGCTGGTGGGTTGCTACGTGGTGCCCATCGACCCGCGCACCGGTCAGCCCCTGCCGCCCCCGGTGGCGGCGCCGGCAGCATCGGTTCCGGCCGCGCCGCCCGCGCCGGTCAGCTTTCCGGCCCGCCTGTATCCGATGAACGAGGCGGCAGCCGGCTACGGAGTGGTCAGCGCGACCGTCACCAACGACCTGCACGGCCGTGGCACTTTCACGGCGGCGATTGATGGCGAGCGGTTTGTCGGCGAGGCCACCCGCCGCGCCGGTTCGCCCCGCGAAGGGGTGGCCAACGGCGCCGGCAACCGGGGCAGCTTCCTCGCCTGCCAATACACCATGAACTCGGCCACGCTGGGCACCGGCACTTGCCGCCTGAGCAATGGCGCCGTGTTCACACTGCATGTCGGGCATTGACGCGGGACTGCGTGCCGCGACCGCAGCGCCGACGAAAGGGGCTCAGTCGCTTTCCCGCCTGGCGATGGCCGTGCCCTCTGCGCCGGGCCCGAGCTTGAGGTGGCCGACATACTGCAAGGCCTGGTTGATGCTGACCGAGGGGACGTCGCCCTCGCGCATGGTCAGCAAGTCCGCCGGGCTGAACAGCAGGGGGTCTGCGGCAGTCAGCGGCAATTGCGCCTGGCGGAACGCCTCCAGCACGAACTGCGAGCAGAAAAACCGGTCATTGCGGGCGGCGCCCAGTTGCACCGCAGCCAGGCCCTGCAGGCAGAAATCGCGCACCAGCCCCGGCACCAGCGGGACTTCGCAGTAGCGCCGCTGCAGCGTGAAGGGGGCTTGCAGCACCACCCCCAGGGTGTTGTAGCCTTTGCCGTCCTGGCTCCGGGCAAAGTGCCGCAGGGCCGCGGCGTGATCGGCCCGCAGCCCGGGATGGCGGAAAGCGACCACGGTGGATTCGTCCGCCATGAACGCCGCGCCGGGACGAATCCGCACCCCCGAGGCCACCGCCTCGGCAATCTGGTCATCGCCCAGGTACAGCGCCGCGTGGCTGACTGGCGCCATCGTCAAGGCGCGTATGCCCGCTGAAACCCAGCCGGCGGTATTGGACAGGATGATGTCGCCCGGCATCAAATCGGCCAGGCCGATCTGACGGCCGCCATTGGCGGGGTTCAACAGCAGTCGCTGTTGAATCTGTATCGGTGGCTGGCCTTGTGTCATGGCGACCGGGTCCACCCGCGTGGCGCAGCCGGCCACCCCGAGCAGCGCGGCCAGTGCAAGGGCAGCCGCGAACCGGCACGCGGCCGGAACATTCACCATGGCGCGATTGACCGCGCTCACACCCCGCGCGCCCGATCTGCCCGGAACTGCGCCCGGAACGCGCTGAACCGGCCCGCGTCCAGCGCCGCGCGCACCTCGCGCATCAGGTTCAGGTAATAGTGCAGGTTGTGGATGGTGGTGAGCATCGGCCCCAACATTTCGCCGCAGCGGTCCAGGTGGTGCAGGTAGGCGCGCGAGAAGCCGCCGCTGACGGTGCCGTCCGGCGCGGTGCGGCCGGCGCAGGTGTAGCAGGTGCAGGTTTCGTCCAGCGGGCGGTGGTCGCTCTTGTGGCGGGCGTTGCGGATTTTCAGGTCGCCAAAGCGGGTGAACAAATGGCCGTTGCGCGCGTTGCGCGTGGGCATGACGCAGTCGAACATGTCCACGCCGGCGGCGACGCCGTCCACCAGGTCTTCGGGCGTGCCCACGCCCATCAGGTATCGCGGCTTGTTCGCCGGCAGGCGGTGCGGGGTGTGCGCCATGATGCGCTGCATGTCTTCCTTGGGCTCGCCCACACTGACGCCGCCCACGGCGTAGCCGGGGAAGTTCATCTCCACCAGCGCGTCCAGCGACTCCTGGCGCAGGGGCTCGAACATGCCGCCCTGCACGATGCCGAACAGCGCGTTCGGGTTTTCCAGCCGGGCGAATTCGGTCTGGCAGCGCTGCGCCCAGCGGCGCGAGAGCTCCATCGACTGGCGCGCTTCGCGCTCGGTGGTCAGGTGCCCTTTGGTCTCGTAGGGCGTGCACTCGTCGAACTGCATGACGATGTCGCTGTTGAGGATCGTCTGGATCTGCATGCTGATTTCGGGCGTGAGGAACAGCCGGTCGCCGTTGACCGGGCTGGCGAACTTGACGCCCTCCTCGCTGATCTTGCGCATCTCGCCCAGGCTCCAGACCTGAAAGCCCCCCGAGTCGGTCAGGATCGGTTTGTGCCACCGCTCGAAGCCGTGCAGGCCGCCGAAGCTCTGCATCACGTCCAGCCCCGGGCGCATCCACAGGTGAAAGGTGTTGCCCAGGATGATCTGCGCGCCCATGTCTTCCAGGCTGGCGGGCATCACGCCCTTGACGGTGCCGTAGGTGCCCACGGGCATGAAGATGGGCGTCTGCACCACGCCGTGGTTCAGGGTGAGCGTGCCGCGGCGGGCGTGGCTGTCGGGGTCGGTGGTGAGCAGGTCGAAGGTCAGCATGGGCCGGATTGTCGGCTACGCCGCCGCGTGAAGGAATCCACGTTTGCCGCGCGGATATGACCCCAGGCGACATGCCGGTCGGGCCAAACGTGAAATGCTGCACAAAGGCGGTGTCCGGATGTCGGCCAATGGTCATTAAAGTTGCGACATGAACTGGTTGGTTCAATAAATACCATCTGGTCTTGGTGCGGTGCAGGATTGCCTGCCCGTGGTTTTCAGTCAGGAGAAAAGTGGGGTCGATGATGAACAGGCGTGGCTGGATGGGAAGTACGTTGGCGGGCGTTGCCGCAGTGACCGGAGCCGCCGCGGCGGTGGCCGCGACGCCGCGACGTACCGTGGTGGAGGGCATTGCGGTCGAAGCGGTCCAGATGCCGGCATGGATAGACCAGGGGGGGCGACGGGTGCCCTTGGCGCCCGGTGATCGTGTCCGCTCCGACCAGTTGATTGAAACCGGCGCCGGTGCCGCGCTGGTGCTGGTGCTGCCGGAAGGCAGCCGCATCAACCTGGGCGAAAAGTCCCAGTTGGGGATCGCGCGCCTGGCCACAGAACGCCAGGACGGCCAGACCGCGATACGCACGGACCTCAAGCTGCTGGAAGGATTCTTCCGCTTTGCAACGACATCGATTTCGCGGGTCACCGGGCGACGCGACGTTCGCGTGACCCTGCGGACCGCGACGGTCGGGATCCGGGGGACCGATTTCTGGAGCATGACCGATGCCGCCCACGATGCGGTCTGCCTGTTCGAAGGCAAGGTCGCGCTGGACACCCGCGACCAGGGCGCCCTCAGCCTGGAAAAACCAAGCGCATTCTGGGCGCGCTTTTTCGACCGGCCCGTTCAGCCGGTGGGCGTGGCAACTCCGGATCAACTGGCCGGCTTCATCGCGTCGGCCGCCCTGAAATCGGGCACGGGTGTTGCGGTGGCGGGCGGTGAATGGCAGCTGGTTGCGACGAGTACGACAGACTCCCGAGAGGCGTTGCAGAGCGCCGGGCGGCTCCGGGCCGCCGGCTTCCCCGCGCAACTGGTGGAAAGCCGAGGCCGCCACGAAGTGCGCATTGATCAGCTGGCCACCCGCGACGATGCCCAGGGATTGCTGGTCCGCCTTGGTGATCTGGCCAGCCCGTCCTCCCGGGTGGCACCGGCCGCCGGCCGCTGATTGCCGCCTCGGCCGGCCGGGTCAGCCCTGCCGGGTCAGCCACATGGCGTCGCCGTAGCTGAAAAAACGGTAGCGGTGGGCGATGGCATGCGCGTAGACGCTCCGGATGTGCTCGTAGCCCGCAAAGGCGCTGACCAGCATCATCAAGGTGCTTTTGGGCAGATGGAAGTTGGTAATCAGGGCATCCACCACCTGAAAACGGAAACCCGGGGTGATGAATATGTCGGTATCCGCCTGCATCACGCCGCCGGACAGGTCCGGCCCGGTGCAACTGCGGGCCCATGATTCCAGCGTGCGCACGGTGGTGGTGCCCACCGCCACCACACGGCCGCGCCGCGCCCGGCAGGCCACAATCGCCTGCCGGGTGGTCTCGGGCACGTCATACCACTCGCTGTGCATGGTGTGTTCGGCAAGGTTGTCGGTCTTGACGGGCTGGAACGTGCCGGCGCCCACATGCAGGGTGACACTGGCGCGTCGCACGCCCTGCCGGTCCAGCGCGGCCAACAAGGGCTCGTCGAAATGCAACGCGGCGGTTGGCGCGGCCACCGCGCCGGGCTTGCGGGCGAAGACCGTCTGGTAGCGCCGGGCATCATCCTCGGAATCGGCGTGGGTGATGTAAGGCGGCAGGGGCACATGCCCGTGGCGGGCCATCAGGGCATGGGGCTCGTCGCTGAAGCGCAGGTGGAACAGTGCGCCGTTCGCATCGGGCCAGCGGCCCAGCACCGTGGCCTCGAATCCGCCGCCGGGTTCGCCGTCCCCCAGCCGCAAGACCGAACCGGGTGGCGGCTTCTTGCTTACCTTCATGTGCGCGACCACGGTGTTGTTGTCCAGCACACGCTCGACCAGCAGTTCCAGTTTGCCGCCCGAAGGCTTGTTGCCGAACAGGCGCGCCTTGATGACCTGCGTGTCGTTGAATACCAGCAGATCGTCGGGCCCGAGCAGCGCGGGGAGGTCGCGGAAGACCCGGTCCTGCGGTGTCGCGGAACTGGCATCAAGCAAGCGCGACGCACTGCGTTCGGCGGCCGGATGCTGGGCAATCAGCTCCGGGGGCAGGGAAAAATCGAAGTCGGCCAGCTGGAATTGGCGCAGCGGCGGCGAGGAGGTGCAATTCATGGTGCTTGAGGGCTGGACAGAGCCCGTCCCAAGTCGTGGAAGAAGGCAGAATTGTTCCATGAGTCCGGCGCCCGCCCCTTCCCCGATGCGCAAGGCGCTGGAGCGCCTCGGTCTGGTCCGTGATGCCGACCTCAGTCTGCACCTGCCCCTGCGCTACGAAGACGAGACCCATATCGTGCGTCTGGCCGATGCCCGTGACGGTGAGGAAGTGCTGATCGAAGCGACCGTGCGGACCGCCCAGGTCACGCCGCGACCCCGGCGCCAGCTGGTGGTTCATGTGCACGATGGCAGTGGCGAATGTGTGCTGCGCTTTTTCCACTTCTATCCCACCCAGGAAAAAGCGTTTGCACCGGGCACCTGCTGGCGGGTGCGGGGCGTCCTCAAGCGCGGATTCGGTGGCGACGTGATGCTTCACCCCGTCATGCGGTCGGCCCGAACCGAGCTGGCGCAGACCCTGACACCCGTGTACCCGACGGTTGCCGGTCTGCCGCAGTCGTGGTTGCGCAAGGCCATCCTTGCCGCTGTGGAGCGAAGCGACTGGAGCGACACCATCGTCGTGCCCGACGCCTGGCAGCATGCGCCCGCACCGGTCCTGGGGCTGCGCGAGGCTTTGCTGTTCCTGCATCACCCGGCGCCCGATGTGTCCCTTGCCGCCCTGGAGGACCGCAGCCACCCAGCCTGGCAGCGTCTGAAAGCGGAGGAGTTGCTGGCCCAGCAACTGTCCCAGTGGATAGCCCGTCGCGGCCGGGCGCAGCAGCGTGCCCCCAAGCTCGTGGCCCGTGCCGGTGGATTGCCCGAGCAGTTGCTGCGCCGCTTGCCATTTGCATTGACAGCCGCCCAACAGCGGGTGGTGGCAGAAATCGGCAACGATCTTGCGGCCGCAACACCCATGCACCGCTTGCTGCAAGGTGATGTGGGTGCCGGCAAGACGGTGGTTGCCGCCTTGGCGGCTGCAGTGGCGATGGATGCCGGATGGCAATGTGTGCTGATGGCCCCCACCGAGATACTGGCGGAGCAGCACTTTCGCAAGCTGGTCGCCTGGCTGGAGCCCCTGGGCGTTTCAGTCGCGTGGCTGACCGGCAGTCAGCGAAAAAGTGAGCGCACGCTCATGCTGGCGCGCATCGCCAGCGGCGAGGCGAGTCTGGTGGTGGGTACCCAGGCGGTGATTCAGCAGCAGGTGCGTTTTCATCGCCTGGGCCTGGCGATCATTGACGAGCAACACCGCTTCGGGGTCGCCCAGCGACTGGCACTGCGCAGCAAATCGTCTCCGGCGCCGGAGGAGGACAGTTCCGGGGGCGACGGCAGTGAAGGGCTGGAGCAGCATCTGTTGATGATGTCGGCCACCCCCATTCCGCGCACGCTGGCCATGAGTTACTACGCCGACCTCGATGTTTCCACGCTGGACGAATTGCCACCCGGGCGCACCCCGGTGGTCACCCGCGTGGTGTCCGACCAGCGGCGCGACGAGGTTGTCGAGCGTATCCGCCAGCAAGTCGCGGCCGGCCGGCAGGTCTACTGGGTTTGCCCCTTGATCGAGGAAAGCGAGGCGCTGGACCTGACCAACGCCACGGCGACCCATGCGCAGTTGTGCGCGGCACTGCCGGACATGGGGGTTGCCTTGCTCCATTCCCGCATGCCGGCGGCCGAAAAAAGAGCGGTCATGGAGCAGTTCACCGTCGGCGCGATTGCCGTATTGGTGTCGACCACGGTGATCGAAGTGGGCGTGGATGTGCCCAATGCCAGCCTGATGGTGATCGAACATGCGGAACGCTTCGGACTGTCCCAGTTGCACCAGTTGCGTGGCCGGGTCGGGCGGGGTGCGGCGGCATCCGCCTGTGTTCTGCTGTACAGCGCTCCGGCCGGTGGCCGCCTGGGGGAAAGCGCACGCGAGCGACTGCGGGCGATGGCGGAAACCCAGGATGGTTTCGAGATCGCCCGCCGTGATCTGGACATTCGTGGTCCGGGCGAATTCCTGGGTGCGCGTCAGTCCGGTGCGCCATTGCTGCGTTTTGCCGACCTGGCGGTTGACGGGGCCTGGCTTGAGTGGGCGCGCGCGCTCGCACCGCGCCTTCTGGAATACGCGCCGGACGCTGCGCAGCGGCACATTCAGCGCTGGATGGGTGGAAAATCCGAGTTCCTCAAGGCTTGAAAGCGCCGCCATGACCCTGACCGAGCTCAAATACATCGTTGCCGTCGCACGCGAGAAGCATTTCGGAAAAGCGGCGGAGGCCTGCTTTGTCTCCCAGCCCACCCTTTCGGTGGCGATCAAGAAGCTGGAAGAGGAACTGGACGTCAAGCTGTTTGAGCGGGCCGCGAGCGAAATCACCGTGACGCCGCTGGGCGAAGAGATCGTGCGCCAGGCGCAAAGCGTGCTGGAACAGGCCGCCGTGATCAAGGTCATCGCCAAGCGCGGCAAGGACCCGCTGGCCGGGCCTTTGAAGCTGGGGCTGATCTACACCATCGGTCCCTATCTGTTGCCCGACCTGGTGCGGCAGGCGATTCGCATGGCGGGCCAGATGCCTTTGCTGTTGCAGGAGAACTTCACGGTCAAACTCCTGGAGATGCTGCGTACCGGCGAGATCGACTGCGCCATCCTCGCCGAACCGTTTCCGGAAACCGGACTGGCCATCGCGCCCCTGTACGATGAGCCGTTCATGGCGGCCGTGCCGCGGCAGCACCCCTTGGCGGACAAAAAAAGCGTGACCTCGGAGGAGCTCAAGAACGAGACCATGCTGCTCCTGGGCACCGGCCATTGTTTTCGTGACCATGTGCTGGAGGTTTGCCCGGAGTTCGCGCGGTATGCCAGCCATGCGGAAGGGATTCGCCGCAGCTTCGAAGGCTCGTCCCTGGAGACCATCAAACACATGGTCGCGGCCGGAATGGGCGTGACCCTGGTGCCCCGTTTGTCAGTACCCAAAGAGGCGCTGACAACGGCGCGCCGCCGCCGGGGTGCGGACGAGCCGTTTGTCCGCTACCTGCCGATTGTGGACGGCCATGGCGGCGCGCCCCCCTTGCGCCGTGTGGTGCTGGCCTGGCGACGCAGTTTTCCCCGGTATGAAGCGATCGCCGCCTTGCGCAACGCCATCTACGCCTGTGAACTGCCCGGCGTGACCCGCCTGTCCTGACCGAACCCGGGACGCTTTCCCTCCGCTGATCTTCCAATTTGCCCATGTCAACATACCAACCTGGAATCCTTGCCCCCTTGCCGCTGCATGGACGCTACCTGTCTTTTACCCTCAGCGGTCAGGGTGCGCTGCGAGAAAGCTTGCGGGAGGGGGCCGAGCGGATGGATGGTGACCACGCGGTACTCGGCCTGGGGCTGCCGCTGCTGGATGCGCTGGGGGTGCAGGTGCCGGGCATGCGGGAATTCCAGCCGATGCAGGCCGGTTCGGTGGCAATCCCGTCCACTCCCGTTGCGTTATGGGTCTGGTTGCGTGGCAAGGATCGTGGCGCGCTTGTCCAGCAGACCCGAGCCATCGCCCACGCCTTTGCGCCTGCATTGCGACTCCATGCTGTCGTGGACGGTTTCCGTTACGGCCGGGGACCGAACGGACATGGTCGCGATCTGACCGGGTACGAGGACGGCACCGAGAACCCGGACGGTGCTGCGGCCAGTCGGGCCGCCTTGGTAAGCCGCCAGGGTGCGGGAATGAACGGGTCCAGTTTCGCCGCAATTCAGCAGTGGCAGCACGATCTGGATGGCTTTGATCGCATGGCGCGAGCCGATCGGGACGCGATGATCGGACGCCGTCGTCGCGACAATGTCGAACTGGATGACGCGCCGGCGTCAGCCCACGTCAAGCGGACGGCGCAGGAGGGGTTCCGGCCACCCGCATTTCTGCTGCGACGGTCCATGCCCTGGGCCGATGCCGAGCGGTGCGGGCTGATGTTTGTCGCCTTCGGCAAGTCACTGGACGCGTTCGAGGCCCAGATGCGGCGCATGGCGGGGCTGGATGACGGCGTCACGGATGCCTTGTTCGGGATCTCGCGGCCATTGACGGGTGCGCAGGTCTGGTGCCCGCCGATGCACCAAGGCCGGATCGACCTGCGCTTGCTCGGGGGCGCCTGACGTGCGGGCCCGACTGGCCTTGTACCTTGACCTGATTCGGTGGGACCGGCCGGCCGGCTGGTTGCTGCTGCTCTGGCCCACACTCGCGGCCCTGTGGATCGCGGCGGGTGGTTTCCCGGGGTGGCACCTGCTCACCGTGTTCGTGCTGGGAACCATCCTGATGCGAAGTGCCGGGTGTTGTCTCAACGATGTGGCCGACCGTGAGTTTGACCGCCATGTCAAGCGCACCGCGCAGCGTCCTGTGACCAGCGGCCGGATCGGCGTCCGGGAAGCTCTGGCCGTCGGGACCGTGCTGGCCCTGTTGGCCTTCGCGCTGGTTCTGACGACCCGGTGGGCTGCCGTGCTCTGGTCGTTTGCGGCGCTGGCCGTAGCGTTGATCTATCCGTATGCCAAGCGCCATGTCTCGATGCCGCAGGCGGTTCTGGGGGTGGCGTTCAGTTTCGGCATTCCGATGGCATTTGCCGCGGTCCAAGGTGAGGTGCCGCCGCTGGCATGGTGGTTACTTGCGGGCAACCTGTTCTGGGTCCTGGCCTACGACACCGAGTACGCCATGGTCGACCGCGATGATGACCTCAAGATCGGTATGAAGACCTCCGCGATTACCTTGGGGCAGGCCGATGTCGCGGCGGTGGGCGTCTTTTACCTTGTTTACCTGGCAATTTGGTCGATAGCCAGCGTGAAATGGTCATCTGACGCTACATTTATCATATTTGCGGGCCTGGGCTCGCTGCAGGTCATCTGGCACCTTTGGCTGATTCGTGACCGGAGCCGGGAGGGGTGCTTCAAGGCGTTTCGACAGAACCACTGGCTGGGCTTTACCCTGTTTGTCGGCGTGGCAATGTCCTTGCATGCGCGCTGATGCACTGCGGCGCATCAGCCCCCGTACTCTTCACCCAGTTCGCGGGCGCGCTGTCGGGCTGCGTGAATGGCGCGCACAAACAGTGTCTTGACGTTGTCCTGCTCCATGGACGTGACGGCCGCGTAGGTGGTTCCTCCCTTGGAGGTGACCCGTTGCCGCAGAATTTCCGGGGGCTCGTCCGAGACTTGCGCCAGTCGCGAAGCACCGACAAAGGTGGCCACTGCCAGGTGGTAGGACTGGTCGCGGCTGAGGCCCATGCCCGAGCCCGCCTCGGTCATGGCTTCCAGGAAGTAAAAGACATATGCCGGTCCGGAGCCCGACAGGGCGGTGACCGCGTCCAGCTGGTCTTCCGTGTCGACCCACAGGCGCTCGCCCACGGCAGACAGCACGGTTTCGGCCCATTCCCGATCGGCCGCGTTGACGCCGGGCATGGCAAACAGTCCGCTCATGCCGCGTCCGACCAGGGCCGGGGTATTGGGCATGGCACGAATTACCCGCTCGCTACCCAGCCAGCCGGCGATCGATCGGGTGGGTATTCCGGCGGCGATACTCAGATGCAAGGCATGGCGGGTATGGAATCGCGATTGCAATGCGGCTTCCTTGAAATGCTGGGGCTTGACGGCCCAGACCACCATCTGCGCCTGCGCCAGGGCAGGGCCCGGCAGGGAAGCCACCTTGACCGGGTGATGCGCTGTCAGGCGCGCCGCGGCCTCGGCCGACGGGTCCACCACACTGATCTCGGTGGCCGGGTGGCCCTGTTTGATCAGGCCACTGATGATGGCGCTGGCCATGTTGCCACCACCGATGAAAGCGATATGCGGGCTGGTCTTGGTTTCTTGGGTCGGGTTCATGCGCTTGTCGATTCCGGGGCGACGGGTAGAAGATTGCATTGTCCCCGTTTCAGCCGCCTTGCGATAGGCTGGGTCTGGTTCCGGGGAGGTCGTTTGCCCGGCCCGCCGGGTGTCAAAGGGTGTAGATCATGAAATACATACTGTCTCTGGATCAGGGTACAACCAGCTCGCGGGCGATCCTTTTCGATCAAGCCGGTCAGGTGAAGGGCATGGCGCAGCGAGAGTTTCGCCAGAGTTTTCCCTGCCCGGGGTGGGTGGAGCATGATGCACGGGAGATCTGGACCACCCAGCTCGCGGTTGCCCGCGATGTGCTGGCACAACACGGTGTCCGCGCGGCCGATCTGGCCGCCATCGGCGTCACCAACCAGCGCGAAACCACGGTACTGTGGGACCGGGCAACGGGAGACCCGCTTGCGCCTGCCATTGTCTGGCAGGACCGCAGAACGACGGATACCTGCGCCCGCTTGCAGGCGCAGGGTGCGGCCCGCTCGATCCAACGCAAGACGGGCCTGGTGCTGGACGCCTATTTCTCGGGAACCAAACTGCAATGGCTGCTGGACCATGTCCCCGGGGCGCGAGCTCGGGCGCAGCACGGCGAGTTGGCGTTTGGGACCATTGACAGTTGGTTGATATGGAACCTGACCGGCGGACGCCACCACGTCACGGATGCAAGCAACGCGTCGCGGACCTTGCTGTTCAATCTCCACACCCTGCAGTGGGACGCCTCTTTGTTGCGGCAGTTCGACGTTCCGGCGTCGGTGCTGCCGCGGGTTGTGCCGTCCAGCGGCGCTTTCGGCGAAACCGATGCGCAGTGGCTCGGCGCGCCGGTTCCGATCGCCGGCATCGCGGGCGACCAGCAGGCGGCCACATTCGGCCAGACTTGCTTTTCACCCGGGCTGGCCAAGAATACCTACGGTACCGGGTGTTTCATGCTGATGAACACCGGAGTCAACGCCGTAGCCAGCCGCAACCGGCTGCTGACAACCGTTGCCTGGCAGGGCCCGGCCGGTGACCGCACTCAGACCGCGTACGCGCTGGAAGGCTCGGTCTTCATGGCGGGCGCGACGATTCAGTGGCTGCGGGACGGGCTGGGCATCATCGGGTCGGCGGCCGAGGTTGAAAGCCTGGCCGGGCAGGTCGCTGACACCGGCGATGTGGCGCTGGTGCCGGCATTTGCCGGACTTGGGGCGCCGTACTGGGATGGTCATGCCCGCGCGGCGCTGCTGGGCATGACCCGCGGCACGACCCGGGCTCACATCGCGCGCGCCGCCTTGGAGGCCATCGCGCTCCAGACCGCCGATGTGCTGGCGGCGATGAAACGCGACTCCGGGATCGCGCTGCGCGAACTGCGGGTTGACGGCGGCGCCAGCCGCAACAACCTTCTGATGCAAATGCAGGCCGATGTGCTGGGCGTCCCCGTTGTGCGGCCGCAGGTCACCGAAACAACCGCGCTGGGCGTGGCCTACCTGGCAGGACTGGCTGTGGGCTTCTGGTCGGGCCCAGACGAACTCGCCTCGCACTGGGTGGTCGATCGGCGATACGACCCGGCAGGGGGTGAATCAGACCGACGCGCACGCCATGCGCGCTGGCAAGAGGCCGTCGCTCGGTCGCGCAACTGGGCGCGCGAAGTGTCGTAACGGCCTCTGCGGCGAGTGCCGCGACGGGGGAACTGCGCACTGCCTTGGCGCCGTACCTGCCAAAAACAACAACGCTACTTGACGGCCGCTGGCGAATCGCTCATAATCAGCGGCTCCGCGCAATTTTGCGTGGAATTCTGCCCATTAAGCAGTCCGTGAACGGTTCATGGACTGTGCGGGCCCAAGACTGATTCGGTCTGCCAGCCGGTTGCGGCTGGCCTGCCGAGTGCAAGTTGGGAATAACGAAATGATCCAGACAGAATCTCGGTTAGAAGTGGCCGACAACACCGGCGCGAAGTCCGTTTTGTGCATCAAGGTGCTCGGCGGTTCGAAGCGGCGCTATGCCAGTGTTGGCGACATCATCAAGGTGAGCATCAAAGAGGCGGCTCCTCGTGGGCGCGTCAAAAAAGGCGAGATCTACAGTGCCGTGGTGGTCCGCACGGCCAAGGGCATTCGCCGTGGCGATGGCTCGCTCATCAAGTTCGACGGCAATGCCGCCG
Source organism: Burkholderiaceae bacterium (assembly GCA_016790575.1). Taxonomy (GTDB): domain Bacteria; phylum Pseudomonadota; class Gammaproteobacteria; order Burkholderiales; family Burkholderiaceae_C; genus JAEUOU01. Next base: position 37,994 of record JAEUOU010000009.1, on the reverse strand, counting down.
TGCTTCTCAATTCCAAGCTGGAGCCCATCGGCACCCGCATCTTCGGCCCGGTGACGCGCGAGCTGCGTACCGAGAAGTTCATGAAGATCGTGTCCCTCGCTCCGGAAGTTCTCTAAGGAACCGCTATGAACAAGATTCGTAAAGGTGACGAGGTCATCGTCATTGCGGGGCGCGACAAAGGCAAGCGTGGCAAAGTGACCTCGCGAGTCGACGATTCGCGAGTCGTGGTCGAAGGTGTGAACATCGTCAAGAAGCACACCAAGCCCAATCCGCTCAAAGGGGTTACGGGTGGCATTGTGGAAAAGACGATGTCGATCCACCAGTCGAACGTGGCTGTCTTCAATGCCGCGACCGGCAAGGCCGATCGCGTAGGTGTCAAGGTTCTGGAAGATGGTCGCCGCGTTCGCGTCTACAAGTCCAGTGGCGAAGAAATCAAGGTGGCATGAGCATGGCACGACTCCAACAACATTACCGCGAAAAAGTCGCGCCTGAGCTGATGGCCAAATTCGGCTACACCTCGCCGATGCAGGTGCCTCGTCTGACGAAGATCACCCTGAACATGGGTGTCAGCGAAGCGGTTGCGGACAAGAAGATCATGGAGCACGCAGTCTCCGACCTGACAAAAATTGCCGGGCAGAAGCCGGTGGTTACCAAGGCCAAGAAAGCCATCGCCGGTTTCAAGATTCGCGAAGGTCAGGCCATCGGGTGCATGGTCACCTTGCGTGGCGTCCAGATGTATGAATTCCTGGACCGTTTTGTCACGGTCGCCCTGCCGCGCGTACGCGACTTCCGCGGAATTTCCGGACGTGCCTTCGATGGTCGTGGAAACTACAACATCGGTGTCAAAGAGCAGATCATCTTCCCTGAGATCGAGTACGACAAGGTTGATGCCCTCCGCGGCCTCAACATCAGCATTACGACGACGGCCAAGACAGACGAAGAGTGCAAGGCGCTGCTCGCCGGCTTCCGATTCCCGTTCAAGAACTGAGGTGACCCGTGGCTAAAGTAGCATTGATTGAGCGCGAGCTCAAGCGCGACAAACTGGTTGCCAAGTACGCGAAAAAACACGCGGAACTGACGGCAATAGCAAAAGACGCCAAACGAAGCGATGAAGAGCGTGCTGCGGCGCGACTGGCTCTTCAGAAGCTCCCCCGAAACGCCAATCCGACCCGGCAACGCAATCGCTGCGAGATCACGGGGCGTCCCCGTGGAACGTTCCGCCAGTTCGGATTGGGCCGGTCAAAGATCCGCGAGCTTGCCTTTGAAGGCAGCATTCCCGGTGTGACCAAGGCAAGCTGGTAATCAGGCAGGAGACGACAAGATGAGCATGAGTGATCCTATCGCCGACCTGCTGACTCGCATTCGTAATGCGCAAATGGTTGCCAAGACATCGGTTTCGGTGCCTGCATCCAAGGTCAAAGTTGCCATCGTTCAGGTCCTCAAAGACGAGGGCTATATCGATGGATTCCAGGTCAAGAGCGCGGACGGAAAGTCCGAGCTGGAAATAGCACTGAAGTATTACGCAGGTCGCCCGGTTATCGAGCGTATCGAGCGGGTCAGCCGCCCGGGCTTGCGTGTATACAAAGGTTGCGAGGCCATTCCGCAGGTCATGAACGGACTGGGCGTGGCGATCGTCACAACCCCAAAGGGCGTGATGACTGACCGCAAAGCCCGTGCTGCCGGCGTTGGCGGTGAAGTGCTTTGCTACGTCGCCTGATCGGGGCATGGAGGAAAACTGAAATGTCACGTATCGGAAAATTGCCCGTCACCATCCCTGCAGGGGTGGAAGTCTCGGTGAATGAAACGCAGATCAACGTCAAAGGTGCAGGCGGTTCTCTGTCTGTTGCGCAAAACTCGCTGGTCAAGGTAAGCGCCCAGAACGGGTCGATCTCCTTTGTGCCGGTCGACGACTCCCGCGAAGCGAACGCCATGAGTGGCACGATCCGTCAACTGGTCAATAACCTGGTTGTCGGTGTCAGCAAGGGCTTCGAGAAGAAGCTGTCGCTCGTAGGCGTAGGCTACAAAGCACAGGCGCAAGGCGCGAAGCTGAACCTCGCCGTTGGTTATTCCCATCCGGTCAATATTGAAATGCCGGCGGGCGTTTCCGTTGCGACCCCTACACCGACAGAAATCGTGATCAAGGGTGCTGATCGCCAGCAAGTTGGCCAGGTCGCTGCGGAAATCCGCGCCGTTCGACCGCCCGAGCCTTACAAAGGCAAGGGCGTTCGGTATGCGGACGAAAAAATCACGATCAAAGAAACCAAGAAGAAGTAAGGAGCTGCAACATGTTGACAAAGAAAGAGCAGCGTCTTCGTCGGGCCCGTCAGACCCGCATTCGCATCGCAACGCAAGGGGTGGCGCGTTTGACGGTCAATCGCACCAACCTCCATATTTATGCTGCGGTCGTTTCCGGCGACGGAAGCACGGTGCTGGCCAGTGCCTCCACTGCCGAAGCAGAGGTTCGTCAAAGCCTGGGCGCCTCAGGCAAGGGCGGAAATGCATCGGCAGCGCAGGTGATCGGCAAGCGGATTGCCGAAAAGGCGAAAGCGGCCGGGGTCGAAAAAGTCGCGTTTGATCGCTCAGGCTTTGCCTACCATGGGCGCGTGAAGGCGTTGGCTGAGGCGGCGCGTGAGGCAGGACTGCAGTTTTAAGCGGATCGGAATTCCATATGGCTAAGTTTCAAGCAAAAGCGCAAGGTGACGGTCCGGAGGACGGCCTTCGCGAGAAAATGATCGCGGTCAACCGCGTCACAAAAGTGGTCAAGGGTGGTCGAATCCTTGGTTTTGCCGCCTTGACAGTGGTGGGCGATGGCGACGGCCGCGTGGGCATGGGCAAGGGAAAATCCAAAGAGGTTCCTGCTGCAGTCCAGAAGGCGATGGAAGAAGCTCGCCGGAACATGAGCAAGGTTTCGCTTCGCAACGGAACAATTCACCACAATGTTACCGGTCATCATGGCGCGGCAACGGTGATGATGGCGCCAGCCCCCAAGGGCACCGGCATCATCGCTGGTGGGCCGATGCGGGCGGTGTTTGAAGTGGTTGGGATCACCGACATCGTTGCCAAGAGTCACGGTTCGTCTAACCCGTACAACATGGTTCGCGCGACGCTGGACGCTTTGGCCAACTGCACGAACGCAGCCGAAGTGGCGGCCAAGCGTGGCAAGTCCGTTGAAGAAATCTTCGCGTGACCGGAGAGGCAATATGACTACTCAACAAACAGTGCGCATTCAGCTGGTGCGTAGCCCGATCGGTTGTAAAGAGGACCATCGAGCGACAGTCCGCGGCCTTGGCTTGCGCAAAGTCAACAGTGTCAGTGAGCTGCAGGATACGCCAGCAGTTCGTGGAATGATCAACAAGATCAGCTATCTGGTCAAGGTACTCTGAGGAGTCGGCGATGGAACTCAATAGCATCAAACCTGCTGCAGGTGCGAAACACGCCAAACGCCGCGTCGGTCGTGGAATCGGGTCGGGACTTGGGAAAACTGCTGGCCGTGGACACAAGGGACAGAAATCCCGCGCGGGTGGTTACCACAAGGTTGGCTTCGAAGGTGGACAAATGCCGCTGCAGCGTCGCCTGCCGAAGCGCGGGTTCAAGTCGCATCTCCTGAAATTCAATGCCGAGGTGACCTTGGATTCGCTCCAGCATTTGGGCGCGTCGGAAGTTGATCTGCTGTTGCTCAAGAGCGCCGGAATGGTTGGAGAGCTGGTGAAGGTCGTCAAGGTCGTGAAGACAGGCGAAATCGGTATCGCGGTCAAATTGACCGGTATCGGTGCCACTGCGGGTGCAAAGGCTGCTATTGAGGCGGCTGGCGGATCTGTGGCCTGATCGCCAAATTAGGCGGGAAAGCATAAGTTCGTGGCCACAAGCGCATCACAACTGGCGAAAACCGGGAAATTCGGCGACTTGCGTCGCCGGCTGGTGTTTCTCCTGTTAGCACTGGTCGTCTACCGGATAGGCGCGCATATTCCTGTACCAGGGATTGACCCAGGACAGCTGCAACAGCTGTTCAAAGGTCAGCAAGGTGGACTGTTGAACCTGTTCAACATGTTCTCGGGAGGCGCTTTGTCGCGCTTTACGGTATTTGCGCTTGGCATCATGCCGTACATCTCGGCATCGATCATCATGCAGCTGCTCACCTATGTCGTGCCGACGTTTGAGCAGCTGAAGAAGGAAGGCGAAGCCGGGCGGCGAAAGATCACCCAATACACCCGGTACGGTACTTTGGGCTTGGCGCTGTTTCAATCTCTTGGTATTGCGGTTGCCCTGGAAAGCTCAGCCGGACTGGTGATCAGCCCGGGTTTTGTCTTTCGCCTGACTGCTGTTGTCAGCCTCACTGCCGGGACGATGTTCCTTATGTGGCTGGGTGAGCAGATAACGGAACGCGGCTTGGGTAATGGGATATCGATTCTCATTTTCGCTGGTATCGCCGCAGGCTTGCCCAGCGCGATTGGTGGCTTGCTTGAACTGGTTCGCACCGGTGCCATGAGCATTCTCGCGTCGATATTCATTATCGTCGTCGTCGCTTTGGTGACCTACTTTGTGGTGTTCGTCGAAAGAGGACAGAGGAAGATACTTGTCAACTACGCACGTCGCCAGGTCGGAAACAAGGTCTATGGAGGGCAGTCTTCTCATCTGCCCTTGAAACTTAACATGGCCGGTGTGATTCCACCGATTTTTGCATCGTCCATCATCTTGTTGCCTGCGACGGTAGTGAACTGGTTCAGTTCCGGCGAGTCCATGCGGTGGTTGAAGGACATCGCGTCGACGCTGACGCCCGGGCAGCCCATTTACGTCTTGCTGTACGCTGCGGCGATCGTGTTCTTCTGCTTCTTTTACACGGCCTTGGTTTTCAACAGCAGGGAAACGGCAGACAACCTCAAGAAGAGCGGAGCTTTCGTGCCGGGTATTCGTCCGGGTGACCAGACGGCAAAGTACATCGACAGGATTCTTCTGCGTCTTACTCTGGCTGGCGCGGTCTACATTACTTTTGTATGTTTGCTTCCGGAATTCCTAATCCTGAAATACAACGTACCGTTCTATTTCGGGGGGACCTCGCTGCTCATCATTGTGGTGGTGACGATGGATTTCATGGCGCAGGTGCAGAACTACCTGATGTCTCAGCAATATGAATCGCTGTTGAAAAAGGCGAATTTCAAAGCAAGTTGAGTGGCGAGATTTCTGCAACTGTGTTGTCTGAATTGAGCGCTTTCAATTTGATCACAGCAAAAATCATATTTCTGCCGTTCTATGCCACTGTGGCAAATTGATGGTTTAGTTTTAGGAGAGAGCGATGAGAGTTTCGGCTTCGGTCAAAAAAATCTGCCGCAACTGCAAGATCATTCGGCGCAAAGGTGTCGTTCGTGTGATCTGCACAGACCCCCGGCACAAGCAGCGTCAAGGCTGATGGGAAAAGTAACAGAGGAATAATATGGCACGTATTGCTGGTATCAACATCCCGCCGCATCAGCACGCTGAGATCGGACTCACCGCCATTTTTGGCATCGGACGTAGCCGGGCACGCAAAATTTGCGAAGCATGCGGTATCGCCTACACCAAGAAGGTCAAGGAATTGACGGACGGAGATCTTGAAAAGATCCGCGACCAGATTGCCCAGTTGACGATTGAAGGTGATTTGCGCCGTGAAACGACGATGAACATCAAACGCTTGATGGATATCGGTTGTTATCGCGGATTCCGTCATCGTCGTGGACTGCCGATGCGTGGGCAACGTACCCGCACGAATGCCCGTACGCGGAAAGGGCCGCGCAAGGCCGCCGCGGCACTGAAGAAGTAATCAGGATTGAGAGCACAACATGGCTAAAGCACCCGCCAACAATGCAGCCCAGCGAGTTCGCAAGAAGGTTCGCAAGAACATTGCGGACGGCATCGCACATGTGCATGCATCGTTCAACAACACGATCATCACGATCACGGATCGTCAAGGCAACGCGCTTTCATGGGCATCGTCCGGAGGTCAAGGCTTCAAGGGGTCCCGTAAGTCGACGCCTTTTGCTGCCCAGGTTGCATCCGAAGTCGCGGGCCGCGCTGCGGTCGAGCAAGGTATCAAGAACCTTGATGTTGAAATCAAGGGCCCCGGGCCCGGGCGCGAGTCGTCCGTTCGCGCCTTGGCCGCGCTGGGGATTCGTATCACGTCGATTTCCGACGTGACACCCGTTCCCCACAATGGTTGCCGCCCGCAAAAGCGCCGTCGGATTTAATTGCAGTCGTTGGAAAAGCCCACCGCCGGACGAACGGTTCGTTCGGCTCCCGCGATAGCTCGCGGAAGATGAAAATAAGGAAATTCAAGTGGCACGTTACTTAGGCCCCAAAGCAAAGCTTTCTCGCCGTGAAGGCACCGACCTTTTCCTGAAGAGCGCACGACGCTCCATCAGTGATAAGGCGAAATTCGACTCCAAACCTGGACAACATGGTCGCACATCCGGCCAGCGTACTTCTGATTTCGGCTTGCAGTTGCGCGAAAAGCAGAAGGTCAAGCGGATGTACGGAGTCCTTGAAAAGCAATTCCGGCGTTACTTCGAAGAGGCCGATCGGCGCAAGGGCAATACCGGTGCGAACCTCTTGTTCATCCTCGAGTCTCGCCTCGACAACGTTGTCTACCGCATGGGCTTCGGTTCTACCCGCGCTGAGGCACGCCAACTCGTGTCGCACAAGGCTGTCACCGTCAATGGCCAGAGTGTCAATATTCCCTCCTACCAAGTGAAGGCGGGTGACATCGTTGCGGTTCGTGAGAAGTCGAAAAAGCAGGGCCGAGTTGTTGAGGCTTTGCAACTGGCTCAGCAAGTGGGTTTGCCGGCTTGGGTGGAAGTTAACGCTGAAAAGGTCGAAGGTACCTTCAAGAAGGTTCCGGATCGCGACGAATTCGCGGCCGACATCAACGAATCCTTGATCGTTGAACTTTATTCCCGTTGATCAGCTTTCTGATCCTGACCGCGCCTTCCCGCCTAGTGCGGGTTGAGTGCTTTTTCAGCCTTACCGGTGTAACGAGCCGGGGGCACTGAAAGGAATTCCGAATGCAAACGAATCTGCTGAAGCCCCGCGCCATCAACGTGGAGCAAATTGCCCCGAATCGGGCGAAGGTGACGCTTGAACCCTTTGAGCGCGGTTATGGCCATACCCTTGGCAATGCTTTGCGTCGCGTGCTGTTGTCATCCATGGTGGGTTACTCGCCGACCGAGGTGACCATTGCTGGAGTGTTGCATGAGTACTCTTCGATCGACGGTGTGCAGGAGGATGTTGTCAACATCCTGCTTAACCTGAAGGGGGTGGTTTTCCGCCTGCATAACCGGGACGAAGTAACCCTCAGCCTGCGGAAAGAGGGGGAAGGCGTTGTCTCGGCTGCTGATATTCAGACTCCCCATGACGTCGAGATCATCAACCCCGAACACCTGATTGCCAATTTGTCGCAGGGCGGTAAGTTGGATATGCAGATCAAGGTCGAGAAGGGCCGCGGATACGTCCCCGGCACCATGCGTCGGTATGCGGACGAGCCGACCAAGTCAATTGGGCGCATTGTCCTGGACGCCTCGTTTTCCCCGATCAAGCGGGTCAGCTATACCGTTGAAAGCGCTCGTGTTGAGCAACGTACCGACCTGGACAAGCTGGTGATGGAAATCGAGACCAATGGAGCAGTGTCCGCAGAAGACGCGGTTCGCTCTTCGGCGAAGATCCTTGTCGAGCAACTGGCCGTTTTCGCCCAGTTGGAAGGCAACGAGCTCGCAGCGTTCGATGCCCCGGCACAGCGAGGTGGCGCCGAGCGCTTCGATCCGATCCTCCTGCGACCGGTAGACGAGCTCGAGTTGACGGTACGTTCGGCCAACTGCCTGAAAGCCGAAAACATCTATTACATCGGTGATCTGATCCAGCGCACCGAAAACGAGTTGCTCAAGACCCCGAACCTCGGACGCAAGTCGCTCAATGAGATCAAGGAAGTCCTTGCTTCGCGGGGTCTTACCTTGGGGATGAAGCTCGAAAGCTGGCCGCCTGCCGGGCTGGACAAACGCTGATATTTAAGACGTGCGCGGCCGAGAAGCAGAAAGAGGCCGCGCAAATTGTGCAAGGGGCAGTACCTGATCCGGCTGTCCCTATTGATAACGAAAGGAAAGCACTATGCGCCACGGACAAGGTCTTCGTAAGCTGAATCGCACCAGCGAGCATCGCCAGGCGATGCTTCGTAACATGATGAACTCCCTCATCGAGCATGAAGTCATCAAAACCACCGTACCAAAAGCCAAAGAGCTTCGTCGCGTCGTTGAGCCGATGATTACCTTGGCAAAGGAAGCGACAGTTGCCAATCGTCGTCTGGCCTTCAATCGGTTGCGCAATCGTGACAGCGTAACCAAGCTTTTCAATGACCTTGGGCCCCGCTTCAAGGCGCGCCCGGGTGGCTACACACGAATCCTGAAAATGGGCTTCCGGGTCGGAGACAACGCTCCTATGGCGTTGGTTGAACTGGTTGATCGCCCCGCCGCTGACGAACCCGCGGCCCCTGCTGGCGAATAAGCGTGTTATAATTCCATCTTGCCGCGCGATGGAGCAGTCTGGTAGCTCGTTGGGCTCATAACCCAAAGGTCGGAGGTTCAAATCCTTCTCGCGCAACCAACACAGTCGAGCGCCAAGCTCAAATCAAAGCCCTCTCCGGAGGGCTTTGTCGTTCTTGGCGAGGTCTTGGTCGTAACCAGATGGCGAAGCAAAAGCCAGAACAAGGAACAAGTGACGCTCTGGTGGCAATGGCTGGCAAAGCGCCCAAACTGACACAACTCACTACACTACGTTCTCTTCGTCTCCCTCTCCACCGGAGACTCCCCGTGATCGAAAAATCCTTGACGCTCCCCTGCGGCCGCAGTTTGCCCAATCGCCTGGCCAAAGCCGCCATGACCGAGGGTCTGGCCGATGCACACGATCACGCCACCTCGGCTCATCAGCGTCTGTATTCCATATGGGCCCGTGGCGGCGCGGCTTTGCTGCTGACCGGCAACATCATGATTGACCGACGCCATCTGGAGCGTGCAGGAAATGTGGTCCTGGAAGATGACCTGGGCATGGCGGCCGTCCGCGAGTGGGCCAAAACTGTCCAAAACGCCGGCGCTCAACTGTGGGCGCAGATCAACCACCCCGGCCGTCAATGCCCCCGAACGGTCCAAGCGACGCCGCTTGCGCCTTCCGCGGTGCGACTACAGCTCGCGGGTAACTTCGGTCGGCCCCGCGCTGCGGAAGAAAGCGACATTCAGGACATTATTGCCCGTTTCGCCGACACTGCGGCACTGGTCCAGAATGCTGGCCTTGATGGTGTTCAGATTCATTCGGCGCACGGCTACTTGTTGTCCCAGTTTCTGTCGCCGCGTACCAATCAGCGCCAGGACCATTGGGGCGGTTCGCTGGAAAACCGCGCACGTCTGCTGCTGCAGGTGGTCCGTGCGGTGCGGACGCGGGTTGGGCCCGCGTATCCGGTGTCGGTCAAGTTGAATTCCTCGGATTTTGTCAAGGGCGGCTTCACGCTCGACGAGAGCCTGCAAGTGGTGAACTGGCTCAATGACGAGGGCATAGACTTGCTGGAGGTTTCTGGCGGCACCTACGAGCATCTGGAGTTTTTCAAACCCCAGGCGGCTGCCAACATGCGCGACAGCACGCGCGAACGCGAAGCGATGTTCCTGCAATACGCCAAGGCGATCAAGCATGTGGCCCGCATGCCGATCATGGTGACCGGCGGTTTCCGCACACTGGCGGGCATGGAGGCGGCGCTAGCCGGGGGCCACACGGACATGATCGGACTGGCACGGCCGTTCTGCCTGGACCCGGACTTCCCGGCGCGCATGATGGCCGGCCAGATGCAGAGACTGCCGGTCCCAGAAGACCGTCTCGTGCTGGGAAACAGTTGGTGGGGTCCGGATAGCCCGTCACCCTCGGTGCGCGGCCTTAACAACCTCGCCCAGGGCGGCTGGTATTACCACCAGATCGAACGGCTGGCGGCCGGAAAAGCTCCGGAGCCGGAGCTGAGTCCCTGGCGCGCGCTGCTCGGGCACTTCGCAAAAGACCTCCACCGGTCTCTGCGAAGAAAGCTCACACTTCACCGCTAACCTTCTGCAACTGAGAGCGCGGAACGACGAAGCAAACCGCCGTAGAAAAATTCCGCCGAATTGGCGCCCTGTCTGAAGCGCGCTCAGACCGCAATGCGCCTGGTTGAAAAGGTGTGTGAGTGGTCCCGCCGCCAGGAATCGAACCTGGATCTCAGCCTTCGGAGGGCCGAATTCTATCCATTGAAATACAGCGAGAAAGACGAAACTGTTCGAATATCGAGCCGGCAATTATCGCATGAACGCGATACCTCATTGCCCAACGCGGACGGCCAGAGCGTACTGCGGCCCCTCGGGTCGCTTTGTCATTCGTCCATTCTTACGGGCTCACGGTGGCACAGGAACGGATCAATCGCTGAGCGGCGATCAGATAGGGTCCGCGTTGCTCACCTTTATAATCGCCCATTTCGAGGATCGATTGAAGGGGCTTGTTTTGCTCTTCAGACCGGACCCGACCTCTCCAGCATCACAACCCCCGATTACCGAGACCATCTGAGGAAGCCATGAGCAATACCAGCCACAACGCGGGCCACGAAGAGCCGCACACCGGCCCGATCAAGACCCCCAAACAAATGGCTTGGGCCAGTGTGGTCTCGTTTGTGGCTCCGGTGATCGTCATCATTGGCCTTGTTTATAGTGTGACATCCCAGAACAAACCGGCGGCCGACGCCGCCAATCCTGAACTGGCGGTAGCCCAGCGTATACAAAAGATCGGCACGATTGAAATTGTCGACGCCAATCGACCGGCCCGAGCGGGCGAGGCGGTTTACAAGGCACAGTGCGCGGCCTGTCACGACAGCGGCGCAGCAGGCGCGCCAAAACTCGCCGATTCCGGCGCATGGGCTCCCCGGATCAAGACTGGCTACGAAGCATTGTTGACGTCCGCCCTCAAAGGCAAAGGTGCCATGGGTGCGCAAGGGGGCGGCGCATCAACCGACCTGGAAATCGGTCGTGCGGTGGTCTATCTGGCCAATGCCGGTGGGGCGAAATTCGCGGAACCGGCCGCTCCGGCGCCAGCCGACGCAGCGTCGGCTCCCGCAAAGTAAGCGGGTCGCGCCGCGGTTCCCGAGAGCCCGTCGCAGACGGGCCTTTTTTTCGTCAATATGCGCTGCCAACGGATTGGGAGCGCCGCACCCGTGGATCATGCCACCATGGTGTCATGCGCCCGCGCCGCCGCCGGGCTGCGAACAAATCCAAAACGGCCGGGCAAATCCGCCTGAAGCACGGTTTCGGGGGCTGGCCAGCGGCCCTGGCCGATCTGTTCTGCTGCGCAAACCATGTCCTGGGTGTGAACCAGGCCAAATCCCAGGTCGGTGTGAAGAAAAAGGTGTCCGATCTCATCGGTCAGACACGAATAAACCGAAGCTGGCGCACCTGCGTGACTGAAGACCTCCCCTAGATGGGAAACCCGCCAAATCCATGGCGAAGAGGCCAGCTCGACATAGACGCGTTGGGGGCCGTTCTGGAAATACCACTGCCCGCGTTCATCACTCTGGTAATTGCGTTGAATGAAGTCGATCAGCTTTTCATGGCGCAGCAACGACCCTTTGGCGCCCGCGATGCCACTGGCAAACGCACCGGCCGCCTGCGCTTGATCATCGCGCATATACCAGTGCCCCCGGCCGTCCAGGCCAAGCCACCCATAGCAGTGGGGCACATGGGGCCACTTGGCCATTGCCTGACGTACCAGATCATCCATCGCGCGATTATGTGCCCGCCGTGGTCTGCTCAATCGGGGTTCAGAAGCCAGTGGCCTACCACCTGCGGCAACCAGCGGACATGCCCCGGCGCCCTGCCGGCCGGGAAGCCGACATGGCCACCTTCGGCAGGCTGGAGCAGGCGGACTGACGAGGACACCTCACCAGCAACGGGGAGGCACGATGCCGGCACAAAAGGGTCGTTGCGTGCATTCAGCACGAGCGCAGGTACACGAACATGTCGGAGCACGGGTTTGGAAGAAGCCCGAGACCAATAGTCGTCCGTATTGCGAAAACCGTGCAGCGGTGCAGTGAACACGTCGTCAAACTCGTACAGATCCCGAGCCGCCATCAGCCGTTGCCGGTCAAACAGGCCTGGGTGCTGTGCGAGTTTTGCCAGCGCCTTGGGTTTCATCGACTGCAGGAACATGCGGTTGTAGACCTGCCGGTTGAAGCCTCTGCCGATGGCCTCACCGCCGGCCGCCAGGTCCAGCGGCGCCGAAATACTCGCGATAGACGCGACCCGGCGGGCGGCGCCATCACCGGTTTCGCCGGCCCACCGCATCAGTGCGTTCCCACCCAGTGAAACGCCAACGACCCGAAGGGGCGCCCCGGATGCCCGCTCCGACAGGCGGGCCAGAATCCAGTCGATCTCGGCAAAGTCACCGGAATGGTAGGCCCGAGGTCCCAGATTCAGTTCGCCACTGCAGCCGCGAAAATGGGGAACCACAAACTGCAGCCCGTGGTCGCCGGCCCAGTGGGCAAACGCCTCCGCATAGTGGCTGCGAGATGAGCCCTCCAGACCATGAAAAAGCACCAGCCAGCCCCGCCCGGTCGGCGGTACGCGGGCGCTGTTGTCGGGCCCGATCAGGAAATCCACATCAATGAAATCCCCATCGGGGGTGGTCCAGCGCTCGCGCCGGTACTGCGGCGGCCTGCCCGGGCCACGTCGGGACCACAAAGCGGGCCAGATGGTCTGTAGATTGCCCCCCGGGAGCCAGTGTGGCGCTACGTAATGCATAGCAATAAATGACCTTTTTGCGCTGGGTATGCGGCAAAAACGCCAATATCTGGCCCGCAGTGGCCTCAATGAAGCAGCCGCGCCGCACGCACGGCCTCGGGCTCGGCAGCGGGGGCCGCGCTGGCATGGTGTGCCACCATGCGCCAGCCGCGCGTGGTCAACTGAAAAACATTGGTCGCCACAACCCATGCTTCGCTGGGGTGTCCGTCAAGCACCACCACGACCCGCTCCATGACACTGTGCACCGCCAGTCCCGGCGCGGTCAGACGGCGGACCTGCCGGGCCTGCAGGTCAAGCCCGCCCTCTGCCAGCAAGGCCGCGAACGCGTCGCGGATGGCGGCTACGCCCACCTGCCGCCCGCCTCCCGGATGGATACAGACCATCTCATCCTCATCGGCCCAACACGCCATCAGCGCATCGAGGTCCCCGCGTTGCAGGGCGTCGTAGAAAGCAGCTTCGACAGTGGCAGGACTCTCGGCCTCAACCGGAGCGCGCATGTGGCCTTTGACCATGGGGGCGGACAGTGTCAGATGGAATGGATGCCGCGCAGTGTCGCACGATGCGCCTGGCCCCTCGCAAGTGAGCGACCCGGCACGCCGATATAGTACGACGTCACAACCGGAGAAATCCATGAAAAGAACCGTGTTCACCATCGCCCTGCTCCTTTCCCTGAGCCTGAGCGGCTGTGGCTACAACGACTTCCAACGTCTGGACGAACAGACCAGATCAGCCTGGAGTGAAGTGCTGAACCAGTATCAGCGACGGGCCGATCTGGTGCCCAACATTGTCGCGACGGTCAAGGGCGAAGCCGCTTTCGAGCAGGAGACCCTGACCAAGGTGGTCGAAGCCCGTGCGCGCGCCACTGCCATCCAGGTCACACCGGAGACCTTGAGCAACCCTGAAGCAATGAAAAAGTTCCAGGCCGCCCAAGGCGAACTCGGCAGTGCGCTGAGTCGCCTGCTGATGGTCAGCGAGCGTTATCCGGACCTGAAGGCCAACCAAGGCTTCCGCGACCTGCGGGTCCAGCTGGAGGGCACGGAAAACCGCATCACCGTGGCCCGCAACCGCTACATCCAGTCGGTGCAGGAGTACAACGTACTCGCGCGCAGTTTCCCGAGCAATCTCACGGCCATGGTCTTCGGATACAAGACCAAAGAAGGCCTGACGGTGCCCAACGAGGCGCAGATCAGCGCGCCGCCGGCCGTGGACTTCTCCAAAAAGCCCTGATTTGGCGGGTTCTCAGCGAAATCGCTCGATACCCAGCGTAATGCGGTCGCTTTTAGCTATATTTGTCCTAGCGTTGTTGCTCCTCGCGGGCCACAGCCCGGCATTGGCCGACGCGCTGGCTCCGGTGCCGAGCCTGAGCGCCCGGGTGATCGATCCGGCGGGCGAACTTGCCGAGGCTGATCGCCAGAGGCTTGAAACCCGCCTGGCCCGGCTGGAAACCGAGCGGGGAACACAGGTGGTGGTCTTGCTGGTGCGCAGCACGGCGCCAGAAGACATTGCCAGCTTCGCCAACCGGGTCGCCAACACCTGGAAAATTGGTCGCCGCGATGTCGGTGACGGTCTGGTGGTGGTGGTCGCCGTCCAGGACCGGCGCATGCGGATCGAAGTCGCCAAAGCCCTGGAAGGCGCTGTGCCGGACCTGATGGCCCGCCGCATCATCGACGAAGCCATGGCGCCGAGGTTCCGCGCCGGCGACTACCTGGGGGGACTGCTGGCGGCAACCGACCGGCTGGACTCATTGATCGCCGGCGAGCCCCTGCCCTCGCCGTCGGCGTCCGTGCCGAGCGGGTCCGCGCCGGATCGGGGTTTCGACTGGGATGACCTGGCCATTTTTCTTTTCCTGGCTGTACCGGTGGCCGCCAGCATCAGCCGCGCGGCACTGGGTCGAAGCCTGGGCGCGCTCGCGACAGGAGTCGGCGCGGGGGCGCTTGCACTGTGGGTCACCGCCAGTTTGCTCATTGGCCTGGCAGCGGGCGTGATTGCGCTGTTGTATGCAATGCTGGCGGGGGGTGGATCCTCCTTTGGGCGCCGCGGCACCGGCTGGGGCGGCGGCTGGTCGGGCGGCGGCGGAAGTTGGGGCGACGGAGGGGGCGGTGGATTCAGCTCCGGCGGCGGGGGCGACTTTGGTGGCGGTGGCGCCAGCGGAGACTGGTGATGAATATCCTGGGCGCAATACGCACGATCCTCAGGCACCGCTGGCGCGACGACATCGTCGCGCGCCGGGCGTTCGATCCCGCCTTGATCGAACGCCTGCAGCGCCGTGTGGGCGCCAGCGAGCGCCGGCACAACGGCGAGATTCGCATCTGCATCGAGGCGTCCTTGCCCTGGAGTTACCTTTGGCGGCACCTGGCGCAAGGCCGGCCGCTGCGCCAGGTGGTGCGCGAACGCGCGGTCATGATGTTCGGCAAGCTGCGGGTGTGGGACACCGAGCACAACAACGGCGTGCTGATTTACCTGCTGGTGGCGGAACATGCCATCGAGGTCGTGGCCGACCGGGGATTCAACGCCCACGTGAGCCCCGCGCAGTGGCAGGCCATGGTGCAGCGGCTGGGTGAAGCCCTGCGGCAGGGCCGTTATGAAGAGGGCCTGACCGAGGCGCTGGAGGAGGTATCTGCCGTTCTGGTGGAGCACTTTCCAGACGATCCGACCCCTTCTGTTCCGGGGGATCACCCGGCCGCAGGTTTGCCGGACCGGCCCGTTTTGCTGTAGCGCACCTGGCAGTCCGCTGGCCAGTGTCAGCCTTTGCGGCCGAGCATTTCCGCGTTCAGCTGGTGTGCGCTGTCGAGCTCTTCCTGCTGCGCCCGATTGACCTGGCTGAGTGTCAGCAGTTTGCGGTTGGCATCGCGCAGATGATCTGAAAGCCGCTTGGCGATCGCCAGCAGGAACCGTGCGGCCACCGCCGGCTCCTGATCGATGAGTTGCACCAGCGAATCACGACTCAGCAAGCCGAGGCCCAACCGGGTGGAGGCAGTGCAGTTGGCCGAACGTGGCGCACCGTCGATCAGCCCCATCTCGCCGATCAGGCTGCCGGGGCCCAACACGGTCACCACCAATCCGTCGAGGCCACCGGAGGTGGGGCTCTCCACAGTGACCTCACCTTCGATCACCAGCAGGAGATGATCGGTGTTCTCTCGATCGCCAGCCCGGATGAACTGCGCGCCTTCGGCAACCCGCCGTGGCTCCATGTACCGCACCACTGTGCGGGCGTCATTGAGGCTCAGTTGCGCCAGCGCGCCGGGGGTGACCAGCAGCCGCGCGGCGCGCTCCTGCGCGGAGTCGGCGGTGTTTTCGGTGGAGTTCATTGGTTCATTGTAGGCCGCGCATCTGGGCTTGCCCAGTGTCACGGTGTGGTGGGCGGCGGCCGCTGTGGCAACGGCGCGTGCAGGCCACGCGCCCACTGCGCATGCGCCTCGGGGAAGGCGGCGCGATACCGCGCCAGGTGCCATAGCGCGAGCTCGTCCTGGCCCACAAGCGTGGCGCCTTCGATCAGACGCTCGATCACCCGGGGTTCCGGCGAATACGCGATCAGCGCCTGGGCGGATGCCATTACGGACGCTGCATTGTCGCGGGCCGGTGGGGTGAGGGTCAGTCGGGCGAAGTCGCCCTGTGCTCGAAAGAACCACGCTTCTCCCGCCAGCGCGAACGCGTCGCCTTGCCACCAGCGACCGCGTGCTTCCGGGGCAAGGTAAATCTGGCTGACCTTGCCGTAGTCCCAGGCGGCAGCGATCAGCAGGCCGAGCGCCGAAACCGGCAGCAGGCGCTTCAGCCGGAGAGCCAGAATGCCCGCCGGGCGGGCGGGGGCGCCCGGTCCGGGCGGGCTTGCCACTTTGCCTTGGCTCAGAAGGCCCAGCGCAAGGCCCAGTGCGATCTGGAACGGCCCATACCACAGGGGATACTCCAGCAAGCTGTGCAGACCCAGGATGGCCACAAATCCCCAGGCCATCTGCCGAAGCGGGTCGCGTTCCCGCCAGGGGCGGCCCCGCCAGCACCACCATCCCGCAGCGCCGCAAAGAACCAGTGCCACGGGCACACCCAATTCCACCGCCAGATGCAAGGGCAAGTTGTGGGCATTGTCCAGAATGTCGCAAAAGCGCAGCCCGGCATACAGATGCTCGTAATGGGCCTGATCCAGCCGGCCCCAGCCCCAGCCCGACCAGGGGTGTTGGGCGATCAGTTCCAGAACATTGCTCCATAACGCCACGCGGCTGGAACAGGCCGGTGCGCCTTCGGTCAACCGGGTGAACAGGTCCACATGGGCGTCCAGTCCCAGAAGAGCGGGCAGCCCGATGGCCGCTGCGGCGTAAAACGGCAACATGGCCCACAACAAGGGCCTCAGAGCCCGGTGATGGTGCATCCCCCAGGTCAGGCAGAGCGCCAGAATCAGGACCAGCTGGAAAAACCCCGTCCGGGAAACCGAAAGCGCATTGCCAGCCACGAGGACCAATCCCGCCACCAGGATACCGCCACGCAGCCCAGGCTGGTCTTTACAGGTAGCCCCCAGCCAGATCAGGGCGAGCACGGCGAGGCTGGTCAGCGTCGCAAACAGGTTGCGTTGGCGCAGATTGCCAAACGCTTCGCCCACCGAAGTCAGGTTGACCCAGGGGTAAAACTCCGCCGACTGGCCGGAAAACTGCAGCCACGCGATGGCGGCAGAGACGGTGCCTGCCGTGACCCACCCGAGCGCCAGGGTGCGCGCCAGCGTGTGATCAGTCTGTGCCGCTCGGCCGATGACGCCACAGGCGCCCACCGCCAGCAATGCCGCGCCCGTGGTCCACCAGTCGGGCGACCCGACGGCGCCACTCGCAGCCGTCGCGGCAACAAAAAAAGCCAGCAGCAGGGCCGGCTCACGCCATCGCCAAGGCCCCCCGCCTGGCAAAGCCAGAACGGTCAACGCGACAAGTGACCACGCCAGCAGCAAGGGAACCGCGTTGACCGAAGGCCCAGGCGCCAGTGGCCACAGAGCAGGCAACGCAATGGCGAGGGCGACAAGGGCGGGTGTCAGCAGGCGCGACATCCGGCCCGCCGGCGGAAACCAAGGCACAGGGGCCAACACTGCGACCGGTCCTCAATACGGATCGAGAGGCAGGTACGCCACCGGCAGCAGATTGTCCTTGCGCAGCAACACGGTCCAGAAGGTCTTGCGCCCGACCATGGGCAGCCACACCAGCTCCGATTCGGCCACTCCGGCGTCTTTGACAGCGGCATCGATCAGGGCCGCCGCCGAGGGCTTTTGTACACGCAACCAGGCCAGCGACCGGGTGCTGGCCCGAACCCGCTCGCTGGCATCGGCATAGGCTTGCCACAGGTCAGGGCGGGTGCCGAGATCGACCCCGCCCAGCGCTGCCATGGTGGCTTCCGCCTTTTCCGCAGCATCGCGGAAGGGGCGAACGGCCACGGGTGTCGGGCCTGTCCAGGGCAGCGACCGCAGGCCCTCGGGCGCGCGGTCCAGCAGTTCCTCGGCCACATCCACGGCATGGACCACCCGCATCCGATCCAGTTCCCAGGCAAGGTGCACCGGTCGCGCCAGCGCGACCGTATGAAGGCCGTAGGCCAGCCCGGCCAACTGCAGAAGCACAATGACCGCCAGATCCCGCCGCAACTCACGCCAGGGCTTGCTGCGGTTGAACACCGTGAAGGTCAGCAGTGGGCCCAGCACCACATCCACCGCGACCACCAGCGTGAACAACTCCCGTCCGCCCGAGATCTCCCGGTAGGGATACGGGTACCAGACGAGAAAAACCAGTGCAGCGGCCCCGGTGGCCACCAGCACGCTCAGCCCGGCGTGGATGGCGGCGGCGCGGAGGCGGTCTGCAAAAGCGGATGCGGGATTCATGGTTTCAGATGGCGATTGATTGGAGTCAGCGAGTTGGCGTTCCCATGTTTACGGATGGTTCGGACGAGATCGCTCTGTGCTTCTTTTGAGCTTCGTACTTCTCGGCGTCAAGGCTTTTCAGCCATTCTTCTTTTGTCCTGGCGCAGCGCGAGGGCGAACTGAACAAGCATAGCCTGTCGGCCCAATAACGGGCTTCATCCATTCGTCCATTGAGACCGTACGCGTATACCAATTGACGAAGGGTCAACTCCGAGGGGTGTGTCATCGCGATGGCTCTCAAGAGTCCAAGGTCTTCCTCGGACATTCCCGGCCGGGGCTTCTCACGCGCGGAAACAAACAGAGGTTGCCATTGGGTCAATACCAAGAGGTCGCTGGGTGGTGCGCCGACGGCTTTGCCCACTCTATTCAACTCGAAGCGGAGTTCGGCAAAGCGTTCTTCAACCTTCAAGTAGTCGTGAATGATCAAGGCGGTCAGTGTGACAGCCATGATCGATACAAGAACACTCAAGGTCTTCGGAACGGCAATGGTTCGTGGCGGTGGCTCCGCCGTCTGATTGAGGTAGCCGATCAAAACACCGGCCGGAAGCAGAAAATACGCGTAGTACAGCGGATACTCAAAAAACGAATGAACAACGAGGGCGACGATTGCGCCTTGGACAATCCTCCGGCCATGGTCGCGGGCAAAAAAACGTTGTTGTCGAAACCACGAGAGCACCGCAACAGATAGCAGTCCACCCAACGGAATGCCGCACCAAAGAACCAGATCGAGAAAGAGGTTGTGAGCCTGCTCGAAATACCAATCATTGAATTGGGGATGACTTGGGAACACCCGCATCAGGCCCTCGTAGGTATGCCGCCATCCATAGCCAGTCCAAGGCTCAAGCAGAGCAGCCTCCCAGAATGTTGTCCATATCAACCAGCGGGTTTCGTTGCGAGTGCGGGTTCCCAATGCGAACCCGTCGCCGACACCTAGCGCCACAGACACCGCGTAGACCAGCAACAGCGCGATTGCGTACCAGATAACCAAGGCGGCGGCCCAGCGGCCGACCACAGCCGGGACCAATTTCTTATGGACCAGTATTGCGCTCGTGATGGCCAATAGCATCGTGGTCACCATTGCGGAGCGGGATTGCGTCAGCGCGAGGCCCACAACCAGCAGTCCGACAACCCCGGCCAAAACGCGTCGACCAATCCAGCCGCGCCAGGCCATCCAGAAAAATCCAGCCACGCCCAGCAGCAACAGGCTTGCGAGTTGATTGGGCTGGGCCATGTTCGCATAGGGACGCCCTTGCGCCGGTGAGAAACGAAGTACCCAGATGTCAGTGAGAACTTCGCCAGTCGAGAGGCCGGCCATCTGGTAGAGCTGCAAGCCGACCGAAATCAGCGCGGCGATTGCTGCGGCAGACAAGACAACGTCAACCGGACGGGGGCCTTTCGATCGGGACCAGTTCTCTCCCAGCCAGACAGCAAGGCAAAAGCCGAGCAGGTAACACGATGAGAGGAAGGCGTCGCCGAACAGATCGATCAAACCCGACAGCCATTGGAATATCGGGATACACGCTACGGCAAGCAGACCCAGGACTGTTGCGGAGCACCGCCAGCGCATGGGGTCTTTCAGTATCGTCCCCAGGAGCACCAATGCCAACATGGCTGCGGCCCAGGCGTCCCGGTGAAAAGCAAGCCAAGGTTGTGCGAAGTTCGGTAACAACCATGCGAAGGCAAGCCCGAAGCTTGCAACGACGGGGGTGAGAGGAACGTCGCGTGTGGCTTTCCGCCACTGCGAAATCACAGATGACATACTGGTGAGTCTGCCACAGTACAACAGTCCATCGTCTTTAGCCGTTGAACCGTTGAAAAGCAGAAAAGACCGCCGAGGCGGTCTTTTCCGGAGCGGATCGAAATCCGCGTGTCAATCAGATCGCCTTGCAGGAGCCGGGCAGATACTTCAGGGGCATCGGGTCGGTACCTGCCGGACCACAACGCCATTCCGAAATGGTCAAACCGCCGTCGGTCGTACCTTCCAGAACCCGAGGTGCGCCGCCAGAAACGACGTAGGGACGCAGAGAAATGTTCCGCGCAGTAGCGCTGGTGTCGCCGCCGAGCGCCCCATTGCTGCCGGTCACGGTAATGACGCCATCAGCGTCTGCACCGCCTGACAGAACCATTTTTGTCGGTGTCACCGAGCATGCGGATTGAATCGCAGCGGAAACGTCAGGAACCGGGGAGTTCTGAACCGTATCCGTAATTGTGCTGCGGCACGACGAAGCCGCCAGAATCACTTCCGACACGCGGGCGCGCACGGTGTAATCCTGGTAGGCGGGCAGGGCCACGGCGGCCAGAATACCGATGATCGCGACAACGATCATCAGTTCGATCAGGGTGAAACCCTTTTGGACAGAACGCATCATAAGAAGCTCCTTGGAGAGAGGTTGAGGGGAAATCCGCAATGGCAAACGCAGGTTCCGTGCCACCCGGCCGCGAAGCGGCGGATGTGTACTATTGCACGAAGACTGGGGTCGGCTGTCGTGAGTTGCCTGCCTACGGTGAGCCAAAAAATGCGACAGCTGGCTGTAAGCATGACAAAAAACGTCAACCGCCAGGGCGCTTTTTTGTCAGGTGGCCGAAGGGCAACGCCGTGCGGGTTTTGATTTCACCCAGCGAAAACCGGGTTTGCAGGTCTTTGACGTTGGGCAGGTTGATCAGGACTTCGCGCGCAAACTGACTGAAGGCGTTCAGGTCGGTACTGATCACCTGCAACTCGAAGGTCCCGGTGCCGCTGATGTAGTGGCAACTCACGATTTCAGGAATCGCGCGGATGGCATCTTCCAGCCGGTGCAGGATGTCGCCCGTGTTTTCTGCCGCGTCCAGGCGAACGAAGGCGAGAACACCCAGGCCGATTTTCTCGCGGTCAATGCTGGCGTGGTAGCCGGTGATATAGCCGGCTTCCTCCAGCGCACGCACACGCCTCCAGCATGGGGCCGCCGACAGACCCACCCGCTGGGCGAGTTCGGAATTGGAGATGCGGCCGTGGTCCTGCAGGATCTCCAGAATGGCCCGGTCGTAGCGATCAAGTGTTTCTGAAGCTGCTGACATGGGGAAAGATTATTGCCATAACGGCCGTAATTCTGGCAAAAAAAGAAAACACCTGTCGCCCTCATTTGCCTACACTTTCTGCCATCACAACGCGGCAGGACTGACCTGACTACCGCCCCATCAGGAGACACCACCATGAATGCCCCTTTGCCGGACGCGGTCCGTCGCGCAATGGAAACCGTGACACTCGAAGACAAATACGCCTTGCCGCGAGGGCGTGCGTTCATGAGTGGCGTTCAAGCGCTGGTGCGGCTGCCGATGTTGCAGCAGACCCGGGACCAGTTGTTGGGCAAGAACACAGCCGGGTTTATCAGCGGCTACCGCGGTTCGCCGCTGGGCGGCTATGACCAGGCGCTGCAGAAAGCGCGTTCGTACCTGGCCGCGCAGAACATCGTGTTTCAGCCCGGCGTCAATGAAGAGCTGGCTGCCACTGCGGTGTGGGGTACCCA
The DNA here is from genome assembly GCA_016790575.1 of Burkholderiaceae bacterium. Classification (GTDB taxonomy): domain Bacteria; phylum Pseudomonadota; class Gammaproteobacteria; order Burkholderiales; family Burkholderiaceae_C; genus JAEUOU01. Next base: position 15,804 of record JAEUOU010000009.1, on the reverse strand, counting down.
GCAGCTGGGTTTTGCCCCACCACAGTCGCGGCGGTATGACGGAGTTTTTGGCATCTGGTACGGCAAGGGGCCGGGTGTGGACCGCTGCTCGGACGTTTTCAAGCACGCCAATATGGCCGGGACGACGCCGTGGGGCGGCGTCATTGCCGTTGCCGGCGACGACCATGTGGCCAAGAGTTCCACCGCCGCGCACCAGAGCGACCACATCTTCAAGGCCTGCGGCCTGCCGGTGTTTTTTCCGGCCAGCGTGCAGGAAATACTGGATCTGGGCTTGCATGCCTGGGCGATGAGCCGTTTCTCGGGCGTGTGGGCAGGCATGAAAACCATCCAGGAGATCGTCGAGTCCAGCGCCACCGTGGATGTGGACCCCGAACGGGTGCAGATTGTGTTGCCCGACTTTCCGATGCCACCTGGCGGCGTGCATATTCGCTGGCCCGACCACGCCCTGGATCAGGAGGCCCGGCTTTTCGACCACAAATGGTATGCCGCCTTGGCCTATGTCCGCGCCAACCGACTGAACTACAACGTGATCGAAAGCCCGGCCGACCGCCTGGGTGTGATTGCCAGTGGCAAGGCCTACAACGACACCCGTCAGGCGCTGGCGGACCTGGGGCTGGACGATGCCGCGTGCCGCCACCTGGGTATTCGCCTGCACAAGGTTGGAGTGGTCTGGCCGCTGGAGGCGCAGGGCACACGGGAGTTTGCTGCTGGTCTGCGCGAGATTCTGGTCGTCGAAGAAAAGCGCCAGGTGATCGAGTATCAGCTCAAGGAAGAGCTCTACAACTGGCGTGCCGACGTGCGGCCCAATGTGTTGGGCAAATTCGACGAGGTGGAGGGGGACTTCAGTGGGGGCGAATGGGCGATGCCCAATCCCAGCGCCCACACGCTGCTTCGCGCCAACGCCGATCTGTCGCCGGCCATCATCGCCCGCGCGCTGGTGCGCCGGCTGAAAAAATTGGGGGTGGACGGCGATTGGGCGGCCCGGCTGGATGCGCAAATGGCCGTGCTGGAGGCCAAAGAACAGGCGATGCGCAGCCTGGTGGTGTCGGGTCCGCTGGCCGAGCGACAGCCGTGGTTCTGCTCGGGTTGCCCGCACAACACCTCCACCCGCGTGCCTGAGGGTTCACGGGCCATGGCCGGCATCGGCTGCCATTTCATGTCGATCTGGATGGACCGGGCGACAGTCGGCTTCACGCAGATGGGCGGTGAGGGGGTGCCCTGGGTGGGACAGCAGCCGTTCAGCACGGATCAGCACATGTTCGCCAACCTGGGCGACGGCACGTATTTCCACAGTGGCCTGCTGGCCGTGCGGCAGAGCATCGCCGCGGGCGTGAACATCACCTACAAGATTCTGTACAACGACGCCGTGGCCATGACCGGTGGTCAGCAGGTGGGGGAGCGACCCGAGGGCCACAGCGTCGTGCAGATTGCGCAGAGCATGCGGGCCGAGGGCGCAGTCAAGATCACCATCGTGACCGACGAACCGGAAAAGTACGCGTCCGTCCAGGGCCTCCCCGCTGGCATCGCCATCCAGCACCGGGACACGCTGGATGCGGTGCAACGCGAGTTTCGCGAGATCAAGGGCACCACGGTCATCATTTACGACCAGACCTGTGCCACCGAGAAGCGCCGCCGGCGCAAGCGGGGGCTGATCGCCGATCCGGCCGTCCGGGTGGTCATCAACGAACTGGTCTGCGAAGGCTGCGGAGATTGTGGTGTGCAGTCGAATTGTCTGTCGGTAGAGCCCCTGGAGACGCCGCTGGGGCGAAAGCGGCGTATCAATCAGAGCACCTGCAACAAGGACCTCAGCTGTCTCAAGGGCTTTTGCCCGAGTTTCGTGACGGTGGAAGGCGGCAAACCACGCAAGAACGCCGCCGGCCGCAAACGCCAGCCGTCCGAGCTGGGGACTCTGCCGGACCCGATGCTGCCCGCGCTGACGCAGACATTCGGCATGGTGGTTGCCGGTGTGGGCGGGACTGGCGTCATCACCATCGGGCAACTGCTGGGGGTGGCGGCGCACCTCGAAGGCAAAGGCGTGGTGACACAGGACGCTGCCGGGTTGGCCCAGAAGGGGGGCGCGACCTGGAGTCATGTCCTTCTGGGCCCGAGTCAGGACGACATTCGCACGACTCGCGTGAGCACCGCCGCAGCCGACCTGATCCTGGCGTGTGACCCTATCGTGGCGGCGGGCAAGGAAACCCTGATGCGCATGCGCGAAGGGCGCACCCGTGTAGCGCTCAACGCGGTGGGCACGCCCACGGCCGCCTTTGTGCGCAATACCGGGTGGGACAATCCGTCCGCCGACTGTGTCCGCACCATCGAACAGGCCGTCGGGGATGACGCAGTGGGGGTTTTCGACGCGGACGCGCTGGCCCACGCGCTGATGGGCGACAGCCTGTACGTCAACCCAATGGTGCTTGGCTACGCGTGGCAAAAAGGCTGGATTCCGCTTTTGCAGGCTTCGCTGATGCGTGCCATCGAACTCAATGCGGTGCAGGTCGACGCGAACAAGGCTGCCTTCGAATGGGGCCGCTGGGCCGCTCAGGACCCGAAACGCGTCGAGGCGCTCCTGGTGCCGACCCAGGCTGTCCAGTGGCACCGCCGGCAAACGGTGGATGAGTTGGTTGACCACCGTGCACGCTATCTGGAGCAATACCAGGACAACCGCTGGGCCGAAACCTACCGGGAATTTGTCGCACGGGTCCGGACGGCGGAGGCTGCGCTGGCGGAAACCGGCGGGCCCCGCACCGCGCTGACCGAAGCTGTGGCCCGCCAGCTGTTTCGCCTCATGTCCTACAAAGACGAGTACGAAGTGGCCCGACTCCAGGCTGATCCGCAATTCCTTGCCCGTATTGCGACGGAGTTCGAAGGCGACTTTCGCCTGCATTACCACCTGGCGCCGCCTCTGTGGACTCGCCACGACGCGCAAGGCCGACCGGTCAAGCAGAAATATGGCCCGGCCATGCTGACCGCGTTTCGCCTGCTGGCCCGACTCAAGGGTTTGCGCGGTTCCGCCCTGGACCCATTTGGCCGCACCGAAGAGCGCCGAACCGAACGCGCGCTGATCGCCGAGTACCGCGCGATGGTTGAGGAACTGTTGGCCGGTTTGACGGTGTCCCGCCATGCCGAGGCGGTGGCCATCGCCCAGGAGGCTGACCGGATTCGGGGTTTCGGACCGGTGAAGGCCCGAAACCTCGCAGCGGCACGCCAGCAGTGGGCAACCCGGATGGCCACATGGCGCGAGGCGGCGAAAACGGCCTGAAACCGCCGATTCATGATGAAATATCGTCATACCCAGCGTTAAAAGGTCGCTTTTAGCTATCAAAGTAATAGCTCTCTGAGGGCTTCGATCCCCGGCAAATCCCTATGCCCGGTCCGGTTCGGAAAAGCGGGCCGGGCATACAATGGCGGATTGCCCCGAGCCGTCGGCAGGCTTTGCGCCGGCTGAAGGTTTCGTTCCATGTCTCTCAGGAGTTTTCCCCGTGCTGATTTCCATTGCCCATGCCCAAACCGCGCCCGCACCCGCTGCCGGCGGCGAGTCGACATTGATGAGCTTGTTGCCCATCGTGCTGATGTTTGTTGTTCTGTGGTTCGTGATGATCCGGCCCCAGATGAAGAAGGCCAAAGAGCACAAGGCCATGATCGACGCTTTGGCCAAAGGTGACGAAGTGGTGACCGCAGGGGGCATTCTTGGCCGCGTTGCCAAATTGGGCGATAACCACATCAACGTTGAAGTGGCCAACGGAGTTGAAATCCAGATGCAGCGCTCCGCCGTGGTGCAGGTGCTGCCCAAGGGTACCTACAAGTAAACATTCCTGGACGGCCCCGATTTTTCGGGGCCGTACCGTCCCACTCCTTTCTCCCGCGCGATCATGAACCGTTACCCGGTCTGGAAGTACGCGATCATGGTGATCGCGCTCTTGGTGGGGGCCATCTACACCCTGCCCAATTTCTTTGGTGAAGCCCCGGCCGTGCAGGTGTCTGCAGGCAAGGTAACCCTGCGGGTGGACCAGGGAACACTCACCCGCGTCGAGCAGGCGCTCAAGGCCGCCGGAATCACGTCGGACGCTCTGAGTCTCGAGGGGCAGTCCGTCCGCGCCCGTTTTGACTCCACCGATACCCAGATCAAAGCCAAGGACGCGATTCAGAAGGCGCTCAATCCGGACGCCGCTGACCCGGGTTATGTTGTGGCGCTCAACCTGGTGTCGCGGTCGCCGGCATGGCTGACCTCCCTGCATGCGGCACCGATGTATCTGGGCCTGGACTTGCGCGGTGGTGTGCATTTCATGCTGCAGGTCGACATGAAAGCGGCGCTGTCGAAGAAGGTCGACTCCCTGGCCGGTGATTTGCGCTCCATGCTGCGGGAAAAGAATATCCGCCACGGTGGCATCGCCCGCAACGGACAGGCCATCGAGTTGCGCCTGCGTGACGCGGCCACACTGGAAGCCGCCAAGCGCCTGATTCAGGATCAGTTTCCCGACCTTCAATTTACCGAGGTCCCGGAAGGCACCGAATACAAGCTCACCGCCACCATCCGCCCTGAGGCAGCGCGCCTGGTGCAGGAGCAGGCGCTCAAGCAGAACATCACCACGCTGCACAACCGCATCAATGAATTGGGGGTTGCCGAACCGGTGATTCAGCAGCAGGGTCTGGACCGGATCGTGGTGCAGTTGCCCGGTGTCCAGGACACGGCCAAAGCCAAGGACATTCTGGGGCGCACTGCGACCCTGGAGATGCGCCTGGTGGACGAAAGCACGGAAGCTCTGGAGGCCGAGGCCGGCCGCGGACCGGTGCCGTTCGGATCGGAGCGGTACCTGCAGCGCGACGGCCAGCCTGTCATCGTGAAAAAGCTGGTCATCATCACGGGGGACAGCCTGACCGATGCGCAGCCCGGTTTTGACTCCCAGACCCAGCAACCCAAGGTGGATCTGACGGTTGACGCCAAGGGTGGCCGCATCATGCGCGATACCAGCCGCGAAAACCTGAAAAAGCGCATGGCGATTCTGCTCTTCGAGAAGGGCAAAGGCGAGGTACTCACGGCGCCGGTGATTCAGGGCGAATTGGGCAACCGGTTCCAGATTTCGGGATCCATGAGCGTCGTCGAAGCCAATGACCTGGCGCTGTTGCTGCGCGCGGGATCGCTGGCGGCACCGATGGAAATCATCGAGGAGCGCACGATCGGCCCCAGCCTCGGGGCAGAGAACATCGCCAAAGGCTTCAACAGCGTGACCTGGGGTTTCCTGGTCATTCTGGCTTTCATGGCGGTGTACTACATGCTTTTCGGCTTGATCTCGGGAATCGCCCTCGGCGTCAATCTGCTGTTGCTGGTGGCCATTCTGTCGATGCTGCAGGCAACCTTGACCCTTCCCGGCATGGCTGCCATGGCACTGGCCTTGGGCATGGCAATTGACTCCAACGTACTCATCAATGAGCGGGTTCGGGAGGAGCTGCGCAATGGAGTTGCGCCGCAGGTCGCCATCAACTCGGGTTACGAGCGCGCCTGGGCCACCATCCTGGACTCCAACATCACCACCCTGATCGCCGGCGTGGCACTGCTGGCCTTCGGTTCCGGCCCGGTACGGGGCTTTGCGGTGGTGCATTGCATCGGTATCCTGACCAGCATGTTCTCGGCGGTGTTTTTCTCGCGGGGGCTGGTCAACTTCTGGTACGGCCGGCAAAAGAAGCTCAAGTCGGTTTCCATCGGTACGGTCTGGAAAGCCGACGGAGCCCGCGTTCCTGCGGCGGCGGATTCGGGCAACAAGTAAGAGGCTGACATGGAATTTTTCCGCATCCGCAAAGACATTCCGTTCATGCGCCATGCGTTGTTGCTCAACGCGGTGTCACTGATTACCTTCATCCTCGCGGTATTTTTCCTTTTCACGCGCGGATTGCATCTGTCGGTGGAGTTCACCGGCGGGACGTTGATGGAGGTTTCCTATTCACAGCCCGCCGATCTGACCAAGGTCCGGTCCACTGTGGCATCGCTGGGCTACGCCGAGGTGCAGGTGCAGAACTTCGGCACTGCCCGGGACGTCCTGATCCGTTTGCCGGTTCAAAAGGGCGCAACCTCTGCCCAGCAAAGTGAACGCGTGCTGACCGCGCTCAAGAGTGCGGATCCTTCGGTCACGTTGCGCCGAACGGAATTTGTCGGCCCTCAGGTGGGCGGCGAACTGGCGGCCGACGGGCTGAAGGCGCTCGCGTTTGTGGTCATTGGCATCATGGTTTATCTGGCGTTTCGGTTCGAATGGAAGTTCGCAGTCGCCGGCATCATCGCCAACCTGCACGATGTGGTGATCATTCTGGGATTTTTCGCCTTTTTCCAATGGGAGTTTTCGCTCGCGGTGCTGGCGGCTGTTCTTGCGGTACTCGGGTATTCGGTCAACGAGTCGGTCGTCATATTCGATCGGATTCGCGAGAACTTCCGCCGCTACCGGAAGATGAGCACCGTTGAAATCATCGACAACGCCATCACGTCCACCATCAGCCGCACCATCATCACCCATGGTTCAACACAGATCATGGTCCTGTCGATGCTGCTTTTTGGGGGCGAAACGCTTTACTATTTCGCCATGGCGCTGACAATCGGAATTTGTTTCGGGATTTACTCTTCCGTATTCGTTGCGGCGGCCATTGCCATGTGGCTGGGGGTCAAACGCGAAGACCTCGTCAAGGCGGCGCCGAAGAAGGACGATCTCGACCCCGGTGACCCGAACGCTGGCGCAACCGTCTGACATCCATAGGCAATGACCCAGACGCTCTCTGCAGAAACCTCACGGCGCCTGGCACGGGCGGTGCGGGAGCGGTATGTAGCCGAGATCGAGGGGGTCATTGTCGAGCTGGGGGCGATCGCGAGCGGGCGCTTGCGTTCCCTTGCGGAGGACGTGCGTGACACCCGCCAGCAGCAATCCATGCGGGATGCCAATCAGCTGTTTGCCCAGCATCGCGCGGCCTGGGTGGATCGGGTGCGGCGACATTGGCGAAGAGCGTTGGGCGGGGAAGTGGCCGTGCCTTCGTTGTCGGGGCCGGACAGCCAGCCGCCCTCTCGCGAAGCTTTCTCCCTGGTGGGCGATGCGGAGGTGGACAACCGGATCGCGGCATCACGCCTGACCCTGGCCATTCTCGACAAGGCGCAATGGCAGCTCAATGATCTGCGGCTGCGAATTCAGCACCTGCAGAAAATCGATGAGTTGCCGGCGCACGATGTGCTCAAGCCGGACACTCTGTCGGTGATGCTGCTCGACTCCTGGACCCACGTGGGCCTGACACTGGATGTCTGGCGTCTGGTCGCCGGTGTGGTCCAACCATTGCTGGTCGAAAGAACGGTCGCTGCCTACCACCATGCGAACGATTTTCTGGTGCGCAGCGGGGTCCTGCCGGAGATCGATCTCAAGTCGCTGGTCCGGCGGTCTGCGGAGGGTGCCCCGGGGGCCGCTCGCCCGTCCCCGGCGGTGGGGCCCGGTGGTTCGGGCGGCGGCAGTGCGGGGGGGTTTGATTCCCAGCGAACAGGCTCGTTCCAGCCGGGCCAGACGGGGGGATTCGGGCCGGCAGCGGGCGCCACCCAATTTGATGCTCAGCGCACGGGTAACTTTGGCGGTTCCGGCGCATTTCAGGCGAGCGGTCCGGGGAACTCGCGCCCGGCACCAGCGAGCCTGGCCTCCCAGTGGCCTTCGCGGGGGGGGGGATCAGGCGGGCAGTCCATCGTCGGCGCCGGCATGACCGAGCCCGGGGGGATGCGGACTGGCTTGCAGGACGAGACCCGCATGCTCACGGTCACGACGCCCTTGGCGCGGGCGCGGCAGCGTGCGCAAGGGGTGCTGGTCCAGTTGCGCCGGTTCCTTGGCGAGCGGGTTGCCGGATTTGAAGCGACGGACCGGCCCGGACCGTCGCCCGCCATGGCGCAGGCCATGGGGACGACGGATGACACGGGTCGCTCCGTGTTTCTGGATATCAGTCCGGATTCTGCGGGCCTGGTCCAGATTTCGACCGAGTTGCGGGAACGTACCGCTGCCATCAAGCGCAAGGCCGCAACGCCGGCCGAGAAGGCCACGGTCGAGATCGTCGCCTTGATGTTCCAGGCCATATTGGCGGAAGAGCGCATTCCGGCTGCGATTCGGGTGTGGTTTGCGCGCTTGCAGATGCCGGTACTGCGTGTGGCGATGGCAGAGCCAGAGTTTTTCGGCACTTTGCAGCATCCGGCTCGCCAGTTGATCGATCGCCTGGGCAGTGCCGTGATGGGTTTTGACGCCGCCGCGATCGAAGGCGGAGCGCTGGAGGCGGAGGTTCGTCGCGTTGTGCAGGTCATTGAGCAGTACCCGGAAACCGGACGCAGGGTGTTTCAGCTGGTTCTGGACGAGTTCAAGGCGTTTCTGGCGGTTTACCTCACCGAAGGGGCCTCCGTGCAGAAAGCGGTCAGTGTCGCGCAGCAGGTCGAGCAGAAGGAAACGCTTTCGATCCAGTACACGATCGAACTGCGAAAGATGCTCAACAGCATCAACGTTCGCGACGAAATCCGCGACTTTCTCTTCAAGGTCTGGGCTGAAGTGCTGGCTATGGCCGCGGTTCGACACGGGCCGCAGCACCCCGACACGTTGGCGCTCAAGCGAACGGCCACGGACCTGTTGTGGGCGGCCAGCGCAAAGCCGAGCCGTGAGGAGCGCACCAAGGTCATCCACGACCTGCCGGGAATCCTGGCCCGATTGCGGCAGGGCATGGGTTTGCTGGGCCTTTCGGAAATTGCCCAGAATGCTCACTTGAAAGTGATCGGCGACACCCTGTCTGATGCGTTCCTGTCGCGCACGGAAAACATTCCCCGGGCTGAAATCGATGACATGGCGCGCCGGCTTGAGCGACTTGAGGAGGTGGTGCTGGAAGATGTGGCGGGCGACATCCCCCTCAATCCGGAAACCGTGGAGTTGATGCTGGGTATGGACGCTTCGTCTTTCGAGGTGTTGGCTGACGGTGGCTCAAAACCCACGGATGCGATGGTGGCCTGGGTTGCCGAACTGGTTCTGGGCGACTGGTTCATGCTGGACCACAACGCAACGCTGAAACAGGTTCAGCTGTTGTGGCGCAGCGACAAGCGGCAGCTGCATCTCTTTGCGTCGGCAGATGGACGTCATTTCCTGATCCAGGGCAAACGTCTGGCCGCGTATCTGCAGGCGGGTCTGCTGGTACCGGTCGAGGAAGAAGCGCTGACGGTCCGCGCCACGCGAGACGCCATGGCCAAGCTGGATGCGAATCCGGAGCGTCTGCTGAGTTAGCACCGGCGACCGGGACGGGTCCTGTGGTGCCTCAGGCACGCGTCATTTGCAAGAATAGGCCCCCCGGCAGCGGCGTAACCCGGTCTTCAAGCTCCAGCTCCAGAAGGCGGGCTTGCAACAGAGGTGTCGGCAGGCCCGTCCGGGCCAGGAGAGCGTCCAGGCTGACGGGATCGAAGCCCATGGCGTTCAGGATCGGATCGTCAATGGCAAGTGATTCTTCTGGCTGGCCCCTACCCGGATTACTGCCCGCCACGCCAAGGGCCGAAAGGTCTGTCGACCGGGCCGCGATGGCACCTCGCAGGTCAGACAGTTCTTCCAGGACATCCTGGGCGGATTCGACGAGCTTGGCACCCTGCTTGATGAGGGCATGACAGCCCCGTGCCTGGGTCGTATGAATGGACCCGGGAATCGCAAAGACCTCCCGCCCTTGCTCCGCAGCGAGCCGCGCAGTGATCAGCGAGCCCGATTGCGGCGCGGCCTCCACAACCAGGGTGCCCCGCGTCAGCCCCGCGAGCAGGCGATTGCGTCGGGGGAAGTGGGCTGCCAGGGGCGGAGTCCCGATCGGATATTCGCTGAGGATGAGTCCGGCTTGGGTGATTCGATGGGCCAGTTCCCGATGATGGCGAGGGTAGACCCGATCCACCCCGGTTCCAACGACCGCGACAGTGCGTAATTGCCGGGTCTCAGCGTCATCAGCCAAAGCCCCTTCATGGGCTTTGCCGTCAACGCCCAACGCCAGTCCGGAAACGATCACCAGCCCCGACTGGGCCAGTTCCCGCGAAAAAGCGAACGCATTCGCCGCCCCTTGGGCCGTCGGATTGCGGCTTCCGACAACGGCCAGGCTGAGGCCCGGCGACAGCTGCCGCAGCCATCGTGGCCAGTCCGGGACGCCGATCCCGTACAGGATGGTCGGCGGATCATCGATCGTCAGCAAGCCTGGCGGATAGTCCGGATCCGCCAATGTGAGGATGCGGCGTTCCGGCTGGCCATCAACCCCGCGGTCATCGTCCAGCCAGCGTCGTGTGATCTCGATCTGGTGGTCAAGTTCCGCCGCGTGCGCAAGCAACGCATGAGCCTGGGCGCTCGTGACGACCTGTTCGAGTGTGCGTGCGCTTTGGGCGAAGATTGCCGTCGGAAGTCCGAAGCACGCCAGCAACTTGCGCGCCGTGACCGGGCCGATGCCATCGGTGAGGCACAGCCGCAACCATGCCCGCAGCTCGCCCGATTCCATGGCTGCCGCGAAGTTGCCAATCAGCGCGGATTGACCAGTCGGTCGCCGACACGCACGACGTCCGTGATCTCCAGAATCAGCGCATAGGAGACCCGGTCAAATGTGCGAAACACCATCATCAAACCGTTGCGTTCGTCTGGGACACGCAGGGTCGGACGCGTCGGGTCGGTGCGATCGGTTACACGCTCTCCTGCAGTCAGTATCTGGAGCACATGGCCGACCTCCAGTCCGTCCCGCGTGCCACGGTTGATCGCCACCACCTGATTCTGCGACGCGAAGCGCACCCCGCTTCCATAGACTGAAACGACGCGACCATCGACAGGCGTTTCGGGCGCACGGGGAACATAGCTGGGAAACTCGCGCGGGGGCTCCGGCAGCAGCCGGTCACCGACCCGCATCTCCTCCGTGGACTGGACGATCTCCAGTGACGCGGGGACGGCTTCTTCGGCTGCTTTGGTTTCGGTTCTTGGGGTCGCTGCCTTCTCTGGAGCGACCAATCGCGCATTGCCGATGTACTGGGCCTCATAGCCGAGGATTGCGCCGCTTTCGGGGTCCTTCAGGGGTACTGCATTGCGGAATACTCGAAAGTCGCGGGGTTGGCCACTGGCCAGACTCAGCGGCTTGTCGGCAGGCCCACGGGCATAGGCGCGGTCGCCGCGGCTGAGCAGTACCCGCAACTCCCGGGTTGCGACGATGCGCGCAGCCTGAGCCAGCCCGGCTTCGTCCACCACAATGGGCTCGGCCAGGAAGGCCTCGATTCGTCGGGTCTCCAGGGTCGGCAATGCACTGTCCAGCAACGGCTCGACGCGGCTCGTCGGCGAAACCCGAACGGTCTGGATGCCCTCTGACCCGACCGGCTTGGCGGTGGTGAGCATGGCCCGCCCGTCTTTCTTGACCAGGTGCAGTTCCTGTCCGGGGTAGATCAGGTGGGGGTTTCGGATCTCTGCCATGTTCATGCCCCACAGCTCGGGCCAGCGCCAGGGGCGTTTGAGAAACACGCCGGAGATCGCCCACAGCGTGTCGCCCTTCTTGACGCGGTAGTGGTCGGGCGCGTCGGGTGCCAACTCAGACAGGGGTACGCCCGACTGCGCGACCTGCTGGGCCGTGGCCTTTTGCGCCGGAGTAGTCACCGGAGTTTGGGCGGCTGTCGTGGTGGGGCCCATGGCAACGAGGGTCCACACAGATAGTGTGACCAAACCGGGACGGAGAGCAACAGTCAGGTGCTTCATGGGTGGAGGGTTCCCTGCGGAAAACTTGACAAAGCACTGGCGATTGTGCTCTCAAGCCATTGATTGATCAACGTAAAACGATGAGGCGCGCGGCACGCCCGGAGAAAAGTGGCGAAAATACCGACATTCGCATCCGATTCCTATGCCTATTCTCGACATTCTCCGTTTTCCTGATCCCCGTCTGAACAAGGTCGCCAGGCCGGTCACAGTCGTGGACTCTCGTATCAAGGCCCTGGTGGCTGACATGCTTGAGACCATGTATGACGCGGAAGGTATCGGCCTGGCGGCGACTCAGATCGATGTTCATGAGCGCGTGATTGTGATCGACGTATCGGAAGAGCGCGACCGTCCGCTGGTTCTGATCAATCCCGAGCTGGAATGGTCCAGTTCCGAACGCGTCAAAGGCGATGAGGGGTGTCTGTCGGTGCCCGGTATCTACGACGGCGTCGAACGTGCCGCGTCGATACGGGTCAGCGCTCTCGATGGCGACGGGCATACCCGTACCATCGAGGCGGAGGGCCTCCTGGCGGTCTGTGTCCAGCACGAAATGGATCACTTGATGGGCAAGGTTTTCGTGGAATACCTGTCTCCGCTCAAGCGCAACCGGATCAAGACCAAGCTGCTCAAGCAGCAAAAGGAAGCGCGCGGGTGAAGGCTCTGATCCCCCGGGCCGGGCGCTGGCTTGCACTGGCGGGCGTATCGGGGATGGTGGCCTGTGCGGGTGTGCCGCAGTGGGAACAACCCGGTGCAGCGCGTGAGGCGGTGATCGCCCGCCTCGGCTCGCCGACCGCCGTGCACCCGTTGCCCGGCGGCGAACGCCTGCAATACTCGCAGCAGCCGGCGGGCCGTCAGGTACACAACCTCGACTTCGATCGGGCCGGTCGGCTTCTGGTCGTCGAGCAGGTCATGGACCCGGCAGTGTTCGCCCGCATTGAAACCGGGCGCTGGACCCGCGACGACCTGCTGCGCCAGTTCGGTCCGCCCGCGCTGGTCGAGCGTGTTGCGCGGTTCGACGGTGATATCTGGACGTGGCGCTACCTGGAAGCCGGAAGCCTGTTTCGTCAGTTGCACGTGTACCTGGACCGTGCCGGTGTGGTCCGCCAGGTGCTGAACACCGACGAAGTACTCCCCGACGACCCAACCCCCTGAACACAAGCGATGGGCACCGCGAAGCCCGCCTGATCTGGAACGACCCTGTGAGAGTGATTTTTGCCGGAACCCCCGAATTCGCCCGTGTGGCGCTGGCGCGTCTGCTGGAGGCCGGGTTGACCGTGCCGCTGGTGCTGACCCAGCCCGACCGGCCAGCCGGCCGGGGCATGAAGCTGCAGGCGTCGCCGGTCAAACAGCTGGCGCTGGAGCATGCCATCGCGGTGGCGCAGCCGCGCAGCCTGCGGCTGGACGGCAAGTTTCCCGACGACGCGGCCGCCGCCCGCGACGCCATTGCCGCCGCGCGGGCCGATGTGATGGTGGTCGCCGCCTACGGCCTGATCCTGCCCGACTGGACCCTGACCGCACCGCGCCTCGGTTGTCTGAACATCCACGCGTCGCGGCTGCCGCGCTGGCGCGGTGCGGCGCCGATTCACCGTGCCATCGAAGCCGGAGACGACGAAACCGGCGTCACCATCATGCAGATGGACGCGGGGCTGGACACGGGCGACATGCTGCTGCTGGAAACGCTGCCGATTCGCGGTGACGACACCACGGCCACGCTGCACGACCGGCTGGCGGCACTGGGCGGGCGGCTGATCGTGGAGGCGCTGGAACGGGCGGCCTGCGGCGGGCTGCGCCCGGTTCCGCAGCCGGCGCACGGCATCACCTACGCCCACAAGATCGAGAAAGCCGAAAGCGCCGTCGACTGGTCGCTGCCGGCGACGCAGATCGAGCGGCGCATCCGCGCCTTTGACCCGTTTCCGGGCGCCAGTACCACCTGTCAGGGCGAGACGGTGAAGCTCTGGAAGTCTCATATTGATAGCAATCAACGACGGTTTGACGCTGGGTGCGGGCAAATTTTGTCTGCAAATGCCGATGGAGTGCGTGTGGTCACCGGCGACGGCGTGCTGTGTGTGACCGAACTGCAGCGCGCCGGTGGCAAACGTCTGCCGGCGGCCGATTTTTTGCGCGGCTTTGCGCTGCCCGCCGGGGCGGCGTTCGAGTCGCCTGTCTGAAGTTCACGCCATGACTGACATGCTCCCCCGTTGGCGTCGCATTGTTGCCCACCCCGAGTTCCGGGCTGGTGCGCGCGAAATTTCGGGCGTCGCGCCGGGTCTGGCGGCCTGGGGGCTGATGACCGGTGTGGCCATGGTGCAGTCGGGCATGAGCACCGTGGAGGCGCTGGCCATGACACTGCTGGTGTTCGCCGGCAGCTCGCAGCTCGCGGCCATCCCGCTGATCGCGGCCAGCGCGCCGGTGTGGGTGATTCTGGCCACCAGTTTTTGTGTGAATTTGCGCTTTGTGGTGTTCAGCGCCCACCTGCGCAGCTACATCATGCACCTGCCACGGCCGCTACGGCTGCTGGTGGGCTATGTCACGGCCGACATGACGTATGTGCTGTTCGTGCGCCGGTATGCGCACCCTCCCACGACGGCGGCAGAGCGTGAGGCACAGCTGGCCTACCTGGCCGGCGGAGGCGGGCTGAACTGGGCCAGCTGGCAGGCCGCCAGTATTGCCGGTATCGCGCTGGCCCATTCGGTGCCGCTGCATTGGGGTCTGGGTTTTGCCGGCATCCTGGCGCTGACAGGTGTGGCCTGCTCGCTGGCCTCGACGACCATGCGGCGTGTCTCGGCGGGCGTGGCGGGTGCCGCGGCCGTGGCGGCTTTTGCGTTGCCGTTCAAGCTCAACATCGTGTTCGCGATCGCCGTAGCCGTGGCGCTGTGCCTGCTGCTGGAGCGACCGGCGCCGCCGGATCGCCGGAGTGCCACGTGACGACCGGCGAACGACCCACAAACCATGGCGAAATGGAGGCCCGGCCATGAGCGAGCCCGGTACCGACTGGTGGACGTTGGCCGTCATTCTGGGCCTGACCGTGGTTACCGTGGTCACGCGCAGCTTCTTTTTCCTCTCAAGCCGCGACTGGCGCCTGCCTCACTGGGCCCAGCGTGGCCTGCAATACGCGCCGATTGCCGCATTGTCTGCGGTGATCGTGCCTGAAGTGGTCATGACGCAGGGGCAGCTGATCAGCACCTGGCAGGATGCGCGGCTGTTTGGCGCCGCCGCCGGTGCGGCGTTCTACTTCGGGCGGCGCGGTCAGGGGCAGGCGGTGTTGGGCACCATCGTCACGGGCATGGCGGTTTTCCTGCCGCTCAAGCTGGGACTGGGCTGGTAAGCGCGGTCGCTGGAGGCGCCTCTTAGAATGGCCGCCTGATCGAACCTTCCCTCCAAAGCCATGAACGTCATCCGTTTTTCCGATCTCTGCGCCAGCGGCCAGGCCCGCAACCAGCGCGTCTTCATCCGCGCCGACCTGAACGTGCCCCAGGATGATGCCGGCGCGATCACCGAAGACACCCGCATCCGCGCCAGCGTGCCCTGCATCCGTATGGCGCTGGAGGCGGGCGCCGCCGTCATGGTCACCAGCCACCTGGGCCGCCCCACCGAAGGCGCGTTCAAGCCCGAAGACAGCCTGGCGCCGGTGGCCGCGCGGCTGGGTGAACTGCTCGGGCGCGAAGTGCCGCTGGTGGCCGACTGGGTCGACGGCGTCACCGTTGCGCCCGGCCAGGTCGTGCTGCTGGAAAACTGCCGCGTCAACGTCGGCGAAAAGAAGAACAAAGAGGAACTGGCGCGCAAACTCGCCGCGCTGTGCGACATCTTCGTGCACGACGCCTTCGGCACCGCCCACCGCGCCGAAGGCACCACCTACGGCATCGCCCAGTACGCCCCCATCGCCTGCGCCGGCCCGCTGCTGGCGGCTGAAATCGACGCGATTTCCAAAGCGCTCGCCAACCCCAGGCGCCCGCTGGCCGCCATCGTGGCCGGCTCCAAGGTCAGCACCAAACTCACCATCCTGCAAAGCCTGGCGAAAAACGTCGACCAGCTCATCGTGGGCGGAGGCATCGCCAACACCTTCATGCTCGCTGCCGGGCTGAAGATC
>JAEUOU010000033.1 GCA_016790575.1 Burkholderiaceae bacterium | reverse complement strand
GCCTTCTGATCGGCCGCAACAAGCAGCTTGCGGTGATCTGCCCAGTGTCCCTGACGCACTGCCCGGTCGTCTGAGTTGTCATCGACTTGCTCGGGGCTTGGCATAGGAGGCATTGTGAGGCCTAACGCAGAGTTAACCGGGCGACGACGGAATGGCGCCTGGCCTGCGCGGCGCACGATAGGCAGACAGCGCCGCGCGGGCCAGGTGCCATGCCGTTGGCGCTCCGGTTGAACGACCAGTTAGGCGTCACTTGAGACTCACGTCCGACTTCATGCCATACCTTCTGGCCTCAATCTCGATGAAGGTGGTCAGCTCGGAGAGATTGCGAGTTGTCTCGTGCAGGAATGGCAGATCCTGGCCCGCTGCACCTGCGTCCATGGCTTGAAGCAACGCAACTGCGTGCCTCTTTGAATAAAGCAGTGCCTGAATTGCGCGTGGATACATGACTTGGTCTATCGGAAATTCGCCAATGATCTTGGCGGCGAACCGCAACTGCTCAGCGGTGGAAGCCTGTCGAACAGTGTTTCCTGCGGCGACTGAGTCAAGCCATGCTGTCGAAGCGGACGACATCTCTCCGAGCACCACGTGCAGTGCGTTTAGAACTTCGGCCCGTCGATAGCTCTCTAGGCGCCGGCCGTGCCTTAGCTGCCAACTTCCAATAGCTGTTGCACCGGCAATCGCGAGCACGGTGCCCCAAGCTTGGGCCCACGCGGCGCAGGTCGCTGTACCGATGTCTGGGACGAAGAAGCACGTGTTGAATACGTCGTAACTCATCGTCGAACTATCCTTCAGATCGGCGCCCGGGTTGACACTGCAGCGTGTGGCCGCAGTTGGATGTGCCCTTGTGACGCCTAACGTAGAGTTAACCGGCGCGCCGCGGTATGCCACCCAGCCCGCGAGATGCATGATGAACCTGGGCAGCTCGCGGGCTGGGTGGCATGCCGTGGCGTGTCCGGTTGAACGGCAAGTTAGGCGTCACCTGGGTACGCGACCGAGACTGACCACTTGCGTCCACGAGTAAGAACTCCGCTGCGGGCGCTGATGCCAGTGCCCCCGACGCCCTAGCCCAACACACGCGAGGAGGCCAAGTCCGAGGAGAGTAGTCGAAGGCGGAGCAGACAGTGGGCTAGAAACGCTGTACGTACCAAGCCTCGAGTCACCGCTCGGCGTTGAATAGACAAAAGTTTCAAACGTGAAGAGGTGGAGAAAGGCGGTCACCGCTTGGTTGGTGAAGATGCATCCAGTCGCACTTCCGTCGCAGTAGAACACCCCCGTCAATGGGCTGAAGTCCTCAGGTCCGTACTCAAGGTACAGCTTGTCAATGCGACAGTCGTCCGAAGTGGAGCAGCCACCGACTTGGATGTCTATAGCTACCACTTCGACCCGATCATCGCCAAGGTCAGCACCAGTCTCGAACGTGCCGGCGAACTGGGTTCCATCGTTTGCGTTGAGGACGATTGAGTACAGCGGACCCGCCGAGGCCTCGTTTAGGAGTCCGAGGCAAACGCTCAACACAAGCCCCGCCAAGAGGCGAACACAGCTCGCAATCATGGTCATCGGATATCCTCCATGGGCCTGTAGTGCCCTCCACGTAAGTGTGCATCAGACACGCCCTTTCGAGGTCCCACCAGTCTCGGGGGAGTGAAACATGCGAGGAAAGGTCGATCGCGTTGCGCGCGGTGTGTTGTGACGCCTAACGCAGAGGTAACCGGCCGACGACAGCATGGCGCCCTGGCCGTGCGGCCCAGGATAAGCCAAGGCGCTGCGCGGCCAGGGTGCCATGCTGTTGGCGGTCCGGTTGAACGACAGGTTAGGCCGGCGATGAGCGTTGTGGAACCGTGTACCACCGGCGCAGCGCTGAACCGACTGATGCAAGCGAGCGACCTCGCGGCGCCGCTGCCCTGCAACGCAAGACGCCTCGATTGCTACCCGGCGCCGCGCCGACGGACTGACCTTGCAGCGCTGGAGATGGCCAAGGCGTAGGCGAACGGCCCTGCGGGTATTCGTGTTCCAGCGTGCGCTATCGAGGTCAAGCGAGCGCATCGGGGTGAACGGCTTGACTGGAGTTGGCAGCCAACCGGGACAAGGGTCGCCGTGTACGTGCGGGGTTGCGGCGGTGGAGTACACGAGCAAGTTCGCTTCGACGGCCTAACGCAGAGTTAACCGGGCGACAGCGGTATGGTGCCTGGCCCGTGCGGCGCATGATAGACAGCGAGCGCCGCGCGGGCCAGGTGCCATGCCGTTGGCGCTCCGGTTGAACGACCTGTTAGGCTGCAATTAGGTGGCTCCAAAGACCAATGAATCCCAATCAGGAAAGGCTCCGCGCATGACTATCTGTTCGATCATTGCGGCCACCTCAATTGCGCGCGCCATGAGGAAAGCCGTGTTCCCCTTGCTTGAATCTGCTGTGTCTCTGTCGTCGTCAATGTCGTGCCCGTGTACGGCCTTGCTGCGGAGTTCGTACAGTCGCCTAAACGAATGAAGCAGTTCGCGACGTTGGGAGGGGATGTTACTGCCAAGCAGGGCAGCCCTCTGTCGGAGTACGAAAGAGATGGGTGCGTCTGACGGCCTGTCATCGGTGAGAAGTGATTCGATTGATATACCGAGTTCAATGGCGATCTGAGTTGCCGAATGCTGACGAAGTGCTCGGTTTAGCCTGTCCAAAGGCACTGACAGGCGATTCGAAACTCGGGCATCAAGCGCAAGGAAAGCGGTGACAAATGCGCGAAGACGGTCCGAATCAATGTTGGTGGCCCCTGGTAAACGTGTGAAGGCGTGCTCGAATGCTTGTCCGCTCCAGCCACGAACTCCTCCCACAAATGGTGTACTCGGATTGGCTTCGTACCAGTGC
This sequence comes from Burkholderiaceae bacterium, assembly GCA_016790575.1. Taxonomy (GTDB): domain Bacteria; phylum Pseudomonadota; class Gammaproteobacteria; order Burkholderiales; family Burkholderiaceae_C; genus JAEUOU01. Next base: position 1,684 of record JAEUOU010000033.1, on the reverse strand, counting down.
GCCAAATGGCAAACGGATGTTTTAAGTGCTGCGGGTAGGCATCTGGCAATACTCAAGAGCGATCTCGTGTGGGGTTCGGAGTTGCGACGAAGATCGCTGGCAGAGTCCGGGAAGGGGCAGTGGATGCGAGGTTTGATCAATGCAGCTGTTGGTCGAGGGGCGCCTAGCGACAATGCCTGAGTGTGAGGTGTGTCTTTAATGCCGAGGAAGAAGTCCTTTGGTTGCGAATCGTGGAGTTCTCGAAGTGGGACTAGTTGAATTGTGTCTGTAATTTGAACCGGAGTCGTTGGAAGTACACCCCAGAGTACTAGAACTTCGGTGAGTTCGAAGCAATTCGATGAAACGAAGGCCTTAAGTTCGGACAGCGCTGACTCACCGTCGCGAACCCGGGCTTGAGCGAGAAGCCAGTGGGCGGCGGCACTGTACTGATCGGTTGTTAAGTTGCTACCGGGCGAGGCGGACACATTGCCTTGGGCTAGTCTCGACAAGCTTTCTTCCGATCGCAGTGCATTCGCAAGTGTCTTGACCTCTCCCCCCACTTCACTGACGTAGTTCGCAAGTAACCACTTGGCGAAACTTGAGTCCAGATTCAGGCCATGTACTTGTTCTGGCGGGCATGCAGTCGCAGCCAGACTTTGGACAAGGGACGTGAGTGTGGCCATGAGTTCGGAATGCTGAATGATGAGTCGACTTGCAGCCTAACGCAGAGTTAACCGGGCGACGACGGCGTGGCGCCTTGCCCGCGAGGCGGAGGATAGGCAGACAGCGCCTCGCGGGCAAGGTGCCATGCCGTTGGTGCTCCGGTTGAACGACCTGTTAGGCGGCACCATGCCGCATTTGAGCGGGGTCGAAGCGATCAATGGCAGCAAGCAGATCTGCACCAAGCTGAATAGTTGGCTGAACCAAGTTGTGAACTGCGAGCCCGGACATGGGAAGCAATGCCTGTGGCGTTGGTGCCGGGAAGAGCTGCTGCAGCAGTTCGCTACGGGCTTGCTCCTCAAGAAAGCGCCTGTCGACGAATCCGGATCTATGAACGAGCAGGTTTCGCGTAGCCGCCAGAGCGGTCAGCGCGTCGGCGCCGATTGCAGTCCTGACATCGGCCGACTCATTGGGGAACGCCGAATAGTAGGCATCACGGATGCCATCGAGAACCTGAAAATTAAAGCGCTCGCGAAGCACTGTACCCATACGGTGAGACAAGTCGAAGCCGTGAGCTTGGAGATAGTCCATGCGAATGAACTTTCCCTGCGTAGGCGATGCCGCGCCGTCGTCGACGAACGCTGCTAGGCGGCGCTTCGCCTTCACAGGTGATACACCAGAGAGCGTAGCAAGCGGGTAGGGAAAGAGGTTGACTGCGACCTCCCAGAGGTCGCTCGCAAGGACTTCGAACATCGTCCATGCTCCGACAACGATGCCGTGCAACGTGGCTTCCAGTCCTCGCTTTATCGTCGCATCTATGTCTTGCAGCTGGTCGAGCTGACCTGTGGCAAGGAAGATCCGGTCACCATAGAGTTTGGCATCTGCGTTCTGAGCCAGCCACTCCTCCCCCCCGCGTCAGAATAGTTGTCGCCTCCATAGAACGAGAACCCAGGGGGCGGCGATGAAGGACGGACTTGGCTCGATACGGACAGGCATTCAAGGACAGAGCGGTGGCGAGGTTGGTGCCGCCGGAGAGCGCAGCGCT
>JAEUOU010000025.1 GCA_016790575.1 Burkholderiaceae bacterium | reverse complement strand
AGCCATGAACTTCACCGACTTTCTCTACCGGCCAAGACGTCCGGAAGAACTGGATACAACGAAAGGAGGGGGAGTTGTCTTCAGCCAGGCGGCCCACCAAATCGACATAGTTCGCTTGCTCGCAGGAGGAGAGGTCGCTTCCGTCTACGCTAGAACCGGGGAGTGGGACCGGCAGCGCCCCACTGAGGGAGCGTATACCGCCATTCTGAACTTTCATTCCGGCGCCTTTGCCAGCGTGACCTACAACGGGTATGGTTTCTTTGACACCGACACGTGGATGGACGGCATCGGCGAAATGGGGTGGCCAAAGAACACCGACACCCACCGACTCACCCGAGAAAAGTACTTGAGTACACAGGACGAAATTGCCGAAGCCCGTCGCAAAGCCAACCGGAATTTTGGTGGACCGGACTATGTACCAGATCTTAGAGGCACACCTACCGCCTTTCAACACTTCGGGCCTGTCATCGCCTGTTGCGAACAGGCAGACCTCCGTTTGACACCCTATGGCGTAGAAATTCACGACATCCATGGCGTACACCTTGATGCGCTGCCACCGCAGGTGGTGCAACGCTCAGAGGTCGTGGACGAAATGTGGTCGGTGGCTAGAGACGGTGCGGCGCCTACCCATTCTGGCGCTTGGTCCTTGGCAACTATGGAAGTGTGTCTGGCGATTCTCGAGTCGAGCAAGAAAGGAAGCGCTATCATTTTGGAGCATCAAGCTGCAGTACCTGCCATTCGGCGTTGACGCTCTCCAATGACCAGCAATTCCATAGAAACACAAAACCTACTTCATCACTGGCGAGAATCGGTCCCCAATGACCGCCTCGCCCATCTTGTCCGAGATGTTGCGCGGGCTCAGATGCGTGCGCTTCAGTATCGGCTGTCACCGTTTGGCGTGTCATTTGGACACTGGACGTTCCTTCGAATCCTTTGGAATCGCGACGGACTGACCCAGAAGGAGCTGAGCGATCTGGCGGGCGTGATGGAGCCGACGACCTTCTCGGCGGTGAAAGCCATGGAGCGAATGGGTTTCATTGAACGCAGGCACCTTCCCGGCAACAAGAAGAACATGCACGTTTACTTGACCAATGCTGGGCGCTCACTTGAACATGTACTTGTGCCCTTGGCAGAAGAGGTCAACGAGATCAGTGCCGATGGACTTCCAGATCGCACCCTTTCTTTAGTGAGGAATGCGTTGGTGAGGATGATTGAAAACCTGGCACAGGAAGAAGAAGCCCGCGCCGCTCTAGAGAGCGACGCGGGCAACTAAGGAACAGTTGATCAACGATCACAGCGGCTTACCTGGGCGATAGCGCCTCAGATGCTGTAGCTCTCGTAGGTAGACGGGTGAAAAAGTTCATCCAAACCTACTTTTCTGCACGACAAGCCTTGCGCATGGTGGTGATGCAAGAACGCTTCAATCGTCTTTCGATTGGGCTCCACCCCGTATGACCAGAAGTCGTTTCCAAGCGTTTCTCGTGCCGCCTTGAGCTGCTCTTCCACAAACGGCAGCGTTACCTTGGTGGCAGAGGTATCCGCCAGAAGCTCCAAGGCCTTCGCCTTGGAGTCACCAAAGGCCTTGAAAACGGCTGCTGGCAACCAACGGTTCTGCTCCGCGAGCTCTTTGCGAATGCCCACCACGTGCATGATGGGAAAGATGCCTGTCCGCCGGTAGTAGTCCTTTGCCACCGTAGTTGGATCATCGAACAGCCAAGCCACATTGGGGTTGCTCAACGCAGCGCCGCTGGGTGGTCGTGGTGCAATGAAAGCATCAATCTCACCTTTGTCGAGCAGGTCGGAGATGGTGCGCCCCTCCGGTGCTGCCTCGATGGTCACACCCGGAGGAAGATCCAACTTGATCTTCTCCGGACGTCCAGGGGTGTCAATTCCGCCCCTGACCCAAGTCACGTCCTCGGGATTCACACCATAGTCATCCTGCAAGATCGAGCGCGCCCAGACCACTGCAGTCAGTTGGTACTCCGGCACGCCAATACGGCAGCCCTTGAGGTCTTCAGGCTTCTTGATGCGGTCTTTCCGGACATAGATGGAGGTATGCCGGAAGGCGCGCGACAGAAAAACCGGTACAGCGATGTAAGGGCTCTCGCCTTTGGCGTGCTTGACCAGGTAGCTGGAAAAAGAGAGCTCGGTGATATCGAAGTCCCGGCTGCGCATGGCCCGAAAGAACATCTCTTCGGGATTCAGCAACATGTACACCGGGTCGCATCCATCGATCTGGACACGCCCGTCGTACAAGGCACGGTTTCGGTCGTAGTCGCCCATGGCGACCGATATGTGCAACTTTGACATCAAGACTCTGCCCCCTCCGTCACCACGTAAGAGCGATCCATTTCCGGGTTGTCTTGACCGTCAAGCCAGACATAGCTGACCTCCTGAGTCCGCCAATCCACCGTTTTAGGAATGACGCCCTGGAACGAACACACTTCCTTCGGGATGCGGTTCTCTCCTGTTCCGATGGCCTCGCCTGTCGCCTGAAAGGCTTGAACAGCTTCTACCATCTGCTTGCGGAACTCGACGATGGCCATGTCGCTGGCACCCAGCCGGTCGTGGCTTCGGTCGGCGATTTTTCCCATGGTGATCCACATCGCCATGTCTTGGTTCGGGATGCCGGAAATGCCCGTGAAGTTACCGCTTTTCATCGCCTGACGGTCTTGCCAGTAGCGATTTTCGTAGTTGCGCAGCGGACGGTATTGCTCATCCAGATCCACCCCCACGGTCTGACCCAAGAACTTGCGCCAGGTCGCCGTCTCCGGCGTCTGCGACGGATGACCCCAGCCAATGAAGTAGAAGCAGGTATTGGTGTCATCCACCGGCACATTCACGTTCGCCACGTTGTACAGGTTGTTGGGCGGAATCAGGACCGTCCATGGCGCAACGAAAACCGTCGTACGCACATAGTCGTGCGTCTGCGCGTTGAAGATTGGCCGTCGCACCGCAGCGTAACGGAATCCGAAGCTGGCGCGCTGCACTTGCATCCGCGGCGCTTTGTCCGTCGAAGGGCGCAGCCAGTTTTTGTCCGTCGCTTTGGCTCCATCGACACGCGCAGGGACCATGTCCGAGCTGTGCAGACTCGAGCTGTGGGCAGAGTCGATCGCACCTTCAAGGATCTGAGCCCAGTTCACAGGAATGATCACCTTGGCAATGCTCACACGCGTGTCTGCCGTGGGCGCCCAACGGGGAGGCTCGAACTCCGGCATGGTCTCAGCCGCCCCCATGTAGGCCCAGACGAAACCACCCCACTCCTTGGTCGGATAGGCCTTGTGCTTGACCTTCTCCAGCATGCCACTGGCCTCGGGCTCGGAAGACATTTCCGTTACGTTGCCGTTCACATCCATCTTCCATCCGTGATAGAGACAGCGAAGACCTCCCTCTTCGTTGCGGCCAAACACGAGCGAGGCCCTGCGGTGAGGACAGTACTCATCCATCACACCAACTTCGCCGTCCGTGTTTCGGAAAACCACGAGATCTTCTCCGAGGATGCGGGCTTTGACGGGTGTCCCATCTGGCTCGGAGACCTCTTCGACGAGACAGATAGGAACCCAATGCCGGCGCATCAGTTGTCCCATGGGTGCGCCGTTTTCAACACGGCACAGCAGATCGTTTTCTTCATGCGTAATCATGGAAATCTCCTGTAAGGATGGGAAAGTGCAAGGAAGCACCGCGCTGAAGTATACTTCGATGCCTAAGTATTTTTTCAAGGGTTATCCCTTACCACATCCTCTGCCAGTCTCTTTTTCTCAGCAACCACCCTTAGTGAAGGCCAGATACAGCATGAGAAAGCTTCCCTACAAATTTAGTTCTCTCGCGTTTGCGTTCTACATGGCAACCATCATCGCCTTCATGATGTGCCTGCTCCTAACGGCCATCAACACCGGAATCGACGCTCGGTTCATTCAACGGGTACTGGGTACCTATGTGATAGCAATGCCAGTCGCCTTCGCATGCGTCATCTTGGTACGTCCGCTAGTCCTGTATCTCGTCTCAAAGACCGTGGCCACGAAAACAGGTGACATTTGAGATGACTCCGACATCATCTGAACACTGTCAAATTCAGACGCCGTCACGATCAGAAGCTACAGCCAGCAACCGCGATGACTGCGCGTTCAGTGCCGTTGTAGTGCACTCAGTTTGGCCCAAGGACTCCAAAGTCGCGATCTCCCGCGAGGCTACTGCGTATTCAAACCTGAGGTGTTTGGTGTAGTGCTCTGGTGGGCCACATCACTATCGGAGCAACAGAGATTTGAGAAACAATGAAAACATTCAGGGAAAACAATGGAACTGAGGCACCTTCGGTGCTTCTTGGCGGTCGCTCAGGAACTGCACTTCGCTAGAGCTGCTGAGAAGCTTCACATTGAGCAGTCGCCACTTTCGAGGGCGATAAAGGAGCTGGAAGAAGAGCTGGGAGTACGCCTCTTCGACCGCAACACGCGCAGCACGCGTCTGACCCGAGCGGGTCAGGTCTTCATGGACCACGTGCCACGCGTGTTCGCAGCGCTGACCCAGGCGCGCGACAGCGTACGGGCTGTGTCGGCCGGGTATCAGGGACAGTTGCGTATCGCGCTATCCGAAGGTATCCCCCAGGCCCGCCTCACAGCATTGCTATCGCATTGCCGCGAAGAGGAACCCGATACGGAAATCCGGCTATACGAGGTTCCGTTTTCCCAGCAGTTGAAGGGGATCGAAGCCGACTTGTACGACGCCGGCTTTGCCCAGTCCTCGGACGTTGGAGAAGCGTTGTTCGCCATGTCGGCTTGGAGCGACCCAATGATCGTTGCCGTGCCATCGCGTCACCCGCTATTGATTCACAAGAGGCTGCCGCTGGACGAGGTACTTCGTTACCCATTGGTCCTGTGCAATCCCGAAGTCTGCGAGGGATGCTGTCGGCAATTGGACCGGGTACTGCGAGCGACTGACATGGAGCCCATCGTCGCTGAACGAGTCGCCAGTCACGACCTCATGGTGACGCTGGTGGCAGCGGGGTACGGGCTGGGCTTCTCGACAGAGGCACACGTGTTGACCAGCAGCCACCCAGAAATCGTCACCAGGCCACTGGCAGGCCGAACACCGGTGCTGACCACCTACCTGATCCACCGTATCGGTGACCCGTCAGAGTCCTTGCGACGTTTCGTAGAAAGAGCACTCATAAACGCGCCGGATCGGCCGGCCAATGAAGCTCAGGACACTTCACCAGGGAGTAGCACATGAAGAACCTTCACAAATGGAACGCAGCCTTGGCGGTCACCTCGGCCGCCTTATTGATGTCGGCCTGCGGGAACCCGCAGCCCACTGATACTGTGGAATCGCTGATGGCCGATCCAGAGCGGTTGAAGCTGCTGCGAGAGCAGTGCAAGACCGAGCGAGAAAAGCTGGGCGACGAGCTTTGCGACCACGTGGCCGAGGCCACGAAGCGGCGATTTTTCGGGGACGGCAAGGTGCCGTACAACCCACCTAAGGAATCGCCCAAGTTCTGAACTTGCGCTCGTTGCCACACTCGGTGACGCTCATTTCGTGCATGGGCGCTGTACTCCTTGAAGCGCTGCAAGGAGCCATGACACGCGGCAGCACGCTGCCGCTTGCATTCTTGCAGGCCGAGCTTTGAGCCTGCCGATTTCGGACTTTGACCCCCCGATAGCCAGCCCTGATCCTCATGCGTGCGACACACCTTCGTGCCGCACGCACGGCCCCCGCGTGACGGGCCACTGGATCGGAGGTCAAGGTGCAGGCTCAGGGCGCAAGCCACCAGGGGGTTCTTTACGGTCAGATCGCGGCGGTGCTGGGCGTCGTCGTGGTCGGCGTGTGGGGTGCTACCCAGTGGACCGCTGCGGCACTCGGTCATCAGGCACGCCTGGGCACTCCGTGGTTCGAGGCCTTCGGCTCGCCGGTCTACTACCCCTGGCGCCTGTTCGAATGGTGGTTCTTCTTCGACGCCTACGCACCCGATGCTTTCGACGTGGGCGGCGCGATAGCAGGCGGCAGCGGTTTGGCCTCGGTAGGCGTGGCGGTGGGCATGTCGGTCTGGCGCTCGCGGCAGTCGCGGCTGGTCACCACCTACGGTACCGCCCGCTGGGCCACGGTCGAGGACGTTCGACGTGCCGGGCTGAACCGCCCGTCCGGCGTGTTCCTTGGACAACATGGCTCGCAGTACCTGCGGCACGATGGGCCCGAGCACGTGCTGGCGTTTGCGCCCACACGTTCGGGCAAGGGCGTTGGCCTAGTGGTGCCCACGCTGCTGTCCTGGCCCGGCTCGGCCGTCATCCACGACATCAAGGGCGAGAACTGGCAGTTGACGGCCGGCTGGCGCTCGCGTTTTTCGCACTGCCTGCTGTTCAACCCCACCGATGCCCGGTCGGCCGCCTACAACCCGCTGCTGGAGGTTCGACGCAGCGAGCACGAGGTGCGCGATGTGCAGAACATCGCCGACATCCTGGTGGACCCGGAGGGCGCGCTGGAGCGGCGCAACCACTGGGAGAAGACTTCCCACGCGCTGCTGGTGGGAGCCATCCTGCACGTGCTCTACGCGTGCGAAGACAAGACGCTGCGCGGTGTCGCCAACTTCCTCTCCGATCCAGCCTGCCCTTTCGAGGTGACGCTGCACCGGATGATGACGACGCCTCACCTGACGAGCGAGCAAGGCGGCGGCCCACACCCCGTCGTCGCCTCTGCCGCACGCGAAGTGCTCAACAAGAGCGAGAACGAGCGCTCGGGTGTGCTCTCCACCGCGATGAGCTTCCTGGGCCTGTACCGCGACCCGACGGTGGCCGAGGTGACCTCGCGCTGCGACTGGCGCATTGCTGACCTGATCTCGACCGCGCACCCGGTGTCGCTGTACCTGGTGGTGCCACCGTCGGACATCAGCCGCACCAAGCCGCTGATCCGCCTGATCCTCAACCAGGTCGGTCGGCGCCTGACCGAGTCGCTGGACGGATCGGACGGCATCGCGCGGCGACACAAGCTGCTGCTGATGCTCGATGAGTTCCCGGCGCTGGGCCGCCTGGACTTCTTCGAGACCGCGCTGGCCTTCATGGCGGGTTATGGCATCCGCAGCTTCCTGATCGCGCAGAGCCTGAACCAGATCGACAAGGCCTACGGCCAGAACCACTCGATCCTGGACAACTGCCACGTGCGGGTGACCTTCGCCACCAACGATGAACGCACCGCCAAGCGCATCAGCGAGACGCTGGGCACCGCCACCGAGCTGCGCGCGCAGCGCAACTACGCCGGCCACCGGTTAGCCCCCTGGCTGGGCCATCTGATGGTCTCGCGGCAGGAGACGGCGCGCCCGCTGCTGACCCCTGGCGAAGTGATGCAGTTGCCGCCCGACGAAGCGGTGGTGATGGTCTCCAGCGTGCCACCGGTCAAGGCCCGCAAGCTGCGCTACTACGCCGACGCCAACTTCCAACGCCGCCTATTGCCGCCGCCCGTGTTGGCAGCAGGGCCCTACCTCGATGCGCCTCCGCTGCGAGCGGACGACTGGCGTGAGCTGGCGGTGCCGATGGCGATGATTGCACCCAACCCCGCGTTCATGGCCAGCATAGCCGCCGATGAAGGCGGTCCCCGCCTGCAGCCGGAGCTGACGGCCGCGACTACGCCGCAGCCCGATCTTGACGCGTTGACCAATGACCTGGCGCTGCTCGATGACGACGACACGCCCCTGCCCCTCCCCCGCCAACTCGACCCGGCCCTGCAGGGTGCGGCTCGCCTGACGGCACTCGATCCCAACGACGGCATCACGCTATGAGCCAGTACCGCCTGAACCTGTTCATCCCGCCCGAGCACGCGCGCCGCCTGGAAGAGGTAGCCACCAAGAAGGGCGTGTCCAAGTCGTCCATCGTCGCGGCGGCTCTGGCCTCCTGGCTGTCGCCAGACTCGGGCGACCAGCGCGAGGCCGCCATCGCCAAGCGGCTGGACCGGCTCTCGCGCCAATTCGAGCGCCTGGAGCGCGACCAGAACATCGAGATCGAGACACTGGCGCTGTTCATCCGCTACTACCTGACTGTGAGCACGCCCGTTCCCGAAGGACACCAGGACGCGGCCCGCGCACAGGGTAAGGCGCGCTTCGAACAGTTCGTTGAACAGCTGGGCCGTCACCTGCTGCGCGGTCGCAGCCTGGTGCGCGACGTGATCGAGGAACTGCATCCGCAGGAGCAAGGCCTGAACCGGCAACTGGACGAGGCCGCAGAGATGGGCCGCGTGGACCCGCATCCTCCCGAAAAAGGCCCAACCCCATGACGGCCCAGTCACCCAGCCCCGAAAAAACCACGCTCGACCGCCGTGTCCGCATGCTGCGCACGGCCATGGGGCCAGTGATTGCGGCCGCACTGGAAGACCCGGACGTGGTGGAAGTGCTGCTCAACCCCGATGGCACGCTCTGGATCGACCGGCTTTCGACCGGAAGGGCTCCGACAGGCGTGACGCTGTCGGCGGCCGATGGTGAACGCATCATTCGCCTGGTGGCGGCCCACGTGGGTGCCGAGGTCCACCGGGGCCAGCCGCTGCTCACCGCCGAGTTGCCCGAGACGGGCGAACGCTTCGAGGGTGTGCTGCCGCCTGCCGCACCGGGGCCGGCCTTCGCGCTGCGCAAGCGCGCCGTGGGCGTGATCCCGCTGGACCGCTACGTGGCCGACGGGATGATGAGCGCAGAGCAGGCCGGCTTCCTGCGTCAGGCCGTGCACGAGCGACAGAACATCCTGATCGCGGGTGGCACCAGCACGGGCAAGACCACGCTGGCCAATGCGCTGCTGGCCGAGATCGCCGCCACCGGCGACCGGGTGCTGGTACTCGAAGACACGATTGAACTTCAATGCGCCGCGCGCGACCACGTGCCGCTGCGCACACGCGCGGGCGCCGTCTCGATGACCGAACTGGTGCGCGCCACGATGCGGCTGCGGCCCGACCGTGTGGTGGTGGGCGAGGTACGGGGCGGCGAAGCGCTGGACCTGGTCAAGGTCTGGGGCACCGGCCACCCTGGCGGCATCGCCACCATCCATGCCGGCTCCGCACTCGGTGCCCTGCTGCGGGTGGAGCAACTGATCCTGGAAGTCGCGGTGAACCCGCCGAGCGCTCTGATCGCCGAGGCGATCAACGTGGTGGTCTACATCGCCGGTCGCGGACGCAAGCGCCGCATCGAGACGATTGCCCACGTCACCGGACACGACAGCACCGGCTACCACCTGGTGTCGGTGAATGAGCCATTGCCTGAACTGCCAGCGCCCTCCCCGCCCTCAGTGGCGGACTCCCCTTCCTCAACCCCACCCGGAGATCTTTCGTGACCCCTTCGACTGCCCTGCGATCCTTTGCCCAACCATTCACCCGTCTGCTGGCGTCCTCGCGAACAGGCAGCCTGCACCGCTTGAACCGGCTGATGCAGCCCGCCCGCCAGGGGCTGCTCACCGCCGCTGTCATGCTGAGCCTGGCCGGCACGGCCAAGGCGGCCGGCTCCAGCATGCCCTGGGAAGGACCATTGCAGTCCATCCTGGACTCGATCCAGGGTCCGGTGGCCCGCATCGTGGCCGTGATCATCATCATTGCCACCGGCCTGGCCCTGGCCTTCGGTGACACCTCGGGCGGTTTTCGGAAGCTGATCCAGATCGTCTTCGGTCTGTCGATCGCCTTCGCGGCTTCGTCTTTCTTCCTGAGTTTCTTCAGCTTCTCGGGCGGGGCGCTGGTATGAGCGGCGGTGCCGAGCACGCCACCTCCCTGGCCAGCGGCTTCGAGATTCCGCTGCACCGCTCGCTGACCGAGCCCATCCTGATGGGCGGCGCGCCGCGCACGGTGGCCATCGCCAACGGCACGCTGGCCGCCGCCGTGGGCCTGGGCCTGCAACTGTGGATTCCGGGCGCCGTGCTGTGGATCGTGGGCCATTCGCTGGCCGTCTGGGGTGCACGGGCCGATCCGCAGTTCATGGCGGTGTTTGCCCGGCACCTGAAGCACAAGCCGTTGCTGGACGTGTGAGGACAACGCCATGCTCAACCTCTCCGAGTACCGCCACCGCCCCGCCCTGCTGGCCGACTGGCTGCCCTGGGCCGGTCTGGTGGCGCCCGGCGTGGTGCTGAACAAGGACGGCTCGTTCCAGCGCACCGCGCGCTTCCGGGGCCCTGACCTGGACAGCGCCACGCAGGGCGAGCTGGTGGCCACCACCGCGCGCCTGAACAACGCACTGCGCCGCCTGGGTTCAGGCTGGGCGCTGTACGTGGACGCCGAGCGTCGGCCGGCGGCCGACTACCCGCGTTCGTCCTTTCCGGAAGCGCTGTCGTGGCTGGTGGACGAAGAGCGGCGCGCAGCCTTCGAGGAATCGGCCAGTCACTTCGAGAGCCGCTACCACTTCACCCTGCAGTACCTGCCGCCCGAAGAGTCCCGCGCGCGGGCCGCCAGCCTGCTCTACGAAAACCGCTCCACCACCGGTGTGGACTGGCGCGAACGGCTGGCCGCATTCGTCGCCGAGACCGACCGCGTGTTCGACCTGCTCGACGGCGTGATGCCGGAGATCGCCTGGCTGCAGGACGCCGACACGCTGAGCTACCTGCACACCACGGTGTCGCCACGCACTTACCCCGTGGCCGTGCCCGAGGTGCCCTTCCACCTGGATGCGCTGCTGGTCGATGCGCCTCTGCTCGGCGGTCTGGCGCCCATGCTGGGTGACGCGCATCTGCGGATGGCCACGGTACGCGGGTTTCCCACCTCCACCTGGCCCGGTGTGCTGGACGATCTGAACCGGCTCGGCTTTGCTTACCGCTGGTCCACGCGCTTCCTGTGCATGGACAAGGCAGAGGCCGAGAAGGAGCTGGGCCGACTGCGCCGGCAGTGGTTTGCCAAGCGCAAGAACGTGCTGGCCCTGTTGCGCGAGACGCTTTTCCAGCAGGAGTCGCCGCTGGTGGACACCGATGCGGGCAACAAAGCGGCAGATGCCGACGCGGCCCTGCAGGAGCTGGGCAGCGACCAGGTGGCCTTTGGCTACGTGACCGCCACCGTCACGGTGCTCGATGGCGACGCGACCGCTGCCGACGAGAAGCTGCGCATGGCCGAGCGCGTGATCCAGGGGCGCGGCTTCGTCACCATCCCGGAGACGCTGAACGCGGTGGAGGCCTGGCTGTCGTCGATCCCAGGCAACGCCTACGCCAACGTGCGCCAGCCCATCGTCTCGACACTGAACCTGGCGCACCTGATGCCGGTGTCGGCGGTGTGGGCCGGACCGGAGCGCAACCGGCACCTGGACGGTCCGCCCCTGGTCGTGACCCGCACCGAAGGTTCCACACCGTTCCGGCTGGTGACCCACGTCGGTGACGTGGGCCACACCCTGGTGGTGGGACCGACGGGCATGGGCAAATCGGTGCTGCTGGCCTTGCTGGCCCTGCAGTTCCGGCGCTACCCCGGTTCGCGCATCTTCGCGTTCGACATGGGCCGTTCGATGCGCGCCACGGTGCTGGGCCTCGGTGGCGAGCACTACGACCTGGGCAGCGATGGCGACATCGCCTTCCAGCCGCTGGCCGGCATCGACCAGGAAGGCTACCGCAGCTGGGCAGCCGAGTGGGTCGAAGGCCGGCTGGTGCACGAGGGCGTGGCCGTCGGACCGGACGAGAAGGCCGCGATCTGGTCCGCGCTAGGCAGCCTGGCCGGCGCACCGCGCGAGCAGCGCTCGCTCACTGGTCTGTCGGTGCTGCTGCAGTCCAACGCGCTGCGCCAGGCGCTCGCCCCCTATGTGCTGGGCGGTGCACACGGCAAGCTGCTGGACGCAGACCAGGATCGGCTGGGCACGGCCGATGTGCAGTGCTTCGAGATGGAGGAGCTGATGGGCAGCCGCGCGGCGGTGATGGCCGTGCTGGGCTACCTGTTCGCACGCTTCGAGGCGCGCTTCGATGGTGCCCCCACCCTGCTGTTGCTGGACGAGTCCTGGCTGTTCCTGGACGACCCGGTGTTTGCGGCTCGCATCCGCCAGTGGCTCAAGACGCTGCGCAAGAAGAACGTGTCGGTGCTCTTCGCGACGCAGAGCCTGGCCGACATCCAGGGATCGAGCATCGCGCCGGCCATCGTGGAGAGCTGCGCGAGCCGCATCTTCCTGCCCAACCCGCAGGCCACCGAACCCCAGGTGCGCTCGATCTACGAGGCCTTCGGCCTGAACCGCCGGCAGATCGAGATCGTGGCCACCTCCGTGCCCAAGCGCGACTACTACTACCAGTCGCGGCTGGGGAACCGCCTGTTCGACCTGGACCTCGGACCCGTGGCCCTGGCCTTCGCCGGCGCCTCCACACAGCAAGACCAGCGGCTGATCGACGAGGTGCTGGCTTCAAACCCACCCGGGGGCTTCGCCCCGGCCTGGCTGCGCCGCCGTGGCCTGGACTGGGCGGCCGATCTCTTTCACCAACACCCCCACCACCAACCCGGGCATGCCCGACCTTCAGGAGAAACGCCATGAACTTTCAGTTCCCCAACCGCGCCCTCAAGCCTCGCCTGATCGAGCTGGCCACCGCCGCCGCGCTGACGCTGGGCGTCATGCAGCCCGCGCACGCACTCTTCGGCGTGGGCGACATCGTGCTGGACCCGGTCAACCTGGTGCAGAACACCATGACCGCCGCGCGCACGTTGGAGCAGATCAACAACCAGATCCGCCAGTTGCAGAATGAGGCGCAGATGCTGATCAACCAGGCACGCAATCTGGCGAGCCTGCCGTTCAACGTGGTCAACCGCCTGCGCTCGACGCTGGACACGACGCGGCAACTGATCGCCCAGGCCCAAGGCCTGGCCTACCAGGTGTCGAACCTCGATGCCGAGTTCGCCCGCCTCTACCCCGAGCAGTACGCCGCCACCGTGAGCGGCAACCAGATGTTCCAGGACGCGCGCCAGCGCTGGAAGAACACGCTCAACGGCCTGCAGACCGCCATGCAGATGCAGGCCCAGGTGTCGCAG
>JAEUOU010000021.1 GCA_016790575.1 Burkholderiaceae bacterium | reverse complement strand
TGGCCGGTGATCAGGCTGCGCGGACGGGCCGTCGGGCTGGCCTTCATCTCCGGCGCACTCTGCAGGTGGTCGTAGTCGAAGGTGAAGGGCTCGTAGTAGTCGTCGATCTCCGGCAGGCTGGGATTGGCGAAGATCTTCATCAGCAGCTTCCACTTGCCGCCCTGGCGCGGCTCGATCTTGCCGTTGGGCAGGCGCCGCCAGCCGCCGTTCCACTTGTCCTGGTTCTCCCACTCCTTGGGGTAGCCGATCCCGGGCTTGGTCTCGACGTTGTTGAACCAGGCGTATTCCACGCCGGGCCGGCTGGTCCAGACGTTCTTGCAGGTGACGGAGCAGGTGTGGCAGCCGATGCACTTGTCCAAGTTGAGCACCATGCCGATCTGGGCGCGGACTTTCATGCGGCCTCCCGGGGAAACGTCGAGGGGGACGTCAGCCCGCGTGGAGGCCGCGAACGGACGTGAGCGTGCGGGGTCATGCGTTCTCTCCTTGGGCCTGCACCAGGGCGACCCGTTCCTCGCCGACCGGGGTGTCCAGCCAGTCGATCCGGCTCATCTTGCGCACCACCACGAACTCGTCGCGGTTGGTGCCGATGGTCCCGTAGTAGTTGAAGCCGTAGCTGAACTGCGCGTAGCCGCCGATCATGTGCGTCGGCTTGAGCACTATGCGCGTCACCGAGTTGTGGATGCCGCCGCGCACGCCGGTAATTTCCGAGCCCGGCGTGTTGATGATCTTTTCCTGCGCGTGGTACATCATCACCATACCGGGTTTGACGCGCTGGCTGACGACCGCGCGCGCGGCGATGGCGCCGTTGATGTTGAACAGCTCGATCCAGTCGTTGTCCTCGATGCCCGCCGTTCTGGCGTCGTCCTCGCTCAGCCACACGCAGGGCCCGCCGCGGCTGAGCGTGAGCATCAGCAGGTTGTCGGTGTAGGTACTGTGGATACCCCACTTCTGGTGCGGCGTGATGAAGTTGAGCGCAATCTCGCGGTTGCCGTTCGGCCGGATGCCCTGGATACCGGCGGTGGTCTTCAGGTCCACCGGCGGGCGGTAGCTGGTAAAACCCTCGCCAAAGGCAATCATCCACGGGTGGTCCATGTAGAACTGCTGGCGTCCGGTGAGCGTGCGCCAGGGGATCATCTCGTGCACATTGGTGTAGCCGGCGTTGTACGAAACGGTCTCCGACTCGATGCCGCTCCAGGTGGGCGAACTGATGATTTTGCGCGGCTGCGCCTGGATGTCGCGGAAGCGGATCTTCTCGTCCTCGCGGTGCAGCGCCAGGTGAGTGTGGTCCAGCCCGGTCTGCTTGCCCAGCGCCTGCCACGCCTTGACGGCGACATGGCCGTTGGTCTCGGGCGCGAGTTGCAGGATCACCTCGCAGGCGTCGATGTCGCTCTCGATCTTCGGCATGCCGCAGGTGACGCCTTCGGCTGTCACCAGGCCGCTCAGTTCACCGAGCTGCCTGACTTCGGTCTGCGTGTTCCAGGCGATGCCCTTGCCGCCGTTGCCGACTTTGTCCATCAAGGGGCCGAGCGCGGTGAAACGCTTGAAGACATTGGGGTAATCGCGCTCGACGACGGCCATGTTCGGCGCCGTCTTGCCGGGGATCAGCTCGCATTCGCCGCGCTTCCAGTCCTTCACCTCGAAGGGCTGAGCCAGCTCCGAGGGGCTGTCGTGCATCAGCGGGGTCAATACCAGTTCCTTCTCGACGCCAAGGTGACCGACACAGACTTCGCTGAATTTTTTGGCGAAACCCTTGTAGATATCCCAGTCGCTGCGCGACTGCCAGGCCGGGTCGACCGCCGTCGAGAGCGGATGAATGAAGGGGTGCATGTCGCTGGTGTTGAGGTCGTTCTTCTCGTACCAGGTGGCGGTGGGCAGCACGATGTCGCTGTACAGGCAGGTCGTGCTCATGCGGAAGTCGAGCGTGACCAGCAGGTCGAGCTTGCCCTCGGGCGCCTGGTCGTGCCAGACCACTTCGTTGGGTTTCGCCTCTTCGGCGCCGAGATCCTTGCCCTGCACGCCGTTGCTGGTGCCGAGCAGGTGCTTGAGGAAATACTCGTGGCCCTTGCCGCTGGAGCCAAGCAGGTTGGAGCGCCAGACGAACAGGTTGCGCGGCCAGTTGTCGGGGTGGTCGGGGTCGGTGCAGCTCATCGTCAGCGAGCCGTCCTTGAGCGCCTTGACCGCATAGTCCCTGGCGTCCATGCCGGCCGCCTGCGCATCGCGCACCACCTGCAGCGGGTTGGTCTTCAGTTGCGGGGCCGAAGGCAGCCAGCCCATGCGTTCGGCACGCACGTTGTAGTCGATCATGCTGCCGCCATAGAGCGCCTTGTCGGCCAGCGGCGAAATCACTTCTTCCATGCCCAGCTTCTCGTAGCGCCACTGGTCGGTGTGCGCGTAGAAGAAGCTGGTGCTGTTCATCTGGCGCGGCGGGCGTATCCAGTCGAGCGCAAAGGCCAGCGGCGTCCAGCCGGTTTGCGGCCGCAGCTTTTCCTGGCCGACGTAGTGCGCCCAGCCGCCGCCGCTCTTGCCAATGCAGCCGCACAGCATCAGCATGTTGATGACGCCACGGTAGTTCATGTCGCTGTGATACCAGTGGTTCATCGCCGCGCCGATGATCACCATCGAGCGGCCTTCGGTCCTGTCGGCGTTTTCGGCAAACTGGCGGGCCACGGCAATCACCTGGTCACGCGGCGTACCGGTGATGCGCTCCTGCCAGGCCGGTGTGTACGGCGTGTCATCATCGTAACTGCTGGCGGCCAGCTCGCCGGGGAAGCCGCGCGCGACGCCGTAGTTGGCTACCTGCAGGTCGAAAACCGTGGCTACCCGCAGCGTGCGCTGTTCGCCTGCCTTGCCGAGCGTCAGGTTTTGTACTGGCACCGTGCGCACCAGCACATCGCCGTTCTCGCCCTTGAGCACGTTGTTCGGGAAATGTTCGCTGGCAATGCCGCCGAAATACGGGAAGCCGACTTTGGCGGTAGCGATTCCCGGCGGCTCGCCTTCAAGCAGCGAAAGCTTCAGTTTCACCGCCTGGCCGTGCTGCGCCTCCTTCGCTTCGAGGTTCCACTGCCCCTGGTCGGCCCGGCCATCGGCGCCCCAGCGGAAACCGATAGCGCCGTTGGGCAGCACGAGCTTGCCGTCAGCGTCGATGGCCAGCGTCTTCCATTCCGGGTTGTTGGCCTGGCCGAACTGCCCGTCGACATCCGACGCGCGCAAGTAACGATCGGGAACCAGAATCTTCTCGCCGCCCGGCAGCGTGTGTTCCTTCAGCATCACCAGCATCGGCAGGTCGGTGAAGCGGCGTGCGTAATCGTCGAAATACGCACTGCGTTTGTCGAAATAAAATTCCTTCAGGATCACATGGCCGAAGGCCATGGCCAGGGCAGCGTCGGTGCCCTGCTTGGGATGCAGCCAGATGTCGGAGAGCTTGGCGACTTCGGAATAGTCGGGCGTGATGGCCACCGTCTTGGTGCCCTTGTAGCGTACCTCGGTGAAGAAGTGCGCGTCCGGCGTGCGCGTCTGCGGCACATTGGAACCCCAGGCGATGATGAAGCTGGAGTTGTACCAGTCGGCCGATTCGGGAACGTCGGTCTGCTCGCCCCAGATTTGCGGGCTGGCCGGCGGCAGGTCGCAGTACCAGTCGTAGAAGCTCATGCAGACGCCTCCGATCAGCGACAGGTAGCGTGAACCCGCCGCGTAGCTGACCATCGACATGGCCGGAATCGGCGAGAAGCCGATCACGCGATCCGGCCCGTATTTCTTGGCGGTGTAGACATTGGCGCTCGCGATGAGCTGGTTCACCTCGTCCCAGGTGCTGCGCACCATGCCGCCCAGGCCGCGCTGCTGCTGCCATTCACGGCGGGCCGTGGTGTTCTCCACGATGCTGGCCCACGCGTCCACCGGGCTCTTGGCCACGGCCAGCGCCGCGCGCCAATGCTTGAGCAGTCTGCCGCGCACCATCGGGTACTTGACCCGGTTGGCCGAGTAGAGGTACCAGCTGTAGGACGCGCCCCGTGCGCAGCCGCGCGGTTCGTGGTTGGGCAGGTCGGAACGGGTGCGAGGGTAATCGGTCTGCTGGGTCTCCCAGGTCACGATACCGCCCTTGACATAGATCTTCCAAGAGCAGGAGCCCGTGCAGTTCACGCCGTGCGTCGAGCGCACGATCTTGTCGTGGGCCCAACGATCCCGGTAGGCATCTTCCCAGGTGCGGTCTTCGCCGGTGGTGACCCCATGGTCACCTGAGAAAGACTCCCGGGGGTTCGAAAAATAACTCAGTCGATCCAGAAAGTGGCTCATGGTCGTGATTTCCTTTCAGCTAACAATCGGGGCAACGCGCGGCCATTCGACCCCCGCGTTCGCCCCCCATCTCAGACAGCCGGCCAGGCGGCCTGCATTCATCCTTGCCCCCACAGCGACCAGGCACCGTAACCCGCCACCAGCAACCCGAAGATCAGGTTCAGCGGTCGCGTCTTGTCAGTCGCCTGGGGCAGAAACATCGCATCCACGCGAAACGCCTCGGTCACCGGATGGGTCACGAAGACGCCCGCTGCCAGCACGATTCCGTAGACCACGGCGCCGATGTGAAGGAGGTTGCTCATGTCGGGGCTCCGTCTCTCAGGCGGCTTGTCCGAGGTCGATGCGCTTCATGCGCTCTTTCTCGGATTCCGACAGCTTGTCCCACCAGGTACCACCGCCGTTGCCGTAGTCGAAGCGCTCGGCGCCGTTGCGGGTGTAGTACCACCAGTTCACCAGCAGCGAGTACACGTAGAACACGGCGCAACCGATGAAGAACGCGGTGACCGCGCCGGTCTTTTCCAGCGAGGTGGCAATCAGCGAGTTCCAGACGAACGGACCGAACGCCGCCCAGGCACCCGTCCAACCCAGCATCTGCGCGCCCTTGGCCGGTGAATAGGCGAACACGATCGGGTACTGGCGGAACGTGGCCGCGTTGTTGATGCCCGACATCAGGAAGATCCACAGCATGCCCCAGAGGAAGCCGTCGAACTGGGCAATGCTGGTGGGCGTGAGGTAGCCGCCGAAGACCAGGAAGGCCACGCCGCCGATCTGCCCGACCGTGGTCCACTGCATGCCCTTGCTGCCGCCGATCTTGTCGAAAAATCCACCTGTCAGCATGCGAACCAGGCCGCCGATCAGCGGACCGATA
Source organism: Burkholderiaceae bacterium (assembly GCA_016790575.1). Lineage (GTDB taxonomy): Bacteria > Pseudomonadota > Gammaproteobacteria > Burkholderiales > Burkholderiaceae_C > JAEUOU01. Next base: position 130,331 of record JAEUOU010000021.1, on the reverse strand, counting down.
TAGGCATAGGCCAGCGGATCGGGGGCGCCGTCGAAGCCGCCGTACAGCGTCTTGATCAGCATCGGAAACGCGGCGGAAAAGCCCGAGAACGACCCGAACGAGCAGATGTAGGTCATGGTGCAGTTCCAGGTGTGCACGCGCGCACGGTTGCGGCTGCTCAGGATCTCGAACTGGCCCATGAACCCGCGCACCGGTAGCTGCAGGCTGCGAAGGAAGACAACCGACAGGATGAAGGCCAGCACCAGGAAAGGCACCCAGATGAAGGCGGCGTTCTGCAGCCACATGCCCTTCTTGACCACGCTGCGCACCGCCACATCGGTGATCTGACCGGCAGCATTGCGCTTGACATCGATGGCCACGCCCTTGGTCGTGACCACTTCAGTGATCTGGCCCCTGTCGTCCTTCTTGACCTCGGCCTTGATCGCCTTGACCTTGTCGGTCTCACGCAGCACGACGTTCTTCAGCACGCCGTCTTCCTTGACCACCTCGATCGCCGTGGCCAGTTCGGGCTGGCTGATCACCACATCCTTGACAATGCCGGCGTCCTTGGTGACCGTGATCGCACCCTTGATCGGGTCGGCCTTGGTGAAGACCTGAGGCCCGCCGACGACGGTGCCCAGCGCCGCAAAGCCGATGATCCAGGGCGCGACGAACTGCGCCACCGAAACGCCGAAGTTGCCGATGCCGGCCTGGATGCCCATGGCCGTGCCTTGCAGGCGCTTCGGGAAGAAGATGCTGGTGGAGGGCATGAAGGACGAGAAATCGCCACCGCCCATGCCACACAGGAAGCCGATGATCATGAACGTGCTCCACGGCGTGTTCAGGTCCTGGACGGCATAGCCGAGCCAGACCATCGGAAGCACCTTCAGGATCGTCGCAATGCTGACCACCGATCGCGTACCCAGCAGCGGGATGAAGTTCGAGTGGATGAGCCGCAGAATGCCCGCGGCCAGCCCGGGAATCGCCGCCAGCCAGAACAGTTCGGTGGTCGTGAACTTGAAGCCGATGGCCGGCATGCGCACCACCACCGCGCTCATGATGAACCAGGTTGCAAACGAGAAGATCAGCGAAAACGTGGTCACGCCGCAGGTGCGCCACGCCAGTGCGCTGCCGGTTTCTTTCCAGAAAACCGGATCTTCCGGCTTCCAGTTCTGAATCCTTGCCATGGTGAATTGCCTTTCTTTGATTGGGCTCTGACGGTTTCAGGCCACGCCGGTTGCGGGCTCGCCGCCCATAAGTGGGGTGCGTCGGACTTCCGTCCAGTACATCCAGATGAGAGATACCCAGACCACGCCATACATCAGCATGAAAGCGGTGGAACGGATGCCGGTCAGATCCATCAGCATGCCGAACAGGATTGGCAGCACAAATCCGCCCAGGCCACCCGCCAAGCCGACGATGCCGCTGATGGCGCCGATGTTCTTGGGGTAGTCGTCGCTGATGTACTTGAAGACGCTGGCCTTGCCGAAGGCCCAGGCCACGCCCAGGATGGCCATCAGCGCGGTGAACGCATAGACGTTCAGACCGATGTGGAAGGTCGTGGGCCCGTTGGCTGTCTGGATCGTGAAGTCGGTCTGCGGATAGCTCAGCAGGAACAGGCAAATCCAACTCACCCACATCACCCACCAGGTCACGCTGTGCGCGCCGTATTTGTCCGACAGCACACCGCCGATGGCGCGCAATACGCCGCCGGGCAGCGAGAAGCAGGCCGCCAGCAGGGCCGCGACCCGGATGTCCAGACCATATTCACCGACGTAGTACTGCACCATCCACAGCGACAGCGCCACGTAGCCGCCGAACACGATGCTGTAGTACTGACAGTACTTGAGCACCTTGGGGTCCTTCAGCGCCTTGAGCTGATCCACGAATCGGGTGTTGCTCGGCACCAGGTGCGCCGGATCACTGTGACTGAACAGCCAGAACAGCACCAGGGTTCCCAGCATGATGGCGGCGTACACCTGCGGCACCATGGCCCAGCCAAAGGCCACAAGCAACACTGGCGCTACGAACTTGTTCACCGCTGCGCCGGAGTTGCCGGCACCGTAAACCCCCATGGCCGTTCCCTGGCGGTTTTTTGGGAACCAGCGCGCGACATAGGGTGTGCCCACCGAGAACGAACCGCCAGCCAGACCGACAAACAGGCCAATGGTCAGAAAGTGCCAGTACTCGGTGGCGTAGCTCATCATCCAGATGGCAGGCACGGTGATGGCCATCAGAATGGCCATCACGATCCGGCCACCGTATTTGTCGGTCCAGATGCCCAGCGGCACGCGAACCAGTGAGCCGGTCAGCACCGGCACGGCCGTCAGGAGGCCGAATTGCGTGGCATTGAGATTGAGCGCCTTCTTGATCGGGATGCCGATGACGCCAAACATCATCCAGACCATGAAACAGACGGTGAACGCCAGCGTGCTCACGATCAGGACCGACCAGGCCTTTTTCTCGTTTCTCAGTTCGGTAACCATGCTTTGATCTCCAGAAATCTCACGAGGAGACTTTCGCCGGAGAGAGCGTGGCTGAACATCCACCGTTGGAACGTGGGGCCCAAACCAGAAGGACGATGGGGGCCTTCACCCCTATCGTCCGAAAGAACTAATCCCCCGGTTTATCGCCGGTGATTGATCTGCATCAAACGATAGGGTGGCTGGCCGCAAAGACGGCCGCTTGAACCCGCGAACTCAAGCCCAGTTTGCGCAATATGTGCTGCACGTGGATCTTGACCGTGGTCTCGGCGATATCCAGCTCGCGGGCAATTCGTTTGTTGCTGTCGCCCTGTGCAATGAGGGAGAGGATTTCCCGCTCGCGCGGTGACAGCACGCCAAGACCAGGGGTAGCCCCAACAACAGCGCCCGGGGTCGGTGAAATGGCCTCCGACGACGTGCCTGGCGAGGGCACTGCCGGTGGGGCCGCACTTTCGCGTGCCGGGCGGGCGCGAAAAGCTGAGACCAGCTTGGTCATCATTTCCGGACTGACCACCGACTCCCCCTCCAGCACCTTGACGATGGTCTCCGTCAATTGCTCCGACTCTATAGTCTTGAGAACGTAGCCGTCCGCTCCGGCCTGGAGAGCGTCCGCCAGATCATTCTCGTCTTCGCTGACGGTCAACATCAGTATCCGCGCACCTGGCGCCGCCTCCTTCAATGCCGGAATCGCGTCCACCCCCCGAACTCCGGGCAAATGGTTGTCCAGCAAAATCAGATCAGGCACCCCTTTATCGAGGCAACGGAGTGCCTCGCCGACGTCGGCCGCCTCACAAGCAACAACAAAGCGTTCGTCCTGGCAAAGAAGTGCCTTGAGTCCGCGCCGGAAAAGCGTGTGGTCATCAACCAGAAGCAAACGGATAGACGGGCTCATGAAGTGGTCGCGACGGAATGGGGAAGTCCCAGCCCCACAGTGGACAACCCACTGGAGGTCACCGGATTGATCGGGAGTGTCAGTGTGACGGCGGTCCCCTGGCCGGGGCTGGACGTCAGCTTGACGACAGCGCCGATACGTTCTGCCCGCTCACGCATGATCTTGGTTCCGACGTGGGTCTCGCCCTGGCGCGCCCTCGTGTCGAATCCGCAGCCATTGTCGCGCACCACAAAACTCCACTGCGGGCCTTTCTCGACATCGAGGCTGACATGGCTTGCTCCGGCATGTTTGCGAACATTCGACAAGGCCTCCTGAATGACGTGCAGAACCTGCACCTGGACATCGGCTGGCAAGGGTAAGCCATCGCCCTCGATCTGCAACCGCGCAGGCAAGCCTGTCTGGTGTTGAAACTTCTGAAGCGTCTCTTGCAACGCCCGCTCAATGTCATCGGTATTGGTCCGGGTCCGAAAGTGCACCAGCAGTTCGCGCACATCGTTGATGCTTTCCTTGAGCCCGGCGTCAAGCTCATCCAGTGTCGACTGGATCTTTTCGGCCTGTTGCCTGTTCACCGCGCCTCGCAGCAACTGGGTCTGGATTTTCAGGAAAGCCAGCGACTGGGCAATCGAATCATGCAACTCTCGGGCGAGCAAGGCACGCTCTTCACCGACGGCAGCCTCGCGCTCGAGGGCCGCGGCTCGCAGGCCCTCCAGCGAGCTGGCCAGGTGACTGGCCAATGCATCCAGCAACTCCGACTCTTCGGTATTGAGCTGCAGGTCTCGCCGAAAGAAAAGGTCGATCTCGCCGATCAGGCGTTGCTGCAAACGCACCGGCACACTGACCACATTGCGAAATCCCGCCCGCGCGCAGTGACGCAAAGGCGTCTGTGCATCCTGGTGAATCGGAATCACCCGTGTGCGCGCCTGGGGCTGCAGGCTGCCACAGGCGCAGGCACCGGCGATCAGGCTGCGCTCATCCTCCTGCATATCGGCGGGAAAGCAGTCGGACGCAAGCATCAGGTAGCGCTGATTGGCTTCGTCAGACCAGCGGACCGCCACTGCGTCGGCCTTCAGAACTTCTCGAACCCGTTGCGAGAACCCCTGCGACAGCTCCTCGACGGAGTTGGCGCGGGCGAGGAAAGCACTGACCTCGTACAGCGCCTCCAGCCGAGCGCGCTGGGCCTCCACCCGTTCGGTCTTGGCTTTCACTTTCGCTTCAAGGCCTTGGTACAGCGATTGCAACGTAGCGGCCATGCGGTTGAAGCCCCGGGCGACCAGGCCGAATTCGTCGTTGGTGTCGACATCGATCCGGATCGCAAAATCGCCGGACTCAAGCTTCTGCAGACCCTGTTGCAACTGGGCCAAGGGACTGATCACGTATAGATACCCGGTGTAGAGCATCACCACGGCGCCGCCAATGGCCAGTGCCATCATCAGCATCTGGGCCAGATTGAGTATGGCGGTGAGGTGCGAAAGCTGCTGCTCGATCGCCAACACCAGGCGGTCGATCGCTTCGACAAACTGTCCGGCGGCCGCCAGCGTTTGAGACGGTGAAATATCGGAACCCGCCCGCCAATACTCCCGCTGGCCTTGCCAGAGGACTTCAACCTCCTTGAAGCGCCGGGTCACTTCATCATCCCAGGGAACAAAAAGGGGACGGGCCGGATCCCCCATGCGCAGCACGGCCAGGCTTTCGTCGAAATGCTGCACGTACTGCTGGCGCTCGACGGGAGAGACAACTGCTTGTGCTGCGCTGGCCAGGCGCCAGGTCTGCATCCGCATGCGCCCTGCCTCGTTCACAGCAGCCGCTCCGCCCTCCAATTGCCAGGTCACCCACAGTGTCAGTCCGATGGACGTCACCGCGACCGCCAGAAGTACCGTGCCGATCCGTATCAGCTTGGTGGAAAGCGAAGCGTTTCGAAACATGGCGGGCAGCAGCGTTGACCGGAAAAGGGATAAGCGGCTGTGAGAAATGTCACAGATAGGGGTTGGCAAGCAGGGCCTTGGAGCGCATTGTGCGTCGAGTCGCTACCATCACCAACCCCCGTCGGGGCCCCTGACGGTCAAGCGCCTTTGTCTGCCTGATGCCGCGTATCGTCTTTTTCCTCATCTGTTGTCTGTTCAGTCTGGTTTCCGCCGTGGCCCAGACCGTGCCACCCGGCGAAGTCGCGGTCGCCGGACTCCCACCGGTCGTTCCCGCTCCTGCCGTTGACGTCACGCTGCGCGACGGTGAAGGCGCCCGGGATTTGCGCCCCCTGGGCCGATGGGTCATCGCCCCCTCAGGACAACCCGATCGGGCGCTGGATGCGCTCACCGCTGCGCACCCTCCCTCTACCCGCTGGCGCAGCGTGCAATTGAACCCGGGTCAGTCCTACTGGGGATGGATTCAGGTTCAGGTGGAGCCACCGGCCCTTGCGGCCGACTGGTTCATCCGGATACCGAATCCGGCGGTCGACCACCTTCGGCTGTTCTGGCGCGTCTCGTCCGAGCAGGCATGGTCCGCCGCGCAATCCGGAGACCGGGTTGCGGCCCACGACGCCGAGGTCCGTTCGGTGACTCCCGTGGTTCGCGCACGGGCTGGCAGCGGGCGGCAGGAATGGTTGGTCGAAATCGCCAACCTGCAAGGCGGCATGAACAACGCCATCGAACTGCTCCCGCTGCGGCTCCTGACGGTGGACCTTTTCCACCAGTCCCTCCTGACCGGGGTGCTGCTGTGCCTGTCCGGTGGGCTTCTGATTGCGGGGCTGATCCGCGCTGCACGGCATCCGGATACCGAGCATCTGGTGAGCTGCTGCTTTTTTGCCTCCGTCCTGTTCGGATGCCTGATCCAGACCGGGGCGGGCAACTTCTGGATCTGGGGCCAATGGCCCGCAGTCAACCACTGGCTGCGCTTTGCCGCACTGCCCGCCATCATGGTGACGTGGATCGGAATGAATCTGCTGGTGCTGCGGCTGCCCCAACGGGCGCCCCGTGTCACCCGGGCCCTGTATTTCTGGCTGGGACTTCTGGTCCTGACGGCGCTTTCCATTCCGCTGCTGGAGAACCTCGGCAACGCGGCACGCACTGTGCTTCGTCTGTCGCTCTACAGTTCGTTTCTGATCGTGATGGCTGTCACCGCCTGGCTGATCCGCCTCGGTCACCGTGACGGCGCCCTGGCACTTGCCGGCCAGCTGGTGGTGTTTGCCGCAGGTCTGGCGTCGGCTGGCTACAACCAGGGCTGGATTCAGGCGGGCGATTGGGCCTGGCTCGGGTATCCGGCGGGGCTGGTTGCCGGCGGCTGGTGGCTGTATCACCTGCATGAGTACCGGGTCGCGTCGGACGATGTGGTGACACTGCGCGCCCGTGAACTGGGCACCCAGGACCCGCTGACCGGCCTGCCGAACCAGTCTGCTGCCGCCTACAGCTTTGATCGCATGGCCGTCCGTGCTGCGTTTTTCGGCCACCGGGGCGTCTGCGCCCGCATCAGCCTGACCAACGCCCAACAAATGATTGACGAAGGTGGCAACCGCCTTCTCAACGAATGCCTGGTTCGACTGTCATCGCGCCTGCGCCTGAGCTTGCGCACCATCGATCTGCTGGCCCGCCTGGACGACGGCGATTTCGTGGTGCTCCTCGATGGGCCGCAGAACCAGGCCAGCGCCCGCGACGCTGCGACACGGTGGGTCGCCGCGGCCTTGCGCACACCGGTCGGAGGTGTCACACCCCGGATCCGGGTGGGCATGACCACCTTCGACAACCGGGAACAGAACCTGCAATCGGCTCTGGATGCCATTGAGGCCAAACGCACCCGCATGCCTGGTACGCGGGGCGACCGCTCCATATTCGACACTTTCCAGGGTGACCTGGGCCTGCGCGACTCCGCCCCGGGACGCTGAAGACCCTCCGTACGGCCGGGTCGCACTCACCCGCCACGTCAGCGGCATAGGATCGCTCGAAGCAACCGAGCCAGCCCTTCCTACTCCACCGTCACGCTTTTCGCCAGGTTGCGCGGCTTGTCGACATCGGTCCCACGGGCACACGCGGTGTGGTAGGCCAGCATCTGCAGCGGCACCACATGCAACAGGGGCGACAGTGCGCCGTAGTGTTCGGGCATCCGGATGACATGCAGGCCCTCGCTGCTTTCGATGTGGGCATCGGCATCGGCCAGGACGTACAGCACACCGCCACGGGCGCGGACCTCCTGCATGTTGCTCTTGAGCTTTTCCAGCAGCGCATCGTTGGGCGCCACCGTCACCACCGGCATGGCGGCGGTGACCAGCGCGAGAGGTCCGTGCTTCAACTCGCCGGCCGGGTAGGCCTCGGCATGGATGTAACTGATTTCCTTGAGCTTGAGCGCCCCTTCCAGGGCAATGGGGTAATGCAGACCGCGGCCCAGGAACAGGGCGTTTTCCATGCGCACGAAGTCTTCGGCCCAGCTGATCACCTGGGGCTCCAGCGCCAGCACGGCCTGCAGGGCCACGGGCAGGTGCCGCATGTCCTTGAGATGTTGTGACTCCGCCTGGGCACTCAAGCGCCCGCGCACCTTGGCCAGCGTCAGTGTCAGCAGGAACAGGCCGGCCAACTGCGTCGTGAACGCCTTGGTGGACGCCACGCCGATTTCCACTCCGGCCCGGGTGATGTAGGCCAGACGGCACTCGCGCACCATGGCGCTGGTAGCCACGTTGCAGATGGTCAGCGTGTGGCTCATGCCTTGCGCCTTGGCGTGCCGCAGGGCGGCCAGGGTGTCCGCCGTCTCGCCGCTCTGGGTGATGGTCACCACCAGGGTGTCGGGGTGTGGCACCGAGTCCCGGTAACGGTATTCGCTGGCCACTTCCACCTGCACCGGAATGCCGGCAATGGATTCCAGCCAATACTTGGCGGCCAGGCCACTGTAGTAACTGGTACCACAGGCCAATATCAGTACCCGGTCCACGGAGGACAGCACGGCCTGCGCGTCTTCGCCGAACAGGTCGGGCGTGATGCCCTCCACCCCTTCGAGCGTGTCGGCAATGGCACGGGGCTGTTCGAAGATTTCCTTTTGCATGTAGTGACGGTAGGGACCCAGATCGGCCGCACCACTGTGGGCGTGTACCGTCTTGACCGGGCGGTCGACCGCCTGGTGGTTGCGGTCCACCACCCAGTGGCGACCCAGCTGCAGATCCACCACGTCGCCCTCTTCCAGGTACACGATCTGATCGGTCACGCCGGCCAGCGCCATCGCGTCGCTGGCCAGAAAGCGCTCCTGGCCGTCGGCGCCGACACCGAGGATCAGCGGTGAACCTTCGCGTGCGCCGATCACCCGGTGGGGCTCGTCGCGATGAAACACGGCCACCGCGTAGGCGCCTTTGAGCTGGCGCACCGCGGCCTTCACCGCCTCAAACAGGTCACCCTGATAAAGACTGTCGACCAGGTGGGCGATCACTTCGGTATCGGTCTGGCTTTCAAAATGGTAGCCCAGCCCGCGCAGGGCGGCGCGCAGTTCGTCGTGGTTCTCGATGATGCCGTTGTGGACCAGCGCCACGCGGCCCGCCCGGGTGTGCGCATCGGCGCCCGGGCCGTGGCTGAAATGCGGGTGCGCGTTATGGACGGCCGGGGCGCCATGGGTGGCCCAACGGGTGTGGGCGATGCCGGTGCCGCCTTGCACCCGGTCCGCCGCCACCTGGCTGACCAGTTCGGCCACCCGCGCCGTGCTGCGGGCTCGGCGCAGCACGGCACCCGCCACAGCCTGCAAGCTGGCGCCATGCACGGCCACGCCGCAGGAGTCATAGCCGCGGTACTCCAGCCGTTGCAGACCCTGAACCAGAACCGGAACAATGTCGCGGGTCGATACCGCACCGACGATGCCACACATAAAGCCACCCCTGAACGAGAAGAAGGGGTGAATGTAGCGCGACTGTCACGGAATAGGCGATCATAATCAATGGATAGACTGAATGAAAATTTCATCTCAGCTACAGAGTGCGAAAATATTTCCTGGATTTAATGTAGATGGAAGAAAATTTCACACCTGACGCCATCGACCTGAAACTGCTGACCTTGCTGCAGGACGACGCGAGCCAAAGCAACCAGGCGCTGGCAGAGCGTGCCTGTGTGTCGCCACCCACCTGCCTGAGACGGGTGCGGCGCCTGCGCGAGGCCGGCTGGATTGAGGGGGTGACAGCCATTCTGAGCACCGACCGGCTGGCCGCCCACCTGGGCCACGGGCTGACGGTGGTGGCCGAAGTGACGCTGGAGCGCCAGAACGCCGAGGCGCTGGATCAATTCGAACAACTGGCCGTGACACAGGCAGCGGTACAGCAGTGCTACCGGGTCACGCCTGGCCCCGACTTTGTCCTGATCGTGCAGGTGCCGGACATGCCGGCCTGGAACCACCTGGCCGGCACGGTGTTGCGCGCCGACCAGAATGTTCGCAACGTCAAGGCCTATTTTTCGGTTCGGCGGGCGAAATTTACGCCAAAAGTGCCAATACCCAGCGAAAAAAGGTGAGTTTGAGCTATATTATTTATAGCAATTCACTGGGCGGGAGGTGCCTTTTTCACCGGCCGTTTCCAGTTGGCAATGGTCACCTGGCGGCCACGTGCCACCACCAGGGCACCCTCCGGCGTGTCCTTGCTGACAGTGGAGCCGCCGCCGATGGTGCCGCCCGCGCCCACGGTCACCGGCGCGACCAGAACACAGTTGCTGCCGATATGGGCGTCGGCGCCGATCACGGTGCGGTGCTTGTTGGCACCGTCGTAATTGGCGGTGATGCTGCCCGCGCCGTAGTTCACCCGTTCGCCCACCGTGGCATCGCCCAGATAGGCCAGGTGGTTGGCTTTGGCCCCGTCGGCGAGAGCGCTGTTCTTGACTTCGACGAAATTGCCGATATGCACCCCTCGCCCCAGCCGCGTGCCCGGCCGCAAGCGCGCGAACGGCCCCACCGTGGCGCCCTCGCCCACGTCCACCCCGGCGGATTCGCCATCGATGTGGCAAAACGGCTGGATCACCGCGCCGGCGGCGATGCGAACATTGGCGATGACACAGTTGGCACCGATTCGCACGCCCTCACCCAGCTCGACCGCCCCCTCGAACACACAGTTGACGTCGATCTCCACATCCTGCCCGCAGCGCAGCGTGCCACGCAGATCAAACCGGGCCGGGTCGTGGATACGGACGCCCTGCTCCATCAATGCCCGCGCCTGCCGCAGTTGCAGGGCGCGCTCCAGTTCGGCCAGTTGAACCGGGCTGTTCACCCCGGCGACCTGCGCCGCATCGGTGATGCGATGCGCCACCACCGGCACGCCGTCGGCCACGGCAAACTTCACAATGTCGGTCAGGTAGTACTCGCCCTGGGCATTGCGGTTGTCCAGACGGGACAACCAGGCTTTCAGCCAGCGCGCCGGCACCGCCATGATGCCGCTGTAGATCTCGCGGATGGCGCGCTGGGCTTCGCTGGCGTCCTTGTGTTCGACGATGGCCAGCACCGGCGCATCGGGTGCGGCGGTCGCCCGCACGATGCGCCCGTAGCCGGTCGGGTCATCGAATGCAATGGTCAAAAGCGCCAGCCGCTCGCCCGCACACCGGGCAATCAGGGCCTGCAAGGTGTCGGCGGTGGTCAGCGGGACATCGCCGGACAGGATCACCACCACGGCGTCATCGGCCAGCGCCGGCACAGCCTGCTGTACGGCGTGCCCGGTGCCCAGCTGGGGCTCCTGGCGGACGAATTTCAATGAGAAACCGTTCATACCCAGCGTAAAATGGTCGAAGCTTGCTTCCACTTCCATAGCGCCGTGACCGGTGATCACCACCGCCGACCGCGCGTTCAACCGTGTCGCCGTGTCGACCACATGGTGCAGCAAAGCGCGACCGCCAAGTTGGTGTAACACTTTGGGCAGGCGGCTTTTCATGCGCGTGCCTTTGCCGGCGGCCATGATGACCACATCCACCGGCACGGCAGATGGGGAGCTGGGCTCGGACGAGACGGAATGGGACATGACGAAACAATCCTTTCGGCTGCGGATTATCGTGGCATCGCTGGTGCTCCTGCTGCTGGGAGGCTGCAGCGTGGTTCGGCTGGGCTACGAACAATTGCCCCTGCTGCTGCAAACCTGGGTGGACCGCCAGGTTGACCTGAGTGACACACAGGCAGCCGCGGTCCGGCGCGCCGCAGACGAACTGCTGGACTGGCACCGCAGAGAGCAATTGCCGCTGGTGGCCGACTGGCTGGCCCAGCTGCAAAGCCGCGCCCTGCGCGATACCGACGAAAACCAGCTGTGCCGTGACGCGCAGTGGATTCGCGACCGCGTGTCGGCAATCAGCGGCCGGCTGCTGGCGCCGGCGACCGATCTCGCGATGAGCCTTTCGCCGCCGCAGATCGCCCGTCTGCAGTCCAGTCAGCAGCGCAGTACGGTCAGCTGGCGCGAGGAGTGGCTGGACGGCAATGCGCGGGAGCGTCTGCAGCGCCGCACCGATCGCACCATCGAACGCGCCGAGCGCGTCTACGGCCGCTTGAGCACGGCCCAACGCACCCTGATTGCGGATTGGCTGGCCAATGACGGCTTTGATGCGGCCGCCTGGGGCGCCGAGCGCCGCCGCCGCGAAGACGACATGACCCAGACGCTCCATCGGCTTGCCACCACACGCCCGGGGCCGGAGCAATCCCGACTTGCAATCGCCGCGCTGCTGGATCGGTGGCAAACCTCGCCGGACCCGGCCTGGCGCGCGACATCGGAACGCCATCTGCGCAATGGCTGCATCCTCAGCGCCCGATTGCACAACAGCACCAGCCCCGAGCAGCGCGAGCGGGCGATCCGCACACTGCGCGGCTGGGAATCCGACCTCCGCGCGCTCGCGGGGCAGAGCCCGGCCGCCGCCGCTGGCCGGGCAATCAGCCCCGGAACCGCCGGCGGGTGAGGGCCAGCGCGACCCAGAACGAACCGACCGCGAACACCGCCAGCACCGCCAGGTGGCGCAACGGATCGGCGGGCCACTGATCCAGGAACAGCGGCCGCACCAGTTCCACGGCCGCCGACAGCGGCAACCATTCGGCCACGGCGCGCACCAGCGGTGGCAGCTGCTCGCGCGGGAAGAAGATGCCGGACAGAAACATCATGGGTGTCAGGAACAGCGTGAAGTAGTAGGTGAAGAAGTCATAGCCCTTGGCCAGCGCGTTGAAGATCAGCGCAATGCAGCTGAAGGTGATGCCGACGAACAGCAGCACCGGCCAGGCCACCAGCAGCTTCGGCGAATGGCTGATGCCCAGCCCCAGCATCACGCCCAGGATCGCCGTCACGGTGAAGAGCGCCTTGAACGCCGCCCACAGCATTTCGGCCAGCACCACGTCGTCCAGCCGCACCGGCGCGTTCATGATGCCATCCCAGGTTTTCTGCACATGCATGCGCGAGAAGGCCGAGTACAGCGCCTCGAAGCTGGCCGCGTTCATGGCACTCATGCAGATGCTGCCGCTGGCCAGGAACAGGATGTAGGGCACCTTCTGGTCACCCAGCTGCACCTGGCCCACCAGCGCGCCCAGGCCGTAGCCGAAGGCCACCAGCCACATCAGCGGCTCGGCGATGTTGCCCACCAGGCTGGGGATGGCCAGCTTGCGCCAGACCAGCAGGTTGCGGAGGAACACCGGCCACCAGCGCATCGACAGGCGCGGCGCCGACCAGACGGAGGCGGTGGATACCTGGCTCATGATCAGCCTTCCTCCCGGATCTGGCGCCCGGTCAGTTTGAGAAACAGGTCTTCCAGATTGGCCGGCCGGTGCAGCGTGCGCAACTGCGGGTGGGCCTCCAGCGCGGCCAGCAGCGGGCGGGCCTGGGCGGTGTAGAAAAACACGGTCTCACCGCTCACCTCGACCCGTGCGGCCTGGGCGCGCAGCGCGGTGTCCTGCGCCAGCGCCAGCGCGCCCACGCCATAGACCTCCACCACGTCGGGCTCCAGGTGCTCCGCAATCAGGTCGCGCGGTCGGCCTTCGGCGATCTTGCGGCCGTGGTCCAGCACCAGCAGGCGGTGGCACAGGCGCTCGGCCTCGTCCATGAAGTGGGTGGTCAACAGGATGGACTTGCCCTGCTGCAGCAGCAGTTGCAGGCGCTCCCACATCAGGTGGCGCGCCTGCGGGTCCAGGCCGGTGGTGGGCTCGTCCAGCAGCAACAACTGCGGATCGTTGACCAGTGCGCGCGCCAGCGACAGGCGCCGCTTCATGCCGCCCGACAGCTCGCCCGGCTTGGCCTCGGCCTTGTGGCTCAGCGCGGCAAATTCCAGCAGCCGGGGAATGCGCGCCCGGATGGCGGCGTCCTTCATGCCGAAATAGCGGCCATAGACCAGCAGGTTCTCGGACAGGTTGAAATCCGGGTCCAGCGTGTCGAACTGGCTCACCACGCCCAGGCGCGCCTTGATGGCCAGCGCGTCGCCCGGCATGGTGCGCCGGGTGCCGTCCAGCGTGTAGGCCACCTCGCCGCCGTCCGGTGTGGCCAGGCCGAGCGCCATGCGGATGGTGGTGGTCTTGCCGGCGCCGTTGGGGCCGATCACGCCCAGGCATTCACCCGGCGCGATGTGAAAGGACACGTCGTCCACCACCACCGCCTCGCCGTAGCGTTTGCGCAGGTGGCTGACGTCGATCAAGGGTGCAGTCATGCGCCCATTGTCGCCGGACTTATTCCGGGCTGCCCACCGTCAGCGCGACCTCGGCCACGCCGGCCACGCGGCCGGTGATGCGGTCGCCCGGCAGCACGGCGCCCACGCCTTCCGGGGTGCCGGTGTAGATCAGGTCGCCGGGCACCAGGTGGTAGAACAGGGACAGGTCGGCAATGATTTCACGCACGTTCCAGATCAGCTTGTCCACGTCGGACACCTGTTTGGTCTCGCCGTTCACTTCCAGCGCGATGGCGCCGCGGTCCACGATCTGCCCTTGCATCGGCACGATGGCGCTGCACACCGACGACTGCTCCACGTCCTTGCCCAGGTCCCAGGGGCGGCCCTTGTCGCGGGCCACCAGCTGCAGGTCGCGCCGGGTCATGTCCAGGCCGGCGGCGTAGCCGTAGATCACGGTGTGCGCGTCGTCGGCCTTCACGCGGAAGCCGGCGGCGCCGATGGCCACGACCAGTTCCATCTCGAAGTGGTAGTTCTTCGTCTCGGGCGGGTAGGCCACGGTGGCGCCGGAGGGCGTCAGCGTCTGCGGCGCCTTGGTGAAATAGAACGGCCGCTCGACCGATTTGTCCACCGGCTTGCCCATTTCGACGGCGTGCGCGTGGTAGTTGCGGCCGACAAAGAACAGGCGGTTGATGGGGAAGCGCTCGTCGCGCCCCAGGATGGGCAGGGAGGGAACGGCGGGCGGGGGAAACAGGTAGGTGGTCATGGTTCGTTGCGGAGGTGTGTGGGGTCAGGGGCACCGCGGAACTGGCTTTGCCAGGCCGCTGGTGCCGCCCCCCTTGCAGGGGGGTGACGCGCGAAGCGCGGCTCAGGGGGTCATCGTGTTTCGTAGACGCCGAGCTTGCGGTGCAGCGGCGATTCGTCGGCGATGAACACGAACGAGGGCGCGTCGGCGTTCAGGTTGGTCAGCGTGACGGCTTCGTAGCCGGGTGCGCAGCAGGTGTCGGCTTCGGCCAGCGTGAAGGTGCTGTCCACGATCTGCGCCTGCACGCGGCCTTCGATCAGGTGGAACACCTGCGCGGGTGAGCGCGCCGGCAGGCGCAGCGTCTGGCCGGGGCGCAGCATCAGCGCATAGAAACCCAGGATGTTCTCGGCGTCTTCGCCCGTCTCGGGGTTCACATAGGTCACCTGCACCGCGTCCAGGTCCGGCTGGTCGGCCGCCAGGCCCAGCAGCGCGGCGCGGGCCTCGGCCCAGGGGTAGCGCAGCACCGGGTTGCGCTTGTTGCTGCGCTCGAACACCGGGCTGGGCACCACGCCGGCGCGGCTCCAGGCGCGGTCGCCGCGGCTGGGCTTCACGTCCTGGCGCTCGCCGCCGATCACGTAGGAGGCTTCCATGAAGTACACCAGCGGCAGGTCCAGCACGTCCAGCCAGACCACGGGCTGGTCGCCGTCGTGGCCGTGTTCATGCCACAGGCCCGTGGGCGTGAGGATCAGGTCGCCGCGTGCCATCGGGCATTTTTCGCCGTCCACCGTGGTCCAGGCGCCTTCGCCTTCGACGATCATGCGCACGGCGTTGGGCGTGTGGCGGTGGCTGGGCGCCCACTCGCCCGGCAGCAGCAGCTGCATGCCCAGGTACATGGCGGCGCTGGCCTGCATCTTTTCCAGGCCGTGGCCGGGGTTGGCCATCACCAGCACACGGCGCTCGGCCTTTTCCATCGGCGTGAGCTCGCCGGCGCGCATCAGCAACGGGCGCAGCGTGTCATAGGCCCAGAACGTGGGCTGTGTCTTGCGCGTGGGCACCCCGGGCGGCAGCACCGCGCGCAGGCTGGGCCACAGCGGCACCAGGTTGAGTTTCGTGAGTTCGTCGCGGTAGTCCTGCGGCAGGTCTTCGAGGCGGCCAAGGTCGTGCATGGGGTGTCTCCGGTGGGTGCAAAGTTGTCAGGGATGGGGATAGGAAGCAGGCGGGCCGCTGCGCCGGGCCAGAAACGCCGCGGAACCGGCTTTGCCGGGCCGCTGGCGTTGCCCCCGGACGGGGGAGGCGGCCGTCAGGCCGCTTCGGGGGCGAGACAATTGTTCACATTCCAGCCGTACAGCCATTCGATGGCGTCGTAGAAGCGCTCCTGGCTGCGGCCTTTCCACAGCGAGTTGCGGATCAGCCGCTCCACGCCCATGGCGTGGTACAGGCGGCCCATCTCCCGGCCGGACAGCACGATGCGCGCGGTGCGGGTGACGCGGTTCTTCTGGTAGAGCTGCAGCGCGGCGTCCCAGTCCTTGTTCGTCACGCGCAGGGCTTCGCCCAGCGTCACCGCGTCTTCCATCGCCATGCAGGCGCCCTGGGCCATGTATTGGGTGGTGGGGTGGGCGGCGTCGCCCAGGATGGTGGCGCGGCCGAACACCCAGGTGCCGATCGGCTCCTTGTCGGCGGTGGCCCAGCGGCGCCAGGTTTTCGGCAGTTCGATCAGCTGGCGCGCCCTGGGGCAGATGCCCTGGAAGTAGCTCTCCACCTCTTCCTTGCTGCCGTCGGTCACGCCCCATTGCTCTTGCTGGCGGCTGTGGAAGGTCACCACCACGTTGTACTGCTCGCCACCCCGCAGCGGGTAGTGCACCAGGTGGCACTTGGGGCCGGCCCACAGGCTGGCGGCGTTCCACTTCAGGTCATCGGGGAAGTCGGCCTGGTCGACCACGGCGCGGTAGACCACATGGCCGGTCACGCGCGGCGGGTCGTTCACGTACTGCGCACGCACCACCGACTTGCCGCCGTCGGCGCCGATCAGCGCCTGGCCCACCCAGCGCTTGCCGTTCTGGTCGATCGCGGTGACGGTCTTGCGGGCGTCGTCCTGCTCGATTTTTTCGATGCGGGTGTTGGTGAAGAATTCCACGCGGCCGGTTTCCACCGCGCCTTCGAGCAGCGAGGAGTGAATGTCCACGCGGTGGATCACCGCATAGGGGTTGCCGAAGCGCTGGCGGAAGGCCTCGCCGGTCTCGATCTTGCCCACAAGCGACTCGTCGAGTGCGTCGTGCATCACCATGTAGTCGGTGTAGACCGCGCGGCCGCGCGCCTTGTCGCCCACGCCCAGCGCGTCAAACGCGTGGAAGGCGTTGGGGCCGAGCTGGATGCCGGCGCCGATTTCGCCGATCTCGGCCGATTGTTCGAACACCTGCACCTGGAAGCCCTGGCGCACCAGGGCCAGGGCGGCGGCCAGGCCGCCGATGCCGCCGCCGGACACCAGCACCGGCAGCGTGTTGTGGGTTGAGCGGGTCATGGTTCTCCTCGATGGGGGTGGAATTTAATAAGTGCACATTTGATATGTATGCTTATTATTTGTCAAGACCTCCTCCACCATTCCCCGGGGAGACAGGAAACCGGGTCCTCGGCGCGCGGCCGCCATCGCAGCCCCGGCGATAGAATCGCGCCCATCGTTCCCCACCCGGGTCGCTTTCATGTCCGATCGCCTGGCCGTCCTGCCGCAATACTTTCTTCCCAAGCAGGCGCTGACCGCGCTGGCCGGCCGCTTTGCCCGCGCCGAGGGGGGGTCGCTGACCCATGCCGCCATCCGCCGCTTTGTGGCACGTTACGGGGTCAACATGGCCGAGGCGGCCCAGCCCGACATCACCGCCTACCCGACCTTCAACGAATTTTTCACCCGGCCCCTGCGCGACGGCGCCCGCCCGCTGGCGCAGGCCACGTTTGTCTGCCCGGTGGACGGCGCGATCAGCCAGTTCGGGCCGATTGAGAAAGACCAGATTTTCCAGGCCAAGGGCCACTCCTACAGTACCACCGCGCTGGTGGGCGGTGACGCCGCACTCGCCGCAGGTTTCGACAACGGCCACTTCGCCACCCTGTACCTGAGCCCCAAGGACTATCACCGCATCCACATGCCATGTGCCGGCCGTCTGACGCGCATGATCCATGTGCCGGGCGCGCTGTTCTCCGTCAACCCCACCACGGCGCGCGGCGTGCCGGGCCTGTTTGCCCGCAACGAGCGGGTCGTTTGTGTGTTCGACACCGCACACGGTCCGTTTGTTCTGGTGCTGGTCGGTGCCACCATTGTCGGCAGCATGGCCACGGTGTGGCACGGCGTGGTCAACCCGCCCCGCTCCGGGCAATTGCGCGAGTGGCGCTACGACACCGAATCCGTCGAATTGGCCCAGGGCGCCGAAATGGGTCGCTTCCTGCTCGGCTCGACCGTGGTGATGCTGTGGCCGCACGCGCCGCTGCGTTTCAACCCCGAGTGGGCACCGGCCCGTGCGATCCGCATGGGCGAAGTGATGGCCAGCGCCCCCTGAAAGCGTTTTCCCCGCAGTTCTGCACGTTTTCGGCCCATACCCAGCGTAAAACGGTCGTTCTCCGCTATATTTATGATAGCTCTTCCGCTGCCTCTCGGGGCCGGTCCCAGCCCTATTGAAACGCCACCTCGGCAAAACTGCGCAGCTTGCGACTGTGCAACTGGTCCAGTCCGGCTTCGCGCAGGCGCTCGATGGTGCGCAGGCCGATCAACAGGTGCTGGTTGACCCGCTCGCGGTAGAAATGGTTGGCCATGCCCGGCAGCTTGATCTCGCCGTGCAGAGGCTTGTCGCTCACGCACAGCAGCGTGCCGTAGGGCACCCGGAAGCGAAAGCCGTTGGCGGCAATCGTCGCGCTTTCCATGTCCAGGGCAATGGCGCGGCTCTGGCTGAAGCGGCGCTGGGGCGTGTTGTCGGGCAGCAGCTCCCAGTTGCGGTTGTCGGTGCTGGCCACGGTGCCGGTGCGCAGCACGCGCTTGAGTTCGTGGCCCTGGAGCTGCGTGACCTCGGCGACGGCGGATTCCAGCGCCACCTGCACCTCGGCCAGGGCGGGAATCGGCACCCACAGCGGCAGTTCCTCGTCCAGCACATGGTCCTCGCGCACGTAGCCGTGGGCCAGCACATAGTCGCCGAGTTGCTGGCTGTTGCGCAGGCCGGCGCAGTGGCCCAGCATGATCCAGGCGTGCGGACGCAGCACGGCGATGTGGTCGGTAATCGTCTTGGCGTTGGCCGGGCCGACACCGATGTTGACCATGGTGATGCCCGTGCGGTCGGCGCGCATCAGGTGATAGGCGGGCATCTGGGGCAGTCGGGAAGGTGCCTGGCCGAACCCGTCATTCGCCTCGGCAGGCAGCCCCACCCGCCGCGTCACCACATTGCCCGGCTCCACGAACGCGACGTACTCGCTCGCCGGGTCGGCCATGGCAGCATGGCCCAGCGCGATGAACTCGTCGATGTAGAACTGGTAGTTGGTGAACAGGACGAAGTTCTGGAACCACTCCGGCGCGGTTCCGGTGTAATGGCGCAGGCGCTGCAGCGAGTAGTCCACGCGCGGCGCGGTGAACAGGCTCAGGGGCTGGGCCTCTCCCGGACGTGGCACATGGGTACCGTTGGCAATGCCGTCGTCCATCGCGGCCAGATCCGGCAGATCGAACACGTCGCGCATCTGCGCTCGCCGGGCCGCACCCATCGAGCCCTCCACATGGTCGTGCTCGGCAAAGCTGAAATGCACCGGGATCGGCTGGCTGCTGGTGCCCACCTCCAATTCGGCGCCGTGATTGGCCAGCAGCAGGCGAAACTGCTCCAGGTAATACGGCCCATAGAGATCCGGACGGGTAAGCGTGGTTTCAAACCGGCCCGGACCGGCCACAAAACCGTAACTCAGACGGGAGTCGCCGTGCCCCATGGAAGCCGTTTGCACCCGCACGAAGGGGTAACAGGCGCGCACACGGGGCAAAACCCGGGCGTCGGTCTGGCCGGGCAGCGGCTCGCCGGCCACAAAGCGGCGCATGGCCTCGCGCAGGTGGGCCAGACTGGCCTGGTAAATGGACTGAACCTGCGCGACGGCAGCCGCGGCATCGGTGTAGCGCTGGGGCGCGATGAAAGGGGGCAGGATGGGCATGGCCCGATTTTCGTCGGACTGGATGACAGTGCAGCATGGCGGCACAAAACCGCCTCGTGCACCCCTGGCCGCGGCCAGGCCCACAGAAACGCCTGGTGCGGTATCTTTCGATGGTGTTGCGCATGCTGCCGCGCACCCTCCAGGACGGAAATCCTGAAGATTTCGCCTTTTTCAGCCCATACCCAGCGTCAAATGGTCACTTTTTGCTATTGTTTTTCGAGAACGTGCGTGTGAACGAACAGGTCAACGCGGGGTTGGCCCTGGTCATCGGCGCCGGCGGCGGCCTCGGTGCGGCGCTGGTATCCGGTCTGCGCCAACCCGCAACACCGGGGTACGCCGCACCGGCCGTGCTGGCGCTGGGTCGCCGCACCACGCCGGCGCTGGACTACACCGACGAGGCCACCCTGGCCCGGGCGGCGCAGTGGGTGGCCGAGGCCATCGATACACAAGAGATGCCGCTGCGCACGCTGATCGTGGCCAGCGGATTTCTGCACGGTGCGGTTCCGGGGCCAGCGGGCGAACGGCCCGCCCAACCCGAGCGCAGCTGGTCCCAAATTGATCCCGCCTGGCTGGCGCACTGCTTCGCGGTCAACGCCATCGGCCCGGCGCTGGTGGTCAAGCATTTCTTCCCGCTGCTGGCGCGCACCGGGCCGTGCGTGGCGGGTTTTCTCTCCGCCAAGGTCGGCAGCATCGGCGACAACGCGCTGGGCGGCTGGTACGGATATCGCGCTTCCAAAGCGGCTCTGAACCAGATCGTCCGGACCGCATCCATCGAACTGGCCCGGCGCAACCGGCAGGCCGTCTGCGTGGCACTGCACCCCGGCACGGTGGACACGGCCCTGAGCCAGCCGTTCGCCAAGGCCGGGCTGACGGTGCGGTCACCTGCGGTCGCTGCCGGGGAGCTGCTGACGGTGCTGGCGGGCCTGACCCCCGCGCAAAGCGGCGGCTTTTTCGACTACCGGGGGCAGCCGCTGCCCTGGTGAATTGCCACAGTGCGGTCACCGCGGCAGCCTGCCGGCGCCCCGCGCCGGAGCGCTGCAGGGCAGGCGAATCCCCGGGTGCCGATAATCGGGGATGACTTCTTCACCTCCCGCCGCCACCACCACAGTCTCCACGGACTTCAGCCGCCTGCCGCTGCCGCCCGCCACGCTGGCCAACCTGCAGCAGCTCGGCTACCTCGCCATGACCCCGATCCAGGCCGCCAGCCTGCCGGCGGCGCTGCTGGGCAAGGACCTGATCGCCCAGGCCAAGACCGGCAGCGGCAAGACCTGTGCGTTCACGCTGCCGCTGCTGGCCAACCTGAACCCGCGTCGGTTTGCCGTGCAGTCGCTGGTGCTGTGCCCCACACGCGAACTCGCCGACCAGGTGAGCGCCGAAATCCGCCGGCTGGCGCGGGCGCAGGACAACATCAAGCTGGTCACCCTGTGCGGCGGGGTGCCGCTTCGCGGGCAGCTGGCTTCGCTGGAGCACGGCGCGCACATCGTCGTCGGCACGCCCGGGCGCGTGATGGACCACCTGGCGCGCGCCAGCCTGCAACTGGACGCGCTCAACACCCTGGTGCTGGACGAGGCCGACCGCATGCTCGACATGGGCTTCTTTGACGACATCGTCACCGTGGCGCGCCAGTGCCCGAAGGAGCGCCAGACGCTGCTGTTTTCGGCCACCTACCCGGAGGGCATCGCCAGCCTGGCCCAGCAGTTCATGCGCGAGCCGCTGACCGTGAAGGTCGAGACCCAGCACGCGGGCGGCAAGATCGAACAGCGCTGGTACGAAGTCACCGACGGCGAGCGGCTGCACACGGTAAGCCGCCTGCTGAACCATTTCCGCCCGGCCAGCACGCTGGCCTTCTGCAACACCAAGGCCCAGTGCCGCGACCTGGCCGAGGTGCTGCGGGCGCAGGGCGTCAGTGCGCTGGCGCTGTACGGCGAGCTGGAGCAGCGCCAGCGCGACCAGGTGCTGGTGCAGTTTGCCAACCGCAGCTGCTCGGTGCTGGTGGCCACCGACGTGGCCGCCCGCGGGCTGGACATTGCCAGCCTGGCGGCCGTCATCAACGTCGACGTGACGCCCGACCCCGAGGTGCACATCCACCGCATCGGCCGCACCGGCCGCGCGGGCGAAAGCGGGCTGGCGCTGAACCTGGCCAGCCTGCCCGAGATGGGTTACGTGGGCCGCATCGAGCAGCTGCAGGGGCGCGAATCCGACTGGCATGCGCTGACTGAGCTGACGCCCTCCGGCGACGGTCCGCTGGTGCCGCCGATGGTCACGCTGCACATCCAGGGCGGGCGCAAGGAGAAAATCCGCCCCGGCGACGTGCTGGGGGCCCTCACCGCCGATCTGGGTTACACCCGCGAGCAGGTGGGCAAGATCAACGTGAACGAATGGTCCACCTACGTGGCGGTGGACCGCGCCATCGCCCGCCAGGCCGCCAGCCGCCTGAATGCGGGCCGCATCAAGGGCAAAAGCGTCAAGGTGCGGGTGCTGGAGGGCTGAAACACCCGGTTTTTGAGTGTTTTGGGCCGATACCCAGCGTCAAATGGTCATCTGAACTTCCAAATCAATAGCAATTCGGCGTTCGGCGTTCGGCGTTTTGCGGGTGCCGGGCGACCGACCCGCTCACGCCGGCAGGGCGATCTGGTGGTCGACGCTGAACTGGTAGTCGCGGAAGATGTGCTCGGCGCTGAGGAGTTCGTAGTCGCCGTTGTCCAGCCGCCGCGTGGTGTCTTTCAGGCGGTAGGTGGTGTGGCCGCAGGTCCAGCACTTGAAGTTGCGCATGTGGGTGCACAGGCAGGTCTTGTCCATCACCGAAATGTTCTTGCTGTCCGGATGCAGCGCGATTTCGCGGTTGTAGGCGGTGATGTAGGCACAGTTGCCCTTCGCGTCCAGCAGGTAGCCGTATGACTCGCAGCCGGGGCGGATGCCCGAGCCGATGGCCGGTGAGCTTTTGAGCATGCGCATCGGGTAGCCGGTGGGCGAGACGGTGTTGACCTCGATGTCCTCTTCGTTCGCCTTGAAGTATTCCTGCTGGACGTCTTCCGGCAGGCCGCATTCCCGGGCCACGGTGAAGCGTGTGGCCACCTGCACCGCGGCGGCGCCGTTCTCCAGAAAAGCCACCGCGTCACTGCCGGTGAAGATGCCGCCGGCGGCCACCAGCGGAATCGGCAGTTGCTCCTGTTTGAGCCATGCGGCGATTTCGGTGACGATGGTGGCCAGGTCGTACTCGGCCCAGTCCATGCCGAAGCCCAGATGGCCGCCGGCCAGCGGGCCTTCGATGACCACAAAATCGGGCAGGCGGTTGAGCCGTGCGTTCTTGCGCAGGAACAGCTGCAGCGCGCGCAGCGACGACACGATCACGCCCAGCTTGGCGTCGCGAAAGCGCGGGTGGTCTTCCATCAGCGCAAACGATCCCAGGTGCAGGCCGGCGCTCAGTGTGATGCCGTCGATGCCGGCGTCCAGCGCCGAGCACAGGCGCACCCGCAGCGTGTCGGCCGGGGCGTTCATCGTCAGCTTTTCCATGCAGTTGACAAACACCATGCCCGGACCACGCTTGGCCTCCATGGTCCTGCCCACGTGCAGCCGGGTGGCTTCGGCCACATGGCCCAGGTCGAACTTGACGGTCGACTTGTCGCTGTTGTCGATGTTGTGTTTGTAGAACTTCGTCTTGTCCTTGACGAAGCTGGTGTCGAAGCGCCGGTCCGACACGTCGGTGATCATGGCGTCGGAGATGTGGCCGATGCCACCCAGCCGCGCGGCTTCCAGGGCCAGCTCCGCCGTGGAAATGTCCACGCCCATGCCACCCACGATGATGGGCACCAGTTCCTGGCCGCCGAAATTCAGGCGGAAGTCGTCTACTCGTTTCATTGTGATGTTCCTGCCGCAATCCGCGCGCTTGCCAGCCAAAGTCAGGCACGCCGAATCACGGGCACAGTCATGGGCTCAGCCCACATTGTCGCCGGCCAATTGCCGACCGGCCGATTGGACCATGGCAAGTGTTGCATTGCCTTACAGGCCGACGGCCAGCGGGGTCTTCATCCGCGCAGGGCCATCGACAAAAAGCCTGCAGCCATGCCCAATCCATGCAGCGACGCCGCGCCAATGCTCAGCACAATGGCCGGACGCAAACGTGACGGGGCATGCCGGCGGCGCCACATCAGCACCGCGGCTGCCGCGGACAAAGGCGCCGACACCAGCCCCCCCAAAGCCGCCACCGGGGGAATCAGCAACCACACCGACAGGGCAAGCCAGCCATGGGCCAGCAGCGCAAGCCACGCGAAAAGCAAGGCGGCGCCAGTTGGGCCCAGGCGCACCGCCAGCGTACGTTTGCCCACCGCAGCGTCGGCACGCGCGTCCGGCAGACCGTTGATCAGCAGAATGTTGGCGACCAGCAGGCCGTAGCCCAATCCCACCGACGCGGGGATGACAAAAAATTGCCCCCGCTGGCTGTAGTCGGCGCCGATCACGACCAGCCACCAGGCGGCGGCGACCGCCAACTCGCCCAGCCCGCGTGACATCAACTGCAAGGGTGGCGACGAATAGGCCCAGCCCAGGGCCAGTCCGGCGATACCGACGAGTACCAGACCACCGCCGCTATGGAACGCAAGCAGGAATCCGCCGGGCACCAGGACCAGCAGCAATGCCGCCGCCAGGCGACGGGTATCCGCTGCCGTGACCGCCCCGTTCTGAATCAGCCGCGCGCCGCCGGTAAACGGGAAAAGGCCTTCCGTGTTGGCTGCGTCAGCGCCGTTGCGGGCATCTTCGTAGTCGTTGAGCACGTTGGCCGCCGCGTGGGCAAGCACCGCCAGCGCGACGGTGCCGACCGCGCGCAAGCCGTCAAACCCGCAACCACATGCCGCCGCCGACGACAGTCCCAACAGACAGGCAATCACGGTGATGACCAGAAAGCCGGGCCGTGTCATCCGCAGCAGCAGCACAAAGCCGGGGGAACGAGTGTATGGATCGGTTTGCCGTGTCATTGTGGGGTGATGGTCACTCTCGGCAAGCTCGCCCGATCCAAAGCATTCACCGCGTTCCAGCAAGCTGCGCCGCCAAGGCAGCATGGCCGCACAGCCATGGCGGGCTGCCGTCGTACTGCGCCGGGCGCTTGCCGTGTGCGGCGCGTGTCTTCCCGGCGTGCCAACGGACCCCGTGGAGATCGTTACTTCATGGAGCTGACATAGGCCACCACGGCGTCGATGTCAGCATCCGTCATGTTGCGCGCGTTTGCCGCCATCAGCGGATCGATGCGTGGGCCTTTGCCCTCGCGGTAGCGTCGCAACTGCGCGGCGAGGTAGTCTTTTTGCTGACCGGCAACCCGGGCAAACTTCTCGCTGCCCATGCCCAGTTCGCCATGGCAACGGAAACAGGTCCGGTCGTAATAGCTCTTTCCCTTGGCAGCCAAGGCCGCGTCTGCAGCGGGTTTGTGGACCACGGTCTGGTTCGCATAGAAGATCGCGACGCCTATCTTCTCATCGACGCTGAGGGCGCGCATGATGCCTTCCATGAACTCGTTCTTGCGGCGCCCTTCGGAGAACTGCCGCACCTGATCAAGCAGGTAGGCAGTATTTTGGCCCGCCAGATTGGGGGTGTCGGAACGTGGGCTGTTGCCCCCTTCGCCATGACAGTTCGCACAGACGGCGGCAGCCTTGCGACCGATCTTGTAACTGGCTTCGAACTGGCGGGGTTCGGCTTCAATGGCCTTCAGACGGCTGTTCAGGTCGACTGCGGATGCCGGCCGGGCCGGGGCGGACGCCACCGGCGCCTGCGCCAACCCGGGCAAATGGATCAGAGCCCCGAGTAGACAACTCAGGATCGGCTTCCAGATTCGCTGCATGTCAAATCCCCCAGGCATGTTATGGGCATTGTAGCCCCGGCGATCCGCACCGCGATGGCATTTGCAGGCAGTCACATACTGCGGCGGTACTGCCCGCCGACTTCGAACAAGGCATTGGTGATCTGGCCCAGCGAACAACAGCGCACGGCGTCCATCAGGACCTCAAATACGTTGCCATTGTCGATGACGGCCTGTTGCAAGCGCTTGAGTTGCACGGGCGCCTCGGCCGCGTGGCGGCCATGGAAATCGGCCAGACGCGCGAGCTGGCTTTGTTTTTCCTCTTCCGTGGAGC
This sequence comes from Burkholderiaceae bacterium, assembly GCA_016790575.1. Classification (GTDB taxonomy): domain Bacteria; phylum Pseudomonadota; class Gammaproteobacteria; order Burkholderiales; family Burkholderiaceae_C; genus JAEUOU01. The sequence goes on along the minus strand of JAEUOU010000021.1, from coordinate 104,406 downwards.
GCGCCAGTTCGATGTGCTCCGGCACCGGATCACCTTTGGGGTTGCGGAAGGTGTTCACACCGATGATCGGGTACTCGCCGGTGTGCTTGAGCATCTCGTAGTGCATGCTCTCTTCCTGGATTTTGCTGCGCTGGTAGCCGGTTTCCATGGCGCCCAGAACACCGCCGCGCTCGGCAATCTTTTCGAATTCGGACAACACCGCCTCTTCGACCAGTTCGGTGAGTTCCTCGATGATGAAAGCGCCCTGGTTGGGGTTCTCATTCTTGGCCAGGCCCCATTCGCGGTTGATGATGAGCTGGATGGCCATGGCGCGGCGCACACTGTCTTCGGTGGGGGTAGTGATCGCCTCGTCAAAGGCATTGGTGTGCAGACTGTTGCAGTTGTCGTAGATGGCAATCAGCGCCTGCAGCGTCGTGCGGATGTCGTTGAACTGGATTTCCTGCGCGTGCAGGCTGCGGCCGCTGGTCTGAATGTGGTACTTGAGCTTTTGACTGCGCTCGTTGGCGCCGTATTTTTCCTTCATCGCCACCGCCCAGATGCGGCGCGCCACGCGACCGAGCACGGTGTATTCCGGGTCCATGCCGTTGCTGAAGAAGAAGCTCAGGTTGGGAGCGAAGTCATCAATGTGCATGCCACGGGCCAGGTAGGCTTCGACGAACGTGAAACCGTTGGACAGCGTAAAGGCCAGCTGACTGATCGGGTTGGCGCCCGCTTCCGCAATGTGATAGCCCGAGATGCTGACGGAGTAGAAATTGCGGACGTTGTGGTGCACAAAGTAGCTGGCGATGTCGCCCATCACCTTGAGGCTGAACTCGGTGCTGAAGATGCAGGTGTTCTGTCCCTGATCTTCCTTGAGGATGTCGGCCTGAACCGTTCCGCGCACATTCGCCAGCACCCATTCGCGAATCTTGGCCGCTTCGGTCGGGGTTGGCTCACGGCCATTGTCGAGCTTGAATTTGTCAAGGTTCTGGTCGATCGCGGTGTTCATGAACATCGCCAGAATGCTCGGCGCCGGACCGTTGATGGTCATCGACACACTGGTGGTCGGGTTGCACAGGTCAAAGCCCGAGTACAGCACCTTCATGTCGTCCAGGGTGGCAATGGAGACGCCGGAGTTGCCGACTTTGCCGTAGATGTCGGGTCGTGCATCCGGTTCATGGCCGTACAAGGTCACCGAGTCGAAGGCGGTGGAGAGCCGTTTGGCGGGCATGCCCTCGCTGACCAGCTTGAAGCGGCGGTTGGTGCGAAAGGCGTCGCCTTCACCGGCAAACATTCGGGTCGGGTCTTCCCCCTCGCGCTTGAAAGCAAAGGTGCCGGCGGTGTACGGGAAGCTGCCGGGCACGTTGTCCAGCATCAGCCATTTGAGAATTTCCCCGTGGTCTTCGAACTGCGGCAGGCTGACTTTGCGAATCCGGGTGCCAGACAACGAAAGGGTGGTCAATGCCGTGCGAATTTCCTTGTCCCGAATCTTGACCACATATTCGTCACCCGCATAGGCCTTGACCATGTCGGGCCACTGCGACAGCAATTGGCGCGCATCGCGTTCCAACAGGCCGTCTCGCTGGTCGGCCAGTCGCAGCACCGTGTTGAGTGCGCCATCTTTGGTTGCATCGTCCTCGCGCAACATGCGGGCCGTCTCGCGCAACTGCTGCAGTTCACGCGCCAGGCGGGCCTGTGCCCGCGCGCGCTGTTTGTAGCTGCGCACGGTGTCGGCAATTTCGGCGAGATACCGGGTCCGGGCCGGGGGCACGATGGGGGTCTGATTGGTGCTGTGGCGCACACTCACCCCCGGCAAACTTCCTGTCTCCAGCGCAAGGCCGAGTTCGGCCAGACGCGGCTTCATGGACTGGTACAAGGCCGTAACGCCATCATCGTTGAACCGGGCAGCCATCGTGCCGAACACCGGCATCTGCTCGGCCGGTGTGTTCCAGGCCTCCCTGTTTCGCTGTACCTGCTTGGCCACGTCGCGCAGCGCGTCTGAGGCTCCCTTGCGGTCGAACTTGTTGATCGCCACAAACTCGGCGAAGTCCAGCATGTCGATCTTCTCCAGCTGGCTGGCGGCACCGAATTCCGGTGTCATGACGTACAGCGGCACATCAACATGCGGCACGATCGCGGCATCGCCCTGACCAATCCCTGATGTTTCCACGATCACCAGATCAAAGTCGGCCACCTTGCACGCTGCGATCACATCGGGAAGGCACGCGCTGATTTCGCTGCCGAAATCCCGCGTGGCCAGGCTGCGCATGTACACCCGGGGCCCGGCCTGCCAGGGCCCGATCGCGTTCATGCGGATGCGGTCACCCAGCAAGGCACCGCCACTCTTGCGGCGGCTCGGGTCGATGGAAATCAGCGCAATGCGCAGGCGGTCGCCTTGATCAAGGCGCAAGCGACGAATGATTTCGTCAGTCAGAGACGACTTGCCGGCACCGCCGGTTCCGGTCACGCCCACAACCGGCACCAACCGCGATGCGGCTTGGGCCTTGAGTTCGGCAGCCAGTGGATGCTCCCCCGCCGATGCCTCCAGTGCGGTGATCAATCGGGACAGCTCCCGCCAGGCCTGTGGCGTCTGGCCACGGATGGCACTGGTCTGGGTCGGTGCATGGCCAGACAGATCCCGATCACAGCGCATGACCATCTCGCCGATCATTCCCTGCAAACCCATGCGCTGACCGTCTTCGGGGCTGTAAATGCGCACGCCGCGTGCGGCCAGCGCTCGAATCTCTTCGGGGACAATCACGCCGCCCCCGCCGCCGAAGACCTGAATCTGCTCGCCGCCACGCTCGCGCAGCAGATCCACCATGTAAGAGAAATACTCGTTGTGGCCGCCCTGGTAGCTGCTGACCGCAATACCCTGCACGTCTTCCTGCAAGGCGGCCGTGACGACCTCTTCCACACTGCGGTTGTGCCCCAGGTGAATGACCTCGGCGCCCATACCCTGCAGAATGCGGCGCATGATGTTGATCGCCGCGTCGTGGCCATCAAACAGACTGGCGGCCGTGACAAAACGTACCTTGTGGGTGGGGCGGTAATTGGCCAGGGCCTTGAATTCTGCGGACAGGTCGGTCATGTGGGTGTCTCCGGAGGGGCATTCGCTGGGGTTTGCCTGACGGCGTCAAATTGACGTTTACGTAAACGTCAATATTAGCCGAGAAGGGCTTTCCTGTCACTGACGGCCGAGGCTGCCATCGGGTCGCGATAATGCAAAATCGTTCGCCTGACCTGCAAGGAATCACGCCATGAGCCGAATCGTCGATGCCGAGAAAAAACGTGCACTTTGTGCCCGGCTGGCCCGGGTGGAAGGCCAGTTGCGGGGGCTGCAGAAGCTCATCGACCAGGACGCAGACTGCGAGAAAATCGCCCAACAGATGGCAGCCGCCCGCAAAGCCCTGGACAAATCGTTCTTCTCCATGGTTGGCTGCATGATCGAACAGGGCGATCAACCCCCCGAAAAAGTAGCCGAGATGTTGGCGAAGTTCGCTTGAAAGCGATACGACCATGAACCCGATCCAGCTTTTCGACCCAGCGTCCAGCACCTACACCTACATCCTGTTTGATGAGGAAAGCCGCGAGGCGCTGCTGATTGATCCGGTGGACGCACAACTGGAGCGCGATCTGGCGGCACTGCGCCAATACGGCTTGCAACTGCGCTGGACCGTGGAAACCCATGCCCATGCCGACCACATCACCAGCGCGGGGCTGATTGCGGAACATACTGCCGCGCGAACGGCAGCGCCGGCAGGTTGCGACATCAGCACGGCCTCCGTACAGCTTGAAGACGGTGATTTTCTGCAGTTCGGCGAGGAACAGGTCAAGGCTCTGGCAACGCCGGGGCACACGGCCGGCAGCATGTGTTTTCTCTGGAAGCCGCGTGGTCTGGCAATGCCACCCCAGGTCTTCACCGGCGATACCTTGCTGATCAACGGCTGCGGGCGAACCGATTTCCAGTCCGGAAGCGCCAGCGCGCTCTTCGACAGCATTTCCCGCGTACTCTGGAGCCTGCCGGACGAAACGGTGGTATGGCCGGGCCACGACTATCACGGCCGCCAGAGCAGTACCATCGCTGCCGAAAAAGCAGGAAACGTCCGCCTGGCGGGGAAGGACCTGACCAGCTTCGTCGCCACCATGGAATCACTGGCACTTCCCTACCCGCGCCGAATGGACGAAGCCGTACCCGCGAACCGGGCATCCGGCTTGCGACACGAAGCTGGCAGCGAGTCCCTGATGCTGCCTCGAACCGCCGAGGGGTATGCCGGTGATGTTTCGCCGCAACTCGCCTGGGAATGGGTGCAGGCCGGGCACGCGATCCTGGTCGATGTTCGTACGGACGCCGAGCGGGAGTGGGTCGGTTTTGTTCCCGGAGCGCAAGCTGTTGCGTGGAAACAATGGCCCGGGATGCATGCCAATCCCGACTTTGACGAGAGCCTCGTGCGCCTGGCGGCATCCGGCAAAAAAATCGTCCTGCTGTGCCGTAGCGGCGTGCGGTCGATCGCCGCCGCACGCCGGGCCCACGAACTCGGCATCGAGGCTTACAACATTCTTGAAGGGTTCGAGGGCGACCCCGACGGAAACGCCCAAAGGGGCCATGTCGGCGGCTGGCGCCATCACGGCCTGCCGTGGCGTCAGCGATAGGCGGTTGCCCCCGCGCCTGCGGCAACTCCGGGCGCCGCCCGGCTCAGGACTGCGGCGGAATCCGCAACTTCTGACCCGGATAAATCTTGTCCGGATGGCTCAGCATCGGACGGTTGGCCTCGAAGATGGCCATGTATTTGTTGGCATTGCCATAAAACTTCCTGGCAATCGCCGACAGGGTGTCGCCACGAACCACATCATGGTATTGGGCCGGATCGGCTGGGGCCGCCACCGACATCAGGTTCTCGACGTCATTCACGCCGCTGACATTGCCGCAGCACAAGGTGACCTTTTCACTGGCCTCCTGTGTCGGCGCTTCGCCCTGGACGGTCACTTTCCCCGACGCACCGTCAAATGACACATACAGCCCCGTTACCCCCAGGTTCTGCCCCTCGATGTAGTCGCGGATCGCGTGAGCTGCCTGGGTGTTGAGCTCATCGAGTGAGGGTGAGGCGGCAGCAGCAGCCTGTTCGACCTCTTTGCTGCCGAACAGCTTTTCGCCGGCGTCTTTGATGAAACTGAGAAATCCCATGGCGGCGTTCCTTTGACGAGTGGAAGGGTACTTCAGAGTAATCATTTTGTATGGCTCCCTTCTCCCAACCCAGGCGGCCCGACCAACAAAAGGGCACCGGGCTGAAAAAAGCATGACTTTGTTGGCGTTTTGTGTTGGCGTTCGACTACGACGCTTAGGGAACTGCACAGCCTGTCAGTTCTGACAGGTGGGGCGCAATCGCCGGACGAGACCCAAGGTTCAATGAAGTATCAGGTCATGACTCCGGAGTACGCCATGAAAGTTGCCGCCGCAATTTTGGAAAACCGCCCGATGTCCGCAGCAATTGGCGCACATCTGGAAGCGCGCATCGAGAGGGAATTTACCCGACGCTGGAATACGTTGTGGGGTGGTCGATCCCTCCTGCATGGCCGAGATGCCGGCGCCGACGCGGTTCGCCTAAACGGCAACGACTACCTCCATCTGACTGGACATCCGGACATCATTGGAGCCCAGACCGCCCATCTGCGCCGCGACGCGGATTTCGTGATTCAGTCGGGGGTCTTCCTGCTTGACAACCACCCGTCGCGGCAGTTGGAGCGGGAGCTGGCGGCCTGGATCGGACACGAAGACGGACTTCTCTGCCAATCCGGGTACAACGCCAATTTGGGTCTGCTTCAAGCAATCGCAGACCCGCAAACACCAGTATTCATCGACAGCCTCGCACACACGTCCCTATGGGAGGGTGCGCGGCGCGCGGGCGCGCCGACTCACCCGTTTCGCCACAACGACCCCGCCCATTTGGCCAAATTGCTAGGGCAACTGGGGCCGGGGCTGGTTGTCGTCGATTCGGTTTACAGCACCACAGGGGCCGTCTGCCCACTTGAAGCGATTGTGGATGTCGCCGAGCAAGGAGCAAGCATGGTGCTCGTGGACGAATCCCATTCACTGGGCACTCACGGGCCGACCGGGGCCGGACTTACCCGTGACCTCGGCTTGACCGGGCGGGTTCACTTTGTCACCGCCAGTCTAGCGAAAGCGTTCGCCGGTCGGGCGGGCTTCATGAGCTTGCCAACCGCCATGCGCAACTATGTCCTGAGCACCAGCTACCCCAACATGTTCAGCTCCTGCCTGCTGCCCCACGAGATCGCCGGCCTGTCGGCAACACTTAACGTCATCCGCCATGCCAATTCCGCGCGCGCGGCCCTGCACCACAATACACGCTGGCTACGGGAAGCGTTGTCGGCTGCGGGCTACCCGATCCACCAGGGAACGGAACAGATCATTGCCCTCGAAGCAGGGACGGAGCCTGACACCATGGTCTTGCGGGATGAATTGGAGGCGCGCGGCGTATTCGGGGCGGTTTTCTGTGCGCCGGCGACCAGCCGTAATCGCGCAATGGTGCGGTTGACCCTGCATGCAGGGCTGGCGCAGGCAGAGCTGGACCATGTCGCATCGGTTGCGCGTGCCATCGCCGCCGTTGTCCAACCTTGGAAATGGCCGGTCGCAAGACGTGCCAGGGCGAATCAGAGCAAACAAGAGTGATTGTCAGGAACGTGTTCGATGGCCCGACTGGCACGGACATCGCGATAACGCGCCAGGCTGGACATGAATCCCGGCGAGAGATCGTTCCCCAAGGCTTGCACACTGTAGACAGGAGCGCTGGCGCCAACTCCGAGGCGCCCTGCCGGATGAATGCGCCCACCGATTTCCGCCAATGAAAGTCGCAACTCGATGTCGAACAGGGCACTTCCCGCCTCGACGAGCATGACCAGCGATTCCTCGATTCCATGCAGACGCGCCAGTTCGGCCAAGTCACCCAGCCCTTCCGAGAACTCCAGCTGCATCCAATACGCCGATCCATCGCCATCCAGCGCGAGCAGGCCAAACGGCTGCCCGATCAGCACATATTCGATCCAGTTTTGTTCCCGAACCAGGTCGTCCAAGGCTTGCGCTACCGTCCTGTCCGACAGCACCTTCAATTGCTCACGGTTCAATGACTGGTGCCAGATCGGCGCAAGCACCGAGGGCGCTTTGTTCAGCTCCATCTCAACCAGTTTGACCAGTCGGTCGGCGATATCATTCGCCTGTTTCGGTATGTACTGGTCGATCAGTCCGGCATTGAAGCCGCCGATCGCGATATGTTCATCGGCGCGACCGGTCAACAAGACCGTTGTCACTGGCACACTCCTGGCCGCTTGCACGGCTTGCAACCCGTTCATGGCTGGCATGGTGTAGTCAACAACCCATACCCGCCCGAGGCCATAGCGGCGGATTCCATCGCGCCTCCAGTATTGCAGAACGCCGGAGACGAGTGAGTGTCCACTACGCCACCGCTCCAGGATCTCTCGGTGACACCAGACGTCTGCATCGGACTGGACCATTTGATGCTTCATTGCCGTCAGGCAAACCTCCGGGTGGCAGAAGAGCCGCAGATCCCAATCCGACGGCAGAACATCGGCGATCATTTCCAGATAAGCGGGCTCGTCATCAAGAAAAAACACCGTGCCGGGGCGTTTGCAAACGGGAAACATCATGAATGTCAGTGAATGCTGCCAGAACCAGGGATCCAATCACCCTCCGAACGATGCTCCTTTGTAGCCCCGTTCGGCGGCAAGATCGCCGGAAGATGGAGGATGAAAGCCGCTCCGGCCGCTGGCCGGGAGCGAACCTGAATGGTACCGCCCGCCGCCTGCAACACAGTTCGGCAGAACGCCAGCCCCAGCCCATGCCCGATACCCTGGTCCGTGGAGAAAAATGGCTCGAAGACCCGCGTCTGTGTGGCGGCATCCATGCCGACACCCTTGTCCACCAGGGCGACAATGCCGAACCCGCCTCGAACAAATACGTCAATTCGCAGATCACCGGGTCGCAAGATCGAACTTGCCGTGAGCAACGAGCGAATGGCGTTCTCGATCAGGTTGTCCAGCACCTGGTGGAACTGCCGCCGTGATCCGCGAAAGCGAAAATCGGTCTGCTGGTTGATCAGGACACATTGTCGTTCCTGGGTACTCCGAAAAGGGTACTGTTCGACGACTTCCCGGACCATCTCGGCGGCTCCGATGACTTCGTCAACTTGCTTTGGCAAGTGCAGCAAACGCGCATTGGCGATTTCCATGTCGATATGGTGATTCATCGAGCGAGCCAACGCGAGCAGTCGGTCGGCAAGCCGTTCAAGATGATGGGGACGTGGGCCCGCAGGTGATGTCCTGCGGGCTTCCTGCCGTAGGGCCTCGCCAACCAGTGCGGTCGTCGCGAGCGGTGTTCGCAACTCGTGGGCCATGATCCCGATCGTCGCCAGGGTATGCGTCAGGCGCTCTCGCCGAAGGTTCGCGCCCGAAAGCCCCAGGAGCAGTCCGGCGATCCATCCGAACGCCAATACGACCAGATGCTCCCCCGGGGGAAAGTGGGTTGCGCTTACCTGCCCCAATGCGCAGCCGATCACAGAGCCGGCCGCAGCAATACGCCAGTCTGTCAGGTGAAAGTAGATCAAAACGCCGGTGCACAAAGTCGCCAGCCAGATCGTGCTGTGCCCATTCATCTGATACATCCAGCTGAACAGAAGTGGCAACTGAACAAACGCGACCACCGCAAACGTCTTGCGGGTCAGCGGACTGGAGGGGTTTCCAGATACCGCATCCAACAGCAATGGCACCCCAAGCAGCGCGGTCGCCAGCCGCAAAAGGAGATTCTCGTAGGGCTGCGGCCAGATCACGTGCCACGCCCAGTAGAACAGCGGGTGTCCAACCAAAGTGAAGGCACCGAGCAGTTTCAGTCGACGCGGGGATGCATGCAATATTGGTTCAACGGGCGCCGTCAACGTTTGTTCGAAAGCACGCCGCAGCTTTTGGCCAGCGACTTCGCCAGATCGGCGCAATTCCGCAAAGTCGGTCCGTTGCGAGTTGTCGGTAGCAGCCATTGCGAGTCGGGATCGGGGAACTTGTTTGGTATTGTGTCAACTTTGCCGATCTCGCCCATGCCTACCCCTGTTAACTTTGACAGCGTTGTATTGGACGGGCTGCTCAGCGATTGGCTGACAGCCATGCGAGGTCATGCGGTGGAAGCACTGGTTGTACTGGGCCCGAACCCGTTTGGGTCTGCTCATTGTCGCGATGTGCTGGCAGCACATCCGCCACGCCTGAGCGAAGCAGCTCGGGCGTTGGCCGACGCGACCGATTTCGGGGCGCCTTGGCGCGAACGCACCGCGCCGCTGGTTTCCTGGCAGCACATCGCCCAGTCGGCCCAACTGGCGGAGCACCGCTGGAGGCGCCTTTGGCTCGCACACGGTTTCCAAACCACGGTTAGGGTCGAGTTCCCTTTGGTCGGTGGTCGGGCTTTCGAGGTATTTCTCTTCAGTCCGCGGGAGTTTCACCACCGCGCCGAGGCCGCGTTGCTCGCATGGTCCGTATTGAATTTCTGGCCCATGATCAAGAAGACTCTGATCGAGGATCGCTGCGTTCTCAGCCCGCGAGAACGCGAATGCCTGGCGCGGGCGCTGGACGGAATGACGGCCAGAGAAACCGCCCAACATCTTGCATGCACCGAGCGAACGGTCAATTTTCACTTGGCCAATGCCATGGTGAAACTGAAGGTGGACAGCAAACTGGCGGCAATTCAGCGCGCCTGTTGGCTGGGGGTGCTGTGAAGATCGCCCGCTTCGGGGTTTCTTCGCCGCTGGGAGTCGACGGCAAACCCGCAATAATGACGCCATGACATTTTTGGCGATCGACGTTGGTAACACGCGACTCAAATGGGCCCTGTATGACGCACCCGAACCCGGCGCTGCTGTCCTGCATCAGGGCGTCGAGTTTCTTGAAAACATTGATCGCCTGGCCGATGTGGACTGGGTCAGTCTGCAACCACCGAAGGCGATGCTCGGTTGTATTGTGGCGGGCGAGGCCGTCAAGCGACGGGTCCAGGAACAGATGGAAATCTGGGACGTCGCACCGCAGTGGGTGGTCTCATCGGCGGCGCAGGCGGGCGTAACCAATGGCTACGACCATCCCACCCGTCTGGGAGCGGATCGCTGGGTGGCGATCATCGGGGCCCGCCATCGGATGCTGGCCCGCATGAGGGCGACCGGCGGGATGGCCCGGCCCATGGTGGTGGTAATGGTCGGTACGGCGGTGACGGTTGAAGCGATCGACACCGAGGGGCGGTTTCTGGGTGGCTTCATCTTGCCGGGCCATGGCATCATGTTGCGCGCCCTGGAGTCCGGCACCGCCGGATTGCATGTGCCGACGGGCGAGGTTCGGGAGTTTCCCACCAATACCAGCGATGCGCTGACCAGTGGCGGCACCTACGCCATTGCGGGCGCGGTAGAGCGCATGGTGGCGCATGTCCGGGAGCATTGCGGCGCCGAGCCGATGTGTGTCATGACCGGTGGCGCGGGCTGGAAAATGGCCCCCAGCATGGCCGTCAACTTCGAGCTGGTCGACAGCCTGATCTTTGACGGCCTGCTGGTGATCGGTCAGGAGCGGTTTTCGGCCCGTTTCGGCTGATTCCGAAATAAATCAGCCAATACCCAGCGTAAAAAGGTCGTTTATTGCTACATATATCGTAGCGAACGGACTTCGTCAGTCCGGAGCTTGGCTGTAGGCAGAAACAAGACTCATCAGGTGCTGGCGCTGCGCCGGCTCCAGATAAGGCACCAGGATGTTCAGCACATGGTGAGCGCCCCGCATCAGGGCGCGCTGGGCGCTTTCAGGTTCCAGCGCGCGGCGGGGATCGCGAACGTACTCATAGCTGAGCCAGTAGGTCAGCAACACCACCATGCTCGTTGACGTTGCATCCATTTCCCGTGAATCGATATGGACCACACCGTGCCGGCTCATGGCATCGAGCATGGCGCGGATCGAGCGGGTCTTGTTTTTCAGCACCCACTGGAAATGCGTCTCCAGCCGCCGGTTCTTGGACAACAGGTCGTTGAGATCACGATAGAGAAAGCGGTATTGCCAGATCAGTTCGAACAGGGTGTGCAGAAAAAACCAGGCGTCCTCCACGTCGCGAACACTGTCGCTGGCGTTGAGCAACTCGCTCAGTGAGCGCTCGTAGCGGTCGAACAGACTGTTGATCAGTTCGTCCTTGGCCGGATAGTGGTAGTACAGATTTCCGGGGCTGATACTCAGTTCGGACGAGATCAGCGTGGTGGAGACGTTCGGTTCACCGAATCGGTTGAACAGATCCAAAGTCACTTCCAGAATCCGTTCGGCCGTTCGGCGGGGCGCTTTTTTTACCATGGTGATCGTGGCAGGCAGGTGAAGGCGGTGGGAAACAGGCGGCTTGCTGTCGGCGGGCGGGCTCTGATCGAAGCGCTTTAGGTCAATGCGGCGGGCACGCCACTCACACCGCCGCGCGGGGACGTGCGACAAACCGTCGCAGATCTTCCAGGCTTTCCTGCAAAGTACCCACCGCCTGGCCGATCCGCGTTTTGGCCCGCACAGGCGCCACCAGGTGGCGGTGCGGATCATCCAGCACGTCAGCGCGCAACGCAATGGCATGGCGGGCAAAGATCTCCGACAGGATGCTGCGCCGGGTTCGCAGGTAGTGGCGGGTCTGCTGGTAGGCGTGCTCCGCCAGGTGGCGCCGCTCGCTGTAGCTGAAGGTGTTGGCCAGGTACATCTCCGGATCACGCTGGTCGGGCTCCAGCAACACGATATCGGTCGCCGGGTAAATCTGCTCGTAATGTTTCATCCCCAGCGCCATCCGGGAATGGATCATGGTCCGGAAGGTCTGCGAAAGCACCGATGGCAATCCACCGTCAACAATCCGGGGAATGCGGCGACGCTCGGAAGGCAACCCCGCCTTCATGACTTCAGGCAAGACGGGCAAAGTCGCATCAAAGGGAACCAGCGGATTGAGGCACAAGAGCAAGTCCAGGCCTTGCTCGAGCGCAACCGACGCATGCATGGTCTTCTTGAGCGCGCCATCCACGTAGTAATGGGCGTCAATCTCTACCGGAGGGAACAGCCCCGGCAAGGCCGCACTGGCCTGCACCGCGCGCGAAATCGGAACATGGTCCCAGCCCGGCTCACCGAACGGGGCGGCTTCGCCGCTGTCCAGATTGGTCGCCACCAGGGTCAGGCGACTGCGCAGACGGCGAAAATCATTGGTCCGCCCTTCACGGGTGAACAACTGTGTCAGTCTTTGGTCGACTTCGTCGCTGGCAAACGCCCCGGTCGGCAGCGCGGGCCCCAGGCGCTCCAGCGCGCTGATCAGTGAACGCCGTTCCACCAGCAGGCGCCAGGCGGCCGAAAGCACCAGACCGGGCAACATGATGCCGCGGCGGGCAAATTCGCCCCAGGCCGGGTTCAGCAGCCACGAGGGATCAAATACCTCCGTGCTTTCGTCACTGTTTTCGATGAACCCCGCGCACAGTTCGCGCGGTGTCAGGCCATTGGCCAGGGCCGCGGCAATGAAGCTGCCGGCGGACACGCCCACATAGTGGTCCAGCGCATTGAAATCCAACCCTTCCAGAGACTCTTCGAGGGCACACAGCGCACCGATTTCATAAATCGCACCCAACGGCCCTCCGCCAGCAAGGGCGAGTGCGATGCGGGGTGAACGGCTTGGGTTGGCTTTGTTCATACGTGTCAGTTTAGGCTTTCAACGACGGTGTTGGCGTTGCAGTGCAGCAAAACCAAAGGGGGCCTGAGCCCCCCTGCAAAGTTGAGCGCCAGCGCCTTGAGCTTCGCTGGCGGCTGTCAACGGACCTTACTCTGCGGCCGGGGCGGGTGCTGCTTCGGCTTTGACAGCCTTCTTCGCCGCACGGGGAGCCGCTGCCTTGGCGGGCGCGGCCTTCACCGGAGCCGCTTTTTTGGCGGGAGCCACTTTCTTCACTGCCGCCGCGCCGGCGACCGGTTTGGCCTGCGGCTTGGTTGCCGGCTTGGCCGACAGCTGCTGAACGCTCTGGTTGAGATCGTCGATCCGGGCAATCAGCGCCTCAATATCCTTGGCCGACGGAACGCCGAGCTTGTTCAGGGCGCGGGCGACGCGGTCTTCGAAGATGTTCTCCAGTTTGTCCCAACGACCGGTAGCCCGGGTCGTAATGTCGGTCGCCATGCTGGCCATGCGATTGGTCGCCTCGCTGATTTTTTCTTCGGCAGCGGCCTGGGTCTTGCGCTGAATCGCCAGACCTTCCTTCACCAGGGTCTCGTACACTTTGCCGCCCTCGTTCTGGGCCTTGGTAAACGCCGCCAGACCTGCTGCCCATATTTGTTGGGCTGAGTCTTTTACATGGGCCGCCGAAGGTGCGGCGGGTTTCTTGGCGGGGCTGGCTTTCTGCACTTTTTTGACCATGGTGTTGTCCTTGTTGCGATTGACATTGAACTGGATTCACTGCGAGTGAACTCCATGGATGAACTGTAAAGAAAGCGGGAGGTCGTTTTTAGTTAACGCTACCTATTGGGATAGGGGTGGTTTCCTATCCCCGCCCAGGGGCCGGGTTTTCGGTGGGGCTTACCCAGACCCATAGAATTCCGAATCTTCCACAACCGCCTCTGCCAAAGCCATGTCGCACCACGTCCACGCTTCCACTGTCTTGTTGTGCTTGTTGCTGGGCGCCTGTGGCGGCGCAGCCTCGACCGAGTCGGCAAAACCTGCGAATCTGATCGAGATTCGCAACGCTTCCTTCACCGAGGTTGACAGCCGTGGATGGTTGGTCGGCTGGGAGGGTCTGGAGCACAACACGGGCAATTCTTACCGGTTTGTGGCGGATTCCGAGATCGTCTACTCCTCACCGGCAAGTGCGCGGGTAGAGCGTTATGGGCCGGAGATTTATGGCCATTTGCGCCAGTTGATTCCGGTACAGCCGCAGTGGGTCAACAAGACCGTTCGTCTTTCGGCCATGGTTCGTACCGATACCGCAGCCGACGCGTCCGTTGGCCTGATCTTCCAGATGAATCGTTCGGACGGCAGCATACTGTCGTTCAACCATATGTTTGACGACCGGCTCAGTGGCAAGCAGGATTGGCGGCGTGTCAGCGTTGACCTGAAAGTTCTGCCGTCCACATACCGCATCAACGTCGGGGCAATCCTGGAGGGCTCCGGTAAAGCATGGTTCGATGACTTCCAACTGGAATTGCGCGACTGACCATTTTTGCTTCTTCAGAACGGCGATGCGCTGACGGCTTTGGTGAACCGCTCGCGCAGATCGGAAACCGGCTTTTCGAAGGCGTGAAAAACCAGGGCGGACAGCGCAAACACGCAGGTCAACCACAAGACCGTGACACCCGCCAGGACCGTGGCGCTGGTTTCACTGTTGAGTTTCAGCGCCGCTGTCAGTACGAATATCAAGGGGAAATGGGCCAGATAGATGCTGTACGAGTACAGGCTGGTCCGTTCGATGAAAGTGTTTGCCCATCCTTCAACCGGCGGCAAGCGGGTCACCGCTGGCAGGACGAGCAAGGTCCCCAATCCGAGGCAAGTGGTCGAAAGCGTGTTCATGAAGGTGCCAGCCAGCCCGGGGGTCCATCCCGTACCGGTCAGCCGCCAGACCATGGCCAGCCCCGCGATCATCAGGGCAATACCCAGAAGGGCTCTGGTGTTTACCGCCCGGTTCCACCAGTGCGGAGCCCATCGGTTCACGGCGGCGGCCAATACGCCCCATCCCGTGGCGTCCAGGTGGTAGAGCGTCAAACGGCGAATTTGGGCGTCCCAGGCAAAGAAATCCGGGGGCACCGGATGCCATGCCCTGGCAACCATAGGTACGACAATCAGCACCGCGGCCGCAAACAGGAACGCGGTTGCGACTCTGGCGCGAAACGCCAATAGCGCCAGTCCGATCAGCAGCGGCATGAGGACATAGAACCATTCGTCCATCGCCAGTGACCAGGACTCGCCGAAGAAATGGGGAATTTTCTCGGCCTGATACAGGTTTTGGGAGAACACGACAAACGTCCAGTCGAATTGTCCATGACCTATTCCGACGGCAACGAGGAGCACATTGATGGCCAGAAACAGGTAGTAGTTCGGCAAGGTTCTGAACCATCGACGCAGCCAGAAGTCACGGGCCCGTTGCGCCCAGGTTCCTGGCTTTTCGAAGCTGCGGATCATCATCGTGCCGATCAGATACCCGCTGAGGACAAACAGCCACTCGATCGAGATGATGGCTGAAGCGCTCACATAGGCCGTCATTCCGCTCCATTGGGCTTTTCCGAGGGGGAGAAAGAAGCCAATGAAGGCATGGTTCGCAAGAACGATCAGGATGGAGGCGGTTCGCAAGTAGTCCAGGCCTGGGTTCCGGGCCAGGTTCGGCGCCATGGTGGCGGTATTCACAGTGACCCTCTCGCGAAGAAGCGCGGTGCAATCGCCCAGAAGTGCCAGGCGGCCGTGGACTCGGCCAATGCTTCGTTCAATTCGCGGAATACCGCATCGGCCAGTTCTTGTTCGTTGGGCATTGGCGGGATATTACGTATTACCAGCCGACGACGGCCGGTTCGCAAATCGAGTCCGGTCCGGTAAACCACAATCGGTATCTGCCTTTGTCGGGCGTCCCGGAGCAGCCGGATGGGCGCGTGGGCGCGATGGCCGATCACACGGACGGCGACACTTTCCCCGACCTGGTCCGGCGGAACATCGATCACCGCCAGCAACTGGTGCTTGTCCTGGTAGAGCCGCTCCATCCGGGGAAAGTCGAAGGGAGTTCTCTCGGGTTCTGCAGCGTTGCGAACGGGGACTGGAAACGCCGCGTTTCCGGTTGCTCGGGCCACCGCGTAGGTTCGCAAGCGGGCGTACAGCCCCGCGGGGGATGGGACATGAGGCCCCTTGGCCAGAAGCATGTGCGGCGAAAGTCCGACCGATCGGGCATGGCGCAACCCCCACATGCCGGCACTCCAATGGAAGGTCAACAGCAATGCGGCCTGTCCCGGCCCGGCCCACTCGCCATCGACTTGCAGGTGTTTGCGGATCCAGGCGTCAGAGCGAGAGAGGCTCAGGTAACAGTCGGCATGGTCCACCAGAGTGGTCAATCGTCGCTCGAAGAGCCAGGCTTGTGGATCGGCAACCGGGATGCATTTCGACGCGTGCGCGAGAGCCAGGCGACAGTCTGCGTCATACAAAAACGGATATTTGCTCAACCAGCGAAACAGGCGAAACGTAAGGCCCCAGGGTAAAAAGGCGGCCATGCCCGGAACAAGAAAGAGTTCTACGGCTTCGCGCAGCATGCGGCGAAACTTTCCCGACCTTGTCATGAGAGCGTCGGTCTGCCGCCGGAGTTCAGGGTCGGTTTGCGCCATTCATGGTCAAGCAGGCAGACGCCCATGTGCCGGCCGGTGCCTGTGATGTCAAGCGTTCGCTCGACATGGTCAAACAGACGCAGTCCTTCGGGGTCCATGGCGTGCAGACGCACCCGGTAACTTCCGGGCAACAGGGGCAGGCTCGGGTATCGGATCTCGAAGCCCGACAGTCCGTTTGCCACCGGGTGGGTACGGTAGCCGGCGATGTCGGAAAACGTTCCGAAGACTGGTGCGCCATCGGGTTTGACGATGCTGGTTGCGATTACCGGGTCACGGCCATCGGGCGAATACGCGGTGCCGGTGATGATCAATTCGCCACCGGCGTTCAGGGCAATCCGGTCTGTGTCGTGTCCGTTCAGCCAGACTTCCTGAATGTGATAGACCGCGCCGTTTCCGGCCCGGGGAGTGACGTCGGTCATCTTCGCGCCTTCGGCGGCGCTTTTCGCTTCGTGCCATGCGAGGTAGTTGCGGCTGACGTCTCCTGCTGCGCCGTATTCACGAATCACGCCTTCATGCAGCCAGGCCGCATGGGTGCACAGTTTTTGTATGTGATACATGCTGTGCGAACACAGGATCAGGGTACCGCCGTTGCTGAGGTAGCGTTCCATCCAGCGGCTGCATTTCTTCTGAAAAGACTCGTCACCTACCGCAAGCACTTCATCGGTGATCAACAGATCCGGCGACAAGGTGGTGGCCACGGCGAAACCCAGACGGACCACCATTCCGGACGAATAGTGCTTGATAGGCTGATAAATATGGTCACCGATATCCGCGAATGCCAGTATTTCGTCAAGTCGCTCGCGTGTCTGATCGGGACTGAAACCCATGAGCGAGCAGGCCAGATGCACATTCTCCAGACCGGTGTACTCTGGGTGAAATCCGGCACCGAGTTCCAGCAAGGCACCGACACGTCCCTTGCGCACCATCTCACCCGCAGACGGTTTGATGACACCCGCCATGATTTTCAGCAAAGTGGACTTTCCTGCGCCGTTGACCCCGACGAGGCCCAAGGACTGACCCCGATAAACGGCCAGTTCGACGTCCTGTAGCGCCACGTACTGAGCGGAGGGTTTGCGCTGGAACAGCAGCGAGACCAGCGCCCCGACCTTGCGGCTGGCGGTATCGACCAAGGGATACGCCTTGGCGATGCCGCGCAGGGCAATCAGGCAATGCGGATCACCCTGGTCACGCAGTTCCGTAGGTGAATCAGGCAAGTCTTCAACGCGGCGCACGGCTTCGGTTGGGCTCACGTCACATCCTCAAAATGGGGCGATAGCCTGTTGAACAGCTTTCGTCCGGTCCAGAAGGTCAATGCCGCGAACACGATCATCCCTGCCAGATTCAGCCAGGAAGGCGTGGTTCCAAACAGGAGTGCCTGGCGCATCGGTTCGATGACATGGACCAGTGGATTGAAGTCCATGACCTCACGGAACGGCGAAGGAACCATCGAGATCGGATACAGGATGGGGGTGAGATAGAACAGGACCGAGAGCGCCTGTGAGAGAAATTGCTCGAAATCCCGGATGAAGGCCTGAACCGCCGCGAAGGCCAGTGCCAGGCCCGTTGTCATGACAAGCTGTATCAGCAGGAATACCCCTAACCAGACCAGCCCCAGCGGATGCACGGCGTAGCCCAGCACAGCAAGCATGATCAACACGAACGCATACCCCGCCATCTGAACCGCGAACGCGGCACCGACAGCGGCATATACGACCAACTCGTGCGGAAATGCAACCTTCTTGATCAGCGGTGAATTGGCCACAATGGCTTGGGTTCCGCGGCTCAGACCTTCAGAGAACGCGAGCCATGGCCACATGGCCATGGCCATGAATGCCACAAAGGGAAAGCGCTCCAGTTCCGGGAATCGGACCTTGAAGATGGTCTGAAACAAGACGGAGAAGATCGCCAGCATGGCGAGCGGATGGACCAAGGCCCAAACAACTCCGCCAACCGAGCCCGCGTATCGGTTGGTAATTTCCCGGGAGATGAAACTCCGGAGCATCCAACGGTGCTGAATGATCGTTGACAGGGCTCCGGAGCCCCGAGTCTCGGGGTGAATGCGGCTCATAGTCGGCGAACGGGTGCTCTCAACGGCCCCAATATGGCGTTGGGGCCATGGGCGCCGGGACCGGTCGCGAGGTCGAAATGCCAATCCTCATCGACTATTTGCCGGGCCTGGTGTTTGCCCTTGCCGCTGGGCGAACTCCTTGATGACCGCATCGTGGTATTTGATGTCGGCGCGAATGGCCTCGATCGCCTTCTGGCGCGCCTCGTTGGCCAGACTGTTGGCCGCCTGGTTCACCAGGGTGTCACGAAGCTCGTCAAACGGTCTTTTCTGGGCGGCTCGGCGGGCTTCAAGGCGGATGATGTGGAGGCCGAACTGGGTGGAAACCACCGGGCTCAAGTCCCCCGGCATCTTCAGCGCATCCACAGCTGCCTCAAACTCAGGCACCATCGCGCCCTTGGAGAAAAAGCCGAGATCGCCTCCTTTTGCAGCGCTGCCATAGTCGGTGGAGTGCTGTTGGGCCAGTTGCTCAAAATTCCCACCATTCAGCAGCTGTTTGCGAATGTCTTCCGCTTTGGCACCAGCGTCCGGCAAAGAGCGGGGAATCAGGATGTGCCGGGCACGGGTTTGTGCGGGGACATTGAAGCGCTCAGGTTCGGCGTCATACAGAGTTCTTGCATAGCGCAGGAGCTCGGTGTCCGATGGTCGGGACTTCCGGTCGATGTCTTTGAGAACAGCATCGGCCAGCACGCGGTCCACCGCAATCTGCACCTCTGCGGCCAGAACCGGATCTTTGTCGAATTGCTGCGCTTTGGCCTGAGCGGCCATGACGCGCCGCACCAGCAGGGCGGTTGCCTGCTCTTTGACGTTGGGTTCCCGCGACAACGCGGCGCGGCGCGTGACATCGGGCAGGCGCCGTGCGTCGGCCTCCACATCGGAGAGATCGATGCTGACACCTTGAGGGCTTTCGGCCAGGATCCCCGTCCGAGCCTGCGCGGACGCCGAATAAGTGCACCAGAAAACGAGGAGAAAAAGAAACGGGGCGAAATTGGAACGAATCGGAAAGCGTAGAAAGAACATAACCGGAACGTTTGACGGAAGGAATGAAAAAGGGCGGGATCACTCCCGCCCTTTTCTATGTCAGGCGAACCTCTGATCGACGATCAGCGGACAACCTTGTGCGGGAAGGTCAGGCCGTAGTTAGCGGCAACACCGGGCTTAGCGGCGGCGTTGGAAGCCTTCACGAAAGAAGCACCCAGAACCGGCAGTCCAGTCGTACCTGCGAGACCGGGGTGAGCCAGCGTAGCCCAGCCGTTACGGATGGTGCCGAAGTCGATGTCCTTGCGGGCCACCGAGCTGCTCAGAGACGAATTGCCGCCGGCATCGTTGAAGCTCAGAACCGACACTTCGCCGCAGAAGCTCAGCGGCTGGCCAGGCGTACCGGGCGACACCACGAAGTCGTTGGAAACCGTCGGAGAGTTCTCTTCACGGTCATACTGCTTCGGCGTGATGCCGGTTACGCAGATCTGACCGCTGGCGACAGACGTGTTCGCTGCGGTGAAGAAGTTGATGTTGTTCGGAGCAGCGGCAGTGGTGAAGTCCGAGAACACGCGAGCAGCAGGACTTGCGCTGTAGTCAAGGGCCACGTTGTAGCGACGGGTAGGCATGGAGAACACCCAGTCCGTCTTGGCAGCGATGTCGGTGGAGGTCACGAACTCGTTTTGCGTGTTCGGGACAGCCAGAGCAGCCGTCAGACGCGAGGCATTGCCCAGGGGAATCGTGTCGCCAGCAACAGGCGCAAACGCTGCAGCGCCGACGTACGGCGTGGACAGGTCGGGCAGGTCATACTGTGCCGGTGCAACTTTCGGAGCGGCGCCGCGCAGCAGCGGATCGGCGGTCGTCGAATCGGCCAATGCTTGGCCAACGGCGTTGCCAGTCTGCGAGAACACCACCATACGAGCAGGGGCAGCAGCGCCACCAGCAGCCACACGCGCCTCAATGGCGGTGGCGTTGCCGGAGAACGTGGTGCTGTTCGGCACATCGATGATCGTCCAGCCACCGCTCAGACCCGTGGTCGGGGCGCGGAAGCCACGGGCTTCCAGTTCAGCCGTGCTGTCGATGTTGGCGTAGGTTGCCAGACCGGAGAAGGTGGCAGCCGTACAAGGAGCAACACCGGCCACGTGCGTGATGGCCTTGGCAAGGTCAGGCTGGGGAGCGGTGTGTCCATTGTCAGGAACGTCAGCCATGTTGAAGATTTCAACATAACCTTCACGGGTACCCTTCGCCTTGTCGGCGGCGGACGCGGAAGCCGGCAGACGGTCCGTCACGAAGGCGGTACCGTCAGCATTGGTGGCCACGGAAGCGGGCAGCGTGCAGGACTTGTCCGAGGTCTTCAGAACCGAGCGACCATCAGAACCTTGGCTGACAGCGGCGGACCAATGGTCACCCTTTGACAGGAACAGCGTGAAGTCAAAAATGTCGTCCGAGTTGGCGGCACCACGGAAACGCACCTTGACAGCTTTGCCGTTGGTTTGATCGTGGTTGACGATGCTGATCAGCGTTGCTTGACCGTTCTGGGTCGTGAAGTAAGGCACGATCAGCTGGTGACCGACGTCGCGGCCGTTGAATTCCAGCACGGTCGCGGTCGTACCGACCAACACGCCCGGGAACGAACCAGCGTTGGCACCGCTAGCCAAACCGAGCCCACCGATCATGGTAGCGATGCTCAAAGCGAGAATATTTTTTCTCATACAAAGACTCCAGTTGAAAAGTTAGTAAGCGCAACCAAGAATGGTCAGAACGCCTATTTATGGTAGCACAAGGAAGTTCGGGGAGGGCGTTCGCAAGACGGCCCGTCGCCCGGTTGTTGAGTATTTGCAACAGATTGATGGCTGCTTGGCTTCACCCTCCTCTCCCATTGATCCGTTTTTGTTGCGCGGGCAGCGTCACAGGCGGATGAACAGCCACCACTGTCCGTCTTCCTTGACCCAGGTTTCGTCAAAGTGGGTACTGATCTTGTCGCCCTTGCGACCGCCCAGGATGGGGGGACGCTCGACGCGGATGCGAGCAGCGCATCGGACTTCGCTGTCACAGCTCGAACCAACGACTGCCGCTTTGTCCAGGGTCGCTGCCGCGCCAAAGCGCGTTACATATTTGTCAGCAGTCAGCAGCTTGCGCACGGAAGGTGCCAGATATTCGTAGGCTCCCTTCACGTCGCCCTCCAGCATCAAGGCCCATCGGGCTTGCGCCCGCTCCAGTACGAGTGCCTCGGGCTTTGGAGTGAAACTTGCACAGCCCGCAAGAAGGGTCAGCGCAACCAAGCTTGCCATGCCGATGCGTTTCAATCGGCGTCGTGGCACTTCACTAGCGGTTGTCAAAGTCGTAACGCTGCTCATATCAGTTGATGCGATGGAAGTATTTAGATCAGGGACAGGAAAATCTGGCCGTCTCCCTAGGCTTTCAGCGGTAACCTCCGCCGACGCCGGGATCCTGAGCCGGAATCGCGGGTGCGCCGGATTCGTTTCCTTGTGGAACCAGACGCAACCCTTTCATGCGGGCTTTCATTTCGGCGCTGAGTGCACCGATGTCCTGGTCGCTACGAACGACCTTGGGCGCAATGATTACCAGCAGCTCGGTACGATTCGCATTGTTCGACTTGGTTCCGAACAATGCGCCGAGCACCGGAATTTCATGAAGCAGCGGTACACCGCTTTCTCCGCTGGTACTGTTGTCCTTGATCAGACCACCCAAAACGATGGTTTCGCCCGAGCGAACGGCAACTTTGCTTTCGATCTGTCGCTTGAGAAAGCTGCGCTGGCCCGTTGCAACGTCAACCTGTCCAATGTCCGTGACTCCTTGCTTGATCTGCATGGTGACCATGTCGCCCGCATTGACAGAAGGGGTGACTGCGAGGTCCAACCCGGTATCTTTGAACTGGATGTTGCTGGTTATCACGCCGCCGGCAGTGACAGATTCACCAATGCGAACCGGCTGCTGGTTGCCGACTGTGATGTTGGCGGTGTGGTTATTCAGGACCATCAGGGACGGGCTTGAAATCACCTTGACCAGCGACTTTTCGGCCAAAGCATTCAGTATCGCCCTCACGTTCCCTGCCGAGTTGCGCAAGGTGTAGGAGAAACCGGCCCCTGTCGATGCCAAAGCACCACTCACCGCGTTACTCAAAAGGGAAGTTCCCGTCTTGCCATTGCTTCGGTAGTCGGTGAACATCCATTGCAAACCGTACTTGAGATCATCATTGAGGGTCACTTCGATGATGCTTGCTTCTATCAATACCTGGGCGGCCGGGACGTCGAGTCGTTTCAATGTCGCCTCTATGCGTTGGTACTCCACGCCCGTCGTGTAGACCAGTACCGCGTTGTTGATTTCGTCTGCGATCACTCGGGCGCCTTGCCCCAGATTCACCGTCGTCAACGCCGACCCGGCCGCGTTGCTACCGCGGACCTGTGAAGCCGGTGTGACGGACGCTGCGCCCCCCGTCGTACTTGTGGCTTGCGCCAGGCCGGGCGAGACAGCGCTGGTCGGTGGCGCCCCTGATGGCTTGGATTCACTGGCAAACAAGGCCCCCAGCAGGTCGGCCAGTTGGCGCGCAGATCCATTTTGAACGGGATAGACGAATAGCTGTGGCGATGCGGAATTCAGCCCGGGTCGATCAAGCTTCTCAAGCCATTCGCGCGCAGCGTCGAGGTAGGCAGCTCGCGGAGTTACCACAAGGACACTGTTGAGGCTTTCCATCGGGATGATTCTCAACGCCCCATGGAGGGGAAAGGCCTCAGAAATGCCCCCGCTTGCACGCGCTGCACCAGCATTTGCTGGTGTTTCCGGCCCGGCTCCGGCTCCGCGAACGGCCAATGGCACATTGACAAGCTTGAGGGCGGCTTCGACGTCCTTGATGGAGAGATGCTTCAGAGGAAAGATCCCCATCGACATGCCCTTGAGCATGTCGACATCGAAAGTTGCGATGAGGTCCAGCCATCCCTCTGCCTGAGTGCGGCTTCCGACCAGCACCAGCAGGTTTCTCACGGTGTCGATACGGACGAGATTTTCGGCTGGAACAACAGATCGAAGAATTGTGGCCATTTCCGACGCGCCAACAAAGCGAAGTGGGACAAGGATCGCGCCTTGTCCCGGAGGTAATGGAGACTTGGCGTCAAATTGTCGGACGACCGGTGCAATGGCGCGCAGCGCCTCAGGCCTCCCAATGTGATAGGTGCCCCTGGCGTCTCGCAACAACTGCAGTCCATTCGCCTGCAAAGCAGCCTCCAGCAGAAACACCGCGTCATCTGGGGCTACATCTGCATTGGTTGCAAGGGTCACCCTTCCGACAATCGGCGGATGCAAGACATAGTCAACCTTCGCAACATCCCGCAATACGATATGGACTACATCGATGAGGGGGGCATCTTCAAACTTGAAAGACGCAGGAGCCCCGCTGAATGGGGGGACCGATTTAGCCGGTGACAACACCTGGTCGGTACCACGATACAGCCTTTGTTCCGCCTCAATGCTGACTTTTTTTGTTGGATTCGTTGACAGCGTGCCCTCGGCTGCCGCGGGATACAAATACAACATTAATCCTGCAGCCAATAGGGCGCACAATGTTCTTCTATATGACATGTTAATCCTATGATCTTGACCCAAAAGGTCAATCGGTCACTGGTGGCAATCCGGCTTTTGCACGCACCTCATTTCGACGCCGCAAACGATCCCGCGCCTCGTCAGCCATAGCGCGCCGAGTGTCTTCCGCGGACGCAATGCCCTGACCCGTCGAGGCATTGCCGGTTGGCTCGCCAGGGGAATTCACGACCGAAGCATCATTTCCCGCTGGAGCGACTGCGGCCTTCTTCAGGGATATCGTTCGCGTGTCACCACTGCGCTCGAACCGTGCTTCCCGTCCTTCGACTGCTGCGAGCGTCCAGTCACCAACACTTTCACCGGTGCGAACACGCCGCGTTTTCCCCTCGATACGCGCAATGAGCCCGCCACCGTCACCAGTGACGAAGATCCCAGAAATTTGTACGTTGTCGAGGACATCCGGCGGTGGCAGAGCAACAACTGAATCGGCGGTCGGTACGGCTGAGGGAGGCCGCCGCTCCAAAGAGAACAACGGACGCTCAAGAACCACCAACGCAGCACCAATCGGGGCAGATTCCCAAGCAGGAGTCTTTTGAACCACATACGGAACATTCTGGCTTACTGGTGGGGTCCAGCGTGGCAGCAACAGGCGTCCGTCCGGCCCGATCCACTGAACAAGAAGTGTCGTTGAAATGGCAAAAAGCAAACCCACCAGAACGATGGTTGGCGACAATCTCATTGAAGTATCCGCTGAACGCTGATTTTCATGTTACCACTCATTCTTACGGGCTCCTTCGGTTTGATAGCACCTGCGCTTTGCAAACTCATCGAACGAACAAACAATCGCGGAGAATGACTGCTCAACGATTCAAGGGCATTGTAGATCTTCTCATAGGTTCCCTCTATTCGAATATCCACGGTAACCTCCTCGACACCCCCGTCAGTCTTCGCAGGCAATATGATGGTAGAAATGACCTCGACGCCCGTACCAAGAAGCATCGATTTGATGGACTCCTGAAACTCATTGGAAAACTTATTTAAATCAATACTTGTAACATATAATCGCTTTTGTAGTTCAACATTTGCCTCAGCCAATGACTTCGTAAAGTCAGGACCCGAAACTTGCAGCGATTTTTGGCGAGAATAACGCACGTTGATCTGTTCAATCTCCTTCTCGATTCGTGAATTGAAACTGAACAAAATATACCCCGGCACACTAATAAAAAATATGAGCACAAACATCGGGAGGATGAGCGCAGAAAACCGACTTACCGCAATTGCTCGAGTAGCAGGCACCATCATTTTCCTCCCGTCTTGACACTGGAGAGGCCTAAGATCAACTGAAACGTTTCACCCGACGCCCCTGGCGCTTTAGTGGCAGGAGCAACGGCTTTAACTTCAGCGATCTCAGGTTCACTGCTCAACTTCGCCATCAGGCCCGCCGAATTTGGTGCTTGTCCATGTATCCGAATGCCCTCGGAAGAAGTCTCGATGCTATATAAAAAGGAATTATCTGGAAGCAACCGAGTAACGGTAGACAAAACTTCAATGGGAGGATAATACATTTTCGATCGTTGATCAAAAGCCGAGATAAAGTCCTGCCGACTCAATAACTGCTCCCGCAATTTTTCTATTGGCAAGTTGTCTTTAGTAAGTTTCGAATATTGGGCCTTGGCATCTTCTAGACGATACCAATTTTTGAGGACAGGAGTAACGGCCAAACCGTAAGTTAGAACAAGAATAGCCAATAGCAACGTGAAGTTAAATATTGTCCTACGCCTTATCGCCATTCTCAACTCCCCTCCCCCCTCCCAATCAGATTCAATAAACATTCCTTCGGGGGACTCAAACATCACTGCGGGTTCATTGCGAAAATAGGTAGAAGCAATCTTTTCCAACTCAGCCCTTACAAATGACTTCGAGGACAAATAGATGTTCACACGTTGGCAATTCGAACCATAATATGATATCCAATCTATCCCATACACCGTTTCCTGAACCTCAAACGGAGATTTCGTCATGTTCTCCAATTGAACCATTCGATCAACTTGATCGTCGGTGAGTCTATGTTTGATTTCCAACTGATAACATAAAACGACGCTATCGGGGAGTACGACAGCAGAGTATGAGGCTTTCTGCTTCGAGTCACCAGCAAGCCTCCCATTGGAATGAAGGCGATCATAGCGACCAACCAATTGCTCATCCTTGAATAGGGCAAACGGTACACGCCCTTTTAGAAAGCCAAATGAACGATAAACAGATGCCAGATAGTGGCCTAAGACTTGACCGAGAAAGCCTCTTTCCTTTATGCCCGTTATAGAACTCATCTGTTTATCCCCAATTCAACGCCCAATCCGGAATAAAATTGATAACTCCAATATTTACTCCAAGGTCTTTCATTACTCTCTCCACCAGAGCCGTAACCAATCCACCATACACGAACTGGTAACGCAGATTGCTTAGAATTAGCGTCGTCTCGAAGGGGCACAACTCTCGCAACGAACTTCCTGACCACAGAATCAGTGAAATTGAACCTACCAACAGACTCCAATTCCGGCATTGCGAACTCTTGCTCTCGTCTCCGAATGAATTCCTCTGCAGCTCGTCGATCATTCCGGTATATGATAAGCAGTACATCAAGTGGCGCGGTTCTCAAATTCACCAAAGGACTTCCCTCTGTAGCTGCGAAAATCAAACCTTGGATTCGTTGAAAATAGGCATAACGCATACCTGGCACTTTCAACAAGTCTTCATTTACGGCAAACGAATATTTCGATCCCAATTCGCGGGTGGAAATTCTATAATCAACGACAGCCTTCGCCATTTTTGACGCAGAACTACTATCGAGGCCTGAACCATATTCAAAAAGATCAACCAGCAGAGCCTCGGACGCCAACTCAATATTAATCAGACCCGAACTTGAGAAAATCTCAACAAGAAATGATCTACCTTCAAAGTCCCGTCTTACGACCGAGTAAAGCGGAGGCACTATTTCATTACGCTGATTCAGGAGTTCGAATAGTCGCATTCTGATTACACTATCAGCTCCTGCCATCTCATGAAGAAGCTCCACATGGAAATATTTCTCTCTCAACTCGTTCCGTTGAACAGATAATATAGAGTTAAGAAGCAATGCAAGGGAGGCTGCTATCCAAAGCACAGCAACCAAGACAAGTCCGGATTCACTTCTGTTACGACGTGACACAAGGGTCATTCAGGAGTACTCATTTCGCCGCCTCCCCACCAACTGAAAAAACGCCATCTCCATTCATCCCGAAGACTTTGGGCACCAAAACGATATCAGGCCATTCGCCCCATTGGAGAGCCACCTTAATTGTAATTCTCTTTATCCCGCTGGGATTTTCAATAAAGGCAAAATCATTCAGAACCTGAACCGAATCCTTGGATGCCTCGATTTCAATATCAAACTTCGATACATCGGAAAGGATCAACCGTCTCGTCCAGGAGTGCGCATCCGCATTGGTACGCTTCAAAAAATCATCGCGCTGCGACGTTATCATGGAGAAATAAACGCTTCCTCCTTTTTCTTTAGAAATGTCCTCTATCGCAACCTTCATACGATATAGACCACCAACACCTTCGCGCCCATGAAAATAACCTGTCCATTCGAGACCGTGAACTTTGAATAAAGTATGGCTGTTATCAATGTCCGCCTTTTTCGCAATCGGTCCATTACTGAACAAAGTACCGAGAGTAGTTCGGAATAAGTTAGAGACGGCCCATGAAATCTCCCTTCGATCCGCGCCCCCCTTCACAATTCGTTCTAGCTGCCCGACGCCGAAAAGGGAACTTGTCAGTAACAACAATACCAAAGAAAGAACAGATATTGAAACAAGAACTTCAATTAACGTAAAACCACGAGGGCCGCTCGGCAAGCGTGGCTCAATCAAGCCATACAAACTTACCCCCAGGAAGTTTTTTTGCAATATGTAACTCAGCTACTGATAGAAACTTTGTTTGCATATCTTTTTCGCCGCATTCTATTTCTACTGTAAGATGGCATACCTCATAGTCTCGAACCGCAAAACTTCTTTGCGCATCACACCGCGCTTTCCAACTACATCCTGAATCAAACCCATCCTTTTGATTGCGCAGCACTTCGTGTGGGTGAACATTGGCGAGTACATTTCGCACTGTTTCGACATTGTTGGCACGGATATTCAGACTTTTTTCGGTTCTAGCAATATCTGCGCTTATTCGATAAAAAACACCTATAGAAGCCACAACAATCGCGAGCGCAACCAGGACCTCAACAAGGCTAAAACCTTTTCCCTGCTTCATATTATTGGCTATGAGCGTATCCATCCCTCTTTTCTGAAATAGCTCCGGTCAACCAATCGATCTCAATCCTTGCTGCTGCACCACTCTCTCTGATAAACACTATCGTTCCTCCAGTGGAGCCACCTTCCGGGAAGAAGTGAAATTCATGTTTCTTTGTACGCACTTCCCCAACTAGGCCACTGGTGACTTCAACCTTAATATTAGGCGGCAATGACTTTTTTTCCGAGATCGAAGTACCAAAGGTACCTTCTGAAACATCGAGCCAAAAATAGCTCGCGCCACCATTTATCTTATTACTAACCATCCTTACCTGCTTCAAATCAGATATGACCTCCGATATCAACGATTTGAACTGAACAGCATCCCGAAACCTCTCGTAGTAGCCCGGCACTAAAGCCGCAAAAACTGCGGCGATAGTAATGACGACAAGGAGTTCAATTAACGTGAACCCCAGTTGTACTCCCTTGTTGCCATCGAATGACACGCCCATGAAGAGAATCACCTGCTCTTAATATCAGCCGCCTCTCCTTCACCACCAACAACACCGTCGGATCCATGAGATAGTATCTCTATGCTCCCATTTTTGTTGGAATAGATAAATGCTTTACCCCACGGATCGTTCGGGACTTGTCCTTTAAGATACGGTCCATTCCAGCTATTTAAACCTTCAGGCTTTGTCGTCAATGCCGCCAATCCCTGTTCCGTCGATGGATAACGTCCGACATCAATTTTGTATATCTCTAGAGCTCGTTCAAGATCTGCTATTTGCACAACGGCGGTTTTCGATTTTGCGCCTCCAAGCTGATTTAAAACTCGAGGTCCGACCAAAGCAGCAAGCAATCCTAGTATTGCGAGCACAACCAAAAGTTCCACCAGGGTGAATCCGAGAGGATGATTAGATTTCATAGGTATATCAAACAGCAAATTCGTTAATTGAAAGTATCCCTAGCAGAATCGCAATAATAATTACCCCGACGATGATTCCTAGGAATAAAATCATCAAAGGCTCAATCAGCTGGAGAACTCTGCTTATCTTTGCATCAAATCGCAAAGAAAGAGTCTCAGCCATTTGATCACATGCGGATTGTAACCTTCCAGTTTCTTCGCCGACTCTGATAAGTCCGATGGTCACGCTATCAAAGGCTTTTGTACTTGCGAGGCAACTTGAAAATATCTTTCCTTCTCTTAGTTCCTTCGTTATAGATCCCAACGTTGTCCGAAGTTCAGAATCACTGATGCTCAGCAGAGATGTTTCGAAGGCTCTTGGCAACGTCAAACCTGATTTCAACAGACTTCCGAGTGCGCTCAGGAAAATGGCACAATTATATTGGTTGATCGCAGAACGAATAATGGGAATTCGTCGAGCAAATTTCGCAAGCACTTCTTTCCAATTATTGAGGTTAAAAAATCGAGGTGCGAAAGCTACGAAAAGGCAAAGAACGATGACAATCTCAAGAAAATTTGCGCGCATTGCCGAGGAAATAGCCATCGCACTGACTGTAAGAAACGGCAACTTATCGCCCATGCCTTTGAAGATATCCTCAAATTGAGGAAGCACGAAGCCAAACATCAACACGACAGATAAAATTGCGATAAACGCAAGAATAGATGGATAGATGAGCGACGAGACAAGTTTCGACCTCATCACCCGACGCCGAACCAGATGTTGGTCTATTCGCTCAAAGGCACCAAGCATATCTCCGGACAACTCGCCGCCGCGAACCATTCCTAAAAAGAATGAATCCTCGAATCCCAATCGTTCAAAGGATTCAGAAAGGGATATACCCGAGCGAATTTTCTTTTCTAGTTCTGAAAGCAACGCTTGCTTTTCCGTATCGTCTTCCGCTTCACACAATATTCTGATCGCTTTCGCAAGATGAACACCCCCACGGGTAAACAATGCCATTTGGCTAACAAAGCCCTCCAAAAACGCCTGTTTAGGCGCCTTAGGCTTCTGAGTAAAGAAGCTCCTGAAGCCTTCATTCGCTCCTTTCAATTTCCTTCTATGCCTGGGATCCTCTGGTTTCTCTAATGCTTCAGCGACCCGCAGTTCTAACACAGTGAGTTCACGATTTTTCAATTCGACGAGGGCCTGCGCAGCTGTCTGACTATCAATAAATCCAGCTACTCTCTCAGCCGCTGAATCGAGTGCGACAAAGGCATAATTCACAGATCTGCCCTCAATCCATGCCGGAGCGAACGACCTCTTCAAGCGTCGTAAGCCCGGCTCTCACTTTCTCTAATCCGTCTATGAACAAAGTTCGATGACCTTTCGTCCTTAATACCTCTTCGAACTCAACGGTGTCGATATCTTTCGACAACATGGAACGGACCAAATCGTCAACCACAATCAACTCACTAATTACTGTCCTTCCTCTATAGCCCTTCTGCGCACAATGTTTGCAACCGACGGCCTTGAAAAAGGTCCCCCCTGTCAAATCCAGATCACCGTATTTTTGATAAAGATCCGAAACTTCAAGTTCGTTTATCGGGGCCTTACATTTGTCACACAGAACACGGATCAACCTCTGGGAAAGTACTCCAATTAGCGAAGATGAAATTAAATAATGTGGAATACCAAGATCTTTTAGCCTAACTATCGCGGAAGCGGCAGTATTAGTGTGCAGGGTGGACAGTACAAGGTGTCCGGTTAAAGCGGCTTGAGTAGCAATCTGAGCTGTTTCGGAGTCTCTCATCTCACCAACAAGAATCACATCTGGATCTTGCCGAAGAATTGAGCGTAGAGCGCGACCAAATGTCAAATTGATACTAGCCTGTATCTGTATCTGGTTAATTCCCTCAAGCTGATACTCGACGGGATCTTCGATCGTTATAACTTTCAGCTTAGAAGAATCAAAGGCTGACAACGCAGCGTACAGGGTCGTAGTCTTCCCCGAACCCGTAGGGCCGACGACCAAAATTATTCCGTGTGGACTACTCAATAGTCGGCGAATTTCACCTTCCCTCGTAAGGTTGAATCCAATCGATCCGAGCTGAACTCGCATTCTTGATTTGTCCAACGCACGCACGACAAGACTCTCCCCGGTCACTGTCGGTATTATCGAAACCCTAAGATCGAGGTCATTCCCTTTAATTTTGCTTTGAATTCTGCCGTCTTGGGGAAGCCTGCGTTCGGCAATGTCCAAGCCCGCCAAGAGTTTAATTCTCGATACCACCGCCATAGACAATGACTGTGGCACCTCTCCCGCCACTTGAATTTCTCCGTCCACACGGAACCGATAAACAAGCCCTCGATTCATTGCTTCGATGTGAAGGTCAGATGCCCCTCGCTCCACGATTCCGTTGAAGAGATCAGACACCATTTTAATTACTGGCGCCTCACTCGCTATATCCTTGAGATGGCTGCGAAAATCCGCGTCTTGCCCGTTCTCAAGCGAACTAACTTCTTGATCCGAAACCCGACTTTCACTATCTAGCTGAATAAGCTTTTCAATTCTTCCTAACGCTCCGACATTTATTTCAACGGTCGCAGAAGATGCAACTTCGATCGCGCGTAGAACGAATTTTGCAGACGGATCTGCGACAAGGACTCGCAAAATAGAGCCGTCAAACGAAAGAGGAACCACATTATTGATACGCAAAAAATCGCGGCTAATACCGGAAATTTCGTTGCTCGCGTATTCAAGTTCATCACCATCGAGATACTCAAGACCGTGAATGTCGGCAAGGACGCGCGCAACGACGTCGTCGCTCATTATTCCGATCTTCACACAAGCAATGGCCAAGCCAGCTCGTAGACCGGCTTTCGCAAGAACAGCCTTCTCTAAATTGGCCTCGCTTATATGGTTGCCACGAATTGCAGATTCTGCGAACTTTTTCTCATCATCCGTAAGATCAACGCTGAGAAAATCGGGAATTACCATCTGGACGCCAATCTATACTTCTCTTCATCCGGAAATTTGATAGGTAATTTTCCTTTAGCTCTCTTCGATTTGTATTCACGATAGACCGTAGAATTCCAAAGTACCCACAAACTTTCGATATGCCATAACAAATGCGACACCTTTCTTCGACTCGCATGCCGAGCCTCATGTTCTACTGTAGTGCCTTGGCAAACCTTCAAAATGTAACCAGATAATGCCAATCGAAGACATATATCTACATCCTCACAATACATGAAAAACTTCGTATCAAAGCCTCCAAGCTCCTGATAAACCTCGGCAGGAAAAAGAAGAAAGGCGCCATTTACCCACTCATTACCGCTAGGTGTTTTTCTGTGATTCTTTATACCATATCTTCGAAAAAGCGCTCTTAGACTTGGTATCTCCCGAGAGTGATTTCTTGGAACCCTGTCACCATTCATATGCAACGGATATACACAACCTACAGACCGGTTATCGAATTCTTTAATCAGCGATGGGAAAGGGTCGCGTGGCAGTCGGATATCCGGATTTACCACACAAAAATACTTGGAGGAACAGTATCCAAACGCCTGATTGTGATTCGCTCCATAGCCGAGTGGTGCCTTATTCTTGATGATTGTCAGCTTAAAAGGCCATTCTCTCGCTTCAATCCACTGACTCAATTGACCTTCCGGAACATTGAGTGTAACAATGACTTCGCTTACACTAGCAGAGGCAAAAGCTGCGAGATCACTCAAAAAATGAGGAATTTCCTCACCATGCTCGTGACTTACCACAGAGATTGTGACCTCAGGCGCTTTCAATCAAACTTCTCCGCAGCTTTAAAGGTCACACCTTGCCTATCCTTATTCGATACGAAGATTTCGCCATGTTGAAGCGGCCAAGAAATCTTCAAATCAGGATCATCCCAAGCGATACATCGCTCGGCACTGCTGTTGTAATAGTCTGTCGTCTTGTAGAGAAATTGGGCTTCGGGGCTCACAACCAAGAAGCCATGGGCCAGGCCTGGCGGAACCCACAATTGTTTCATATTTTCGCCAGACAGATACGTGCCATAGCACTTTCCATATGTTCTTGACGACACCCTTAAATCAACAACTACGTCATAGACCTCGCCAGAAACCACACGAACCAGTTTCCCTTGAGGATTCTCTATCTGATAATGCATACCTCGCAACACGCCTCTGCGGCTGTAGCTGTGGTTATCTTGAACGAAATTGTGACTCTTGCCAATGACTGCAGATAAATCTCGCAGGTTAAAACTTTCAAGAAACCAACCACGATTGTCCTCGAATTTTTTCGGGACTATTTCGTAAACCCCCTGTAATGGAACACTGACCACATTCATCATGCCCGCCTCTCAGAAAGAAGGCGATTTAGATAGCTGCCATAACCATTATTCTTCATTTTGAGAGCCAAGGCAGCCAACTGCGAACTATCGATGAAGTTGTTTCGCCATGCAATCTCTTCAAGACATGCAATTTTAAGTCCTTGCCGATGTTCCAGTGTTGCAATGAACTGACTTGCCTCCAGCAAACTATCATGCGTTCCAGTATCTAACCATGCGTAACCACGTTGCATTATCTGAACGTTCAGACATCCAGCCTCCAAGTACGCTTGATTAACCGCCGTGATTTCCAACTCACCACGCGCACTTGGTTTTACGGATTTTGCTATGTCAACCACTTTCTCATCATAGAAGTACAAACCAGTAACAGCATAACTGCTCTTAGGTATAACTGGCTTTTCTTCGATTGTGGCCGCCTTTCCATGTCCGTCAAATGAGACGACGCCATATCTACTTGGATCATTCACATGATAAGCAAATACTGTAGCGCCTCTATCACACGAATCGGCACTCCTCAGCAACCGAACAAAATCATGCCCGTAGTATATATTGTCACCCAATACCAACGCACTAGGCGATCCATTTAGGAATTTCTCACCTATCGTGAAGGCTTGAGCAAGTCCCTCGGGCTTATCTTGAACCGCGTATTCTATTTCTATGCCCCATTGCGAGCCGTCTTTAAGCAGCATACGAAATCTATCAATATCTTCGGGGGTACTTATCAGTAGAATTGAGCGTATATTTGCCAGCATCAGTGTGCTGAGAGGATAGTAAATCATTGGCTTGTCATAAACAGGCAGCAGTTGTTTACTCATCGCCAACGTCGCGGGATGCAGCCTTGTCCCTGCACCACCCGCGAGCACAATTCCTTTTCTTCTAGTCATTCTGTCTCTTCATTGATTTCTATAACACCAATCTCTGACATCATTCGGACCACTCCCACGCGCCAGTCGGGAGAGTATATGTCGTAGTGATCCTTGATTTTTCTTGTGTCGAGCCGGGAGTTAAGTGGCCTTTTCGCTTTTTGCCGATATTTCTCGCTGCTGATTGCGGTCAGTTCGCTGCCGGGGCCATTCATTGTCTTTTTTCCGAGCTTCTCCAGTGTTTCAACTATGAATTTCGCATAGTTAAACCACGAAGTTTCCCCTGCAGCAGCCAAATTGAATACCTCTTTTACCTCCGACAGACTTCTTCGCTCTACATGCGTCTTTATGAGCATGCTAGTTACATCAGCAATATATTCAGCACTCGTAGGTGATCCAATTTGATCATCAATGATACGCAACGGCTTCCTTTCTTTCCAAAGCCGCAGAATTGTCTTTGGAAAGTTATTTCCTTTGGCAGAATAAATCCAACTGCTTCGCAATATAATGTGGCTTGTCCCGCTTTCAGCGCACGCCTTTTCTCCGTCAATTTTGCTACTCCCGTAGACATTTAGCGGCTGGAGCGGATCTGTTTCTTTCCATGGGCGATCACCTTCTCCACTGTAAACATAGTCCGTAGAGTAGTGGATTAGTAATGCACCGGCCATCTTTGCGGAGGTACTTATCGTTTGCACGGCGTCAGTATTGATTTTTCGGCAAAGTCCCGCTTCATCTTCCGCTTGATCGACGGCGGTGTACGCTGCTGCGTTGACGATGACGGTTGGCTTTACTTCATCTATCGTCCTTCGCAATCCCTCGATATCCGTCAGGTCGCCACAAAGACGCTTGGACGTCCTCGTCAGTGCTACGACCATGCCCAAAGGGGCAAGGCTTCGCTGCAGTTCCCAGCCGAGCTGCCCTTTGCTTCCGAACAGAAGAATTTTCATTGCCGTTCGAGCTTCTGATAGTGGAGATTGATCCATTCCCGATATGCACCTGACTGGACTCTAGAGACCCATTCGGGATGTTCCAGGTACCACCGAACGGTCTCACTCAATCCCCTATCAAAGCTTGTCTCTGGCACCCACCCCAATTCCCGCCGAATCTTCGTGGCATCGATTGCATATCGGCGATCGTGTCCGGCCCGGTCGGTCACATAAATGATCTGTTCGGCATAGGGTCGTCCATCTGGTTTTGGACGCTCCTGGTCCAGGAGAGCGCAGATCTCTACGACGATTTCGTGATTTGTTCGCTCACAATTTCCCCCTATGTTATAGGTCTCACCAGGCTTGCCACGGGACAACACGGTCATGATCGCGCTGCAGTGGTCGCGTACATAAAGCCAATCTCGCACCTGCTTCCCATCGCCGTAGATTGGCAGTGGACGGCCCTGCAATGCATTGACGATCATCAATGGGATCAACTTCTCGGGGAAATGGTAGGGCCCATAGTTGTTCGAGCAATGTGTGGTCAGTGTAGGGAGACCATAAGTGTGGTGGTACGCCCGTACCAGATGATCACTTGACGCCTTGCTCGCGCTGTAGGGACTGTTGGGCTGATATGGATGAGTCTCGGTAAAAGCAGGAGCAGCATCAGAGAGACTTCCGAAGACCTCATCAGTTGAAACGTGCAGGAATCTGAAATCGAGACGGGCCTGTTCAGGCAGCGACTCCCAATGTTTCCGGACCCCCTCGATCAGGTTGAACGTATCAGAGATATTCGTCTGAATGAAGTTTGCGGGACCGCGAATTGACCGGTCGACGTGGCTTTCGGCCGCGAAATTGACCACAGCTCGAGGCTTCGTTGCCTCCAAAAGCCTCGCCACCAATTCGGAGTCACCGATGCCGCCGAGCACGAACCGATACCTGGGATCTTCACAGACCGCGACAAGATTCTCCAAGTTGCCCGCGTACGTCAACTTGTCGAGGTTGATGACGGGCTCATCGTGATCCCGCAACCATGCCAGAATAAAGTTTGATCCGATGAATCCAGCGCCTCCGGTAACAAGAATCATCTACGGCCCTTCAGTACGTCTCACGATCACAAAGCAACAAGCAAACCTGCATTGTCGCATTTTGGGGACGGTTCGCTTTCATTGCACCCTCGGGTTAGCCGCTTGTCACCGAAGCAACCAGGATTTCACGTTTCTTTGCAAGTGATACGGAATCAATCGAACGAGCCCTGACATCCACGGCCTTCCCCTGAGCCACACGACAAGACTCAACAGACGGCCTGCATAAGGTCTCAGAGCCTTATCGTGTCCCGACTTTCCCGCGATCGCACAAGCAATTCCGACGAAGTCTCCGTTGAAAGCACGCTCGCCCAAACTGGTCGACGTCGCAGCGTCAACGAGATAATCCTTGCGGTAATCGAATCTGTCGAACATCGTGACTTTGCTTTCAGCGCTCAAAGGTCGCACGTCAGGGAGAGCGTCACCCACGAAATATCGACGACGAAGGTCCAGCAAGCGACTGACTGTCAAGTCAGGTCCCGCATCCCAACGGAAGAGCCAAGTCCAGT
This sequence comes from Burkholderiaceae bacterium, assembly GCA_016790575.1. Lineage (GTDB taxonomy): Bacteria > Pseudomonadota > Gammaproteobacteria > Burkholderiales > Burkholderiaceae_C > JAEUOU01. Next base: position 67,536 of record JAEUOU010000021.1, on the reverse strand, counting down.
TGCGGTGCTGCAATCGTTCCGGAAACGCACCGATGTCAGGGGCCATGATCGGCAAACCACTCTTCAGTGCACTGGTCAAGGTGAAGCTGTATGTTTCTGGGCACTGGGCCGGGAACCAGACAAGATCCGGTCGAAGCCAATCGATGAGAGTATCCAGCTCGGACTCTTCGTAAGCGCCATGGACCGTCAGATTCGCCTTTGGTGCCTTGAGAAGTTGCCGATAGGCATATCCGATGAGGTGGAAGTCAAGAGGAAGTTTCTGGGCTGCCGCCAGTCGCGCCACATCCTCGAGCAAATCGGCCCCTTTGATTTTGCTGAGGGCCCCCACGACTAGGATACGGAGCGGCTCGTCGTCGCGCAGCCTGCGCCGCCGTTTCGACGGGGCAGGCACGTCGATCTGATACAAGTCACTGTGGGGTGCGAAACGCACTCTCGCTGACGGCGCAAGCTTTGCGATTCTCGCGCCCGCATCGTGACTGGGTACCAGCACAAACCGCGCTCCACCGAGAAACTCCGCATGGGTTTCTCGCCAGTCATCGATGCTTTCAACCCCTGGAACAGGCGTCTGCCTAAGGCACGCGCGACAACCCTCCAATCCGGGATCGCCGCAGTAACGCCCTTCGGCAGTCACCATGGAAACCTGTGGGCAATAAGTGTAAAAATCATGGGCCGTGAAGTCGTAGCGGGCTTCCAGCATCAAGGGAAGTTGTCGAACCTCGGCGGAGTGCCCCAGCAAATGGTGGTAATGGACCTGACGAACACCGAGCGCCCGCAGGAATTCAATCAATCCGTTGTCGCCGGCCGACGGAAATCCAAGTTGCCATTGTGATCCCCGCTCGGATGACTCAGATTGGAGCAGCACCCCGCCTGGCTGTGGAGCCAGAGTCAAAAAGCTTGCCCGATCTTTGAATGCTTCAACCAATTCGCGAACATGGCGTAGCGTCCCTCCTCCGCGGTCGTGCAACACGTTCAGAATGATGGGCTTGGAGTGATCTGCAAGCCGAGCCAGGTCGACGGTGATGCGGCCATAGCGAGCCGGATCTCGTCGAACGAAGTCCATGACTGCCGCCTCATACCCTGGGTGCAGCCGCCGAATGGTCTCCATGGCCTGCTGTTCACGAGGACCCTTCGTAGAACCGAAACTGGTCCCGCCACTATGGAGCACAAAAGTGTCCATGGCATGAAGGTTGACCCAGCCGGATGACGTTGCACGGACGCAGAAATCATTTTCTTCCCCGTATCCCTTGCCGAAGTTGGCAACATCAAACAGTCCCACTTCATCCAGGCAGGCACGTCGGATGAACATGCAAAACCCGACTCCGGTCGGGACTTCAACAGCGTGCCCCGCTAAATTCTTGGCGAAGAGACGATCCAGCTTTTCAAGGTCGTATCCATCAGGCAAGGGGTTGTCTTCGCAGAACCTTGGATAACTGCAGATCGTGGCATTGTTCGAGAACGGAGTCACGCTCGCAACACGAGGTCTGGAATACGCGCAGAGCGCAATTCGATCCAACCAGTCATTGGCAACCGCAGCGTCGCTGTTGAGCAACAACACATCTGCAACAGAAGAAATTGCCATTCCACGGTTTACTGTACCGACAAACCCGAGGTTCTCCGCGTTCTCAAGAAGAAGTATGCGTGGATCCGTACGACTCACGAGCCGAAGATAGTCAGTTACTTCCGGTTCAGGGCTGCAGTCATTGATCAGTATCAGCCGCCACGGCAACCTCGTTCGCGAACCAAGTACCGATTCCACGCAACGGCGGGTATCGCTCAGACCTCTGTAAACCGGAACGATGACGTCGATCGGAGCGTCGGGCATCGTGGGCCGTTCGTTGTCAAAGGCAGCGGAAGCAGAAGCAGGCCGATTCGCTGGATGCCCGCCGCGCAAACGCCAATACCAATTGGCCACCGGGCGACTGAGCCGATAGGCCGCAGTGTTCTCCACTCTAGCCAGGTGGGACTGAAGGCCTTGCACTTGAGCCATCTGCTCCTGGATTTTGCGACTTTTGATGTCAAGTTCTCGCTGTATCGCAGTCTTTTCGCCCATCACGAGGTTGAATCGCGATCGAAGCTCTTTGGTTTCTTCGGACAACACTGCAAGCTTTTCGCCAAGCTCGTCCCTTGACTGCTCGGAATCACGCAAGCGGGCTTTCGCCTCTCGCAGTTGATCGTCGAGCAATGTCTCACGTGCCCGCAATGCCTGCACATCAACCGCCAGTTTGCTGATTTCTACTTCGCGGTCCGACAGGGCGACTTCCAGATGGTTGACGCGATCCGTCGCCTCCATGAGTCGTCGCCCACTGTCGAACTCCAGCCTCTCGACATGCCTCACGGCCTGGAGGTAGTCTGCGGAGACTGGCCACCCCAGGGTCACAATCAACGCACCACCTTGTGTCGCCAAACTATGCAGTATTGGTGGAGGCACAGGCAATTCGAACCATGGGTCGTTTCCGGTCAACAACAAAGGTGCTGCGGATCCTGTCCATGAGGGGCTATCTATCAACAGGTGATGGTGCAAAGCCTTCGACAATTGAGCCAGGCCGAACGGATTCGGCTCCCAACGCCACAGTGAGCCGCCCTGCGAAGAGACCAATTCCATCTGATGGAGGTGCAGGTAACCCGCTCGGTCTGCTGGATCCAATCGCAAACCGGAGTAACCGGCTGATCTGGGCTCCAGTTCGAAACGGACTGCCTGATGCAGGCAACCGATCAGTCCTTGGCCGACACTTTTCCGCGTTTCATCGTAACCATGCCCCTCCGACCAGTAAAGGCTCAGACTGAAACAGGCGAGCGGTTCGGTCGCCGTGTCCGCGGGCGGTAACTCACTCGCGCCTGGTGATGACTGAGCTGTCTGGCGCGTCGCCGAAACAACAAATTGATAGGTGCGGGCGTCGCCGAGGACCTGCAAATATTCGGCAACCGGAGGCGGCAAAAGATTAAAGTCCGGACCAAACTCCGAAGCAAGCACGGGCAGGTCGACCGCCTGGCAGGATTGAACCGACCACCCACACTCCGTAAGGAACCTCATCAGCGATCGGCGCGTGAAGAAGCGAAGGTGGGTCTGATCCAACAAGCCTTCAGGGCGATACCGAAACTCGCCCTCCATCAGTTCGGCAATCAACCCCGCGTAGCCGACATTTGGGACAGAAATCAGCAGTCTACCGTCGCGCTTCAGAAGGCGCTGACAAGCTTGCAAGATCTTTGCAGGCTGGCGAAGGTGCTCGAGTACGTCGGCACAGACAACGGCATCGTAGGTGGAAACATCTGTCAGCGCCGACAACTCCACCGACTCCAGATCTGCTATCCAGGTCCGTTCGTAGTATGGCGCCGCCAGGTTTTGCTCTTCCGGATTGATCGTGACGCCGTCAAAACGTATTCCCCGCCCACGATCCACCAACCGCGCGAGCGAACCCGCACCCATACCGAGGTCGAGGACCCGATCCCCGTCTTTCAATTGTCTTGCAATCAGGGCCAGAGAATCGTGTCGTCCGATGACCTGGGCACGTTCGTAGATATGCACGGGATAGAAGTAATGAGACAGTTGCACGGCAACACAACGATCCGAAACGTTGAACGCTGCCATTCATGCGTCGACGCGGCCGAAAGCCCCCGAATCGGGCGATCAGGGAGAGCATTATCGACCATTGGCAATGGAAGCCTGAGCCTTCTCCGAGATCAGAAGGGTTACATTTGCGCCCATTGCCGACAACCTCTCACCAGGACCCGCCATGAACACTTCCATCGATACGCGGCCTCAGGACAAGGCCGCGATCCTTGCCCAGGCATTGCCCTACATCCGAAAATTCCATGGCAAAACCATGGTCATCAAGTACGGCGGCAATGCAATGACAGATCCCGCTCTCCAGAAGGCGTTCGCTGAGGACGTCGTTTTGCTGAAACTTGTAGGAATGAATCCGGTGGTGGTACATGGTGGCGGCCCTCAGATTGAAGCCGCCCTCAAGCGCTTGGGAAAAGAGGGCCGATTCATCCAGGGCATGCGCGTCACTGATGCCGAAACCATGGAAGTTGTCGAGTGGGTATTGGCCGGTGAGGTTCAACAGGATATCGTCGGCCTGATAAACGCCGCGGGTGGCAAGGCCGTGGGCCTTACCGGACGCGACGGTGGACTGATTCGGGCGCGCAAGCTACGGATGCAAGATCATCAGGACCCCTCGGTCGAACACGATGTCGGCCAGGTGGGCGACATCGTCTCTATCGACCCCTCGGTGGTTCGCGCCTTGCAGGACGACCAGTTCATCCCGGTGGTATCACCCATTGGTTTTGGTGACCAGAACGAAAGCTACAACATCAATGCCGACGTTGTCGCCGCCAAACTCGCCACCGTATTGCAGGCCGAAAAGCTACTCATGCTGACCAACATCGCCGGCGTGCTGGATAAACAAGGCCACCTGATGACCGACCTGACTGCAAGGCGGATCGACGAACTGTTTGCGGACGGCACAATCTCTGGCGGGATGCTGCCGAAGATTGCCGGTGCACTGGACGCGGCCAAAAGTGGCGTCAATGCCGTTCATATCATTGATGGACGGGTCGCCCATGCCATGCTCCTGGAAATCCTCACCGACCAGGCTTACGGGACCATGATTCGCTCGCATTGAGCCGAAGGCGACCTCGGCTTGTGTGTACGCAGGGTTAACCCGCGCCTTCGGTATGCGAGAATTTTTTCACGCATCGACCGTAACGCCATGAACCAGAACCTCGACCCGAGCGCCCACGGACCGAACCCCGCAGACCTGGACACCGAGCCTGTTCGAAAGCGGCCTAAGCCGGGCGAGCGCCGGATCCAGATCTTGCAGGCTTTGGCGGAGATGCTTCAGGAGCCGGCGGGAGAAAGAGTCACTACGGCAGCCCTTGCCGCCCGACTGGGAGTCAGTGAAGCGGCGCTTTACCGACACTTTGCCAGCAAAGCGCAGATGTATGAGGGCTTGATCGGCTTTATCGAGGACAGCCTTTTCGGTCTCATCAACCAGATCATGTCCAGTGGCGACGATGGGCGGCGGAAGGCAGCCCGAACGGTCGCGCTGATGCTGCAGTTCGCCGAAAAGAATCCCGGGATGGCGCGTGTCATGGTCGGTGACGCGCTGGTGCTGGAACATGAACGGCTGCAGGACCGGATGAATCAGTTGTTCGAGCGGGTCGAATCGAACCTTCGTCAGTGCCTTCGCGTTGCCGCGCAGGACCGCGGCGAACCTACGCCGACCGTGCAGGCCCAGGTGCTCGCCAGTACCTTGGCCTCATTTGTCCAAGGCAGATTGCACCGATTTTCGCGTTCTGGCTTTCGTCGCAGCCCGACAGAGCAGCTGGACGCCTGCCTGACTGCAATGCTATCTTGGCAATAGCGCCCGACGACCTTTTGGCAGTGGGTACACGAGCATTTCCAAGGGCAAAAGGACCAATCGCATGAAACTGGTTCGTTACGGACCCGCAGGCCGGGAGCGGCCCGGCCTTATCGACCCGACCGGCCAGCTGCGCGATCTGGGCGATGTGGTGGATGATTTGGGGCCTGATCAGCTGTCGCCGCGGGTGATCGCCCGCCTTGCGCGGCTGGACCCGATGCAATTGCCGGCTGTTTCAGGGAGGCGCCGAATGGGTTCCCCTGTGACCGGCGTCGGCAAATTTGTTGCCATCGGGCTCAACTACGCCGACCACGCCGCGGAGGCGGCAATGCCAATACCGAGCGAACCGATCATTTTCCTCAAAGCCACAACCTGCATCCAGGGTCCGAACGACAACGTGGTGCTGCCGCCTGGCTCACGCAAGACCGACTGGGAAGTTGAGTTGGGTGTTGTGATCGGAATGCGAGCGCGGCATGTAACGCAAGAACACGCAATGGCCCATGTTGCCGGCTACTGCCTGGTTAACGACATCAGCGAACGCGCTTACCAGCTGGAGCGCGGAGGAACCTGGGACAAAGGCAAAGGCTGCGACACATTCGGTCCGGTTGGTCCCTGGTTACTGACCCGCGACGAAGTGGCCGATCCGCAGAACCTCGATCTCTGGCTTGATCTCAACGGTCAGCGGATGCAGACCGGCAACACCCGCACCATGATCTTCAGCGTAGCCGAGCTCATCAGCTACGTCAGCCGATTCATGACACTGGAGCCAGGCGACATCGTGACGACCGGAACGCCGCCAGGCGTAGGCATGGGGCGCAAGACGGCAGATGGCAGGCCCGCACCGCAGTTCCTGCAACCCGGCGATGTCCTGCAGCTCGGGGGCACCGGTCTGGGCTCTCAGCGTCAGCGGGTTCGCGCCTTTTCTGCCTGACTCGACGTCCGCCACGCCAACCTGGCCGCGGGCAACGCTTCATTAGGGGTTAACCCCTGCCACCCCTAGGGCAAAGCCTCTAGAAAGAACGGGGAAATCGCCTCTCCCGCGGCGAAAGTGCTGCAAAATAGAACGATCGTTCGTTTTATTTATTCGCAGCCATGGCAACTGCTACCGCAAAAGTCGCTCCGCTTCACCCCCGCACCCGGGCCGAAGGTCGGCCCTTGCTCAAAGGTCAGCAGACCAAAGCTGCCATCGTAGACGCAGCGCTCGGCCTGGCCACACAAATCGGGCTGGAAGGACTGAGCATCGGCGCCTTGGCTGAAGTCACCGGAATGAGCAAATCCGGTGTTTTCGCCCATTTCGGTTCCCGCGAAGAGTTGCAGATTTCGGTAATCCGCGAGTACCACCATCGTTTCGAGGAAGAAGTCTTTTACCCGGCCCTGCAGGAGCCCCGAGGCCTTCCACGACTGCGCCAGATGTTCGCCAACTGGATGCGTCGCACATCGACCGAGATCGACTCCGGCTGCATTTACATCAGCGGCGCTGTCGAGTTTGACGACCGGCCCGGCCCGGTGCGCGACGCACTGGCAAGTTCGGTCCATACCTGGCTGGCAGCCATGGATCGCGCGGTGGTCCAGGCCAAGGAGGCAGGACACCTGCGCGCGAACGCCGACGAAAAGCAGATCGCGTTCGAAATCCATGCCCTGATTCTGGCGCTTCACTACGAGGCGCGGTTTCTCAAGACCCCCGGATCCATGGACCGGGCCCACGCGGGATTCGCCAACATCCTTGCCCGCAATCTCCCGGCGACCTCGCCGCGCCCTTGAACACTTTTTCTCACTTCTCGACAGGAAGACATCATGCCCAGCTACACCCCACCCCTTCGCGACATGCAGTTTGTGATGCACGAGTTGCTCAACGTTATCGAAGACTTCAAAGCCATTCCGCAACACGCCGAGATGGATGTCGAAACGATCAATGCCGTGCTGGAGGAAGCCGGCAAATTCGCCTCCCAGGTACTTTTCCCTTTGAACATCAGCGGAGACACCGAAGGCTGCAAATATGACCGTGATACCCACGCGGTCACCACCCCCAAGGGATTCAAGGAAGCCTATGCCCAATACGTCGAAGGCGGCTGGCCAGCGCTCAGCTGCGACCCAGCCTTCGGTGGACAGGGTCTGCCGCTGGCGGTCAACCAGTGCTTCTACGAAATGATGAACTCGGCCAACCAGTCCTGGACCATGTACCCCGGCCTGACCCACGGCGCCTATGCCTCGCTGCATGCCCATGGCACCGATGAGCAGAAAAAGACTTACCTGGGAAAAATGACCAGTGGCGAATGGACCGGCACCATGTGCCTGACCGAACCGCACTGCGGCACAGACCTGGGCCTGATGCGCACCAAGGCCGAGCCGCAAGCCGATGGCACCTACCGCATCACCGGCACCAAGATCTTCATCAGCGCCGGCGAGCATGACATGGCCGAGAACATTGTCCATCTGGTGCTCGCCCGCCTGCCCGACGCCCCGCCCGGGATCAAAGGCGTCAGCCTGTTTGTGGTGCCCAAATACCTCGTCAACGCCGACGGCAGCCTGGGGGAACGCAACTCGATTCACTGCGGCGGTATCGAGCACAAAATGGGCATCCACGCCAACGCCACCTGTCAGATGATTCTGGAGGACGCCATCGGCACGATGGTCGGCCAGCCCAACAAAGGCATGCAGGGGATGTTTGTGATGATGAACGCCGCGCGCCTTGGCGTGGGCAACCAGTCACTGGGGCTGACCGAAGTGGCCTACCAGAATGCGCTGGCCTATGCCAAAGACCGGATCCAGATGCGCAGCCTGTCCGGCCCCAAGGCCAAGGACAAGCCGGCCGACCCGATCATCGTGCATCCGGACGTGCGCAAGATGCTGCTGACCGCCAAGGCGTATGCCGAAGGAGGTCGCGCGCTGGCCATCTATTGCTCGGTGTTGCTGGAGAAGTCGCACTACCATCCGGACGAGAAGGTGCGCAAGGACAGCGAAGAAATGCTGTCTTTGCTGACCCCCATCGTGAAGGCCTTCCTCACCGACAACGGCTTTCAGTCGGCGGTGATGTGCCAGCAGGTTTTCGGCGGCCATGGCTTCATCAAGGAGTGGGGCATGGAGCAGTTCGTGCGTGATGCACGCATCAACATGATCTACGAGGGCACCAACACCATCCAGAGCCTGGACCTTCTGGGCCGCAAGGTACTGGGCAACAATGGCGCCACCCTGCGCAAATTCGGCAAGCTGGTCGCCAAACTGGTTGAGGAAGAAGGCGTGAACGAGAAGATGGCAGAGTTCATCAACCCCATCGCCTACCTCGGCGACCAGATGACCAAGTTCACGACCGAGATCGGTTTCAAGGGCTTCCAGAACCCAGACGAGGTGGGCGCCGCCGCGGTGGACTACCTGCGCGTTGCCGGTCACCTGGTGTTCGGCTATTTCTGGGCGCGTATGGCCCAGGTCGCGTTGCGCGAGATTGCCGCTGGCAATAAAGACCCCTTCTACGCCGCCAAACTGCAGACCGCGCGCTTTTACTTTGCCAAGCTTTTCCCCGAAACCGCGACCCTGATGCGCACCGCCCGCGCCGGCAGCAAGGTCCTGATGGACACGGATTTGGCTCTGGCCTGATCATTGGAGCCCGGTTGCGCACGCGCGCGACCGGATTTCCATTAATTTGCCTAGGAACCCAGCATGAAAAGGTCGTTCGTTGCTATCTTTTTTTCCTCTTTGTCGATTGCCGCCTGGTCGCAGATGACCCCGGTTGGAAGCTGGCGGTCAATTGACGACAAGTCCGGAGAAGCAAAAGCAGAGATTCGCATTACCGAAAGCGGCGGCATTCTTGCAGGGCGGATCGAAAAGCGCCTGACCAAAGATGCGAAACCTGATGATGTCTGCAACGAATGTACCGATGACCGCAAGGGCAAGCCGATCCTGGGTCTGGAGATCATCCGCGGTGCCCGCAAGACGGACGGCAAAGATGTCTGGGAAGGCGGCAAGATTCTCGACCCCGAGAACGGCCGCAATTACACCTTGCGCCTGACCCCGATCGACGGCGGCAAGAAACTGGAAGTGCGCGGATCGGTGCTGGGCATCGGCCGCACACAGACCTGGGTCCGCGTCCCCTGAACTTTTCTGGAAACACCATGTCCCGATTTACTGTGAAGAAAGTTGCCGTGCTCGGCGCCGGCGTGATGGGGGCACAGATCGCCGCCCATCTGGTCAACGTCAAGGTTCCGGTGGTGCTGTTTGATCTGCCCGCCAAGGAAGGCCCGAGGAACGGGATCGCCTTGCGAGCCATCGAAAACCTCAAAAAGCTCAAGCCTTCGCCCCTGGGTGTGGCCGATGACGCCAGCCTGATCCAATGCGCCAACTATGAGGAGCACCTGGAACAGTTAAGGGACTGCGATCTGATCATTGAGGCCATTGCAGAACGGCTGGACTGGAAACGCGACCTGTACGTAAAAATCGCGCCCTTTGTCGCGTCCCAGGCCATCGTGGCCTCGAACACCTCGGGTTTGAGCATCACCCGCCTTTCCGAAGCCTTGCCTGAGGCCCTGCGGCCGCGCTTCTGCGGCATTCATTTCTTCAACCCGCCCCGCTACATGGTGCTGGTGGAACTGATTGCAACGCCCACCACCGAGCCACGCATCCTCGACCAGCTCGAAGGTTTTGTTACCAGTGGGCTGGGCAAAGGCGTGGTGCGCGCCAAGGACACGCCCAACTTCGTCGCCAACCGTATCGGCATTGCCGGCATGTTGTCCACCATGAAAGAGGTGGAGAACTACGGGCTGACCTACGACGTCGTCGACGACCTGACCGGCAAGAAGCTGGGCCGAGCCAGCTCGGGTACCTTTCGCACCGCCGATGTCGTAGGCCTGGACACCCTGGCGCATGTCATCAAGACCCTTCAGGACAATCTGAACCTGGAGACGGACCCTTTCTACGGCAGCTTTGGTACCCCGGCGGTCCTGAGCAAGCTGCTGCAACTGGGGCATCTGGGCCAGAAAGCCAAAGCCGGCTTCTATAAAAAAGTCGGACGAGACGTGCTGCGTTTCGACCTGGCCAGCGAAGACTATGCGCCAGGCGGCCAGAAGGGCGATGAGGTCTATGGCCGCATGCTGCGCAAGCCCGCGAGTGAGCGCCTGAAACTGCTGCGCAACAGTGAAGGGCCTCAAGGCCAGTTCCTTTGGGCCATTTTGCGCAACGGATTCCACTATGCGGCGGTCCATCTGGCATCCATTGCCGAGACGGCACGCGATGTTGACCAGGCGATGCGCTGGGGCTTCGGGATGAAACAGGGCCCGTTCGAACTGTGGCAGGAAGCCGGATGGCTGGAGGTCGCAAAGATGGTCCAGGAGGACATCGCTGCCGGCAAGGCGCTGTGCAACACGCCGCTGCCAGCCTGGGTATTCGAAGGTCCTGTCGCCGAGGCGGGTGGCGTGCATACCGCAGCCGGCTCCTGGAACCCCACCCGGGGACGCTTCGAGGCACGCCGACAACTGCCGGTTTATGCCCGCCAGCATTTCCCGGAGCTCCTGCTGGGCGAAGCAGGCCCACGTTTCGAAACCGCGGGCACCACGCTTCACGAAGACGACGCAATCCGCCTGTGGACGCTGGACGACCAGATCGTCATCGCCAGCATCAAGAGCAAGATGCACGCGATCGGCCCGGCGGTGGCCGAGGGTCTGGAGCGTGCCGTGGACCTGGCCGAGCAAGCCTACCAGGGTGTGGTCATCTGGTCGGGTGACGAACCTTTCTCGGCTGGCGCCGATCTGCAGGCCATGTTGCCGGGTTTCATGATGGGTGGCGCCGCGGCGATCAACGAAGCCGAGGCTGACCTGCAGCGCGTGATGCTGCGCCTGCGCTACGCCAACGTGCCGGTGGTGTCGGCCATCCGGGGCCTGGCCCTGGGCGGGGGCTGTGAACTGGCGGTGCACTCCGCCCGCCGCGTGGCGCACATGGAAAGCTACATCGGTCTGGTGGAGGTGGGCGTGGGCCTGGTGCCCGGCGCCGGCGGGCTCACCTACATCGCGCGACGCGCCGCCGAGAATGCCGCCGCCAGCACCGGCAAGGACCTGCTGCCCTTCCTGACCGAAGGTTTCACCGCCGCTGCCATGGCCAAGGTGGGCACGAGCGCGCTGGAGTCGCGCAAGCTGGGCTACCTGCTGGACAGCGACATCGTCGTGCCACACAAGGACGAAGTCCTTTTCGTGGCGCTCAACGAGGCCCGCGCCATGGCCGCCAGCGGCTGGCGGGCGCCGCACCGGCGCAGCTTCCCGGTGGTGGGCCGCAGCGGCCTGGCGACCATCCGTGCCCAGCTGGTGAACATGCGCGACGGCGGCTTCATCAGCGCGCACGACTTTCACATCGCCAGCCTGATCGGCAACGTGCTCTGCGGCGGCGATGTCGACGCGGGTACGTTGGTCACCGAGGAATACCTGATGACGCTGGAACGCAAGGCCTTCTGCTCGCTGCTGGAGCATCCCAAGACGCAGGAACGCATCATGGGCATGTTGTCCACCGGCAAACCGCTGCGCAACTGATGAAACCGTCGGTGCGCCCACCCAACCGGATGCAGCGCCAGCTGCAGCGGCTCGACCGCCTGCCCGGTCTGGTTCGCCCCGTGCTGCGGTCGGCCGTTTTGCGCCGCGCCGTGCCCTTTACCGGCACCGCCGGGATCGACTTCGTCGCGCTGTCACCCGAGCGCGTCGAGGTCCGCCTGTCCAGCGTGCGCAAGGTACACAACCACATCGGGGGCATCCACGCCTCGGCCATGAACCTGCTGGCAGAAACTGCCACCGGCATGGTGGTGGGAATGAATGTGCGCGACGACTGCGTGCCGGTGGCCAAGGAGATGCGCATGGCATTTCGCAAGCGCGCCAGCGGCTCGATGCGAGCCGTGGCCACATTGACCGATGCGCAGGCCCGATGGATGCAGTCGCAGGACAAAGGAGAGGTCACGGTGCCGGTGACCGTGACCGATGACACCGGCGCCGAGCCGGTGGAGTGTATGTTTACCTGGGCCTGGATACCCGCCGGCCCGCGCAAGAACTGAAGGAGTTTCCCCATGGCCCGACAAATCCAGGACGCCTACATCGTTGCCGCCACCCGAACGCCCATCGGTCGTTCCGGCCGCGGCTATTTCCGCAACACGCGGCCGGACGACCTGCTGGTCGCCGCGGTGCGCAGCGCCATGAAGCAGGTGCCCACGCTGGACCCGAAAGCGATCGAGGACGCCATCATCGGCTGCTCCTTCCCCGAGGCCGAGCAGGGCATGAACATGGCGCGTGTCGCCATGGGCCTGGCCTTCGACCACCCGGTGGGCGGCGTCACCGTGAACCGCTTCTGTGCCTCGGGCGTGACCGCGATCCAGATGGCGGCCGACCGCATCCGCGTGGGCGAGGCCGACGTGCTGATCGCCGGCGGCGCCGAGTCCATGAGCCTGGTGCCCATGGGCGGCGTCAAGCCCTCGTTCAACCCCGAGGTCTTTGCCCGCGACGAGAACGTCGGCATTGCCTACGGCATGGGCCTGACGGCTGAAAAGGTGGCGCAGCAGTGGAAGGTGAGCCGCGAGGCGCAGGACGCGTTTGCGCTCGAATCGCACCTGCGCGCGGTGAAGGCCCAGCAGGCCGGCGAGTTTGCCGACGAAATCACCCCCATCGACGTGGTGGAGCGCACGCCCGACCTGGCCACCGGCGAGGTCTCCATCCGCACCCGCACCGTGAATCTGGACGAAGGCCCGCGCCCGGACACCACGCTGGAGGCGCTGGCCAAGCTCAAGCCGGTGTTCGCGGCCCGCGGCAGCGTCACGGCCGGCAACAGTTCGCAGACCAGCGACGGTGCCGGCGCGCTGATCCTGGCCAGCGAAAAGGCCGTCAAGCAGTTCGGGCTGACGCCGCTGGCGCGTTTTGTCAGCTATGCCGCGCGCGGTGTGCCGCCCGAGATCATGGGCATCGGCCCGATCGAGGCCATTCCGGCCGCGCTGCGCTACGCCGGATTGAAGCACGAGGACATCGGCTGGTTCGAGCTGAACGAGGCCTTCGCAGCCCAGTCGCTGGCGGTGGTCAACACGCTCGGCCTGGACCCGGCCAAGGTCAACCCCATGGGCGGCGCCATCGCCCTGGGCCACCCGCTGGGGGCTACCGGCGCCATCCGCGCCGCCACGGTGGTGCATGCGCTGCGACGCCACAACCTGAAATACGGGATGGTGACCATGTGTGTCGGCACCGGCCAGGGCGCCGCCGGGATTTTCGAGCGCGTCTGAGCGAGGCTCCAACCGGCATGCCCGAAACCCATCCGTTCGATGATGCCATCGCTCTGCATTGGCAGTTTGAAAGCGGTCACCGGGGGGAAACCAGTCCGGCCTATGCCAATATGGTCGGGCCTTTTGGGGGCATCACCGCGGCACAGACGCTGAACGCGGTACTGCAGCACCCGCAATGCCAGGGTGAGCCGGTGGCATTGACGGTGAACTTCTGCGCCGCTGTCGCCGACGGCGCGTTTCACATCATCGCGCGGCCGGTCCGGACCAATCGGTCAACCCAGCATTGGATTGTCGAGACCATCCAGAACGGCGAATGTGTGATCGCGGCCACGGTGTTCACTGCGCTTCGTCGTGACACCTGGCACGCTCCCGAACATGCGAAACCCGAAGTGCCCAGCCCGGCAGATGTTCCCCTGCGAGGTGGACGTCCCCGGGTGGAATGGATCAACCGATATGAGATGCGCTTCATTGAAGGTGCCATTCCGGCCCACTGGGATGGCAGTGGCGCCACCGCCAGTCTCAGTCGCTTGTGGATGCGCGATCAACCGGCGCGGGGGTTGGACTACCCCGCCCTCGCCGCCATGGCCGATGTGTTCTTTCCGCGGATCTGGCGGCGACGTGCCACCCTGGTGCCGGTCGGTACGGTGTCACTGACCGTCTATTTCCACGCAGACCGGGATCTGCTGGTCACGACCGGGACCGGGTATGTGCTGGGTCAGGCCCAGGCGCAGGCCTTTCGCAAGGGCTATTTCGACCAGACCGCCCAGCTTTGGAACGAGGCCGGCGATCTGCTGGCCACGAGCCACCAGGTGGTTTATTTCCGTGAATAGTCCTCACGGGCGGCCGAGGAACAGGTACAGGCCCGAATAGCCACGCGCGGCACTCACCAGACTCAGGTACAACGGTCCCAGCGCCGTGTCGGCACCTATGAACAGGCTGCGGCCAACCCGAAGATCGTCCAGGCGCAGGTCCCGATGGTGGCGCCAGGCGTTTCCGGCTTCCAGCGAACCGCCCAGAAACAGTGCCCGCGCCACGACACTGCTCCACGGCAGGCGGTGGTAATAGGTCAGGCGGCCGAACGCCAGCACGTTGCCGACAACCTGGCCTGGGTGGTAACCCGACAACTGCTGAAATCCGCCCAGCGAGAACTCGTCGATCGCCCCGACCGGGAGTTGGTTGGTACGAGCCAGCCGCCCACCCAGGTTGACCGTGTGAGGGCCCCAACGCCGGGCAGCCGTGGCATTGAATTCGAACCGGCTCAATCGGCTTGTCCCAGCCACCCCGTCAATGCGGCGGCCACCGAACAGGTCGGCCTGCACCCGGTAGCCATCGGAGGGGAAGTTGGCATGGTCCAGCTGGTCGGAGACGATCGCCAGGCGCACACCCTGTTCGCGCCACCGTTGCCGCAGCAGCCCCGGTACTGCCGGACCCAATGTACCATCGACCAGTTCGGGGCTCGTCTTGCGATGGCTCAGGCGCAAGCCGAGTCGGGCTTCACCCAGGTTGTTCAGCAGCCCCAGTGGCCATCCGAAGTCCAGCCCCATGTCAAACCCGGTGCGGGAAAACTGCGCCAACACCTGCCCCGTTTCCGCGAACAGCTCCACCGGGCGCATGCTGGCCCCCACATACGCCGCCAGGAAGCGGTTGCCATCCTCGCCCCAAGGCTGATACAGCTCTGTGGAAACGGCGTTGGTACGTCCCAATTGCAGTCGATTTCGCCATTCGGCACCGCTGCGGCTCAGCCAGCGGCGGTTGTGGCTGAGCCGAAGATTGAACGCCGAACGACCACTGAAGTCGGTGCGCAGATCCAGGCCAATACGCAGGTAGTTCGGGCCCCATCGGTTTTCCCGCAGATCAATGGTCAGCGTTTCTGACGCGTTGTCGGCCTGGCGGTGCAGTCGATAGTCGACCGCTTCGAAGTCACCGGTGGCGGCCAGCGCCCGCAGATCACGCTCAACCTGCGGAAGATCCAGCGCTCGACCGCTTTGACTCTGCACTCGCCGTGCCAGCGCCAACGCCCGCTGGGGGTCCACCCCTTCGAAAACGACCTGAGTGACCGCCACATCCGGCGCCCGTGCGGCAGCCATCCGGTGACGGCGCTGACTGAGCCACTGCTCGTATTGCGCCGGCTGCAAGGCGAAACGATCGAGCGCCTGCATGATCGAGCGCCCGTAGTCGTAGCCGATACGAATGAGATCGGCCGCGCGGGAAAAATCAGCCGATGTGTGGCGGCCCAGTTCCGGCAGCAGCAACAGGTCGGTCGGCGCCAGCAAGGCCATGTTGCGGCGCACATTCTGCTCGGTCAGGATGTTGACCATCTGTGCGGTGATACCGACAAGGGAGTTCAGCGTCTCGCGCCCCGCCAACGGAGTGCCGATATTGACGGCAATGACAGTGTCTGCACCAAGGCGCCGGGCGATATCGACAGGCAAGTTGTTGACCAGGCCGCCATCACCGAGCACACGGCCATCGCGCTCGACCGGCGCGAACACTCCCGGTACCGACATGCTCGCGCGCAATGCCGTGGCCAGATCGCCCTGGCCGAGGACAACAGGGTCGCCGGTTTCGAGGTCCGTCGCCACCGCGCGAAACGGCGTTGGCAATTCGTCAAACCGTTCAATCCACCGGGCGTGGTGGGTGTTTCGACGCAGGGCAAGCTCCAGGGAGCGACTTGACAAAGCTCCGGTGGGGATGCGGAATTCGCCGTCACGAAATCCCAGCTCGGTCAGCGGGGCCAGTTCGAAGTCCTCTTCTTTTTGCCGCTGGGACAGTTGCTGGCGAGGCTCGTTGCGTTCGAACATGCCCACCCAATCCAGCGCGAGGACAGCCTGCTCCAGCTGGCGAGCGTCCAGTCCTGAGGCGTACAAACCGCCGACGATGGCTCCCATTGAGGTGCCAACCACGATATCCACTGGCACACGCGCCTCTTCCAGCACCCGCAAGACGCCGACATGACTCAGGCCCCGCGCACCGCCGCCGGACAGCACCAGGGCGATCCGTGGACGCTCGGGGGCGTCCACGGTCGCCGCGCTCGACGGTTGCGCGACTGGCGGCGTGGCCTGCGCGGCCGCCTGAATGCCGATCGTGGTCAACACCAGACAAAAAATTCTGCGGAAGTACGGGGATTTCATCGGGTGGAGGACTCAGCGATGGGCTCTGCGACAGTGTACGCAAGCGATGGTGGCTGTCGAAGCGGCGACGGCGGCTGCGGTTCGGGCGTGGTACCTTGTGGGCTTTTACTTTTGCCCAAGCCCATGAGCGACATCCTTGTTCACACGGAAGATGGTGTGACCACCGTCACGTTCAACCGCCTCGAACGCAAAAACTCCATTACCGCCGCCATGTACGCGACCCTGGCTGAGGCGCTGAGCCAGGCTGACGGTGACGCGGCCGTTCGTGCCCTGGTGCTGCAGGGTCACGAAACGGTTTTCAGTGCCGGCAATGACATCAGCGACTTTCTCAACCAGCCACCGGCCACTGCGGAGTCACCGGTTTTCCGCTTTTTGCGGGCGATTGCCGGTTTCTCCAAACCACTGGTCGCCGCAGTCAGCGGGCCGGCAGTTGGTGTGGGCACCACCCTGCTCTTTCACTGCGATCTTGTCGTCGCAGGTGACAACGCTGCGTTTTCTATGCCCTTCGTCAATCTGGGCCTATGCCCCGAAGCGGCGTCGAGCCTACTGGTACCCCAAATGCTGGGCTACCACCGGGCGGCGGAGGCTCTGTTGCTCGGTGAACCGTTTTTCGCCGAAGCGGCACTGGAGGTCGGGCTCGTCAACCGCGTGGTGCCCCCCACCGAAGCAAATGGCGTGGCACAGGCCATGGCCCGCAAACTCGCTGCAAAACCCTTGAGTTCTCTGGTTGAGACCAAGCGTCTGATGAAAAAAGGGCAGGCCGCCCTGGTGCTGCAACAGATGGCCGAGGAGGGCGCCAGCTTCGGACGCATGCTGCGCGAAAGCGCCGCCCGCGAGGCCTTCAGCGCCTTCATGGAAAAGCGCAAGCCGGACTTCAGCAAGATCTGACATCCGCACCGGGCAGGGGCAACCGGCAAGGTGCCCACGCTTTCGTCGGAAAGGCAAGCGGAAGCTTGGGCCTTCAGGCCTGCGCGGGCTGGATCAGGGCCTTGTAGGCGGCGCGAGTCTGAGGCGTGACGGCGTCCAGCACCTGGGCGTAGGGGGTCTTGTGCGCGATCAGCAGCCGGGCATCGGCAACCGACTTGGACCGGCAAAACCAATGGCAACTGTGCTGGAACAACATCAGCTCCGCAGTGACCCGAAAGGCCCGATCGCGGCGACTGAGGCCGCCCTCGTCACGCAAGGCAGCGGAAAGACCCCGGGCATGCAGCGCGACCAAGGCCCGGAAATCGAACCCGATCGAGGGAAAGAAGCGTGTGGCCTGGGGCACATGGACCGGCCACCGGCTGACCCGCATGCTTTCGCCCCAGACTTTTCGAACGTCATCCGCCAGCTGGCCAAGTTCGCGCTCGATGGCATTTTCCACGTCGACCAAGGTCTGCCAGATGGGTTCGGAGCGCTCGCTGTCGGGCTCGCCCGCAGCGCGCAGGTAGGCTTCGATCAGCCGTTCCATGCGCTTTTCAATTTCGTAGGGGCGCAATTGGGCGGACAGCAGGCCGACCCGCTCACGCTGCTCGCGTAACTGCGCATATCGAAACGCAACGACGAGCACACCCAGCACCAGGAGAATTTCCATGCGCTATTGTCCTGCATCAGCCCGGTTGCCATGCAACGCCCCGTCGAAACAGCCCCATCCGCTGACAGACGTTCGTTTTGACTATTTTCGGGCATTACCCAGCGTATTTTGGTCGGTTCTTGCTATGTTTTTTGCTACTCCTTGGACGGCACCGCAAGGCGAACGCGCCCGCTTTCCGCGGCTTTATTTTTGCAAAGCAACCGCTTGCCAAAAATAAAGGCTGCTGCTATGGTCTGACGTCATGCGCTTTCCCGAGCATCCGATCGAACTGGCCGCCGTTCCCCGTCGAACCCGGGGGCGCCCCCGAAAAAGCGCGGATGAACGTGATGATGGCAATCGCCGCCAGGATGTCTTGCGTGCCGCCGCGCAGTTGTTTCGCCAACACGGTTTCGCGGCCACCCGCACCCGCGATATCGCCACCGCGGCCGGCATGCAGTCGGGTTCACCCTTCTATCACTTCGAAAACAAGCAGGCATTGCTGGGCGCGGTGATTCTGGAGGGCATGCAGCGGGCCGTGACCCGCCAGAAAGCCGCGATGGACCAGGCGTCCGAAGCCGCCGGCAATTCACCACCAGACCCGCGCCAGCAGTTGCGGGTGCTCATTCGCACCCATTTCGACGTACTGCTGGGGCCGGACAGCGAGTTCATTCCGGTCATGCTGTACGAATGGCGGTCGCTGACCGCGATGCAACGGGCGGCCGTCAATGACCTGCGGCGCAGTTACGAGGGCATGTGGGTTGCACCTTTGCAGGCGCTGGTGGCAGCAGGGGCTGTGAGCGGCGACCCGGCACTGGCGCGCCTGATGATTTTTGGTGCCCTGAACTGGTCGGTGCAATGGTTCGACCCCGGGCAACGGGCCACACTGGACGACCTGACCGACACCGCATTGCGGCTGTTTCTGAAGGACTGCGCCTGATGCCGCGCGGGCGACCTCTCCGTGGTCCGGCCGGTAGCGGCAGTCTTTTCCCCGCTGACTCGCCATGGCCGAAAGCCTGAAATCCCTGCTGGGCGAGGACGCTCCGCAAAGGCTGGCGACGTTGTTGCACCGCGCGTGGTCGCGCTTTGACCGCAAGGCGTTCACCGCCCTGGCGATGCCCGGCTATCCCATCCTCGGTCTGATGGCCCGCGGCGAGCGCATGGCCGATGCGCTGGAACAGACCCTGCCGGCTGATTTCGAAAGGGCGGCAGCGATCCTGAGCAGCGCCATGGACCCTCCGCTGCCCATGGATGCGCGCGGCGAACCCTGTTCGGACGGGCGCGGCTACAGCGCTTTCTTGTATCTGCCATACAGCATCTTCATCAGCCGGCACGGACTCGAACACTTCGAGGCGGCCATGGACGCGCAGCACGCCCTGACACAGCGCTTTACGGCCGAATTCAGCATTCGCCCGTTTCTGGTTCGGCATCCGGCGGCAACACTGGCGCGGCTGGCGCAATGGACAGCCGACCCCAGTGGCCATGTCCGGCGGCTGGTCAGCGAAGGAACCAGACCGCGCCTGCCGTGGGCTCGACGCCTGCCAGCACTGGTTGCCGATCCGTCCCCAGGGCTGGCGCTGCTGGAACACCTGCGCGACGATCCATCGCGTTACGTACGCCGCTCTGTCGCCAATCACCTCGGCGATGTCGGCAAAGACCACCCGCAACGCCTGCTTGCCCTGGCTGGTCGCTGGATGTCCGATGCCCCACCCCCGCGGATGCAGTTGCTGCGACACGCACTGCGCACCCTGGTACGTCGCGGAGACCCGGATGCGCTGAGTTTGCTGGGATCGGGACACAGCAGCCGCCTGTCAATCCGGTCAGTCAGCTGGGCGCCGGCACGGCCACATATCGGGGACAACCTGGTGGTCACCCTGGCACTGCACAACCCCGAGGCCGAAGTACAGACCGCATTGGTGAATCTGGAAATCGGCTACGTCAAGGCCAACGGGCAGCTCAGTCCCCGCACCTTTTCCTTGGGCAACGTGGCGTTGGCGTCCGGCGGCGTCGTAACGTTGAGAAAGCAGCTGTCGCTGCGGCAGATGACCACCCGCACCCACTATCCCGGTCTTCACACCGTCGCGTTGCAGCTCAACGGGCGGCGCCACCCGTTGGGCGATTTCTTTCTCGACCCTTCCCCGCTCACCCCCTGATTCGACCACGGAGGCCTTCCATGCATTTCAGCCACGAACACCAGGAAATCCAGAAAACACTCAAACGCTATATCGACGAACACATCAACCCCCACGTTGACGCCTGGGAAGCGGCCGAAACTTTTCCGGCACACGATGTGTTCAAAGGCCTGGGACAACTCGGACTGCTGGGCCTGACCAAGCCGGAGGCATACGGAGGGGCCGGCCTGGACTACTCCTACTCCCTGGCCATGGCAGAAACGTTGGGTCACATCGAATGCGGCGGCGTGCCGATGGCCATCGGCGTGCAAACCGACATGTGTACGCCTGCGCTGGCACGACACGGCAGTGACGAATTGAAGCGGCAGTTTCTCGCGCCCGCCATTTCGGGCGACATGGTCGGCTGCATCGGGGTCAGCGAGCCGGCTGCCGGCAGCGACGTCTCCGGCATCAAGTCATTCGCGCGCAAGGACGGTGATGACTATGTGATCACTGGCCAGAAGATGTGGATCACCAACAGCCTGCAGGCCGACTGGATGTGCATGCTGGTCAACACCGGCGAGGGCCCGATCCACAAGAACAAGAGCCTGGTCATGGTGCCGATGCGCGACCGTCCGAACGGCAAGCTGACGAAAGGCATCGAGGTGGCCAGGAAGATCCGCAAGATCGGCATGAACAGCAGCGACACCGGGCTGATCTATTTCGACGAGGTGCGCGTGCCGCAGCGTTACCGCATCGGCGCCGAAGGGCAGGGCTTCATCTACCAGATGCAGCAGTTCCAGGAGGAGCGCCTGTGGGCCGCCGCCAGTTGCCTGCAAAGTCTGGACAACTGCATCCGCTGGACCATCGAGTGGGCGCAGGAGCGCAAGCTGTTCGGCGCCACCCTGGCCGACCAGCAGTGGGTGCAGTTCAAACTGGCGGAACTGAAGACAGAGGTTGAGAGCCTGCGTGCACTGACCTACCGGGCCTGCGACCTGTACGTGCAAGGGCAGGACGTGCTGGAATTGGCCAGCATGGCCAAGCTCAAGGCCGGTCGACTCAACCGCATCGTGCCCGACACCTGCCTGCAGTTCTGGGGCGGCATGGGCTTTACGCTGGAGAACAAGGTGTCGCGGCTGTACCGTGACGGTCGACTGGGCTCCATTGGCGGAGGGGCTGACGAAGTGATGTTGGGTATCCTGGCCAAGACCATGGGCATCGCCAGGCGCCCGGCGGCCCACTGAGGGGCCCAAGAAACTCCCGCTCCACCCGGTGTCGCTACCATCGGGCTTTTTCCAAACAGGTCGATCCCGAAAGCACTATGACCCGCCATGCCCCTTCGCCTGTTCCAGACACATTCGAACCGGAATTCGTCACTGGACTGAAACAGATTTTTGAAGAGAAGATTGTCTTCAACCAGGTATTGGGCCTGAAGATCAATGAATTGCGGCCCGCTTACGTGACGGGTCACATTGCGATGCGCCATGAACTGGTGGGCCACTACAGCTACAACCGCATTCACGGTGGGGTCATCAGTGCCTGCCTGGATGCCATGGGTGGCCTGGCGGTCATGGCCGCGATCGGGGCCCGACATATGGACGAAGCGCCCATGCAACGTCTGCACCGGTTTGCCAAGTTGGGCACGATCGACCTTCGCATTGATTACCTGCGCCCGGGTATCGGTGAGCGTTTTGACTTGCGCGCCGAAGTGCTCCGACTGGGCTCGCGCGTCGCCTCGACCCGGATGGAGTTCTGCGGGCCGGACGGCCGACTGATGGCAACAGGGGCAGGCGCCTACATCGTCTCTTAAATTTTCATAGCAAGAAAGAACCGTTTTTCGTTGGCTATCGAACTGTTTGATAAAAAAAGCCGCCCGGAGGCGGCTTTCTCACGGTGGGAACTGTTACGGTTTACTTGATGTAATCGGAGATCACCTTCCACTTGCCGTCGGTGATCTGTGACAGACGCGAGGTTTCGTTGCCCAGCCGCTTCTTCGGTCCGAAGGTGGCCTCGGGGCTGCCGAAAATGTCGGCAGGGATCTTCATCGTGTCCATGGCCTTGATGAAGCTGTCGGTGGTCAGGCCCGGCCCCGCCTTCTGTGCCGCCGCAATGAAGGCATCGATTGCGTTGTAGCCATAGACCGAGAACACCGTCGGGTCTTCGTTGAATTTGGTCTTGTATTTGTTGGCCCAGAAACGGATCGGTTGCGAGGCGTCATCCAGATACGGATGGGCGGCCGTATGCGCAGCAATCAGTCCATTCATGGCTGGCCCGCCGAGTTTGTGGATCAGGTCGGTATAAGCCGCACTGGAGCCGATGAACGTCGGGTTGTAGCCCAGCTTGCGTGCCGTGCCGATACCCCCGATGGTTTCACGGATGATGGTCCCCAGCACCACCATGTCACAGCCTGATGCCTGAAGCCTCTGAATCTGCGAGGAAAAATCCGTGGCCCCACGCTTGTAGGTGGTCTTCTCGGCCAACGCCATGCCGGCGGCTTTCAGGCCGTCTTCCGCGCCACGCATGACTTCCAGGCCAAATTCATCGTCCTGGTACATGGTGCAAACTTTCTTTGCCCCTTTCTCCTTGGCGAGCTTGGGCACCGCCGTGCGCATCTGGTCATAGTAGGTCGCAGCAAACGAGTACTTGAGCCGGTGGAAGGGCTCGTACATTTCGCGCGCTGCGGTCACAGGGAAGAAGTTGATGACGTTCTTTTCGAACTGCACCGGCATGGCCGCCAGATTCTGTGCGGTGCCGATGTGGCCGACCATCGCAAAAATCTTGTCCTGGTTGACCAGCTTCTGGGCGGCCAGAACGGCCTTCTTGGGGTCGTATGCGGAGTCTTCGATCTTGAGGTTGATCTTGCGACCGTTGACGCCGCCTTGCTCGTTGATCTCGTCAACGCGCAGCATCATGCCCAGACGAACCTGCTTGCCAAAGCCCGCAATCGGACCGGAAAGATCCTGGATGGATCCCAGGGTAATTTCAGTCTTGCTGACACCCTGACCGCTCGCCATGGCCACGCTGGCTGCGGCTGCGCAGCAAAGCGCCAGTGAGGTCCTGAAAAATCTTTTGTTCATGCTCGATGTCTCCGGTGGTTTGAACCCCACAGTTATAGGGTGGTATCCGCGCTTTGAAACCGGCACTTTCCCTAGCTGGGGCGAACCCTAGCAACACAGGTGACAGCCACGGTTGCTGACACAAAAAAACCCTCCGGTCTCTGCCGACCGGAGGGTTCTGCAACAGGGGCGAAGGCGGCTTATTTGAAATAGCCGGAGACGACTTTCCAGCGGCCGTCTTGCAGTTGCGACAGACGCGACTCGTCGTTGCCCAGACGCTTGGTCGCTGTGAAGGACAGCGCCGGACTGCCGAACATGTCCGGCGGCACCGTCATCGAGTCCATCGCTTTGACAAAACTGTCCGTGCTCAGGTTCGGGCCGGCCTTCTGCGCGCCGCGGATGAACAGGTCGATGATGGTGTAACCGTAGGCCGAGAACACCGTCGGGTCCTCGTTGAACTTGGTCTTGTACTTGTTGGCCCAGAAGCGGATCGGCTGGGACGCTTCATCGGTGTAGGGGTTCTGCACCGTCATGGTGGCGTACATGCCGTCCATCGCCTTGCCGCCCAGGCGGTGGATCAGGTCGGTGTAGGCCGCCACGGAGCCCAGGAAGGTGGGATTGAAGCCGGTCTTGCGCGATTCGGCGATGGTGCCGATGGTCTCGCGGATGATGGTGCCGAGCACGACGAAGTCGCAGCCCGCGCCCTTCATGCGCGCCACCTGCGAGGAAAAGTCGGTAGCGCCACGCTTGAACGATGTCTTTTCTGCCAGCTCCATGCCGATGGCTTTGACGCCCGCTTCCGCACCGCGCAAGACCTCCAGGCCAAACTCGTCATCCTGGTAAATGGCACAGGGCTTCTTCGCGTTTTTTTCCTTGATCAGACGCGGAGCGGCGATACGCATCTGATCGTAATAGGTGCTGAGCATCGCGTACTTGAGCTTGTGGGTGGGCTCGTACATTTCCCGCGCAGCGGTCAGCGGCATGAAGTTGACGATATTTTTCTCGAACTGCACCGGCATGGCTGCGTTGTTCTGCGCGGTGCCGATGTGGCCGGCCATGATGAAGATCTTGTCCTGATTGACCAGCTTCTGCGCGGCCAGCACAGCCTTTTTCGGGTCGTAGGCGGAATCTTCGACCTTGAGAACCAGCTTGCGGCCGTGAATGCCCCCCTGCTCGTTGATCTCGTCGACGCGCAGTTGCATCCCGGCGCGGGCCTGTTTGCCATATCCGGCCAATGGTCCGGAAAGATCCTGGATGGATCCGACAACTATTTCCGTCTTGCTGACCCCCTGTTGGGCGTAAGCCGCTGTTGCGACCAGCGACAGCGCGGTAATCGCGGCTGCCGCTGCCAGGTGGGCGCGTGGATGACGGGGAATATGACTCATGGGCTCTCCTGCCGGGTTGGGTGAAAAAAAGTGATGCAAGCCAATTTCAGCGGTACATCGCATCGATCTGGGCGGCGTATTTGGTCTGGACCAGCTTGCGTTTGAGTTTCATGGTCGGCGTCAGTTCTTCGTCTTCTGCCGTCAGCTGGGTGTCGAGCAGGAAGAACTTCTTGATCTGTTCGACCCGGGCAAACTTTTTGTTCACGCCGTCGATCACGCCCTGGATCAAGGCCTGCACCTCCGGGGCGCGGGTCAGACTGGCGTAGTTGGAAAACGGCACGTCGTTGTCCTGAGCGTACTTCTCCACGTTCTCCTGGTCGATCATGATGATGACCGTCAGGTAGGGTCGCTTGTCGCCGATGACCACCGCGTCGGTAACGTAGGGCGAGAACTTGAGCTCGTTCTCCAGTTCGCTGGGCGTGATGTTCTTGCCGCCCGCCGTGATGATGATGTCCTTCATGCGGTCGGTGATGCGGAAGAAACCTTCTTCATCGACGACACCGACGTCGCCGGTGTGCAGCCAGCCGTCCGCGTCGATGGTCTCGGCGGTCTTCTCGGGCAGGTTCAGGTAGCCGGCGAACACGTTGGGGCCTTTGACCAGGATTTCACTGGTCGCCGGGTCCAGCCGGACTTCGTTGAAGCTGGCAGCCGGTCCGATGGAGCCCGGCTTGATGCGGTCTGCCGGCACACCGGTGGAGGCGCCACAGGTCTCGGTCATGCCCCAGACCTCCAGCATCGGGACGCCCAGCGCCAGATACCACTTCACCAGTTCGGGCGAGATGGGCGCCGCCCCTGTCACGAGGAAACGCGAGCGGTGGATGCCGATGAGCTTGCGCACGTTGTTCAGCGCCAGCCAGCGCGCCAGCGTGAACTGGAACTTGAGGCTCCCCGGCACCGGCTGCCCGGCAAGGACCAGATCGGCAATCCGGGTGCCCACACCAATGGCCCAGGCATAGGTGGCCTGCTGCACCGCGCCGGCTTCCTTGAGGCCGATCATCACGCCGGAATAGAACTTCTCCCACACCCGGGGAACGGCAGTGAATACTGTGGGCGCAATCTCGCGCACGTTTTCCGGGATGGTTTCAGGGTTTTCGACGAAGTTGAGCTTGGCGCCGGTGTAGAGGGAAAAATACTCGCCGCCCATGCGCTCGGCGATGTGACACAGGGGCAGGAAACACATGCACTCATCGTTCTCGTCGCGCGAGATGAGCAGGTTGTAGCCCCGCACGGTGTAGGTCAGGCCCTGGTGCAGGTGCATGGCCCCTTTGGGCTTTCCGGTGGTGCCTGATGTGTAAACCAGGATAGCGAGGTCTTCGGGCTTGACGGCGGCGACGCGCGCCTTCAGCGCTTCGGGATGCTCGCGGTTATAGCGGCGCCCCTGCTCCCGCAATGCGCCCAGACTGATGACACCAGGGTCATCCAGATCGCGCAGCCCCTCCATGTCAAAAACGACGATCTTGCGCAGCAGCGGCAGGCGTTCGCGCACTTCCAGCGCCTTGTCGAGTTGTTCGTCATCTTCGACAAACAGGACCGTGGTGCGGGAATCGGCCGACAGGTATTCGACCTGGCTGGCGGCATCGGTCGGGTAGATGCCATTGGCCACTCCGCCGCAGCTGAGCACGGCCAGATCCGACAGTACCCATTCGACCACCGTGTTCGAGAGAATCGACGCCGTCTCGCCGTGGGCAAAGCCCAGATCCATCAATCCACCAGCGATTTCACGCACCGCCTCGGCGGTCTGGTCCCAGGTCTGGCTTCGCCAGATACCCAGGTGTTTCTGGCGAAGCCAGACTTTGGGGCCGCGCTTTTCCACGGCGTTCCAGAACATGGCCGGAATGGTGTCGCCCGGCACGACGACATCGGTGTTGGGTCGGATATGGCTCAAATCCCAGAGGTTGGACATCGGTTTATCTCCAGGTCTTTTTCTTTTTCCAGCGGCGCTCGCCGCGAACACCGGTTTCCTTCATGCCGAGGTAGAACTCTTTGATGTCCTCCTTCTCGCGCAAGGCGGCACAGGTGTCTTCCATCACGATGCGGCCATTCTCCAGAACGTAGCCGTAGTCCGAGGCATTCAGGGCCATGTTGGCGTTCTGCTCGACCAGCAGGATGGTGGTACCACGCTCGCGGTTGATGCGCACCACGATCTCAAAAATCTCCTTGGTCAGCTTCGGGGACAGGCCCAGGCTGGGTTCGTCCAGCAGGATGAGTTCGGGGTTGGCCATCAAAGCGCGCGAGATCGCCAGCATCTGCTGTTGCCCGCCCGAGAGCAGGCCCGCGTCCTGGTGTTCACGCTCCTTGAGGATGGGGAAGTAGCCGAAAACCATTTCCATGTCGCGCGCGACGCCGTCGCGGTCATGGCGGGTATAGGCGCCCATCAACAGATTGTCGTGCACTGAAAGCAGAGGGAAGACCTCACGCCCTTCCGGCACATGGCTGAGTCCCTGCTGCACGATAAATGCCGGGTCCCGGGCGGTGATGTCCTGCCCCTTGAATTCGACGGAGCCTTTGCGCGGATCGATGATGCCGGAGATGGTCTTGAGGATGGTGGTCTTGCCCGCGCCATTGGAACCGAGCACGGTGGCCACTTCACCTTTGCGGACTTTGAGGCTGACGCCCCGAATGGCCTTGATCGGGCCATAGGCGCTTTCCACGTTCATCAATTTCAGCATGATGCCCTGATCGCCTGCCGCCGTATTCATATCACTCATGCGGCCCTCCGCAGCGACGAAACGTCATCGATGGAACCCAGGTAGGCTTCGATCACACCGGGATCAGTCTGTACTTCGCGCGGGGTACCCATGGCCAGCACCCGCCCCTGGTTCATCGCGACGACTCGATCGGACACCTTGGACACCAGCGACATATCGTGTTCGACCATCAGCACGGTGATGCCCAGGTCGTTGACGATGTCCTGAATCCAGAACGCCATGTCGTCCGTCTCCTCCACGTTCAGACCCGAAGAAGGCTCGTCAAGCAGCAGCAGTTTGGGTTCCGTGCACAACGCGCGGGCCAGTTCGACGACCTTGCGAACGCCATAAGGCAAACCAGCAACCAGCGAATCGCGGTGGTGCTGCAAATCCAGAAAATCGATGACCTGTTCGGCCTTCTCGCGGGCTTCGAGTTCCGCCGCCCGGGTACCCGGGGTAAAGAAGACCTCGCTCCAGAAACCGGTGCGCCGATGGGTGTGCCGACCGATCAGCAGGTTGTGCAGCACAGTGGCATGCTCGAACAACTCGATATTCTGAAAGGTGCGAGCAATCCCCAGGGAGGCAATACGGTGCGCGGGCTGCTCAGTCAGGGTCAGCATCCCGTTCGGGCCCTGGTACTGGATGGAACCCGTCGTGGGGGTGTAGATACGGCTGATCAGGTTGAACACCGTGGTTTTGCCGGCGCCGTTCGGGCCGATCAGCGTGAAAACCTCGCCGTCGCGCACGTCGAAGCTCACGTTGTCGACCGCCAGCACACCACCGAAACGCACGCTCAACGCGCTGGCACTGAGAAGAATGTCGTTCATGGTTTTTGCAGGTGGATCATGAGCGCCGCCGGGCCGCCCCAAGGCGCGAGGGCCCCCGCGGGGGGCAGCGCAGTACACGTAGTGACAAGCGTGGGGGTCATCATTTCAAGCGATCGGACTTCTGGAAGGACTTCTGCCGCTTGAACATGCCCTTGCGGTAGAAGGGGAACAGCTGCAGGTAGGTTCGAATCTTGAGCCAGCGGCCATACAGGCCCATGGGCTCGAACATCACGAAAGCGATCAGCACGCCACCGTAAATCACGGACTTGAGACCCGGCGCCTGGCCGATGGCGTCGGGGAGAAAATCCTTCACGGCGCTGATCGCCTGCGGCAGGCCGATCAGGAAGATCGCTCCGAGGAACGCGCCGTGGATGAACCCTAGCCCCCCGATCACCACCATCAGCAGCAGATCGATCGACTGGATGATGTTGAACTGGTCAGGCGAGAGGAAGCGGATCTGATGGGCATACAAGGCCCCACCGATACCGGCCAGCGCCGCCGAAATGGCAAAGCTCAAAGTCTTGTAATAGGACAGGTTGATGCCCATGCTCTGCGCCGATATCTCGGAGTCCCGAATGGCAACAAACGCCCGTCCGGTGGACGACCGCAGCAGGTTGACCACGGCCAGGGTGCACAGCACGGTAATGACCAGACACAGAAAGTAAAACGAGTCCCCGGTGTCGGCCTTCCAGCCGAAAATATCCGGCGAGCCCACCGATTTTCCGGCGTTGCCACCCGTAACGCTTTCCCATCGTGCAAACACCTCTTCGACGATGAAGCCGAATGACAGGGTCGCAATGCCCAGGTAGATGCCTTTGACGCGCAGCGCCGGCAGCCCCACCACGACGCCCACCGCCGCCGACAGCCCCGCTGCAACCGCGATGGCCACCGGAAAGGGCCAACCCATGCCCGTCAGCACCGCCTGGGTGTAGGCGCCCACGCCCAGGAAGGCCGCGTGACCGATGGAGAACTGCCCGGTGAAGCCCGCCAGCAACATCAGCCCCAGCCCAACGATCGAATAGATCAGGATGAAGGTCATCTGGGCCAGCATGTATTCGCCCAGGATCCAAGGCGCAGCAACCAGGAACAATCCCAGCATCGAATACCAGAAGACATGCCCGCCGTGTTTGGCCAGCCGGATGTCCTGGTTGTAATCGGTCTTGAAGATGAAGCGCATACCGTTGTTTCCTTCAGACCTTTTTGCGCAGTTTCTCGCCGAACAGGCCGTTGGGCATCACCACCAGCATGATCAGCACCACGATATAGGCGGCAATATCCTTGAAACCCTCGGGCAGGTAAAAGCCCGACAGCGACTCGACGATGCCGATGATCAGGCCGCCGACAATGGCCCCCGGCAAGCTGCCAAAGCCGCCGACCACGGCAGCCGGGAAGGCCTTGAGGCCGATGAATCCCATGTTGGCATGGACGAAAGTGATGGGCGCCAGCAGCAGTCCGGCGATCGCGGCAACCCCTGCGGCCAGACCCCAGACCAGGCCGTTGAGCGTCTTGACGGGGATACCCATGTAATACGCCGCCAACTGGTTCTGTGACGAGGCTTGCATGGCAATCCCCAACTTGCTGTAGCGGAAGAGCGCGAACAAGCCTCCACAGAGCGCGACGGTAGACGCGATCACGACCATCTGTTCGACGTTCAGCACCAGGGCCCCCACATTCCAGACCTGGTCCTTGTAGGGTACCGGCAGGGTGTGGGTTTCGGTGCCGATGTTGGGAATCATCGTCACCAGCCCCCGGCCGACGTAGCCCAGACCGATGGTGAGCATGACGATGGAGAAGGCCGGCTGCCCGAGCACCGGCCGAATGATCACCCGCTCGGTCAACACACCGACCAGTGCCATCGCGACGATGGCACTGGGCACGGCAAGCCAGAAGGGAAAGCCGAGCATGGTCATTGCCACCAGCCCCCCGAACGCGCCGAGCATCATGAGATCGCCCTGCGCAAAACTCACCGTCTCGGTGGCCTTGTAGATCAGAACAAAGCCCAGCGCGATCAGGCCGTAAATACAGCCCTGCGCAATGCCGCTGATGACCAGTTGTAGAAACTGCACGATATCTCCTGCAAACCTTGCCGGGTTTATAGGGCCAAGCCGGCTATTTCCTCTCAGGGTTGCTCCCCATGTCCTGTCGCCTTGACGTCAGGTGATGATGTGCCGATGACCATGCCCAAGCCGTCGCCGCCCCCCGTCCGCTCGACCGTCATCGACCGGATCACCATCGTCACGCTGGACCGACCCGAAGTGCGCAATGCCGTAGACGCTGATACGGCCCGCGCGCTCCACGCAGCATTCCTGGCTTTCGACGATGACCCGAATTCGCCGGTGGCGGTGTTCCATGGCGCCCACGGACATTTCTGCGCGGGCTGGGACCTGCAGTCCGGCGCAAGGCTGCATGCCGAGGGCGTGCGCGGTGACGCGCTGACGCACCTGGAATGGCCGGCGGATGCGGCCGCCCCCCTCGGCCCCATGGGGCCATCGCGCCTGCTGCTGTCCAAACCGGTGATCGCCGCCGTCAGCGGTGCGGCCGTGGCCGGCGGCATGGAGCTGGCGCTGTGGTGCGACCTGCGGGTAATGGAGGAGGACGCCTACTTCGGCGTCTACTGCCGGCGTTTCGGCGTGCCGCTGATCGACGGCGGCACGGTGCGGCTGCCGCGCCTGATCGGCCTGGGTCATGCGATGGACCTGATCCTGACCGGGCGCAAGGTCGAGGCCGCCGAGGCCCTGCGCATCGGTCTGGCCAACCGCGTGGCACCCCCGGGCGGCGCGCTGGAGGCAGCACTGGCGCTGGCGCGGCAACTGTCAGCCTTCCCGCAGGCGACGATGAACGCCGACCGGCTGAGCGCCCTGCGCCAGGGCGGTCTGCCGCTGGAGGACGCGCTGCGGCAGGAGTGGGACGCCGGCCGCGCCTGCCTGGACGACGCACTGGCCGGCGCCGCGCGTTTTGCGGCCGGGGCCGGGCGGCACGGCCGGTTCTAGGTGTTCGGCCCGAATTTTTCGGTCTTTTCGGCCTTTACC
The DNA here is from genome assembly GCA_016790575.1 of Burkholderiaceae bacterium. GTDB lineage: Bacteria > Pseudomonadota > Gammaproteobacteria > Burkholderiales > Burkholderiaceae_C > JAEUOU01. Next base: position 36,171 of record JAEUOU010000021.1, on the reverse strand, counting down.
CAGCGCAGAATGGTCATTGATTGCTCCTGAACAAGGAGCGATTCACAGCCCGCTGGTCACCCCGCCGTCTGGGGAATCGGCCGCGGCCGGCCCTCGGCGTCGATGGCCACGTAGGTCAGCGTGGCTTCGGTGACCTTCACATACTGCCCCTGGGTGGTGTAGCGCTCGGCGTACACCTCCACCGACACGGTGATCGAGGTGCGCCCGATGCGGGTCACGCCGGCAAAGAACGACAGGATGTCGCCCACCCGCACCGGCTGCTTGAAGATGAACTCGTTCACCGCCACCGTGGCCATGCGGCCCTGCGTGTAGCGGGCCGGCACGATGGAGCCGGCCACGTCCACCTGCGCCATCACCCAGCCGCCAAAGATGTCGCCGTTGGCGTTGCAGTCGGCCGGCATCGGCACCACTTTCAGCACCAGTTCCTTGTCGGTGGGCAGCGGCACCCGCGGGCCGCCAGCGGGCAGCGGGTTGGACGAAATGGCGCCGGACGGCGTGACGCTGGGGCCGCGCGGGCCGGTTTCGGTGGACATGGGCACAATCCTGGGGTTCTGCAACGATTCCCGGATTCTCCCCCATGCGCCGACACGGCGGTTCCTCGTCCCACCCCCTGCCACCCGAGGCCACGCCCGGCGCCCCCCGCACCGACTGGGCCACGCTGCGGCGGCTGTTTCCGTACCTGTGGCAATACAAATGGCGTGTGCTGGCGGCACTGCTGTTCATGATCGGCGCCAAGGCCGCCAACGTCGGCGTGCCGGTGCTGCTGAAGAACCTGGTCGACGCCATGGACGTCAAGCCGGGCCAGGCGGCTGCGCTGCTGGTGGTGCCGGTGGGTCTTCTGCTGGCCTACGGTGGCCTGCGGCTGGCGACCTCGCTGTTCACCGAGCTGCGCGAAATCATCTTCGCCAAGGCCACGCAGGGCGCGGCGCGGTCCATTGCGCTGCGCACCTTCGAGCACCTGCACGCTTTGAGCCTGCGCTTTCACCTGGAGCGCCAGACCGGCGGCATGACGCGCGACATCGAACGCGGCGTGCGCGGCATCGAATCGCTGATCTCGTTTTCGCTGTTTTCCATCATTCCGACGCTGATCGAGGTGGTGATGGTGCTGACCATCCTGGCGGTGAAGTTCGACCTCTGGTATGCCGGCATCACGGTGGCGGCGCTCGTCCTGTATATCGGCTGGACAGTCGCGGTGACCGAGTGGCGCACCAAGTTCCGCCGGGAAGCCAACGAGTTCGACTCCGCCGCCCACACTCGCGCCATCGACTCGCTGCTGAACTATGAAACCGTCAAATACTTCAACAACGAAGACTTCGAGGCCCGCCGCTACGACGAGAGCCTGGATCGCCTGCGCCGCGCACGGCTGAAGGCCCAGACCACGCTGAGCCTGCTCAACACCGGCCAGCAGCTGATCATCGGCGTCGGTCTGGTGGCGATGCTCTGGCGTGCCACGCAGGGGGTGGCGGACGGCCGCATGACGCTGGGTGACCTGGTGATGATCAACGCCTTCATGATCCAGATCTACATCCCGCTGAATTTCCTGGGCGTGATCTACCGCGAGCTCAAGCAGAGCCTGACCGACCTGGACAAGATGTTCACGCTCATGGACCGCGAACGCGAGGTGCCCGACGCGCCCGGCGCGCTGCCGCTGGCGCTCGATGGGGTGCCGCCGGTTCGTTTCGAGAACGTGCACTTCGCCTACGAGGCAGACCGCCCCATCCTGCACGGCATCGATTTCGAGATTCCGGCTGGCAAAACGGTGGCGGTGGTAGGGCCGTCGGGCTCGGGCAAGAGCACGCTGGCACGCTTGCTTTACCGCTTTTATGACGTCGGCACACCGCCCGGCTCGCCCGATTCGCCTGATTCACGCCAACGTGATCACGGAGGTCGCATCCTGATTGCCGGCCAGGACATCCGCACCGTAACCCAGGCCAGCGTGCGCGCAGCCATCGGCATCGTGCCGCAGGACACGGTGCTTTTCAACGACACGGTCGAATACAACATTGCCTACGGTCGCCCTGGCGCCGATCGGGCGGCGGTGGAAGCCGCCGCGCGTGCCGCCCGAATCCACGATTTCATCACCGCCACACCCAAAGGCTACGCCACCATGGTGGGCGAACGCGGGCTCAAGCTTTCGGGCGGCGAAAAGCAGCGGGTGGCCATCGCCCGCACGCTGCTGAAGAACCCGCCGATCCTGATCTTCGACGAGGCCACCTCGGCGCTGGACTCCGGCAACGAGCGCGCCATCCAGGCTGAACTGGCCAACGCGGCGCAAAACAAGACCACCCTGGTCATCGCGCATCGCCTGTCCACGGTGGTGGATGCGCACGAAATCCTGGTGATGGACGCCGGCCACATCGTGGAGCACGGCACCCATGGAGACTTGCTGCTCCGGCAGGGGCGTTACGCCGCCATGTGGGCGCTGCAGCAAAGCGTCGGGGACTAGTTTTCGGCCATTTTCAGCCAATACCCAGCATGAAAAGGTCGTTTTTCGCTATGAAAACGGGAGTTTTCGCGAGACGGTCATCAGCCCGGAAGGCAGGTAATTGCGCGAAACCGATCCGCGCCATTGCGCAGGGGCGGCACGTCAGGGGGTTCCTTCGCCCCAGGGCAACATCATGGTCACCATGGACAGGCGGTTGAACTCCGGTTCGAACTGGTCGATGATCCCTTGCGGGTCGGGGCAGAGGGTCGAATCGGTGATGACGCCGAACTGTACGCCGCCGCCGTAGCTGAGAATGGAAACACCCAAGCCGATATCGCCGGATTGGGGCACCCAGAACATGGTCTGCTCCAGCGACGCACCGCAGAATTTGAGCTTTTCGCGCGGGCCAGGCACGTTGGTCATCACGGCGGTAGTCTTTTTCCCGAAAAGCGCCAGCAAGGCGTCCTGGGCCGGCTTCACCAGCAAGCCCGCCACCGCCAGCAGACCGAAGGCCATCAGCGGCTGGGTACTGCCCTTGAGCGCGTTCATGCGACGGCGCACCTCATAGATCCGTTCGACGGGGTTGTCGATGCCGATCGGCAGTACCAGCGGAACCAGGCCGAAGCGGTTACCCAGCTTCCAGGCCTCTTCCAGCGGACGCAGGTTCACCGGGATCATGGCGCGGATTTCCTGCCCGCGTACCTCGTCGCCATGGCCCTTCAGGTACTCGCCGATGGCACCGGCCACGCAGCTGAGCAAAACATCATTGACGGACGCGTTGAGCGCCTTGCCCACCGCCTTGACGTCATCGAGCGGAATCGGAGGGCACCAGGCGACCCGTTTGGCGTAGCCTGGTTTGCCCTTGAGTCGGGTGCGCGAGTCGTCGGGCATCAGCGCCAGCGCCGCCGCATCGGACATGATGTGCATACCGACCTTGGCCAGGTCAACCGAGTTGGCCATCCCTTTGCCCGGTTCGCGCAGCATGTGCAAGGAAGCCGCCGCGCCTTCACCGGCCATGTCCAAGGCCTTCACGGCGATGTCTGTCAGCGGTTTGACCAGCGCGTGGGCGATCCATTCTTCCGGGCTCTCATGGTCCTTCTTGACCCGTCGGCGCTTGGGCGGCGCCGCTCCTCCGTCGACCAGCGACATGGTCACCGAGATCAGCGCGATACCGTCACCGATGCAATGATGGATGCGGGCCAGCAAGGCGCTGGCCTTGCGGCCCTTTTCGTCCACATAGTCTTCGATCAGGTGAAACTGCCACAGCGGATGGCGGCGATCCAGTGGCTCCATCGCCAGGTCGCCCAACAGTTCCTGAAGCGCAACCTGGGGATTGCCGCCTTCGACAGCAGGCAGTTCTTCGCGGACCACATGCCGACGGATGTCGAAATGGGTGTCCTCAACCCAACTGGCGCCGGCAGCGTCTTCGACGACGCGCTGCCGAAACCGCGGGTACTGCAGGAGCGAGGACTGGATCCGTTCGCAGACCTGTTCGTAGGACACCCGAGGCACCAGCGTCCACACGCCCACGATCATCATCAGGTTGCTGGGTGAGTCCATGCGCAGCCAGGCGGTATCCACGCGGCTCATCCGCTCGCCGGTCATGCCCAGCACTCCGGTGGCAGCGCGGGCGACGTTCTCGCCGATCACCTGCGCCGCATGCAACGCGGCACCGGCCGCGTCGGCAACCAGGTGTTCAGCGCCTTGCAGTGACGGCGCGACCGGGCGTGAGCGGCTACGCCCGGACAGGCTCTTGGCTGCGCTCTTTTTATTGATGCGTGTAACCATGACGACGAATGCACCCGATTGGGGAAAAGCCTCTATTCTCCCCCCATGTCGCATCCTTAAGATACCGGGCAGTTACCCGAAGGGGTAGCAGCGGTCACCAGCCGTTCTTTTTTATCCTTGCCCGGAGAAATTTCCATGGCCACCCTCAAAGCCAAGTTCGAAGCCGCCGTCGCCAACTCCAAGAACCTCAGCGAGCGGCCTGACAACGCCACGCTGCTGAAGATCTACTCCCTCTACAAACAGGCGACTGTCGGCGACAACACGGAGAAAAAGCCGGGCTTCACCGACCTGGTAGGCCGAGCCAAGTGGGACGCCTGGGACAAACTCAAAGGCACCGACAGCAAGGAAGCGATGCAGCAGTACATCGACCTGATCGAATCACTGAGCTGAGTCCATGCCGGGCCTCCCGGGGCCCGGCCTAGCATGTCCCCCCCGCCATCGCCCGGAGGGCGTCAGCCCGCCACAATCCCGCTGGCGCGCAAGGTGGCAATCTGCTCAGGCGTCAGCCCGATGGACTCCAGCACCGCCTGGGTGTCCCGCCCCAAAGCGGGTGCGTTGTGTCTGTGGCGGCCCGGCGTGCGCGACAGGCGGGGCACAAAACCCGGCAGTTCCAGCCGGCTGCCGTCCTCCAGAGTGACAGGCTCGATCATCCCGCGTGCCCGGTAATGCGGGTCCGCCGCAATGTCGGCAACGGTGTAGAGGCGACCGGCGGGAACATCGGCCGCATCCAGCGCCGCCAGAACCTCGTCCACCGACCGCTGCTCTGTCCAGGCACCAATGGCCGCATCGATTTCCGTCACTCGCGCCACCCTGCCGGTGTTATCGGCCAAGCTCCTGTCGTTCGCCAGGTCCTCGCGACCGATCGCGCCCATCAGACGGCGAAAAATGCTGTCCCCGTTGCCGGCCACCAGGGCATAGCCGCCGTCGGCACATCGGTACGCGTTGCTGGGCGCGATTCCCGGCAAGGCACTGCCGGCCGCCTCGCGAACGACACCGAAGGCGCTGTACTCCGGCAGCAGGCTTTCCATGCAGTTGAACACGGCCTCGTACAGGGCGACATCCACCACCTGACCCTGACCACTGCGGTGGCGCTCGTGCAACGCCATCAGGATGCCAATCACCCCGTGCAGCGATGCCAGGGTGTCACCGATACTCACACCAACCCGCACGGGGACCCGTCCGGGCTCGGCGGTAAGGTAACGCAGTCCTCCCATGGCTTCGGCCACCACGCCGAAACCCGGCTTGTCCCGATAGGGCCCGCTTTGGCCGTAGCCGCTGATGCGAAGCATCACCAGGCGCGGGTTGAGCGCGAGCAAATCCTCCGGCCCCAGGCCCCAGCCCTCCATCGCGCCCGGGCGGAAGTTTTCGATCAGCACGTCGGCCTCGGCGACCAGGCGACGCACGACATCCTGCGCCTCGGGCTTGCGCAGGTCCATCGCGAGCGATCGCTTGTTGCGTGATTGGATCTGCCACCACACCGAGGTACCCTCTTTCAGCAAACGCCATTTGCGTAGCGGATCGCCGCTGCCCGGCGGCTCGATCTTGATGACTTCGGCGCCAAAATCGCCGAGGGTCTTGGCGGCAAAAGGTCCGGCAATGAGTTGCCCGAGTTCGACCACCTTGAGACCCGCCAAAGGCCCGACCCGGAGGGCGGCGGCCGTTGATTCGGAAGCTGGATCAACAGAGTGTGTATTCATGAATGGCAAGTCTGCCCGAAGGGCGGATGGCTGTCCACGAACCTGCCGGTGGGGCGGGGCCGGCAAACCGTCGCGTTGCTCAGGTCCCGCAGAAGGTGCGGTAGACCGCCGCAAACGCCGGTGGCGCCGGTTCGGCGAAGGGCGCCCGTTCCGGTGTTTCATCCCACGGACTCCGAACCGCAGCAAGCAGCCGCTCAAAAAGCGAAAGATCCCCGCCATCACTGGCGGCTTGCAGTGCCTCCTCCACCCGATGATTGCGCGCGATGATCCACGGGTTGACCTGACGCATCGCGGCAGCCCGTCTTGCCGGCTCCGGTGCCGCGCCCGAAACCGTTTCGCGCAGGCGTGCCCGCCAGCGGGCCAACCAGGCGTCGAGCGCTGCCAGGGTATCGCCAGACCCCTCGTTCCCTGAGAGCAGTTCTGCCCGAAGCGGGTTGACATCGCCTTCCATGCAGTCAGCCAGACGCCGCCAGGCCCGCGTGTAGTCGGCCCCGGCCCGATGCAGCAATGCGAGCCAGTCGGCCGCCAGCACGGCGTCGACCTGGTCTTTCGCCGGATCGATCCCGTGAGCACCCGTCGTAAGACCGAGCTTTGCACGCTGTCCGGTCAACCAGGCCGCGCCATACTGCTCATCGTAGGACCGCAAGATGGCGTTGGCCTGCTCGGCGGCCTGGGCAAGCTCCCGGTCGCCCGTGCCCTGAGCCATCAGTGGCAGCAGCGCTTCGGCCAGTCGCGCCAGGTTCCACTGCGCGATACGAGGCTGGTTGGACCAGGCATACCGGCCATGGCGGTCGATGCTGCTGAAAACCGTTTCCGGGTCAAACCGATCCATGAAGGCACAGGGGCCGTAGTCGATGGTTTCGCCCGACAAGGTCATGTTGTCGGTATTCATGACGCCGTGAATGAAACCAAGGTTCATCCACTGTGCAATCAAATGCGCCTGCCGAGCGACCACCCGGCCCAGAAGGCCTGCGTACCGGTCCTCGCGGCCAGCCAAATCCGGATCGTGGCGGGCAATGGCGTAGTCGGCAACCCGCCGCAGCATGGAATGGTCGCGGCGCGCAGCAAAGTACTGCAGTGTTCCCACACGAAGGTGACTGGAGGCGACCCGGGTGAGAACGGCACCTGGCAAGGCGCGCTCGCGCACCACCGGCTCACCGGTCGCGGCAACCGCCAGCGCGCGGGTGGTCGGAACACCCAGCGCAAACAGGCTCTCGCTGACCAGCACTTCGCGAAGCATCGGGCCCAGCGCGGCCTTGCCGTCCCCGTTGCGCGAGAAGGGCGTGGTGCCCGAACCTTTGAAAGCGATATCGCGACGCCGCCCTAGCCGGTCGACGACCTCACCCAGCAACAGCGCCCGGCCGTCCCCCAGCTGCGGCGAAAAACCACCGAACTGGTGCCCGGCATAGGCCTGGGCAATCGGTTGCGCGCCGTCCGGCAGCAGCGCGCCCGCCCACAAGGCCGCTGCGCGAGGGCCCTGGCGGGCTTGCTCACCCAGCCCAAGTTCGTCAGCCAGCGCGCGATTGAGAAACACCAGCGCGGGCGCCGGTGGCGGTGCGGGACGTACCTCGGCAAAAGCGCCCGGGAGTTCGCGCGCATAGCTGTTGTCAAAAGCCAGAACATTCATGGATTACGGCGGGCCGATCAGCGCCCAGTGTGCCTGCTCGTCAATGAGCCTGCGGGGTGTCGGGCTACTTTGGCGGTGCGCACCCGACCCCGGGAACCTTCACTGTGGCGATCAGGCTTTCTTTCGGGCGGGCGCTTTTGCCGCGGGCGGCGCTTTGGCCGCCTTGGGACTGAGCAAGCTGTCAAGGTTGCGAACAATCTCGCTTTCGATGCGATCCTTGAACGCGCCCAGCAGAAACCCGAGCTTGGCGTCGAGCTCGAAGCTTTCGGCGGTCACGCGCAAGGACCCGCTGGCGCCGGTACGGGTGAACTGCACTTCGTCGTGCCGGGCGCCTTCTTCGTAGGTACAGGTCATGCCCAGATCGCGTTCGGCATCCTCCGCCCAGCGGTAGGCAATCTTGCGGGCCTTGGCCAGGCCAAGATGGTGCTCACGGTGGATACGGATATGCGACACGTCAGGGCTCCTTGAGGAATCGGCGGCGCTCCGCCACAGGTTGTTCGGCCAGAGCGCGTACCGCATCATAAAACCGGCTCCAGTCGCCGTCGGCCCGCTCGTACAAGGCCTCGAATGCCGGCACACCGTCATCATAGGTACCCTGCCCGGCCAGACTGGCATTGTTGGCCTGCGCGACCCAATGGTCGTAACCGGCAAAGCCCCCCCAGCTGGCCTTGAGATCGGCATGGCGATCCCGAAAGCGCGCCATGATTTCTGCCTTGCGGGCGATCAGGTCTGGCGGGCGCGATACAAACAATGCGTCCAATTCAGCGCGTGTCTGACGCGTCAGCGCTCGGAACTGCTGACGCCTGGCCTCATGGGCTTCGTAGGCAACACGGGTCGCGGGGCTGGCCTGGGTTCGCAACCAGCGGCGAACTCCCAGGCGTTCGACCGCCGTGGCAAACGATTCGTTGAAAGATGAATCATCGGCAACGTACAGGACCTGGTGCGCCAGCTCATGGAAAATCAGCCTCGCCAGATCGCCTTCGTGATGGAAAAGAAAGGTGTTCAACAACGGGTCACCGCCGAACGCGTTCATCCAGCCGAGCGTGGAATAGGCTGGCACCCCGTACACCTGGACCTCCCAGCCCTGGGCCGCCAGCGCAGCCGCCTCGGCCCGGGCGTCAGCCTCGGCAAAATATCCCCGGTAGCTGACGCAACCGACCACCACAAAACACCAGGTCTTGAGTTTGAGCGAATCCGAAGGCGCCGCCACCAGGTTCCAGACCACGAATGGGCGCCCCAGGTCCGCGTAGGACCGATAGCTGGCGTTGTCTGGCAGTTTCATCTCGGCAACGGCGAAATCCCGGATGCGCTGCGACAGTCGCAGCCGCTCGCGCAAAGTGTCCGCCGTTTCCGGCGCCGCAAGCCAATCGGGGACTGGTCGGGTGCGTTGCAGGATGTCCAGATGTCCGGTCACCGCCTGCCAGTAGTAGCCGGCCGCGCTGCATCCACTCATGCCAACAAGCATCAGACTCGACAGGACCAGGACCAGCCCGCGTCGCAGCGCCGCTTGCATCGCACCGATACGACAGGTCACCCGGTCAGCCGACACGCGCCACCTCCACCCGGCAGTCGTAAAACACCGGCCCCCGTCCCAGGTCGGTCAGGCGCTGGCTGGTGAGTTCGTTGACATTGGTGCCGCGCGGGCCCAGCTTGCGCCACCAGATGCCCAGCCCGTTCACCACACCGGGGCGGGCGCGCCCCGACACCTCGGCCTTGCAGTGGTAGACCCCGCGGTCGTTGAACACCCGCACCAGCTCGCCGCCGGTTATGCCGCGGGCGGCAGCATCGTCGGGGTGGATTTCCAGCAGCGGCTCGCCTTCGATGTCGCGCAGGCTTTGCACGTTGACGAAGGTCGAGTTGAGGAAGTTGCGGGCCGGCGGTGAAATCATGGCCAGCGGGTAGCGCGCATCACCGTCCGGGCCTTCGAAATTGGGCAGGTGGTCGGGCAGGCCGTCCAGCCCCTGCGCCGCCAGCCGGGCACTGAAAAACTCGCACTTGCCCGATGGCGTGGGAAACCCGCCGTCGGCAAAGGGGGCGTCGGGCACGGGGAGCGAGGCAAAACCGTGGGCCAGCAACAGGTCGAAATCGCGCGCGTCACCGATGGCGGCGCGGCACAGGGTTTCGTCATCGTCGGAGAAGCACGGCTCGGTGAAGCCCATGCGCGCCGCCAGGTCGCGGAACACCTGGGTGTTGGGCCGCGCCTGACCCACCGGGGCGATGGCCGGGCGGTTGAGCAGCACGTCGGTGTGCCCGTAGCTGGTGTGGATGTCCCAGTGCTCCAGCTGCGTGGTGGCGGGCAGGATGATGTCGGCGTGGTCGGCCGTGTCGGTGCGGAAATGCTCCAGCACCACGGTGAACAGGTCTTCGCGCGCAAAACCCTGCACCACCCGCGCCGATTCGGGCGCCACCGCCACCGGGTTGCTGTTGTAGACCACCAGCGCCTCGATCTTCGGCCCGAAGGCCGGGGAGGCCTCGCGCAGCAGGTCGTCGCCGATGGTCGACATGTTGATGGTGCGCGGCGTTCGGGTGCCCAGCAGGTCCGGCCGGTGCAGCGCCGCACGGTGGACCGGGAAGTGGCCGGAGCTCGACAGCAGCAGCCCGCCGGCACGATGCCGCCAGGCGCCGGTGAGCGCCGGCAGGCAGGCCACGGCCCGCACGGCGTTGCCGCCGCCGCGCACCCGCTGCATGCCGTAGTTCAGCCGGATCGCCGCCGGCCGTGTGGTGCCCCAGTCGCGCGCCAGCTGCACGATCTGGGCCTCGGGCAGGCCACACACCGCCGCCGCCCGCGCGGGCGGCCACTGCAGCGCGCGTTCGCGCAGCGCCTCCCAGCCCAGGGTGTGGCGGGCGATGTAGTCGTGGTCCAGCCAGTCGTGCACGATCAGCTCGTGCATCAGCGCCAGCGCCAGCGCCGCGTCGGTTCCCGGCAGCAGCTGCAGGTGTTCGTGGCACTTGTCGGCGGTTTCGCTGCGGCGCGGGTCGATGCACACCAGGCGGGCCCCGGCGCGTTTGGCCTGCTGGGCCAGGCGCCAGAAATGCAGGTTGCTGGCAATGGGGTTGCTGCCCCAGATCAGGATGAGTTTCGATTCGGCAAAGAACGGCATCTTCATGCCGACCTTGGCGCCCAGGGTGTGGATCAGCCCCTCACCGCCGGCCGCGGCGCAGATGGTGCGGTCCAGTTGCGAAGCGCCCAGCCGGTGGAAAAAGCGTGCCGCCATGCCCTCGCCCTGCACCAGTCCCATCGTGCCGGCGTAGCTGTAGGGCACGATGGCTTCGGGGTTGTGGGTCGCGATGGCCGACAGGCGCGCGGCGATGGTGTCCAGCGCCTCGTCCCAGCCCACCGGCTCGAACCGCCCCGAACCCTTCGGGCCGACCCGGCGCAGGGGCTGCAGGATGCGCTCGGGGTGGTAGGTGCGCTCGGTGTAGCGCGACACCTTGGTGCACAGCGCGCCGTCGGTCGGGGGGTGGTCCGGGTTGCCGGCCACCCGGACCGCCACCCCACCCTGCACCGTGGTCAGCAGCGCGCAGGTGTCGGGGCAATCGTGCGGACAGGCGCCTCGGACGGTTTCGGTTTCGGCTGCAGGAGTGGCAGAGGCGGTCATCGAACGGTTCCGTTACTATTTCCGGTTCATTGTTTCACAGGGGCATTTGCCAATGCAGCCCCGAAAAAAAGACCTGGAGACTTTCCCCGATGTTCCGAATGAGCCTTACGCGGCGCCAGTTCCACCGTGTCGCCAGCGCCGCCCTCGTGGGCGCCACACCCGCCATCCATGCCCAGGACGACCGCATCGTGCTGGGCCAGTCGGCGGCCTTCACCGGACCGGCAGCCCAACTGGGCATCCAGTTTCATGCCGGCGCCAAGCTGTTTTTCGACCAGCTCAACGCCCAGGGCGGAGCCGGTGGACGCCGGGTAGAAATCCGTCAACTCGACGACGGGTACGAACCGGATCGCTGTGCCGCCAATACCCAGAAACTGATCGGAGAAGACGTTTTTGCGCTGTTCGGCTACATCGGAACGCCAACCAGCGTCGCGGCGCTTCCCTTGGCGACCAAAGCCCGTGTGCCGTTTTTTGCGCCATTCACCGGCGCCATGGCATTGCGTGAACCGTTCAACCGCATTGCATTTCACCTGCGCGCGTCCTACAACGATGAAACCGCATTGATCGTGCGGCAACTGACTTCACTGGGACTGAAAAAAATTGCCGTCTTCTACCAGAACGACGCCTATGGCAAGGCCGGCCTGGACGGGGTGACGCTCGCGCTGGCGGCGCAGAACCTCAAACCGGTCGCCCAGGCCACCGTGGAGCGCAATTCCGTTGATGTTGCCGCAGCGGTTGCGGCCATCAACGCGGCCACGCCGGACGCGGTGGTACAGATCAGCGCCTACAAATCCTGCGCCGCCTACATCCGCGCCGCTCGCAAGGCGGGCTTCGGGGGTACGTTCTACAACGTGTCGTTTGTCGGCACACAGGCGCTGGCCGACGAACTGGGCAAAGACGGCGCCGGGGTGGTGATTTCACAGGTCATGCCCTCGCCTTACAACCAAAGCCGGGCCATCGCCCGCGAGTTCGTCGAAGCCAGCAAAAAGACCGGCAACGTACAGGCGAACTTTTCCAGCATGGAGGGCTACCTCGCGGCCAAGGTGTTCGCCGAAGGCCTGCGACGCGCGGCCAAACCCGGTCGCGATGCGCTGATTGCCGCGCTGGAGTCCATCAGCGACCAAAGCTTCGGTGGCTTCCAGGTGTCGTTTTCATCGTCCAGCCATGTCGCCTCTCGGTTCGTCGAGTTGTCCATGCTGACCGGCGACGGCCGCGTGAGAACCTGACTGGGGCGTCGCGGAGGCGCCCCCAGGCGCACCCTTCGGGAAATGCCCCATGGCCCCGGTCTGGCAGGAATCACCGACTGGGGCTAGACTGGCCCCATGAAAATCATCGATTCCATCGTCGCCCAGGCGGGCACCATCGCGGCGATCCGCCGTGACATTCACGCACATCCCGAACTGTGTTTCGAAGAGGTGCGCACCGCAGATATCGTGGCCCGGCGGCTGACCGAATGGGGCATCCCCATCCATCGGGGCATGGGCACCACCGGCGTGGTGGGTATCGTGCACGGGCGCGACGGCGGGGCCAGTGGCCGGGCGATCGGCCTGCGGGCCGACATGGACGCGCTGCCCATGCAGGAGTACAACCAGTTTGCCCACGCCAGCCGCCACGCGGGAAAGATGCATGCATGTGGCCACGACGGCCACACGGCCATGCTGCTGGCCGCGGCGCAGCACCTTGCGCAGCACCGGCCGTTCGACGGCACCGTCTATCTGATCTTCCAGCCCGCCGAAGAAGGCGGTGGCGGCGCGCGCGAAATGATCAAGGACGGCCTGTTCGACCGTTTCGCCATGGAGGCCGTGTTCGGCATGCACAACTGGCCGGGCAATGCAGTCGGCACCTTTGCCGTCAGCCCCGGGCCGGTGATGGCGTCCAGCAACGAGTTCAAGATCACCATCCGCGGCAAAGGCGCCCACGCGGCGCTTCCCCACAACGGCATCGACCCGGTACCGGTGGCCTGCCAGATGGTGCAGGCCTTCCAGACCATCATCAGCCGCAACAAAAAACCCATCGACGCCGGCGTCATCAGCGTCACCATGATCCACACCGGCGAGGCCACCAACGTGGTCCCTGACTCCGCAGAAATCCAGGGCACGGTGCGCACCTTCACCCTGGAGGTGCTGGACCTGATTGAAAACCGCATGCGCCAGATCGCCGAGCACACCGCCGCCGCATTCGGTGCGACGTGCGAGTTCGACTTCGTGCGCAACTATCCGCCCACCGTGAACTCCGCCCCGGAAGCGGCCTTTGCCCGGCGGGTCATGGAAGAAATCGTCGGCCCGGCGCAGGTGGTCACCCAGGAACCGACCATGGGCGCCGAAGACTTCGCCTACATGCTGCAGGCCAAACCGGGCGCTTACTGCTTTATCGCCAACGGCGACGGCAGCCACCGGGAAATGGGTCATGGCGCGGGCCCGTGCATGCTGCACAACCCCAGTTACGACTTCAACGACGATCTGATCCCGCTGGGCGCGACTTACTGGGTTCGCCTGGCCGAACGCTGGCTGGAAACACCCCGTCCCTCCGCCGGGAGTGCCCCATGATCGGTGTTGCCGACGCGTTTTCCGCGCGGTACGCCCAGGCCCGCGTCAAGTTTCTTGAAGCCGCGGCGACGGCGGGCCTGGCCATCGAGTCCCACCAGCACCCGCTGACCGGCCGTGACGGCGAGACCCTGGCCATGGATGTCGCCCGCAGCGGCCCGCCCGATGCCCAGCGACTGCTCATCGTGTCCAGCGCATGCCACGGGGTCGAAGGGTATTGCGGCTCCGGCGTCCAGGTCTATGCCCTGCACGACGCCGAGTGGCTGGCCAAAACCCGCGATGCCGGCGTGGCGGTGCTGTACATCCATGCCCTCAACCCCTTCGGCTTTTCGCATGTTCGCCGCGTGACCCATGAAAACGTCGATCTGAACCGCAATTTCCAGGATTTCGGCGCGCCATTGCCGGAAAACCCCGCCTACGACAGCTTGCACCATCTGTTGCTGCCGGCCACCTGGCCGCCAGACGCCGCCAACGAACAGGCCTTGACCCAGTGGATCGTGAGCCACGGCATGGATGCCTACCAGGCAGCGGTAACGCGCGGCCAGCACCGGCATGCGGATGGGCTCTTCTTCGGGGGTCGCGAGCCCACCTGGAGCAACCGCACGGTAAGGGCGGTCCTTCGCCAGCACGCCCGAACCGCGCGGCATCTGGCCTGGATCGATCTGCACACAGGCCTCGGCGCCAGCGGGGTGGGCGAACGCATCTTCGCCTGCCGCGATGACGCGGCCGCCCTGGAGCGCGCACGGCGTTGGTGGGGTGCGGGGGTCACGTCCATCTACGACGGCTCGTCCACCTCCGCCTTCCTGACCGGCCTGATGTGGATGAGCGCCTACCAGGAATGCCCCCAGGCCCAGTACACCGGCATCGCCATGGAATATGGCACCGAGCCGGTCGCCGAGGTATTGCAGGCCCTGCGCGCGGACCATTGGCTGGCCAACCATCCCGAGGCACCGCCTGAACTGGCCGAAGCCATACACCAGCGCCTGATGGCCGCGTTCTACACCGACACCGATGCCTGGAAGGGCCAGATCATCAGCCAGGGGCGTCAGGCGCTGTTTCAGGCCGTTGACGGGCTGGTTTCAGATGATTTCGGCCCATACCCAGCGTAAAAAGGTCGTTCTTTGCTATTGCTTTTGCATTACTCGTCGAACCCGGCGCTTGCACGCCACCCCTGAACGGCCCTGTCATGAGCTCCACCAGTTTGCAGTCGCTTTTTGCCTTCAAGACCTGGGCCCAGGCCGAACTGTTTGCCGTGCTGGCGGCGCTGCCCAGCCAGCACGCCGACACCGTGCATGGATGCCTGCGCACGCTCAATCACATTCACGTGGTGGACCGCATCTTCCGCGCCCACCTGATCGGAGAACGCCGCCCGTTTGACGCGACCAATACCCCCGACACACCGGCGGTGGCCCTGTTGCGCGCCGCCGCCGCGGAAACCGACGCCTGGTACGAGGCCTATGTGCGCGACCTGACGCCCGAGCAGTTGGCGCAGACCGTCGCGTTCACGTTTACCGACGGCGATCGTGGCGCCATGACCCGCGAAGAAATCCTGCTGCACGTCATCACCCACGGCGGCTACCACCGCGGCAACGTGGGCCAGTTGCTCAAGGCCATCGGCATGGCGCCGCCGCGCGAGTTGTACACGCGCTTTCTGCACCTGCGCGAGCCGCAGCGGCGCGGGTAAGCGGCCCGCTCCATTCGGTCCGTTACCCGGCCGAATGCTGTTTGCGAATTTCCGTTGCACCGTCCAGACACTTCGTGAACTTTCTGCGAAGAATCCCCCTTTTGGGGGGGAAGTCGTGATCGGTTATCCGCTAGCCTCCAAGACAGTTTTTTGTCGCGAATCGCAGCCGCAATGCCGGACAGCGGAGCACCGAAACTCTACGCTCGGGTGTCTTCGGACACGCCAAACTTGATCACCTGGAACTTGCTCTTATGAAACGAATTCCCTTTTCACTTGCCATGTTGGCAGCTCCTGTTCTTTCCATGGCACAAGGCTCCCTGGAAAACCCGGCCGTCAACGCCACGGAATCCGGCATTGGCATCTTGTCCGGTTGGCATTGCACCGCGTCGCGGGTCGAAGCGTTCATCGACGGAAAATCTGTCGGGTTCGCCTATGTCGGCAGTGAACGGGGAGACACCGTGGGCGTATGCGGCAAATCCAGCACCGGTTATGCCCTGTTGCTCAACTTCAATGAGCTGCCTCGCGGCTCCCATAACGTCCAAGTTTTTGCCAACGGAATCAAGTTCGGTGAGGCCAACTTCAACACCACGCAATCGGGCGGCAAGGCGTTTCTGACCGGTGCCGCGAAACAGGTCATCGTCAGCGATTTCCCGACCGCCGGATCCAATGCCACCTTGACGTGGAGCCAGTCCAAACAAAGCTTTGTTGTCACCAGCGTCTCGACGGGCACCACCACACCCACCACGACCGGGATTGCCAAGCTGTATGGCAATGTCGTGTTCAACTACCGGTTCAACAACACCACCACAATTTATACCGACAGGGTCTCGTTCAGCGCGGCCAACCTGAACAGTTCGGGCAACCTGACCTCTTCGCTGAGCAATCGATCCGCGGGGATCGCCTGCACCCGAACGGGAAGCGTCTCCCCGGAATTTACCTGCGCCATTGTGGATTCTGTCGGGGATACAGACGTTTTCCTGTTCGACGTGAGTTCGACCGGCGCGATCTCCGGAACCTACGAATTCTGCTTGTCGGGTGTGTCGAGCCAGTCCTGCGCGTCGGACTTGGTCTACACACCGGACGGCGTCGTCACGGGTACGGTATCGCGGTCAACGGTCGCCGCGTTGTCGGCCCTGCCGGCGAGAGACGAAAACAGTGCCATTTCGGCGAACAAGGAGAAGGACAAGCTCTCGACCTTGCGTGCCGAGGGCAACGCCATCATCACGCACAGTCCTGCTCCCGAGATGGTGAAAGCAATCGAGCAAGCGATCAAAGCCCTGGGTACCTCGCGCTGAAAGATGCATGCCCGGCTGGTCTCGGTGCGGCAGGCAGGTGACCGGCCTGTCCAAACCACGGTGTGCAGTGCCCTGCCCATAAGGCTCCACAGGTTCACCTCTTCCGCGACGGTGATATCGTCGCGCCGGAGGCTCCCATGACCCTTGAACTGAGCAAGGCCGACCGTGATCAGGCCATCGCCTCGATCCAGCGCTATTTCCAGGAACATCTGGACACCCGGCTGGGCAATGTGGGCGCGGGCGGACTGCTGGCCTTTTTTATCGACGAAGTGGGTCCCTGCCTGTACAACCAGGGCGTGCGCGACGCCCAGGAACGCCTGCAGATGCGGGTGCAGGAACTGGACTATGAAGTCCACGCCGACGAATTCGGGTACTGGCGCAAATACGACCGGACGGGCAAAGGCGGCCGCTGAAGGCCGAACCACGCAAATTGCCGGCTGTGTTTACGGCAGGTCGCGGTTTTCCGCGGTTGCAGCGCTGTCGCGCGGGCCCACCGTGCCCAGGCGGGCGCGCAGGGACTGACCCTGCCCGCTCAGGATGGCCGCGTAGTTCGTGGTGTTGGCCAGCACTTTCTTGACGTAATCGCGGGTTTCCGAAAACGGCACGTTTTCGGCCCAGATCGCGGCTTCGAGCACCGGGCCGTTGCGCCAGGCGCGGGGGCGGCTGGGGCCGGCGTTGTAGGCCGCAGCCGCCAAGGGCATGGAGCCGCCGAAATCATCGAGCACCAGTTTGAGGTAGGCCGTCCCGATGGCGATGTTGGTGTCGCGGTCGGTGATCTGCTCGGCGGTGAAGCCGGTCATGCCGATCTTGCGCGCGGTCCAGCGGGCGGTGGCAGGCATGACCTGCATCAGGCCGGAGGCGCCGACATGGGAGCGCGCGTCCATGATGAAGCGGCTTTCCTGCCGGATCAGGCCGTAGACATAGGCCGGGTCCAGGCTGATTTCGCGGGCGCGGCGCACCACGGCATCGCGAAACGGCATGGGAAAGCGCTGGGTCACGTCCACCACCGTGCGCGTGCGTTCACTGGTATTGATGCAGCGGTCCCACACCTCGCGTTCGCAGGCCAGGTCGGCGGCGGCCAGCAGGTCGCGGTCGCTCATGCCGCCGCTTTGGTGCAGGTTGGTGGTGTAGTTCCATTCGCGCACGCCGTCCTGGCGCAAACCGAGCGCAATGGCCGCCAGCGCACGCTGCAGGCCGGGGTTGCGGCGGGCGGCCGCCTTTTCTTCGGCGCTCAGCGGCGGGGGCGGCGGCGGCACCTCGATGCGCTGGCCCAGCTCTTCCAGCGCCAGTTGTTCGTAGAAGCCGCGTCCGGAGGCCATGCCGGCGAGCAGGCTGCGGGCTTCGGCGGCGGCCTCGTGGGCGCGGCGGCTGGCGGCCGAGGTGCCATGCGGTGCGGAATCGGTCGCAGCGGACGCCGACGATGAGGTCGGCGCGGCCACCGGCTGCAGCAGGGCCTGACGGGCCGAAGGTGCCAGGCCGCCCAGCAAGGCACGGGCCTTCCAGTAGGTCCAGGTCGGGTCGGCACGGGCTTCGTCGGACATCGCGTTGATCGCCGACAACACCACCGGCCAGCGGCCCTGACGCAACGCAGCACGGGTTTTCCAGGCCAGCATGTCGTCGGTGAGGTCCCGGTCACGGCTGACGTTGTCGAAATACGGCATGGCCTGGTCGGACAGGCGCTGGGCGGCCTGGCGGCCGATGGCACCCCAGGCCCAGTTGCGCTCTTCTTCCGTCAGCAGCGGGCCCCAGCGCTGTTCGAGCCGTTGCGCCGCCTGATCGGGGTCGTCGCGGGCCAGACTCAGCAAGGCGAGCAGACCCAGTTCCTGACGCTTGGTGCGCACCGTCAGTTTGCGGTTGTCCAGATAGCGCTGCGGACGGGCATGCACTTCACTGACCAGGTCGGACAGGTCGGGCGCAACCAGGTCCACCGCCGCCCGGGCCGCCCGCGGGCGGTTGGCGTCCATGGCCAGCCGTGCCTTGCGCCAGACGTCTGCGGGCTTGAGCAAACGGGCTGAAACCAGGCGGTCGGCGGCATGCTGGCAGCCGTCGTCGGCATCACGTTGGGCGTGCCACAGGCGCCGCACTTCGGCCGACACGTCTTCGCCGGTGCGCAGATGGTGAACAAGCAGGCTGTAGCAACGCACTTCGCGGTCGTCACGCATGCGGTAGGCCGGGTACTCGGCGGCAAACAGGCTCCAGTCGCGCCGGCGGCCCAGCAGCAGAAGCCAGTCGTTGCGCAGGCGGTCCTCCACATAGCTGCCGGCATGGCGGGCCAGGAAGTCCTGCACCTCCTGGGGACTGGCATCGTCCAGCCGTGCTTTCAGCTCCCAGTAGGCCGCCCAGGGCTGCAGGACATGGCCCTGGGCTTGCGGCAGCAATTGCGCCAGGCGTTTGCGGTCGCCTTTGCGAAAGGCCTGGCCCATTTCGACGACGGCCGCGTCGGCGACTGCCGTGGCGGAGCCCGACTGGGCGTGCGCCGTGGTCGGCGTGATCAGGCCGGCTGCGAGCCCTACCGTCAGGGCCAGAGCCAAGGGTGTCAGAATGGTTGGAAACAACATGGCCGGATTATGAACATCCCCGACTCCAAAAAAGCCCTGCGGGCATCCCTGATTGCCGAACGGCTGAACCTGCCCGACCGACTGGAGCGCGCGGAGGCGCTGCAACGGGTGATGCGCATCTGGCTGGTGGGGCGCCCGGACACCGTGATCGGCGCCTACTGGCCGATCAAGGGCGAGTTCGACCCCCTGCCCGCCCTGCACCGCTGGAAGGAAGACGGCGAACTGCTTGACGAGCCCCAGCGGCGGCGCATCGGTCTGCCGGTGGTGGACAAGGTGCATCGCACCCTGCGCTTTCATGCCTGGTACCCCGGCTGCCCCATGGAGGAAGACGCCTACGGCATCCCCAAACCGAAGGAGACCGAGGTGCTGGTGCCAACCCTGCTGTTTGTGCCCTGTGTGGGTTACGGCCCGGGCGGCTACCGGCTGGGTTATGGCGGCGGCTTTTATGACCGCACGCTGGCGGCGCTGCAGCCGCGCCCGTTTACGGTGGGACTGGGTTTCACCCAGGGTTTTCTGGACGACCTGGAACCCGAAGCCCATGACGTGCCGCTGGAGGCCATCCTGAATGACAACGGCGTGGTCTGGCCGGTGTGAGCCGGCACGACATTTTGGCAGGTCCCGGCGATCGCAAGCGATGCCGGGGCCGGCACCGGGTCGGTGCGTGACAGCCCCGTGACAGGAAATTGATCCGCATCAAGAAGCTCGCCCGACTGGGGGGGCAGAGTTGAAACTTTTTGACGCCCACGAACATCGGAGGCCCTTTCCATGAGCGACAACCCCAGCAAGAACCCCGCCACCAGGCCGGCAGCCCAGGCCACCGGCAAGAAGCCGGCGCGCAAGGCAGCAAGCCCCCGCAAGACCACCGCGCGCGCCGGCGTTCGCGCTGCCGCCCGGGGCGATGTGGTGCCGTCCGCCAACACCCGGGCCATCGAACGCCATGTGGCCAACGAAGCGACCGAAACCGCACGCGACAAAACCATTGCTGCGCTGGAGGAGTTGCTCCGCGCCGACGCGCCGGGCGAGGCCGGTGACCGGGCCCGTTCCCTGCGGGCGATTTTCGAGGGGGCGGCGCCCGACGACGCCGCGGTGTTGCGCGAAGTGCTGCTGGGCCGCCGCAAGCAAGGCAAGGACCGCGACGGCAATCCGGACGAAGAGCTGGCCGCCGACTGGCGCGATGGTGGCTACCCGTACAAGAACCTGCTGCGCCGCAGCGTCTATGAAAAGGAAAAGTTCCGCCTGCAGGTCGAACTGCTCAAGCTTCAGGCCTGGGTCAAGGAGACCGGCGCCCGGGTGGTGCTGATTTTCGAAGGGCGGGATGCCGCCGGCAAGGGTGGCACGATCAAACGGTTCATGGAGCATCTGAACCCGCGCGGCGCCCGGGTGATCGCCCTGGAAAAGCCGACGCCGCTGGAAGCGGGGCAATGGTATTTCCAGCGCTACGTGCAGCACCTGCCTACCCGCGGTGAAATTGTGCTGATGGACCGCAGCTGGTACAACCGCGCCGGCGTCGAGCGGGTGATGGGTTTTTGCTCGCCGGAGGAATATGACGAATTCATGCGCCAGACGCCCGAGTTCGAACGGCACCTGGTCCGCAGCGGGGTGTACCTGATCAAGTTCTGGTTCAGCGTCAGCCGGGCCGAGCAGCGTCGCCGCTTCAAGGAGCGGGAAGCGCATCCGCTCAAGCAGTGGAAACTCAGCCCGATCGACAAGGCATCGCTGGACAAGTGGGAGGACTACACCCGCGCCAAAGAGGCCATGTTCTTCGAGACCGACACCGCCGAAGCGCCGTGGACGGTGATCAAGAGCGACTGCAAAAAGCGCGCGCGCCTCAACGCCATGCGTTATGTGCTGCACAAGCTGCCCTACAACAACAAGAATCTGGACCAGATCGGCAAACTCGACCCGCTGATTGTGGGCCGCGCCCACGTGGTCTACGAACGCGGCGAGCGCCCGGGCGCACTGCTGTAGGGTCCTGCAACGACGACGGCGGGGTCAGTCGATCTGGTCGAGTGTGTCCGGGTCCGGGCCGTCGCCGATGGTCTGGCGGGTTGCCTGGGCCTGGCCGGCCAGCCACTCGGCAAAAGCCCGTACCGGCGCGCGCTCGCGAGCGCGCGGGCCCGGGATCAACCAATAGGCCATGGGCGAGTCCAGGCGGGTATCGGGCAAGACTTCGACCAGGTCACCGTTGGCCAGCGCCTGGGCGACCAGCGGCAGCCGCGCCAGCACAATCCCTTGCCCGGTCAGCGCCGCCTGCACCATCTGGTAGGCGTAGTTGAAGTACAGCCAGCGCCGGGGCACCAGCAATGGCAGCCCATGGCCGTCGAGCCAGCGGCGCCAGGTCAGCCAGTCCAGATGGGTCGCATGCGCGTCGCCGGCTTCGATCAGCGGCCATTGCGCCAGATCGGCAGGCCGCTGCAGAGGCGGCCCCCCACGCAGCAGCCACGGACTGGCCACCGGCGTCAGCTGCTCGCCGAACAGGCGCACGGCGCCCGCCGGCATCACCCGCGCCGGGCCGTAGCGCAAGGCCAGGTCCACATCGGCGGTGTCCAGGTCCACGGAGGTGTCCGAGGCGTCGATACGGATGTCGATGTCCGGATGCTGACGCTGAAAGTCTTCCAGGCGCGGTATCAGCCACATGGACGCGAAGGAGGCAAAGGTCGTCAGCGACACCGACTGCCGCCCGGTGCTCTGGCGAATCTGGCGCACGGCCGCATCCACCCGCGGCAGAGCATGCTGAACGGCGGCCAGCAACTGGCTGCCGGCAGCGGTCAGTTCCACGGCCCGGGTATGGCGCAGAAACAGGGCCGTGCCCACCTCGTCTTCCAGCGCCTGGATCTGGCGGCTCACCGCAGACTGGGTCAGCGCCATTTCCTCCGCCGCAGCGCGGAAGTTGAGGTAACGGGCTACGGCCTCGAAGGCGCGCAGGTTGCCAGCGCCGACCGGGCGGGTACGCAAATGGGTGCGCGAGTGCAGCATGGCGGCCTTTCGATCACTCTGCTATTTATAGCATAAAGCGACCTTTTTACGCTGGGTATTGGCCTTTTTGACCGAAAACCATCGGTTCAGGCCGCCTCCAGCGGCTCCACCGCCACCGCCACGCCGCCCAGCACCGCGTTGCCCGACAGCGGGTCGCGTTGCTGGTCGTCCAGCAGGGCGTTGAGGTTGGCGCCCGGGCGCTCGGCGGCCACACGCAAACGGCTGCCGGGCAGATCGTGCCCCCAGCCGTGCGGCAGGCTGATCACGCCGGGCATCATCTCGTCGCTGATCTGCACCTGCGCGGTGATCTGGCGTGGCCCGTTGGCCAGCCGCGCCAGCGCGCCGTCGCGCAGGCCCAGCCGCGCCGCGTCCGCCGGGTGCACCCGCGCGGTGCAGCGAAACGGCCCTTTGGCCAGCACCGGCAGGTTGTGCATCCAGCTGTTGTTGGTGCGCACGTCGCGCCGGCCGATCACCACCAGGTCCGGCGCCGGGCGGGCCAGGTCCGCCACGGCGCGGGCCATGTCGGCCAGCAGCGTGGGCGGCGCCAGCTCCACCTGGCCGCTGGGGGTGCGCAGCACCTCGGGGATGCGTGGCTGCAGCGGGCCCAGGTCGATGCCGCCGGCGGGGTTGGCCGCCATGACTTTGGCCAGCGTGAGGCCTTCCGCCTTGCGGCTGAACTTGTCACCGTACGGCCCGCTGCGCAGCGCCACATCGAGCAGCCGCTCCGGGCCCCGGTAGGCGGCGGTGGCGGCGATCACCGCGTCGGCATGGGCGCCGAACAGGCGCTGCGCGTCCTGTGCAAACTCCGCCTCGTCCAGCGCGTCCACGTCGGCGGCCGCGCCGTCGCCGCGCACGATGGCGGCCAGTTTGAGAATGGTCTGCCACTCGGCCGGTCGGCCCGGCGGCGCCGGCAGCACGGGCGGGCTGTAGCGGGCGTGGTTGCGCCACGACAGCTGCGGAAAGGCCACGTCGTAGTGAAACTCTTCCAGCGGCGACAGGCCGGGCAGGATCACGTCGGCGTGGCGCGTGGTTTCGTTCAGGTAGATGTCCAGGCTGACCATGAAGTCCAGCTGCTCCAGCGCGCGGGCCAGGCGCGGGCCGTCCGGGGCCGACAACACCGGATTGGTGGCCACGGTGATCAGCGCGCGGATCTGCCCGTCGCCCGGCGTTTCAATCTCCTCGGCCAGGCAGGTCACGGGCAGTTCGCCGTACACCTCGGGCGCGCCGCTCACGCGGGCATGGTGGCGGCCGGTGCTCACGCCTTTGCCGATGCCGGGTTTGCCCGCCGTGTTGGACGCAAACGCGGCGGATTTGGCAAACAGCACGCCGCCTTCGCGGTCCAGGTTGCCGGTCAGCGTGTTGAGCACGTCCACCAGCCAGCTGCACAGCGTGCCGTACTCCTGGGTGCAGGTGCCGATGCGCGCGTACACGGCGGCGCGCGGCGCCGCGGCCAGCTCGCGGGTGAGGCTGCGGATGGTGTCGGCCGCAATGCCGCAGCGCGGCGCCACCTCCTCGGGGGTGAAGGGGGCCACCGCCTCGCGCACGGCGTCCACACCCGTCACCCGGTCGGCCACGTTGCCCAGGGTCACCAGCCCTTCGGCAAACAGGGTGTGCACCATGGCCGCCAGCAGAAACACGTCGGCGTTGGGCCGGATGAAATGGTGGGCGTCGGCGATGGCCGCCGTTTCGGTGCGGCGCGGGTCGATCACCACCAGCTTGCCGCCGCGGGCCTGCAGCGCTTTCGCCTTGCCCCGGAAGTCGGGCACGGTCCACATGCTGCCGTTGCTGACCAGCGGGTTGGCGCCCAGCACCAGCAGGTGGTCGGTGCGGCTGATGTCGGGCAGCGCTACCGACAGCCAGTGGCCGAACATCAGGCCGCTGGCCAGCTGCTTGGGCATCTGGTCCAGCGTGGAAGCGGAAAACACGTTGCGCGTGCCCAGCGCCCGTGCCAGCTTGCCGAAGTAGGTCAGCAGCCCGATCTTGTGCGCCGACGGGTTGCCCACGGTGATGGCCACCGCGTGGCGGCCGAACGCGGCGCGCAGCGGCGGCAGGCGGCGCTCGATTTCGGCGAAGGCTTCTTCCCATGAGACTTCCACGAACACGCCGTCGCGCTTGAGCAGCGGCGCCCGCAGCCGGTCGGGGTCTTCGTGCAGGTCTTTCAGCGCCACGCCCTTGGGGCAGATGTAGCCAGCGCTCAGCACGTCGGCGTCGTGGCCGCGAATGCCGGTCACCCGGCCGTCACGGACCTGGATCTCCAGCCCGCAGCAGGCTTCACACAGGGGGCAGATGCGGTGGTGGGTGGTGGTGTCGCTCATGGTCTCCTCGGCTCGAATCCGCTGGCAAAACGAAGGCGCATTGGCGCACGCACGGCGGCGCCGGTCCAGCACGCAGGTGACTGCCGGCGGCCTCAGCCCTTCGGGAGTGTCTTGCGCGCCGGCGTTGCGCGGGGGGGCTTCGTCGCCGGTTTCACTTTGCTTTTAGTAGCAGAAGGCGACCGTTTGACGCTGGGTTTTCGGGCTTTCAGGGCCGATTCCAGCGCCAGCCGGGCCCAGGGGGCCATGGCGTGGGCGGCGTCCATGGCCTCTTCCGGCGCGGTGTAGTAATTCATGGCCATGGGTTTTCCCTTGGCGGTGTAGATGAACTGCTGGCAGCCGGCGGCCTCGAACCGGGCGCGGGTGTCGGCGTCGGTCTTGAGGTACAGGCGTTCGCCCTCGCCCAGATCGGCAATGATGGCCAGCGTCAGGCCGTCGGTGGCAATGCCCCAGCCACCGAACATCGGCCGGGCGACACAGGGGCCGACCGACGCGAGCAGTTCGCAGCAATGGTGGGCAAATTCACGGGCGGCGCTGACCATGGCGACACGATAATGCAAAACATGGCCCGGCCCAAGTCCGCATCCCACGACCTCAAACGCGACCAGATCCTGGACACCGCCGCGCAGTGCTTCGCGCGACAGAGTTTTCCGGTGGCCACGATGAACGACATCGCCACCGCCTGCGGCACCAGCAAGGCGCGGCTGTACCACTACTATCAGAGCAAGGACGCGATCCTGTTCGATGTGCTGGACCGCTACACGCAAAAGCTGCTGGCCATCATTGGCCAGGTGGAGGCCACGGCGCAACGGCGCAACCTGGACGACCGCGCCGCGCTGCATGAGCTGATCCGCGCTTTTCTGCACGAATACCAGAGCTCGGCCGAGCGCCATGTGTCGCTGCTGCACGACACCAAGTTTCTCAGCGACGAGGTCGATACCCGCTTGGGCGAGTCGCCGCGCGAGTTGATCCTGAACCGGCAGCGCGACGTGGTGGCGGCGGTGACCCGCGCCTTGCGGCGAGCCTACCCGCAGCGCCTGAACGCCAGCAATCAGACGGCCACGACCATGATGCTGTTCGGCATGATCAACTGGACCTTCACCTGGCTGCGTCCCGGCGGACCGCTGAGTTACGACGATTTCGCCGAAGACGTCATTGCACTGCTGGACCGGGGCCTGGGCACGGGTCCGGGCTGAGCGAGCGCCGGTCGTTCGCCGTCAGTCATTTCACCAAGCGTAATTCGTTACGTTTAGGTAAACTTCACGTTTCGCCT
This sequence comes from Burkholderiaceae bacterium, assembly GCA_016790575.1. Classification (GTDB taxonomy): domain Bacteria; phylum Pseudomonadota; class Gammaproteobacteria; order Burkholderiales; family Burkholderiaceae_C; genus JAEUOU01. The sequence goes on along the minus strand of JAEUOU010000021.1, from coordinate 10,397 downwards.
ATTACCCACCGGAGACCCACGATGACCAAAGCCTTTGCCTCCCAGGCCGACCTGGAAGACAAGAAGATCACCTTCGAGCAGCTCAGCGCCCATTGCTGGGCCTACACCGCCGAGGGCGACCCCAACTCCGGCGTCATCATCGGCGAAAAGTACATCCTGGTCAGCGACGCCACCGCCACCCCGGCCATGGCGCGCGACCTGATCGCCAAAATCCGCACCGTCTCCGACAAACCCATCAAATACGTGCTGCTGACCCACTACCACGCCGTGCGGGTGCTGGGGGCGAGCGCCTACTTCGCCGAAGGCGCCAGCGAAATCATCGCCAGTCAGGGCACTTACGAGCTGATCGTCGAGCGCGGCGCGCAGGACATGAAAAGCGAGATGGAGCGCTTCCCGCGCCTGTTCCGCGGCGCCGACAGCATTCCCGGACTGACCTGGCCCACGCTGGTGATCGGCGGCGGCGACCCGTTCAAGGGCGAACTGCCGGGCAGGCTGACCGTGGACCTCGGCGGTGTGAAGGTGCAGATCTGGAGCCCCGGCGCCGGCCACACCCGCGGCGACACCATCGCCTGGGTGGAAGAAGAAAAAGTGTTGTTCAGCGGCGACCTGGTCGAATACGAGGCCGGCGTCTACACCGGTGACGCCCAGCTGGCCGAGTGGCCCGCCACGCTGGAAGCACTGCGCGCGCTGGGCGCCGAGGCGATCGTGCCCGGACGCGGCGAAGCCATGAAAGGCGCCGCCGACGTCAACAAGGCGCTGGACTACACCAAACGCTGGGTCGAGACCCTGTTCGCCGCCGGCAAGGAAGCCGCCGCCGCCGGCATGGACCTGAAGGCCGCCATGGCCCACACCCGCAAGAGCATGGACCCGGTGTTCGGCCACGTCTTCATCTACGAACACTGCCTGCCCTTCGACGTCAGCCGCGCCTACGACGAAGCCAGCGGCATCAAAAACCCCCGCATCTGGACCGCGGAGCGGGACATGGAGATGTGGAAAGCCCTGCAGTCCTGAGGGATTCGGCGCGCCGCCCCTCAAACTCAGCCTCTGGCGGGCGGTTGCGGCTGAATTTATTGCCAATTCGGGCAATACCCAGCGTCAAAAGGTCGTTTTCTACTATGATTATTGTAGTGATTGACCCTGCCTGCGGTTCGGATACCATGCGATCCGGAGGGGATTGAATCACACCATGAGTTTCCTGAACCAGCTGCGCCAGCAGGCGCAGGTCAAACAGACCGGACAGACCCGGCAATCCGAGGACCTGACCCGCCAGGGGGAGTTGACCGAGTCGGCCTGCCGGGCCGCCTGGACCTATCTGACCGAACTCGCCCGGCAGCTCAATGTGCTGGAGCCGCCGACCGGACCGCTGAGTCTGGACGGCCGTACCCCCTGGCCGGCGATGCGGCAGTTTCAGTTTCGCTGTGACAACCGCAAAAAGACCTGGCGCGACCGCGAGGTGTTCGACTATCTGGCCATGGGATGGTCGTTTGGCCCGGTTGAAGGCGCCCCGCCGAAAGGCCGAGTGACGGTGAACTTCCCGCCGGATCTGGAACGGGTGGAGCAGCGCCTGAAGGCCGGGAGCATCCGCCATGAGCGCATCGAACAACGCCACCCTGAGACGCAGAAGTTGCAGGCCTTGCACTTCGAACACGAGTTTGGCGGTCGCAGCAGCCTGGTGCTGGTTCCCGATCACGACGCCGCGCGGGTGCAGATCCGGCTGGTTGCCGTCAATGCGCTGCAGATCAGCCAGACGGTGGTGGAGGCATCCCGGCTTGACACCCGCTGCCTCGATGAACTGGCCAAACGCATCGTCGGACAGCCCAGCCAGTTCAGCTGACCGGGTGGGTCGGGGGCTTCCGCCCGCCGAGGCTGTTTCGAAAGGCGGCGCCAAGACGGCAGTCCGGTCGCAGGTTTTTTGCGCCAGATCAAGTTTGTGCGGTGCAGCATTCCGACAATGGGAATCCTGTTTTCTCAATGGAGTGCCCTATGGCCAGCCTGCAGATTCCTACGCCCGCCGTACCTGGCGTCGACAGCCATGGTTTCGAGTTTCTTGATACCTGCCATCGGGACATGGCGCAGAACCTCGTCATCCTGCAGGCTCTTGCCGCGTCGATCGAGGCCGACGGTATCAGCGCCGAAACACAGAAGGCGGCGCGCCAGCTTTGCGTCTGGTTCAACGAAACGGCGCGCGATCACCATCAGGATGAGGAAAAGCATGTCTTTCCGCCCTTGCTGACTTCCGGTGACGAAGCGCTGGTGCAGCAGGTGGAACGCCTGATCCAGGATCACGGCTGGCTGGAGGAAGACTGGATCGAAATCGAACCGACGCTGTCGGCCATCGCAGACGGCTACCAGTGGTTCGAACCGGCGGAGTTTCGCCATGCGGTTGAGATTTTCCGCTCGTTGTACCTGGATCACATCGCGCTGGAAGAGTCGCTGGCCTACCCCAAAGCCCGCGAGCAACTGGATGCACTGGCGCTGGCCAGCATGCAGGAGGAAATGATGCAGCGCCGCACGAGGCGATCGGCCCGTTCGGAATCCAGGCGCAGCTGAGAAGCCCGTCGTTCAGTCCCTGACCGCCAAGGTTCGCTACGATAGGGGTTTTCCCGCGCCGGCGGTGTGGACAGCCGGCATTCTTGTTTTTGGGGTTTTTCATGAGTATTCAAACCGTCGGCATCATTGGCGCCGGCACCATGGGCAATGGCATTGCGCAAATCTGCGCCACCAACGGCATCCGCTGTGTAATGGTCGATATCAGCGAGGAGGCGGTAGCCCGTGGCCTGGCGACGGTATCGGCAAGCCTCGACCGCCTGGTCAAGAAAGAAAAGATCAGCGCCGCAGACAAAGCCGCGGCGCTGGCCCTCATCACCGGCAGCACCCGCTATGAGGATCTGCGCGACGCCCAGCTGGTCATCGAAGCGGCGACCGAAAATTACGAGCTCAAGCTCAAGATATTGCGCCAGATTGATGCGCTGGTGGCGCCGGACGTGATCATTGCGTCCAACACCTCGTCGATTTCGATCACCAAACTGGCGGCGGCAACCCAGCGGGCCGACCGTTTCATCGGCATGCATTTTTTCAACCCGGTGCCATTGATGGCGCTGGTGGAGATCATCCGCGGGCTGCAAACCAGCGACGCCACCCATGCTGCCGTGCAAGCCCTGTCACGCGCACTCGGCAAGACGCCGGTTACGGTGAAGAACGCACCGGGTTTTGTCGTCAACCGCATTCTGGTGCCGATGATCAACGAGGCGTTTTTTGTCCTCGCCGAAGGGCTGGCCACCGCGGAAGACATCGACGCCGGCATGAAGTTGGGCTGCAACCAACCGATCGGTCCCCTGGCACTGGCGGACATGGTCGGTCTGGACGTGTGCCTGGCGGTGATGGAAGTGTACCTGGCCGAATTCGGTGACAGCAAGTACCGCCCGTGCCCGTTGCTGCGCGAGATGGTCGCGGCAGGTCGCTTGGGCCGCAAGACCGGTCGGGGCGTGTACCAGTATTGATCGTTTCGGGGACAGGGCTTCCGGTGGCGGGCGGCGGCGCCTGTCGCCGGGGTGATGTCGGCGCGTGGCTGCCCGGCGCTACGATGGACGCATGAACTCCGGATTTGCTCCTTCCGATGCCGTGCCGCAGGCGATCGACGGTCGTATCGACTGCACCGTGCGCGGCAGTCTCCTGCTGATAGGGATCAACCGCCCCGACAAACGCAACGGTTTTACCCCGGCGATGCTGGAGGGCCTGGCACAGGCCTATACCCGCCTGGACGATGACGACAGCTTGCGCGTCGGTGTGCTGCACGCCATGGGCGGGCATTTCACCGCCGGGCTGGACCTGCCAGCCTTCGCACCGCTGATGCGCGCAGGTGCGAAGGCGGTCCCGGTCGGACTGGTGGACCCCCTGGACCTGGGCATGGAGGGTTACCGGCGCAGGACCAAACCGATGGTGGTTGCGGTGAAAGGCATCACCTTCACCCTGGGGATCGAGCTGATGCTGGCCGCTGACCTGGTCGTGGCAGCCGATGACTGCCGTTTTTCGCAACTGGAAGTACGTCGCGGCATCATGGCCACCGGTGGCGCGACCGTGCGGATGGCCGAGCGGGCCGGCTTGGGCAATGCCCTGCTGCATTTGTTGACCGGCGACGAGTTCACCGCCGCAGAGGCTTTGCGGCTGAATTTTGTCCAGACCGTGGTTCCGGCCGGGCAAGAGCTTGAAGAGGCCATTCGCCTGGCAAATCGCATTGCCGAACAGGCGCCCCGCGCCGTGATTGCCACACGCCTCAACGCCATCAGAGCCGCCGAAGACGGCGCTGCGGCCGCCGTGCGCGAGTTTCTGACGACCCAGCAGTCGCTCGCCGCCAGCGAAGACGCCGCTGAGGGCGTATCTGCCTTCCGGGACAAGCGCCCGCCACGCTTCACCGGACGCTGAACCGCCGGTACCCTCGCTGGTGGAATGGTATTGTCCAATTGAATTGCATGCAATTCAATGGCGCGATATATTTATGGCCATGACTCCGTCACCGGCCGTCCCGCACAACCCGCTGCTGCTCGATCATCAGCTGTGTTTTGCGCTGTATTCCGCATCACTGGCAATGACCCGCCTCTACAAGCCCTTGCTCGATGCTTTGGGTTTGACCTATCCGCAGTACCTGGCCCTGCTGGTCTTGTGGGAACAGGACGGCATTGGGGTCTCTGCGCTCGGGGAGCGTCTTGGTCTTGATTCGGGCACCGTGACACCGTTGCTCAAACGCCTTGAAGCCCACGGTTCGGTGCGGCGCCAGCGCAGCACGCTCGATGAGCGCAGCGTGCTGGTTTTCCTGACCGACGCCGGCGCGCAACTGCGGCTTCGCGCGCAGGCCATTCCCGCCTGCCTGATGCAGGCAACCGGTTGCAGCCCACCGGAGCTGGTGACGTTGACGCGCGAGTTGCGCGGACTGCGTGACCGACTGAACCTGTCCCACACCAGCCCGTCCGCCTTGCCGGCGGACGAATCCCTCGCCTGATAAAGGCCTATCCCGCCCCTGCCCTGAAAGGACATCCATGCCCACCGCACTCGAAAAAGTTCTGTACACCGCCCGCGCACGAACCACCGGAGGCCGCGACGGCGCCTCCCGCACCGACGACGGACGCCTGGACATTCGCCTGTCCCCCCCCGGCACCGCAGGCACCGGAACCAACCCGGAGCAACTGTTTGCCGCAGGTTATTCAGCCTGTTTCATCGGCGCGCTGCGTGCCGTGGGCGGCGCGATGAAACTGACCATCCCCGCAGACGTGGCGATTGATGCGGAAGTGGATCTGGGCCCGACGCCGGGCGCCTATGGCATTGCTGTGCGGATGACCGTTTATCTGCCCGGCATGCCCCGCGAGCAGGCGCAGGCACTGGTCGATGCAGCCCACCGCGTCTGCCCTTACTCCAACGCCACGCGGGGCAACATCACGGTCGATCTGACCCTGGCGTAAACCATCGTCTCAGCCGGCGTCGCACCCGCGGTCGCCGGCCCGCAGACGCTGCACATCCTGGTGCAATACCCGCACTTCCTGCCGCAGGGTCTGCAGTTCCCGCATCAGATCTTTTTCGATCTGGCGATCTTCCGCCTCGACTTCCTGTTCGACAAGAATGGCGGCCAGCGAAGCCGTAACCAGAGACAGGACGGCCAGCCCCAACAGCACCACCACAACGGAAAACGCCCGCGAAACCGGCGTAGACGGCACGATATCCCCGTAGCCGACGGTAGCCGCTGTGGTGAAAGCCAGCCAGAGACCGTCTTGGACCGTATGCACGCGGGGATCAAGCAACCAGAAACCGATCCCCCCGAGCGCGAGTATCCCCAGCGCCAGCGCGACCGAATAGAAAAGGCCCTGGCGCACCAGATGCCGACGCCGCCGACTCGCGGTTTTCTTGCTTTCCATAACCTCCGATTGTGCGCCCGCCGCCTTTCGGTCCCGCTTGACGGCGCGCAATGGCGCCCGCTCTGTCGCATGGCGGCTGTCCGCCTGCGACGCCGGGCGACAATCTGGCGATGAACAGAGCGCATGACCCGGACCGCAGCCCCCACCCCTACCAGGCCCTGACCCCCGATGTGGTGCTTGATGCCTTGGCCAGCGTTGGCCTGCTGGGTGACGGCCGCCTGACCGCTCTGGGCTCCTATGAGAACCGTGTCTACCAGGTGCCACTGGAGACACCGCATGCAGGTCATTCGGTCGTCGTGGCCAAGTTTTACCGCCCCGGACGCTGGAGCGAGGCCGCGATTCGCGAGGAGCACGCCTTCGCTGGTGAACTGGCTGGCGCCGAGGTTCCAGTTGTTGCGCCCTTGACCCTGGGTGAAAGCACCTTGCACTGGTGGAACGGTTTCTGGTTCAGCGTCAGTCCGTGGCGAGGCGGCCGACAACCGGAGCTGGATGATTACGACGTTCTGGAGTGGATCGGGCGCTTTCTCGCCCGTATTCATGAAGTTGGCGCCCGCGAGCCGTTTTCTGCACGCCCGACCCTGAACATCGCCGAATTTGCCATTGAGCCGCGCAACTGGCTTCTGGGCCATGAGCTGGTTCCCGCCGATGTCAGAGCATCCTGGACCACAGCCTGCGAAGAAGCTATCGCGTTGATAGCAAAAAGCAACGTTTCCATGCTGGGTACGAGTCGTTTCGAGTCCGAAATTCGGCTGCACGGCGACTGCCACCCGGGAAACATCCTTTGGACCCCACACGATCGGCCCGGCGGCGGCCCGCACTTTGTCGATCTGGATGATGCCCGCATGGGCCCGGCAATCCAGGATCTGTGGATGTTGCTGTCGGGCGACCGCCAGCAACGAACCATCCAGCTGTCGATCCTGCTGGAAGGTTATGAGCAATTTCGACCGTTCAACCGACGGGAAATCGCTTTGATCGAACCGCTGCGAACGCTGCGCATCATCCACTACAGCGCCTGGCTGGCCCGGCGCTGGGAAGATCCGACCTTCCCGATCCATTTTCCGTGGTTTGGCTCATCGGACTACTGGCGTGGCCAGGTGCATCTGCTGCAGGAGCAAATCGAGGCGATGCAGGAGCCCCCTCTCGATTGCGGATGAGGCCGCTGCGACGCGAACGCCCCGGGCCACGGCAGCGGCGGGCCGAACAACGAAAAAGCCCAACCGAGAGGGGTTGGGCTTAAATAGGTGGTGGTGGGCGACTGACCACCGACCAACTTTCTATTCACGCTCAATCATGCTTGGTAGCGCTAGAGAGTGAATATGGCGCGCAAAGGATCCTGCCGTGACCTCTCCTGCGGACGAACCCAATCTGCGCGCTCCACATGTGTGGCTCACAGCCGTGACACCGTGCCGCTCAGTTCAAGGTAATTCCGTTTCGCTTGATTACTTCGCCCGCAATGGCCGCTTGCCGCCTGACGTATGCCCTCAGTTCTTCCGGGGTGCGGGTGACAGGGGGGAATATCCCCAGGACTTCCAGGCGCTCCTTGAGCGCCGGGGAGTTCATGGCCGCAATGATTTCCCGGTTCAGTCGACCAACAATTTCCTTGGGCGTACCTGCAGGTGCCAGAACTGCCTGCTCGGCGCTAATTTCGAAATTCTTGACGCCCACCTCCGCGAGCGTCGGAACATCCGGCAGGCTCTCAAGCCGGTGAGGCCAATTGATGGCGATGAGGCGCAGCCTCCCTTCCTTCACATACTGCCGAGCCGTTGCAACACCCATCAGCATGCAAGACAGCACACCGGAGACGACATCGGCAACGGCTGCTGAATCCCCCTTGTACGGAACGTGCTGCAGTCCCAACGTCAGACGGTCATTGAGCAGGGCCATAGCCAGATGGTGAGGCGACCCAATACCAGGGGTTCCATAGTTCACTTTGCCGGTGTTCTGCTTGGCCCACGTCACCCATTCCTGGAACGTCGCTGCAGGCACATTCGGAGCGAGCGCCAACACTAAGGGGGCCTGCATCAGCGGCGCTACATATTCAAAGCTGTCGGGACCATAGGGCAGTTTGCCGAACAGATGCCAGTTGTTGAACAAGGCGGCATTGTCGGCAGTCGCCAAGGTATAGCCATCGGGCGCGGAAACCGCCATCTGGCCGATGCCCAGCGTCGACGCCGCCCCTGGCTTGTTATCGATGATCACGCGCTGCCCCAGAGCATTTCCCAGCGCCTCGCCTGCCAGTCGTGCCACCAGATCAGTTGCCCCACCCGCCGTATAGGGCACGATCCAGCGGATCACCTTGTTCGGATAGCCTTGCTGTGCGAACGCTGGGAACGCAGCTGCTCCCATAGCGGCGGCAGAAGCCGTCAGCAGCAGTTGGCGGCGACGTTGGTCGACCAGAACGGTTTGTTGGATTTTCGGCTTTTTCATCATGTGTCTCCAGAATGGATGGTTGCAAGAAAGGCGGGAATTTCGGTTCAAGGCCGGGGAAATGTTCGAGGTGCCACATTCAGTCGGGTGCCGGGCGTGACCGCCCTGCTTCCCAGCCGTCGACGACCGCGTCGCTCAGATAGACGCTCGTCGATTGCCCGCCATCGACCGCGAGCACCTGGCCGGTGACATAGCTCGCGTCATCCGAGCACAGGAACGCGGCGGCACCGGCCACTTCTTCCGGCAGACCCGCTCGCTCCAACGGTGACGTCGCCACGATGCTCGCGAAGAAGCGAGGCATCTTCAATCGCTCGACGGTCACCGGCGTCTCGATGATGCCGGGTGCGATGGCATTCACGCGCAAGCCCCGGTGCCCGTAGTCGGCCGCGAGATTGCGTGTCAGGCCGATCACACCTGCCTTCGCGACCGAATAGGCCGACTGACGACGAAATCCCAGCAAGCCGATCGTCGAAGCGATATTGAGAACCACCCCCTTGCTGTCGAGCAGATGGGCCAGGCAGGCGCGCGTCACCCGGAAGGTGGACCGCAGGTTCACGTCGAGCCAGCGCTCGAAATCCGCATCGCTGGTTTCGTGGAAAGCCGGACTGCTGCCGCGGCCCGCCGTATTGACGAGGACGCCAATCCCCCCGAATTCAGCGAGGCAGCGTTCAGCTATTCGGGCGCCCGCGTCTTCGTGCGTGACGTCCTGCTGCAGGCAGCACAGCGTCGATGAATGGGGCAACGCGTCCAGCCCCGCCGCATCGATATCGACTGCGAGCACGAGGGCACCTTCGACATCAGAAGCGGCCGCGCGGTGGACGCCCCTTGCACCGAGCCGCTGCATTGCTACCCGGTCAAGGTCGAGCAGGGGGTCATCTACCTGCGGCCCGTCCGCTGAACATCTGATCGGGAAACAGAGATGGATGTTGTCATCGTAGGAGCCGGCCAGGCCGGCGCTTGGGTCGCCCGGTCGCTGCGGCAGGGGGGGCACAAGGGAGGGATCACGCTGCTGGGCCGGGAGTTGCACGCGCCGTACGAGCGTCCTCCCCTGTCCAAGGGGGTGCTCAGCGGGACGGAGGCGCATCCGCCGGTGCTGCTTGACCCGCAACAGTGCGATGCCTTGGGAGTCGATTTCCGGCCGGGTGTCGAGGTGGTCGACATCGACCGCTCCCGCCACCAGGTCCGGTGCGCGGATGGCTCGGTGGTCCCCTACGGCAAGCTCGTGCTGGCCACCGGCGGGCGTCCCCGGCCGTTGTCGTGTCCTGGCGCGGACCTGCCCCATGTCCATGTCTTGCGAACGATCGAGGACTCCATGGCCATCGCCAGGCAGTTGGTGCCTGGCAAACGCTTGCTGGTCATTGGGGGTGGATGGATCGGGCTGGAGGTCGCGGCGACGGCGAGGGCGAAGCAGGTCGATGTCATGCTGCTGGAGGCGGGCTCCCGCCTGTGTGCGCGGTCGCTGCCGCCCCGGTTTTCAGAGTTTTTGCTTGAGAAGCACCAGCAAGAGGGTGTCGAGGTCCGCTTGTCGACAACGGTCTCGTCGATCACTGCCGGGCGTCAGCGCACTCTGGCCGTGCAACTGCCCGGCGGGGCGCAGGAGTTCGACGCGGTCGTGGTCGGGATCGGGCTGCTGCTCGATACCGGCCTGGCCGAGACCTGCGGGCTGGAGGTCCGGGACGGCATTGTCGTCGACCAGGCAGGAAGAACGTCCGACCCCGACATCTATGCGGTGGGCGATGTGGCCAACCAGCCCAGCACCTGGGCAGGCGGCCGCTTGCGCCTCGAATCGTGGGCCAACGCCCAGAATCAGGCGATCGCCGTAGGCAAGGCACTGGCCGGAGAAGACGTGGCCTATGACGAGATACCCTGGTTCTGGTCCGATCAGTACAACCTGAACATACAGGTGCTGGGGATACCGCTGAACGATGTGGAAGGCATTCAGCGCGGATCAGTGGAGTCGGGCCAGTTCTCCGTGTTCCAGTTCTCGGGCGAGCGATTGCACAGCGTGATCTCGGTCAATGCGCCGCGGGACATCAAGGTCGCCAAGCGCTGGCTCAAGCAGGGGAC
>JAEUOU010000039.1 GCA_016790575.1 Burkholderiaceae bacterium | reverse complement strand
GAGGTGGAAGTCGGTCAGCGTCGAGCCCGGGCAGACGGCATTGGCGCGGACACCGTGCGATGCCTCCTCGAAGGCCAGCGTGCGCGTATAGGCCAACTGCGCAGCCTTCGTTGCATCGTACAGCGCCATGCCCTTGCGGCCTGTGACGGCGTAGCATGAGGACACGTTGACGATGCTGCCGACACCCGAGCGCCTCAGCGCCGGCAGCGCCGCACGGCAGTAGTTGGACATCCCCACCAGGTTGACGCCGACCATGGCCTGCCATTCGTCGGGCGTGGCATCGGCGGCGGCACTGTAGTTGCGCATGGCCGCGTTATTGACCAGGATGTCCAGTCCGCCCCAAAGCGTGGCGCATTGCGTTACCGCCGCGTGCGCGGCCGCCTCGTCGGCCACGTCGGCCGCGACGCAGGCCAGCCGCGCGCCAGGCTGCGCCTGCTCGATCGCGGCGCGCGTGCGCTCCAGGGCCTGCGCGTTCGCGTCCACCATCAGCACGGCCGCGCCTTCGCGGCTGAAGATCGAGGCGGCGGCTGCACCGATGCCGGCGCCAGCGCCAGTGATCAGCGCGGTGCGCCCCGCCAGTCGGGAAATGCTCATCTCAGTTCACTCCACCTTGGCGCCAGTGCTCTTAATGACCTTGCCCCAGCGCGTGATCTCGGTGCCGATCCAATCGCTGAACTCACGGGGTGTGGTGGCAACAACTTCAAACTCCATCTCGTGCAGCCGCTTCTGAATCTCAGGCGACTTCAGGATGCGGACGATCTCCGCGTGGTAACGACCAATGATCTCTGGTGGCGTTGCCGGCGGCGCGAGGAAGCCGATCCATGAGGTGGCTTCGAAGTCTTTGAGACCCGATTCCGAAAGCGTGGGAACGTCGGGCGTGCTCGGAAAGCGCTGTCGACCGGTTGAGGCCAGGAGCTTGAGACGCCCCTCCTTGACGAACCCCTGCACGTTACCCGGCACGAAGAAACCTGCCTGCACATTGCCCGCGATCAGATCCGCAAGCGCAGGCCCGGCCCCTCGATAGGGGATATGCGTCATCCGAAAATCGGCCGCCGTCTTCATCATCTCCATGGTCAGGTGCGAGGCGCTGCCCATGGCCACGGAGCCGTAGGAGTACCGGGCGGGATTGGCTTTGACCTTGGCGATGAAATCCTGCACGCTGGTGAACCCGGCCGATGGGGTGGCCACCAGGTACTGCGGTGCCTTGACTGCCAGCGTGATGGGTGCCAGGTCCTTGGTCGGGTCATAGGGCATCTTGTCGAACAGCGTGACGTTGATGGCCAGTGGTCCGTTGTAGCCCACCAGCAGCGTGTGGCCGTCGGGCGCGGCACGCGAGACATCCAGCGCACCGATGTTGCCGCCCGCACCGGGTTTGTTCTCCACGACGAAGGGCTGACCAAATGCCTTGTGCAGCTCGGGCGCGACCAGGCGGGCCAACACGTCGTTGGTGCTGCCGACGATGGGTACGACGATGCGCACCGGTTTGCTGGGGCGCCAGTCGGGCGTGCCCTGCGCCCAAGCGGAAGGAATCGTGGCGGCGACCAGTGCGGTGGTGAGGAGCCTGCGGGTGAATGTCATGGGTTGTCTCCGTGTTGTCATGGGAATGAAAGATCGTGCCGTCAAAGGCTGAAGACCGGCTTGCTCAGGGCTGCGGCCAGGTTCTCGCGTGCCCATTCGACGGGGTCCTGGTCCCGGGGCAGGAGCACGCCGGCCGGTCGCACGTGCTGTTCGCCTGCGTCCAGCGCCGGCGGCGTCTGGCCTTCTTCGAGGCCCAGCGCGGCCTCGTGCAGCATGCGCCGCGCCATCACGATGGCCTTGTCGGTGGGCAGCAGCATTTCCGCTTCGTGGTCCTGGATCGGGCCCATGCTCTCCTGCAATGAGTAGTCCTGGGCCGCGAAACCGAAGATTCCGCTGTAGGAGCGCTTGTCTTTCTGGGCCTGGCGGTCCATGCCGTAGTCGTTGTCGCGGTTGTACTTGGGAATGAAGCTGTCAGGAGCTTCGTATTCCACATGGATGCCCTTGCCGGCCTCCATGGCGGAGCACTCCTCGGTCGTGAGCGGGCGATCGGGCTGCCAGTTGATGCTCCAGGCCCAGCAGTTGTGGTCGTCGATTGGCACCCACACGTGTCCACCCAGCGCGTGTTTGCCGAAGGGCGCGATCAGGGTGAACCAGGGGAACAGCCACTGCGTGATGCGCCAGTAATAGGAGTCGGGTTCGCCCAGGCGGCGGCCGAACAGGCTCAGCCCGAAGGGTTGCTTCTCGATCTCGAAGCTCACGTTGCCGTCGGCCTTGATGTAGTCCAACGCCTTGACGCCCTGGTGCATGGGGTCGCCGTCAACCTCGAAGCTGTGCACGTAGGATACGTGCGCGGTGTCGATGCCGCCTTCCATGGCCTGCAGATAGTTCGAGTACTGCACCCGTTTGGAGACGAACACGTGCTCGGCCGGCAACGTGCACCACTCAAGTTCAGGCGCTGCAGGCTGCTGGTCGGCCGGGCCCATGTAGGTCCAGACGATGCCGCCGCGCTCAATGCAGGGGTAGCCCTTGATGTGCATCCGGGCGCAAGCCTGGGGCGATGACGGCACATCCACGCACTGACCCATGCCATCGAACTTGACGCCGTGATAGGCGCAGCGAATGCCGTTTTCCTCATTGCGGCCGAAGTACAGCGACACGCCGCGGTGGGAGCAGAACTCGCTGATCAGGCAGGCTTGGCCGTCGGAGTTGCGGAACGCGAGCAGCTTCTCACCCAGCAGCTGCACGCGCACCTGCGGGCTGTCCGGCTCGGCGATCTCGCTCGACATCAGTGCCGGTACCCAGTAACGGCGCAGCAACTTACCCATGCGCGTGCCGGGACCGACGCGGGTGAGCGTTTCAGACATTTCCTTGTTCATGTGGGGCTCCAGAGGTTGTACGTTGGATGAGACGGGTGTCCATTATTTGGATGAGCTTGATTTAAGTCAAATAAAATGAACATGGTGTCCATCTGATGGACGTATTTTGTACAATCAACCATCACTGACACGGAGCAACGTGGGGACGACCATGAGCGATGACAGCGCGGACCGCGGGCCGGTGGTGGAGAAGCCGGGGGAAGGGGTGCGCGCGGTGGACCGCGCGCTGGACATCCTGTTGGCTTTCAGGGCGGGCGACCGGCAGTTGAGCGCGAGCGAGTTGCTGCGGCGCATCGATCTGAGCCGGCCCACGCTCTACCGGTTGCTGCGCACGCTGGAGCTGCGCGGCTTCATCGTGACCTCGGGCGAGCCGCAGCGCTTCCAGCTCGGTCCCTCGGTGGCGCACTTGGCCCACGTCTGGACCTCCGGCCTGGACCTGGCGGAACTGTCGCAGCCCATGATGCGGCGTTTGTGGGAGCAGACCGGCGAGACTGTCGCGCTGCTGGTGCACCACGGCCGGGAGCGGGTCTGTGTGGCCGAGATGCCCAGCCCGCAGCCGCTGAGTTTCAAGCGCGGCGTGGGCCACAGCGAGAGCGTGATCCAGGGCGCGA
>JAEUOU010000010.1 GCA_016790575.1 Burkholderiaceae bacterium | reverse complement strand
CCTGGACATCAAGAGCTCCATCAAGGCCGCACGCTTCGTGCGCTTTTGTGATGCGTTCAACATTCCGGTGATCACTTTCGTCGATGTGCCCGGCTTCATGCCCGGCACCAGCCAGGAGTACGGCGGCATCATCAAGCACGGCGCCAAGCTGCTGTACGCCTATGCCGAATGCACGGTGCCCAAGATCACGGTGATCACCCGCAAGGCCTACGGCGGTGCCTACGACGTGATGGCCTCCAAGCACCTGCGCGGGGATGTCAACCTGGCCTGGCCGAACGCGGAGATCGCAGTGATGGGCGCCAAAGGTGCCGTCGAGATCATCTTCCGGGAAGAAAAGAAAGACCCGGCCAAGCTGGCCGAGCGTGAGGCGGAATACAAGGCCCGTTTTGCCAACCCCTTTGTGGCCGGCAGCCGGGGGTTCATCGACGATGTGATCCTGCCACATGAAACCCGCAAACGCATCTGCCGCTCGCTGGTGATGCTCAAGGACAAGAAACTTGAAAACCCGTGGCGCAAGCACGGGAACATTCCGCTGTGAGACCCGAGGAGAACAACAAGATGTTTACCAAGATTCTGATTGCCAACCGCGGTGAGATCGCCTGCCGTGTCATCGCCACCGCCCGCAAGATGGGCATCAAGACTGTGGCGGTCTATTCCGAGGCGGACCGGGATGCGCGGCACGTGCTGATGGCCGACGAGGCTGTGCTGCTCGGCCCGGCGCCGAGCCGCGAGTCGTATCTGGTGGCCGACAAGATCATCGCCGCCTGCAAGCAGACCGGCGCGCAGGCGGTGCACCCGGGATACGGCTTTCTGAGTGAAAACGAAGCCTTTGCCAAGCGCTGCGAAGACGAAGGTATTGCCTTCATCGGCCCGAAGCACTATTCCATCGCCGCGATGGGCGACAAGATCGCGTCCAAGAAGCTGGCCAACGAAGCCAGGGTCAACACCATTCCCGGTTACAACGATGCCATCGAAACCGCCGAGCAAGCGGTCGAAATTGCCAAGGGCATCGGCTATCCCGTCATGATCAAGGCGTCGGCTGGCGGCGGCGGCAAAGGCCTGCGGGTGGCCTTCAACGACAAGGAAGCGTTTGAAGGCTTCAGTTCCTGCCGCAACGAGGCCCGCAACAGCTTCGGCGACGACCGCGTTTTCATCGAGAAATACGTCCAGGAGCCCCGCCACATCGAAATCCAGGTACTGGGCGACAGCCATGGCAACGTGGTGTACCTCAATGAGCGGGAGTGCTCGATCCAGCGCCGCCACCAGAAGGTGATCGAAGAGGCGCCGAGCCCCTTCATCAGCGACGCCACCCGCAAGGCCATGGGCGAGCAGGCCGTGGCCCTGGCCAAGGCGGTGAAATACCAGAGCGCCGGCACGGTGGAATTTGTGGTCGGCAAGGACCAGGATTTCTATTTCCTGGAAATGAACACGCGACTGCAGGTCGAGCACCCGGTGACCGAGTGCATCACGGGCCTCGACCTGGTGGAACTGATGATCCGCGTGGCGGCGGGCGAAAAGTTGCCGATCACGCAGGCGGACGTGAAGCGCGAGGGCTGGGCCATCGAATGCCGCATCAACGCGGAAGACCCGTTCCGAAACTTCCTGCCGAGCACCGGGCGCCTGGTGCGGTTCGCACCGCCGGCCACCAGCATGACCCAGGCCGACACCAGTGCGCTGTACGGTGTGCGGGTGGACACCGGGGTGCAGGACGGTGGCGAGATCCCGATGTACTACGACTCGATGATCGCCAAGCTGATCGTCCACGGCACCGACCGCAATGACGCGATTGCCAAGATGCGCGAGGCGCTCAACGGCTTTGTGATCCGGGGCATCAGCAGCAACATTCCTTTCCAGGCGGCGTTGCTGGCCCACCCGAAGTTCGTGTCGGGTGAGTTCAACACAGGCTTCATCGCCGAGCACTATGCAAAGGGGTTCGCCGCGGAGGATGTGCCCCACGAAGATCCTGAATTTCTGGTCGCACTGGCCGCTTTTGTGCGGCGCAAGTCGCGCGAGCGTGCTGCCGCCATCAGCGGGCAACTCCCGGGGTATGCGGTCAATGCGGGCAAAGACTATGTGGTCATCACCCTGGGCGCGGACGGCCAGCATGTCTACACATCGGCCCATGTCGACGAGTTCGTCGGGGAAACCGGATCAGCGCGGGTGGCGATGGGCTCGCGGACCTACGAGATCCGCAGCCGCTCGCGTCTGAACGACATCTGCATCACCGGAACGGTCAATGGCGAAGCCTTCACCGCCCAGGTGGAGCGCGGCACACCCAAGAACCCGCTGGCCCTGCGCCTGCAGCACAACGGCACGCGCATCGAAGCTTTGGTGGTGTCACCCCGCATGGCCGAATTGCACCGCCTGATGCCTTTCAAGGCGCCGCCGGATATGAGCAAATATGTGCTGTCGCCCATGCCCGGCCTGCTGGTGGACGTGGCTGTCCACCCGGGCCAGAAAGTCCAGGCCGGCGAACGCGTGGCGGTCATTGAGGCGATGAAGATGGAAAACGTGCTGTTTGCGGTGGCAGACGGTGTGGTGGCCAAGGTCCTGGCAACCAAAGGCGAGAGCCTGGCGGTGGACCAGCCCATCGTCGAGTTCGAGAAATGAACGGAAACCGAACATGAGCTCCATCCAACGCCCCTTCAAGGTGCTCGGCATCCAGCAGATTGCCATCGGCGGGCCGGACAAGACCCGGTTGCAAAAACTCTGGGTCGACATGTTCGGCCTGGAGGTGACGGGCACGTTTCGCAGCGAGCGCGAAAATGTTGACGAAGACATCTGCGCCATTGGCACCGGGCCGTTCAAGGTCGAAGTGGACCTGATGCAACCGCTGGACCCGGAAAAGAAGCCGGCGGTGCATGCCACGCCGCTGAACCACATCGGCCTGTGGATCGACGATTTGCCGTTGGCGGTGCAGTGGCTGAGCGAGCAGGGCGTGCGTTTTGCGCCGGGCGGCATCCGCAAGGGCGCCGCCGGGTTCGACATCACGTTCCTGCACCCCAAGGGCAACGACGAGTTCCCGATTGGTGGCGAGGGCGTGCTGATCGAACTGGTACAAGCCCCACCGGAAGTCGTTGACGCCTTCTCCAGGCTGGCAGCGGCTTGATCTGGCGCAAGGTTTGATCTCGGCACATCAATGGTGCGGGCTTTTACCGACGCACCACAACGGGGAGTCTGACTAGACTGCGGAGGCGGCGGTTTTCCGGCGCCGAAGGAGACTGGTTTGCATCCCACCATCCCCCTACAGACCGACACCCTTCACCGGGTGGTCGACTGCCAGTGGGCCTGCCCGGCCCACACCCCCGTTCCTGAATACATCCGGCTGGTTGCCCAGGGGCGTTATGACGACGCCTACCTGATCAACTGGGTCTCGAATGTGTTTCCGGGCGTGCTCGGGCGTACCTGTGACCGGCCTTGTGAGCCGGCCTGTCGCCGGGGCCGCGTGGAGCAGAACAACGGTGCCCATCCTGAGCCGGTGGCGATCTGCCGCCTCAAGCGGGTGGCGGCAGACATGAAGTCCGGGGTCCGCGACCGCATGCCCGCCGTGGCGGCGAAGAACGGCAAACGGGTGGCCTGTGTCGGAGCCGGCCCCGCCTCGCTGACGGTGGCCCGTGATCTGGCGCCGCTGGGCTATGAGGTGACTGTTTTTGATGGCGAGGCCAAGGCCGGCGGCTTCATGCGTTCGCAGATTCCGCGCTTTCGCCTGCCGGAATCAGTCATTGACGAGGAAACCGGCTACGTGCTGGACCTGGGTGTGCGCTTTCGCTCAGGACAACGGATCGAATCGCTCAAGGCCCTGCTGGATCAGGACTACGACGCGATTTTTGTCGGCTCCGGCGCACCACGGGGGCGAGACCTCGACATCCCCGGCCGGGCGGAGGCGGCGGCCCACATCCACATCGGCATCGACTGGCTGGCCTCGGTTTCCTTCGGGCATGTGACGTCCATCGGCCGCCGGGTGATCGTGCTGGGTGGTGGCAACACCGCCATGGACTGCTGCCGATCGTCACGTCGCCTGGGCGGCGAGGATGTGAAGGTCATCGTGCGCAGTGGTTTTGACGAGATGAAGGCCTCGCCCTGGGAGAAGGAAGATGCCATTCACGAAGGCATTCCCATCATCAACTTCCACGTGCCCAAGTCCTTTGTGCACGAACAGGGCCGGCTGACCGGCATGACGTTCGAGATCGTGCGTGCCGAATACGACGTGCGCGGACGGCGTTCGCTGGTGCCGACCGGCCAACCCGATGTGTTCTTTCCGTGCGACGACGTGCTCATCGCGGTAGGGCAGGAGAATGCATTCCCCTGGATCGAGCGTGATGCGGGTGTGGAGTTTGACGACTGGGGGCTCCCACGGCTGGGGCAGAAAACCTTCCAGTCCAGCCATCCGAAGGTGTTTTTCGGTGGTGATGCGGCTTTCGGCCCCAAGAACATCATTACGGCGGTGGCGCAGGGCCATGAGGCGGCGGTGTCGATCGACCGCTTTCTGCAGGGCGAGGACGTGTCCGTCCGCCCCCCGCCCATGACGTCGCTGCTGTCCCAGAAGATGGGCATCCACGAGTGGAGCTACGACAACGACACGTCGAACGACGCGCGCTTCAAGGTGCCGTGGGCCAAGGCCGAAGCGGCGTTGGCCAGTATTTCGGTGGAAGTGGAACTGGGTTTTGATGCGGCCACCGCGGTTCGGGAAGCCGGACGATGTCTCAACTGCGATGTGCAGACGGTGTTCACTGCTGCCTTGTGTATCGAATGTGACGGCTGTGTGGACATTTGTCCGACGGACTGCATCACCTTCACCGCCCCGGGCGACGAGGCAGACCTGCGCACCCGGCTGCGGGCCCCCGCGACCAACCTGGAGCAGCCCCTGCTGGTGTCCGGAGAGCTCAAGACCGGGAATGTCATGGCAAAGGACGAAGACGTGTGCCTGCACTGCGGCCTGTGCGCCGAACGCTGTCCGACCGGCGCCTGGGACATGCAGAAATTCCTGCTCAACACGACCAAGGCGGGCGCGGGGTGCCGGGACGCTGCAATCAAAGGGACGCGTAGCCAACAGGCGGAGGTGCCGGCATGAAAACCATCAGCGCGATCAACGACTTTGTCATCAAGTTCGCCAATGTCAACGGCTCGGGCTCGGCCTCGGCCAATGAGCTGTTTGCAAAAGCCATCCTGCGCATGGGGGTGCCCGTGGCCCCGCGCAACATCTTTCCCAGCAACATTCAGGGCATGCCGACCTGGTATGAGGCGCGGGTTTGCGAAAAGGGCTACCACGGGCGCCGTGGTGGTGTCGACATGATGGTGGCCATGAACCCCCAGACCTGGGATGCCGACATCGCCGAAATCGAGCCGGGCGGTTACCTGTTCTATGACAGCACGCGGCCCATGCCGGCGTCGAAGTTCCGGCCGGACGTGCACGTCATCGGCGTACCCTTGACCGAAATCACCAATGCCGCCTATTCGGACCCTCGCCAGCGCCAGCTGTTCAAGAACATCGTCTACGTCGGTGCCCTGGCGGCTCTGCTGGACGTTGATGCTGCCGTCTTCGAAACCCTGTTTGCCGAGCAGTACAAAGGCAAGGAGCGGCTGTTGGACTCCAACATCCGGGCGCTGCGCCTGGGGCTGGACCATGTGAAGGCGCACCTGCCGCATCCCCTGGGGATTCGGGTGCAGCGCGCCGACCGTGTCGGCGACCAGATTTTTGTTGACGGCAATACCGCCGCCGGGCTCGGGCTGGTCTACGGAGGGGCGACGGTGGCTGCCTGGTATCCGATCACGCCATCGACCTCGATCCCCGAAGCGTTTCAGAAATACTGTTCGAAGTACCGGGTCGACCCGGCCACGGGCCAGCACAACTTCGCCATCGTGCAGGCTGAAGATGAACTGGCGTCGATCGGCATGGTCGTGGGCGCCGGCTGGAACGGTGCCCGGGCGTTCACCGCCACGTCCGGACCCGGCATTTCGCTGATGTCGGAGTTCATCGGGTTGGCGTATTTCGCGGAAATCCCGGTCACCATCGTCGACGTGCAGCGCGGCGGTCCGTCGACCGGCATGCCGACCCGCACGCAACAGTCCGACCTGTTCGCGGCGGCGTATGCGTCGCACGGCGACACACGGCACGTGCTGCTGCTGCCCCAGGACCCGCATGAGTGTTTCGAACATGCCGCCGCCGCCCTGGACCTGGCCGATCGCTTGCAGACACCGGTCTTTGTGATGACGGACCTGGACATCGGCATGAATCAGCGTCTGTGCCGCCCCTTTGCCTGGGATGGCAGCAAGCAATATGACCGCGGCAAGGTGATGACGGCCGAGGAGCTGGAGGCGGGGAGGGACTTCGGGCGCTACAAGGACGTGGATGGTGACGGCATTCCCTGGCGCACGCTGCCCGGCACCCACCCGAGCAAAGGGGCCTACTTCACCCGCGGCACGACGCGGGACCCCTACGCCCGCTATTCCGAACGGGGGCCGGACTACATCTACAACATGGAGCGGCTGCTGCGCAAGTTCCGCACGGCGGCGACGCTGGTTCCCCCTCCTGTCCTGCGCAAGGCCCGGCAGGGCTCCAGGGCGGGGGTGATCTATTTCGGCTCCACCACACCGGCAATGCACGAGGCGCTGGACGTGCTGGAGGCGGAGGACATCCACCTGGACGCGCTGCGTTTGCGCGCTTTCCCGTTCCCCGATTCGGTGCCCGATTTCATCGCAGCGCACGACCTTGTATTTGTTGTCGAGCAAAACCGCGACGCCCAGATGCGTGCGATGCTGATCAACGAGCTGGATGTTGACCCTGCCCGACTGGTGCGTGTGCTGCATTTCGACGGCACACCCATCACCGCCCGATTCATCACCCAGGCCATTCGCGCGCACCTGGCACCCGCCGAAGCCACGCAAACGCACAAGGAGGCCGCATGACCTGGATCGCCAAACCTGTTCTGCATCACCCGACACTGACCCGCAACAAGGTCGGCTACACGCGGCGCGACTATGAGGGGCGGATATCGACCCTGTGTGCGGGCTGCGGGCACGACTCGATCTCGGCCGCCATCGTGCAGGCCTGCTGGGAACTGGACATCCAGCCGCACCGCGTGGCCAAGCTGTCCGGCATCGGGTGCAGCTCCAAGACGCCGGATTATTTCCTGGGCGCGTCGCACGGCTTCAATTCGGTGCATGGCCGCATGCCCTCGGTTCTGACGGGGGCCAATCTGGCCAATCGCGACCTGCTGTACCTGGGCGTTTCCGGCGATGGCGATTCCGCGTCGATCGGCTTGGGACAGTTCGCCAACGCCATGCGGCGCGGCGTGCGCATGGCCTACATCGTGGAGAACAATGGTGTTTACGGTCTGACCAAAGGGCAGTTCTCCGCCACCGCCGATCGCGGCTCCAAAAGCAAGAAGGGCGTGGTCAACAGCGAAAGCCCGGTGGACCTGGTGGCACTGGCGCTGCAGTTGGGCGCGACCTACGTGGCACGCAGTTTTTCCGGCGACAAAGCCCAGCTGGTGCCCCTGATCAAGGGCGCCTTGTCCCATGGAGGTGCCGCGTTCATCGACATCATCAGTCCGTGTGCGACGTTCAACAACCACGGTGGCAGCACCAAGAGTTACGACTATGTGCGCGAGCACAATGATGCGGTCAGCCGTATCGACTTCATCACCACCGCCGACGAGATCACCACCCAGTACGCCCCGGGCGAGGCGGTGGATGTACGCCAGCATGACGGCAGCATCCTGCGTCTGCGCAAGCTGCACACCGACTACGACCCCACAAACCGGGTGTCCGCCATGGCCTACATGCAGGCGCATCAGGCGCGGGGCGAGATCGTGACCGGATTGCTGTATGTTGACCCGCTGGCGACCGATCTGCACACGGCGCTGAACACGTCGGACCAGCCGCTCAACTCCATGGACGCTGCGCGGCTGTGCCCCGGCACGCCGGCGCTGGAGCGCATCAACGCCACTTTTCGCTGAGAGCCCCCCATTCGTTTCCGGAGCAACACCATGACCGAGCGGACCGTTTTCCAGTCCATGTCCCAAAAACACGTCCTCAGTCTGGCGGGCCATGCCACGATATGGGAGGCCGCCTGCCTGATGACCGGCGCCAACTGCGGCAGTGTGCTGATCGTCGAGCCACCGGGAAAGCTGCTGGGCATACTGACCGAGCGCGACCTGATGACGCGGGTGCTTGCCAAGGCGCTTAATCCGCAGACGACCATCGTTTCTTCGGTCATGACCGCCAATCCGATCTGCGTCGGACCGACTCTGCCGGTTTCCGAGGCGGTGCTGATCATGATCGAGCGGGGATTCCGGCACCTGCCGGTGATGGCCGAGGGGGGACGGCTACTGGGGGTTTTCTCGGTTCGCGACGCTTTGCCCCGGGAAATCAACACGGCGGTGGAGCTTGCCGAGTTTCGCGAACAGGTCAACGACGCCCTGGGCTGAGCGTCCCGGTCGCCTGGGCCGTGGGTCAGCCGCCGCTTTCGGTCCGGTTCTTGCGTTCGCGGGCGCGTGCCAGCGCCGCTTCGATGACCTGTCGTTTCCGGTCGAGCACTTGGGGATCGGTGTGGTGGGAGTGGGCCGGCAGGTCGGCCAGCTTGGTTTCAGCCTCTTTGATGTGCCTTTCCAGTAGATACCCAGCGTTCTTGCGTGCTTTTTCGCTATGAAATTCGTATCGCTTGCGGGCGGTTTCCGCCTGGGTTGCTGACCAGGCGTCCCATCCGGTTCTGGTGCCACTGGCGGTCTCCAGCACGATGCAGTCGACCGGGCAGACCGGAATGCACAGTTCGCAACCGGTGCACCACCGTTCGATGACGGTGTGCATGCGTTTGTTGCTGCCGATGATGGCGTCGGTGGGGCAGGCGGTGATGCACAGCGTACAGCCGATGCACCAGTTCTCGTCGATCCACGCGACCGTTCGGGGCGCTTCGACTCCGTTGTCCGGATTGAGCGCCGCAACTGGCAGCCCGGTCACTTCTGCCAGCCGCCGGATGCCTTCGGCGCCACCGGGCGGGCATTGGTTGATCGCCGCTTCGCCTGCAGCGATGGCGCGTGCGTAGGCCAGACAATCCGGAAAACCGCAGCGGGTGCATTGCGTCTGCGGCAGCACGGCGACAATGGCTCGGGCTCGCGCCTCCAGGGCGTCGGGAGTTGACCCAGCCGCGACGCGATTTGCGGCCCCGTTGTCGCGGGCCGCTGCAGCTTGCTCGGGCAGGGCAGGGCCCACCGGCTTACTGGCCGCGGGTACCCTTGCGGGCCGGCCGGGGCGCAGCGGTGGCCGCTTTGGCCGGTGCCGGCGCGCTCTTGCGGGCGGCGGGCCGGCGAGCCGGAGCTTTTGCGGCGGTTTCGCTCACCGCGGCCTTGGGCGCGGGTTCTGCCAGTTCGACGACCGGCACAACGGCTTGCTCAAGAACCGGCTCGATCGCGAAGGAGGGGGTGTCGGCTTCGACGACTTTGACGCTGACGGCCGGCGTGTGCTCGATGATGAAGGCCTTGACCTGAGGGTAGACCATCTCGCGCCAGCGGCGGCCACTGAAAATGCCGTAGTGGCCGGCGCCCTTGACACACAGGTGGTGGTGCTCTTTGCGCACGATGCCGGTACACAGATCGTGGGCAGCCTCCGTCTGGCCGGAGCCGGAGATATCGTCCAGTTCGCCTTCCACCGTCAGCAAGGCGGTGCCGGTGATGTCCTGCGGGCGGACCCGCTCGATCTTGCCTTCCGGCGAGCGAACGTCCCAGGTGCCATTGCACAGCTTGAACTCCTGGAACACCGTCCGAATGGTCTCCAGGTAGTAATCGGCGTCCATGTCGAGCACGGCGTTGTACTCGTCGTAGAACTTGCGGTGGGCTTCAGCGCTGGACTCGTCGCCTTTGATCAGGTCCTGGAAGTAGTCGTAATGACTGTTGGCATGGCGGTCCGGATTCATTGCGATGAACCCGGCGTGTTGCATGAAACCCGGATACACCCGGCGGCCAGCGCCAGGAAAGTTTGGCGGCACCCGGTAGATCACGTTGTTTTCGAACCAGCTGAAGCTGCGTTGCATGGCCAGGTTGTTGACGGCGGTCGGAGAGCGACGGGCGTCGATGGGACCTCCCATCATGGTCATCGACAATGGCGTGGTTTCGCCGCGCGAGGCCATCAGCGACACCGCCGCCAGAACCGGCACCGTCGGCTGGCACACGCTCATCACATGGCAGTTGCCGTACTGGCGCTGCAGATGGCGGATGAATTCCTGCACGTAGTTGACATAGTCGTCGAGGTGGAATTCACCTTCGGACAGGGGCACTGTGCGGGCGTTTTTCCAGTCGGTGATGTAGACCTTGTGGTCTTTGAGCATGGTCTTTACGGTGTCGCGCAGCAGCGTGGCGTAGTGCCCCGACAGCGGCGCAACGATCAGGATCGGCGGCTGGACTTTCAGCCGCGCGAGGGTGTGCGGGTCGTCCGAGAAGCGCTTGAAGCGGCGCAGCTCACAGAACGGCTTGTCCACCTCAATGCGCTCATGGATCGCGACATCCACCCCGTCGACACTGACCGTGCGGATACCGAATTCGGGCTTCTCGTAGTCCTTGCCCAGCCGATGGATCAATGCATAGGCGGCGGCAATGCGCTGTGCCATCGGCATTTGGCCCAGGGGGCTGAGCGGATTGGCAAACAGCTTGGCGGTTGCCTGTGCCAGGTCGGTGAAGGGCTCCATCAGGGAGCGCTGGGTTTCATAGATCTGGTAGAGCATCGGGAACCACCTTTGTAAAAAATGCTGCGCTGCAATATAACACTTAACCCATGTCAAGTGTCGAGTGGATAACGACAGGCTTTCGCGCTGCTTTCACTATCCCGGAGGACAAGCCCGCGGGACGTTCCGGTGCCAGCGAACGCCCCCGTGTGCACTAAAAAAATGATAGCTGTAAGTGACCTTTTTACGCTGGGTATGGGGCGATTTCTTCATCAATCGGTGGAAGACGGCACCTGGCGGGTGCCGCCAGCCTTTACCTGGCGGTCAGATCACCTTGGCGACAGCCTGGCAGACGTAGTCGATGTTCTTGCTGTTCAGCGCCGCCACACACATGCGGCCGGTGTCGGTGCCATACACACCGAACTCGTTGCGCAGGCGCACCATCTGGTCCTTGGACAGGCCCGAATAGCTGAACATGCCGATCTGGGTGGTGATGAAGGACATGTCCTTGCTCACGCCGGCTGCCTTGAGGCCGTCCACCAGCTTCTGGCGCATGGCCTTGATGCGCACGCGCATTTCGGCCAGTTCACCTTCCCACTGGGCGCGCAGCTCGGGGTTGTTCAGCACCGCGGCCACGATGGCGCCGCCATGGGTGGGCGGGTTGGAGTAGTTGGTGCGGATGGCGATCTTCAGCTGGGAGAGCACACGATCGGTTTCTTCCTTGCTGCTGCCCACGACACTCAGGGCGCCGACACGCTCGCCGTACAGGCTGAAACTCTTTGAGAAGCTGGTGGACACAAAGATGTTCAGGCCCGCCGCCACGAACTTGCCGATCACGGCGCCATCTTCGGCGATGCCGTAGCCGAAGCCCTGATAGGCCATGTCCAGGAAGGCGGTGAGGTTGCGGGCCTTCACGGCGGCAATCACCTGATCCCACTGCGCGGGGGTGATGTCGTAGCCGGTGGGGTTGTGGCAGCAGGCGTGCAGCAGCACGATGGTGCCCTCGGCGGCCGCATTCAGCGCGGCCAGCATGCCGTCGAAGTTGATGCCGCCCAGGCCGCCGTTGGCGCTCTGGTCGAAGTAGGGGTAGGTGTCGACCGCGAAGCCGGCGTTGGTGAACAGGGCGCGGTGGTTTTCCCAGCTGGGGTCGGAGATCAGCACCGTGGCGTTGGGGCTGACCTTTTTCAGGAAATCGGCACCGATCTTCAGGCCGCCGGTGCCGCCGATGGCCTGCACGGTGGCCACGCGGCCGCTTTTGACCACGTCCGATTCCGCGCCGAACACCAGCCCCTTGACCGCGCTGTCATAGGCCGCGATGCCGTCGATCGGCAGATAGCCGCGCGCAGCGGGTTTGTCCATCATGGCCTTTTCCGCCGCCTGCACACATTGCAGCAGGGGCAGTTTGCCGTTGTCGTCGAAATACACCCCCACGCCGAGGTTGACCTTGTTGGGGTTGGTGTCGGCGGCGAATTGCTCGTTCAGACCCAGAATCGGGTCGCGGGGGGCCATTTCGACGGCAGAAAACAGAGACATGAAAGGTCCTTGGATGAATGGGTGTGTGGCAGGGTCGGCCCGGCTGCGTTAGGCTTTGCGGAAAACCCGCAATTTTAACGGGCCGCGTCGGCGGCCGCAGGGCTGACTCCATGCTTCCTATTCCCGCTGTCGATCCGGACACCCGCGAAACACCGGCATCAGGCCAGTTCATCCATTTTCCCGACTCGCCATTCGCGCTGTTTCAGCCGTATCCGCCTGCCGGCGATCAACCCGGTGCGATCGCCAAACTGGTCGAAGGTGTGCGCGACGGCGAAGTGTTCCAGACCCTTCTGGGGGTCACCGGGTCCGGAAAAACTTTCACGATGGCCAACGTCATCGCGCGCCTGGGCCGCCCGGCCATCGTGTTCGCGCCCAACAAAACCCTGGCCGCGCAGCTGTACAGCGAGTTCCGCGAGTTTTTCCCGAAGAACGCGGTGGAGTATTTCGTCAGTTATTACGACTATTACCAGCCCGAAGCCTATGTGCCCCAGCGCGACCTGTTCATTGAAAAGGACAGCGCAATCAATGAGCACATCGAGCAGATGCGCCTGTCCTGCACCAAAAGCATCATGGAACGGCGGGATGTGGTGATCGTCGCGACGGTGTCGGCCATTTACGGCATCGGTGAGCCCGAGAGTTACCACCGGATGATCATGACCATTCGCAAAGGTGATCGCATCGGTCAGCGCGACATCATTGCCCAGCTGATTCGCATGCAGTACCAGCGCAACGATCAGGATTTCGCCCGCGGGCGTTTCCGGGTGCGGGGCGACACCATCGACGTGTTTCCGGCCGAGCATTCCGAGCTGGCCCTGCGTATCGACCTGTTTGACGAGGAGGTGGACAGTCTGCAACTTTTCGATCCGCTGACCGGCCGCATCCGCCAGACTCTGGCGCGTTTTACCGTTTATCCGTCCAGCCACTATGTAACGCCCCGCGACAAGGTACTGGCGGCGGTGGAGACCATCAAGATCGAACTGGACCAGCGCCTGAAAGAACTGGTCGGCGCGGGCAAACTGGTCGAAGCGCAGCGGCTGGAGCAACGCACCCGGTTCGATCTGGAAATGCTCAGTGAACTGGGCCATTGCAAGGGCATCGAGAATTACACCCGCCACCTGTCCGGGGCGGCACCGGGTGAGCCGCCCGCGACCTTGACCGACTACCTGCCTGCGGACGCGATCATGTTCCTGGACGAAAGCCACCAGATGATCGGGCAGCTCAACGCCATGTACAACGGCGACCGCTCGCGCAAGACCACGCTGGTCGAATACGGCTTTCGCTTGCCCAGCGCGCTGGACAACCGGCCGCTGAAATTCGAGGAATTCGAGCGGCGCATGCGCCAGTGCATATTTGTCTCGGCAACACCCGCCGACTATGAAAAGCAGCATGCCGGCCAGGTCGTCGAGCAGGTGGTTCGACCGACCGGCCTGGTGGATCCGGCAGTAGAGGTGCGCCCCGCCATCCACCAGGTCGACGATGTGCTGCAGGAAATCCGCAATCGGGTCGAGCGGCAGGAGCGGGTGCTGATCACGACTCTGACCAAGCGTATGGCCGAGCAGTTGACCGACTATCTGGCCGAGAACGGTGTGCGTGTGCGCTACCTGCACTCGGACATCGATACGGTGGAACGTGTGGAAATCATCCGTGACCTGCGGCTGGGGACTTTCGATGTGTTGGTCGGCATCAACCTGCTGCGTGAGGGGCTGGACATTCCGGAGGTTTCGCTGGTTGCCATCCTGGACGCGGACAAGGAGGGCTTTTTGCGCGCGGAGCGCAGCCTGATCCAGACCATCGGCCGGGCGGCGCGCAATCTGAACGGAACGGCCATTCTTTATGCCGATCGGATGACCGATTCCATGAAGAAGGCCATCGGCGAAACGGAGCGCCGACGGGCCCGGCAACTGGCGTTCAATGAAGCCCATGGCGTGACCCCGCGCAGCATCGTCAAACAGGTGCGCGACCTGATTGACGGTGTTTACAGCCAAAAGGCGGGGAAGGAAGCCGCCCGGCAGGAACAGGCGGCGCTGGAGCGGGCGCGTGTCGAAGACATGAGCGAGAAGGAAATCGCCCGCGAAATCAAACGCCTGGAGAAGCAGATGCTGGCGTTTGCCCGGGATCTGGAGTTCGAAAAGGCCGCGGCCGTACGCGACCAGTTGGCGCATTTGCGCCAGCTCGCATTCGGCGCCGAGGGCCGTGATCTGCCTGCCGTCTGAACCGATCGACACGCGAAACGCCTGGGTTGAGGAACCGTTTGGGCGCGAAATGAACTGCTCAGTCTTTTACCCGAGCAATTCATTCGGAATTCTGGTATAGTCGAGTTAATTGCTCGGAAAAAGGGTGGCGCCTCGCGAAATCCCCAACCGGCAATCTCCCGGCGGCGTGTCCGTCCGATCTGTCCAGGCTTAGCGAGTCCCAATCAGGAGTTAGCCATGCGTCTCACCACCAAAGGCCGGTTTGCCGTCACCGCGATGATCGATCTGGCGCTGCGGCAAAGCGCCGGCCCGGTCACCCTTGCTGCGATCAGCCAGCGTCAGCAAATTTCCCTGTCGTATCTTGAGCAGCTCTTCGGCAAGCTTCGCCGCCACGAGCTGGTCGAGTCCACCCGCGGTCCGGGCGGCGGGTACACCCTGGGCCGCAAAGCGGCCGAGATTTCTGTTGCCGACATCATCGTCTCGGTGGATGAGCCCATCGATGCGACCCACTGCGGCGGCAAGGAAAACTGCCAGGGCGACGGTGGCCGTTGTATGACCCATGAGCTGTGGGCGTCGCTGAACGAGCGGATGGTCGAATACCTCGACTCCGTGTCTTTGCAAAAGCTGGTGGATGACCAGCTGGCCAAAGGCGTCCGTGTGGAAGAAAAAACGGCAGTCAAGCGGGCGATTTCCAGTGTTCCGGTGGTCAAGCCCATCCGGGTCAACGCCCCGAATTCGGTCTTTGCCCTTGGCAACGTGTTCGCGAAATCCTGAGTTTGCTGCCCGGCGGTCGCTTTCGGCGCCCGGGCCGCGTTTTGTGCCGTTTGCCTGAACCCAACAGAAGCATGCAACCATGAGCCAGACACCCCATTTCCCCATTTACATGGACTATGGCGCCACCACGCCCTGCGATCCGCGCGTGGTTGACGCCATGATCCCGTGGTTGCGCGAACATTTCGGCAACCCGGCCTCGCGCAGCCACGCCTGGGGCTGGGAGGCCGAAAAAGCGGTGGAAACCGCCCGCGAACAGGTGGCGGAACTGATCGGTGCCGACCCGCGCGAGATTGTCTGGACCTCTGGCGCCACCGAGTCGAACAACCTGGCGCTCAAGGGCGCCGCCCATTTTTACCAGGGCAAGGGCAAACACCTGATCACGGTGAAAACCGAACACAAGGCCGTGCTGGACACCATGCGTGAGCTGGAACGCCAGGGCTTTGACGTCACCTACCTGGATGTTCAGGACGACGGTCTGCTGAACCTGGACACCTTCCGGGCCGCGATCCGTCCCGACACCATCCTGGCCAGTGTCATGGCGGTCAACAATGAAATCGGCGTGATCCAGGACATGGTCGCGCTGGGCACGATCTGCCGTGAAAAGGGCGTGCTGTTCCATGTCGATGCCGCGCAGGCCACCGGCAAGATCGCCATCGACCTGAAAACCCTGCCGGTGGACCTGATGAGCCTGGCCTCGCACAAGACCTACGGCCCCAAGGGCATTGGTGCGCTGTATGTGCGCCGCAAGCCGCGTGTGCGGCTGGAAGCGCAGATGCACGGCGGCGGGCACGAACGCGGCATGCGCTCGGGCACCTTGCCGACGCACCAGTGCGTGGGCATGGGCGAAGCGTTCCGCCTGGCGCGCCTTGAAATGGAGCGCGACAACACCAAGGCCCGGGCCTTGCACCAGCGTCTGATCGACGGCCTCAAGGACATCGACCAGGTCTTCCTGAACGGCCACCCGACGCAGCGGGTGCCGCAGAACATCAACATGAGTTTCAACTTCGTCGAAGGCGAATCGCTCATCATGGGCATCAAGGGGCTGGCGGTGTCGTCCGGCTCGGCCTGCACCTCGGCCAGCCTGGAGCCCAGCTACGTGCTGCGGGCCCTGGGCCGCAGCGACGAGCTTGCGCACAGCAGCCTGCGCATGACCATCGGCCGCTGGACCACCGAAGAAGAAATCGACTACGCCGTCGACACCATCCGCCGCAACGTGGCCAAGCTGCGCGAGCTCAGCCCGCTGTGGGAGATGTACCAGGACGGTGTGGACCTGTCCACGATCCAGTGGGCGGCGCACTGACGCCGCCCCGAGACCCGAGCACACGAGGAACCCGAAATGGCCTATTCCGAAAAAGTCGTTGACCACTACGAAAACCCCCGCAACGTCGGCTCCTTTGACAAGGGCGACGAGTCCGTTGGCACCGGCATGGTGGGCGCGCCCGCCTGCGGTGATGTGATGAAGCTCCAGATCAAGGTCAATCCGAGCACCGGCGTCATCGAGGACGCACGCTTCAAGACCTACGGCTGCGGCTCCGCCATCGCGTCCAGTTCGCTGGTGACCGAATGGGTCAAGGGCAAGACGCTGGACGAAGCCGCCGCGCTCAAGAACAGCCAGATTGCCGAAGAGCTGGCGCTGCCGCCGGTCAAGATCCACTGCTCGATCCTGGCTGAGGACGCCATCAAGGCGGCAGTCGACGACTACAAGAAAAAGCACGCCAACTGATCCGGAATTCACCATGGCTGTTACCCTGACCGAGGCCGCCGCACGGCATGTGACCAAGTACCTGAGCCGCCGGGGCAAAGGCGTGGGTGTGCGACTGGGCGTCAAGACCACCGGTTGTTCCGGTCTGGCTTACAAACTCGAATATGTGGATGAAATCGCACCGGAAGACCAGGTATTCGAGGGCCACGGTGTCAAGGTTCTGATTGATCCCAAGAGCATGGCCTACCTGGATGGAACCGAACTGGACTTTGTCCGGGAAGGTCTGAACGAGGGATTCCGGTTCAACAATCCGAAAGAGCGCGATCGCTGTGGTTGCGGCGAAAGTTTTCGGGTCTGACGCGGCGTAGCACGGCATCGCCGCTGGCCGAACGCGGCGGCGGTTTTCTTCGACATGAACCTGCAAACCGACGATTTCGAGCTGTTTGGTGTGCCCCGCCGATTCGCACAGGAGCGGGCGGTACTGGAGTCACGCTGGAAAGAACTGCAACGCGAGGCGCACCCTGACCGATTTTCTGCCCAGGGTGCGGCAGCGCAGCGCGTGGCCTTGCAGTGGTCGGTTCGCATCAACGAAGCCTGGCAGCGGCTGAAAGACCCGCTGCGCCGCGCCGCTTACCTGTGTGAATTGCATGGCGCGCCGGTCCAGGCGGAAAGCAATACCGCCATGCCCCCCGCGTTTCTGATGCAACAGATGGCGTGGCGCGAAGCCCTCGAAGACGCCCGGGCGATCAGTGAACTTGACGACCTCGCCGCGGCTGTGTCCCGCGCCCGCCGTGAAGCGCTGCAGTCCTGCGAGCGCCTGATCGACGGCGCCGGCGACTACGCCGGCGCCGTCTCGCAGGTGCGTGCACTCATGTTCATCGAGCGCTTCGCTGTGGAAGTCGATGCCCGACTGGACGCCCTGCAGGACACGCCACCCCCCGCGACGGCGCTTTCAGCCAAGCAGGGACAATAAGCGGTTCGACATCGCGACAACAAGAACAAAATCCCATGGCGCTTCTGCAGATTTCCGAACCCGGCCAATCTCCCGATCCTCACCAGCGACGAATTGCGGTGGGCATTGATCTGGGCACCACCCATTCCCTGGTCGCGGCGGTGCGCCACGGCACGGCAGAATGCCTGCCGGATGCCGCCGGGCGGGTGATCCTGCCGTCTGTCGTGCGGTATCTGGTGGGGGGAGGGCGCCAGATCGGGCTTGAGGCCCAGGACAACGCGGCGGCCGACCCGGAAAACACCATCGCGTCCGTCAAACGCTTCATGGGCCGCGGACTGGCCGACATCCCCGGGCGCGACAAACTGCCGTACCGATTTGTCGACCAGCCGGGGATGGTGGTGCTGGAGACCGTCGCGGGCCCGAAATCGCCGGTGGAAATCAGCGCGGAAATTCTCGCCACCCTGCGCTACCGGGCCGAGGACACCTTCAACGACGATCTGTACGGCGCGGTCATTACCGTACCGGCCTACTTCGACGATGCCCAGCGCCAGGCCACCAAGGACGCCGCCCAACTGGCCGGCCTGAACGTGCTGCGCCTGATCAACGAACCCACCGCCGCCGCCATTGCCTACGGGCTGGACAACGCCAGCGAGGGCATCTACGCCGTGTTCGACCTGGGCGGCGGCACCTTCGACATCTCCATCCTGCGCCTGACACGCGGCGTGTTCGAGGTCATCGCCACGGGCGGGGACTCGGCCCTCGGCGGCGACGACTACGACCGTGCGCTCGTCGACTGGCTGCTGGCCCAGACCGGGCTGGAAGCCTCGTCGGCAACCGACAAAACCCGCCTGAAAACCGCGGCCCGGGCGGCCAAAGAGGCCTTGACTACTACTGAATCAGTAGCATTCGATGTCCCTTTGACGCTGGGTATGGCCCAAAAAGTGCTCAATCGGTCCGATTTTGAGGCCGCAACGGCCCACCTGACGACCCGGTGCATGGGTGCGGTGCGCAAAACCCTGCGTGACGCCCGGCTGACCCGCGACGACATACAAGGGGTGGTGATGGTCGGGGGTTCGACCCGGATGCCCCAGATCCAGCAGGCGGTGGCCGACTTTTTCGGCCGCGCGCCACTGAACAACTTGAACCCGGACGAAGTGGTGGCGCTGGGCGCCGCCATCCAGGCCAACCAGCTGGCCGGCAACGACGCCGCGGGCGACCTGCTGCTGCTGGACGTGATTCCCCTGTCGCTGGGCATTGAAACCATGGGCGGCCTGGTGGAGCGCATCGT
This sequence comes from Burkholderiaceae bacterium, assembly GCA_016790575.1. Classification (GTDB taxonomy): domain Bacteria; phylum Pseudomonadota; class Gammaproteobacteria; order Burkholderiales; family Burkholderiaceae_C; genus JAEUOU01. Next base: position 302,145 of record JAEUOU010000010.1, on the reverse strand, counting down.
GCCGCGCAACCAGACCATTCCCACCGCCATGGCGCAGGACTTCACCACCTACAAGGACGGCCAGACCGCGCTGGCGCTGCACGTGGTGCAGGGTGAACGCGACCTGGTGGCCGACTGCCGCAGCCTGGCGCGCTTCGAGCTGCGCGGCATTCCGCCGATGGCGGCCGGCGCTGCGCGTATCCGCGTGACCTTCACCGTGGACGCCGATGGCCTGCTGAGCGTCAGCGCGAAAGAGCAGGGCAGTGGGGCCGAGGCACACATCGACGTCAAACCCTCCTACGGCCTTTCCGACGACCAGATCGCGACCATGCTGCAGGAAAGTTTCACCACCGCCGAGGCCGACATGGCCGCCCGAGCGCTGGCCGAAGCCCGGGTTGACGCCGACCGGATGCTCCTGGCGACCCGCAGCGCGCTGGAGGCGGACGGCGATTTGCTCGACGCCGATGACCGCGCCGCCATCGACGCCCTGATGCAGACCTTGCGCAACACGGCAGAGACCAGCACCGATGCCCAGGTCATTGAGGCCGCGACGACCGCGCTGGCCAAAGGCACCGAGGCCTTCGCCGCCGAACGCATGAACCACGGTATCCGCAAGGCGCTGGCTGGCCGTGCGGTTGACACCATCTGAGAGGCACTCCGCCCATGCCCGTGATCAAGATCCTTGCCCACACCGAGTTCTGTCCCCAGGGCGCCAGCCTCAACGTGCCGACAGGCACGTCGATCTGTGAGGCCTTGCTCGACAATGGCATTGCCATCGAGCACGCCTGCGACATGAGCTGCGCCTGCACCACCTGTCATGTCATTGTGCGGGAGGGTTACGCCAGCCTGAACCCGGCCGAGGAAGACGAGGACGACCTGCTGGACCGCGCCTGGGGCCTGGAGCCGCAGTCGCGCCTGGCGTGCCAGGCCATCGTCGGCCGGCAGGATCTGGTGGTCGAGATCCCCCGGTACACGATCAACCATGCCCGTGAAAATCATTGAGCCCCAGGGGTGCCACGCATGACCCGACAGATTGTTCTGGATACCGAAACCACCGGCCTGTCGGCCGAGGGCGGCGACCGCATCATCGAAATCGGTTGTGTGGAACTGGTCAATCGGCGCCCGACCGGCAACAACCTGCACTTCTACCTCAACCCCGAGCGCGACAGCCACGAGGAGGCACTCAAGGTTCACGGCATCAGCAACGAATTTCTGCGTGACAAACCCAAGTTCGCGGAGGTCGCAGACGATATCCTGCGGTACGTCGAGGGGGCCGAAATCATCATCCACAACGCCGCCTTCGATGTGGCGTTTCTCGACAAGGAGCTGGAACGGACCGGGCGGGCGGCGTTTTCACGGCATGTCGCGCAGGTCACCGACACACTGGCCATGGCCAAGGAACTGTTTCCGGGCAAACGCAACAGCCTGGACGCCCTGTGCTCCCGCCTGGGCGTCGACAACTCGGGTCGCACCTTGCACGGCGCCCTGCTCGATGCCGAACTGCTGGCCGAGGTCTACATCAACCTCACGCGCGGCCAGGATGCCCTGCTGATCGAGGCCGATGTGGCGGCACAGGGCGATGTTCGAGCCGTTGTGGCGGTGGATCTGCGCCGCTTTGACCTGCCGGTGCTGAGGGCCAACGACCAGGAAGTTCAGGCGCATGAAGGCGTCCTTGCCGAGCTGGACAAGGCCAGCGGCGGAAAAACCGTCTGGCGCGCCGTCACTGCCTGAAACCCTCTGTTTCTCTGGCATAATTTCGGTTTTCGTCGGTTGCCGCCCACAAAGCGGCACAGATCGGGTGATTAGCTCAGCGGTAGAGCACTGCCTTCACACGGCAGGGGTCGCAGGTTCAAACCCTGCATCACCCACCACGTTCCATCAGGCAATCCAAGGACTTCGCAGAAATGCCAGGTCCTTTTTTGTTGGCCGGCCACTGCCGGGTTCTGTCGCCCCGAAACACCTGGCGGTTGCCCGCGCGCCTCAGTCCCGCGCCCGCTCGCTGGACCGCATCCAGGTGTACGTGACCCCGATTCCTATGGTGGCGCCCGTGGTCTGGCGCACCAGCGGGCTGTTCTTGTTGGCACTGCCCGCGACGGAGTCGATGCGGGCAAAGCCGAACAATCGCCAGTCGGGCGTGAGACTGCGCGATACCGAGGTCGCCAACCGCCAGCCCACCAGACCGCTTTGCGCAGTGTAGGCGGGGCGCGCCAGCGTGGCCTCGGCCGCCGAAACCTCATAGAAAGTCCTGGCCAGTTTGCGGTCGGCCACGATGGCGCCGATGCTCGCGTTGTAGCGCCAGCCCCCCTGCGACCGTCGGTCATACACCAGTTCAGGTTCGAACGACAGGCCACGGTGCGCAAAGCTGTCGCTGATGTCAAATACCGCGCGGAGCGGCAATTCGGCCCGCAAGCTGCCGCCGGCAGGTCCGGCACCCAGGTTCCATTTCAGGCGGGGCCCCAACTCGACCAGTGTTCCCAGGTCCTTCATGCCCTGGCGTGCATCGATGCGGTCGCTGTTGCTGCCAAACGAACCTGCAAAGCCCACGTCCAGCTCGAAATCCCTGGTCTTGAAGGCCCGCAGTCCCACCGTGTCGCGATCGGCGCGCAACACCTCGCCCCGGTACACAAAGTACGGCAGCGCCAGGGCACGGTTGACACGCTGGTCCGACCCCGGGTAGGCCTGCTGGGATACCCCGAGCGCAAAGCCCCCGACTTCCCACAAAGGCTGACCCGCCGGCGCCTGCGCCAGCACCGCACCGCTGGATGCGGCAAGAACCAGCCCGGCCACGCTTGCAGCAGACGGGGAAAGGGTGAAGCAGTGGGAAGCAGGTTTCATGAGGCGGCTCGCGAAAATAGGAGGAAACGAGGTGACAGGGCGCCGTGGCGGGCTGGCCCCCGGCAGCAATGCGCAGACGCGTCAAGCCGTCGAACGGCCGCGCCCGGATTCATTCGACCTCGAGCATGATTTCGTTGCGACGAACCATGGGCAGGGTCCAGGGCGGGTTGTACCGCGCCAGTTGGGGACTGCCGATGACTTTGATGTTGCGCCCCGCCAGCCACGCCAACAGTTCGTCGGTGCGCTGTTGGATGCCTGCTTCGGTATTGAAGCCCGAGTAGCTCAGCACGGCCCATGTCTTGGCGGGCACTTCACGCAGCTGCACGGCGGGGTTGTTGGGCTTGGGCAGGCTCGCCAGGGTGTAGGCGCTGGGCATCACAAAATGAACCCGCCACCGGTTGGCCCCTTGCATTGCCGGCAACTGTGCACCCGTCTGCAGGGCGCCAGCGAGCGGTTCCATCGCCACAGGCGCCGTCATGGCGATCTTCTGGGACGCGGGTTTTGCCGGCGCAGGGACAGGCTCCATCGTGACCGGCACGGTCATGGAAATTTTTTCAGCCCTCTGGACAGCGGCCTGGCCGGCTGCGACGTTGTTGCCGAAGATGTAGTCTGCGATCGCGCGAAAGCCTTTGCCGGATGCCGCATCCATGTCGCCCTCCACGAACGTTTCGGCCACGATGAAGGGCGCGTATCGGCGCAGCTCGATGTGTCCGTGTCGCGAGAGGGTTTCGAACTTCGGCTCTTCGGTGGCCATGGCGGGGCTCCCGGACAGACCCAGTGCCAGAACGGCGACGACCGGGAGGTGGTGTTTCATGAAGTTGGTTTTCATTGTTCGGCTCGCGGCGGCATCGCTGCGTTGGCCGCTGAGCTCGGTGTCGGCTCATCAGGCGCCGTTGACGGGGCAACGAATACCGGTGGGCACATTTTTTCGCCATCCCATTGCTGGCCGCACCAGCACCGCCCCTCGCTGTCAATGATGCAGGTTCCGGTGCCGCAGCAGCGTGCGTCGTCTTGCATGGGGTCTCCTTCGCCGCGCTGCGCCGTCAACGGCCCGAGTCGTTTTGAGGCATGGAGCGCGCGTCGGGCGTTCTGGCTGCTTTTTGCGCCAGGACAATGAACGTGCTCGCCAGCATGGCGACGGCCAGTGTGACCGACCCGAGGGCGGCGACCCCGTACTTGGAGTCAAACAGCATTGAGAGGACTTCCATGACAATCTCCTTAAATGACAAAGGTTTAGCCCGATTTCTTCCCCCGGTGCATCACTGCGAATGCCGGGCGAGAAAGGATTCAGGCTCCTGGCGCTCCACCCAGGGCATCAGCCATTTGGCAAGGTCTGAGTCCGTGGTTCACTTGACCATCGTGAGTCGGAAGTCCACGTTGAATCAAGTGTGAGTGGATTATTAGACTTCTCGGTAACCACATGAACGATGGAGTATTTCAACAGTACGGTCAGTGTGGAAATAAACCCGAAAATACGTCCCCGATTCACGACGTTGCCACTCGGCACGCGGTGGCATGCAGCCGAACGCCGCGCTGCGGTGCGCGGCCTGGAAAGTGAAAAAATCAGGTGAGCGGGTCGGCCAGCGGGCGGGCGGGCTGGCGGACTGGCGGGTTCAGCGGCGGGGCGTGTTGGCCTCGTCGCCGACAACGCGGCGGGCGCCGTTGAAGCGCGTATTCCAGTAGGCGATCCGCATGTCCTCGACGCGGACTTTCTCACCGGCACGCGGGGCGTGGATGAACTTGCCGTCGCCAACATAGATGCCCACATGGCTGAAGGCGCGGCGCATAGTGTTGAAGAACACCAGGTCGCCCGGACGCAGATCCTGCCGGTCGATGTTCTGGGTGGCGGCGGCCTGCTCGGCAGCACGGCGCGGCAGCACCAGGCCGATGGTCTGTTCATAGACCGAGCGGACGAAGCCGCTGCAGTCAAAGCCGGTTTCTGCCGAATCCCCGCCGCGGCGGTAGGGCACCCCCAGAAAACCCATGGCGTGCCCGACCAGGGTAGACGCGTGTTCACCGACCACCTGACGCACATCGTCCAGTCGCTCGGAGATCTGGGTTACCACGCTGCGGTCCGGCAACAGGCTCGCCAGCCGGTCATCGCGATCCTCAGGCGCAGCCCAAGCGTTCAGGCAGACGCACAGGCAACAGCTCAGAAGGGTGGTGGATCGCAGCACAGGCGGGAGTGTACGGAGCTTGAATCTCGAAAACAAGTTAAGTTTCAAGTTTAACCTGTTGATTTGTATTGTGTTGGTGTTAATACTTAGTGATTATTGTAGTCTTTCGGACCGAACAGTCCGAAACATGACATTGCCGTAACGGGCTTTTTGTTAGGCTGTGGCAGTTCCCCTCCGTCAAAAAGGTACCCCATGTTCCAGGCCCTGCTGCTCGAAAAGTCCGACACCTTCACCGCCCGCGTCCAGCCGGTGGACGAATCCGCCTTGCCGGCGGGTGATGTCACCGTGCGGGTGGACTGGTCCTGCCTGAATTACAAGGACGGCCTGGCCATCACCAACAAGGGCCCGGTGGTTCGACAGTGGCCGATGGTCGCGGGCATCGACGGCGCCGGCGTGGTGCTGGAATCCAGCCACCCCGGCTGGCAGCCGGGCGATGCCTTCGTGCACAACGGCTGGGGCGTGGGCGAAACGCACTGGGGCTGCCTGGCCGAGAAAGCCCGCCTCAAGGGTGACTGGCTGGTCAAGCTGCCCGCCGCCTTCACCGCCCGCCAGGCCATGGCCATCGGCACGGCGGGCTACACCGCCATGCTGTGTGTGATGGCGCTGGAAGACCACGGCGTGAAGCCCGGCGCGGGCGAGGTGCTGGTCACCGGCGCCACTGGCGGCGTGGGCAGCGTGGCCGTGGCCCTGCTGGGGCGGCTGGGCTACACCGTGGTGGCAGCCACCGGCAAGGCTGCGGAGGGGGATTACCTGAAACACCTGGGCGCCAGCGCCGTGATCGACCGCGCCGAACTCGCCGCGCCCGGCAAACCGTTCCAGAAGGAGCGCTGGGCCGGCGTGGTGGACGCGGTGGGCTCGCACACGCTGGCCAACGCGCTGGCGCAGACGCGCTACGGCGGGGTCGTCGCCGCCTGCGGCCTGGCCCAGGGCGCAGATCTCCCCACCACGGTGATGCCATTCATCCTGCGCGGCGTGACGCTGGCGGGGGTCGATTCGGTGATGGCGCCCCTGGCCAGGCGCCAGCGCGCCTGGGACCGCCTGGCGCGCGACCTCGATCCGGCCCTGCTCGACACCATGATCGAGGAAGTGCCGCTGTCCGGCGCCATCGACAAGGCCCACGCGCTGATGGCGGGTCAGGTGCGCGGGCGGGTGCTGGTGCGCATCGGCTGATCCTGCCGCTTTTTCGCACCATATCGGTGCATTCCAAGACCGCGGGCGCGCGTCCGGTGACGGGCCGCCCCTGTGGCACACTCCCGCGCTTCGTTTGAAGCCCGACCCTTGTCCATGCAGAAAATCCTCTCCCAGATCGCGGCCGAAATCCGCGTGTCCGTCCAGCAGGTGCAGGCGGCCGTCACGCTGCTGGATGGCGGCGCCACGGTGCCTTTTATCGCCCGCTACCGCAAAGAGGCCACCGGCGGCCTGGACGATGTGCAGCTGCGCGAGCTGGACTACCGTCTGGGCTACCTGCGCGAGCTGGAAGACCGCCGCGCGGCCATCCTCAAAAGCATCGACGAGCAGGGCAAGCTCACGCCCGAGCTGCGCGCCGCCATCGAGGCTGCGCCCACCAAGCAGGAGCTGGAAGACCTGTACCTGCCCTACAAACCCAAGCGCCGCACCAAGGGCATGATCGCCCGCGAAGCCGGCATCGAACCCCTGGCCGACCGCCTGTGGGCCGACCCGACGCTGAACCCCGCCGAGGAAGCCGCCGCCTTCACCACCCCCGCCGGCAGCGTGGAAGGCGCGGACTTTTCCACCGTGCCCGCCGTGCTGGACGGTGTGCGCGACATCCTGTCCGAACGCTGGGCCGAAGACGCCGCGCTGGTGCAGCAGCTGCGCGAATGGCTGTGGGCCGAGGGCCTGCTGCGCAGCACGCTGGCCGCCGGCAAGGATGAAAACCACCCCGACGTGGCCAAGTTCCGCGACTACTTCGACTACGACGAGCCCATCGGCCGCGTCCCCTCGCACCGCGCGCTGGCGGTGTTCCGTGGCCGGGCGCTGGAAATCCTGGACGTCAAGCTGGTGCTGCCTGAGCCGCCGGAACCCGCGGCTTCGACCAGCTCAGCCCGAACGGTGGTCGTGCCCTCACTCGCCGAAGGCCGCATCGCGCTGCACCTGGGCTGGAGCCACCAGGGCCGCGCGGCGGACGACCTGCTGCGCAAGTGCGTGGCCTGGACCTGGCGCGTCAAGCTCAGCCTGTCCACCGAGCGCGACCTGTTCACCCGCCTGCGCGAAGACGCGGAAAACGTCGCGATCAAGGTCTTTGCCGACAACCTGCGCGACCTGTTGCTGGCCGCGCCGGCCGGCCCCAAGGCCGTCATGGGGCTGGACCCTGGCATCCGCACCGGCGTGAAAGTGGCGGTGGTGGACGCCACCGGCAAGCTGGTGGACACCGCCACCGTCTTCCCGCACGAACCCCGCAAAGACTGGGACGGCGCGCTGCACACCCTGGCCAAGCTGTGTGAAAAGCACCAGGTGGCGCTGATCGCCATCGGCAACGGCACCGCCAGCCGCGAAACCGACCGCCTGGCCGCCGATTTGCTGAAATTGATGCAAAAAGCGGCCATTCCCAGCGCGGAATGGTCACCAGCCGCTATGCAAAAGATAGTGGTCAGCGAAGCCGGTGCCTCGGTCTATTCCGCCAGCGAATACGCCTCCCAGGAGCTGCCCGATGTGGACGTCAGCCTGCGCGGCGCCGCCAGCATCGCCCGGCGCCTGCAAGACCCGCTGGCCGAGCTGGTCAAGATCGACCCAAAATCCATCGGTGTGGGCCAGTATCAGCACGATGTGAACCAGGGCGAGCTGGCGCGCACGCTGGACGCGGTGGTGGAAGACTGTGTGAACGGCGTCGGTGTGGACCTGAACACCGCCAGCGTGCCGCTGCTGACCCGGGTGTCGGGCCTGTCGGGCAGCGTGGCGCGCGCCGTGGTGCGCTGGCGCGAGGCGCACGGCGCGTTTCGCAACCGCAAACAGCTGCTGGATGTGGCCGGCCTGGGCGCCAAGACCTTCGAGCAGAGCGCGGGCTTTTTGCGCATCCGCGGCGGCGACAACCCGCTGGACATGACCGGGGTGCACCCCGAAACCTACCCGGTGGTGGAGCAGATCATCACCGCCACCGGCAAACCCGTGTCCGAGCTGATGGGCCGCGCCGAGCTGATCAAAACCCTGCGCCCCGAAGCCTTCGCCACCGACAAGTTCGGCGCCATCACCGTCCGGGACATCCTGGCCGAGCTGGAAAAACCCGGCCGCGACCCGCGCCCCGACTTTGCCGTGGCCCGCTTCAACGACGGCGTGGAAGACATCCGCGACCTGCAGCCCGGCATGATTCTGGAAGGCACGGTCAGCAACGTGGCGGCCTTTGGCGCCTTCGTGGACCTGGGCGTGCACCAGGACGGGCTGGTCCACGTCAGCCAGCTGAGCCACAAGTTCGTGACCGACGCGCGCGAGGTGGTCAAGACCGGCGCCATCGTCAAGGTCAAGGTGCTGGAAGTGGACGTGGAGCGCAAACGCATCAGCCTGACCATGAAGCTGGGCGAGGCGCCGGCGCGCCGGGACGGCCCGCGTGACAACCGCTTCGAAGGAGCCGCCCGCGGCCAGCGCCCCCACGGCCGCCCGGCGTCCGCACCCGCCGGCAACACCGCCATGGCCTCGGCCTTTGCCAAACTTCGCCAGCCGGGGCGGTAAATAATCCTGTTTTGATAGCAAACAGTGACCTTTTGACGCTGGGTATCGGCCCTTTTTATTCATAATCGGCCCATGAAAGCCCTGCGCATCCATGCCGGCCCCGCCGCCCGGCGCCACATTGAGCAACACGGCCTGCGCCCGCAGGACGTGGGCGTCATCCCCGGCGCCGCCGGCGGCCCCAAGGGCCTGATCCTCGGCCCGCTGGACCGCTTTCTGTTCGGCGACTGGCTGGCCCGCAGCCACCAGCCGGTGCACCTGGTGGGCGGCTCCATCGGCGCCTGGCGCATGGCCACCGCCTGCCTGGCCGAGCCCGTGGCCGCCTTCCAGCGGCTGGAGCACGACTACATCCACCAGCACTACGAGCTGCTGCCCGGCCAGAAGCGCCCCACGGCGGATTTCGTGAGCGAGCGCTTTGGCGACAGCCTGCAAGCCTTCTACGGCGGGCGCATCGGCGAGGTGCTGAACCACCCGCGCTACCGCCTGCACATCGTCACCTCGCGCGGGCGCCATGTGCTGGCGCGCGAGCACGGCCTGCGCACCCCGCTGGGCTATGCCGGCGCCTTCTTCGCCAACGCCGTGCGCCGCAAGGCCATGGGCGCCTGGCTGGAGCGGGTGGTGTTTTCATCCGCAGGCGCGGCGCTGCCCTTCGCCACGCAGGACTACCGCACCCGGCAAATCGACCTGACCGAGGCCAACTTCATGCCCGCGCTGCAGGCCAGCTGCTCCATCCCGTTTGTGCTGCGCGCGGTGCACGACATCCCCGGCGCGCCCCCCGGCGCCTATTGGGACGGCGGCATCACCGACTACCACCTGCACCTGGACTACCGGGTGGCGGCCGGGCAGGGCGGCGCCGGCCTGGTGCTGTACCCGCACTTTCAGCAGGCCGTGGTGCCCGGCTGGCTGGACAAGGCCCTGAAATGGCGCCACGGCGCCACGCCTTTCCTCGACACCACCATCGTGCTCGCCCCCGACCCCGCCTGGGTGGCCAAGCTGCCCAACCGCAAACTGCCCGACCGCACCGACTTCACGCGCTACGGCAACGACCTGGCCGCGCGGGTGAAGGCGTGGAGCGCGGCAGCGTCCGCGGCGCAGCAGCTGGCGGAGGAGTTTGGGGAGTGGGTGGAGAGGCCGGATATCGGGCGGGTGGCCGCGCTGTGAACCAGCCGGCGTGCGCGGCCGGCGCCGCGCCACCACGGGTCTGGGGCTGGGATCTGCTGCGCGGCCTGTGCGCGCTGGCGGTCATGGGCTACCACCTGCTGCTCTGGCTGGAGCTGGCCAACGGCCACACATTTGGCAGCTACGGGGTGTACCTGTTCTTCACGCTCTCCGGCGCCAGCCTGGCCTACACCTACGGCGACCGCATCCGCTCGACGCGGGCGGCGGGTGCGTTCCTGGCCCTGCGCTGGTGGCGCCTGACGCCGCTGTTTGCCCTGGTCGCGGTGGCGTCGGTGGCGCTGTTCAGCCTGCATTCGGGGCAGCTGGTGGACCGCCTGCCGCTGCGCGCGGCCCTCAACCTGAGCTATGCCTTCGGCCTGTACGACCCGGTGACCTGGTCGCTGCCCATCGGCGGCTGGTCGCTGGGTATCGAGTTTGTCTATTACCTGCTGTTTGCGCCGATCATGCTGGCGCTGCGCCACACGGTGGCTCGCTGGGGCCTGCTGCTGGCGGCGGCCGCCCTGCAGTGGGCCTGGATCGCGGCCACCATCGGCGGGCCGGAGGGCTACGCGGCCCAGGCCGTGGCCTACCACCAGGTGCCGGCCTTTGGCGCGTACTTTGTTGCCGGCTGCCTGATCGGGCGCCAGGTTCGCGTCCGACCGCCCGACGGGGCTTTTTCCGGCGCCGCGCTGGCCTGGCTTGCCATGGCCGGGCTGCTGACCGCCCTCAACCCCGCCCGGGCCGGCGACGAACTGCTCGGTTGGCGGGGTCTGGTCTTGCCCGTGGCCTGTGTGCTGGTGGTCTGGCTCAGCGGCCGTGCCCGGGTGCCCACCCGGCTGCAGCCGCTGGCCGGCTGGCTGGGCGACATCACCTACGGCAGCTACCTGCTGCACCCGGTGCTGTTTTTCAGCCTGACCTGGTTTGTGCTGCCCCAGCCTTTGCCGGACGGCGCGGTGCGGTGGCTGCTGGCAGCCGCCGTGGCCCTGGCTGCCTGCCTGGCCGCTGTGGCCAGCGAGCGCTGGGTGGAAGCCCCCCTGCGGCGGCGCGCGCGGGGGTGGGTGCAGCGGTGGTTGGGGCAGTGAAGGCGGGCTGCTGCACTTTGCAGGGGCGGGCAGCGGGCCGCGACGGGGTGGTTTCGCTCCTAAAGACAGAGCAGACATTGACCTTTTGACGCTGGGTAGGGCGTGTTTTGGCTTGAAACCGGGCGGTTCATGCCCTGCCGGGGCACGGGCGCGTCAGCCGGGCGTCCGTCCAACCTGTTTCATGACGTATTCCTTCAGCACGCCGTCCATGCGCGCCTGCCAAGCCTCACCCGTGGAGTTGAAAAACCACCTTTGAAGACCACGGCGCAGCTGGGCGCCTGATCGATTAGTTGGCCGGAGCTTTTCGCGGGCTGGAGGAAATTGCCAGCGCGGGGGTGGCGCGGGAGGTGAGGGGCGGTTTTCAAGCAAAAAGTGCCGCTACCCAGCGTGAAAAGGTGATTGTTTGCTATAACTTTGGGATCGAGATTGCTGCGTTTTCTCCCTGTAGCGGCAAAAGACAAGACCTGATTCTTTCATCGCGCGCCCTGCAGGCCTGGGGCTCCATCCCGTTTGCGCTGCGCGCGGTGCGCGACATCCCCGGCGCGCCGCGAGGCGGCTACCGGGACAGAGGCATCACCGACGACCACCTGCACCTGCACGTGGACTTGCCCGCCGCAGCCGGGCCCTTTGGCGCCGGCCCGGTGATGTACCCGCACTTTCAGGAGGCGGCGGTGCCCGGCTGGCTGGACAAGTCCCTGAAATGGCGCCACGGCGCCACCCCGTTTCTCGACACCACCGTCGTGCTCGCCCCCGACCCCGCCTGGAGGGCCACGCTGCCGAACCGCAAACTGCCCGACCGCACCGACTTCACCCGCTACGGCAACGATTTGGCGGCGCGGGTGAAGGCCTGGAACGCGGCAACGGGTGCTGCGCAGCAGCTGGCGGATGAGTTTGGGGAGTGGGTGGAGAAGTCGGATATGGGGCGGGTGGAGCTCTTGTGATGGACGGCCGGATGCTGGGCGGGGCGTTAATCGCCACGGGAATGGGAGCTAAAAGCGACCAGTTTGCGCTAGAAATCGGCGGTTAGCGCTTTGAAGTTAGGAGGTGGTGCAACGCCCAGGTTAACCGGCGCCGGAGCGCGAAGCGCCGAGGGCACCAACATGGACCATCAAAACCGCGAAGCGATGGCCCATGTTGGCGTCTGCGTTGAACCGACAGTTAGAACTTGGTTATTTGATGATCAAGACGAGGAAGGAGCAAAAAGTCCCGAATATTGATGCTCTAAATGCCCAGGACAATGATTTGAACTTGGCGTGGCACACCTTTGATAGCTCATGAACATGTTTAAGCTTTGCTTCACAGAGTTCAACTGGACGTTTTGAATTCAGCTCGATTGAGTATTCTGCTGGGCTTTCATATTCTTGAATTGCACTAAAAAATACGAGGCCCCTCCTAGATCCGCCAAGTCTTGGTGTTATAACAAAGGCGCAAAAAGCAGCGCCCAGCATTAGCCCGGAAGTAGCAAAGAATGAGAGTACATCTAGCAACCCCCAAGTCTTTGGGTTTGAGAGCCAGCTTTGGGCCACGCTGATTGAATTTAGATATGTCAAGAGTGTGCTAGAGCCAGCAAAGAGGAACGTCGCCTTCTGATCTGCTTGTCGAATGTAGTCGCGAACATACTGATGCGTTTCTTCAGCGAATTTTAGTTTGATTTCTTGCTCTTTTGTATCTGGTGCTGCCGAAGGTAGAGCAGGCTTAATGCCGTCGCCTGTTGGGGTAGCAATTGCGCTGTGGGCCAAGGCCCTACCGAGAACTTGCCCCGGTTGAAACTCTGTGCCCCCAGCGGATTGATGTGTGTCAGTGCTCATTTTTCTCACAGGAAGTTTTTCCAGCGTCCGATATACTTATATAGTCGATATGGTGCACCTGTTGCAGTGTAAGTCCATCCACTCGGCTCTGGAATTACCTCGGCCCAGTTATTTGTCCATGTTGCAGGCAAGAGGTTTTTTGCTGACTCCCCTATGACGATTTCGCCAGCCTGAGCAAATCGCATAACCTTTGACGCGAAGTTCGCTGTTGTGCCGATTGCTACATTGGCATTAAATCTTCTGGGGGCACCTATTCTTGCTACGGTTACGCTTCCATAATCAATAGATACCCTAAATTCAATCGGCTTTGCTTTGGATGCATGAATGATTGGATTTATCAAATAGTTGGTTGCGGCAAACATCGTAAGGGCACAGGCCACAGCTCGTTTGGGGCCGTTTTCTGGTGGGTTGCCTTCGTTGTCATTGAAATAGATGAGGAGCCCGTCCCCGGTATTCTTTTCGACGTTTCCGCCGTACTCCTCTGCGATCCTGATCATTTCGGTGAAATACAAATTCAATATGCGCAGCGTCAAGTCTTGCTCTTCGCTTGTCTCCATAGGACGCAATGAAAATCCACAGATGTCGATAAACATCACAGCCATCTTGAGTCGACGGCCATCACCAATCGAAAGGTCTTCATCCGCGGGGACAACGCGGCCATCGCCAATGTTCGGTCTTCCGCTGATTTTTTGGCGGAGATTCTCTATGCGCTGCTTCTGCGCTTCCCAGTAGGCCTTCTCTAATGCATCGTAGTTCACTTTGCCGTCGTGATGAGAGTTTTAACGTTTGAATTCACCGGCCAGCGCGTCTTTTCGCGCAGTTCCGGTGGAATGATGGGTTCGACGTCATACCTGCCTCATGTTGGCGGCCTGAAATTGATCTACGCCGACTTGAATGTAGTTTCCGATTTGGACATCGAAGCCAAGAGTTTTGATTGCAGAGGCAACAGATTCGACCATCTTCATGTTTGGCAAGAAGCTTCCCAGACTAAGAACCTGCTTGCCTATGGCGGTTACCGCACAGACCTTCAGCTTAATGATCTTGCTAGCGTCCTGTGCCGTAGCGAGTATCAGCGCACCATGGCAAGTAAGTGCCTTCTGGAAGGATGTGGGGGAATCTGAATTCCAAGTGATTTCGAGGCCAAGCCCGTCCACGCCAGCCAGCACGCCCAATTCTTGCATTGCCAACAAGTCTGAGAACGACACGCCTTCGGCGTTCAACATGTCTTCATCGCCGCGATAAAAAATGCCAGAAATGACAAACGGTGAAATTCTTTCTATCGCCTGCGCTTCAGCTTGCGATAGGTTGCGGAGAAACTCCAATGTTCGCAATGAAAAACGCCCCGGTGACTTTACCTCTCCTGCGAGTACTTTCCCCCAAATTTGCTGCAACTCATCGGATGAAACGCCGGCGGCGCATTCACGCCACCTGAGGAGCCAGTCGTCCTGTGGGCTATCCTGAGGTGGCTCTGAAGTGTCTTTCTGCAATTCCTCTTCGGCATACACGACCGCTCTTGCGATGGATACTTCTTGCCTTATCGCCTCTGCTTGCAAGTTTTGATCTGCAATTTCAATTGCACGAGGCAGCGCTAATGGAGCTTTGTCGGCGCTTTCATGGATAACCGATAGGGCTCCTAAAGCCGGTCGATTTACAATCTCGCCGCTAATCAAAAGTAACTTCTGGCCTGACCGTATCGCAGCTGCATCGGCCTCTGCCTGTGCCAGAGCCAGCACTTCTTCGCGCTTGACATCAAGGTTTGCCCGGCCCTCACGTCGAATCTGCCATGGCTTCAGCAGACTACCAATACCCTTGTCGGCTATTGTTTCCCAAAGCTTGATGATGAGTTTTTCGCCAGGAATATCCATCGAGATTGTCCTCAGTGAGTCATGACGCCGAACGTAATGTAGCTCGTCGGATAAACCGTCCAGCCCAGGATACCGGACGGGATAAGCGCAATGGCGCAAGGCGATGCGCCATTCTCCTCGGTCCTGAAATCCGCATTACAACAGGCATTTGGCGCGGAACTCTGCCCGAAAGACCAGCGTCCGACGGTGAAATGAACCCTGTCATCTACTTCCCAGCGCTCAAACCGACTGATGGCGCAATGGTGCGACGTACAGTCCCAAGGGCACTTTAGACCGGTGATCAGGAAGGCAGCGATTTTATTTTCTAATGGGGTGGTCGCGGTGGACCGGTTCGGCCTCCCCGCGACAGGGCGCGGCGGGGTAATACCGTTTTCGCTTTGCTCGCGGCCGTATAACGCGTAGCGCTTGGGATCCCCGGTCACCTCCTTAGCGCACATTGGCGACGCACTGACCGCACAGTTTGCCGGATGCCGATTGCCCGCTCAGGGTCGTCAAAAACAATAGCTGCCGATGGACATCCGGCGCCGGGAATCGGTTGAAATCATCTGAAAATTAGACCTCCAGATGCCCATCCGGGCCGCCACCGAGGCCTCAACACACCCGCGCCGGCACCCCAGCGCCTTGAAAAGGCCGATTTTCGGAGTCTTTTGTGCCCCTTCCCAGCGCAAACCGGCCACAAGCTGCTATCAATTCAGGACTTACCAGGAGGGCGTTTCAGGCAGAAATCGGCCACGCCGCCCCCCCTCACATACTCTCCCGCAACATCCCCCGGTACTCCTCCGCACTCGCCAGCCGCGGATTGGTCTTGTGGCAGTGGTCGGCCAGGGCGCCGGTGATCACGGCGTCGAACAGGTCCTCGGTCACGCCCACGGCCGCCAGGCCGCTGGGCAGGCCCAGGCGGGCGTTCAGCGCGCGGATGGCATCGGGGATGTCGTCGCCGCGGGCCAGGCCCATGGCCTGGGCCATGCGGTCCAGGCGGCGCTCTTTTTGCACCGACTCGGCCGTGGCGTTGAAGCGGATCACGGCGGGCAGGAAGAGGGCGTTCAGCGTGCCGTGGTGCAGGCGCGGGTTCACGCCGCCCAGGCTGTGGCTCAAGGAGTGCACGCAGCCCAGGCCTTTCTGGAAGGCCATGGCGCCCTGCATGCTGGCGCTCATCATGTTCAGGCGGGCTTCGCGGTCCTGGCCGTCGCGGGTGGCGCGCTCGATGTGCGCCCAGCCGCGGGCCAGGCCGTCCAGCGCGATGCCGTCGGCCGGCGGGTTGAAGGGCGCGGCCATGAAGGTTTCCATGCAGTGGGCGATGGCGTCCATGCCGGTGGCGGCCGTCAGAACCGGCGGCAGGCCCAGCGTGAGGCCGGGGTCGCAGATGGCGGTCTTGGGCAGCAGGTGCCAGCTGTGAAAACCCAGCTTGCGGCCGTCGTCCACGATGACGATCGCGCCGCGCGCCACTTCGCTGCCGGTGCCGGCGGTGGTGGGCACGGCAATCAGCGGGGCCACGCGTTCGGTGATTCTGGGCGAGCCGCCTTCGATGGTGGCGTAGGTTTTCAGGGGGCCTTCGTGCGTGGCGGCGATGGCCACGCCCTTGGCGCAGTCGATGGCCGAGCCGCCGCCCACGGCGATCAGGCCGTCGCAGCCCTGGGTGCGGTAGACCTCGGCGGCGGCGCGCACGGCGGCCTCGGTGGGGTTGGAGGGGGTCTGGTCGTACACGGCCACGCGCAATCCGGGCAGGGCGTCCAGCGCCTGCTGCAGGATGCCGACGGCTTTGACGCCGGGGTCGGTCACGATCAGCGGGCGGCGGATGCCCACGCGCTCGCACTCGGCGGCCAGCAGGTTGATGGCGCCAAAGTCGATCTGAATCTGGGTCAGGTAGTAGATGAAAGCCATGGGGTTTGTCTCCGGGTTGCCCTGTACGATGCCAAGCCTTCACTGTAATCAGAACCCGGCCCGTCATGAGTCACCACCGCAACCCGCGCGCCTTGCTCACGCCCGTGATGCGCGGCGTGCTCGACCGCATCGAGCGCGCCGGCCGCCCGCCGCTGCACGCGCTCACGCCCGCGCAGGCCCGCGCCGCCTACGAAGCCAGCGCCGGTGTGCTGGAACTGGCCCCACACAAGCTGCCCCGGGTGGAAGACCTGCACATCCCCGCGCGGGACGGCCACGCCATTCCGGCCCGCTTGTATGCCCCGCACGCCGAGGCGGGCGCCGCGCTGCCGGTGCTGATGTATTGCCACGGCGGCGGCTTCACGGTGGGCAGCGTCGCCACCCATGATGTGTTGTGCCGCCACCTGGCGCACCTGGCGCATTGCGCGGTGCTTTCGGTGGACTACCGCCTGGCGCCGGAGCATCCGTTTCCCACCGCCGTGTTCGACGCCTGGGACAGCCTGGCCTGGCTGCGCGCGCAGGCCGCCGCGCTGGGGCTGGACGGCACGCGCCTGGCCGTGGGCGGCGACAGCGCCGGCGGCACGCTGGCGGCGGTGTGCGCCCTCCAGGCGCGCGATGCGGGCTGGCCGCTGGCCCTGCAGCTGCTGTTTTACCCCGGCACCTGCGCCCGGCAGGACACGGCGTCGCACCACACCTTCCGCCACGGCTTTTTGCTGGAAGAGGCGCACATCCGCTACTTTTTCAGCCAGTACCTGCAGCGCCCCACCGACCATGCCGACTGGCGCTTTGCCCCTCTGGATGGCGTGGACGAGGCCGGCCAGGTGCGGGAGCTGGACGGCGTGGCGCCGGCCTGGATCGGCCTGGCCGAGTGCGACCCGCTGACCGACGAAGGCGTCGCCTACGCCGACCGCCTGCGCGCCGCCGGTGTGCCGGTGGACCTGGAGATTTACCGCGGCGTGGTGCACGGCTTCATCAACCTGGGGCGCGCCATCCCCGAGGCGCTGACAGCCCATGCCGACGCGGCGCGGGCGCTGCGCCACGCGCTGGGCACCCAGCCCGCCACCCCCCATGCGCGAAAACACCCTTGAAAGGACAACTGGCATGACCGCAAATCCTGACGCCGCTGGTTCGGCCGCAGCACCCACTGTGCAATCCGCCGGCGCCACGCGGAATGCCGCAGCGGGCCGGGTGCGCTGCGGGAGCTGGGGTGAGTTGCAAGCGCCCGCAGCCCAGGTTCGGCGGGCGGTGTTTGTGCAGGAGCAACAGATCGCCGAGGAGCTGGAATGGGATGAGGCCGACCAGCCGGCCCTGCATGTGGTGGTGTTTTCGGAACAAGGTGACGCGGTGGGCACCGGCCGGCTGCTGGCACCGGAGCCCGGTGTGGCGCAGATCGGTCGCCTGGCGGTGTTGCGGCCGGCGCGGCGCACCGGAATCGGGGCCTTGCTGGTGCGCACCCTGATGGAGCAGGCGCGCCAACGTGGCGACCGGCGGGTGATTCTGAACGCCCAGTGCGCGGCGATCCCGTTTTATGTGGCCTTGGGTTTTCAGCCCAACGGCGAAATTTTTCAGGAGGCGGGCATCGACCATGTGCAAATGTCCGCGCCCTTGTGACCTCGGCGGGCGGTCTTGAGCGTCCGGCCGGGAAATAGCCCCGGACTGCGGCGACAATAGGCGGTTTGCCAGACCGGGCATCGTGACCGGCCTGGCCTGTTTTGCAGTCGACGCAGCACATCGAGCATCCCATGGCGAAAAAGAAACGTACCGGCCCAGGCCCGACTCCGCCGGCCCCCCGCAACACCGCACCGGTGGCGACAGCGGCACCCGCGGGCGCTGCTGCAGCCGCGTCTGCGGTGGCGGCGGGCGCTGGCGCGAATGCCAACGGCAGCGGCAACGGCAACGGACGGGGGCAGTCCGATCGCACCAGCCGGCCCGTTGCCCGGCCGGTGGTCGGGCCTTTGCCAAACGAAATCACCCGGGGCGACTGGACGGCGTTCATCCTCGGCATGATGATGTTCCTGGCGCCAGCCATCGGCGTACCGCACGAGGAGATGCTGCAGGACACCCTCAAGTCCATTGTGGTGTCGTTTGCCGCGCTGGGTGGGGCCCTGCTGTTTTTCTGGCAGCAACGCAACCGCCGCGATGCCGTGCGCTGGCACGCCCTGATGTGGTTGCCGCTGATGCTGATGGTGTATGCATTGGGCAGCATGATCTGGTCGCACACCTATCTGGGCGGGGTGGAGGCGATCCGGTGGTTCATCTTCAGTGTTCTGCTCTGGCTGGGCCTGAACACGCTGTCGCGCGACCGCATTCCGACGCTGGCCTGGGGCATTCACATGGGGGCGGTCGTCGCTTCGCTGTGGACGGCGATGCAGTTCTGGTTCGAGATGAAGTATTTCCCGCAGGGGCCCAATCCGGCGTCGACCTTTGTCAACCGGAACTTCTTTGCCGAATTCGCGGTGTGTACCCTGCCGTTTTCCGTGCTGCTGCTGGCGCGGGCACGGCAGTCGGGGCTGATCGCTTTCCTGGCGTTCACCACCGGTTTCAACATCGTCGCGATCTTCATGACCGGTACGCGCTCGGCATTGATCGCGTTCATGGCTTTCTTGTTGATCCTGCCGGTCATCCTGTACCTGTACCGCAAGCAGTTGGGATTCAGTCAGTTCAGCAGCGGCAATCGCATCCTGTTGTTCGGGGTGCTGTTTGCCACGGTGCTGGGTCTGGGCCTGATCCAGACCGGCAATGCCAAATTGCTGGAGGAGCACCGCCTGGAGCAGCGCGGCACCAATGCGCTGGAGCGGGCTTTTGCGCGGTCCAAGTCGATCACCCAGACCGAGGAATACACCGAGCGCTCGTTCTCGGTCCGTCTGGTGATGTGGAAGGCGACGATGCGCATCATTCAGCAGCGTCCGCTGACCGGGGTCGGGGCCGGGGCGTGGGAAGTGGATATTCCGCTGTACCAGAAAGAGGGCTCGCAGCTGGAGACCGATTACTACGTCCACAACGAAATCCTGCAACTGCTGGCCGAATACGGCCTGGTCGGCTGGATTTTCCTGCTGTTGCTGTTTGGCTACCTGCTCCGGGCGTTCTGGCGCACGCTGCGCAACAAGACACCGGAGGGACAGGCGGAGGCGCCGTTGCGGGCGTTCACCCTGTTGGGGCTGCTGATGTTCCTGATCGTCAGCAACGCCGGTTTCCCGTGGCGCATGGCCAGCACCGGGGCGATTTTTGCGATGGGTCTGGCCATACTGGCCGCATCGGACGCGCGGCTGGGCTACCGTGGCTGGATCGACGCCATGCGATTGCACTGGGGCCCGGCGGTGTCACAGACCGCGGCGGTCGTCACCATGGTGTGCCTGGCATTGGCGGCGTACATCACCCAGCAGGCTGCGGCGTGTGAAAGCAAGATCGTCAAGGCAACCAAGATTGCGCTGACGGTGACGCAGTCGGGTGATTACAACAATCCGAAGTGGGACAAGATGAAGCGGGAAATGCTGACCTTGATCCGCGAGGGCGTCGACATCAATCCGCACTACCGCAAGATCACGCCCATGATCGCTGATGAGCTGGCCAAATGGGGTGACTGGAACAACGCGATCTGGATCTGGGAATCGGTGATCGGTTCACGCCCGTATGTGGTGGCCATCATGTCCAACATTGCGCGGGGGTACACCCAGATCGGGCAGAACGACAAGGCATTCGAGGTCATCGCGCGGGCCAAGAAGCTGCAGCCCAAAGCGCCATCGGTGAATTCGCTGGAGGTGGTTCTGCTGACCCGTACCGGTCGTGAGGCCGAGGGCTACAAACAGGCCAAAGAGATGATTGCCCAGGGCATTTACGATTTCGACATGGTCAACGCCGGGTACATCCTGGCGGCTCGGGCCAACGATTGGCCGATGGCGCTGCAATCGCTGGAACTGTTGGTCAAGGGCTGGCCCGCCAGTGCGGTGGACAACTGGCTCAAGATGGGCAATGTCTATGCTTCCGTCGCCGCTGTGAAGGATGAGAAAAAGGCCCTGGAAGCCTACAAGGCGGCCCTTGCCGCCAGCCCGGAAGATCAGAAAACGGCCACCCGCGCCAAGATACCCAGCTTGTATCAGCCCCGGCTGTGATCTGCGCCCGCTGGTGCGGGCGGTTCAGATGTCGTCGCGCAAGGTGTAAGGCGGTGCCGACACGCGCAGGGGGGGGCCGTCAACGCGACCCAGGTGCAAGCCGGACGCCTCGGCTGCGCCGACCTGAACCGATGCAAAGGCGACGGCCTTTCCGTCCGGCAGGGGCGCAGCCATGACGACGGTGCCGCAGGCTTGCTCCGGATCCAGCGTCGAGTACAGCTCTTGGCCGGCCGCAATCGGCTGGGCACCGGTCACGAGGTAGCCCCGTCGTTTGACCGTTCCCCGAAACTGGCTGCGCGCGACGACTTCCTGGCCGGGATAACACCCTTTCTTGAAATGCACGCCATCAACGGATTCGAAGTTGACGGTCTGCGGCACAAAAAGGTCGGACACCGGCGCCGTTATCCGAGCGATGCCGCTGAAAACCTCAAGCGCGTTCCAGCCATCCGGTCCGACGCGCAGGCCTTCGGGTTCCGGCCCGTCTGCGGCAGAAAGCAGCAGGGTGCGCGTGCAGGCGCGCACGGCGGGGACGGCAACACGAACAATCCCGGAAACCTGCTCAGCGGCGGCCGCGGGTGGTGTCGGGTGGGCACCCACCGATTCGGTCTGGCCCCAGCACAGCCATTCGCTGCTCGCATCGCTCAGGCGCACACGCGCGCGAAGGACAAAAAGCGAAAGGCGCCGCAAGGTTGCGGCAAGCGTGTCCACACTGGTGATCAGCAGAAACTCGTTCGGTTCGAGGCGGATCACCCAGAACGAGGCAAGCATGCGGCCCTTGGCAGAGCACCATGCCGCGAGCCGGGTCTGGCCCGGCCTGATGGAAAGCATGTCCTGCGTCAGCTGGCCATGCAGGAAGCTGGCGGCATCGTCGCCACTGGCGCGAATCACCCCAAGATCGGTCAGGCGGGCAATACCCAGAGGGAGGGAGACAGGGTCCTGTGCGTTCATGCCTGCATTATGATCGCGGGCTTTACTCCCGAAGGATCAAAGGGTCGTGCGTCGATTGCTGGTGGGCGTTGCGGTGAGTCTGGCGGCGGCCGCGATCGCATTGGCTGCCTTTGCAGTGCGCTGGGTGGGTGCGCCTTTGACCCTGGCGGAACCAACGATCGAGCTGGCCATTGAGCCGGGCATGAGCCCCCGAAAGGTGGCGGAAGCGGTGGTTGCTGCGGGGGCGCAGGTTTCGCCGGAATGGCTTTTTCTGTGGTTTCGTCTCTCCGGGGACGCGCGCAAGATCCGGGCCGGAAGCTACGAGATACAGACCGGCACCAGCCCCCGTGCCCTTCTGAGCAAACTGGTTCGGGGCGACGAAAGCCTCAAGACCATTACTTTCATCGAAGGCTGGACGTTTCGGCAGGTGCGTAGTGCGCTGGCTGGCGCCGACGGCTTGCGCGCGGACACCCGGGGTTTGACCGATGCAGCCGTGATGGCCCAGCTGGGCCGCCCGGGAATCGCCGCTGAAGGGCGATTTTTCCCGGATACCTATGCCTATGCGCGAGGCAGCAGCGACCTGGAGGTGCTTCGTCGCGCCCTGAAAAGCATGGATCGGCGGCTCGATGCGGCCTGGGCACAACGGAGTGCCGATAGCCCGCTGCGCTCTGCAGATGAAGCTCTGATTCTGGCCAGCATCGTGGAGAAGGAAACGGGGCGCCCGGATGACCGCGCGCAGATTGCGGGCGTTTTTGTCAACCGCCTTCGGATCGGGATGCGTCTGCAAACCGACCCCACCGTGATCTACGGGCTGGGCGAGGCCTTTGACGGCAATCTGAGGCGGCGTGATCTGACCACGGACACGCCTTGGAATACCTACACCCGCGCGGGACTGCCGCCGACGGCGATCGCGTTGCCAGGCAAGGCGTCGCTGGTGGCCGCAGTTCAGCCGGCCGCAACGCCTGCGCTGTATTTCGTCGCCCGAGGTGACGGCAGCAGCCACTTCAGCCGGACACTGGATGAACACAATCAGGCGGTCAACCGGTATCAGCGCGGGCGACAATAGCAGGCATGGGCACCCGATCCGGAATTTTCATTACGTTCGAGGGCATTGACGGCGCCGGCAAGTCGAGCCACATCGAAGCTCTGGCGGATCACTTGCGGGCCCAGGGCAGGACGGTTCTCCTTACCCGTGAGCCCGGCGGGACACCGTTGGCGGAGTCCATCCGCGCACTGGTGCTCCATGAAGCCATGGATGCGCTGACCGAGGCGCTGCTGGTCTTTGCGGCGCGTCGGGACCATGTCGTCTCGGTCATCCTGCCCGCATTGAACCGCGGTGAGGTTGTCCTGAGTGACCGCTTCAGCGATGCGACGTTTGCGTACCAGGGAGGAGGTCGCGGGTTTGACTTTGCCGTCCTGGACCGATTGGAGCAGTGGGTTCAGACCCGGGATCAGGGTCCGGATGGGTCGGAGAACCTTCTGCAGCCAGATCTGACGCTGTGGTTTGATGTCCCTGCGGAACTGGCCGCCCGAAGACTCGCGTCGGCGCGGACCCCTGATCGTTTCGAAGCCCAGCCGGAGAGTTTTTTCCAGCGTGTCATTGATGGGTATGCACGTCGCATGGCGCTTTCGCCCGGGCGCTTCGAACGACTCGCGGCGGACCAAAGCCGCGAAGCGGTGTGGTCCGAACTGATCCGGGTTGTTGACGCGCGCTTTTCGCCGTTCTCGCCCCCGGTGGCCTCACCATGAATGCGCCGGTCGCGACGCCGCCGTGGTTGCAGCGTCAACTCGACACGTTGGTGCAGGAGCGCAGCCACGCCGTGCTGTTGTTCGGGTCAGGCGGAATCGGGCAATACGAGCTGGCGCTCGATCTTGCGAGGGCCTGGTTGTGCGAGTCTCCCCAGCAACGGGACCGTATCGGCCGTGCCTGTGGGACCTGCGGAAGCTGCCATGCCATCGAGGTTCGTACCCATGCGGATTTGCTGGTCTTGATGCCCGAAACCGTTCAGATGGAACTCGGCTGGCCTTTGCCGGAGAAGGCGCAGTCGGACATTGACGAGAAGCGCCGCAAGGCGAGCCGGGAAATCAGGGTTGATGCGATGCGCGATGCAGTCGAATTTGCTCAACGGACCAGCGGAAGAGGGCAGAGCAAGATTGTCCTGGTGTATCCGGCAGAAAAAATGAATGCGGTGGCAGCCAACGCCTTGCTTAAGACACTGGAAGAACCGCCGGGATCGGTACGCTTTATCCTGGCAACCGAGGCGGCCCATGAATTGTTGCCCACGATACGCAGTCGGTGCCTGGCCCATGCCCTTCATCTTCCCGATCCGCAGGAGGCGCGGCAATGGATGACCCGGTCCGGGGTGCCCGAGGCGGACGCAACGGTTCTGCTGGCGGCCTGTGGGGGACGTCCTGGCCTCGCGGTGCAGTGGTCGCAGGCCGGGCGGTCCGCCAGGTCCTGGGCAGCCATTCCGCGGGGCCTGCAGCAGGGGCGGACCGAGGTACTCGACGGATTTTCGCCCCGGGAAATGGTCGAGTCGATGCAAAAGCTTTGTCACGACCTCTTGGTTTTCTCGCAGGGGTGCCCACCGCGCTTTTTTCGGTCCGAAGACCTGCCGAGTTTCAAGACTCCGGTTCATGTCGGGACCTTGACTGCCTGGAACCGGTATCTTGCCCGAATGGAGGAGCAGATCGACCATCCCTTCCATCCGGGTTTGCTGGTCGATGCACTTGTCGATCAAGCGGCAAACACCCTAAACTCCACGGCTTGAGCCGACATTTATGAGCCAAGCACCACCCAATCAAGTCCGCCCGAGCGTCATTCAACTGGCGATCAAGGAAAAAGCGGCGCTTTATGCGGCCTACATTCCCTTGTTTGCTGACGGGGGGGTATTCATTCCGTCGACTCGGGAGTACCGCCTGGGCGATGACGTATATGTATTGCTGTCATTGCCAGACGACCCCCAGCGGTACCCGATCGCAGGAAAGGTTGCGTGGATTACGCCGGCCCGGGCTGCCGGGAACCGGAGCCAGGGGGTCGGTGTGCGGTTTCCGTCGGATGAGAAGTCGCGCCTGCTGAAGATCCGGATCGAAGAAATTCTCGGGACGCATCTGGGCTCCGACCGACCGACCCAGACGATCTGAGACGATTTCACCAATGGCCGGGTCTCTCCGCCGATTCGGTGGATCGAGCTTCCCGGTGTGCGCGCCATGTTTATTGATTCACACTGTCATCTGAGTTTCCCCGAGTTGTCCGGGCGAATTGGCGAGATACGCGATGCGATGGCGACGGCTCGGGTTGACCGCGCCCTTTGTATTTGCACGACCATGGAGGAGTTCCCTCTGGTGCATGGTCTGGCGATGAGATACGAGAATTTCTGGGCCACGGTTGGTGTTCATCCCGATAACGAAGAGGTTCAGGAACCCGACGTGGCCGCCCTGGTCGCCGCCGCCAGCTTGCCGCGGGTCGTTGCAATCGGGGAGACGGGTCTTGACTACTACCAGATGGCCGAGCGAAAAGGCGGGCGCTCTGTCGCGGAGATGGAGTGGCAGCGTGAGCGCTTTCGCGTTCATATCCGGGCGGCCAGGTCCTGTGGATTGCCGATGGTGGTTCATACCCGTTCGGCTTCTGACGACACCCTGGGCATTCTTCGGGATGAACGCGCAACGGGTGATGATCACCCGGCGGGCGGCGTTTTCCACTGTTTCACCGAAACACGGGAAGTGGCCCGCACTGCGCTGGATTTCGGTTATTACGTCTCGTTTTCCGGCATCATCACCTTCAAGAGCGCGACGGAACTCCGTGATGTGGTCAGACTGGTGCCACTTGATCGGATGTTGATCGAAACAGACAGTCCGTATCTGGCGCCGGTTCCTTTCCGCGGCAAAACCAACGAGCCGTCGTATGTTCCGTGGGTTGCAAAAACCATCGCCGAAGTTCACGGCGTCAGTCCGGAAGTTGTCGGTTCAATGACCAGTGAAAACTTCCATCGCCTGTTCAAGAAGACAGAAAGCGCTGCGGCATGATCCGGCGCACACTGATGCTTGGTCTGTTCGGTGCGCCTTTGCTGGTGAGCCGGCAGGCTGTCGCGGGAGCGTACGAGGATTATTTCGCAGCGATTTCGCGCGACGATGTCGGCGCTCTTCGAGGATTGCTTGAGCGCGGGATGGACCCGAATACCCGCAACCCGGCCGGCTTTGCGGGCTTGTTTCTGGCGATCCGTGACGGATCCTTGCGCTGTGCTGATCTTCTCGTGTCCTGGCCGCGAATCGATGTGGATCCGCGCACGGCACAGGATGAAACTCCCTTGATGATGGCGGCACTCAAAGGGCATCTGGGTCTGGTGGAGCGTTTGATCAAGGCTGGAGCGGATGTCAACAAGACGGGGTGGACTCCATTGCATTACGCAGCGACCGCCGGGAACGTGGCCATTGTTCGGGTTCTCCTGGAACAGCATGCCTACATTGATGCGGAGTCGCCAAACGGTACGACGCCGCTGATGATGGCCGCACGCTATGGATCTCCTGCGGCGGTCAAAGTCCTATTGGAAGAAGGTGCCGATCCGATGCTGAAGAACCAGTTGCACTTGAGCGCGATAGATTTTGCATTGGGTGCAGAACGCAGAGACTCCGCAGAATTGATTGGCGCTTTTGTCCGGGCGCGACAACCCAAAGGCAAGTGGTAACAACCGCATGTCTGTCCGTCAGCGATTGACTCTTCAAATTTTATACGATGTATATTATGTAAAGTCTAAGAGACGAATGAAGATGGCACAGGCTTCAGTAAAAGTCCCCCGAAAGCCATGAATCCGCATCGGCGAAAAAAAAGGCCACCTTGCGGTGGCCCTTTTCGGTTCAAATGACCGTCGCGCTATCAGTTCAGAGGAACCTTCTTGCCATCCTTGTAGACGTACAAGGTGATCGCGGGGTTCTTCAGTTCACCGTTGGATTCGAACTGAATCGTCGAGGTCACGCCCTTGAAGTTGGACTCAGCGAGCTTGGCGGTGTAGACCTTCGGATCGACAGAATTGGCGCGCTTCATCGCGTCGACAATCAGGAAAGTCGCGTCATAGGTGTACGGGCTGTAAACTTGGAACTGACCAGGGTACTTGGCATCGTACTTTGCTTTCCAAGCCGTACCACCAGGCATCTTCTGCAGCGAGGAGCCGCCTTCTGCACAAACCACGTTGTTAAGCGTCTTGGCACCAGCCGCCAGCTTGGCAATCTCGGAGGTGCAGATGCCGTCGCCACCGAAGTACTTGACGTTCGACAGGCCGAGTTGTTCCATCTGACGCAGCATCGGACCAGCTTGCGGATCCATGCCGCCGTAGAAAATCGCGTCGGGATTCTTGGACTTGATGGCAGTCAGGATGGCCATGAAGTCCGTGGCCTTGTCCGTCGTGAACTGCTCGTCAACGATTTGCATGCCTTTGGCCTGGGCTGTTCTCTTGAACACCTCGGCAACACCTTGGCCGTATGCGGTGCGGTCATCAATGATCGCCACCCGCTTGAGCTTGAGTGCATCCGCTGCGTAGAACGCCAGACCGGCACCCAGCGAGTTGTCGTTGGCGATGATTCGGAAGGTGGTCTTGTAGCCAGGCTTGGTCAGGTTCGGGTTGGTCGCCGCGCCTGTGACGTGCGGAATGCCGCAGTCGTTGTACACCTTGGAAGCTGGAATGGTTGTGCCGGAATTGAGGTGCCCGACTACGCCAGCGACTTTGGCATCACACAGTTTCTGTGCGGCAGCGGTGCCCTGCTTCGGATCGGCAGCGTCGTCTTCAGCCTGAATCTCGAAACGGATGCGCTTGCCGCCGATCGAGATGTTCTGCGCATTGAGCTCTTCAATGGCCATGCGGACGCCGTTCTCATTGTCCTTGCCGTAGTGTGCCTGCGCGCCGGAAATCGGGGCAACGTGGCCAATCTTGACGACTTGGACGTCCTGGGCAGCGGCAATGCCAGCAAAGGCAGCCAGACCAGCAACGACAGTCAATTTCAACTTCATCTGCATAAAAAAACTCCAGTCGAATAAAAGTTGAGGTTGGTTGTTGTGACTCAACAGGCGTAGACCTTATCGCAAAAGATGAGCGTGGACCATAGGGAATGCGATAGGTACACCGAAAGTAGGTGAATTACTTGCCTATTGGAAATGCTGATGAAAGACCCTCTGGCAGCTATCGGCGTCATTCACGTGGTGCTGCCAGATCATGCCGCTCCAGTGGACACCCGAGTGCAAGGTAGTTTCGCCATCGCTGGCGCGCGGCAGCGCGATCCGACTCGGCGGTCGAGACGATCTCGATCACGCGGCTGAAATCCTGCAGACTCTCGGGAACGGCATCGGTCAGGTTCAGCAGGACAGGTCGGTTGGCGAGTTTCTGCACCTGTTCGCCCAGCACTGCCGTTGCGTCCCCCGGGTTGAACGGGTCTTGGTCGACCCAATGGTGGCTGATGAAGCTGGTCGATGTTATGACCCACAGCTTCAGGTCCAGTTCCTCAAGAAGCGGTCGTTCGCCCAGGACAAAGACCCGGGTCCCGCTTGTGGCTGCCTTGCGAATCACCTTGCAGGCGTGCTCCAGGCGGTCAGTCGCGTTGAAATGAAACGAAACTTCGGTCATTCGCGATTGCTTCGGGGCTGTTCCTTGGGGACTTGACTATTTTTTGGGTCGCCGTGTCCGGGATTTGGACGGTGCCCCCCGGCCAGCGGAGGCGGACTGCATCAGCAAGTAGGAAACCAGAAGCCCAACTGGCCGTCCGGTTGCGCCCTTGGCCGCCCCGCTCTTCCACGCGGTTCCGGCAATATCCAGGTGCGCCCACTTCTGCCCTTCGACAAATCGTTGCAGGAACTTCGCCGCAGTCACCGCGCCGCCCGGGCGCCCCCCCACGTTGGCGACATCGGCGAATCGCGATTTCAGGCCTTCCGCATATTCGTCGTCCAATGGCATGCGCCAGCAGGTATCCTGCGCAAGCTCGCCCGCTTCCTGCAATGCCTTGGCGAGTTCGTCATCGTTCGCGAAAAGGCCGGTCCGGAGGTGACCTAGGGCAATCACGCAGGCACCGGTCAAGGTGGCGATATCGATGATGGCCGCCGGCTTGAATCGGGCGGCATAGGTCAGTGCATCGCACAGGATCAGGCGACCTTCGGCATCGGTGTTCAATATCTCGATGGTCTGGCCCGACAGACTGGTGACCACATCGCCAGGTTTCACGGCGGTCCCCGAGGGCAGGTTCTCACAGGCAGGAATCAGACCAATCACATTGACGGCCGGTCGGATCTCGGCAAGTGCGCGAAAAACACCCAGAACACTGGCGGCTCCGCCCATATCGAATTTCATCTCATCCATCTCGGCGGCTGGCTTGAGTGAGATCCCGCCGGAATCAAAGGTGATTCCTTTGCCAATCAGAACGATGGGGGCTTGGCTCCCGTTTGCCCCCGAGTAGCTCAATTCGATGAATCGCAACGGCTCGGCTGAACCCTTCGCTACCGCAAGGAACGCGCCCATGCCGAGTTTGTTCACCTCGTCGGGACCGCGGACCCTGCATCGGATATCCGCGTAGCGGGCAATATCTTTTGCCGCCTTGGCCAGCCCGGTCGGTGTGGCGTGATTGCCCGGACGATCGGCCCAATGTCGTGCGAGGCCGATTCCCGCTGCGATTCCAACTGCTTCGTTGAAGGCGGATTGCACCAAGTCTGGCTCTGGCACGCCGAGCCTCACTCTGAGAAGCACTGACGGCTCAAACGTCGTTTTTGTTTCGGTGTATTCGTAAGTCGCGCGTGACGCGGCCAGCACAGCGGCCCGGATACCCGGCCCGTCGCAAGGAGACAAACACGCGACGGTGATCTCCCGGGTTGGTCCGGACTTCAAAGCGGCAATGGCTGCTTCCACGGCCAGACCAAGCGCCTTGGCTTTCCCGTCGCCGCAACCCACCAAGACGGCTCGAGGCGCTTTGATGGCCGGGTGCTGGTACAGCGGGAGCATTTTCCCCGGCTTGGCACTGAGGTGACCACTGCGCAGCGTATCGCTGACCAAGGCCGACAGCGGGCAGCTCAGATCGTTGAAGCCCTCGGGAACCAGGACGACAAGTGTCTCGGTTTCAAGCGCGGGGGCAGTGCGGGAATCAAGCGCAAGCAGTTCAAAGTCCATAATCACGTTTTGAGTTGACGATTGATGTTATTCCATTCCTCGATCCGCCGGGAACTGGCACGAAGCTTCGGGGCGACGCTGGTCGTTCTGGCCACCATCGTGATGACGATGATGCTGATTCGTACCCTGGGACAGGCTTCCAGGGGGGTCGTGAATCCCTCCGAGGTGTTGTTGATCCTGGGGTTCACCGTGCTGGGTTACCTGCCAACCCTGCTCAGCCTGAGCCTGTTCATTTCTATTGTTGCCACCTTGTCACGGATGTACGCGGACCGGGAGATGGTGATCTGGTTTTCCAGCGGCCAGGGTAGCCTGCGGTTTCTAACCCCCCTGTTGCGCTTCGCCTGGCCGGTGCTGCTGATGATCCCGGTGCTGTCGCTGCTGATTTGGCCCTGGTCCAACCAGCAAATTCGTGAATTGCGTGATCGCTATGAGCGCCGGGGCGATATCGAGCGCATCGCGCCCGGACAGTTCCAGGAGAGCGCGGACGGGAATCGGGTTTTCTTCGTTGACAAGGAATCAACTGATGGTCAGTGGGGAAGTAACGTTTTCATCGCCGCCCGCGAGCGCGGTACACATTCGGTCACGTCGGCCCGCAGCGCGCGTATCGAAATGGTCGACGGGCGCCGGATCCTCATACTCAACAAAGGTCAACGTCTTGAAATGGACCAGTCGGTCAACCGGGACCGGCCCATCAAACTCAGCGAGTTCGAAGAATACCGGACGGTGATCGACGAGAAACGGCTGGCGCCGCTGCAGGAACTACCCGCCCGTTCGCGATCCACCTTGCGCCTTTTGCGTGAGCCGACCCCCGAGAATCAGGGTGAGCTGGGTTGGCGGATCGGGCTGATCTTTTCCGCATTGAACCTGCTGATGCTTGCCTTGGCTGTGGCCAATGTCAACCCGCGAGCGGGTCGCAGCGGCAGTCTGGTTTTTGCCCTGTTCGCCTTTGTTATCTATTACAACCTGCTCAACCTGGGGCAAAGTTGGGTAGCCGCCGGTCAGGTCACACTGCTTGCCTGGCTGATCGGTCTGCACGGCGGTGTGCTCGCAGTCGCCATGGCGTGGTTGATTGCTCGACACCAGGGTTGGAGCTGGCGCTCATGGCTGTCACGCCGCCCGCACCACCGTGAGGCGAGTGTGTGAGAACCGTCCGACGTCTCCTTTACCGCGAGGTCGCACTGTCTGTGGCTTTTGTGACCGCGGGTTTCCTTTCCCTGTTCCTGTTCTTCGACCTGGTCGACGAATTGCCGGCCATCGGCCGCGGTGGCGCCTCTGGCTATCAATTCGAACACGCGCTGACGTACGTGGTGTTGTTGATTCCCAATCATCTGTACGAGTTGCTGCCGATTACCGTCCTGATTGGATGCATTTACGTCATGGCGCGGTTGGCCCAAAGTTCGGAGTACACGATCTTGCGGACCAGCGGCCTGGGACCTGCCCTGGCGCTCAAAACCCTGTTGTTGCTCGGTGGCTTTTTTGTTGTCCTGACATTTTTGCTCGGTGACTATGTGGCGCCCTGGAGCGATCGCAGCGCCCAATTGCTGAAGGCACGCCATCAGGGCAACCTGACCACGGGACAGACAGGTGCATGGCTCAAGGAGCGTCAGCAGGAATCGGCCTTTTCGGTCAACGTGCGTTCTCTGGCACCCGACGGCAGCCTGCGCAACGTGACTCTGTTCGAGTTCGACCGTAGCGGCCAGATGCGGTCGCTGACCGAGGCCGATTCCGGCACATTTGGCAAGAATGGTCGATGGATGCTGCATCAGGTCCAGCGGACCGAATTCGAAATCATGGGCGCAACGGCGCCATCGGTGCGCCGGATGGTGCGGGATTCACTGGAGTGGCCCAACAGCTTGAGCGCAGAGATGGTCTCGGCCGCACTGCTCAAGCCCGACCGTATGCGAACGGTGGACCTTTTCACCTACATCCGCCATTTGCGCGACAACGGTCAGACCGCCCAGCGCTACGAGATCGAGTTCTGGCGCAAGGTCTTCTACCCCTTGAGTTGCCTTGTCATGGTGGTACTTGCCCTGCCCTTCGCCTACCTTCACTTCCGTTCGGGGAGCATCACCGGTTATGTGTTCCTGGGCGTGATTGTGGGCATCAGCTTTTTCCTTCTGAACAACGTGTTCGGTTTTGTGGGCAATCTTCAAAACTGGCAACCATGGCTGGCTGCCGCCGCGCCGGGCTTGCTCTACAGTGCCTTGTCGCTGGCGGCATTCGGATGGCTGGTGCTTCGACGATGACCTGCGCAGGACTCTCCTCTTTTCGCCAACGTGCGGTCGTGCTGTTCGCCCATGGCTCGCGCGATGCAGCCTGGCGCGCCCCCATCGAGGCAGTCGCCGCGCAGGTTCTCGCAATGGAGCCCGCCACGGTGGTCCGCTGTGCCTACCTCGAATGGTCTGAGCCGGACCTGGCGTCTGCGGTGGCCGATCTGGCGGGTCGCGGCGTCAACCACATGGTGGTGCTTCCCTTGTTTCT
Source organism: Burkholderiaceae bacterium (assembly GCA_016790575.1). Lineage (GTDB taxonomy): Bacteria > Pseudomonadota > Gammaproteobacteria > Burkholderiales > Burkholderiaceae_C > JAEUOU01. The sequence goes on along the minus strand of JAEUOU010000010.1, from coordinate 270,030 downwards.
GGGTGTCGGCAAGCACGCCCGCGAGGACCTGCCACGTATGGTCGCGGAATTGCGGGATCAGTATCCCAACGTGCAGTTCGACTTGCGACCCGCGGTCGGTGAAGACCCCCGCTTGATCGAAGTGCTTGGCCGCATTGCTGTTAGTTAGATGTGATATGAAATAATGATCGCGATCAATATAAGAGTTCGCGATGAATCTTCACCAGTTCCGATTTGTCCAGGAAGCCGCGCGGCGCAACCTCAACCTCACCGAAACCGCCAAAGCACTTCACACCTCGCAACCGGGTGTTTCCAAAGCCATCATTGAGCTGGAAGAAGAGTTGGGCATCGAGATATTTGCCCGACACGGCAAACGCCTCAAACGGGTCACCGAACCAGGGCAGCATGTGCTGCGCAGCATTGACCTGATCATGCGCGAGGTCGGCAACCTGCGGCGAATTGGCGAGCAGTATTCCGCGCAGGACAGCGGCGTGCTCTCGATCGCGACAACCCATACCCAGGCCCGTTACGTACTGCCGGTACCGGTATCCCGACTGCGTGCCGCCTTTCCCAAAGTCAACGTCGCGTTGCATCAGGGCACCCCGGATCAGGTGGCGCGCATGCTCATCGACGATGTCGCCGAAATTGGCATTGCCACTGAATCCCTGGCGGACTACGACGCGCTGGTCACATTGCCCTGTTACGACTGGCAGCACATGCTGGTTGTGCCGGCCGATCATCCGCTGGCCCGGGTCGAGCGACTGACTCTCGAAGACCTGGCCCATGAGCCCCTGATCACCTACCACCCCTCCTTTACCGGGCGTACGCGCATTGACAAAGCCTTCGAGAGCCGCAAACTGGTGCCACGCATTGCCCTGGAAGCCATTGATTCCGACGTCATCACCACCTATGTCCGGCTGGGGCTCGGAATCGGCATCGTCGCCGAAATGGCAGTGCGGGACCTGGCGGCCCGCGACGGCAACGCCGATCTGGTCACCCGCCCCTTGGGCGCACTGCTCGGTCAGAACGTCACCCGTGTTGCGTTCAAGCGAGGGGCCTGGCTGCGCAACTTTGTCTATCGCTTCGCCGAGTTGTTGTCCGACCGGCTCGACCGCAAGCTCATCACGCTGGCCCTGAGCGGCCATGAAACCGATTACGACCTCTGAACCGCATCCCCATGACCGCTTCCCCAGATCACAGCCCTGCCCTGCAATCCAAGCTGCCCAAGGTGGGCACCACCATTTTCAGCGTGATGTCGGCCCTGGCTGCCGAAAAAGGCGCGGTCAATCTCGGCCAGGGTTTTCCGGACTTCGATTGCGATCCCCAACTGGTCGATGCCGTCACGGGCGCCATGCGGCGCGGCCTGAACCAGTACCCGCCGATGCCTGGTGTACCCGCCCTGCGCGATGCGGTGTCGGCCAAGGTGCTGGCGCTGCACGGCCGACGCTACGACCCGGGCACCGAAGTCACCATCACCGCCGGCGCCACCCAGGCCATCCTGACCGCCGTCCTGGCGATTGTCCGTGCGGGGGATGAAGTCATCGTGCTCGAACCCTGCTATGACAGCTACGTGCCCAACATCGAACTCGCCGGCGGCGTGGCCGTTCCGGTGCCGCTGACGCCGGGCACCTTCCGCCCGGATTTCGACCGCATCGCGGCAGCCCTGTCACCGCGCACCCGCGCGATCCTGATCAACAGCCCGCACAACCCCAGCGCGACGATCTGGAGCGACGCGGACATGCGCCGCCTGGACGCGCTGCTGGCTCCGACCGACGTGTTCGTCATCAGCGACGAGGTCTACGAGCACATGGTCTACGCGCCGAACGAGCACCTCAGCGCCGCCCGCTACCCGGGGCTGGCCGCGCGAAGCTTCATCGTCAGCAGCTTCGGCAAGACCTTCCATGTCACCGGGTGGAAGGTAGGCACCGTCTGCGCCCCGGCGACCCTGACGGCGGAATTCCGCAAGGTGCACCAGTTCAACGTGTTCACCGTGAACACCCCCATGCAGCACGGCCTGGCCGCCTACCTGGCCGATCCGGCACCCTACCTGCAACTGCCGGCGTTCTACGCCGCCAAACGTGACCTGTTCCGCGACGGACTGGCGCAAACCCGTTTCAGATTGCTGCCCAGCGAGGGCAGCTACTTCCAGTGTGTGGACATCTCGGGGCTGGCTGTGCCGGAGCGTGACCTGCCGGAGGCCGATTTTTGCCGCTGGCTCACCACCGAAGTCGGCGTGGCGGCCATTCCGCTGTCCGCGTTCTACGGCAACGGCTTCGACCAGAAGGTGATCCGCTTCTGCTACGCCAAGAAAGACGACACGCTGCGCGCCGCGCTGGCACGCCTGGCGCGCCTGTAAGGCCCTTGCCGCACCGGCACAGGGGACGCAGGGGCAAGCCGACCTCGGCCATCAGCAGCGCACGGGATTGCGGCAAAACCGCTCCAGTTCCCGCACCGTGCTGCGCGCGGCAACGCGGTTGCGCGCATGGAAGCCGACCTCCAGGCTGAGCTTCATTTCGTACTTGCGAAAAAATGCCTCGAAAAGTTCGCCGCCCAGTGTGCCCGTCGCTGTGAGCTGGTCGTTACGCGGATCATGCTCCAGCAGCACCGCGCACAGGGGCTGTTCCGCGGGTCCGCCCAGGACCTGGGCGCCGCGTGACGGGTCGTACTGGCTATGGTCCGCGCAACAGTGGATCAGGTCTTCCCCTTTGCTGGGCGTCTTGGGGTTGACCGCCGGGCCTTTGCGAAAACTGATGAAACTTACCTCCCGCGTCGGGTAGACCAGCTGGTGCGCGCAGATCGCACTGAAGGCAACGATGCTGCGGCCGGGGCCAACACCACCGGGCCATTGGTAGTCCTGGCGATCTTTTGTCTGCAGCGCCACCGGCGCCGCTGCTTTGCCCAGTTCCAGCAGGAACACCGGCGTGGCCTCGAACGGATAGTGAAACACGTAATTGATCTTGGGCTTCAGCCGGGACGCCAGGATCGGACGGTCATACTCATCAACGAGCACGGTGCGCGCATAGCTGCGGGGCACCACGGTCGCTGCCCAGCCGGGGCCAGCCAGTGTCGCCGCCAGGGCGCCCGCCCCCAGAGCGCAACTTTCCACGAAATCGCGTCGGTCCATCAATCCCTCCGGCGGTCGAAACCTGCAGTGAAGCCCATGTGCAGGCGTCTGTCAACTTCGGGTATCGGGTAGCAGGGTTACCTGGCAGATGTTCATCCCCGCTGCAAACCCGGTTCGGGTGGGGAAAATGCCACAGCCGGATCCGGGTCTCACCGCGATAATCGACGCCATGTCAGACCCTTCCCTCCCGGTTTCCCTTCCTGCTGGCGACACGCGGGCGCGTGCTGACAATGCTGTGGGCGCTCCCGGCGGGTTCAATGCTGACGAAACGACCCACTTTCAGGCCAGGATGCCCAAGGCGCCAGTCTGGTTTTGCTCGTTTCTGGCCAGCAATCGACGCGAGACGCGGCGCTTTCGCGACGAACTGGCGCATATCAAAGGTGCCTGGCCCTTGCTGATGAAAGAGCGCCGGGGTGGCACTTGGACCGATGACGACAAGGTGCGCCTTCAGTCCATGGTTCGTTCGGCGTCGTCGGTCAGTCCTTACCTGTTCATCTGGGCCATTCCGGGTTCCATGGCATTGCTGCCGTTTCTGGCCTGGTACCTTGATCGCCAGCGAAAACGCAAAGGATTGCGTGGCGATACGCCACGCGGCTGATTCCGGCCGGCCTCGCCTGAGGGCCGCCTCCACGGGGTGATCGGCCGCTCTTCCCGAAGCCCGATGGCCTGATGCCGCCAAAGGGATACCCGCGGTGAGGAATTGTTCGCCCGGGCGGCCGCCTTGGTAGCATCATCGCAGCGCCCGTTTGCCAAGCCGTCAAGAAAAATGCGCGTGGCGCGCGGGTGGTACCTCCTGAAAGATGTTCCATGCACCCCGACGACCAGAAAGCCATTCTTGCCATTGCCCTTCACGCGGCCATCGCCGACGGCTCAAAAGACGAACGCGAGCGCGAAGAGATCCGCCGCATGGCGGAGTCGCTCGCACCGGACTCGGCCACCATCGACCTGCGCATGCTGGTGCAGGATGTGATGCTCAAACGCGTCAGCCTGGACGATGCCGCCGCCGCCCTGAAAGACGACAACCTGCGTCTTTACGCCTACGAAATGGCTCTGTGTGTGTGTGAGGCGGACGGTCGCACCACCGACTCCGAGCGGGCTTTTCTTGACCGGCTCAAGTCCGCGCTCGGCACCGGTAACGATCAGGCCCGTGCCATCGAACAGGCGGTCGAGCCCTTTGTCCCTGCCGAAGCGGCCGCCGCGCCACGGCCTGTTGCCGCCACCTCACTGCAGCCGGGGGCAAGCCCGGCGGTCAATGAGGCCGAAGTGGATCGTTCGATCCTCAATTACGCGCTCCTCAACGGCGCTCTGGAGCTGTTGCCCCAGTCCTGGGCGTCCATGGCGATCATCCCGCTGCAGATCAAGATGGTCTATGGCATCGGGCAGGCCCATGGGGTATCCCTCGACCAGGGCCACATCAAGGAATTCATTGCCGCCGCCGGTGTGGGCATGACCTCGCAGTACCTGGAGCAGTTCGGTCGCAAACTGCTCGGCGGCCTGCTGGGCAAGGCGGCGGGCAAAACCATGGGAAAAATCGGTGGTGCGGCAACCGGCATGGCCTTTTCGTTTGCCACCACCTATGCGCTGGGCCAGCTGGCCAAACGGTACTACGGCGGCGGGCGGGTCATGAACACCGCGATGCTGCGCGACACTTTCCAGGGCCTGCTGGGCCCGGCCAAGCAGATGCAGACACAGTATCTGCCCCAGATCCGGCAAAAAGCCGCCACGCTGGACGCTGGCCAGGTGCTGGCGATGGTTCGCGGACAGTAGTCGTGCCGACTGGGGGGGTCAGCTCTGCAGCTGCGCCCACACCTTGTCCAGCCGTTTCAGGCTGACCGGCTGCGGGGTGCGCAGTTCCTGGGCGAAGAAGCTGACCCGCAGCTCTTCCAGCAGCCAGCGGAACTCGGCCAAGCGCTCGTCCACCGCGCCCTTGCGTTCGGCCACCAGACGCCAGTAACGGGTTTCCTGGGCCCGCAGGTCGGCCAGGCGGGCGGCGTCGCGGGCCGGGTCGGCGCGGAATTTGTCCAGCCGCAGCACGATGGCCTTGAGGTAGCGGGCAAAGTGCTGCAGCTGCGGCCAGGGCGTGACGGCCAGGAAGTTCTTCGGCACCAGCCGGGCCAGCTGCTGGGCGCAGTCGGCGGTGGCCTCGGGGGCACCTTTGGTGTCCTTGATCTTGCGCAGCGCCGTGGCGTGCTCGGCCAGGATCACGCCGGCCAGCCGGGCCACTTCGCTGGCAATCAGGTTCAGCCGGCCGCGGCCCTCGTCCACCCGGCGTTTGAACTCGGCCTCGGTGGTGGGCAGCGGCTCCAGCAGGAAGGCGCGCTCCAGCGCCACCCCCACGATCTGGTTGCGCAGCTCCTCCTGCGTGCCGCCACCGGCGCCGTCGGCGCTGCGGCCGACCTGCATGTAGGCCACGGCGAGTTGCTGCAGGTCGGGGATGTTGCGCTCCAGGTATTTGAGCGCGTCGCGCACCTGCAGCGCAAACAGCCGGCGCAGGCCGGTGCGGTGGCGCGCCGCCGCGACCGCGGGCTCGTCGAACACCTCGATGGTGACCGCATCGCCCTGGTCGATCAGGGCCGGAAACCCGATCAGGCTGGCGCCGCCCTTGCGGATTTCCATCAGCTCGGGCAGCTCGCCAAAACTCCAGGCGGTGTAGCGCTGGGGCTCGAACGCGGCACTGGCGGGCGCCACATTCGCTTCTGCTTTTGTAGCAACAGAAGACCTTTTGACGCTGGGTAATGCCTGTTTTTGTTCCGAAACCGCTTCCGCCGCGGCCTGCTCGGCCGCCTGGTTCACTTTCAGCGTCGCCAGCGCCTGGAACGCACCGCGCGCCCGGGCCCCGAGCTCGGCCTTCAGCGCGCCCAGGTTGCGCCCGTGGCCCAGCTGGCGGCCGTGTTCGTCCACCACCCGGAAGTTCATGAACAGGTGCGCGCTGACCATGTCGAGCTTGAAATCGGTGCGTTTGACGTCCAGGCTGGTCTCGTCGCGCACACGCTTGAGCAGCACCTCCAGCAGGCTGCCGTGGCCAAAGGCGGTGGGCTCGGACAGCGCCTCGGCCAGCCGGGCCGCGTTGTCGGGCAGCGGCACGAAGCGGCTGCGGGGCTTTTGCGGCAGGCTCTTGAGCAGCGCCTGGATCTTGTCCTTGAGCATGCCGGGCACCAGCCATTCGCAGCGCTCGTCGCTGACCTGATTCAGCACAAACAGCGGCACCGTCACCGTCAGGCCGTCCTTGGCGTCGCCCGGCTCGTGCAGGTAGCTGGCGGCGCAGTCGGTGCCGCCCAGGCGCACGGTGCGGGGGAAAGCGGCGGTGGTGATGCCGGCGGCCTCGTGGCGCATCAGCTCGTCGCGCGAGAGCTGCAGCAGTTTCGGGTTCGTTTTCGAAGCGTCGCGCCACCAGGCTTCCAGCTCGCGCGCGGTGCACAGGTCTTTGGGCAGCTGCTGGTCGTAGAAGGCGTAGATCAGTTCCTCGTCCACCAGCACGTCCTGCCGGCGGGACTTGTGCTCCAGCTCCTCCACCTTGGCCACCAGCTTCTGGTTGGCGGCCAGGAACGGCAGCTTGGTCTCCCACTCGCCGGCCACCAGCGCTTCGCGGATGAAGATTTCGCGTGCCGCGTGCGGGTCCACCCGGCCGTAGCTCACGCGCCGGTTGTTGTAGACCACCAGCCCGTACAGCGTGGCGCGCTCCAGCGCCACCACCTCGCCGGCCTTTTTCTCCCAGTGCGGGTCGAGCAGCTGCTTTTTCAGCAGATGGCCACCCACCTCTTCCAGCCACTGCGGCTCGATGGCGGCAATGCCCCGCCCGAACAGGCGGGTGGTTTCCACCAGTTCCGCCACCACGATCCAGCGCCCGGGCTTCTTGCTCAGGTGCGCACCGGGGTGGCGGTGGAACTTGATGCCCCGCGCGCCCAGGTATTCGGCCTGGCTGGCGCCGGCCGCCAGGTCTTCGGGGCGGTAGCCCACGTTGCCCAGCAGACCGGCCAGCATCGACAGGTGCAGCGCCTCATAGCTGGCGGGCTGCGGGTTGAGCTTCCACTGGTGCTCGGTGACCACGGTCAGCAGCTGGGAGTGGATGTCGCGCCACTCGCGCACCCGGCGGATGCTGATGTAGTTCTGGCGCAGCAGCTGTTCGTACTGACGGTTGCTCAGCTTGTGGGTGGGCGCGGCGGCCATTTCCGGCGCCGCCTGCCCCTGGGCGGCCAGGGCCTGACGGGCGGCGGCCAGGGCCGCGGCGGCGCGCTGGGCCACCGGCAGCACGGCTTGCGAGGGTGCCCCCTTGCGGGCGGCGTCCTTCTGGGCGCGGGCGGAGGGCAGCGCGGGCACGCCCCCGCGGGCGTCGCCCAGCCATTTCCACAGCTTCAGGTAGCCGGAGAACTCGCTTTTCTCGTCGTCGAACTTGGCGTGCTGCTGGTCGGCCTGCTGCTGGGCGTCCATCGGGCGGTCGCGCACGTCCTGCACCGACAGCGCGGCGGCGATCACCAGCACCTCGGCCAGCGCCCCGCGTTCGCGGCCTTCCAGAATCATGCGGCCCACCCGGGGGTCCAGCGGCAGCTTGGCCAGCTCGCGGCCGAGCGCGGTGAGTTCGTTCGCTTCGCTCAACGCGCCCAGCTCCTGCAGCAGCAGGTAGCCGTCGGTGATGGCGCGGCGCGACGGCGCCTCCAGGAACGGGAAGTCTTCCACCGAGCCCAGGCGCAGCGACTTCATGCGCAAAATCACGCCCGCCAGCGACGAGCGCAGGATTTCCGGGTCGGTGAAGCGCGCCCGGCCGTTGAAGTCGGCCTCGTCGTACAGGCGGATGCAGATGCCGTTCGCCACCCGGCCGCAACGGCCGGCGCGCTGGTTGGCCGCCGCCTGGCTGACGGGCTCCACCAGCAGCTGCTCCACCTTGCTGCGCAGGCTGTAGCGCTTGACGCGCGCGGTGCCCGCGTCGATCACGTAGCGGATGCCCGGCACCGTGAGCGACGTTTCCGCCACGTTGGTGGCCAGCACGATGCGCCGGCCGCTGTGGCTGTCAAAGATGCGGTCCTGCTCGGCCTGGGACAGGCGGGCGAACAGCGGCAGCACCTCGGCATTGCGGGTCAGCGCCGAGTGCGACAGGTGGCCGCGCAGGTGGTCGGCCGCTTCGCGGATTTCGCGCTCGCCGGGCAGGAAGACCAGGATGTCGCCTCCGGGTGGTGGCCGCCACGCTCCGCGCTGCGCGTCGTCGCTGCCCCCCGAGGGGGCCCCGTCCGGCTTGGGGCGGCCCGGCGCCGGCCGGACGCCCATCCACAGCTCATCCACCGCGTCGGCAATGGCCTCGTTCAGCCCGAAATCCTTGGTTTCCTCGAACGGTTTCCAGCGTTGCTCCACCGGGAAGGTGCGCCCGGACACCATGATCACCGGCGCTGGAATCAATGGCCCCCATTCGATGGAGGCTTCCGCGCCCTCGGTGCCGGGCGCAGGCTCACCCTTGCGCCGCCCGCGCGGCAGGCGCTGGCGGGTGCCGAAGTGCTGGGCGAACCGGTCGGCGTCGATGGTGGCCGAGGTGACGATCACCTTCAGGTCCGGGCGGCGCGGCAGGATCTGCTTGAGGTAACCCAGCAGGAAGTCGATGTTCAGGCTGCGCTCGTGGGCCTCGTCGATGATGATCGTGTCGTAGGCCTTGAGCAGCGGGTCGGTCTGCGTTTCGGCCAGCAAAATGCCGTCGGTCATCAGCTTGACCGAGGCGTTCGGGCCCAGCCGGTCGTTGAAGCGCACCTTGTAGCCCACCACCTCGCCCAGCGGGGTCTTGAGCTCTTCGGCGATGCGTTTGGCCACGCTGCTGGCGGCGATCCGGCGCGGCTGGGTGTGCCCGATCAGGCGCCCGCGCGGCGGTTTGCCGTCCGGCCCGGGCGGTGCGTTCAGCCGGCCCCGGCCCAGGGCCAGCGCAATCTTGGGCAGCTGCGTGGTCTTGCCCGAGCCGGTTTCGCCGCAGACGATGATCACCTGGTGCTGCTCCAGCGCGGCCATGATCTCGTGGCGGCGGCCCGACACGGGCAGCGCGTCCGGGAATTCGATCGGCAGGCGCGACGGGGCAAGAGGCACAGGCGGGGGAGACTTGGTGGAGAATCGACGATTATCCCTGTCACCGAGCCGCCTGCGCCGCATGTCCACCGTCTTCAATTTCACCTTTGTCCCCTTGTTCCGGTCGGTGGCGCCCTACATCCACAAGTTCCGCAACCAGACCTTTGTTGTCGGCGTCTGTGGCGAGGCGATTGCCGCCGGCAAGCTGCCCAACCTGGCGCAGGACCTGGCGATGATCCAGAGCATGGGCGTGAAGATCGTGCTGGTGCACGGCTTTCGCCCCCAGGTCAACGAACAACTGCGCGCCAAGGGCCACGAGGCCCGCTATTCGCACGGCATGCGCATCACCGACGAAGTGGCGCTCGACTGCGCCCAGGAGGCGGCCGGCCAGCTGCGCTATGAAATCGAGGCCGCCTTCAGCCAGGGCCTGCCCAACACGCCGATGGCGGGCTCCACCGTGCGGGTCATCAGCGGCAACTTCATCACCGCCCGACCGGTGGGGATCGTGGACGGAGTGGACTTTCAGCACTCCGGACTGGTGCGCAAGGTCGATGTCGCCGGTATCAGCCGCACGCTGGACATGGGGGCCCTGGTACTGCTGTCGCCGTTCGGTTTTTCGCCGACCGGCGAGGCCTTCAACCTCACCATGGAGGAAGTGGCCACGTCAGTGGCCATTGCCTTGCAGGCCGACAAACTGATTTTTGTCACCGAAATCCCCGGCATCCGGGTCCAGCCCGACGCCCCGGCAGGCGACGACAACCCGATCGACACCGAATTGCCGCTGGCCGCCGCCGAGGCATTGCTTGCCCGCCTGCCCGGTGCCCGGGAACCCACCGACATCGCGTTCTACCTGCAGCACTGTGTCAAGGCCTGCAAGGCCGGGGTGGAGCGCAGCCACATCATTCCGTTCGCGGTGGACGGCTCGCTGCTGCTGGAAATCTATGTGCACGACGGCATCGGCACCATGGTGATCGACGAAAAACTCGAAAGCCTGCGTGAGGCCACCGCCGACGACGTGGGCGGCATCCTGCAGCTGATCGAGCCGTTCGAGAAAGACGGCACCCTGGTCAAGCGCAGCCGCACCGAAATCGAGCGCGACATCGCCAACTACACCATCATCGAGCACGACGGCGTCATCTTCGCCTGCGCTGCGCTCTACCCCTACCCGGAAGGCCGAACCGCCGAAATGGCCGCCCTCACCGTTTCGCCGCAGAGTCAGGGCCAGGGGGACGGCGAAAAAGTGCTCAAGCGCGTGGAACAGCGCGCCCGCGCCATGGGTCTGGAGAGCATCTTCGTGCTGACCACCCGCACCATGCACTGGTTCATCAAGCGCGGCTTTGTCCAGGCCGACCCGGACTGGCTGCCCGAAGCGCGCAAGCGCAAATACAACTGGGACCGCCGCAGCCAGGTGCTGGTCAAGAAGCTGTCTTGAAGGCGGACGGGGAGCGCGCGGCGCGTCCAGCGCGTCGGTTTTGAGCGAAAACCGCCCATACCCAGCGTAAAAAGGTCACTTTCAGCTATGTTTAATATAGCAATCGACGGATTGGATTACGCCCGGCGCTGACGCCACAGCAGCACCAGCGTGCTGCCAATCACCGCGCTGAAGACCACAAACGACCAGTTGGCGATGGTGCCGCCCAGAAAAGTCCAGTCCACGGCGCTGCAATCGCCGCTGCCTTTGAAAATCATCGGCAGCGCCCGCTTGAGCGGGAAGTTTTCGATCATTCCGTAAAAGTCGCGCCCGCAGCTGACCACCTCGGGCGGGTACCACTGCAGCCAGCTCTGCCGCGCGGCCGTGAAGGCGCCAAAACCCGCCATCAGCACCACCAGCACGCCGCCCGCCGTGTGAACGCCGCGCCGGCTGCTCAGCGCGATGGCGGCCGCGAACAGCATGACCCCGATCAGCGCATAGCGCTGCACGATGCACATCGGGCACGGATGCAGCCCGACCACCAGTTGCAGGTAGCCAATGCCATAGACCAGCAATGCCAGGCAGGTGGCCGCGACGGCGGCGAAAAAAAGGCGGGGTTCGGAGAACAGGCGGTTCAGCAGCGAAGAGAGCATCAGGCTTCCACAAAGACGCGGGCCTTGCGTGGCGTCAACACCAGCGTTTCGCCGTCCTTCAGGCCCAGATCCCTGAATTGTTGCGCACTCAGGTGCGCCTCGATCAGTTCAGGACTGCCCGATGGAGTGCCGCCGGCGTGGATTAGTTCCAGCCGGGCGATCGGGCCGACCACAATGGCCCGCTCCAGTGTCGCCACCAGGCCGCTCGCGCCCGGCGTGTAGCGGTTAACTTCCAGGTCATGCGGGCGAACGTAGGCGAACGCCTTCGCGTCCTGCGCCTCGTGGTGCTCGGGCGCGTGCAGGCGGATGCCGTGGTGGTCTTCGCCGATCAACACCTCGCCCTCGTGCGCGCGGCCGTGGAACAGGTTCACGTCGCCCAGGAAGCCGTAGACGAAGGGGCTGGCCGGGTGGTCCCACACATCCTGCGGCGAGCCGACCTGCTCGATCACGCCGTGGTTCATCAGCACCACGCGGTCGGCCACTTCCAGGGCCTCTTCCTGGTCGTGGGTGACGAAGATGGAGGTGACATGCAGCTCGTCGTGCAGGCGGCGCAGCCAGCGGCGCAGTTCCTTGCGCACTTTGGCGTCCAGCGCGCCAAAGGGCTCGTCGAGCAGCAGCACCTTGGGCTCCACCGCCAGCGCGCGGGCCAGGGCGATGCGCTGGCGCTGTCCGCCCGACAGCTGCGACGGATACCGGTCGGCGATCCAGTCCAGCTGCACCAGTTTCAGCAGCTCGGTCACCTTCTGTTTGATCTGCGCCTCGCCCGGGCGCTGGCCGCGCGGCTTCATGCGCAGACCAAACGCCACGTTGTCGAACACCGTCATGTGGCGAAACAGCGCGTAGTGCTGGAACACGAAACCCACGTTGCGCTCGCGCACATGCACGTCGGTGGTGTCTTCGCCGCTGAACAGGATGCTGCCGGTGTCGGGCGTTTCCAGGCCGGCGATGATGCGCAGCAGCGTGGTCTTGCCGCAGCCCGACGGGCCCAGCAGCGCCAGCAGTTCGCCGGAGTCGATGTCGAGGTTGACGTTCTTCAGCGCGTGGAAGCTGCCGAAATGCTTGTTCACGTCACGGATCTGGATGCTCATGGAATCAGCTCTCTGAAAGGAATTCAGGCGGCGGCCGGTCGTGCCACCGGCTCGGGCACGGCCGGACGCTCGGGCGGCAGTTCGGCGGCGGCCTGGCGGTCGCGCTCGAAGCGCCACTCCACCACACTCTTGATCGCCAGCGTCAGCACCGCCAGCAGCGCCAGCAGCGAAGCCACGGCGAAGGCGGCCACCGACTGGTACTCGTTGTAAAGCACCTCCACGTGCAGCGGCATGGTGTTGGTCTGGCCCCGGATGTGGCCCGACACCACCGACACCGCGCCGAACTCGCCCATCGCCCGGGCGTTGCACAGGATCACGCCGTAGACCAGCCCCCACTTGATGTTGGGCAGCGTCACGTGCCAGAAGGTCTGCCAGCCGGTGGCGCCCAGCACGATGGCGGCCTGCTCCTCGTCGGTGCCTTGCGCCTGCATCAGCGGGATCAGTTCGCGCGCGATGAACGGAAAGGTCACGAACACGGTCGCGAGGATGATGCCGGGCACGGCGAACACGATCTTGATGTCGTGCTGCGCCAGCCATGGGCCCAGCCAGCCCTGGGCGCCGAACACCAGCACATAGATCAGGCCCGCCACCACCGGCGAGACGGAAAACGGCAGGTCGATCAGCGTGGTCAGAAAGGACTTGCCCCGGAACTCGAACTTGGCAATCGCCCAGGCGGCCGCCACGCCGAACACCAGGTTCATCGGCACCGCCACGGCGGCGGTGATCAGCGTCAGCCGGATCGCGGCCCAGGCATCGGGCTCCTTCAGCGCTTCCCAATAGGCGTCCACGCCTTTGCGCAGCGCCTCGGTGAACACGGCGGCCAGCGGCAGCACCAGAAACAGGGCCATGAACACCAGCGCCAGGGCGGTGAGCGTCCAGCGGATCCACGGCGCCTCGGTGGTGCCGCGGCGGGACGAGCGCAAAGAGGTGTTGCTCATGCCATTGCTCCCGCGGAGCGCTTGCGCTGCCAGCCCTGCAATCCGTTGATGACCAGCAGCAGGATGAAGGAAATAACCAGCATGACCGAAGCCACCGCGGTGGCGCCGGCGTAGTCGTACTGCTCCAGCTTGCCGATGATGATCAGCGGGGTGATCTCGGACACCATGGGCATGTTGCCGGCAATGAAGATCACCGAGCCGTATTCCCCCACCGCGCGGGCAAACGCCATCGCAAAACCGGTCAGCAGCGCGGGCGCGATGCTCGGAAAGATCACATGGCGGAAGGTCTGCCAGCGCGTGGCGCCCAGGCAGGTGGCTGCTTCTTCCAGCTCTTTTTCGGTGTCTTCCAGCACCGGCTGCACCGTGCGCACCACAAACGGCAGGCCGATGAAGATCAGCGCGATCACCACGCCGTTGGGGTTGAAGGCGAGCTGGATGCCGTAAGGCTCAAAGAACTGCCCCACCCAGCCGTTGCCGGCCAGAAGCGCCGTCAGCGAGATGCCGGCCACGGCGGTGGGCAGCGCAAACGGCAGATCCACCAGCGCATCGACAAACTTCTTGCCCGGAAACGGATAGCGCACCAGCACCCAGGCCACCAGCAGGCCGGCCACCACGTTGACCAGCGCCGCGATCAGCGATGCGCCGAACGTGAGGCGGTACGAGGCCATCACCCGCGGCGAGGTCACCGCGTCCCAGAACTGCGGCCAGGTGAGTGTCAGGGTCTTGAGCACCAGCGCCGACAGCGGAATCAGCACGATCAGGCTCAGGTAAAGCACCGCAAAGCCCAGCGTGAGGTTGAAGCCGGGCAGCACCCGGGCGCTGGCGCGGCGCGCGCCGGCCCCGGCGGCCGGCAGCGGCAGCGCCGTCACAGAAGCGGACATGGTTTATTTGCCCTGGGTGTAGAGCTTGTCGAACTGGCCGCCGTCGTTGAAGTGCACTTTCTGTGCCTCGGCCAGCGAGCCGAAATACTGCTCCACCGTGAACAGCTTGATCGGCTTGAACGCCGCAGCGTATTTCTTCAGCACCGCCTCGTTGCGGGGGCGGATGTTGTGTCTGGCGGCGATTTCCTGCCCCTCGGGGCTGTAGAGGAAGTTCAGGTAGGCCCGCGCCGCGTCGCCGGAGCCCTTCTTGGCCGCGGTGCGCTCGACCACCGCGACCGGGTTCTCGGCCACGATGGACGCGCTGGGGTGGATGGCGTCCACCTTGCCGGCGCCGAACTCGTTGTCCACCGACACCACTTCGGACTCAAAGGTCACCAGCACGTCGCCGATGTTGCGTTGCAAAAAGATGCCGGTGGCATCGCGCCCGCCGCGCGCCAGCACTGGCACGTTCTTGTAGAGCTTGCTGACGAACTCCGCCGCCTGCGCGTCGGTGCCGCCCTTGGCCCGCACCGAACCCCAGGCCGCCAGATAGGCCATGCGGCCGTTGCCGCCGGTCTTGGGGTTCACCACAATGACCTGCACGCCGGGCTTGACCAGGTCGTCCCAGTCCTTGATGCCCTTGGGGTTGCCGTTGCGCACCAGGAACAGCATGGTCGAGGTGGTGGGCGCGGCGTTGTTGGGGAATTTCTGGCGCCAGTCCTTGGCCACCACCCCCTTGTCGGCCAGGAAGTCGACGTCGGTGGTGGTGTTCATGGTCACCACATCGGCGTCCAGCCCGTCGGCCACCGCTCGGGCCTGCGCACTGGAGCCGCCGTGCGACTGGTCGATCTTGATGTCCTTGCCGGTGGTTTTCTTCACATGGGCCACGTAGGCGGCGTTGAAGTCCTTGTAGAACTCGCGCGCCACGTCATACGAGGCATTGAGGAGCGTGGAGGTTTGCGCGGAGGCCAGCGTCGCGGTGGACAGGGCCAGCGCGGCCAGGGTGAGGCGGAGGGCAGGTTGGATCATGAACAGGTTCCCGGTAACAGCGTGAGGGTGAGTCGAATGCGGCGGATTCTGGAACCGGTCCGTCAGATCACAAACGAATAAATAGTTGTTTGTTAATTCGTTTTTGACATTAAAGATCCCTGCCAGCCAACTATCGGTGCGAACGGCGACCTTGAAAGGGTTTTCATTCACTCCCGAAACAATAGCTAGAAATCACCTTTTTACGGTGGGTATGGGCGAAAAAGACGAAAAAAAGCCGCCTCGCGGGCGGCTGGAGGGCGGTGGGCGGGGTGTTCAGCTCACAAAGGCGCGCTCGATGACAAAATCACCCGGTGTGGTGGTGCTGCCTTCGGCGAAGTCCCGCCGCTCGCACAGGGATTTCAGGTCGCGCAGCATCTCGGGGCTGCCGCAGATCATCACGCGGTCTTCGAGCGGGCTGAGTTCGGGGATGCCAAACGCCTTGGCGATGGTGCCGTTTTCCAGCAGTGTGGGAATACGCCCCTGGTTGCGGAACGGCTCGCGCGTCACCGTGGGGTAATACAGCAGCTGCTTGCTGACCATCTCGCCCAGGAACTCGTGCTGGGGCAGCTCCTTCGTGATGTAGTCGTGGTAGGCCAGCTCGTTGACCTGGCGCACGCCGTGAATCAGCACCACCTGCTGGAATTTTTCGTAGGTTTCCGGGTCGCGGATGATGCTCATGTACGGTGCCAGCCCGGTTCCGGTGCCCAGCAGGTACAGCCGCTTGGCTGGCAGCAGGTAGTCGATCAGCAGCGTGCCGGTGGGTTTTTTGCCGACGATGATGGTGTCACCCGGCTGGATGTGCTGCAGGCGGGACGTCAGCGGACCGTTTTGCACCTTGATGGACAGGAACTCCATCGTCTCTTCATAGTTGGCGCTGGCAATGCTGTAGGCGCGCAACAAAGGCTTGCCGTCAACCCGCAGGCCGATCATCGTGAAATGCCCGTTGGAAAACCGCAGCCCGGGATCCCGGGTGGTGGTGAAGGAAAACAGGCGGTCAGTCCAGTGGTGAACCGTCAGGACTTTTTCTTCGTGAAAGGCGCTCATTCGGGGTTGTTGGCGGCATACACCGGCACTGCACAAACGGCGCCGGGCAGAGGTCAGTTCGGGAGTTGACAAGAGCCGCGATTCTAAAGGGGCCCGATCTGACAGGCTTGACACAAATCAATCGGTGTCGGCCCGGTTTCGGGTTTCGGCGGCGCCTATTTTCGAGCGGCGAAGATCTGGTCAAACACCGCGCCATCGACAAAGTGGACCTTGGTGGCCTGCTCCCATCCGCCAAAGGCGTCCTCGATGCGGAACAGGTTCAGTTTGGGCAGTTGTTTGGCGTATTTCGCCTGGGCCTTGGCCGAGATCGGGCGGTAGAAATGTTTGCCGATCAGGTCCTGCGCTTCCTCGGTGTAGAGGTATTTCAGGTACTCCTCGGCCACGGCGCGGGTGCCCTTCTTGTCCACGTTCTTGTCGACCACCGTCACGGCGGGCTCGGCCAGGATGGACAGCGACGGGTAGATGAAGTCCACCTTGCTGCCGAATTCCTTCTCCAGCAGATATGCCTCGTTCTCCCAGCTGATGAACACATCGCCCTGGTTGCGCTGGGCAAAGGTCACCGACGAGCCGCGGGCGCCGGTGTCCAGCACCGGAACGTTGCCATACAGCCTGGTGATGAACTCTTTGGCCTTGGCATCGCCGCCGTATTTGCGTTTGGCGAATTCCCAGGCGGCCAGGTAGTTCCAGCGGGCGCCGCCCGAAGTCTTGGGGTTGGGCGTGATGACCTTGACGTCCGGGCGGACCAGATCGTCCCAATCCTTGATGCCCTTGGGGTTGCCTTGGCGAACCACCAGCACGATGGTGGACGTGTAGGGCGAGCTGTTGTGGGGCAGGCGCTTTTGCCAGTCTTTGGGAATCCAGTTTCCGTTGGCGTGCAGCGCGTCGGTGTCGCCGGCCAGCGCGAGCGTGGCCACGTCGGCGTCCAGCCCGTCGATGATCGAACGCGCCTGCTTGCCCGAGCCGCCGTGCGACTGTTTGATGGTCACGTCCTGGCCGGTCTTGGCCTTCCAGTGCTTCTGGAACGCCGCGTTGTATTCAACGTACAGCTCGCGGGTAGGATCGTAGGAAACATTGAGCAAGGTCACGGCGTTTTGCGCCGAAGCGCTCCATGCCGTCCCTGCGAGGGCGAGGGCCAGGGAAAGCTTGCTAAAGTGTCGGCGGGTTTGCATGGTCGGATTCCCTTGAGAGTTGAAAAGTACCGTTTGATGGACAACGGAACGGAGTCTGATGGCGAGCCGTAAAAACTGGAACTACTGTTTTTTCAGTTCCAAATAACCGAATCATCTAAAGAACTGCCTCTGGAGGCGCACATGGCCCGTACCGTCAACTGCATCAAACTCGGCAAGGAAGCCGAAGGTCTGGACTTTCCGCCCTACCCGGGGGACCTGGGCAAACGCATCTGGGAAAGTGTCAGCAAGGAGGCCTGGGCGGCCTGGCTGAAGCACCAGACCATGCTGGTCAATGAAAACCGCCTCAATCTGGCCGACCTGCGCGCCCGCCAGTACCTGGCCCGCCAGATGGAAAAGCACTTTTTCGGCGAAGGCGCGGACCAGGCCGCCGGTTACGTCCCGCCAACGCCCTGACCGGGCGGTCCCTGTGGCCTGATGGCGCCCGCGCGCACGCCATGGCGGGTGCCGGGCGCGGCTACCGGCCAGGCAGACAGGGCCGGCAGAGCCCTCTGGCAACCTGAGTGAACCCTTCAATCCACTCCCCGGTGCACTGGCTGCCCGACGGCACGCCGCACAACCCGCGCTTCAACGACCGCTACCGCGGCGACGGCGACGACGGGCGCGGCGGCCTTCTGCAGGCCCGCAACGTCTTTCTGGAGGGTTGCGCGCTGCCCCATGCCTGGCGCGGGGCACCGCGCTGGACGATTCTGGAAACCGGCTTTGGCCTGGGCCTGAACTTCCTGGCCACCTGGCAGGCCTGGCGCGACGATCCGCTCGCCCCGCGCCATTTGCATTACGTGGCCATAGAAGCCTGGCCACCGACCGCCGATGACCTGCAACGCAGCGTGGCACCCTACCCCGAACTCGGCCCGCTGGCGCAGCAACTGGCCGCGCGCTGGGCCGGCCTCCTGCCCGGCTTTCATCACCTGGCCTTTGACAACGACCGGGTGCGGCTGACGCTGTGCATCGGCGAGGTGCGCGCCATGCTGCGCGAGTTGCGCTTCGAGGCCGATGCCGTGTTTCTGGACGGTTTCACCCCCGCGCTGAATCCCGACATGTGGGACATCCCCACGCTGAAAGCCGTGAGTCACCTGTGCCGGCGCGGCACCCGGGTGGCCACCTGGACCGTTGCCCGCAGCGTGCGCGACGGCCTGGCGCAAAACGGCTTTGTGGTGGAAAAAGCGCCCGGCCTGCCGCCCAAGCGCGACTGCCTGCGCGCCACCCGGGACCCGGCCTGGCAGCCCCGCCGACCCGACGGCCCCCCGGTGGCCCCCTGGGCCGGGGCCGACCGGCGCGCCCTTGTCCTCGGCGCGGGTCTGGCGGGGGCCTCGGCCGCGTACAGCCTGGCGCAGCGCGGCTGGTTGGTCACCGTGCTGGACCGCGGCGCGGCGCCCGCAGCGGGCGCGTCGGGCCTGCCGGCCGGTGTGGTGGCGCCGCATGTGTCACCAGACGACCGGCTGCTGAGCCAGCTCAGCCGCAGCGGCGTGATGGCCACCCTGGCCCGAGCCGCCGCGCTGCTGCCGGGCGGCGACGGCTGGGACGCGTGTGGCGTGCTGGAGCGCCGCCTGAAAGATAGCCGCGAACTGCCCGCCGGCTGGGCCGACCCGGCCTCACCCGGCCACGCCTGGAGCCATCCGGCCAGCGCCGGGCAGCGCGCCGCCGCCGGCCTGGACGACGCCAGCCCCGCGCACTGGCATGCCCGCGCCGGCTGGGTGCGCGCCCCCGCGCTGGTGGCCGCGATGCTGGCCGCCCCCGGCATCACCTGGCGACCGGACACGCCGGTGGCGGCGCTGCGGCAAGGCGGTGATCACCCTTCAACCGCGCCCGATTCCGGCCTGCCCGGCTGGACCGCGCTGGCGCCCGACGGCACCGTGCTGGCCCAGGCGCCGCTGGTGGTGGTGGCCGCCGGTTTCGACAGCCTGAACCTGCTGCACACCGCCCGCGCCCCCGCCCTGCCGCTGAACCCGCTGCGCGGCCAGCTGCTGTTCGGCCCCATGCCGCCGGCCCCGCACCCGCTGCCGCCATTTCCGGTCAATGGCCTGGGCAACTTCATCACCGGGGTGCCGGTGGACGGTGTGCCCGGCTGGGTGCTGGGCTCCACCTTCGAGCGCGGCTGCCGCGAGCCGGTGCTGCGCGACACCGACACCGCCGAGGTGGCCGCCAAACTGGCGGTGCTGCTGCCGGCCAGCGCCGCCGCCCTGGCGCCGCAGATCGCCAGCGGCGTCGCCCGCGCCTGGGCCGCCGTGCGCTGCACCGTGCCCGACCGCCTGCCCGTGGTCGGCGCGGTGGACGCCACCGCCCTGCCCGGCCTGCTGGTGAGCACCGGCATGGGCGCCCGCGGCATGACCCTGGCGGTGTTGTGCGGCGAGCTGCTTGCGACGCAGCTCGACGGTGAGCCGTTGCCCGTGCCCTTGCGACAGGCGCGTGCGCTGGCGCCGCAGCGCTTGCTGAAGACCGCCTGAACCACTCCTGAACCCATAGCTGCCGATGACCATTCTGCGCTGGGAAGTGGCATAAAACACCACAAAATCACCTCTGAAATGCCCTCCAGGATGCCGCGAACAGGCCGCGCCGCCTAGCCTGGGCCCCAGAACACGCCCGCCCACTGCCACAGCGCAAACCCGGCCAGCAGCGCACCCGACAGAACATTGATCCGCCGCCGCCAGGCCGTGCTGAAATGGTGGCGCCAGCGGCCCACGACGGTGGTCAGGCCCAGCCACCAGAGCGCCGAGCCCAGCCACACGCCCGCCACCATGGGGGCGGCGCTCAGGTGCTGCGTGCCGCCGCCGGCCATGGCGGCAAAGACTGCGATGAACGAGACGATGGTGGCCGGGTTGGACAACGTGAGCACAAAGGTGCCCGCAAAACAGCGCAGCAGGTCCGAGCGGCTGGGCAGCGCGGCAGCCTCCGTGGCGACGGGTTGGGTCACCGTGCGCCAGGCCATCCACAGCAGCATCGCGCCACCGCCAAGGGCCAGCGCATCACGGGCGCCCACCAGCCAGTGGATCACCTGCGTCACGCCGAACGCGCCGATGGCGCCGTACACCGCGTCGGCGCAGGCCGCGCCCAGCCCGGTGGCCAGTCCGGCCAGGCGCCCTTGGTCCAGGGTGCGGTTGATGGTGAGCAGGCCGATCGGGCCCACGGGTGCGGCAATCAGCAGGCCCACGGCCAGCGCCTTGGCAAAGAGGATGAACACATCGTTGGTCATGCCTGAATGCTAGGGGCTTGCCGGCCGCAGGACCATGCCGGAATTCAGGCCAACGGCATCGGTTGCAAGAAAATGGCAGGCGTTTGTTGATTCGCGGAGAAAACCCATGTTGCAACTCGATGACAAAGCCTGGCGCCTGCTGCAAGCCCTGCAGGCCGACGGACGCCAGCCGCTGAAGGCGCTGGCGCAGGTGGCGGGTCTCTCACTGCCGGCCACGGCCGAGCGCATCAAACGGCTGGAAGAAGCCGGTGTCATCACTGGCATGCACGCCGAGGTGTCGCCCGCCGCGCTGGGCTACGGCGTGCGCGCGGTGGTGGGCATCAACGTGCCGCAGCCGGGCAAGCGCCAGCTGATCGAGCGACTCACGCAGATGCCGGAGGTGCTGGAGTGCCACCACGTGAGCGGCGCGGACTCGTACCTGATGACCGTCGTGGCCACCGACCTGGTGCATCTGGAAACGCTGATCGCGTCGATCAACATCTATGGCGAGACGCGCACGTCGATCGTGTTCTCGACGCCGATTCCACGGCGGGGGGTGGGGAGGCCGGGCGCCGGCCTGGCCGAATCTCCGGCCTCCTGACCCCTCAAAGGACGGATCAGGAGGCAATGCCGTTGCGGCTATTTGCGCGACGACGGTGTCGACGGCCGAGGGGGGGTCTGCCCATCGACATACGCGTCGAGCAGGCGGCGAATCATGCGCTGGTACTGCGTATGGTGCTTCGAGGCCTCGGACTTGAAGAAATCGATGCTCTTCTTGCTCAAAGCCAAAGTGACTTTCACGCCTTCTTCGCGAAAGGCCAATTCCGCCGGCGACGGAAGGAAGTCCGGAACCACCTGCACATCGCCGAGTGGCTCATCGCTGTAGTTGATGCCTGTCGCGGCGGCACGTCGGCGGCTGCCGCCAGGCACCCGCCCCGAGACGCCACTACCCTGCGTTTTCGCGTTCATAAATCGCCTTTCCTTTGCGCCAGTATCCAGCGCCGATGATTCGAATGACCGAAGCCCGGTAAGTAAACCGCACGGTCAGCACGCCACCGTCCACCGCGCCAAAACAATAGAACCGCTCTTCGGTCTTGCTGTGTGTCTCGTCCCTGGCGATGACGCGCTGTGGATCCGCGAAGGCGTATTGGGCCCGGGAAAAAGCAACACCGTGCTTCAACTGATTCTGGTTGTCCTTGTCAGGGTCCCAGTCAAAGCGAGCTTTTGCCATGGGCACAGCCTAGCATAAACCCATATTTGAAGCCATACACCGATATGGCTATCCAGAGGCGCCGACCCCGCCACCGCTCACCGCTTCAGCGCGCCCTTGCCCCCAGGATGCGCTCGCGGAACGCGCGGGCGCTGGCGCCGCAACGGCTGCTCAGGGAACGCTGAATCACTCTGCAAAAAATAGCGCTGGATGACCTTTTTGCGCTGGGTATGTGCTAATCGAACACATAAACGGTCCCGGCGAAGCGCCCCCTCAGCCCGCGACCGGCGAACAGAGCTCGACCAGCGTGCCGTCCGGACAGCGGACGTACGAAACCACCTGCCCCCACGGCTTGGACTCGGGCGCTTGCAAGGCGGTGGCACCGGCAGCCAGCGCCCGGGCATAGGCAGCGGCAACGTCGGACGTCACCAGTGCGATCTCCATTCCCAGCGGCAAGCGCGACTCGCTGGCTGCGACAAAACCGTCCGGAAAATGGGCGCGGCCCAGGGCCAGTGACGCAAACGCCAGGGTGGTCTCTCCCGTGGCCAGTTCGCCATAGTCGCCGCCTTCGTGCAGAAACCGCCGCGACAGCCCGAACGCCTGCTCAAAAAACGCCAGCGACGCCGCGACGTCGGGCACGTAGATGATGGTGTAGCCGAGTTTCATGGGAGCGCAGGACCCTAGTCCAGAACTCCCGACCCGCCGCGCGACGCCGACGCTCCTGATGGCGAGGCGCCCTGCGGGCTGTGGGAGGGCGCCGCCGCCGGCGGAGCGGTCGGCGCGTTCATGGGC
Source organism: Burkholderiaceae bacterium (assembly GCA_016790575.1). Lineage (GTDB taxonomy): Bacteria > Pseudomonadota > Gammaproteobacteria > Burkholderiales > Burkholderiaceae_C > JAEUOU01. The sequence goes on along the minus strand of JAEUOU010000010.1, from coordinate 247,510 downwards.
GGCATGTCCAGCGTGCTGCCGCTGGCGACGGCCGGGGGCGTCCATCGGGCGATCTCCCGTTGCATGAATTGCCGGTGACCCTCCGGACGGGAGCGTTCATCGCGCACCGCCGTGCCCGAAACATGCTGCAGGTTCGCCAGGACCGCATCGCCGCGCGCAGCGCTGCGGATGGCCTCGTTGATTCGCGCGATGCGGTCGGGCGGTGTGCCCTTGGGCGCATACAGTCCGAACCAGTTCGACGCCGGTGGCTCCGGCTGGCCCAGCCGCTTCAGGCGTCCGGCAGCGATCTGCGCGTCGGCACCGGTCGCTTCGATGCACATGAAGTCGGTCTGGCCGCTCATCAGATCAGTCAGCGCGGGTCCGGTGCCCCGGTAATGCACGATGTCGCGTGCGGCGATTCCCGCGGCGCGAATGACCATCAGTGTGCACACATGGGACAACGAGCCCGGCCCCGGCGATGCGGGCACCGGGGTGTCCTGTCGCGCCAGCTCCGCCACGCTGCGCGCGGTGAGGCCCGGTTTGCCGACGACGATCAGCGGGACTTCGGCAAACACCCCCAACGGTTCCAGGATTTGGAGCGGGTCGAAGCTGGTGGAACGGATCAGCCCGGGGTACAGCGCCAGAGTGCCCTGATGCATCAGCACCGTGTGGCCATCGGGTGGCGACTGGGACACCTTGTGTGTTGCGACCAGACCACTCGCCCCGGGCAGGTTTTCGACCACCACGGGGCTCCCCAGCGCGGCGGACAACCCGGGCGCCAGGGCACGGGTCGCCAGATCGGAAACCCCGCCAGCCGGGTACGGAACCACAATCCGAACCGGCCCGGACGGAAACTGCGCGTGGGAAGCGCCGCAAGCCAGCCACAGCGGCAACGCCAGACCGAACACGGCAACCAGAAAACGCGGCATGTCTAGCGCCCTCCCATGAGTGGCCGACACTCGGCAACGAGTTCACCACCGTTGAATTGCCCATCCAGCGGCCAGACGGACTGCCCGCCGTCGAAGCAGGCATTCCAGTGCACCCGCATTGGCCTTGTCTCGCCCATGACGGTGATGGCCGATTCGCTGTTGGCGCGGACGCTGCCGGCGCCGAACTTTTGCTTCCGGCAGGACACGACACCGTCTCCGGCACTGTCCACGCAGTAGGTGTATCGGACCATTTCGTTGCAGCTGTTTTTGAGCACCGCGCTTTCACTGCTGATGCCGCCGCTCCAGACCTTGCCGACGGTCAGGCAGTGGCTGGCGCCCCAGCCCCCGGGTCTGACCGGACGGGTCGGATTGGGCGGGTTTGGGGCGGGCTCGGCAGCTTGAGGCGCGGGCGCGGGTGCGGGTGCGGGCGCGGGCGCGCTGGAGCAACTGCGGTTCATCGCCTGCAGGGTCGAGCGCCAGAGATCGACCGATCCGGCCGCACCCCGAGCACCTGCGCACTCGCCCTGGTAGAGCGCAATCTTCCGGCAGGTCGTTTCCACCAGACCAAGCCGCGCCTGATCGAGCGCAACGGCCTTGCGATAGCAGGCGTCCGCCAGCGCTGCGTCCATCTGGGCAAACGCCCCCGTCACCGCACCCGGGCCAGCGAGTATTGCGAGCCCCCAACTGGTCAAGTGGCCTCTGACGCGTGTTCGGGCTGAGTGTGTCAACCGCATGCCTGATCTCCGACAAATGCATTCATGGAATCACCGCAAGGCTCTCCCCGGGGGTTTTGACTTTAGCAGCGATCTGCGCCGTGCAGCCCCGCGCGGGCCCAAGGGGCCAATGGGCCCGTGTCACGGCCGCGCGGCCTGCCGCTCGGCTTTGGTCAGCACCTGTGGCGTCACGATCGGCGTCTGGCCGTCTTCCTCGAAGAAGGGCGATGGCGCGGATTTGCCGGTGAGTTTGCCCTTCGCGATGAACGGCATCACCGACGCCATGGCCTTCAGGTTGAACTTGTCGGCGGTGCCGGCCGGCGGCGTCCCGGTGGCGAAGCGGCCCATGATGCGGCTGCGCACCGGGCCCAGGGTCGCATCCAGCGCCAGGGACGGGTTGGCCGTGTACACCCCGCGCAAGAAACCCGCCCACGGCATCCCGGGCCGGGTGTTGGCCACCGGCGTATTGCAGCAGCGCGTGAAAAACCGGTAGGTTCCCCCGGGCGACAGCCGCACACAGGCCAACTGCTCGCGCCCGCTGAGGATCTCGACATCGGCCGGATAGGCCGGAATCACCTCCGTGCCGCCGTTGTCGTCCAGCAGGTCGCGGCGCCCAAGGTGGCGCAGATAGGTCTGGCAGTCATCGCAATAACACACCAGCCGCCCCGGCGTGCCGCCCGGAAACGCCTTGAGCCGGGCGCGAAACAGCCCGCATTGACACTGAATCTCGGTTGCCATGGTGTTTGCCTTTCTGCCGCGTCGGCGGCCTGCCGCGAGAGATCAAGTTGCCCTCGGCATTCTCGATCAAGGTGATCTGGACAAAAAGCGACCGAACCCCGATGACCGGATTCGTCCGCATCATTCATGCCGGAAATTCTTTTCGCAGAACCCGCAGCAGTTTATGCCCGCGCGCTTTCATGGCGGGTGTGCCGGTGGCGGCCAACTCGGCAAGGTGCCGGGTGATATCGGGCAGAAAGCGCCGGCCGGCGGGCCGTGATTTTCTCGATGGCATCCGCGCAACGCATGCGCAAGACCGGATCGGGGGCTTCGATGCCCTCAAAAAGGACCGCGAGCCATTCCGGATGCGCCAGAACCGCCTGCACGGCCCGCCCGGCGTGACCGATGGACCGGCGGTCGCCGCCGGAGAGGGATTGCAGCAGCGGGTGCATCGCGTCGCCACCAAGGTTGCAGTCGCCCGGCGCCTGCCTCAGCCCCGCATGGCGCGGGTGGCCCACAGCGGCAGCGCGAACAGGGTCAGGAACACCGTGTTGAGCACCGCGTTCTGCCAGAAACCGGACAGCAGCGAATAGGCGGTGTCCGGCAAGTACCAGGCCGTGATCGACAGCGTAATCAGGGTCCAGCCTTCGGCGCGGCCCCGGGCGAACAGGACCCGTACGGCGTACAGCATCGCCGTGCCCCAGCCCACCATCAGGCCCCCGATGACCGCGTGGGTAAGGCCGACATACCGTACGGCGGTGTCACCGAAGGCGTCAATCCCGGCCGTATCGGCGTAGACCAGCAGTGAAAACCCTTGCCGCGCAAGGCCCGGCGCCAGCACCAGCAGCAAGCCGAAGGCGATGACCCCCGCCGCCACCGCCTGCAACCAGCGTACCCAGAAACTGGACGGAACGATTTCTGCGGGCATGGACGATTCTCCGTTACGGCTTGGGGTCTGGATGAATATATTGCCAGATTTTCTATTGGAGGGTGCAACCGCGCGATTGGATAAACAACCACAGCGATAATCGCGTTTTATTCTCCAATGCAGCATCCAGACAATAGCCGGCATGAATCCGTTTGGCTGGTTCCTCATCCGTCTCGTCGGCCGCTGCGGCTATCAGCTGCAGCGCTTCTTCCACAGTAAATCCTGATTTCAAAGTGGCGGTTACGGACCTGACTAAATTAAAGTTGAAATTTCCTTCGCCGGTTGATGCCACGGCAAATATCGAGGAGGCATCTTCCACGGAGTAGCCGCACTCTTTGATATACGGAACCACATCTTCTTCCCAGAACGCACGGAACGGCTTATTGGGTGCGCTGACGATGGAAACATAGCCCAACTGAAACGGCACACCGGGGGTTGCGTCATGGAGAAACGCCATATTGGAGTTCAGAAAAAAAGTGCCAAGCACCCTTGGCTCAAAATTCACCCGAACGATGTCGAGCAGTGTTTGCAGAAATTCCGATGGTCGATCGAATTGACCGGATACTTGAAAGTTGGTCTTGCCGTACGCCTCATCGTACCGAACCACACCGTCTTCACCGACGGGGCTTAACTCGTGCTCTCTGGACAATTCGAACAACTCATATAAGCCCTGCATGACCTCCTGCAATTTCTGATTGAAGCGTGCGGGATTTTTGATATTCATGGCCATTTATTGGGAATATGTTGGGCCTGCTTGGTTGGGTGAGGCATCCCTAGTAGTCTAGTTCAGTGGCAGCCGATGGCATCCCGCTGTAGCGAACGTTTGGGCGTCTCCGCCGTCGATGGCGCATTCTCCTAAGAAAAGGCCGGTGGGTAGGGCCCCGGCGTGCCGCCGGGAAACCGCTTGAGCCAGGCGCCAAACAGTCCGACTACACGCTGAATCTCCGTTGCCATGGTGTCTCCTGATATAAAAAGGAGAGCTAAAGATGACCTTTTTACGATGGGTACCGGGCAATAATGTAGAAAACTGGCGCCGTTGGCATGATTTTGGGGGTGATGCCCGGAAAAATCCGGCATGGAACCCTTCCTGCGGGAGATGGAGGACCAACAGGCTCACATTCCGGGCGGTACTGAAACGGGTACGAAGTCAACTCACCGGCGCTCCGGAAGGCCGTGTCTGGTGGATGCATCACGCACAGGTCATGGTGCGGTCACTGCTTTTGCACTGCGCCGAGCCGCCTGCGGACCGGATCCGCATGTTTACAGCTGTGCAGCCATATAGCCGAAGGTGCCAACGATGACCAGTCCCAGAATCAGATAGGCCAGCCAGTGTGGAAAGTTGAATGAAACCGAGCGGAGTTTATCGTCGATTTCTGCCACGCGTTGATTTATTTCTCTGTCCGTGCCCCACAGAATCCCCAGCAACCGCGCCTGTTTCTCCGAGCCAAAAATAAATCCCGCTATTCCGACCGCGAGAGAAAGCGCGATCGAAAATTTCAACCCCATATAAAAAGCAGCCCCTGCAGCTTTGCCTGCGGCGGGCCCGCCTTTTACGAGCAATACCACACCCCATATAAAAAACGTGAGAAAGCCGAAGAATGCGCCAAATATCAAGCTGAGAAATCGCTCGCTGAGGGTAATTTTGACCTTGCCGGAGATGCGCGGCGGCCGCATATCGGTGGGAAGCAGGTAGATTGATCCGCAAGCCGGGCACCTGCTCGATGGCTTGGCAAGGCTGGATACCTCACCGCAATCTCGGCAACGATAGGACTTGAAGAGCTTCATGAAGAGAAGGTGCCGGGGCGAGTCCCGCCGATGGAAGGGTTGGCGTCACGCGGGACGCGCTGAAAACCTCACCCCGAGGGCACGAGCGACCTTGAGGATGGTGTCGAGGCGCGGCTTTGCGCCCGGTGCGAGGGCCTTGTAAAGACTCTCGCGACCCAGGCCCGCATCTTTGGCGACTTGCGCCATTCCCTTGGCGCGTGCAACGTCGCTGAGCGCGAGCAGCAGAAGATCTGTGTCTTCTGTCTCCAGAACCGCGGTCATGTACTCGGCAATGGCATTGTCATCGGTGAGGTAACGAGCCGCATCGAACGGAAGAAGCTTTGCCTTTGTCTTGGAGGTACTCATCATTCAAGCTCCAACTGTTGCAAGAGCTTTTCTGCTCGCTTGATGTCTCTTGCCTGTGTTGATTTGTCACCGCCAGCGAGCATGACGATGAGCACGTTCTGGCGTTTCGTGAAGTACAAGCCAGTCTTGGAGCTACTGTGTCTGATGTACTGTGAACATGCTTGCACTGTATCTATATGGATACGAATGTCAAGCGACGGGTTTGCGGCTTCTTGACGTCCGACGCCCAGGCAAACCGGTTGCAACTCCTGACGAACCATCAATAACCATAGCGAAAAATGACCATTTCACGCTGGGTATGGACCACTTTTGCCCTGGATCGCCCTCTGCCAGCCCGCGGGGGCCCGGTTCTGGCGTCCGCTCCCCTGGGGGATGTGCCGTCTACGCTTCCAAAGCGAAATCTTGGACCAGGATATGGATCAGCACGGGCCCGGACAACGCCCGGTTGCGAAAGCCGATGGGCGTGACCCGTCTTTCTGCGGCGTAACACAGGCCCGCTTGCTGTGAATGGCGCAGCACCACGTTGGCGGCGTGCGCGACGGGGGCGACGACAGCGGCGGTGTAGTCATGCCGGATCAGGAGGCCGCTGATCGTGTCGAAACGGAAATGCTGGGTCGGGCAGTGGGTGGGAATGTGCGCCGGAAACTCCGCCTTCAGATGGCCCGCCTCCAGCTCGCTCCAGGTGATGTCAGGATTCAAAAGCAAGCGGGGCAGCGTGAAGTAGTTCCAGAACGCATAACAGGCGAACCAGGCCATATCCATGTCGTCCCACCAGAACGTCCGCCGGCCAAAGGGGAAGAACATTCGCGCCGATTCACGTTGGGCCATCACCGCCCCCGAGGCGTCCTCCAACCGCACGTCCTGCCCATCCAACACGCCGGTGACATCGGGCCGGCGACCGATCGGCGTCAGGCGGCAGAACGGGCGATGAATGTCACACTCGACAAGGGCGCGCTCGAACGCGGGCCGCCGTTTCAAGGTGAACGCCAGACCGTTGGCACTGACCACGGCGCGCACCCGCTTGCTGCCAAGCCATCGATCCGCGCCGCCATAGGCGTCAATGGCCAATCTGGCGGTGTCGCTCAGGGAGTTCATTGCTGTGACCTCGTCGGCCAGTCGCCGACGGGATTGGCCGGGAACCGCCCCCACGCTTCCATCGGGCCCTCCTTCACGGACGTTTGCGCATTCGCCCCGCCGGGGGCTCGACCCAGGCGCCGATCTGTCATGTCAATGCGGGCCATGAGAAACCTATGCACCCTTACTCCTGCTCAAAAGGCGGCGCCACAAGGCCACTGTTCCCACAAAAAGCATATAGGGCAAGAAGAGGACAACAACCTCGGAGCCCGCGAACGGCGCCACAACTTTCTCCACAACCTCAGCATCGGCGAGAACACAGACCAAGGCCAGCTACATACCAAAGATGGCTATTCCAACAGAAGACCAAAGTGCAAATCCTGAAACGAGCTCGAACTGAACCCCACCAAATAGGAATGGCCCCAAGAGGAACGCCGGCACTCCCAAAGCAAAGAGCAACGCAACGACGCAGCCGCCGACTCGATATTGAAGTGACTCAGACATCAGCGTTAACGTGCAGCTTGAAGGGCGCGGAAACAGCAAGCGAAGCTTGCTCGCGGAGCGTCTCTATCGAAGCGTTTGTTAGGCATAGCGGCTTAATCCCACAGCCCGAAAAGCTTAGAGATGATAAATATTGGAATGCCAACAAATATCATCGCACCCATAAGAACAAAACCAATCAAGCTGCCGACGAAAGCCACCCCTCGTATAAATTCCTCGATTGACGCATATTGCGCTGGTTTGAACAAAATGCCAACAAAAAGCTTGAGTACAAACCGGACTGCAAGAATACCGAAGCAAAACAAAAACCAGGAGGCACCTAAAAGCCCGAAGCCAAGTACATAGCTCCAGTTTAATTGACTGATAATTAGCCAGCACGAAAGGCCTGCTACCACCCACCAGGTTACAGACTTTAAGAAAATCTTGTTACGCCAATTCTCAAATGCATTTACAAAAGAAAACACGATTAGAAATACTGCTCCAACAATGAGGATAAGAGAAACCATCCAGTCAGGGATTGTGGAGTTGCTGTGATAACCCCGCGCCATGACTAACCTAGGGTATGTCGAGAAAAGCAGGAGCGCCGCCAACACCAACATGAGTTTTCTTGATTTCCTCGGGGGCCAGTTCATGTAATGCCTAACGGATGAAAGGGCCTTCCCCGTCCCAAGTGTCCGCGCAGTTGCGGGGCACGGCATCCAGGTGCCACGATGGGAAGTGCGATCTCTCATCAACTCGCTCGTTTTTTGGAAGGGGAAGTCATGACCATTGTCACCATCGGCATTGATCTCGCCAAGAATGTCTTTGCCGTCCATGGCGTAGACGCCACAGGCAAGCTCGCGCTGGTGCGGCCCAGCGTTGCACGCGGCAAACTGCTTGAACTTGTCGCCTCGCTGCCCGCCTGCCTTTTCGGCAAGGAAGCCTGCTCCGGCGCCCGTGCGCGCTGGCCAACAAGCTGGCGCGCATCTGTTACGCCACGCTGCGGGACAAGGAGCCGTTCGGCGAACAAACCGTGCGGCTTAGCAAGAAGATCAAAAGGGAGAGCTTTGTGATGCCGGCCTGAACAGCCAACATCCAAACAGCCGTCACCAGGAAAAGAGCGCGAAGACCGAACACCCATCACGCGGTGCGACGAGATTGATCGACCATCAAGGCCAACCGGGTTCACCCCACACAGACAGACGCCGATAACTCTTCCGGCTCATTTGCAGCCGCTTGTAGCGACTGGCGCCTCGGTGTCGCAGATTCCATGTCGGCACGGGCCACATCAGAGCCCACCTCAGATGCCGGATAGTCGACTGCAGGCGCTTCCCCAACAGCCAACATATCGGTCAGTTTCTTGCTGTTGGGGGGGAGTCCATATACGCGGGGTTAGACCTTTTTGGCGCAAGAGTTATTGACCTTATTCAGAGCCCGACGCGCAGGAATTAGATAGTTAACCTCCTCTTTGTAGTCTCCCTCCGGAGGGGGGCGAAGCACAAGATTTGGAGTCGAATCCTTATTTTCTCGCTTTATGTCCCAACTCACCTTAAGGTATTGATCTTCTCCGCCGATGCCTACCACTTGCAAGAATTCTCCGATTATCGGCAAATTTCGAACTGGTGTTCGCATTCGCTTGTCTACACCTTTTCGAATCCAAGCTTCTGAAACCCATATTAGGTATTTTGCCTTCAGGTAGTGAATCCTATCTGATACGGTTCGCCAAAATATAAACTTTGCGGTTTGATTTTCCGGCGCGGTGCCAATAAAATCTATTGGCTCGAATTTATCGTTATACAGCCATAGCATGGCAAGATGGTTGCCGAAAGCCATGAAGTTGGCATGTGCCATTTTCTCATGAAATTCCATAAGCGTAGGCAGAGAGTTTGGTGGGGCGAGATTTTTGTCTTCGCTTATTTTATTTAACCAAGGTGGGGGATTGAAATTTTTGTCTACAGAATGTCTTTGGGCTACCACCGTGTGTATGAGGTTTGAATTAAGTGGGATGTAATGAGTGCCCCTGCTTCCGGTAGAGGTTTCATCAAATGAGGTTGGTTCGGGTATTGAGGATTCGAGGCTAGTATGTAAGTGCTTTGAAAGGGACTCACACGCTTCGTGCATTCTTGTGTATATGTATCTGAATGCTTGAAGGAGTTCGAATTCTGGCAAGGTGTTTGCGACCCATCGGCGGTCTACCCGAATAACTGCTGAATCAGAGACGCCGGATGGTAGCTTGGTTCGCGCAAAGCGAATGAGTCGTTTGACGCTCGCGTTGAGATACGTTTGTTTTTCTAGCGAAATCGCCACATCTTGTTCTTCGATGTAACCAAATATTAATGTTGCGTTAACGGTGCTGTGCAAGTCTAAGTCACCCTCTTTTTCAATGGTATTGCGTGAGGCAATGGACCATTTCATTATGGTGTCAGCATGCCATGGGTTGTATATGTTATTGAGATGCCACGCGTCAAAGTCTTGAATTGAAGCCTTGTCCTTTTGAAAAAGAAAGGACACAGTTCTGGCCGTGGTCAAAAAGTGGTTTGCATTAAGTCTGAAGCGTTCAGGATCGAAATAGCTTGTGCCACACGCCTCTAATGACATCGACAGGTCTTTTAGTCTTCTTTCCCATCTGCGCATGCGGTGCTTTCTCCTGGAGAGTGAGGGTCTAACGTAATGTATCCCGCAGACTCTGCCAGATAAGTTGGACTGTGCGGGATATTCTGGACACTGAATCCTCCTGAAATTTGTTGTGCATCAACTGGTTGCCCGTTTTGTACTGTGTATTTTTACAGTTATAAATCAGGCATGAAACCCGGCACACCTGCTCTTCGCTCCACCCGCTTGCTCGACCAGGTTCGCGAGAGCATTCGGTATTTTCACCATAGCCGCCAGACCGAGAAGGCTTACCTGTACTGGGTGCGGTTTTTCATCCGCTGGCATGGCCGTGCGGGGGTCATGCGGCATCCGCACGGCATGGGCGCGGAAGAAGTGCCTTGCTGTTTCTGTACCGCGAGGTGTTGGCGATCGACACTGGCGGACCCTAGTGACAGCCTGCCTGCAGCCCCGATGACGCCGAAAAAGTCCTGTTTTCATAGCAAAAAATGACCTTTTTACTATGGGTAGTGGCTGTTTTTGCCTGAAAACCTGCCAAAAAGGGCCAAAGGGGCGGCGGCGGGCGGGAAGTTGCGCTTGGTACGGGCATAAGGGGGCAGGTCATCATGGCCAACCGGGTTCACCCCACACCGACAGACGCCGATAACTCTTCCGGCTCATTTGCAGCCGCTTGTAGCGACTGGCGCCTCGGTGTCGCAGATTCCATGTCGGCACGGACCACAACAAAGTCCACCTCAGATGCCGGATAGTCGACTGCAGGCGCTTCCCCAACAGCCAACATATCGGTCAGTTTCTTGCCGTTGGGGGGGAGTCCATATACGACGCGTTAGGCATCAACGCTGAGGCCTTTCCGTATGTTTCGCTCCGCCCAAAAGAAAAACCCCAAGAGCACGGGGGCTGTCCAAAATAGCCCAAACGAGAACACTGCTCCGCAACCAGAACAACTTCGGCTTTCAACCCAGAGGAGAAGCGGCGCAGCGATGGAGCATACGGCGGCGAAGGTATGAATAGCCATGCCTCTCGCGAAAATCCGAATTCGAATTCGCTCTTTGATTTTTCCGGAAAAGGCTAAGTGGATGAGACGAAGGAGTGACGCGAGATAAAGCGCGCAGAATGCGGCAAAAATCGAGTAGCTAACGATAAATCCGACCCAGGTCATTGATGTCTAACGCCAAGTTCAGTGGTGCCCGGAACGGAGTGCCGACTTGCGCAATAAAATGTGCGCAGCACATTCCGCAAGAAGGCCGCAGTGTAGGGCATCCACTGCAACGCCTTGTTATGCGTTCTTACCTTTATGTCTCTCTAAAATATCTGCGCATTCTTTGCGGGCTCGTAGAAATCCTTTAACGAACTCGATATTTTCTTTGAGATGTTCGTCTGAATTTGCTTGTGCCAAATTAATTAGATGCTCGACTTCTTCTTCCTCGACCAAGTTAGACCATAGAAGCTGGTCAATGATGCCGAAGCCCCAAGCTCGAATACCGGGGTCACTGTCTGTCAATAACTCTGGAACCCAAGGTAATACTCTACGATCTGCTGCAACTCTTAGTAGCTCAACGGCCATTCGGCGATTTTCGAAATTTTCATCTGTCTTGTAGATTTCATAGCAATACTCCATCGCGCTGATAGGATGAATTTGCCAAATCACGCACCTAGCTAGCTCAGCACCTGGGCCGCCATTAATGTAGTAATTTACAGCCTCTCGAATATTGTCAGGCCCAATGAGTAGTTCGATAGCTCGCTGTGCAAATATGTTTGATCCAGATTCCTGGCCGTTCTTGATAGCGCCTACTTCTTTAGCGAGTTCTTCCCAATTAATCATTCGTGACTCTCTGAATGCATAACGTAATGTACCTCCCGCAGATTCTGCCGGATAAGTTGGGCTGTGCGGGATATTCTGGACACTGAATCCTCCTGAAAGTTGTTCTGCATCAACGGGTTGCCCTCTTGATGCTGTGTATTCGTACACGTATAACTCAGGCATGAAACCCGTCACACCTGCTCTTCGTTCCACCCGCTTGCTCGACCAGGTCCGCGAGCGCACTCGGTTTTCGCCTCGGTGCCCTCAGACGCCAGAAAGCGCACCCGCACTGGGTGCCGTTTTCCATCCGCTGGACACGCTGGCGGCGGCCTGACGGGCCTGTTTTGGGGCCAGCGAAAGCCCCGAGAATCATCAAAAACAATAGCTATCCACGACCATTCAACGCTGGAAAGGCCCTGTTTTCATCGATTTTTTCGATTTTGAAGCGCCCCCAGCCGCCTTCCATCCGCCCATTTGCCCTCCCGGCGACAGCGGCCTTCCTTCTGCCGGCCTAGACTGCACCCAAACCACCCCGGAGACCCCCATGCCCGACTTTTCCACCCTGCGCATCGCGCCCGACCACGCCAACCCGCGCATTGCCCGCCTGCTGCTGAACCGCCCGGAGCGGCTCAATGCCATCAATGACGCCACGCCGCGCGAGATCCGGGCCGCGGTGGAGTGGGCCAATGCCGAGCCCGGCATCCATGTCATCGTGGTCGAGGGCGCGGGCAAGGGTTTTTGCGGCGGCTATGACCTGAGCCAGTTTGGCGAGGGCGAGATCGACCACCCCTGCCAGCAGGAGCGCACGCCGTGGGACCCGATGGTCGATTACGCCTACATGAAGCGCAATACCGAGGATTTCATGACGCTGTGGAAAAGCGCCAAGCCGACGATTGCCAAGGTGCACGGCGCGGCGGTGGCTGGCGGCAGCGATATCGCGCTGTGCTGTGACCTGCTGGTGATGGCCGAGGACGCGCGCATCGGCTACATGCCCACGCGCGTCTGGGGCTGCCCCACCACCGCGATGTGGACTTACCGCCTGGGCCCCACGCGCGCCAAGCAGCTGATGTTCACCGGCGACGTCATCGACGGCCGCACCGCCGCGGCCTGGGGCCTGGCCAACGAGGCGGTGCCGTTTGAGCAGCTGGAAGCCGCCGTGATGAAGCTGGCCACGCGCATCGCCGGCGTGCCGGCCAGCCACCTGGCGATGCACAAGATGGTTGTCAACCAGGTCATGCTGACCATGGGCCTGGAGCAGTCGCAGCAGATGGCCACGGTGTTCGACGGCATCACGCGGCACAACCCCGAGGGCCTGTGGTTTCGCCGCTATGCGCAGGAGAACGGTTTCAAGGCGGCGGTGCAATGGCGCGACGGCGGCCAGCCGATTCCCGAGGGCGACGAGGCCCGCGCGCTGATCCGCGAGATGGAGGCGCGCAAGGCCGGAGGCTGAGTTGGTGACGGGTGGCGCCGCCCGCCTGTCGCCCAGGCGTCAGGCCCATGGTTTTCGCGCATGGCGCGCACCGGCTTGGTGCGTCTAGCATCGGCTCGCTGAACGGCAACAACAACCCACAAGGAGACTTTGCATGAAGAAAAACACCGTCCGCGCCCCCGGGGCGCTTTCGCACCTGGGCGCCGCGTTGATCGCTACCCTGGCCGCTGGCGCCGCCCTGGCGCAGACGCCGGCGCCCGCCGCCGCGCCGGCCGCTCCACCGGCCCTGCCGACCGCCGAGCAGACCGACCCCGCGCGCCTGGGCTGGATGGTGGGCTCGCCGCCGCCGGCGGACAAACTGATCCGCTTTGCCGACGGTTCGTTCTATACCTTTCCGCGGTTTCGCTGGACCTTTTCCAACACGCGCCAGTTCGGGCCGACCACCAATGTGTCGCGGGGCGTCGGCGCGGTGTCGCCGCTGCCGCGTGCCGAACGGGCCGATCTGGATGCCGTCAGCTTCACGCCCCTGGGCAAGTCCGAGCCCATGACCTGGGCGCAGGCGTTCAACGCCAACTTCACCGACGGCATTGTCGTGTTGCACAAGGGTCGGGTGGTGTACGAGCGCTATGGCGGCGTGTTCCGTGAAGACAAGCAGCATGTGGCGCAATCGGTCACCAAGTCGTTTTTCGGCCTGATCGGGCAGATGCTGGTGGCCGAGGGCAAACTCGACGAGAACGCCCGGGTGTCCCAGTACGTGCCCGAGCTCAAGGACAGCGCTTTCGGCGACGCCACCGTCCGCCAGGTGCTGGACATGCGGACCGGCCTGAAATACAGCGAAAACTACGCCGACCCCAAGGCCGAGGTCTGGGACCATATCCGCTCCGGCGGAGTCCTGCCCCGCCCGCCGGGTTATGCCGGGCCACAGACCTTCTATGAGTTCCTGCAGACGGTCAAGAAAGAAGGTGAACACGGCGGCAACTTCACCTACAAGACGGTCAACACCGATACGCTGGGCTGGATCATCCGCCGCGTCACCGGGCAGTCGGTGGGTGAAGCGCTGGGCGATCGGGTGTGGCGGCGCCTGGGCATGGAACAGGACGCGTTTTTCAGCGTCGACAGCGTGGGCAACGAGTTTGCCGGCGGCGGCCTGAACACCGGCCTGCGCGATCTGGCCCGTTTTGGCGAAATGCTGCGCAACGACGGCCAGGCCGGCGGCCAGCAGGTGATCCCCAAGGCGGTAATCGACGACATTCGCAAGGGTGGCGACCGGGCGGCCTTCACCGGCTACCCCACCCTGCCCGGCTGGAGCTATCGCAACATGTGGTGGGTGTCACACAATGACCACGGCGCCTACATGGCCCGCGGGGTGCATGGACAGAACCTCTACATCGATCCCAAAGCCGAGATGGTGATCGCGCGGTATGCGTCGTTCCCGATGCCGGCCAATGCGTTCAACGACCCCACCACCCTGCCCGCCTACCATGCGCTGGCGCGGCACCTGATCGCCAACCCGCGCTGACCGCTTCGGTATCGATAGCAAAAAAGCACCTTTTTGCGCTGGGTATGGGTCGTTTTTGCCTGAAATCGTGACGCCGGCCTGCATTTGTGTCCTGCTCAACCCCTTCGCCGGCGGCGGGCGGGCCCTGGCGCTGCGCGGGCCGCTTGCCGAGGGCATCCGGGCGGCAGCGGCGACGGCGGTCGCGCCAGTGCGGCTGGAGGTGGCTGAATCGGGGTCGGCGGCCAGCGCCATGGTCGACGCCTTGCCCAATGGCAGCCGGGTGGTGGTGGTGGGTGGCGACGGCAGCCTGCACCCGCTGCTGCCGGCCATCCGGCGCGGCGGCCACAGTCTGGCCCTGGTGCCGGCGGGCAGTGGCAACGACACCGCCCGGGCGCTGGGTTGGGCCGGCGTGCGCCCGGAAAAGGCCTTGCACCACGCGCTGCAGGCCCAGGCAACCGCCATCGATCTGGGCGAAGCCCGCTTTGTCCCCGAGGGGGCGCCACCGGGCACGCCGGAAACGGTGGTGCCGTTCATCTCCAGCCTGACAGCCGGGTTTGACTCGGCCGTGGGCCTGCGGGCGATTCACGGCCCCCGATGGCTGCGCGGCCTGCCCCGCTACCTGCTGGCCACCCTGCGCGAGCTGGCGGCGCTGCGCAACTGGCCGATCACGGTGACGGTGGACGGGGAGGCTGCGGGGGACGGCCCGCTGCTGTTTGCCTCCAGCCTCAACACCGCCACCTATGCCGGCGGCATGCCCTGTGTGCCCCATGCAGACATTGCCGACGGCCGGCTGGACCTGCTGCTGGCCGGGCCGTTTGGCCGCGCGGGCGTGCTGCAGATGTTGCCGCGCCTGCTGATGGGCCGGCATCTGGGCCAGCCGCGGGTGCGCGCCATCCCGTTTCGCCAGGCGCGGTTTGCGGCGGCGCAGCCGGTGCCGCTGGCGGCCGAAGGCGAGCCGCTGGGGGCCACCCGCGCGTGGCAGATTGACGTGTTGCCGGCGGCCCTGCCCGTGGTGCGCGGACCGGCGCGCGACCCCTGAGCGCCCAACCCCCGAGGGCCCCGGGCCGCCCGCCGGTGAGGCGCTATGCTTGCGGCCCATGTACGCCGCGTTTTTCGGCCTGTCGCAAGACCCGTTCTCCATCGCCCCGGACCCCCGCTTTCTGTATATGAGCGAGCGCCACCGCGAGGCGCTGGCACACCTGCTGTTCGGGGTTACCGGCGGCGGCACCGATGGCCGGTCGGCCCAGATGGCCTCTGGCGGCTTCGTTCTGCTGACCGGCGACATCGGCGCCGGAAAAACCACCATCAGCCGCTGCTTTCTGGAGCAGACGCCGCCGGGTTGCCATGTGGCCTACATCTTCAACCCCAAACTCACGGTGGCCGAGCTGCTGCGCACCATTTGCGACGAGTTTCATCTCGACGGCGTACCGGCGGCCGGCGGCGCCGACACCGGGGTCAAGGCGTATGTGGACGCGCTCAATGGTTTCCTGTTGCGCGCCCACGCGGCGGGCGAATCGGCGGTGCTGGTCATCGACGAGGCGCAGAACCTCAGCGCCGAGGTGCTGGAACAGCTGCGCCTGCTGACCAACCTGGAAACCGCCGAACGCAAACTGCTGCAGATTGTGCTGATCGGCCAGCCCGAGCTGCGCAGCCTGCTGGCCCGGCCGGAGCTGGAGCAGCTGGCGCAGCGCGTGGTGGCGCGCTACCACCTGGGGCCGCTGACCGCCGAAGAAACCCGCCAGTACATCGCCCACCGCATGGCCGTGGCCGGGCTGCGGGGCCCCCTGCCCTTCAGCGCGGCGGCGTTGACACGCATCCATCTCCGCTCGCGGGGGGTACCCCGGCGCATCAATCTGCTCTGTGGCCGCGCCTTGCTTGGCGCCTGGGGGCAGGGGCAGCAGCAGGTTGGCCGGCGCACCGTCGATCAGGCGGCCGATGAAGTTTTTGACGGCGCACCGGCGGGCGCCCCGGTCGCCCCGGCCTGGCGCCGCCCGGCCCTGCTGGGGGCGCTGGCGCTGCTGACGGGTGCGGCGGCCTGGCTCGCGGTGGTGGCCCCGCAGTCGCCGGGGCCGGCCCGTGGTGGGCAAGCCGCGCCCGCGGCGGCCGCCGGTGCCCCGACCGGCACGGCCCCGCCGGCGGGCGCCTCGGGCGCCGCTGAGGCAATAACGCCGCTGCCCGCCGTGACCCGCGCCGCCACCGAACCGGAGCCACCGGCGCTGGCCGACGATGCCTGGCTGGCTGCGCTGCCGGCGCAGCCGGATGCCTTGCACGCCGCCTTGACCCGGCTCTGGGACCCGGCGGTGGCGCCGCCCTGCGCCGCATCGGTACCGCCCGCCGCGGATGCGCCGCTGCGCTGCTGGCGGGCGGCCCAGCTGACCGTCCCCGATCTGCGCCGCCTGGACCGCCCCGGGCTGCTGGCCCTGCGCCTGGCCGACGACCGGCGGGTCTGGGCCCGGCTGCTGGCCCTGCGCGACGGCGAGGCGGAGCTGGCCGCCCCGGATGGCGCGGTGCGCCGGATGCCGCTGGGCACCCTGGCCACCCGCTGGAGCGGCGACTGGATCACCCTGTGGCGCCCGCCGCCCGGGCGGCTGGATGCCGTGTTGCAGATTGCCGGCCCGGCCACCAGCGCCAGCAGCCCGGCCGGCGCCGGTGCGCGCTGGGTCACGGACGCCCTGTCGCGCGCGGGCATCGGCGAGAGCGGGCCGGGCCTGAGCGCGCAGATGCGGGCCTTTCAGCGCGCGCAAGGCCTCAAACCGGACGGACTGCCCGGTCCGCAGACCCTGATGGTGCTGCGCCGCCAGGTGGTCGACGACGAACCCCAACTGACCGGCACACCGGTCCCAGCCACGCGGGAACGCTGATGTCTTTCATTCTTGACGCCCTCAAGCGGGCGGAGTCCGAACGCCAACGGGGCCAGGTGCCCGGCCTGCAGGCGCAGCCCTTGGTGGCGGGTGGTTCGCGTGCGGCCGATCCGGGTTCCCGGCTGGGCTGGTGGCTGGGCGGTGCGGCCCTGGTGCTGGCCGCGCTGGTGGCCGCCGTGCTGTGGCTGCGAGGTTCCGGCACACCGCCGCCGCCGGCCCCGGGCCCGGTGGCCGCCGCGACCGCGCCGTCCGCAGTGCCTCCAACGACACCTTCGGCCGCTCCGGCGACCACGCCAGCCACCGCATCCTCGACCGAGCCGCCGACCCCGGCTGCGCCGCCGCCGGCCTTGTCGGGGCCGGTTGTCCGTGCCGGGACCGCGCCCGCGACCACCACCACGGCGGGTGTCACGGCAGCAACCGCGGCAACGGCGGCAACGGCGGGCGCAACGAAAGATGCGCCGAAGGGGGCGCCGGGCGTCGCATCGCAGGGCGCCGGGAGTCCTTCCGTCCCAAGTACCGCTTCATCCACGGTGGCGACGGCCGCCTCGCCTGCGGCAGGCGCCCGGCCGGTGGCCCCGTCCGCCACCGCGGCGCCGGACCCGGCCACCGTGGTTCGCCTGAGCGATCTGCCCGCCGAGTTGCGTGCGCAATTGCCGGCGCTGGCGGTGCAGGCGGCCATGTATTCGGACCAGCCTTCCCAGCGTCTGCTGGTCGTCAACGGCCAGGCGCTGGGCCAGGGCGCCGCGATTGCGCCCGATCTGGTGATCGAGTCGATTGGCCTGAACAGCTCGGTGCTGGTGTTTCGCGGTCAGACGCGCTTTCGCCTGCCGCACTGAGACAAGGCCCGTCACGCGGCGAACGCCCTGGGCGGCGGGCCGCGCAGGCCTGTGTGCGGCTGCGCGGGTGTCAGCGTGCGGTCGGGGCTTTCCTGCCGGTGCCCCGCGAACCGGCGGACGGCTTGATCGGCGTGGCGTGGGTCGGTGCCGGCTTCGGCGTTTTCACCGCGGCCGGTCGGCGGGCTGTGGCTGTGGACCGCTTCCGGGCCGGGCGTGCCGCGGAGGGCTTTGCGGGCTTGGCGTCGGCCACTGCGACATCGCCGGCCAGGGCCGCCCGCTCCAGCGCGTCGAACGACTCTTCCAGATACACCGCCACTTTTTGCATGCTGGGCACCGACGAGTGGCAGGCGGTGAAGCCGAAATTCATCTGCCCGGCATAGCTTTCGCAGGTGATATTGATCGCCTGGCCGTGGGTGACGATGGAGGCCGGGTAGATCGCCAGCAGTTCGGCGCCGCGAAAGTAGAGCTTGTGGTCCGGGCCGGGCACGTTGGAGACCGTCACGTTGAACATCGGACGGATGCGCCCGCCGATGCCGGTCAGCATGGTCAACACCGTGGGCGCCATCAGCAGCAGCGTGTACTGCAGCATGGCCTGCCGCGGCAGGCTCTGCACATGGGCCTTGGCTTGCTGCACCGACTCCCGCACTGCCTCGAGCCGCGCCAGAGGGTCTTCGATGTCGGTGCCCAGGGTGGCGACGATGAAACTGATGGCGTTGCCCACCCCTTCATCGTCGGCGGGCCGGACCGATACCGGGATACCGGCCGTCAAGGGCTTGGCGGGCAAGGCGCCGCGCTCCTGCAGGAAACGGCGCAGCGCACCACCGCACAGGGTCAGCACGACATCGTTGAGGGTGCTGCCCTGCGCATGGGCCACGGCCCGCAGCCGGGCCATGGGGATCTGCTGGGTGGCAAAACGGCGCTTTTCCCGCACCCGGCCGTTGAGCACCGACAGCGGGGCATTGAACGGCAAGGCCATTCCCCCCGGCCCGCGACCCAGGCGTGGCAGCAGGCGGGCAAAGGCCTGCACCAGATGGGGCACGGTGTCGATCTGCCCGCGCAGCGCGGTCAGGGCCGCCGCGACGCTGTTGGCGACCGTTGGCAGCAGCTCGCCTTCGCTGTCGCGGGCGTGGTGGGTGTGATGCCCCTGGCCCATGCCCACCGACCAGAACGGCGGCAAGCTGCGGCTGGCCTCCAGGCTGGTGGCCATGGAACGTTGCAGCAGTTTCATGCCGCTGATGCCGTCGATCAGCGAATGGTGCATCTTGACGAACAGCGCAAAGCGCCGCTCGCTCAGGCCTTCGATGATGGTGAGCTCCCACGGCGGGCGGCTCAGGTCGATGGGGGTGCTTTGCAGCCGGCCGACCAGTTCGCCGAGTTCGCGCTCGCCGCCGGGCCAGGGCAAGGCGGCGTGGCGCACGTGGTATTCCAGATCGATGGACCGATCGCGCACCCATACCGGCAGGGGGTTGGCCATGAAAGGGTATTTGAGCCGGCGGTCCCACGGCGCGGCAAATTGCCGGTGCTGGCGGAATTCGGCCATCAGCTGGCGCAGGAAGTCGCGGGGCGCGTCGTCGGGCAGCCGAAACTGCAGCAGGCCCCCCACGTGGTTGGGCGTGGCGCGCGATTCGGTGAACAACCAGGCGGTGTCGAGCGGGTTGAGTCGGGTTTCGGTCATGCCCGGCACCTTAGCGGCAAAGAGCCGGCGCGGCCATGGGGCAAACACCGGGCCGGGCGGCGAACCGGTGCCGGCTTCGCACACGCACCGGCCGGCGGTGGATCAGGCCGGCGCCGGTGGCGCCAGCACCACCCAGTGGTTGTCCGGCGTCAGTGCCCGGGGCCAGGGCAGCATGGCGGGCGCACCGGCAGCGCGCCAGCGGGCGATGCCAAACTGCGCCCCTACCAGCACACCACCGGCGTCGGGCCAGTTGGCCAGCGCGCAGGGCTCGGTGATGCGGGCCAGGGTGGTCCAGCGGTCCGGCGCGTCAGGGTGCCACAGCAGGCCTTCACCCGTGCGCTGGCCGCTCAGCACAAAACCACCACCCGGCCCGGCGCAGATGTCGCCGCTGTAGCCGGCTGCGGCCACGCTGCGGGTGGCCAGGCGCAGGCCGTGGTCGCCATCCCACAGCGCCAGGATGGGCGCTTCGCGACGCTGCGCGGGTGTGTCGTGCTCGGCCTGCAGCGCCACGCCCAGCACGGGCTGACCGTCGTGGCGCCGGTTCCAGGCCAGGTGGCGCAGGCTCAGGCGCGGGTCTTCCAGGCGCCACTGGCCCAGCAGCGCGCCGGTGTGGCCGTCCAGGCGGACCAGTGACGGCGCCATCACGTCAAGATTGTGTTTGTCGCCCCGCGCGTCGCGGGGAATGCCCCCGTTGGCCACCAGCAGACTGCCGTCAGGGGCCCAGAGGTGCTGGTGCGGATCCAGTCCGTGGGTGGGCCAGGCCTGCACCCGCGCCAGGGTGCGCGCGTCGCGCACACCAATCCAGCCACTGCCGTCGCGGGTGTCGGTTTCGGTGGTCAGCACCCACTGGCCATCGGCGCTGGCGATGGCATGGCCGCCCAGGGTGCGCAACGGCTGCTCGGTGTCCAGCCGGTGGCGGGCAAGCACCTGGCCCTCGCCGTCCAGGCGCATCAGCCAGCGCCCCGGCCGGGCGGCGACCACCAACAGGCCACCGCCGGGTTCCGCCAGCAGGCCGTGGGCGCGTTCGGGCAGCACCTGGCTGGCGACAATGCGCACCTGGGCTGCCGCCCAGTCCACCGCCAGCACCCCCACGTGGTCTACCGCCCGGCCGTTCTCCGCGACACGCCAGGCGGCGCCCAGGCGCAGGCTGTCGGTGGACGGAGGCCGCCCGGTGCCCGGCTGCGCGCAGACCGCCCCGGCGGCCAGTCCCCCACCGGCACCGGCGAAAGCTTGGAGGATGAATTCACGGCGGGACAAGGGGGCGTACATGGCAGGCAAGCTACGGTGGGATGAAGCCCGTATTGTGCCATTTTTCGTGATTGAATGCGAATGCTTCGCATTACCACTCAACCCCGCTCCAGCGCCCGGGCGATGCGGTGGCGGGCCACGGTGGGTTTGGGCACCCGGAAGTCGAACCAGGTGCGCACGTCCTGCTCCAGCCCGATGCCGTGCATGTAGTTGTAGAGCGCTTTTTTCAGGCCCACGCCCAGTGCGTCGTGGTCGGTGCCGGTGGGGTCGGTGAAGGCCACGTCGTTTCGGGCGAAGGCGCCGGGCGGCAGCGGCGCCAGCGTCACGCCGTAGTCCTGCGGCGCCTGGCCCACCGGCGAGTGCACGGTGCAGACAAAGCGGTGCCAGAAGCCGGACTGGATGCAGCCGTTCTCGAACAGCTGGCGCACCCACTCCAGCGCGTCCACCGTGTCCTGCACCGTCTGGGTGGGAAAACCGTACATCAGGTAGGCGTGCACCAGGATGCCGGCGTCGGCAAAACCTTTGGTCACCCGCGCCACCTGCTCCACCGACACGCCCTTTTTCATCAGGTTCAGCAGCCGGTCGGACGCCACCTCCAGCCCGCCGGAGATCGCGATGCAGCCGCTGTCGGCCAGCTGCAGCGCCAGCTCGGGGGTGAAGGTTTTCTCGAACCGCACATTGCCCCACCAGGAAATGGCGGTGCCGCGGCGGGTGAGCTCGGCGGCCAGCGCCTTCAGCGCCTTCGGGGGCGCGGCTTCGTCCACAAAGTGGAAACCCGTCTGGCCGGTCTCGGCCACGATGGCGTCGATGCGGTCGGCCAGCACGGTGGCGCTGGCGGCTTCGTAGCGCGAGATGTAGTCCAGGCTCACGTCGCAGAAGCTGCATTTTTTCCAGTAGCAGCCGTGCGCCACCATCAGCTTGTTCCAGCGGCCGTCGCTCCACAGCCGGTGCATGGGGTTGAGCATGTCCAGCAGCGACAGGTAGTCGCCGGTGGGCAGGCCGTCCCAAGTGGGGGTGCCGACGTCGTCGAACGGAATGTCGGGCTCGGGGAAGTTCAGGAACCGCACGCTGTCGCCCTCGCGCACGAAGGTGCGCACCAGGCGCTGGCGAGAGCGCCGGCCCTGCAGGTGCTCCAGCAGCGCCAGCAGCGGGCGCTCGCCGCCGTCGAGCGTGACGTAATCGATGGCGTCAAACAGCCGCGGCTCGGCCAGCTCGCGCAGCTCGGTGTTGACGAAACCGCCGCCCAGCACGGTGACGATGGCCGGGTTGTGCGCCTTCACCGCCTGCGCGATGCGCAGCGCCCCGTACACCGAGCCCGGAAACGGCACCGACAGCAGCACCACCGTGGGCTGGTGGCGGGTGAGTGCCTCGTGCGTCAGCGCCGCCAGCGTGGCATCGACCCGGTTGGGCGGCGCGGCCAGCGCCTGCGCCAGCGGGTCGAACGTGGGCTGCGCAGCGGCCAGTGATTCGGCGTAGCGCACGAACTCGAAGCGCGGGTCCACCGCGTCGCGCAGCACGTCGGCGATGTCGTTCAGGTACAGCGTGGCCAGGTGCCGGGCGCGGTCCTGCACGCCCAAGGCACCGAACGCCCAGCCCAGGGGGTCGCCGCCTTCCTCGTCCACAAACACGTCGAGGGACGCAAAACGCGGCCCCTCGGGCAGAAAGGCGCGGCCGGCGATGCGGTGCGCCAGCGTGGCGTCGCGCCCCTGCAGGAAGGCGATGGCCGGGCCGATGGTGGCGCGGTAGCGCGCGAACTGGTCCAGAAACGAGCGCACCGCCGGGCTCTGGCGTTTGGCCGCCAGCGCCCGGGCGTCGGCCGCGATGCCGTCCAGCCCGGCGGGCGACAGCAGCCGCAGCACCAGCGCCAGCGCCAGATCTTCCTGCCGGGCGTCAAAGCCGCGGCTGCGCAGGAAACCGGTGAGGAAGGCGGTGGACGGGTACGGCGTGTTCAGCTGCGTCATCGGCGGGATGACGGACAGGATGCGGGGCGCGGGCGAAAGTGTGTCCGGGGGGGCAGGCATCACGCAACTGTACGGCACACCTCGGCCCCTGGTGCCGACGGGCCGGCCTACAGCAGCCAGTCGAGGTCAAACCACGACAGCAGCCACACGCTGAGGCGTCGGCCCAGGCTGGCGCCCGGTTCCGGGTCGGGTTCGGGACCCGGTTCCTCACCGGTCGCGGAATGCGCTCCCGCAAGGGAGGACCCCTCGCGCGGCTGCGCGGGCATGGCATCGGCCCAGACCAGCGTGCCCTGGGCGTCGGCGTGTACCCACCATGCGGAATCGCCCGCCAGATCGTCCAGGCGGCGGTGCAATTGCTGCGCCAGCGCCGGGCTGTGCACCAGCAGGCCGACCTCGGTGTTGAGGCGGGTCGAGCGCGGGTCCAGATTGAGTGAGCCGATGAACACCGTCTGCCCGTCCACGGCAAAGGTTTTGGCATGCAGGCTGGCGCGCGAGCCGGCCAGCTGGGGCCGCCGCTTGACCAGGCGCGCGCTGGGCGTCGGTTTGAGCTCCAGCAAGCGCACACCGGCCTGCGCCAGCGGCAGGCGGTGGCGGGCATAACCGACGTGGGCGGCGGCCACGTCGGTGGCGGCCAGCGAATTGGTCAGCAGGCGCACCTGCACGCCCGCGCGGGCCAGCGTCGCCAGGGCCTCGGTGCCCTCGTCCCCGGGCACAAAATAGGCCGAAACCAGATCCAGCGATTCGCGTGCCTGCCCGAACAACTGGCCCAGCCGGGGCAGCAAGGCGCCGGCACTGGCCGCCGGATCCCGCGCGACCTTGACCGGGGGGTCGTCCAGCAGTTCCATGGGGGCCCAGGTCAGGGGCAGGGGATGGCCCGCCAGGGCGCGGTTGAGCAGGGTGTCCCGCCATTCCTGCCGCCAGGGCTGGCCGGTCAGTGTGGCCAGGCGCTCGCGAACCGAGCGGTCGAGCGCGCTGCGGCTGGCGGTTTCCGGTGCCAGCAGCCGCTCCAGGCTGTAGGCCTGCGGGCTGTTCCAGTAGCGCTCGAACGAGGCCCGCGCCTCGGCCAGCACGGGGCCCAGCACCAGCAGTTCGGTGTCCTCGAAATGCAATTCCCGGTCCGTGCCGAAATAGGTGTCGCCGATATTGCGCCCGCCCAGCACCGCCAGGCGATCGTCCGCGAGCATCAGTTTGTTGTGCATGCGCCGGTTGACCCGGCGGAAATCGGTCACCCAGTCGGCCATGCGCAACACCCGGGTGGGAAACGGGTTGAACAGCCGCACGGCGATGTGGGGGTGCGCATCCAGCAGGCGCAGCCAGGGGTCGAGGCCGACGGTGTTGTTGTCGTCCAGCAGCAGGCGCACCCGCACACCCCGGTCGGCGGCGCGCAGCAGTTCGCGCATCAGCAGGCGGCCGGTGGTGTCGTCGGCCCAGATATAGGTCTGGATGTCCAGCCGCTGGCCGGCCTGGCGGATCAGGGCCAGCCGTGTCCCCAGCGCCTGGGTGCCGTCTTCCAGTACGGCAAAGGCCGACGCCCCGGGCGGGCTGTCGGGGCCCGGCCGCTGGGCATCCGCCAGCTGCTGCAGTCGGCTGGGGCCGGCATTGCCGCCGGCCGTCAGGGGCGGCGGCTCATCGCGCTCGACGTCCACCGGCAGGCTGCCGCAGGCGGCCAGCCACGCGGTCAGCAACAGCATCAATGCCGTGGCGGCCGCCCGGTGCAGGGCCGCCCGCGCCCGGACCACCGACCCGGCGGGTCGGGGCGCGGGGGGTGCCTGGCCAAACGTCAGGAACAGACCGGGTTTCGCTTGCATGCGGCAATGGTGCCATGAACCACGCCGCGGGGCCTGGGCCGCTGCCTACAATCGCCGGCGATGCCGACCACCGATCTCCCGCCCGTGACACCGGCCCTGCTCCGCCTGCGCTGGCCGCAGGGGCAGCCAGCGGTGCCCGGCCTGCCAGCGGCGTTCGCCGTGGGCGCTGACTGGCAACTGGACATCCGGCCCGGACTGACCTGGATCTGTGGCGACGAAGGCCGGGGCAAGACGCTTTTGCTGCGCATGTTGGCCGGAGACCCTGCCGTGCCGCCGGCCTGCCGCGAAGGGCCGGCCGCCGTCCCTGCCGGGGTGGCCTGGTTCGACCCGGCCGCCACCGGACTGCCGGGCCAGAGCGATCCGACGGCCGATGCGGTGCTGCAGGCGGCGGCCCGCCGCCACCCCCATTTCTCCGTCGAGGCCTGCGCGGACCTGATGGACGATCTGCAACTGCAAGCCCACCGGGGCAAACGGCTGTCCATGCTGTCGGCGGGCAGCCGGCGCAAAGTCTGGCTGACCGCCGCGCTGGCCGCCGGCGCCCCGGTCACCTTGCTGGATCAGCCGTTTGCCGCGCTGGACGGGCGCTCGGTGGCGCTTCTGCGGGAACTGCTGGCGTCGGTGGCCGGCCACCCCCGCCGGGCCTGGGTGGTCGCGGACTATACGGTGCCGCCCGATGTGACCCCGGACCAGCGGATCGATCTGGGCTGAACGCCAGCGCCGCCGCGCCCCTCAGGGCATGCGTTGCAGTTCGTCTTTTTCGGACCGGAGCTGCATCAGCTGGCTCTGGTACTCGCGGTTGCGCTCGCCGGCGGCGTTCTGGATCGAACGGATGTGGTTGAACGTGACCGCCTGCGAGGCACGCGCCGCCTCGGGCGTCATGTTGGCGATGCGCTCTTTGTCGGCCAGTTCGCGATAGAGCTTGTCGACGGTGCGGGCGCTTTCCTGGTTGTCGGCTTCCATCTTCTTGACCAGGTTGGCGATCGCTTCGTCCAGCGCCGCGATGCGCGCCCGTTTGCCCGACACGGTTGCCGGCGGCGGGTTGCTGGGCGTGTAGGTGCGCACGCTGCGGGTGGTGGGACCGGCGTTGCCGGTGGCGGGTTTGACCACAATCGCGCCGCCCTGGGTGTCCGACGGGCAGGGCTGGTCGGAAAAGGTGACCTTGCCTTGCGCGTCGGTGCAGCGGTTGACGGCAGCGGCGGGGCCAGACAGGGCGGCCGTGGTGGCCAGCAGCAGCAGGGCGTGCCGGCAGAGGCGGTGGTGCGGGGCTCGGATGTGGGTCATGGCTTGGCTCGATCTCGATCGGTCGGCGCGCCCGGTACCTGCAGCAGGACACGGCGCACCCGGTCCGGGCCGTGAATGCCGCTGCCCGGCTGGATTTCGTCGCCTTTGTACCACCAATAAAAGACGACAACCTTGCCGGCGGGCGCTCCGCGCCCCGACAGATTCAGGCTGCGGCCGGGCTCAATGCGGTTGCCCGGCAGGCTGGCGGGGATGAAGGCGATGCGCTCTTCGGTGCCCAGGTGCCAGAAAACGTCCCGTGGCGTGAGGTTGATCGCGCGCAGGCCTCGGGTGTCCAGGGTGACCGCGACCTCCCGCTGCCACTGGGCCTCCAGCGCCACCTGGGCCTCGGCGGCGATGCGGGCCCGGGTCTCGGGCGGTGGCATTTCCCAGCGCGGACGGCTGCCCGGCGGTGGCGCCACGCGGCGTTGCTCCTCACCGGCCGGACAGGGCTGGTCGGTATACGTTACCCCGCCCTGACCGTCCTCACATCGCACCAGCGGGCTGGCCAGCACGGCGGGCGCCAGAAAAACGGTAAAAATGGTCAATATCCAGCGGAAAAAGGTCGCTCTCCGCTCTTTTTTGAATAGCGTATTGCATCCCCCGAGGCGGGGCGACCGGGGCGTCGCCCACGTGCCAGACCCGCCGCAGGTGGCCTCGCTACACTGCACCGTCATTTCTGGAGAGCTGTCCATGGTTTACCAGTATCCCCCATCCGGATGGCGGGAGGCTTTTGTTGCCCTTGTGCTGCGCTGGACGCTGAAAGTCCTGCTCAAGCCGGTGTTTTCGCCGCGGGTGTCGATTCCTTTCCAGCGCCGCTGGCTGGCGGGCCTGTCAAAAATTGCCCTGGTCAGCCGGGCGGTGGCGTTCGAAGCGGCCACGGTGGGCGGGGTCGCGGGCGAGTGGGCGCGACGGCGCCGTGGCGCGGCCCGGCCCGGTGCCGTGGTTTTCCTGCACGGCGGCGCCTACTGTGTGGGCAGTCCGGCCACCCACCGCGCGCTCGTGGCCCGGCTGGCCTGGGTCACCGGCCTGCCGGTGTTCGCGGCTGACTACCGGCTGGCGCCCGAGCACCCCTTCCCCGCCGGGCTGGACGACGCCCTCGCCGCCGTGCGGGCCCTGGCCGGCCAGGGCCCGCTGGTGCTGGCGGGTGACTCCGCCGGCGGTGGCCTGGCGCTGGCCACCGCGCTGGCACTGCGCGATGCCGGCGGGCCCGCCCCGGCGGCCCTGCTGCTGCTCTCGCCCTGGGTGGATCTGCTGCCGCCCGACCCGCTGCCCGCCGAACCGCCGGGCGAAGCCATGCTGAGCGTGGCCTGGGCGCAGGCCTGCGCGGCGTTCTACGTGGGTGAAGGGGCGGTGGCCGGCTGGCGGGCACCGGCCACCGCCGACGCGGCGCGCGAACCCGGGGGCGACCCGCGCGCCCACCCGCTGGTGTCGCCGCTGCGGGCCGATCTGCGCGGCCTGCCGCCGGTGTTGATCCAGGCCGGCACCGACGAGCTGCTGCACCCGCAGGCGCTGGCGCTGCACGACGCGCTGGCCGCCGCCAGCAACGCCGTGCGCTGTGAAATCACCCCCGGGCGCTGGCATGTGTTCCAGGCCCACACCGGCGCGCTGCCCAGCGCCGACGCCGCCATCAACCGCATGGCGCACTTCCTGGCCGGGCCGCTGGCCGCCGCCACGCCGCCGCAGGACACCGAACACGAGGTGGTGATCCTGGGCGCCGGCATGTCCGGCCTGTGCATGGCCATCGGCCTGCAGAACGCCGGCCGGCACCACTTTGTGCTGCTGGAAAAGCAGCCCGGCCTGGGCGGCACCTGGTGGGACAACCGCTACCCCGGAGCGCATGTGGACGTGCCATCGCCGGTGTATTCGTTCAGCTTTGCGCCCAACCCCGGCTGGAGCCGGCGCTTTGCCGGCGCCCCCGAAATCCAGCGCTACATGCAGGCGCTGGCCGAGCGGCGTGGCCTGCTGGCCCACCTGCGCCTGGGCACCTGCCTGACCGACGCGCGCTTTGACGAGGCCAGCGGCCTGTGGCACTTCACCACCGACCGGGGCGACCGGCTGCGCAGCCGCTTTTTTGTCTGCAGCACCGGCCCGCTGAACCAGCCGCGCTGGCCGGACATCCCCGGTCTGGACGACTTTGCCGGCCAGCGCCTGCACTCGGCCCGCTGGGACGCCGCCGTGCCACTGGCCGGCCGGCGTGTGGCGGTGATCGGCACCGGATCGACCGCGTCGCAACTGGTGGCACCGATTGCGGCGCAGGCCGGGCACCTGACGGTGTTCCAGCGCACCGCCAACTGGGTGCTGCCCCGGCTGGACCGGCGCTACAACGCCCTCGACCATGCCCTGGCGCACTTTCCGCCCTATGCCCGCCTGGTGCGCTGGAGCTGGACGCAGGTGCTCGAATGGGGTCGGCGCGGCTTTGACGAGGGCACACTGGCCCGCCGCGGCATGCTGCGCACCGCCGATGCCCACCGCCGCCGCCAGCTGCCCGACCCCACCCTGCGCGAAAAACTGGTGCCGCCCTACCCGCTGGGCTGCAAACGCATCATCTACAGCAACGATTTCTACCCTGCCCTGACGCAGCCGAACGTGGCGCTGGAAACCACCGCCATCACCCACATCACTGCCACCGGCGTGGTCACCGCCGATGGCCGCGAACACCCGGTGGACGTGCTGGTCTGCGCCACCGGCTTTGACACGGTGCAGCTGCTGGCGTCCGTCACCGTCACCGGCCAGGGCGGGTGCACGCTGCGCGAGGCCTGGGCCCGCGGCCCGCAGGCCTACCACGGCATCACCGTGGCGGGTTTTCCCAACCTGTTCCTGATGCTCGGCCCCAACACCGCCACCGGCCACACCAGCACCCTGTTGTACATCGAGCCCGGCGTGCAGCACGCCCTGGCCTGCATGGACGCGGTGCGCCGCGGCGGCCACCGCGCCATCACCATACGCCCCGACGTCATGCGCGCCCACAACGACGCCCTGCAGCAGCGCCTGGCCGGCTCGGTCTGGAGCCTGTGCCGCAGCTGGTACCGCGCGCCCGATGGCCGCATCGTCGCCCTCTTCCCCGGCTTTACCGCGGAGTATGTCAAGGCGGTGCGGCGGCCGAACCTGGCGGATTACGAGTTGCGGTGAGCGCGCTGCAGGCCCGCGGCAAGGTGTGGGCGATGCGCGGGTGCGTTTGGGCATAAAAACGGCCCATACCCAGCAATAAAAGGTCATTTTTAGCTATGTTTTTCATATCAAAATTCATGAAAGGAACTTACCCATGACCCCAACCAACCCGCTTTTGGCCCCGCTGGTGGCGCTGATCGCCTGGTCCATGGTGATGTGGCTGTGGATGTATGTCACCCGGCTCCCGGCGATGCGCCGTGCGCGCATGAAGCCCGACTCGAATGCGCCGCGCGGCGAACAGATGAACCAGCTGCCGCCTGAGGTACGCTGGAAGGCCGACAACTACAACCACCTGATGGAGCAGCCCACCCTGTATTACGCCGTGGTGCTGGCGCTGGTGCTGGCCGGCGGCGGCAGCGGCGCCGAGGTGGCGCTGGCCTGGGCCTACACCGGCTTGCGGGTGGTGCACAGCCTGGTGCAGGCACTGATCAACCGCATCGAAGTGCGGTTTGTGCTGTTCATCCTGTCGTCGCTGGCGCTGATCGGCCTGATCGTGGCGGCGGCGCAGCGGGTGTTCTGATGGCGACGGACGACGATCTGCCGCCTTTGTCGCCGGTGGCAGCGCCGGGCCTGTACCGCCACTACAAAGGCAACTGGTACGAAGTGCTGGCCACCGTGCGCTGCAGCGAGACGCTGACGGCCCAGACGCTGTACCGCGCGCTGGCAGCCGCCGACCCGCGCGATGCCCGGCCCGACCCCACCGCCGGCCTGTGGGTGCGGCCGGCGACCATGTTTGTGGAAGCGGGCGAATTCGATGGCCGCCACCAGCCGCGGTTTGCCCCGGTGGACGCGGCGACCGTGCCGCTGGCGGATTTGCCCGCAGCCCGCGCCCTGATCACCCATCTGCGCGGGCGGGCCGTGCGCGAGCGCGCCACCTGCCTGGACGCCGCCCTGCGCCCGCCGCCGCCCGAGCCCGACACCTGCTGCGGCCGCGGCTGCAATGGGTGTGTGTGGGAAGGCTACTACGCTGCGCTGGCGCACTGGCGGGCGGACGCGCTGGCCTGGCTGCGGCAGGCACCGGCTGGCATGGAAATGCCGCAAAAAGTGGCTCTACCCACTGAAAAAAGGTGATTGATTGCTATAAACGTGGGAGTTTTTTCCTGGCTGGCCAAGGCGGGCAGATAATCGCCGGGAAACCCTTTTGCTGCTGACGGCGGCGCTTGTTACACCATGGATGCTTCCCCGTTTTTTCAGGACCTGGGCTCCGGCAAGCCCGGCCACACCGTCCGGGAGGACCAGGTCGAATACGGCTTCATCGGCACGCTGCAGGGCCTGAAATACGAGTACCGCCCCGATATCCGCGACCGCGCCGCGCTGGAAAAGAATTTCCGCGAAAAATTCGAGACCCTGAACCGCGTCAAGCTGACCGACGGCGAATTCACCCGCCTGCTGGACGAAATCGTCACCCCCGACGTGTTCACCGCCGCCCGCATGTTGCGCGAGCGCAATGCCTTCACCCGCGAAGACGGCACCCCGCTGCACTACACCTTGGTCAACATCAAAGACTGGTGCAAAAACACGTTTGAGGTGGTCAACCAGCTGCGCATCAACACCGACTACAGCCACCACCGGTACGACGTGCTCATCCTCATCAACGGTGTGCCCTGTGTGCAGATCGAGCTGAAGACGCTGGGCATCCACCCGCGCCGCGCCATGGAGCAGATCGTCGAGTACAAAAACGACCCCGGCAACGGCTACACCCGCACGCTGCTGTGCTTTTTGCAGCTGTTCATCGTCAGCAACCGCACCAACACCTGGTATTTCGCCAACAACAACGCACGGCACTTTGCGTTCAACGCCGACGAGCGCTTTCTGCCCATCTACCAGTTTGCCGACGAGGCGAACCAGAAAATCACCCAGCTGGACGCCTTTGCCGACAAGTTCCTCGCCAAATGCACCCTGGGTGAAACCATCAGCCGCTACATGGTGCTGGTGGCGAGCGAGCAAAAGCTCTTGATGATGCGGCCCTATCAGGTGTATGCCGTCAAAGCCATCGTGGACTGCATCCACCAGAACTGCGGCAACGGCTACATCTGGCACACCACCGGCAGCGGCAAGACGCTGACCTCCTTCAAGGCATCCACCCTGCTCAAGGACAACCCCGACATTGAAAAATGCCTGTTTGTGGTGGACCGCAAAGACCTGGACCGCCAGACCCGCGAAGAATTCAACCGCTTCCAGGACGGCTGCGTGGAGGAAAACACCAACACCGCCGCACTGGTGCGCCGCCTGCTGTCAGACGACTATGCCGACAAGGTCATCGTCACCACCATCCAGAAGCTGGGCCTGGCGCTGGATGAGAACAGCAAACGCAACCAACAGCAGACCAAAGCCGGCCGCGCCACCTACAAAGAGCAGCTGGCGCCGCTGAGCAACCAGCGCATCGTCTTCATCTTTGACGAATGCCACCGCTCCCAGTTTGGCGACAACCACCAGGCCATCAAGGCGTTTTTCCCCAAGGCCCAGCTCTTCGGCTTTACCGGCACACCCATTTTTGAAGCCAACGCCAGCGCCAAGCAGTACGAGGGCGACGAAGGCCAGTTCCGCACCACGGCAGACCTGTTCCAGAAGCAGCTGCACGCCTACACCATCACCCACGCCATTGAAGACGCCAACGTGCTGCGCTTCCATGTGGACTATTTCAAGCCGGAAAGCCACAACACCGCGTCGCCGCTGCCCAAACCCGGTGAGGCCCTGGCCAAAAAAGCCGTCATCGAAGCCATCCTGGCCAAACACGACACCGCCACCGCCGCCCGCCGCTTCAACGCCATCCTGGCCACGGCCTCCATCCCCGACGCCATCGAATACCACCGCCTGTTTGCCGAGCTGCAGCAGGCCCGGCAAGCCGCCGACCCCGGCTTTGTGCCGCTCAACATTGCCTGCGTGTTCTCGCCCCCGGCCGAAGGCGATGCCGATGTGAAGCAAATCCAGGAAGACCTGCCGCAGGAAAAGCTGGACAACCAGCAAGACCCCGAGGGCAAAAAAGCCGCCCTCAAGGCCATCCTGGCCGGCTACAACACCCGCTACGGCACCAACCATCAGCTGAGCGAGTTCGACCTGTACTACCAGGACGTGCAAAAGCGCATCAAAGACCAGCAGTGGCCCAATGCCGACTATCCGGCTTCCAAGAAGATTGACATCACCATCGTGGTGGACATGCTGCTGACCGGCTTTGACAGCAAATACCTCAACACGCTGTATGTGGACAAAAACCTCAAGCAGCACGGCCTGATCCAGGCGTTTTCGCGCACCAACCGCGTGCTCAACGGCACCAAACCCTACGGCAACATCCTGGACTTTCGCCAGCAGCAGGCCAATGTGGACGCCGCCATTGCCCTGTTCTCCGGCGAGAAAACGGGCGAGCAGGCCCGCGAAATCTGGCTGGTGGACAAGGCCCCGGTGGTCATCGAAAAGCTGGACGCTGCCGTCACCCGGCTGGCCGACTTTCTGCAAAGCCAGGGCCTGGCCCACACGCCCGAATCCGTGCACAGCCTCAAGGGCGACGAGGCCCGCGCTGCCTTTATCCAGCACTTCAAGGAGGTGCAACGCCTGAAAACCCAGCTGGACCAGTACACCGACCTGACCGACGACCACCGCCTGGCCATCGAACACATCCTGCCCGCCGCACAACTGCAGGCCTTCCGTGGCGCCTACCTGGAAACCGCCCAGCGCCTGAAGGCCCAGCGTGGCGGGCCCGCCCAGGGCACCGGCGGCGACGCCGCCAGCGTGGACCAGCTGGACTTTGAATTTGTGCTCTTCGCCAGCGCGGTGATCGACTACGACTACATCATGGGCCTGATGGCGCGCTACTCGCAGCAGGCCGCCGGCGCCAAACAGACCATGAGCCGCGAGCAACTCATTGGCCTCATCCAGGCCGACGCCAAGTTCATGAATGAGCGCGACGACATTGCCGCCTATATCAACACCCTGAAGGCCGGCGAGGGCCTGAGCGAGGCCGCCATCCGCGAGGGCTACACCCGATTCAAGCGCGAGAAAGACAGCGCCGAGCTAAGCGCCATCGCTACCCGCCATCGGCTGACTCCCGCTGCCCTACAAGCCTTTGTGGACGGCATCATGTTGCGCATGATTTTTAATGGCGAGGCGCTGAGTGATTTGATGGCCCCGCGAGACCTGGGCTGGAAGGCCCGCGCTCAGGCTGAAATGGCACTGATGAACGAGCTGGTGCCACTGCTACAAAAGCGTGCGCAGGGACGCGAGATTTCGGGGCTGAGTGCATATGAGCAATAAGGCTAAATCGCCCTTGGTGCCGAAGCTGCGGTTCCCGGAGTTTCGAGGGACGGAAGGATGGAAGGCCGTACCCCTCTCTGAACTCATAAGTGCTCTGGATGCGGGGGTGAGTGTTAATTCTGGCGATCGACCGGCAACGGAAAATGAGATTGGCATTCTAAAAACGAGCGCCGTAACAAACGGTATTTTTGAACCTCAAGAAAACAAGGTTGTATTTGATGAGGTCGAAAGAGGACGTGTAAAGGAGCCAGTCCAAGCAGGCACCATCATCATCAGCCGTATGAACACGCCAGCTCTAGTGGGAGCGAATGCTTATGTGGAGATTAGTCTAGAGAACATCTATCTCCCGGACCGGCTCTGGGCAGCCAAACCTAAATCAGGCACGTCCATGCGCTTCGTAGCCGCCATTTTGGGATCCGACAAAGGCCGTGCTGCCTTATCCAAATTGGCCAAAGGTAGTTCGGGTTCGATGAAGAACATTACCAAGCCGGATGTTTTCGCATATTTGATCGAGGCACCATCGCCCGCCGAACAACAAAAAATCGCCGAATGCCTGAGTTCCTTGGACGAACTGATCGCCACGCAAGCCCGCAAAGTGGACGCGCTCAAGACCCATAAAAAAGGGCTGATGCAGCAACTTTTTCCCCGCGAAGGCGAAACCCAACCGCGCCTCCGGTTTCCTGAGTTTCGGGATGCGGGGGAATGGAAACCAAAGGCACTTGGCGAAGTTGTGAAGGTTGCCTCGGGGCAAGTAGACCCAACGCTACCACCTCACTGCGATTTCCCTCAGATCGGTAGCGAGAACATCGAGTCTGATTCCGGAAAGCTGGTTGACTTGAAATCCGCACGCGATAAGGGTGTGATCAGCGGAAACTACGCCTTCGACGAAAACGACGTTCTTTACTCAAAGATTCGTCCAGCTTTGAACAAGGCTGCTGCACCTACTTTCGAGGGTATTTGCAGTGCAGATATTTATCCAATTCGGCCCGCCAACGACGAGTTGCAACGAAGTTATCTCTTGTATTTGCTTCTTTCCCCAAGGTTTCTCGACTATGCAATTGGTAAGTCTGAACGAGGCAAGATTCCTAAGATCAACCGCGACGACTTACTCTCTTTTGAAGCGTTGGTCCCCCTGCTGGCCGAACAAAAACGCATCGCCGACTGCCTCACCTCCCTCGACACCGTCATCACCACGGCCACCCAAGAACTCGAAACCCTCAAGACCCACAAGAAGGGGCTGATGCATCAGCTTTTCCCCTCGGCGGAGGCGGTGGAGGCATGAGCGGCCTGATTCTGTACACCACCGACGATGGCAAAAGCCAGATTCAACTGCGCGCCAAAGATCAGACCGTCTGGCTTTCGCAGCGGGAAATGGCCGAACTGTTCGACGTGAGCACGGACAACGTGGGCTTGCACCTCAAAAACATATACGAGGATGGCGAACTGAGCCGGGATGCAACTGCCGAGGAATCCTCGGTAGTTCAAACCGAGGGCACGCGCAAGGTGCAACGCCCCGTCACGCTCCACAACCTCGACGCCATCCTGGCCGTGGGTTACCGCGTGCGCTCGCCGCGTGGGGTGCAGTTCCGCCGCTGGGCGTCCACGGTGCTCAAGGAGTACCTGGTCAAGGGCTTTGTGATGGACGACGAGCGGCTGAAGAACCCGGACGGCCGCCCGGACTACTTTGACGAGATGCTGGCGCGCATCCGGGACATACGGGCCTCGGAAAAGCGCTTCTACCAAAAGGTGCGCGACCTGTTTGCGCTGGCTTCGGACTACGACAAGACGGACGAGGCCACCAAGACCTTCTTTGCCACAGTGCAAAACCTGCTGCTGTATGCAGTGACGCAGCAGACGGCGGCCGAGCTGATCGTGAGCCGCGCCAACCCGGCTGACGCGCACTTCGGCCTGCTGAGCTGGAAGGGCGCCCAGGTGCGCAAGCAAGACATTGTGGTGGCCAAAAATTACCTGACTGAGGACGAAGTCGATACCCTGAACCGGCTGGTGGTCATCTTCCTGGAAACGGCAGAGCTGCGCGCCAAGCGGCAGACCATTACCAGCATGAACTTCTGGCGCGAGAACGTGGGGCAGCTCGTCGTGTCCAACGGCTTTCCGCTGCTGAGCGGGGCAGGCTCTGTCAGCCATGCCCGCATGGAACAGAAGCTGGAGCCGCTGTATCTGGACTTTGACCAACGCCGCAAGGCCGAGGAAGCCCGCGCCGCCGACGTGCAGGACGAGGCCGAATTGAAGGCATTGGAAAGCACCCTCAAGAACCGCCCGAAAAAATGACCGAACACAACCAAACCAAGCTGGGCAAGACCCTCTGGGCCATCGCCGACCAGCTGCGCGGCGCGATGGATGCGGACGATTTCCGCGACTACATGCTGTCCTTCCTGTTCCTGCGCTACCTGTCCGACAACTACGAGGCAGCGGCCCGCAAGGAGCTGGGCAGCGACTACCCGCGGCTGGCCGACGATGACAGCCGCGTGCCGCTGGCCGCCTGGTATGTGGCCAACGCGGCCGACGTGCCCGAGTTCGAGAAACAGATGCGCCGAAAGGTGCATTACGTGATCGAGCCGCAGCACCTGTGGAGCAGCATCGCGCAGATGGCCCGCACGCAGAACCTGGACCTGCTGCACACGCTGCAGTCCGGTTTCCGGTATATCGAGACCGAGTCGTTCCAGAGCACCTTTGCCGGGCTGTTTTCCGAGATCGACCTCGGCTCGCCCAAGCTGGGCAAGACCTACACCGAGCGCAACGCCAAGCTGTGCGCGGTGATCCAGAAGATTGCCGAGGGGCTGGCCGAGTTTTCCACCAGCGTGGATGCGCTGGGCGATGCATATGAGTACCTGATCGGCCAGTTTGCGGCGGGCTCGGGCAAGAAGGCGGGCGAGTTCTACACGCCGCAGCAGATTTCAGACATCCTCTCCACCATCGTCACGCTGGACAGCCAGGAGCCCCGCACCGGCGTCAAGCAACGGCTGGACAGCGTGATGGATTTTGCGTGTGGCTCGGGTTCGCTGCTGCTGAACGTGCGCAAGCGCATGGGGCCGCACGGCATCGGCAAGATTTACGGGCAAGAGAAAAACATCACCACCTACAACCTGGCGCGCATGAATATGCTGCTGCACGGGGTAAAGGACACCGAGTTTGAAATCTTCCACGGTGACACGCTCACCAACGACTGGGAGATGCTGCGCGAGCTGAACCCGGCAAAAAAGCCCGCGTTTGACGCCATCGTGGCCAACCCGCCGTTCAGCTACCGATGGGAACCGTCAGAGGCCATGGCCGACGACGTGCGCTTCAAAAGCCACGGGCTGGCGCCCAAGTCGGCGGCGGACTTTGCGTTTTTGCTGCACGGCCTTCACTTCCTGAAAGACGAAGGGGTGATGGCCATCATCCTGCCGCACGGGGTGCTGTTCCGGGGTGGCGCGGAGGAGCGCATCCGCAAGAAGCTGCTGATAGACGGCCACATCGACACGGTGATCGGCCTGCCTTCAAATTTGTTTTATTCCACCGGCATTCCGGTGTGCATCCTGGTGTTGAAAAAATGCAAGAAGCCGGACGACGTGCTGTTCATCAACGCGGCCGAGCATTTCGATAAGGGCAAACGCCAGAACCAGCTCAGTCCCGAGCACATCGCCAAGATCATCAAGACGTACCGGTTCCGCGAAGAAGAGCCCCGTTACGCCCGCCGGGTGGAGATGGCCGAGATCGAGAAGAACGATTTCAACCTGAACATTTCGCGCTACATCAGCACGGCGGTGGGCGAGGCCGAGATTGATCTGGCCAAGACGCACCGGGAGCTGGTGGAGATTGAGCAGGCGATTGCGGCGGCCAAGGCAAAACACAACACCTTTCTGGCCGAGCTGGGCTTGAGCCCGTTGCCGTAAAGGCCCAGCACGGCCCGTTCAGCGCCCGCCGAGCCCCATGCCGCGCGAAATCACCTCTTTCATGATTTCGTTGGTGCCGCCGTAGATGCGCTGCACGCGGGCGTCGGCGTAGGCGCGGGTAATGGGGTATTCCCACATGTAGCCGTAGCCGCCGAACAGCTGCACGCATTCGTCCATCACCTTGCATTGCAGGTCCGAGCACCAGTACTTGGCCATGCTGGCGGTCTCGGTGTCGAGCTTGTCCTGGCAGACCAGCTCGCAGCATTTGTCGACGAACACGCGCGCCACCTGCACCTCGGTCTGCAGCTCGGCCAGGGTGTAGCGGGTGTTCTGGAACGCGCCCACGGCCTGGCCGAACACCTTGCGCTCCTTCACATAGGCCACCGTCTGGTCGATCGCCGACTGCGCGGCGGCCACGGCGGTGATCGCGATCTGCAGGCGCTCCCAGGGCAGTTGCTCCATCAGGCAGATGAAACCGCGGTTTTCCATGGCCGCTCCGCCGAGCAGGTTCTCCGCCGGCACGCGCACGTTGTCGAAGAACAGCTCGGAGGTGTCCTGCGCGCGCAGGCCCAGCTTTTTCAGCCGCTTGCCGACCGAGAAGCCCGGCATGCCACGCTCGACCAGCAGCAGGCTCGTGCCCTTGCCGCCCGCGGCGGGGTTGGTCTTGGCCACCACGATGACCAGGTCGGCGTGCCAGCCGTTGGTGATGAAGGTCTTGCTGCCGTTGAGCAGGTAGCTGCCGTCTGCCTGCTGGAGGGCTGTGGATTTGATGCCCTGAAGGTCCGAGCCCGCCGCCGGCTCGCTCATGGCGATGGCGCCGATCATCTCGCCGGTGGCCAGTTTGGGCAGGTACTTCTGCTTCTGTTCCTCCGTGCCGTAGTGCAGGATGTAGGGCGCGACGATCTCGCTGTGCAGGCTGTAGCCGATGCCGGTGACCCCGGCGCGCGAGAGCTCCTCGAACTGGATCACCGAATACAGCTTGTCGGCATCGGCGCCGCCATAGGCCTCGGGCATGGTGGCGCACAGGAAACCGTTGTCGCCGGCCTTGTTCCAGACGGCGCGATCCACGTAACCCTGCTCTTCCCAGGCCTCGTGGAAGGGGGTGATCTCTTTTTCGATGAAGCGGCGGAAGCTGTCGCGGAAGGCTTCGTGGTCGGCGGTGAACAGGGTGCGTTCGATCATGGAATTCCTCGATGGGTTGGAGTGGATCGGAAAAGGATTCAGGCGCGCCCGGTCGCCAGCCAGCGCGCCCAGTCAGGGGCGCGGTTGGCCTGGGCGCGGGCGGCGGACGCGGCCCAGTCGTATTCGACAGCGATCACGCGGGCCGACCAGTCGCCCCCGGGCTGATCCTGCGAACACAAGGCGTAGCGGGCGTGGGGGGAACCGGTTTCATGGACATGGAAGACCCCATGGTCGTCGTCGTAGGCGGGCAGGCCCACGCTGCCGCCATTGACACACAAGGTGCCATCGACTGCCAGCACGCGTGGCAGGTGGCTGTGGCCACACAGCAGCAGACGCGCGGCGCGCGCCTCGGGCGTGCGCAGCCGCAGTCGCACCTCATCCACCGTGGCCGGGCGGGAGCCGCCCGGGCCCAGGGTTTCGAGCAGGTATTCAAGATCATTGCCGGGTGCGCCGTGGCAGACGTGCACGTCCGGCGCCGGCGCCAGGGTGGCGGGAAGGCAACGCAGCCAGGCATGGTGGCGCGCGGTGGTTGCCTGCCAGGCAAACTGGTCGGAGGCGCCCCCCGCGCGCCGGGCGCAGGCGAGCAACTGGCGTTCGTGGTTGCCGGTGATGGTGGGCCAGCCCAGCGTCATCAGCAGGTCGGCGGTTTCGGCCGGCCACAACGGACCGGAAAGCAGATCGCCCGCGTTGATGACGACATCGACGCCGCGCGCGCTCATGTCGGCCCGGACGGCCTCCAGGGCCGGCAGGTTGCCGTGAATGTCGGATAACAAGGCGATGCGCATTGGATTTATTTTTACAAAGCGATTGCTTGGTGAAATTGGACCACAGGACACGAGGCCCTGTCCATGTTTTCCCGACGGTCGGGCCGACCGCAACGCGGTGCCGCGGCCGGAAAGCCGCGGTCTCACACCCTGCCAGCGCACCATGCGGACCCGGTCATCCTCCACAGTTCGCGATTTATACAAAGCAAACGCTCTGTAAAAATATATACTGGCACCCCAGGCGGGCCTTTTTCCGCGACCACCCTCCCCGTACAACCCGGAGATTCCCATGAGTGAAGCATTTGTGTTCGACGCCATCCGCACCCCGCGCGGCAAGGGCAAGAAAGACGGCAGCCTCTACGAGGTCAAGCCGATCAACCTGCTGGCCGGCCTGCTGACCGAGCTGCAGCGCCGCAACGATCTGGACACCGCGCAGGTGGACGACATCGTGATGGGCATCGTCGCGCCGGTGGGCGAGCAGGGCTCGGTGTTGCCCAAGGTGGCCGCGCTGAAGGCTGGCTGGGACTTCCAGTGCGCCGGCGTGCAGCTCAACCGCTTCTGCGCCTCGGGCCTGGAAGCGGTGAACATGGCGGCGCAGAAAGTGCGCTCGGGCTGGGAAGACCTGGTGGTGGCCGGCGGCGTGGAGAGCATGAGCCGCGTGCCAATCGGCTCCGACGGCGGCGCCTGGGCGATGGACCCCGAAACCAACAGCAAGACTTTGTTCGTGCCGCAGGGCATCGGCGCGGACCTGATCGCGACGATGGAAGGATTCAGCCGCGAGGATGTCGATGCCTACGCGCTCGAATCCCAGAAGCGCGCGACGGCCGCACGTGCCGAGGGCCGCTTCGCCCGCTCGGTGGTGCCGGTGACCGACTGGCTGGGCCAGACCATCCTGGAGGAAGACGAATTCATCAAGCCGCGCACCACGCTGGAAGGCCTGGCCTCGCTGAAGCCCGCGTTCGACCAGATGGGCGCGATGGGCTTCGATGCCGTGGCGCTGCAACGCTACCCGCAGGTCGAGCGTATCCAGCATGTGCACCACGCCGGCAATTCGTCGGGCATCGTGGACGGCGCCGCCGCGCTGCTGATCGGCAACGAGGCCGCCGCCAAAACCCATGACCTGCAGCCGCGCGCCCGCATCGTCGCGGTGGCGCTCTCCGGCGCCGACCCGACCATCATGCTGACCGGCCCGATGCCCGCCACCCGCAAGGCCCTGGCCAAGGCCGGCCTGACCATTGACCAGATCGACCTGTTCGAGGTCAACGAGGCCTTCGCCGCCGTGCCCATGAAGTTCATGAAGGAGATGGGCGTGCCGCACGACAAGGTCAACGTCAACGGCGGCGCCATTGCCATGGGCCATCCGCTGGGCGCCACCGGCGCGATGATCCTGAACACCCTGATCGACGAACTGCACCGCCGCCAGCTGCGCTACGGCCTGGCCACGCTGTGCGTGGGCGGCGGCATGGGCATTGCCACCATCGTCGAGCGCATCTGATTCACCCGGAATTCCCCCAAATGAAAACCAAGACCATCCAGTACGCCGTCGAGGACGGCATCGCCGTCATCACCTTCGACGAGGAAAACTCGCCCGTCAACACCATGTGCCTGCAATGGCAGGACGACCTGGACGCCGTGGCCGCCCAGGTGCTCAAGGACAAGGACGCGATCCGCGGCGTGATCCTGGCCTCGGCCAAGAGCACCTTCTTCGCCGGCGCCGACCTCAAGGGCGTGATGCGCATGAAGCCCGAG
The DNA here is from genome assembly GCA_016790575.1 of Burkholderiaceae bacterium. Classification (GTDB taxonomy): domain Bacteria; phylum Pseudomonadota; class Gammaproteobacteria; order Burkholderiales; family Burkholderiaceae_C; genus JAEUOU01. Next base: position 206,548 of record JAEUOU010000010.1, on the reverse strand, counting down.
GACGCCAAACGCGTCTTTGTCGAGATCGAACGCATCAAGAAGAACTTCCGCATCATCGAAACCCTGGGCACGCCGGTGGTGAGCTGCCTGAACGGCACCGCGCTGGGCGGCGGCTGGGAAGTGGCGCTGGTGGGCCACCACCGCATCGCGGTGAACAACCCCAAGACGCAGTTCGGCCTGCCCGAGGTGACGCTGGGCCTGATCCCCGGCGGCGGCGGCATCACCAAGATGACGCGCCAGCTGGGCCTGATGGGCGCGCAGCCCTACGTGCTGGAGAGCAAGCTGTTCGGACCGGCCGAGGCGCAGAAGCTGGGCTTCGTGCACGCGCTGGTCGACAGCGACGCCGAGCTGATGCCCGCGGCCCGCGCCTGGATCGACAGCGTGCAGGGCAACGCGGAGGCCTGCCAGCATCCGTGGGACCGCAAGGGCTACAAGATGCCCGGCGGCACCCCCAGCAACCCGGCCATCGCGCAGGGCCTGGTGGTGGCGCCCGCCATGCTCAAGAAGACCACCCGCGGTCTGTACCCGGCCCCCGAGGCCGCGCTGTGCGCGATGGTCGAAGGTGCGCAGGTGGACTTCGACACCGCGATGCGCATCGAGAGCCGCTACCTGGCCGGCCTGATGGTCAACCCGGTGGCGAAGAACATGATCAACACGTTCTTCTTCAACCTGAACGCGATCAAGAGCGGCCAGAGCCGGCCCAAGGACGTGCCGCGCTACAAGCCGAAGAAGGTGGGCATCCTGGGCGCCGGCATGATGGGCGCGGGCATCGCCTACGCACAGGCCAGCCGCGGCATCGCCTCGGTGCTGAAGGACGTGAGCGTGGAAAAGGCTGAACACGGCAAGGCCTACAGCGCCAAACTCACGCAAGCGCGCGTGGACAAGGGTCGCATGGGCCCACACGACCAGGCCGAGCTGCTGGGCCGCATCACGCCCACCGCCAGTGCCGCCGACCTGCAAGGCAGCGACCTGATCATCGAGGCGGTGTTCGAGAACCGCGAGCTCAAGGCCAAGGTGACGCAGGAGGCCGAGCCGATGCTGGCGCCCGGCGGCTTCTTCGCCAGCAACACCTCCACCCTGCCGATCAGCGGCCTGGCCACCGCCAGCGCGAACCCGGACAAATTCATCGGCATCCATTTCTTCAGCCCGGTGGACAAGATGAAGCTGGTGGAAATCATCCGCGGCCAGCAGACCGACGACGAGACCGTGGCGCGCGCGTTCGACTACGTGCAGGCGCTGGGCAAGATCCCGATCGTGGTGAACGACTCGCGCGGCTTCTACACCAGCCGCACCTTCGGCACCTTCGTGATGGAAGGCGCGGCGATGCTGGACGAAGGCATCCCCGCGCCGGTGATCGAAAACGCCGCGATGCAGGTCGGCATGCCGGTGGGCCCGCTGGCGGTGATCGACGAAACCTCGCTCTCCTTGAGCGTGCACGTGATGGAGCAGACCCGCGCCGACTTCGCCGCCGAGGGCAAGGCCTACACCGCCACCGCCGGCGAACTGCTGGTGGAGCGCATGGTGAAGGAATTCAAGCGCGCCGGCCGCGCCGCCGGCGGCGGCTTCTACGACTACCCCGAAGGCCAGAAAAAGCGCCTGTGGCCCGAGCTGAAGACCCGCTTCGAGAAGCCCGGCGTCGCCTGGAACCTGCAGGACGTGAAAGACCGCATCCTGTACCGCCAGGCCGTGGAAACCGCCCGCTGCCTGAGCGAAGGCGTGCTGACCACGGTGCACGACGGCAACATCGGCTCCATCTTCGGCATCGGCTTCCCCGCCTGGACCGGCGGCGCGCTGCAGTTCATCTACAGCCAGGGCGTGGACGCGTTTGCCCAACGCGCTGCCGAGCTGGCGGCCAAGTTCGGCGCCGGCTTTGCGCTGACGCCTGCGGTGATTGACGCGCTGAAGAAGCACCAGCCGGTGTATTGAAGCCGCCGTCACCTTTGCCCAAATGGCCCGCCGGGTGACTGGCGGGCCTTTTTTATGGCGATATCAGGCGATACCCAGCGCGAAAAGGTGAGTTCGTGCTATCGAATATGTAGTGAACAAGGTGTTGGCAGGCCGTGTGGGGACGAGCCCGGATTACCTCGGGCGGCATCTCAGGTGCTCTGGCGCACCATCAGCTCGAAACCGAGATCGCGGGAGGCGGGCTCGGGCGATTCCCCACGGATCAGCCGCAGCAAGACGGCCGCGGCTTCCGCGCCAATGGCTTTGCGTGGGGTTCGCACCGTGGTCAACGGCGGCACCATCTGGTCACTGCCGGACAAGTCGTTGAAGCCGGCCACCGCCAGGCGGCCGGGCACGGCGATTCCCAGTCGCAGGGCCATCAGCAGCGCGCCTTGGGCGAGGTCGTCGTTGCAGAAGAACACCGCGTCGCAATCCGGATGCGCCTGGACCAGTTGCGCCAGCAACTGGCCGCCGAGTTCCATGGACGACGGCTGGGGACTCAGCAGTTCCAGCCGGGGGTCATACATTCCGCGCTGTTGCAGGCAGCGGCGGTATCCCAAGGCCCGTTGCAAGGTACGGGGGTCAAGCTGTGCCGCAACAAAGGCAATACGCTGATAGCCCCGCGCGACCAGGTGCGTGGTGATGGCCTCGCCCGCCTGTTCCTGGGAAAAGCCCACGCAATAGACGCCTTCGGCACGGGTCAGCTCCATCAGGTGCACACAGGGCAAACCACTGCGCGCGAGCAGCTGGCGGCCCGTCTCGGTGCGGTCGAACCCGGTCAGCAACAACCCGGCGGGGCGGTGGGTCAGGTAGGTACGCAACAGCTGTTCCTCCTGCTCCGGCTGGTAATGGGTGACGCCAATCAGCGTCTGGTAGCCATGGGGCGCCAGGGTCGAGTGGACGGCCTCCAGAAGATCGACAAACAGCGCGTTGGACAACAGCGGCACGAGGATCGGAATCTGGGTGCTTCGCTGCGAAGCCAGCGCACGTGCGGCGGGGTCGGGGATATAGCCGAGGGCGTCTGCGGCCGCCTGGACCCGGGCAACGAGATCGGCGGTGACGGCTCTTTCACCCCGGAGTGCGCGGGACGCGGTGATCGGGCTGACGCCCGCCTGTTGGGCGACTTCGGCCAGCGTGACCCGGCCGCTCGGGCGTCGCTTTCGTTCGGTTTGAGACAAGGGTTATTCCGGATGCAAAAGGGGTATGAGATAGGTAGGATAGCGCTATCCAAGATCGACGACAACGGTAATTTTCTCGATTGTTGTTGATCTCGATTGTTTTTTTTGGGTTTTGGTCATTCCAATTTTTTTTGATCATCCGGGATAGCGCTACCAATGCCAAAGACCGAAGTGAAACCGCCGTTGGTGATCATGGGTGTTGCCGGCTGTGGCAAGTCCAGTATCGGCGCCCTGTGCGCCGCGACACTGCGTCTGCCTTTGCTGGAGGGAGACCATTTTCATTCCCCGGCCAGTCTGGCCAAGATGCGCAGCGGCGCCGCCCTGACCGACGATGACCGCGCCGCCTGGCTGACAACGCTGGCCGCTGCCTTGCGTGGCCACCCCGAGGGCGTCGTCCTGACCTGCTCGGCGCTCAAACGGGCGTACCGGGACCAGCTCCGTGCGGCAGCGGCCTCATTGCGGTTCGTGTTCCTCGATCTGACCCCCGATCAGGCGCGTGCACGGGTTTCCGCCCGTCCGGGGCATGTCTTCCCGGCCAGTCTGGTCGACAGCCAGTTCCAGACCCTGCAACGCCCGGACGCCGAGCCCGGGGTGTTGACGCTGGACGCCATGCAAAGTCCCCAGCACCTGTGCGAACAAGTGCGCGACTGGCTGCTTGCGGAGAAACCCCATGTCTGAAACCACGCATCCTTCCGACCCGCGAGCCGAGCCCGACCACTGGAGCCAGCGCCTGGCCAATGTCGCCATGGCCACGTGCCTGGCGGTCATGGCACTGGCGGTGTTCGTCAACGTGGTGCTGCGTTACGGATTTGGCATGGGCCTGGCCGCCAGTGAAGAGCTGTCGCGCCTGTTGTTCGTCTGGATGGTTTTCATTGGCGCTTCGGCAGCCTATCCGCGCGGCGAGCACATGGCATTTACCAGCCTGCTCGACCGATTGGGTCAGCGGGCCTTGAAGGTCGTGACGGTGCTGATCCGTCTGCTGGTCTTGCTGGCTTGCGCACTGATCGGCTGGGGCGCCTGGCAACAGGTCGTGGTCGGCCTGGGCAGCCACTCTGTCGTACTGGGCTATTCGACCGCGTTGCTCCCCTTGCCCGCCCTGCTGTGCGCTTTGGCCATCGGCACCATGGCACTGGTCGAACTGATCCGCAATCAGCCTTTTGACCGCCACAGCGGTCTGGAGGCCGAATGATGCCTCTGGGCGGCCTGAGCATGGAGGCCCAAGCCTTCGTCATATTCTGCCTGGGCATGCTGGTGCTGATGGGCATCGGCATGAACATGGCGCTGGCCCTGGTGCTGACCGGCGCGGGCATGGCGTGGGTGATGGGATTCTGGGATACCCAACTGCTGGCGCAGAACCTCGTCAGCGGCGTGGACAGCTTTCCGCTGCTGGCGGTGCCGTTCTTCATTCTGGCCGGCGAACTCATGAACGCGGGGGGCATCAGCCGGCGCATCATCGACATGGCCCAGGCCTGGGTGGGACATATCCGGGGTGGATTGGGTTACGTGGCCATTGGCGCTGCCGTGCTGATGGCCAGCATGAGCGGGTCGGCCCTGGCCGACACGGCGGCCCTCGCCACCATCTTGCTGCCCATGATGCGCGACCAGGGGTACCCGATGCGCACCTCGGCGGGGCTGATCGCGTCGGGCGGCATCATCGCGCCCATCATTCCCCCTTCGATGCCTTTGGTGATCTACGGGGTCACCACCAACACCTCGATTTCAGCGCTGTTCCTTGCCGGCATCGTGCCGGGCCTGATGATGGGCGCCGGCCTGATCGTGGCCTGGAAATGGGTGCTGCGGCGTATCGATCTGCCCGGCGGCGCCAGGCTGCCTCTTGCCTCGCGCCTGCGTGCGACCGCCCGGGCGGTGTGGGCCATTCTGATGCCGGTGATCATCATCGGCGGCATGAAAAGTGGCGTCTTCACACCCACGGAAGCGGCGGTGGTGGCGGCGTTCTATGCGCTGCTGGTGGCGTTGTTCGTCCACCGCGAATTGTCGGTCATGGCCCTCGGACCGGTGCTGGTGCGCGCGGCACGCACCACGTCCATTGTCATGTTCCTGTGCGCCGGTGCGCAGGTGGCCAGCTACATGATCACGCTGGCCGACCTGCCCGGAGTGCTGACCGGCTGGCTGGGTCCGCTGATCGAGCACCCGCGTCTGCTGATGGTGGTGATGATGCTGGTGCTGGTGTTGATCGGCACCGCGCTCGACCTCACGCCCACCATTCTGATTCTGGCGCCGGTGATGTTGCCGGTTGCGGTCAAGGCGGGCATAGACCCGGTGTACTTCGGTCTGATGTTCGTGCTCAACGGCGCGATCGGGCTGATCACACCGCCGGTGGGCACTGTCCTCAATGTGGTGGCCGGTGTCGGCCGCATACCGCTCGCCGACGTCATTCGCGGCGTCAATCCGTTTCTTGTGACCTACCTGGCCATCCTGGCCCTGTTGGTCGCTTTTCCTCAGCTTGTCACAGCGCCGGTGGCGTGGCTGCGCTGATCCGTCCGTAACCACCGGCAACCCTTCCACAGGAGATATCCCATGCCCAATATTCGCCGCACGCTCTTGGCTGCCACTGCCTGTGCCGTGTTCGCCAGCCCGATGCTGGCAGTCGCTCAGGACATCAAGCCGCGCCTCATCCGCTTCGGTTATGGCCTGAACGAACAAAGCAATCAGGGTCGCGCCGTCAAGGTCTTCGCCGACCATGTGGAGAAAGCGTCCGGCGGCAAGATGAAGGTGCGAGCCATCGGCGCGGCCGCGCTCGGGCCCGACACGCAGATGCAGCAGGCGCTGATCGGTGGCGCTCAGGAGATGATGGTCGGCTCGACCGCCACCCTGGTGGGTATCACCAAGGAGATGGCGCTGTGGGACACCCCGTTCCTTTTCAACAACAGCAAGGAAGCAGACGCCATTCTGGACGGCCCGATCGGCAAGAAGGTGATGGACAAGCTGCCGGAAAAAGGCCTCGTCGGGCTGGTTTACTGGGAGAACGGTTTCCGGAACCTGACCAACAGCAAGCGACCGGTGCAGAAGTTTGAAGACTTCGAAGGGATCAAGCTGCGCGTGATGCAGAACAACGTGTTCCTGGAAAGCTTCCGCACACTGGGTGCCAACGCCGTGCCGATGCCTTTCTCGGAGCTGTTCACGGCGCTGGAAACCAAGACGGTCGACGGTCAGGAGAATCCGTACAACACCATCCTGTCGAGCAAGTTCTACGAGGTGCAGAAATATCTCAGCGTGACCAATCACGTCTACAGCCCCTGGATCGTCACGGTCAGCAAAAAGTGGTGGGACCAGCTGTCCAAGGACGAGCAGAAGATCCTGCGGGATGCCGCCGTCATCAGCCGCGATTTCGAGCGCAAGGACACCCGTGAGGAAGCCGGCAAAGCGCTGGCCGACCTCAAGGGCAAAGGCATGCAGATCAACGAACTTTCGCCCGCCGAAACGGCCCGCATGCGCGACAAGCTCACCGCGGTCAACGCCACCATCGCGACCAACGTCGGCATGGACCTGTGGAACGAAACCCAGGCTGCGCTGGCCAAGCTGCGCGGGGGCAAATAACTCGCTGCATCGGCCTCTCCGGGTCGCCCGGGCCGGCCGATCCGCCACGATGGACTGACCATGAGTGATTGCATTGCCGACCCGCCGCCTGCATTGCCGGCGTTGCACCCGACCGTGAAGTCGGTCACCGAACGCATTGCCCGGCGCAGTGAGTCCACCCGTGAGGCCTACCGCGCGAGCATGGCGGCCCAGCTCAAGGCGGGGACACAGCGCCAGGGCATGGGCTGTGCCAACATGGCCCATGCTGGCGCTGCGCTGGCAACTCCGGACAAGCTGGCCATCCATGCCGCACGGCTGCCGCACCTGGGGGTTGTGACGGCCTACAACGACATGCTGTCGGCGCACCAGCCCTACGAAACCTATCCGGAACACATCCGTTCGGCGGCCCGCGCAGTGGGTGCGACAGCCCAGGTCGCCGGTGGGGTGCCCGCCATGTGCGATGGCATCACCCAAGGGACGGCGGGGATGGAGCTGTCGCTCTTCTCGCGCGACGTGATCGCGCTGGCCACGGCGGTGGCCCTGTCGCACAACGTGTTCGACGCCGCGTTGATGCTGGGCGTTTGCGACAAGATTGTCCCCGGACTGTTCATCGGCGCCCTGCAGTTCGGGCACCTGCCCGTGGTGTTCGTACCGGCGGGGCCGATGACGTCGGGACTGTCCAACGACGAGAAGGCACGTATCCGGCAACGCTACGCGCGCGGCGAAGTGGATCGCGCAGCCCTGCTGGAGGCCGAGAGCCAGGCCTACCACGGGGCTGGAACCTGCACGTTCTACGGTACGGCCAACAGCAACCAGATGCTGATGGAGATCATGGGCTTGCACCTGCCCGGCAGCAGTTTTGTACCGCCGGGCACTCCCTTGCGGGCCGCCCTGACCGCTGCGGCGGTGCGCCGCGCGGTGATGCTGACAGGCCTGGCGACGCCACCGGCCGCCGGCAAGCCACCGCCCCGTGTCACCATGGCCGACATCGTGACCGAAAAGACAATTGTCAACGGCATCGTCGGGCTCATGTCCACCGGCGGCAGCACCAACCACACCCTGCACCTGGTGGCCATGGCGCGCGCGGCCGGCATTCTGATCGACTGGGGCGACATGGCCGACCTGTCGGCGGTGGTGCCCTTGCTGGCACGCATCTACCCCAACGGCACAGCCGACGTGAACCATTTTCACGCCGCGGGCGGCATGGGATTCCTGATCCGCGAGCTACTGCAGGCCGGCCTGCTGCATCCGGACGTGGATACGGTCATGGGACACGGCCTGCTGGCCTACGCCTGCGAGCCCGAATTGATCGGCGCCGGTGCGGATGGCAACTGGGCTGCCCTGGCGTGGCGCTCGGCTCCGGAGGCCTCGGGCGATGAATCGGTCTTGCGCCCGGTCAGCCGCCCGTTCAGCCCGGACGGCGGTGTGCGCCTGCTGCGCGGCAACCTGGGTCGCAGCGTGGTGAAAGTCTCCGCCGTCAAACCGGAACATCGCGTGGTGCGCGCCCCGGCGGTGGTCGTGTCCGACCAGCATGCTTTGCTGGGCCTGTACCAGCGTGGCGAATTGCAGCGGGATCTGGTCGCCGTGGTGCGCTACCAGGGGCCCCGTGCCAACGGCATGCCGGAACTGCATTCCCTGACGCCGATTCTGGCCAACCTGCAGGACCAGGGGTTTCGCGTCGCACTGGTAACCGACGGCCGCATGTCCGGTGCTTCGGGCAAGGTGCCGTCGGCCATCCATCTCAGCCCAGAGGCGCTGGCCGACGGCCCCATCGCACGTGTGCGCGACGGGGACATGATCACACTGGACTGTGAGCGTGGCGAGCTCCGACTGGAAGTCGATGCCAGCACACTCGCCGCCCGCCCTATCGTCCATCCCGGGATGACGGCCCATGAAACAGGCAGCGGGCGGGACCTGTTCAGCCTGTTTCGACGCCATGTCGGTGCCGCCGAGGCCGGCGCATCACCTCTGTGGGACTCGTGATGATCGCCCTGCCCCGGTTTCAGTCCCGTGTCGTGCCGGTCATTGCCTTGCACGATGCCACCCAGGCGGTCCGGCTGGCACACGCCCTCCTGGACGGTGGCATCGATGTGATGGAGATCACATTGCGAACCCCCCAGGCGCTGCAGGCCATCGAGGCCGTGGCGCGCGACGTGCCGCAAATGGTCGTGGCGGCCGGCACGGTCACCCGTGCGGCCGAAGTCGCTTCGGTGTGCGCGGCCGGTGCCCGCCTGGCGCTGTCACCCGGGCTGACCCAGACGCTGGTCCGGGCGGCGTGTGATGCCGGGCTGCCCTTCATCCCCGGTGTGATGACCCCCGGCGAAGTGATGGCGGCACGCGAACAAGGTTTTGGTCTGCTCAAACTGTTTCCGGCGGCCCAGGCTGGCGGCCTGGCCATGCTGCAGGCGCTGGCCGGGCCCTTGCCCGAGATTCGCTTTTGCCCCACGGGCGGCATCCACCCCGACAACCTGGGCAGTTATCTGGCGCAGCGCAATGTGGCCTTTGTCGGTGGCAGCTGGCTGACGCCGCCGGACATGCTCGCAAAGCGCGACTGGGCCGGCATCACCGCATTGGCGCGGGCTGCCAGCGCGCTTTCGGGGCCGGCAACGGATTCTCCCGCGACCTGATCGGCGCGCCGACAGGCCACGGCTGGGCGCGGTAAGCTCCGGGCCGGATGCACACCTCCCCCCAGGTTCTGAACGTGTTGCGTGGCGCGCAGCGGCCGCCGCCGGGTGGGCCGCTTCCGCTGCGGCCCTCATTGCTGATCGCGGGCGCGACCGGGATACTGGGCAATGAGGTTGTCCGTATCCTGGCGGGTTCGACCCGCTTCGGCGCGGTCCATGTGCTGGCGCGCGAGCCGGTCCGTACCGGGATCGCCCGGGTTTCGCTGGCTGTGTGCACCGGCGATGTCGTTTCCGACTGGCCCTCACTCCCTGCGGATGTGGCCGTCGTGATGTTTGAGCCACCGCGGCTTTTCTATCAACGGGAACGGGCTCTGTGGGTCCCCCGCGTCGACCAGGTCGCGGCATTGGCGCACTGGCTGCACGGCTGTGGGGTGCACACGCTGGTGGTGGTGATGCCCCATGCCCAGGGCGCGCTGCCGCCCGCACTCGCCCACGGGCTGGCCAGCCTGTCGGAACAGGTGGTCTCGTCGCTGGGGTTCGCGCGGGTGGTGTGGCTGCGCAGCGCCGAAAAACGCCCGAAACCGCCGGCCGCCAGCCTGTTGCACCGCGCCCGCGACCTGGTGCTGTCCACCTTGGCCTACATGGTGCCGGCGTCCGAACAGCCGCTGCGCGCAGCGCAGGTGGCCCAGGTGCTGGCACGGGTGCTGCAACACGCCCCGCCCGGCGTCCATGTGGTGCCGCACGCACGCATCCGCCAGGCCTGTACCGGCAACACGGACGCCACCGTGCGCAGCTGGTTTGGCGCCAGCGCGGGTGAATCGCCCGTGGATACTCCTGAAAACGGAGCATAAAAAGACCATTTTACGAAGGGTAATGACCCATTTCGTTGGAATTCCTGCCACCAGGCCGCTGCGGCTCCATGCGCTGACATCGCCCGGCGCGCAAGCCGACGCAGCCGGTCCACCTGGCGACTGCATGTCGAACACCGGCCGCGGACAATCCCGCGGTTCAACCCCGGAGCACCCCCATGATCCTTGTTGTCGGCACCGTTCATGTCACGGCAGAAAACCTGCCCCAGGCCCTGGTGCTGAGCCTGGAACACGTGGCCCGCTCCCGGACCGAGCCCGGCTGTGTGTCGCACCGCGTCAGCCAGGACGCCGACAACCCGAACATCCTGGTGTTTGTCGAGGAGTGGCAAAACCAGACGGCACTGCTGGCGCACTTCAAGGTGCCGGCGTCCCGCACCTTTGCCCGCCAGCTCGGCGCCCTGGCGGTGCAGCCGCCCCAGATGGTGGTGTACGACGCGGCGCCGCTGGCGCTGTGAGTGGGTGGCGGCGCCCAGACTGGCCGACGGCGCGGGCAAGGATTCAGTCCTGAATCCATAGCATGTGATGACCATTCGGCGATGGGAAAGGCTCAAAACACCTCTGAAAAATGGCCTGATGCGCCGATACGGGCCGTCGATCACGCCCAGGCGGCGGATCCTGTTCGACTTTCAGCAACCTGTCGTGCTGCGGGTCTTCCACAACGTCCCGCTTCTCCGGCAGAATCTGCCAGCCCCTTGCGCCAGGTGGCGTGATCCACTTTCTCCGCCGTTTCGCTCATGAACTTCAAGACCCCCGTTTTCGTGTTTGCCCTGGCGCTTCTGGCGCACGCTGCCGCGCAGGCGGACGAATTTGACATTCCGCCACCCGTTGTCGAGAAATTCGCTCGCGAATTTCAGGACGCATTGGGCAAGCACGATGTCGACCGCGTCGTCTCGCTGGTGAAGTTCCCGCTGCGGGTCAACGCGCAAGGAGCGAAGACATTGCGCGTCGGAAAGACCCAGCTGGTGAAGGACTTCGACCTTATTTTTTCCAGTGCGGTTGTGAAACAGGTTCTGGACCAGAACCCGGCCGATCTGTTCCAGAACTACCAGGGCGTCATGTTCGGGAACGGCGCCGTGTGGGCGGACGAATTCTGCGGCGCCCGGAAGCGGCCTGACTGCCCGGTCCTGGTCAAGGCCGTCAACCACGCCGAGAAATGACGCCACCAGGCAGCGTGCGCACGCCGTGTGAGCCGGCAGGCGGTTTGAGACGCCGGCCCGCCCGCGGCGCCAGACGGGCGCCCGCCCCCTCACGCAAGCCGGACGGCAACCGCAGGGCTGCAGGTCCGGTGCCCGCTGGGATGCATTTTTCCGCCGCCCGGCCTGTCGCCCTGCCGTAGGGTCCTGGCGGGATCATTCGACACGGATCGCAGCCCACCATGCTCCGCCGCGCGCTCGTCGTGATTCTGGCCTACGCGTTATCGGGCGCTGGCTTCATGTTCATGCTCATTGGCGCCTTTCCCTTCCTGGGCGGCGAATTCGCATGGTTCACGAAGCTGGTTCCCCTGGTCTGGGTCTTTGCCTGGGTTGCCCATGTCCGAATGAGCGTGGCCTGGGTTCGCGATCACACCGTGGACCGCCGCTGGCCCCTGTGGGGAACCGCCGCAGGCCTGATCAGCCTGGCAAGCCCCCTGCTTTTGCTGTACGGCAGCCTGCCTGCCGACCGTGTTCGCCAGCTTCAAGGCGTGCTCACAATGGGGGCACTCGTCTGCGTCTTCTTTCTTCCGTCCATCGTGCTGGCCATCAAGCTGGTTCGCTTTCATCTCCGGACCCAGACCGAGGCATGACGGGCGCTGCCCCATGGAAGCCCGCTGGCGCAGGCCAGGCCGCTGCGCTCCGGAGAGCCCCGAGCGCAACCACCCGAAAATTCCCTCACCCCTTCCCACCCCCCTCCACCATGCCCAGATACCTCATTTCCTTCCCACGCGCCGCCATGGTCGTGCCGCCGTCCGAGCTGGAAGCCGTCGGCCGTGATGCCCATGCGGTCATCGAGGCGGCCAAGGCGGCGGGGGTGTATGGGTTTGCCGGGGGGATCGACGACGCCGCGCCGCTGGTGCGGGTGTCGGCGGACGGGGCGGTCGCGGCAGCGGTGCCCGGCGCTTGAGGCGCGTCAGCCCGGCGCCAGCCTGCGCTGGCTACACTCGACCGTGCCGGCGGGACAACGCCCGACCGGCCATATTTTTGTCTGTTTTTTCCCGACACGACCATGAAACGACTTGAGAACAAGATTTCCGTCATCACCGGCGCAGCCCAGGGCATCGGCCTGGCCACCGCGCTGAAATTTGCCGCCGAAGGCGCCACCGTCATCGTGTGTGACATGCGCCAGGCCGGTGTGGATGCGGCCGTGGCGCAGTGCCAGGCGCTGGGCGCCACGGCGGCCGGTTTTGTCATGGACGTGACCGACCGCACCATGGTGGACGCGGTGGTGGCGGCGGTGAAAGAGCGCTTCGGCCGCATCGACGTGCTGGTCAACAACGCCGGCATCACCCAAGACGCGCGCCTGCAAAAGATGACGCTGGAGCAGTTTGACCGCGTGATCGACGTGAACCTGCGCGGCGTCTTTCACTGTGCGCAGGCCGTGGCCGACGGCCTGATCGCCCAGGGCAGTGGCGTGATCCTGAACGCCAGCTCGGTGGTGGGCCTGTACGGAAATTTCGGCCAGACCAACTACGCGGCCACCAAGTTCGGCGTGATCGGTTTCACCAAAACCTGGAGCCGCGAGCTGGGCCCCAAGGGCATCCGCGTGAACGCGGTGGCTCCGGGATTCATCGCCACCCCCATTCTGGCGAGCATGCCCGACAAGGTGATCCACGGTATGGAAGCCAAGATCCCCTTGGGCCGCCTGGGCCGCCCGGAAGAAATTGCCAATGCCTATGCCTTCCTGGCCAGTGACGAAGCCAGCTACATCAACGGCGCGGTGATCGAGGTATCGGGCGGCATCACTCTCTGAGCGGTCCTCCGTGACGGACATCACCCTGCGTGCCCCCCGACCCGGCGACATGGGCTGGGTGGTGGAGCAGCACGGCGCGCTGTACGCGCACGAATACGGCTGGAACACCGAATTCGAAGCGCTGGTGGCCGAAATCGTGGCCGGCATGATCCGCACCCACGACCCAGCCTGGGAAGCCGGCTGGATTGCCGAGCGCCCCGCCCCCGGCGGCGCCGAACGCCTGGGCAGCGCCTTTGTGGTGCGCAAGAGCGAGGGGGTGGCCCAGCTGCGGCTGGTGCTGGTGCGGCCCGAGGCCCGGGGCATGGGCCTGGGTGCGCAGCTGACCGATCGCGGCCTGGCTTTTGCCCGCGCCAAAGGCTACCGGCAGATGGTGCTGTGGACCAACGCCAACCTGCTGGCCGCCCGCGCCCTGTACGCCCGCCGAGGCTTCCGGCTCGCGGCCAGCGAGCCCTATCACGGCTATGGGCATGACCTGGTCAGCGAGACCTGGGAACTCGAACTGTGAACCTGGCCCGGCGGGACACACCCCTCACGCCGCCGCCATTGAGACACGGCTTCGGCTTGGCCTGCCTTGCTGCGGTCGAGGCGGCTGCTTCGGGTTGTGTCGGGCGCCGCGGAACAAGGACGTTTTTTGCTCCGTATTCTGGGGTTCTAGAAGATCCCGCCGGTTTGGCGCGGCCGGGACAGACCCGTTTGCGTCGCTGATTGCGCGGGTGCACGCCGGTTTGCACAATAAGGTGCGGACTGCACGGCGCTGATGACTGGCCACCATGGCCGGTTCTTTGGCTGGTAACAATCGGGTGGTACCATATTTCGGATGACGCGGCCTCGGTGCCCGTCGTAATGGCAGACACCCGCCAGCTTGAAGGCCGGTGTAGGCCCGCCTTGCACACACGTCGCCCCTGCGTCCGCCCCGTGTGTCAATCAGTGCCGAGGTCGGCGCTTCGGCGGCATCCCCGATGCCGCGGGCAAACCGGTTTGCGCCATGAACGAACCGGTCCGACTTGTCTGAGGTCAGTTCCAGGAGAAAGCCATGACCCCCCCCACTCCAGCGTCCCCATGGTTGTCCCGATTGTTGCAATGGCTGGCCGCACGCAGTCGCCGGCTGCTGGGCCGGTTGTGGTTTGCCAAGAGTGTGCCCGAGCCATTGTTGCTACCCGGTCCGACGTCCGCGCTGCCTTTGCGCGCGTGTGCCACGGTAGTGATTCCGGCCCTGAACGAAGAACGGCGCATTGCCGAGGTGGTGGCCTATGCCCTGGCAGACCCCGCCACAGCCGAGGTGATTGTCATTGACGACAGCTCGGTGGACGCTACGGCCGAGCGGGCCCGCGCTGCGGGCGCGCGGGTGTTCACGAGCAGTATGCTGGGCAAAGGAGCCTCGATGCGCGACGGCATCGCCCCAGCCGGCCAGGCGCTGCTGGTCTACATGGACGGCGATCTCACCGGACTGCGCAGCGCCATCGTCAGTGATCTGTGCGCGCCGCTGTTGCGCGACGAGGCGGATTTCGTCAAAGCCCGCTTCGGGCGGGGCGGCGGACGGGTGACGGAGCTAACGGCCAAACCGATGTTGAAGGTCTTTTTCCCCGAACTGGCCGGCTTTGGCCAACCGCTGGGGGGCATCATCGCGGCGCGCAAATCCTTGCTGCAGACCCTCAATTTCGAGGACGGCTACGGTGTGGATGTGGGTCTGTTGATCGATGCTTACCGCGCCGGCGCCCGTCTTGCCGAGGTCGACATCGGTTCGCTGGAGCACGACAGCCAGCCGCTGGGCGACCTGACCCTGATGGCCAACGAGATTGGCCGTGTGATCTTCGACCGCGCCCGCAGCGCCGGACGGCTGCATGTGGAACAGGTGGCCGCAATGTTCGAATCGCAGCGGCAGGCTGCCGCCGGTATCGACTATGTGCTGATGCGGCGCAAATCGCGCCAGCGCCTTTTGCTGCTGGATATGGACGGCACCGTCACACCGGACCGTTACGTGCTGGCGCTGGCGCGAGCCGCTGGCAACGAGGCGCAACTGGCGCAAATGCTGGACCGCAGCGGCGACGCGGACACCCGTTCCCAGAACATTGCGCGTTTGTTTCAATACCTGCACAAACGACGCTTCGAGCAGGTGGCCCATGAGCTGGAACTGCGGCCCGGGGTGGTCGATTTCGTGCGCGAAATGAAGCGGCGGGGATTTTTTGTGGGGGTGGTCAGCGACAGCTATTTCGTAGGCGCTGAAATCGTGCGCCGACGCATCTTTGCGGACTTCGCCATGGCGCACACCATCACGTTCCAAAACGAGGTCTGCACCGGCGAACTCCGGATCAACCCGGCATTCCTGGGCGATCGTCCGGCCGCGGACACCCTCTGCAAGAGTCATGTGCTGCGGCGATTTCTGGCTGACAACAATCCTCCTGCGGTGACGGTGACCTGGGCGGTGGGGGACAACCTGAACGACCTGGCCATGTTGAAACAGTGTGACCAGGCGTTTGCCATCGACCCCAAAGTGCCTGAATTGACGACCGACGCTTCGATCCAGGTCATTCGCTCCTTTGGGGAACTGATGGCTCGGCTGCCGGACTTTGAGCCAGCAACCGCTACCGTCGCAGACGAACTCGCCTGATCGCGCCAGGGCGTGTTTCGCGGCCCCTGTCGACCGGCGGGGATAATCCCGCCATGTCTGTTGCCCCCTGGCCCGCCCCCGCATCCGCGCCCAACCATCCGCGCTCGCACGCCGACCTGTTCTGGTCGTTCACCTGGCTGGCCCTGCAGGGCTTTGGCGGGGTGCTGGCGGTGGTGCAGCGCGAACTGGTGGAAAAAAAGCGCTGGATGACGCGCGAGCAGTTTGTCGAAGACTGGGCGGTGGCCCAGATCATGCCCGGGCCGAACGTGGTGAACCTGTCGATGATGATCGGCGGGCGGTGTTTGGGGCTTTCGGGCGCGCTGGCGGCGCTGGCCGGCATGTTGGCCGCACCGCTGGTGGTGGTGCTCATCGTGGCCATGCTGTTTGCGGGCGTGGCCGACACACCGGCTGCCCAGGGCGCGCTGCGCGGCATGGGCGCGGTGGCGGCGGGCCTGATCACCGCCACCGGCCTGAAACTCATCGGTGCGCTGGGCAAGAACGCGATGGGCTGGGGCCCGTGCATCGGCTTTGCGGTCGCCACTTTTGTCGCGGTGGCGCTGCTGCGCTGGCCGCTGGCCTGGGTGCTGCTCGGCCTGGGCAGTCTGGCCTGCGCGTGGGCCTGGGTGAAGCTGGGCGCGGCTGGCGGAGGGGCATCGGCATGACTCTGAGTTTCGCCGCCGCGGACTGGCTGGCCCTGTTCACCCACTTCCTGACGCTGTCGCTGCTGGCGGTGGGCGGCGCCATCACCACCGCGCCCGACATGCACCGCTACCTCGTCACCGACCAGCGCTGGCTGACCGAGGCGCAGTTCACCTCGTCGATTGCGCTGGCGCAGGCCGCACCCGGCCCGAACGTGCTGTTTGTGGCGCTGATGGGCTGGAACGTCGGCCTGAACGCCGGCGGCGGCCTGGGTGCAGGCTGGCATGCGGCGGTGCTGGGACTGGCGGGGGTGGGCGTTGCCATGGCCGGCATCCTGCTGCCGTCGTCGGTGCTGACCTACAGCGCGACCCAGTGGGCGCACCGCAACCGCGAGCTGCGCGCGGTGCGCGCCTTCAAGACCGGCATGGCGCCGGTGGTGATTGCGCTGCTGATCGCCACCGGCTGGCTGCTGACCGCCACCCACAACCAGCCCGCCCGCGACTGGCCTCTGTGGCTGCTGACCGCCGCCAGCGCGCTGATCGTCTGGCGTACCAAGGTGCACCTGCTGTGGCTGCTGGGCGCCGGGGCGGTCGCGGGGGTTCTGGGCTGGGTGTAAGGCCCACGGTCGGCGAAATTTATCGAAAAGTGCCGATACCCAGCGTAAAAAGGTCGCTTTTTGCTATCTAATCGATAGTTAACGGATGCGCGACGGTGGCGCGGTCGACGCTCAGCGCGGATTCTCGAAAAACAAGCAGGTCGCGAAATCGCTGACCTCAAAGTACACCTTCTTTTCGGTCGGGTCGACCTGGAAGTTCAGGTTTTCGTCGAGCACGCCGTACCCGAAGCGGTAGGCGCGGGGCTTGCCGTCGTCCGTACCCAGCGCGGTGCTGACCTTGTCCACCTTCAGAAAGCGGCGCACCACCTTGTCACCGGCGTAGATTTCCATCACGCCGCTGGTGTCGGTCCAGTTCCGGATGTCACGGCTGCTTGCGTTGTCCGGCAGCTGCTCCGGGGCCGCTCGGCACCTGCCAGGGCAGAAATTCGCCGGACCAGACCAGTGCGGGCGGGTCGATGTCAAGGTTGAGGGCCGCTCGCCTTCCCCATCGAATGATCTGCCAGGCCAGATTCGTCCAATACCGTAATCCGGCCGAATTCAACTTTTACCAGGCCCCGGTGCGCAAGGGAGTGCAAGGATTTGTTCACCGTCTGACGCGAGAGCCCGACGAGGTTCGCGAGTTCCTCCTGGGTAAGTCGAATGTTTCTGAGTCCATCCCAGAAGAGCCGCCCGAGGTAGAGCGCGACCCGCTGTTCAGGAGAACGCGTTCGGCCAGCCTCAATGATCGCCATTGCCTGCCCGAGTCGCCGGTTCATTTGGGACACCAGGCTGTAGTTGAACGGAAGACTCGTCAGGCGCAATTCATTGAACAACGCGTTCGGAACGCAAAGAATTTCGGTCTCCCGCAAGGCAATCACATCGTACCGGCGGGCCTCCGCTTTCAATACCGTGCCTTCTCCGAACCATTCTCCGGCGGGAACCCCAAGAAAGACAGATAAATCACCATCAGTCGAACAACTTTGAAGCTTGACCAGCCCGGAAAGAACAGCATACCAACCACTCGTCTTTTCACCGGCAGGAAGCAAAACATTGTTCTTGTCACCCGCCAGCGTTGAAACCTCGGAAAAAATCCTTTCCCGGAGATCTGCTGGCACCGTTGCAAACCAAGGCTGGGCCGCCAGAAATTGATGGGCGAATGCTCTTCCGATCATCATTGGGTGATCTTAACGTGCAACCGAAGAATCAGCGCGTCGTTTGAAAGACAGCGCTTGTCCATCGGCCGACAGGTGATGCCGCCATGCCGACATAAATTGCGATGCGGGCCGAAACGATCGACAGTCGATCCTCATTCAAACTATGAGGCGACACCATGGCGATATCCCTGCGCATCTTTATCGGTTTTATTATCTCCGTGGCCTTGGGTATGTCCGGCGCGTATGCGATGCCGACAGAATCAGGGGTCAGCGAATCGGAGATAGTGATCGGTCAATCACTGGGCTTGACTGGACCCCTGGCTGAACTGGGTGTGGAAATTTCGAACGGTTCACGAGCATACATTGAAGCGTTGAACGAAAAAGGAGGCATAAATGGCAGAAAAATCCGTCTCGTAACGCTTGATGACGGCTACGTGCCAGCCAATACCTTTAAAAACGTTGAACGCCTTCTGGAGCAGGATAAGGTTTTTGCATTGCTCAATATCATGGGTACGCCCAACAGCGCCGCCGTCATGCCGCTGATTGACAAGACGGGTATCCCATTATTTTCGCCGTTGACAGGGGCTGAAATCGTACGGACGCCCTTCCGGGCGAATGTTTTCAACATCCGCGCAGGTTATCGGGATGAAATAGAAAAACTGGTGCGGCACCTGCAGACCATTGGCGTAAGCCGTATTGCCGTGGTCAGTCAGGAAAACAGCTTCGGCAAGGAGGGCCTTGCCGCAGTTGAATCATCGATGAATGCACGCGGAATCAAACCGTGGGCGAATGCGTCAATCAAGACGGACGCCTCTGACGCCAACGAGGCCGCGAGCCATATCGCCAAGTCACGGCCAAACGCCATTATCCTCATTACAGCCGGCCGGGCAACGAACGAGCTTATCAAAGCTTACAACCGCATTGCAAAAGGCGCTCAATTTTACACCCTGTCGGTAATGGGTGCTCAATCGAATATTAAAGCACTTGGAAAAGACGGAGTGGGAACAGTTGTTGCGTCGGTGGTTCCTTTTCCCTGGAGTCATGCCAGCCCGTTGGCCAAGGAATACCGTGCTGCGATGCACAACATCGGAGTGACCGAATATTCGTTCGTAAGCTTCGAAAGCTATATAAATGCGCGCGTACTGGTGGAGGCGCTACGAAGATCCGGGAAAGAGCTGACGCGCCAAAGATTCATCAGTGCTGCCGAGAACATCTCAGGATTCAACCTTGGCGAATTTGGAGTGAATTTTTCGAAAGACTCTCGGCAAGGCTCCAGATACGTGGAACTCACGATTATCGGGGCGAGTGGTCGGTTTATACGGTAAACGAATCAGCCTCGTAGTTTTCGGTTGACCCGGTCTTGGAAGTCAGCCTTGCATCGGGCTCAGCCTGGCAACCGGTCACTCGGATCGCGTGAAGTCCCGGGTCAAACTCGGGGGGGTCTTTGGCCCGGAAGAGGCGCTTCAGCGCGGATTTTCGAAGAACACGTAGGTCGCGAAATCGCTGACCTCAAAGTACACCTTCTTTTCGGTCGGATCGACCTGGAAGTTCAGGTTTTCGTCGAGCACGCCGTACCCGAAGCGGTAGGCGCGGGGCTTGCCGTCGTCTGTGCCCAGCGCGGTGCTGACCTTGTCCACCTTCAGAAAGCGGCGCACCACTTTGTCACCGGCGTAGATTTCCATCACGCCGTTGGTGCCGGTCCAGTTCTGGATGTCGCGGCTGATCTTGTTCTGCTGCTCCTGGGTGCAGGCTGACAGCAAAAATAACGCGATACCCATCGTGAACAGGTGTTTGTTTGCTCTCATTTTGGTTGCAATTCCACGGGTGAAGAAAGGGTTTCAGGGCGCCAGCAGGGCCGGCAGCAGCGTGGCCGCCGTGCCGCGCAGCACCACATCGGCCACGGGGTCGAGTTCGCTCGGCTCGGGGTTGACCACCACCACCCGCGCGCCGGCCTGGTGGGCAGTGAAGGCCAGGCCGGCCGCCGGGTAGACCGCGCCCGAGGTGCCCACCACCAGCATCAGCGCACAGGTCCGGGCGGCGGTTTCGGCGTCGCGTAGTGCCTGCTCGGGAAGGAATTCACCAAACCAGACCACCGCGGGGCGGCGCAGGTTGCCACACGCCGGGCAGGCCGGCGGACAGGCGTCTGTCAGGGTGCCAGCGGCCACGCTGGCGTCGCAGCAGGCGCGCGGGCTGTCCAGCCAGCGGTCTTCGGCCAGATTGCCGTGCAGCGCCAGCACGCCAGGGCTGCCGGCGGCCTGGTGCAGACCGTCGACGTTCTGGGTGATCAGCGTCAGGCGGCCCGGCTCGCGGGCCTGGAAGGTGGCCAGCGCGCGATGGCCGGCGTTGGGCTCCACCCCCGCCACTGCGGCGCGGCGGCTGGCGTACCAGTCCCAGACCTGTTGGGGCCGGTCGCGGAACGCGGCTTCGGTGGCGAGTTCTTCCGGCCGGAACTGCGCCCACAGCCCGGTCAGCGCGTCGCGAAAGGTGGGCACACCGGATTCGGCGCTCATGCCGGCGCCGGTCAGTACGGCGATGGGGCGGGACAACTGCACGGCTTCACGCACCCAGTCGCGCACCCTGCCGAGATCGGCGCCGGGCGGGTCAGGCAGGGGTGAATGCGTCATGGCCGGACGGTGGCGCCGCCTTCAGCCGCGCTGACGCAGCGCTTCGTACAGGCACACGCCGCTGGCCACCGACACGTTCAGGCTTTCCACCGCGCCTTTCATCGGAATGCCGACGAGTTCGTCGCAGGTTTTGCGGGTGAGCTGGCGCATGCCGTCGCCTTCGGCCCCCAGCACCAGGGCCACCGGGCCTTTCAGATCCACCTGGTACAGGGTTTTCGGCGCGTCGTCGCTGGTGCCGATGATCCAGATGTTGCGTTCCTTGAGTTCGTTCAGCGTGCGCGCCAGGTTGGTGACCATGAAATACGGCATGGTCTCGGCCGCGCCGCTGGCCACCTTGGCGACGGTGGCGTTGATGCCGGCGGCATGGTCTTTCGGGGCGATCACGGCGTGCGCGCCGGCGCCGTCGGCCACGCGCAGGCAGGCGCCCAGGTTGTGCGGGTCGGTGATGCCATCCAGCACCAGCAGCAGCGGCGCGATGCCTTTGGCTTCCAGGCCTTCGAGCAGTTCGTCCAGCGAGGTCACCTGCGCCACCGGCTCCACCCGCGCGGCCACGCCCTGGTGGCCGTGGCTGCCGGTCAGCTTGGCCAGGCGAAGGCTGTCGGCCTCGATCAGGCGCACGCCCGCTTCCTTCACCCGTTCGATGAACTGCCGCATGCGCGCGTCGCGGCGGGTGGGCTCGAAATAGATCTCGACGATGGATTGCGGCGCGGTTTTCAGGCGCACGCCCACGGCGTGAAAGCCGAACAGGACTTTGGGGGCAGACATCGCCGCATTATCGACCGGCCAAGCTCCCTAAAGTGAAGTGGCCCCGGGGTTTTGGCACCGCCCGGGCCCATACTGGAACGCCTGTCTCCGAACCACTCCAAGGAAACCCATGAAAGTCTGCCCCATCGCCATTGCCGTCGGTTGCGCCAAGTGTCCCGTCGTCAAAGTCTGTCCGCTCAAGGGGGTGCTGGGCGATGCGCCGCCGCGCGCCGCCGAGACGCCGAACGAAAAGCCGGTGGCGGCACCCAAGGCCGGCAGCGGCAAAAGCAAGGCCGGATCGCGTCCGACGGCCAGGACGGCCGCCAAATCGCCCGCCCGCAACGGGAAATCTGCCAGGTCAGCGTCATCGCGACCGACTTGAGGCAAGCGATCAACTCCTGATTCAATAGCTAAAGAGCACCTTTTTACGCTGGGTATCTGCTCTTTCTGTTGCAAATCGCTCAGTCGGAGGCAATCTGGCCTGCTTCGATGGTGATGCGGCGCTCGCAGCGGGCGGCTATGGCGCGATCGTGGGTCACCAGGACCAGCGTGGTGCCCTGTTCGCGATTGAGGTCAAACATCAATTCCATGACCTTTTCGCCGGTGGCGAAATCCAGGCTGCCGGTGGGTTCGTCCGCCAGGAGGACCGCCGGCTGCACAACAAAGGCGCGTGCCAACGCCACGCGCTGCTGCTCGCCACCGGAGAGCACCTTCGGATAGTGGCCCAGGCGTTCGCCCAGGCCCACACGGGCCAACATCTCCCGTGCGGCGCTGCGGGCATCGCGGCGGCCGGCCAGTTCCAGCGGCAACATCACGTTCTCCAGCGCGTTCAGATTGCCCAGCAACTGAAAGCTCTGGAACACAAAACCCACCTTGCGGGCGCGCAGCGCGGCACGTTCGTCTTCAGAGCGGGCGAACAGGTCCTCGCCGTCAAGGCGCACGGTTCCCCGCGTGGGGGTGTCCAGGCCGGCGATGATGGACAGCAGCGTGCTTTTCCCCGAGCCCGACGCCCCCACAATGGCGGCCGTTTCCCGGGGGGCCAGGGCAAAGTCGATATCGCGCAA
The DNA here is from genome assembly GCA_016790575.1 of Burkholderiaceae bacterium. Classification (GTDB taxonomy): domain Bacteria; phylum Pseudomonadota; class Gammaproteobacteria; order Burkholderiales; family Burkholderiaceae_C; genus JAEUOU01. Next base: position 184,022 of record JAEUOU010000010.1, on the reverse strand, counting down.
AATGTCGAGCGTGCCGGTGGAGTCGGTAACCGACTTGAAGACATGTTCGACGGCAATGATGGAAGCAGACATGCAGGGACTTTCCTTGAGACGACGACACTGTAGCGTGCTGGCCCTTGCCGCCGCCGGACTGTGGGTTTGGCCGGGCCTTTGCGCCGCGCAGGCGCGTGCCGCGCCGCCTGCGCGCACCGTGCTGGTGGTGGGTGATTCGCTCAGCGCCGAATACGGTCTGCGCCGGGGCAGCGGATGGGTGGCGTTGCTCGAGCAGCGCCTGGCCAGGGACAAGATCCGCGCCACGGTGATCAACGCCAGTATCAGCGGCGACACCACGTCGGGAGGGCGCTCGCGGCTGCCCGCATTGCTGGTGCAGCACAAGCCGGCGGTGGTGATCATCGAGCTCGGTGGCAATGATGCACTGCGCGGTTTGCCGTTGGAGATGACCCGCGACAACCTCCTGACCATGACCACCGCCGCCCAACAGGCCGGTGCCCGGGTGCTGCTGCTGGGCATGCAGGTGCCGCCCAACTACGGCGCCGACTACGCGCAGCGGTTTTCGGCGCTGTTTGCCGCGGTCGCGCGCGAGCGCAAGGCGGCACTGGTGCCGTTTTTCCTCAAGGGCGTGGCCGACCAGGCGGATCCGACCGCCCTGTTCCAGGCCGATCGCATCCACCCCAGAGAAGAGGCCCAGCCGGTGATGCTGGCCACCGTATTGCCGGCGCTGTTGCCGCTGCTGCGACCATGAGCGTTTTTACTGTGACGCCGGCCGAGGCCGTGGAGCGCCTCGCCGCGTTTTCCGCGGTGATCGATGCGCGCAGCGAGGCCGAACATGCGCTGGACCACCTGCCCGGCGCGGTCAATTGGCCCTCCCTCAACAATGCCGAGCGCATTGAAGTGGGCACGATGTACAAACAGGTCAGTCCGTTTGAGGCGCGCAAGCGCGGCGCGGCGCTTGTTGCCCGCAACATTGCGGCCCATATTGAACGGGAAATCCAGGACAAACCGAAAAACTGGCAACCGCTGGTGTACTGCTGGCGTGGCGGCCAACGCAGCCATTCGCTGGCGTTGGTGCTGGGGCAAATCGGTTTTCGGGTGGCGTTGCTGGAGGGCGGCTACAAGGCGTTTCGCGGTCTGGTCATTGCCCAAACCCCCGAACTGGCCGCCAGGCTGTCGTGGCGTGTGGTGTGCGGGCCAACCGGTTCGGGAAAAACCCGCTTGTTGGCGGCACTGGCGGAGGCCGGCGCCCAGGCGCTGGATCTGGAGGCGCTGGCGTGCCACCGCTCCTCGGTGCTGGGTCGGATGCCCGGGCAGCCGCAACCGTCCCAAAAGCATTTTGAAACTCGCCTGTGGCAGGCGCTGCGCCAGTTTGACCCGTCGCGGCCGGTCTATGTCGAGGCAGAAAGCCGCAAGGTAGGCAACCTGGCGGTGCCAGGTGCGCTGATGGAGGCCATGCGCGCGGCGCCCTGCCTGAGCATGGAGTTGCCCGACGACAACCGGGTCGCGCTGCTGCTGGAAGACTACGCGCATTTCACCGACGACCCCACCCTTTTTCAGCGGCGGCTGGAAGTGCTGCGCCCCCGCTGTGGCCATGAGGTGGTGTCGCGATGGCAGGCGCTGGTGCAGGCCGGCGCGTTTGCCCAGGTCGTGCGCGAGTTGCTGACCGAACACTACGACCCGGGGTACGCGGCCTCCACCCGGTCGCACTTCGTGCAGTTTGCCGGCGCCCGAAGCTGGCTGGCAACAGACCATTCGCCCGGCGCCATGCGCTCACTGGCGCAACAGATCCTGGCGGGGGAAAGTCCATGAGAAAAAGCCTCGCCGTGGTCGGAACCGCACTGGCCGCCGCCCTTGCCTACCTGCTGGCCTGGCCGGTGCCCATCGAGCCGGTTGCGTGGGCGGCCCCTTTGCCGCCGGGGTATGCCGGCCCTCACGCGGTCAACCAGCGACTGGCGGGTCTCAAGAGCATTTCGCTCGGCAATGACGAGGGACCGGAGCACATTGTCCTGGGCCCGGACGGCTGGCTCTACACCACCGTAGCCAGCGGCGCCATTGTGCGGATGGCACCTGACGGCAGCCAGCGCGAGGTGTGGGCCCGTACCGGCGGTCGGGTGCTGGGTTTCGACTTCGACTCGGCAGGCAATCTGATCGCGGCCGATGCGTTTCGCGGGTTGTTGTCCATTGCGGCCGGCCCCGACCGCGCGGTGCGGGTGCTGGCCGACACCGTGACGGTGGACGGGAAGCCGGACCCGATCCGCTATGCCGACGCGGTGGTGGTGGCGCCGGACGGACGCATGTATTTCAGCGACGCATCGACCCGCTTCGCGCCGGCGCAATGGGGCGGCACCTTCGAAGCCAGTGTGCTGGACATTCTGGAGCAACGTGCAACCGGCCGCGTGCTGGTGTACGAACCGGAAAGCGGGCGCACCCGGGTGATGGCCGCCGGGCTGAGTTTTGCCAACGGTGTGGCCCTGACGGCGGACGCCCGACACCTCCTGGTGGCCGAAACCGGACGTTACCGCGTCTGGAAAATTGCCATCGACGCCCGCGACCTGGATCTGAGCCGTGCCTCACCCAAGGCACAGGTTTTGCTGGACAACCTGCCCGGCTACCCCGACAACCTGATGCGGGGTCTGGATGGCAAGACCTGGATGGGCTTCGCCAAACCGCGCAATGCCGTCGTCGACCGGATGGCAGCGTACCCGTGGCTGCGCAGTCTGACCTTGCGCCTGCCCCGCGCACTGTGGCCGATACCGCCGGCCTACGGGCATGTGGTCGCGTTTGATGACAACGGGCGCATCCTTGCCGATCTGCAGGACCCCAGTGGTGCCTACCCTGAGACCACGGCGGTCACGGAAACCGCCGACCGACTGTACATCCAGAGTCTGCATGCCCGTAGCCTGGGCTGGATGCCACGGCCGGGAGCAGGTGCCTGTCCGCTGGACAGGGTGGCGGCGGGCGCGTCGTCCGCAGCAAAGCCGGTTCAGCCCGCGGCGGCTTCTTCCGGCGCCTCCTGCCAGCGCACGGTGGCACGATAGGCGTGCCAGGTGGCATGGCCCAACCAGGGCCCGACCACCAGCAGTCCGGCGCCCCAGGGCAGCAGGGCAGCCACCACCAGGCTGGTAATCAGGAAACCCCAGATCAGCAAGACGCCGGGATTGCTGAAAACCACACGAATACTGGTGATGGCCGCAGAAATGGCGTCTTTGTCACGGTCGAGAATCATCGGAATCGACACCACGGCGGTGGAGAACACCAAGGCGGCAAAAACACTGCCCACCCCGATGTAGACCAGGACAAACTCCAGGTTGTCGGGGTTGAAGACCGCGTCCATGACACCGGCGGTCGAGGGCATGCCGGTATTGAAAAACACCGCAAACACCACCAGCGAAGCACGGCCCCACAGCAGTTCCAGAACAATCAGGATCAGGACCAGCAGCGCCATGCTGCGCACATGGGGCGCCCAGCAAAACAAGGTGTGGCCCAGTGCGACCGCTTCGCCACTTTCGCGACGGCGGCTTGCTTCGTACAGGCCCATGGCGAGAAACGGCCCGACCAGAAGGCAGCCGGAAGCGATGGACATCACGTATTCCGGCTTGGTACGAAAAACAACACCCAAAATGAGTGCCATGCCCCAGAAGCAGGCACCGTAGAACAGCGCATGGGCCGGATGGGCGCGGAAATCGGCCCAGCCGGCGCCCAGCCAGTGAAAGGGTGCGCCGGTTGTCAGTTCCTGCATCAGGGCCTGCGGGCCGACCGGTGGCGGCGGAATGTAAGGGGTGACAGCCGGATCAGAGGCCCCAGAGGGCCCAGCGGTGGACGGATCAGGGTTCGCGACAGGCGGGAGGGACTGCATGGAAACGGCGGCCTCGTCTTTGAGAAAGATCAAAGCTGAGGATAGACCGCGCCAGGTTCCCGCGCCAGTCTGGAAAACACCAAGTTTCCGAAAGGTTATTGTCCGACGCCGCCGAAAGCCTGCCGGATGGCCTGGGCCAGGTCGGCGCGCAGGTCATCGACCGCTTCCAGTCCGATGGAAAAGCGCACCAGACTGCCGCGGGCGACGGCGGCGGGCCAGGCGGGTCGCATGGTCTCCAGTTCGTAGGGAACCACCAGGCTCATCGGCCCACCCCAGCTATAGCCCAGGCGGAAGCGCCGCAGGCTGTCGCAGAAGCGGTCTACCGCCGGCTGCGGAAAGGCCGGATCAACGATCACACTGAAAAGACCCGCCGCCGCGCCCGCCCCGCCGTCAGCGGCACACAGGGACCGCCAGGCGCTGTGCCCGGGGGAGCCCTCCAGCGCCGGATGGAGCACCTGGACAAACGCTCTTTGTCCCTGGCACCAGGCCGCCAGCGCGCGCGCGGCGCGGTCATGCGCGTGGTAGCGCAGTGCGATGCTGGGCAAGGAACGCAGCACGGCCTCGGCGTCGTTGGCGCCAACGCCCAGACCCAGACGCATGTGGGTGAGTTTGATGCGCAGGTGCAAGGCCTCGTCGCGGGTGACCACACTCCCCATCAGCACATCGCCGCCGCCACTGGGGTACTTGGTCAGCGCCTGTACCGAAATGTCCACGCCCAGACCGTGCCCGTCCAGGTCAAAGGGCCGGAAGGCCAACCCGGCGCCCCAGGTGTTGTCCAGCGCCGTGGGAACGGCGCGCATGCGGCACTGGCGCACCAGTTCCGGCAGGTCGGGAAACTCCATGGTGACGGACCCGGGCGCTTCCAGCCAGACCAGTCGGGTGCGCTCCCCCAGCTTGGCCACCAGGTCAGCCGGATTCAAGGGGTCGTAGCCACGATGGGTGATGCCCCAGGCGGCCAGTTCGCCATCGGCCAGGGCCTTGTTCGGGCCGTAGGCGTTGTCGGGAATCAAGACCTCGTCACCGGTCGCAAGCATCGACAAGGCCACGGTGGCGATGGCCGCCAGTCCGCTGGGTGCAAGCACACATTGCAGTCCGCCCTCCAGCGCGCTGAGGCGCTCTTCGAGCTGGAAGGTGGTGGGTGTCCCGTGCAACCCGTAGGTGTAGCCGTCCTTGCGTTTCCAGTTGCGCGCGCGCATGGCGGCGACGTTCGGGAAAATGACGGTCGACGCCTTGAATATCCCCGGTTGCGGCGCCGAAAAACCTTCGGGTGGGTTGTAGGGGTGGTGGATCAGCTGGGTGGACAGGTGCTCAGGCGTGGTGTTCATGCCCGGATGGTAGCTGCCCCCGCAACTAAACGGGAGCGCCAGCTCCCGTCCTTTTCAGTTCACCGCCCAAGCAGCGCTCAGAGCTGCCACTTCTCCAGCAGTTTTTCGGGCGACAGGCTGTCATAACCCTCGAAAGGCTGGTGAATCCAGGGATTGGTCGGCAGGAATTCCACCGAATAGTCCGCGGTGAAGGTCGACACCCCTTTGGTCCAGATGACGGCACTGCGCAGTTCCGTGATCGGCGCATAGTTGTTGCGCAGCGAGTCGATCACCGCGCGCAGTGTGTGGCCGGAATCGGCCAGGTCGTCGACCAGCAGGACCTTGCCGGCGATTTCCCCCTTGGGTGTGGTGATGTAGCGCGCAATGTCCAGATGGCCCTGAATCGTGCCCGCTTCGGCGCGGTAGGAGCTGGTGGACATGATGGCGAGCGGCTTGTCGAATATGCGCGACAGGATGTCACCCGGACGCATGCCACCACGGGCCAAGCACAGAATGGTGTCGAATTGCCAGCCTGACTGATAGACCTTGAGCGCGAGTTTTTCGATGAGGTTGTGATACTCGTCGTAACTCACGTAAAGGTGTTTGCCGTCTTCCGTCAACATGAATAGACTCCTGTTTTAATAGCGCTAGGTGACCATATCGCGCTGGGTATGGGCCAATTTTGGCAAAAATCAGTCTGCCAGGTAGGGGTGACGCAGCAAAATGGTGTGGTCACGGTCCGGACTGGTGGAAACGATGTGGATCGGCACCCCCGTGACCTGCTCGATGCGCTGCAGATACAGTCGCGCGTTGACCGGCAGCCGGTCGTAGTGCGTAATGCCCACTGTGGTGTCGGTCCAGCCCTCGATGGTTTCATAGACGGGCTTGCAGCGGGCGATGTCATCGGCGCCCATGGGCAGGATGTCGATCAGTTCACCGTCCAGTTCGTAGCCGGTGCACAGCTTGAGCTCCTTGAGCCCGTCGAGCACATCGAGTTTGGTGATGCACAGGCCCGACAGACCATTGACCTGGGCCGATCGCTTGAGCAACGCTGCGTCGAACCAGCCGCAGCGGCGGCTGCGACCGGTGGTGACACCTTTTTCTGCACCCACCGTGCTCATGTGCCAGCCGGGCGTTCCCTCTTTTTCCCACTCCAGCTCGGTCGGGAACGGGCCACCGCCCACCCGGGTGCAGTAGGCTTTGGTGATGCCCAATACATAGTGCAGCATGCCTGGGCCGACGCCTGAGCCCGCCGCAGCGTTGCCAGCCACGCAATTGCTTGAGGTCACGTACGGATAGGTGCCGTGGTCAACGTCCAGCAAGGTTCCCTGCGCCCCCTCAAACAGCAGATTGGCACCATGCTGGTGGGCCTCGTTCAGCTCGCGGGAAACATCGGCCATCATGGGCTTGAGCAATTCGGCCTGTTTCATGGCCTCGGCGTAGACCGGCTCGAACTGCACCCGACCGTCGGCCAGGTAAGGCTGCAGGGCATCGCCAAAAACGAACTGCCCCGACCCCAGAAAACTCGTCAGCACATGGTTGTGCAGTTCAAGCAGTTCGCGCAGCCTGGCCGCGAAGCGCTCGGGGTACTTCAGATCCTGCACGCGAAGTGCGCGCCGCGCGATCTTGTCTTCGTAGGCCGGGCCGATGCCGCGACCTGTGGTGCCGATCTTTTCGCTGCCGCCCTGCTCCCGGGCCGCTTCCCTGGCCACATCCAGCGCGGCGTGGAACGGCAAAATCAGCGGACACGCTTCGCTGATGCGCAGACGGGATCGAACTTCAACACCGGCCTTCTCCAGCCCGGCAATCTCTTCGAAAAGCTTGCCAACCGACAACACCACACCGTTGCCGATGTAGCACCTGACGCCCGGGCGCATGATGCCGCTGGGAATCAGGTGAAGGGCGGTCTTGACGCCGTTGATGACCAGGGTGTGGCCGGCATTGTGTCCGCCCTGGAAGCGCACGACGCCTTGCGCGCTTTCGGTCAGCCAATCCACCAGTTTGCCTTTGCCCTCGTCGCCCCACTGGGTGCCGACGACAACGACATTTCGTCCTTTGGTTGTTGTCATGAATTTCGTAGTTGAAGGGATGGTTCAGATGGCTTGGACGACCCACTGATCGGCCGCTTCGATCAGTTCGCGATCACAGTGGAATTCATCGGTTTCGTTCTCGTGTCCCGGCAGTACGCAAAGGACCGTTTCACCGCGCGAACGCAATGCGGCAACAGCCTTGCGCAGGTTCTCGCTGTCGCGCCATGGCGCACGAATCGCGGCACGGCGCGCCGGCACGGAGGCGACCGCAACCAACTGGCGCAGGTCGAGACTGAAGCCAACGGCAGGACGGTCGCGGTCAAGCTTGTGCCCAAATACCGCGCCAATACCGTCGTAGCGCCCCCCCCGCACCAGGGCGTCGGGTGCGCCGTCGGCATAAATCGCAAAGCGCGTGCCGCTGTAGTAGGCATAACCGCGCAGATCGGCCAGGTCAATACTGACACGGGCGCCCGCGGTGCGCTGCGCCAGCCAGGTCAGATCGTCCAGCGCCCGGCAAATCGCCGGCTGTGCGGGCAGCACTTTGCGGGCTTCGGCAAGAACCGCCGTATCGCCATACAGTTGCAGCAACGCCAAGAGAGCTTGACGGGCCTGGGGATCACAGCCGGCAGTCAGGGATGCAAGCGCCGCCCCATCTTTTGTCGCCAGAGCCAGGTGAATGTCGGCTTGTTGCGCGTCAGCGATCGGCTGGGCTGCCAGCAGGGATTGGACAATGCGAACGTCGGCCAGATCCAGGCTCAAGGACCCGACACCAGCGGCGGCCAGGCAGTCCAGCGCGAGCTGCTGGCTCTCCAGATCGGCCTCCAGGCCGGCGTGGCCATAGATTTCGGCGCCAAGCTGCAGGGGCTCGCGTGTCGCCTGCGGACCATCGGGCCGTGTGTGCAATACCGGGCCGCAGTAACACAAACGGGTCATGGCAGCGCGCCCGAGCAGGTGGGCATCGATACGGGCCACTTGCGGCGTGGTATCGGCGCGAATACCCAGTGAACGGCCGGAAAGCTGGTCTACAAGCTTGAAAGTACGCAAATCCAGTGCTTCGCCGGTGCCGGTAAGCAGTGAATCAAGGTGTTCGATGAGTGGGGGGATGACCAACTCGTAGCCGTATGAACGGGCAATGTCGAGCAGGTCGCGACGGAGATCTTCAATCCGGCGTGCCTCGGAAGGCAGGGCGTCGGCGATGTGGTCCGGCAAAAGCCAGGGGGACATGGGCAAGCAGCGCTGTTAAAAATGTCATTCTACCGGGCGGGGCCCTGTCTCAGAGCACCAGCCACAGCGCCAGGCAACCGGTCAGGAGGCACACCAGCCCCATGAAACGGATCTGGCCATCGCCGAGACCCTGGACCTGCTCGAACAGTCGCCGCCACCGCGCGGGGGCCACAAATGGCAGGAGGCCTTCGAACACCAGCATCAGGGCGAGGGCGGCCCAGAGGACCTGCCCGTCCAGATTCATGGCTTGCGGGGCGGTACCGCAGGCGCGGAAGTGCCACCGGCGCCGCGCATGACCTTGAAGAACTCCGACGAGGGGTCCACAACCATCAGATCACTCTTCTTGTTGAAACTTGCCTTGTAGGCTTCCAGGCTTCGGTAGAACTGGGCAAACTGCGGGTCGCGGCCAAACGCCTCTGCGTAAATCCGGGCGGCCTCGGCGTCTCCTTCGCCTTTGACCTTCTGGGCATCCCGGTACGCATTGGCGATGGTCACTTCGCGCTGACGGTCGGCATCGGCACGAATCTTTTCGCCCTCTGCCCCCCCGGTGGATCGCAGTTCATTGGCCACACGTTTGCGTTCCGCTTCCATGCGACGGTAGACGGATTCGGTGATGGCATCCACATAATCGACGCGCGTGATACGGACATCGACAATGTCAACGCCCCAGGGCTTGGCACCCATCACCACCTCCAGAACCTCGCGCTTGACATCCGCCATCAGGGCCTCGCGTTTGAGTGACAGCAGGTCCTTCACGGTCCGCTTGTTGATCTCCTCCTGGAAGGCATTGCGTACCACCTGGTTGAGCCGATTGGCGCCGACTTTCTCATCGAGACCGACGTTGCGGATGTAGGCCTGCGGATCACTGATTCGCCAACGCACGTACCAGTCAATGACCACACGCTGCTTTTCCGCCGTGAGCATCGGCTCGGTATCCGCGCTATCCAGCGTGAGAAGACGTTTGTCGATATAGGAAACATTCTGGAACGGCGGCGGCAATTTGATGTTCAGGCCGGGTTCAGTGATGACTTCCTTGATCTGACCCAAGGCGTAGACAACGCCGAATTGGCGCTGATCGACGACGAAAAGCATCGAGCTGAGCAGTGCAAGGCCCACCAGAAGGCCGGAGACAATAAAACCGATTCGATTCATGGTGCCCTCTTCTCCTCAACGGTTTTCGCGCTCACGACTGCGCGCCGTGTCGCGGGAGCGCGCGTCGCCCGAGGGAGTCGCTGGTGCGGTCGTCTGGGCCGGTGGGTTGCTGCCACCAGGCGCCGCCGCGGGGCTGGCCGCGATGGCCGACTCTGTGGTCGTTGTACTCATTTGCATGATTTTTTCCAGAGGCAGATACAGCAGATTGGAGCCCTGTCGGCTTTCAATCATGACTTTTGTGACGTTGCCATACATCTGCTGCATGCTTTCCAAGTAGAGGCGGTCGCGCGTAACCTGCGGCGCCTTTTGATACTCCGTCAGGATGGCCCGGAACCGCTGCGCATCACCTTGAGCCTGGGCCACGATCCGCGACTTGTAGGCTTCGGCCTCTTCCTTCAGTCGAGACGCGGAGCCGACGGCGCGGGGAATGACATCGTTGGCATAGGCTTCAGCCTCATTCTTGGCACGTTCGCGCTCCTGACCGGCCTTGAGCACGTCATCGAACGCAGCCTGCACCTGTTCGGGTGGCCGCACCCCACCTTGCTGGAGGTTGATTCCGACGACTTCGATTCCGACTTTGTATCGATCCAGGATAGCTTGCATCAACTGGCGGACCCGGGGGGCGATCTGGTCACGTTCTTCAGCGAGCGCTGAATCCATTTTCATCTTTCCGACTACCTCACGCACGGCCGTTTCAGCGGCCTGGACGACCGCCTCGGTCGGGTTTCGGCTTTCGAAAAGGAACGCGCGCGCATCGTTGAGACGATATTGCACGGCAAATTTGATTTCGACGATATTTTCATCTTCAGTCAGCATCGCCGATTCGCGCAGCCCCGTTGCCTTGATTACGGTGTCTCGACCGACATCCAGCGAGCGGATCTGGGTGACAAAAACCAGCTCATGGCGTTCGATCGGGTACGGCAGCCGCCAGTTGAAACCGGCGCCCACTGTGGATTTGTATTTGCCGAACTGGGTGATGACAGCTTGCTGGCCTTCCTGCACGATGAAGAAACCGGTGCCGAGCCAGATCAATGCGGCAACGCCGGCGATCAACCCCACGCCGATGCCTGCGCTCTTCATGTCCGGCTGGAAACCACCCCCACCGCCCCCGCCTGGAGGTGGGGGATTGGCACGACCAGGTACCCGACCACCGGAACGATTGCCGCCAAACAATCCCCCGAGTTTGCGATTGAAGTCGCGCCACAACTCGTCCAGATCAGGAGGGCCACTGTTCCCGCCTTGGGTCGGACGGCGTGGGTCAGACGACTGAGGCGGCTCTTGCGCGGGCGATGGTGCTTCCGGCTTGTCGTTCGGACGCTCGCCATCGGCCTTGTCGTCGCCACGTCCCCACCGGGGATCGTTGAGGTTGAACATGCCTCGAATGCGGCCTTGGAGGACCGCCCATCGGGAGTGAAGCGGGATTGTCATTGATTTCGATCGTTTCAGCGAAGGCCTGATTGTGCCCAATCAGGAGGTAGGTGCATCCGCCTCGGCACGGCATTCCGTCCCAGCAGCAGTGGAATAGGACCGGAGCACAGCGTCCGCGAGAGACTGGCGCAACAGACTCAATCCCTCACCGCTGGAAGCACTGAGATAGATTCTGGGCACCGGAACTCCATCCAGTTCATAGAGATCCTGAAGCAGGATTGGACGCCTGTCGGACGCAATGGCATCGAGTTTGTTGAAAACGAGTATTTGCGGCACCGAGCCTGCGCCAATCTCCCGCAGAACCCGCTGAACCTGAGCAATCTGCTGCATGAAGTCGGGACTTGCGGCATCAACAACGTGCAAGAGGAGATCGGCATCCGCTGCTTCCTGCAAAGTTGCAGCAAACGCTTCGATCAGGCCGTGCGGGAGATCACGGATGAACCCCACTGTGTCGGAAAGAGATACGGAACGGCCCGCCTCGCCGATGAACAGATTTCGCGTTGTCGTGTCAAGCGTCGCAAACAACTGGTCTGCCGCGTAGGCCCGGGCTTTGACCAGGGCATTGAACAGCGTGGACTTTCCGGCATTGGTGTAACCCACCAGAGAAACGCCGAAGACATCCCGACGGTTGCGCTGCCGACGCTGCGTAGCACGCTGACGCTTGACTTTCTCGAGACGTTCACGGGTACGCCGGATGGCGTCGCCAATCATGCGCCGATCAAGTTCGATCTGGGTCTCCCCCGGCCCACCCCGGGTTCCGATGCCCCCCTGCTGGCGCTCAAGGTGAGACCATCGGCGCACAAGTCGCGTGCTGACGTATTGCAATCGCGCAAGTTCAACTTGCAATTTGCCCTCGTGGCTTCGGGCGCGCTGGGCGAATATCTCCAGAATAAGCAGCGTTCGATCGTTTACGGGCAGACCGATATGCCGCTCGAGATTGCGTTGCTGCGCGGGACTGAGGGTCTGATCAAAAAGTACTTCGTGCGCGCCCTCCATCTGGGCGAGCAACCGAAGTTCGTCGGCCTTTCCGGAACCGACAAACAGGGCCGCGTCAGGCGCCCGACGTTTGCAGACAAGGCGCGCGACGGGCTCCATCCCCGCGGTGCCAGCCAGAAGACCCAGTTCAACCAAGCCCATATCGAAATGATCCTGGCCCAGATCGACTCCGACCAGTATGACCTTCGGAGGACTCACAGATCAAGCGGGCGCTTCATACCCAAATTTCGGACGCGGGGTGAACGACCACATCTTGAAATGAACGGGCCGCGCGATCGGGGTCGTGTCAAGTTGCAGCGGATTCAGGGGTGTCGGCAACCGTGAAGTTGACTGCCCGACCGGGCACGATGGTGGAAATCGCGTGCTTGTAAACCATCTGCGTTACGGTATTTCTGAGAAGCACGACGTACTGGTCGAAAGATTCAATCTGGCCCTGCAGCTTGATGCCGTTGACCAGATAGATCGATACCGGTACGTGCTCCCGACGCAGAATGTTCAGGAACGGGTCTTGCAGAAGTTGCCCTTTATTGCTCACGATATTCTCCGTGTTCAAGTAGTTACTAAGCGGTCGACCTTACCACAGGCAGCATTCCTTGGCGGACAAAAGGCTGCTTACTGAAGCGGAAAGCGCCGATTCGGCGCTATTTTTCGGCGTACGGGTTGACAGTTGTCTTCATTTCAATCCGCAGCGGTGTACCAACCAGGTTGAATTCCTTGCGAAATCGGCCTTCCAGGAAGCGCTTGTAGGCTTCCGGAACGTGTTCCAGCGAGTTTCCGTGGATCACAATGACCGGTGGATTCATTCCCCCTTGGTGGGCGTATCTCAGTTTAGGGCGGAACATGCCGACTTTTTTCGGACTTTGGAACTGAACTGCCTCCAGTAGCAGGCGTGTCAGCACCGGAGTTGGCATCTTGCACATCGCTGCCCGGTAGGCGTCGAGTATCGACTTCCATAGTGGTCCGAGTCCTTGCCGCTTACGGGCCGAGATGAAATGTACCGACGCAAAGCGCAGAAAGGCCAGGCGCTGCTCGATAGATCGCTGCAGCAGGTTGCGGTGGTAGTCGTCGACGGCGTCCCATTTGTTGACCGCAAGAACAACCGCGCGCCCGCTCTCTAGCGCATAACCGGCGATATGCGCATCCTGGTCAGTGACGCCTTGCGTCGCATCCAGCAGCAACAGGACAACATGCGCTGACTCGATGGCCTGCAGGGTCTTTACCACCGAAAACTTTTCAATAGCCTCAAAGACTTTTCCCCTGCGCCGCAAACCTGCGGTATCTACGAGTTCGAATTGCTGTCCGTCACGCTCGAACGGAACACGGATCGCATCACGGGTCGTCCCTGGCATGTCAAAGGCAATCAATCGCTCCTCGCCAAGCCATGTATTGATCAGAGTTGATTTGCCAACATTCGGGCGACCGGCTACTGCGAGTTTGATAGCTGCAACATCGGAGTTGGCTTCTTCGTCTTCGGCGGGTTCCAGCGGAACCTGGTCCAAGGCCGTTTCGAGCAAACTGCGAATGCCTTGGCCGTGTGCCGCCGAAACAGGAATTACCGCCCCGAGCCCCAGTTCGAAGAACTCGGCGGTATGCGCTCCTTCTTGCATACCCTCTGACTTGTTGGCAACCAGTAGGGTCGGTTTGCCCAACTTGCGAAGATATCGTCCGATCTCGTGATCCTGCGCCGACAGACCTTGGCGGGCATCCACCACAAAAACCACAACATCTGCTTCGGCGATCGCCTGCCGGGTCTGGCGCGCCATTTCCCGAAAAATGCCATCGGCCGATTCCGGTTCTATGCCCCCGGTATCAACGACAATGAATTCCCGCTTCCCAAGACGTCCGTTGCCGTAATGCCGGTCACGCGTGAGCCCGGCAAAATCGGCAACGATTGCGTCCCGCGATTTGGTGAGCCGGTTGAACAAGGTCGATTTGCCAACATTTGGTCGGCCAACAATAGCAAGAACCGGCTTCACTGGGGCTTCGAGTCTATTACTGGGGGCGGAACCCGAAGACGCCGCCATTGCGAGTTACGACTACAAGGGTCTCGCCTACACGCAGAGGGGCTACCACAATCGGGCTGCCGTCCGTCGAAAGGCGGTTCAGGAGTGTTCCGTCGTCACGTGACAAGAAATGGACCATGCCCGCGCTATCGCCAACAACCACCGATCGACCGAGAGCCAACGGTGCGGTCAGCCCACGGTGCTTCAGTCGATCGACGCTCCACAGTCTCTCGCCGCTCTGCCGCCGCCAGGCGATGACCCGTCCGTCGCTCTCCGTTCCGAACAGAGTTGTGTCATTTCCGTGAATCCCGGCAAAACCCGTTGCGGATCGGGTCCATTGAACATTGCCACGGCTGGCGTCAACACAGCCGATCGCTGTCTGGAAGGCTCGCACACAGATCGAGTTGCCTTCGCGACTGAACGGACCGACCAGATCGACGAGCCGTTCAATATCATTGGTGCCGCGCGGGCTCGCGATCGGGGCCTCCCATCGGGTGGAACCGTTGCTGGGATTCAGTCCAATGAGGCGCCCTGAGAAACCGGCTACCAGCGTGTCACCAACCGCAGTAAGTATGCCGGGTTGGCGTAACAGCAACGGATCTCCTGGCCTGGCGATCGACCAAAGTCGATGTCCGCTGGCCGCATCGTATGCCGAGGCAGTGCGGTCGCCAGCGAGGACAAAGACACGCCCGCCCGCTACCAGTGGCGCGGTGACGACCTGGGACGACAATCTTTGCCGCCAGAGTTCCTTTCCCGCCTCGAAAACCACCAGTTGATTTTGCCGTGTCACCAGGGCTGCGATTCGTCCGTCGCTGCCGACACCAGCAGAGACAGGCTCACCCGCCCCGCCCTTCCAAATAGCGTTACCAGTGTCTGGGTCAAGCGCGGCTACGCTCCCATCTGAACCAGCAATGACCAGCCGACCGCCGACCGCAATCGGACTCATGGGAGTCTGGATTTCCGCAGTTCGCGTGGTCCATATCTGACGCACACCCAACAAGGAGACTGCAGCTTCCAGTTCGGTCGGTTTGGGTTTTTCGGGCCCGGATGAGCAGGCGCCAATAAGCGCAACCAATGCCAGTGCGCCAACACGTGCCCAAAGAAGCGGCGGGTATTCGCCGTTGACTGAATAGGTCATGGGGTTTTCCCGGGGGGCTTTTCGTTGATCGCAGAACTCGAAGCGCCACCTGCCGCGCCCAGTTTCACTTCAACAATTCGACGGTAGTCGGAATCCTTGTCCATCAGCGCGAGGGCACGCTGATACTCTGTTATGGCCTCGGCTTTCTTACCCGTAAGAGCGAAAAGATCGCCTTTTCGGTCCGCCACCAGGGGGGCAAACTCTTTCGGGACTTCTTCGGTCAAGAGCTTCATCGCGGCGTCATAGGCCTTCCTGTCCACCATCAGGCTGGAAAGGCGAAGCCTTGCAATGCTCCGGTAGGCGGGGTCTGAGGCGCTTTCTGCAAGCCATGAAAGAGCCGCTTCCGCCCCGTCAGCCTTTCCTGAATCAAGAAGAGCCTTCGACGTCAGCAAGGCAGCCTGCTGTGCATAGGTTGTCTTGCCGAAGCGTTCTTTCATATCGGCAAAGGCGCGCTCAAGACGGACAACATCATTGGCACGTGCCGCCTTTTCCACCTCGTCGTACATTGCGGCCGATTGGGTCGCTTGCGAGCGCTGCCAATAATTGAAACCGTTCCACGCGGCAATCGCACCGAACACAACAATCAGGACCCACGTAATCAGATTGCCGTAGGTTTTCCAGAAATGCTTGAGCTGGTCAATTTGTTCCTGTTCTTCGAGGTCGAGATGCTTGGCCATTAGAGATTCGTTGGAGAGGGAGACTGGGATTGTAGGGTTGCCGCCCATGCTGGAAGCTGGTCCAGCATCCAGGTGCTTTGCTGTCCCACGCCGTCACGCAAACTCTTGATTGCAACCGATCCTCGCGCAAGCTCTTCAGCGCCGAAGATCAGTGCGTAGGAAGCGCCAGAGTTGTCGGCTTTCTTGAACTGGGATTTCATGCTGCCAAGGCCCGACGCCGATCCCGCGTGCATCTGAATGCTAAGTCCAAGTTCGCGCAGTTGCTGCAGGACCTTCATCGCGACAGGAAATGCAGCAGCGTCAGGAACAATTGCAAAAGCAGCAGGCAGCGGTTCATCCAGAGTGCGACCCGATTCCTTCATCAAGGAAAGAATTCGCTCCACACCCAGCGCCCAGCCCACAGCCGGAGCAGATTTACCACCAACCTGCGCTATCAGGTCGTCATAGCGTCCACCGGCACACACGGTTCCTTGGGCTCCCAACCGGTCTGTCACGAACTCGAAAACGCTTAGGTTGTAGTAGTCCAGCCCCCGTACGAGACGATGGTTGAGCGTGTAGGCAACGCCATTGGCGTCAAGAATGTCCGTGAGCGCTTGGAAATGGGCCTTTGAGGCTGCGCCAAGGAAGTCAAAAAGTCGCGGTGCCGACGCCAGGACTGGGGCAAGCTGCGAGTTCTTGGAATCCAGTATTCGCAACGGGTTAGTGTAGAGGCGTCGGCATGCGTCCTCATCCAACGCATCGCGATGCCTTTCGAGATATCCAATCAATGCATCACGGTAGGTCGCGCGTTCGGACGCTTGACCGAGACTGTTTAGCTCCAGCCTGACATCGTGCAACCCCAACTTCCGCCACAGTGCGGATGCGAGTAGGATCAATTCGGCGTCTACCTCTGGACCGCTGTATCCCAGGACTTCGGCGCCAATCTGGTGAAATTGTCGATATCGACCTCGCTGAGGCCGCTCATGCCGAAACATCGGACCCATGTAGTACAGACGCCGGCCACCTTCATGCAATAAAGAATGTTCAATCACCGATCGGACGACACTGGCTGTATTTTCGGGCCTGAGCGTCAAGGCCTCGCCATTAAGGCGGTCTTCGAAGGAATACATTTCCTTCTCGACAATATCGGTGACCTCGCCAATGCCCCTTACAAATAGCTGCGTATGCTCCAGTATCGGGGTGCGTATATTGCGATAGGCGTACTGTCGCATCAGGCTGCGGACGACCTCTTCGAGCCATTCCCATTCGAAGGACTCGTCGGGAAGAATGTCATTCATCCCTTTCACACCTGCCAATTTTTTCATCGACGGGTGGGGGTTGGGTTGATCATTCATTTTCAATTCGAAGTACCGATTTTCGCGGACACGCCAAAACGCGAAGCGACATACTGATCCACAATGCTTTGAAACTCCGTCGCGATGTTGTCGCCTCGTAAGGTCATCCGCTTCTCGCCATCAATAAAGACCGGTGCGATCGGAGCCTCGCCGGTTCCCGGCAGACTGATGCCGATGTCAGCATGCTTGCTTTCACCGGGGCCGTTAACAATACAGCCCATCACAGCAACCTTCATTTTCTCGACACCCGCATATCGCCCTTTCCACTCCGGCATCCGCGCGCGAAGGTAATCATCGATTTGCTTGGCCAACTCCTGAAAACCTGTGCTCGTTGTCCGTCCACAACCGGGGCACGCAGTGACACTCGGGACAAAGCTGCGCAAGCCCAAGGCCTGGAGAATCTCGCTCGCAACAACAACCTCCTGAGTGCGTGACTCGCCGGGGAGCGGGGTCAGGGAAACGCGGATCGTATCGCCGATTCCCTCCTGAAGCAGGATGGACAATGCAGCCGTCGAGGCGACCGTTCCTTTCGTTCCCATGCCCGCTTCTGTCAATCCGAGATGCAACGGATAGTTGCAACGCTTGGACAACTTCCTATAGAGAGCGATAAGGTCCTGGACGCCGCTGACCTTGCAGGAAAGCATGATTTGTTCGGGCCGCAAGCCCATGTTTGTGGCCCGTTCCGCCGAGGTGATGGCGGACACGATCAGCGCTTCATGCATGATCTCGGCCGCACTCAGAGGAAAAGCCGAGCGGAGATTGGAATCCATCATTTCCGCGAGCAACTCCTGATCCAGGCTACCCCAGTTCACGCCGATTCGCACCGGCTTGTCCCATCGCATCGCAGCTTCAACCATTTGTCCGAACTGGCGGTCCCTTTTGTCACCCTTGCCGACATTTCCAGGGTTGATCCGGTACTTCGAAAGCGCCTGGGCACACTCAGGAAAGTCTGTCAAGAGCCGATGACCGTTGAAGTGAAAATCGCCAATGAGCGGTGTCGGGATGCCCATCCTGTCAAGCTGCTCTCTGATATACGGAACAGCCCTCGCCGCTTCCGGCGTGTTGACCGTAATTCGAACCAACTCGGAACCAGCCAGAGAAAGCTCTTTAACCTGAATCGCGGTTGCGATCGAGTCGACCGTGTCGGTGTTGGTCATCGACTGAATACGCACCGGAGCGCCGCCCCCGACCGTAACGACGTGACTGCCCCACCGCACATCACTGCGTAAGGTATGAACGCCCTTGTCACTAACGCTTGTGGATGCGAGGCTCATGATCACTTCACTTCAAACCGGGCCACGTTGTCTTTTGCGACCACTTTCAAATCGAACGCCTTTCCCTGAACCATCACACGTGTGGCGTCCGAGTTACCGACCGTTACACCCAATGGGGGGCGCCCAGAGACCCGAACGGTCTCGCCTGGCGCAAGCATTCGACTGATCAGCGGGGCACCAAAATTGTCGACAACACGTACCCAGGAGCTATCGGACACAGAGAAAACCACGGATGCGTCGGCGTCCGAACCCGCGCCGTCAACCGGCGGTAACGTCCTGGCGTCGATCGTCTGAGGGCTGACCAGTCTGCCGGAATTGAGCTGCGCCGTAGCCATCGCGGGTATCGAGCTCGCAGCCGTAGTTGTCCCCATTTCCCGGTTTGGCATTGATCGCTCCGCATTTGCCTGCGGCGAGGGCTGCAAAATCTTCGCCCGATCGACTACTGCCTCTGAAACTGCCGGCAGAGCCGAAACCTCCGAGCGCGAAGCGCCTCCTGGATTGTTGCTGACGCGTTCATTGGTTACCGATGCATGAAAAGGCCAAAACCAGAGAATGGCCGCCCCGACCAGAAGAATCGCTACCGCAACGATCAGACCATGCGGCAAAGGACCAGAGCCAAAACGTACGGCCGCCGGAACAACTTCCCTGGGAAATGTTGGACCAACATTGGTCTGGGGTAACTCAACGTTTTTGGCAACGGCGGGGAGAAGTGCCAATACCGGTACCGGATCGGCTTTCAGATGCCGACAAACGCTCGCGGCCAAGGCGCGTACGAATGTCAGGTCCGACAACTGCCCCCATTGATCAGCCTCCAGGGCCTCCAGTTTGCGCACAGGGATTTTCAGGGCGACAGCAAGCGCGGCAATGTGCACCCCCGACTTTTCGCGGTAGCCTCGAATCATGGCGCCTGCGGAAACCATCAGGGCTTGGTCCGGCCCCTCACATTGCACAGATTGTCCCGACTCATTCATCGAAGAGTCCCCGCTCATACTTCCCAAGCTCCTGAGCCTGAGGGAAGCGACGTTTGAGTTGGTCAGCGAGCTGCTTTACTGCGTCAGCGTTTCCAAGACGGTGCTCTATACGGATACCAAGCCACAAGGATTCCGAATTGGCACTTTCGGAGTTATTCAAACGGCGAATATAGAACTGCGCCTGCTGATTGTTGTGACTTCGATATAGAAGGAGCGAGAGGTTATAAGCCGCAAGTGGGTTTGCCGGATCCATTTCGACGGAACGTGTCAAACTTCTCACCGCATCAGCCATCTGCCCGGCACGGGCCTGACAAAGTCCCATTAACAGATGGGTACGCGGTTGCCCCGCATAATTAGGTTGAGCCAAGGCGCGCTGAAAGGCGGAGTTACTTTCCGCCCATTTCTGCTGCTGACAGTACACCCAGCCCAGATTGTGCCAAGTATTTGGATCGCGCCCGTTCAGCGAGACACTTCGTCGCAGCGAATCTTCAGCGGTGCGCAAATCATTGAGTTGCAGGAAGATAAGGCCACGCAGATTGTGCGCGTCGGCGAAATCCGGCTCCAGCGCCAAAACCTGTTTCACCTCGTCAAGCGCAATTTCCGGTTTTCCGGCTTCGAGATACCCTGAGGCAAGCTCTAGCTTGATTCGGGCTCGCCGCCGGGTATCCGTCTCGTCGGAAGGCGTTACAACATTGGGAGTCCACTCGTCTTTCGAGCGATCAGTCGCGCAACCGGACACGCCCAGCAGACATCCAAACACGCTGAGGGATACGGTGAGTTTCTTCCAGCTTGCCATCAATGCTCCTGCAACGGTTTGCCTGCCGATTAACGGGCGACCGTCCCTTGCTTCGCGGACGTTGAACTGCTTATCGGCGCGATCGGGAAAACTGTTCGCTGCTTGGCCATCCGTTCGACTGCCCCTGTTCGGTCGCGAACTTCCCCCGCAAGTTGACCACAGGCCGCGTCGATGTCGTCTCCGCGGGTTTTGCGGATCGTCGTCACGATTCCAGCACCGGACAATGCCCTGAAGAACATGTCGATACGCTCGGGACTAGACCGCATCAATCCGGAGCCGGGAAACGGGTTGAACGGTATGAGGTTGACTTTGCAACGGATACCGATACGGCGAATCAGGCTGACAAGTTCGTCGACATGCTGCAACGAATCATTCACTTCCTGAAGCAGACAATACTCGAAAGTAATGAAATCGCGAGGCGCAAACTCAAGGTAACGTTTGCAGGCATGCATCAGTTCATCAATCGGATATTTACGATTCAATGGAACCAAGTGGTCCCTGAGCAGGTCGTTTGGTGCATGGAGCGAGACGGCCAGGGCTACAGGGCAATCCGCGCTGAGGCGGTCAATCATCGGTACCACCCCAGAGGTAGATACGGTCAGCCGACGGCGAGAAATGCCGTAGGCATTGTCGTCCAGCATGACACGCAAAGCAGGCACCAGATTGCCGTAATTTTGAAGGGGCTCGCCCATCCCCATAAGGACAACATTGGAGATGATGCGCTCATCCTTACCAAGGTGGCGGCGAAGGAATCGCTCGGCAAACCACAATTGGGCAACGATTTCTCCCGATGTCAGGTTCCGGTTGAACCCCTGGTGCCCTGTCGAGCAAAATCGGCAACCGACCGCGCATCCCGCCTGGGATGAAATGCATAAAGTCCCTCGATCAGCCTCGGGAATAAAAACAGCCTCAACGGCATTTCCCTCGCCGGCATCAAACAACCATTTGATAGTCCCGTCACCGGACTGGTGCTGACTGACGACCGGCAGCGCCGCGATTCGGGCGAGGTTCGAAAGCTTTTCTCGAAACGACTGGGCCAGGTCGGACATTGCGGAAAAATCGGCGATTCCTTTCTGGTGAATCCACCGAAACAACTGCGTCGCCCGGAAACGCTTCTCGCCGAACGAACTGCAGACCGCGACCAGACCTTCGTGATCCAGATCAAGAAGGTTGATCGCCATCGCAGTCACGCTGTTCGGAGAATCAGCGACTGTAAATATTCAAGCCGGGGAAAAAGAAAGCAATTTCGACTGCCGCTGTCTCAGCCGCATCCGACCCGTGGACGGCGTTCGCATCGATGCTGTCAGCGAAATCGGCGCGAATCGTACCCGGAGCCGCCTTTTTCGGGTCCGTTGCACCCATCAGGTCACGGTTCTTCAAGATTGCGTTTTCGCCCTCAAGCACCTGCACCATCACGGGGCCGGAAATCATGAATTCGACCAAATCCTTGAAGAAAGGACGGGCTTTGTGCACGGCGTAAAACGCTTCGGCTTCAGCCCGCGAGAGCTGGACCAGGCGAGCAGCGGCAATTTTCAGACCAGCCGCTTCGAAGCGTGCATAAATCTGCCCGATAACATTTTTTGCCACAGCATCGGGCTTGATGATGGAAAGCGTGCGCTCAATAGCCATTATTTTCACTCCTGAGAATTAATCAAGCGTCTGCTTGATGGAAAGCCTTCGATTCTACCGTGATGCACAACCGAATCGGTCCCCACCTGACAGAGAAGGAATTCCTGCCGCAACTTCGGTTCAACGGCTACCCCTGCGCCGCCCCTGTGACTGCAGGCGTTGATTGCGTCGGTAGCTGTCCTCGCCAATGTAGCCAAGCGAAGTTTTCATTGGATCGGGTTGTCCCGCCGAGTCCTTCCTGGGTCTTTCCGTCGTCACGCGTTGACCGTCACCGGAATTCGCGCCGGTTTTCCTCCCGATGGAGTGCTCCTGACCACTTCGCTTTGGACGGTTTCCGTTCCGAGCACCGCGGGGGGCGGGATTTTGGCGAGCGCCTACGCGGCCCAGGCCCGCAGCAGCGGAAAGCGCGCGAATATCAGTTTCGTCAAGCTCTGTCCAAGTACCGCGCCGAAGACCGCGCGGCAACAACATGGCGCCGTACCGGATGCGAATCAGTCGGCTGACCGCATGACCGACCGATTCCAACATTCGACGGACTTCCCGATTTCGTCCCTCGGCGATCGTCACGCGGTACCAACAATTTGAGCCTTCGCCGCCACCGTCCTCAATGGACGAAAATTTGGCCGGGCCATCGACCAGCGGCACGCCATCAAGCAGGCGTTGCTTTTCATCTTTGCTCAAGGCCCCTAGTACCCGAACGGCATACTCCCGTTCCAGCCCGAAACGAGGATGCATAAGACGATTGGCCAGCTCGCCCGAATTGGTGAAAAGCAGCAGCCCTTCGGTGTTCAGGTCAAGACGTCCCACAGATTGCCATTTTCCGGATGCCAACCGCGGAAGCCGGCGAAATACAGTCGGCCGGTTCTGGGGGTCGTCATGAGTCACAACTTCGCCGGCCGGTTTGTGATAGGCAATGATTCGTGGGGGCGGAGGAGCGATGCGCAGGTGGACGGGTTTGCCGTTGATCTTTACCCTGTCACCAAACTGAATGCGCTGGCCAATGTGAGCGGGCTCGTTGTTTACCGAAATGCGTCCTTCGAGAATCAGCTGCTCCATCTCGAGCCGGCTACCGAGACCCGCCTGCGCAAGGACCTTGTGCAACTTGGGCGATTCCGGCTGGGGATTCAGTACCCTCTTGACAGGACCAAGCTCAGTGTCGTCGCGAACTTGGTCATAGTCACCGGAGATCACGTCCGAGAACGCGACAGCGTCTCGGGTCGATCGGGAGACGGTCATGCTGACCTCTGCCAGAGAACTGCGATCGGCGCTCATTTGTGGGGCATCACTTGACTCCGGTGCCGCAGCTTCCGGAATCGGCAAGTCCTGGGCACCAGCGGCGACATCGGCTTTCGAAGTACTGTTCATCTCATGGACCCTGCAAAGAAATCGTCCGACACACCAGCTGGCGCGCCAGACTTGTCCGACAAGCGCACATCTGAACCGGCAGTACCCTCAACAGGCGCAGCGGACTGCAAAAACCCACCCATCGCATCGACCTCAGGAAGAAGCCCAGCTTGCATTTCGGGCAATTCATTCAGCGAACTTATTCCCAGATCATCGAGGAATTGCCGAGTCGTGGCGTACAGCGCCGGGCGACCAGGTGCGTCTCGATGTCCGATGACTTCGACCCATCCCCGGTCTTCGAGTTGCTTGAGGATCAAGGAATTGATCATGACACCCCGAATATCCTCCATATCGCCACGACTCACCGGCTGGCGATAGGCAATGATTGCGAGCGTTTCCAATGTCGCTCGGGTGTACTTGGGAGGCTTTTCGGGATGTAGCCGTTCAAGGTACGGCCGCATTTCGGGCCGACTTTGAAAGCGCCAGCCACTGGCCACCTGCACCAGTTCTATCCCACGCTGTGACCAACTTTGCTGCAAATCCGACAGAAGACACTTGATGGAATCCGCCCCAAGTTCGTCATTGAAGAGTAACCGCAACTCTCGCACGGGCACGGCCTGAGATGAGCAGATCAACGCTGCTTCGAGAATACGCCGGGCGTCCGCCGTGTTCATGGCAAAGGCAAAAGGATGGGTTGGATTGATACTCAGCGCCGTCGACAACTAACGAACGCACATTCCGACTGTCTCGGCAACGAAGGCCATCGCGCCGGAGCAAGGTGGGCCGGGGACATTCAAGCCCCCGCAATGGGAGCATTGTATCGGAGGCCCCAAATCTCCAGCAGCTTGGCGAAATCTTGAGGTGGCTGGCAAAACCACCTCAGGGGTGTCGCACTGGTCGGATGGACGAACGCCAAAGAGAAGGCGTGAAGAGCCTGGCGCGCTATCGGGTCACGTGCGGTATCTCGGCCGTAAACGGCATCACCCGCCAACGGCATTCCGATGCTGCCCAGGTGAACGCGAATCTGGTGCGTGCGTCCTGTATGGAGTGCGCAATGGAAAAGGGTGCCTGACGAACTGGAGTCGACTACTTTGAAATCAGTTCGTGCGGGCTTGCCCGACCCTGATTCCACAACGGCCATACGAAGCCTGTTCTTTGGATCACGACCGATGGGCGCAGAGACCGAAAACTCCCTTTCCCCCCGCCAAGGGTGCGGTGAGACTGCCAGGTAGTGACGGGAGACCAAGCGGGTTGCAATCAGGCCAACCAACCGATCCATCGTTTCCCGCGTTTTCGCGACAACCATCAAGCCGCTCGTGTCCTTGTCAAGCCGATGCACGATGCCAGCCCGAGGCAAATTTCCGGCTGTTTCATATCGGGCGAGCAATCCGTTCAAAAGGGTTCCACTCCAATTTCCCGGCGCAGGATGGACGACCAGTCCTGCCGGCTTATTGATCACCGCCAAGCTAGCATCTTCATAGGCGATATCCAGGTGCATGGGCTCCGCACGAAAAGCCAAGCTCTTCGCCGTCGGCCTGAGTTCGATCGCAACTTCATCACCTACCCGCACCTTGGTTGCAGGTCGAGTGGCTGCGTGACCGTTGAGCGCCAGACACCCTGAGGACACGGCTGACTGGAGAAAGCTGCGGGAGAATTCCGGAAACGCTTCGACAAGAAAATGGTCCAGCCGCTGCCCATGTCCGGCGATCCCAACCTCCAGGGTTCGTACTTCCGTTTCCGAATCGAGTTCCGTGTCTTCGATGTCTGCGGGCATTGCACCGGTCGCAAGGGGGGCGGTCGATATAATTTCTGTCTTCTGTTTCAAGAGAGTCGGTCCTGATGGCACGTTTGCAATTATCGATGGTCTCGACCGGCACTTGTCTGGCGCTGCTGATGCTCCTGGCAGCCTGCTCTTCGACACCTGTCGACAACACCGCCGGATGGAGCCCGAACCGTATTTATGCGGAAGCGAAAGACGAGTTGAACTCCGGCGGCTTCGACAAAGCCGTCAGCTTGTATGAAAAGCTGGAAGGACGCGCTGCAGGCACTCCCCTCGCCCAGCAGGCACAGATTGAAAAGGCTTACGCCCATTACAAAGGCGGCGAGAAAGCGCAGGCGATCGCTGTTCTGGACCGATTCATGCGGTTGCATCCGACCAGCCCGGGGATTGATTACGCCCTGTACCTCAAGGGAGTGGTGAACTTCAACGACAGATTGGGCATGTTCTCGTTTCTGACCCGGCAGGATTTGTCCGAGCGCGACCAGAAAGCCGCCAAAGAGTCCTTTGAGTCTTTTCGTGAACTTGTCACCCGATTTCCGGACAGTCGTTACACACCGGACGCGCGCGCGCGCATGACTTACATCTTGAATTCCCTCGCGGAATATGAAGTCCATGTCGCCCGCTATTACTACAGCCGGGGCGCCTACGTTGCGGCTGTCAACCGGGCGCAACTTGCTTTGGCGGACTACCGGGACGTACCGGCCCAGGAGGAAGCCCTGTTCATATTGATTCAGTCTTACGACGCCATGGGCATGGACAAACTTCGGGATGATGCTCGACGTGTACTTGAGAAAAATTATCCCAACAGTGATTTCCTGAGCAAAGGATTCCGCCCGAAAGGCAATCCGTGGTGGAAATTCTGGTAGGCCGCTAGATTCAGAAATTGGCCCCCACACCATGCAAAAAGGCTATCGAATCAATGCCGCGACCGGCATCCACAAGGGAGACCGGGAGTACCAGCAGGACCAGGTCGCACTGTTGAGCCACCCACGTGTTGCCGGTTGCGTCCTCGGCGTGGTCGCAGACGGCATGGGCGGACGCAGCGGGGGGCGCAAGGCTTCGGATCAGGTGATGCTGACAGCGCGCCAGCTATTCGAGTCTTATCTGCCTTCGGCCGACGATGCCCCTTCCCTGCTGCGGCAGATTGCCGAAGAGGCGCATATTGTCATTCGGCTGACCGCCATATCGGCGGAGCAGGAACCGCACAGTACCATCGCGATGTTCCTGATCAATCCCGGGGGGGAGTGCTATTGGCTGCATGCGGGCGATTCCCGGGTCTATCTGTTTCGAGGCGGGTCTTTCGTCAAGCGGACCTTTGATCACTCCTACGTTCAGACTCTGGTGGAACGCGGGGAACTGACCGAGGCAGAGGCCAACGTACATCCGCAATCCAACATCCTGATGGGGTGTCTCGGTACCGAAGATGATCCGACTTTCACCCATGACCATCTGCAGGTAAGCACCGGCGACATCCTGATGGCATGCAGCGACGGACTCTGGCATTACTTCACCAACGAAGAAATGGGTTATGTGTTGGGATCTCTTGGTCCTCGGGAGGCCAGCGAATTCCTCATCGAAAAGGCCCGCACCCGCGCCCGAGGCGGCGGCGATAACTTGTCGCTGGTCGTCGTCCGCCTTGACCCGCTGGACGGCGATTGAGTCGATAGCAGACTGCCAGGGCGCCCGGCTGGCGTGCCGTCAATTGGTTCTTGTCGTGTCCTCACGCAGCGCTTCACGAAGCTGGATACCGATTCCTGGGCGTTCGGCGAACGGATCTTCGGGATTGCGCTGTTGCACGATGCAGTCCATCCTCGCTTGAACGTTGCCCAGCGCCTTGGGGTGGCTGAAGATGTAGAACTGGTCGGCCATCATGGCGTCGAAGACCTTCTGCGCCACCTCGGCGGCGGTGACCTTGCCCGAGCCCACGGCCTTGTCGCTCATGGCCTGCCCGATCAGCTGGCTGCGGGTGGGCTGCTGGTCGGCCAGGTCGGCCGGGCGGTTGCGGTGGCTCTGGCTGATGCCGGTGGGCACAAAGTAGGGGCACAGCACGCTGGCGCCGATCTGGTCGGTGACCAGCCTCAGGTCCTGGTACAGCGTTTCGGTCAGGCTGACCACGGCATGCTTGCTGACGTTGTAGATGCCCATGTTGGGCGGCGTCAGCAGCCCGGCCATGCTGGCGGTGTTGACGATGTGGCCCGTGTAGTTGGGGTCGGCCCCGGCAGCCTCGAGCATCATCGGCGTGAACAGGCGCACGCCGTGGATCACGCCCCAGAGGTTGACGCCCAGCACCCATTCCCAGTCGCGGATGGAGTTTTCCCACACCAGGCCGCCCGCGCCCACACCGGCGTTGTTGAACACGAAATGCGGCGCGCCGAACTGCGAGCGCGTCGCCACCGCCAGGCCCTCCATCTGCTCGGCGCTGGACACATCGACCTTGCGCGCCAGCACCGTCGCACCGGCGGCGCGCAACTCGGCGGCGGCGGCGTCCAGCGCGTCCTGCTGCACGTCGGCCAGCACCAGGTTCATGCCCAGCCGGGCGCCGATGCGCGCGCACTCCAGGCCAAAGCCCGAGCCGGCACCGGTCAGGACGGCGGTCTTGCCTTTGAAATCGTCGATCATGGCGTCTCTGCCTTCTTCAAGATGTAACCGATGCGGGGGAAATGCACGTGCACCGTGCCGGCCCGGGGGTCGGTGCGGCGCAGCGTGTAATGGGTGCGTGTGGCGGCGATCAGCTCGCCCTCGGTGGCTTCGGGGCCGAAACTTTCGGCGGCCACCGTGACACGGCTGCCCAGCGGGATGCCGTGGTCGTCCTGGAAGGCGCTGTCGAGCAGCAGGTTGGCACCGGCCGGCAAGGGATCGGTCGCGCACGCCACCGCGACGGCGTCGGTCCCGCTCAGCTTTTCGGGCCGGCCATGACCGCCCCTCGCGAGGCGGTCCATCCACTCCAGCACGGCTGGCGTCGCGTCCAGGATCGGCGCCATGCCGGGCACCCGGGTGCGCGTGAACCACAGCGGGTGGTAGGTGGCGAAGTCGGCGATACAGGGCTCGGCGCCAAAGAGAAACTCGTGCTCCTCGACCATGTGCGCGATGCGCCGCAGGTACGAGCGGTAGGCCGAGGCCGCGTCGCCCGGCCGCAGCCGCGCCATGCCGGCGGACATCGCCTTGCGGTCCTCGGCGAAGGCCCGGGCCGCCTCGGGCGGCGCGCCGGCAAACATCTCGGCCGCGCCCCGGGGGCTCAGGTTATAGCCCATGGCGGCCCAGAACAGGGTGCTGTCGGCCCACTGCGCGAACACCCGGCTCACGCCCTTGAGGTGGGGCGGGTACAGCGCGGGCTCGGGCTGCACATGCTCCAGCACATCGGCGATCAGCGCGGTGTCACAGTAGATATCCGCGCCGACCTGCAGGAACGGCGTCTTGCGGTAGCCGCCGGTCAAGGCCTGCACATCGGGCTTGGGCATGATGGCCGGGACCAGCACCGACTGCCAGGCCAGTTGCTTGGCGCCCAGGATCAGGCGGACCTTCTCGGAAAACGGCGAGTTCGGGTAGTGGTGCAAGATCAGCGTGGGCGTGCTCATCGGGGCTCCAGTCCAGCGTGTTGGATCAGATCAGCCTGACCAGCTGCTTGCCGAAGTTCTTGCCCTTGAGCAGGCCGATGAAGGCCTCGGGGGCCGACTCGATACCCTGGGCGACGGACTCGCGCGGGCGCAGCTTGCCGCTGCCCACCAGCTGGCCCAGTTCGGCCAGCGCCTCGGGCCAGACTTCCATGTGTTCGCTGACGATGAAGCCTTCGATCTTCAGGCGGTTCACCAGGATCAGTGCCGGGTAGGCCAGCGGCAGCGGCGCGCCGTCGTAACCGGCGATCATGCCGCACAGTGCAATGCGACCGAAGGCGTTCATGCGCAGCAGCACGGCATCGAGCACCATGCCGCCGACGTTTTCGAAGTAGCCGTCGATGCCGTTCGGGCAGGCGTCCTTGAGCGCCTTGGCGAGCGAGGCCGCGTCAGCATGGACCTTGTAGTCGATGCAGGCGTCATAGCCGAGCTCGTTCACCGCGTAGGCGCATTTGTCCGGCCCGCCGGCAATGCCCACCACGCGGCAGCCGCGCGCTTTGGCCAATGCCGCGAAGGCGCTGCCCACGGCACCGGTGGCCGCACTGATGGCCACCGTGTCGCCCGCCTTGGGCGCAATGATCTTCACCAGCCCGTACCAGGCGGTGACGCCCGGCATGCCGACGGCGCCCAGGTAGTGGCTCAGCGGCACGTGCGTGGTGTCGACCTTGCGCAACGCGCCCGGCTGGTCGGCGTTCACCACACCGTATTCCTGCCAGCCGCCCATGCCGACGACCTTGTCGCCGGGCTGATAGCGCGGGTTGCGGGACTCGACCACTTCGCCCACGGTGCCGCCCTGCATCACCTCGCCCAGCGGCTGTGGCTGGGCATAGCTTTTGCCCGCGTTCATGCGCCCGCGCATGTAGGGGTCCAGGCTCAGGTAGTGGTGCTGCACCAGCACCTGGCCGTCCTGGAGCGGCGGGGTTTCCGTGGTGAGAAGCTTGAAGTTGGCGGCCGTGGCTTCGCCCTCGGGACGGTTGTCGAGCAGGACTTGTTTGTTCTGGGGCATGACGGTTTCCTTATGAAGTTGATAGCACGAAGTGACCGTTTTACGCTGGGTATTGACCTATTTCGGTCAAAATCCGGACTCAGTCGGTCGAAAGCGGTGCCTGGGGGCCCCCGAGGTGTCGCTGGACGTATCGGAACGTACCGGTTGCATGGGCACAGGCTTCGCCCGCGTCGTCGTATACCGTTCCTTCGGTGAACGCCGTCGAGCGCGTACGGTGCAAGAGCCGTCCGCGACCGATCAGAAATCCACCGGCCGCAGCGCGCGCCGGGCGCATGAAACTGG
Organism: Burkholderiaceae bacterium; assembly: GCA_016790575.1. GTDB lineage: Bacteria > Pseudomonadota > Gammaproteobacteria > Burkholderiales > Burkholderiaceae_C > JAEUOU01. The sequence continues at coordinate 154,193 of JAEUOU010000010.1, read as the reverse complement.
TTTTCATCTCGATCGTCACGACACCGGACTCGGGCAACACACTGCGGGCAGCAGTGGCCATCACCACATCCAGAAAGGTCATCAGCGCGCCGCCATGGGTGACCGCAAAGGAATTCAGATGTTCCGGCCGGGGCGCAAAGTGCAGTGTCGAGTTTCCGTCGGCAAACTGCTCCAGAGTAAAGCCCAGATGTTCGACAAACGGAATGTTCGCGCCAAAGGCAATCGACACGACATCAACCCCCGGTGATCACACTGACACCACCATCTACGGCCAGCCACTGGCCGGTGATGTGTTTCCCAGCGTCCGAGGCGTACAGCAAGGTGATGCCCTTGAGGTCTTCATCGTCGCCCAGTCGGCGAAGCGGCGCATGCGCGGCGAGCTTTTCTTCGCCCATGGCCTTGAGCGTCCCGGCGGTCATCTTGCTGGGGAAAAAGCCAGGGCAGATGGCGTTGACGCGGATGCCATGCTCGCCCCACTCGGCAGCCAGGGCCCGCGTGAAATTGATCACTGCGCCTTTTGACGTGTTGTAGGCAATCGTCTCCATCCCGGACGGATTGCCACCCAGCCCCGCGATGGAGGCCGTGTTGATGATGCTGCCCTTGCGACGCGGGATCATGCTGGCCTTGGCAACAAGCTGGCTCAGCAGGAAATAGCTGCGCACATTCAGGTTCATCACCTTGTCCCAGGCTTCGAGCGGGTAGTCCTCTGCCGGCGCACCCCAGGCCGCGCCAGCGTTGTTGACAAGAATGTCGACGTCACCCAGGCGTTGCGCCGTTTCAGACGCCAGATGCCGGATATCGGCTTCCTGCTGGCAGTCGGCAGCCACCCAGCGGGCGTCAATCCCCGCTGACTGCAGTTCTGCGCACGCCTCTTCCAGGTCCGACGCCTTGCGCGAACTGATCAGCACGCGAGCACCGGCCTCGCCTAACGCGTGAGCCATCTGCAGCCCCAATCCTCGCGAGCCTCCGGTAATCAGCGCGGTTTTTCCGCGCAGGTCAAGCAATTCGGTCACGGTACGGGTCATGGTGTCTCCTTCAGGGTGAATTTCAAAATGCGTCTTCGGCAAGATCAGCGCAGGTCAGGTCGCGCTGGCGAACGACGGCCAGCCACGCACTGATCTTCGGCAACTCATAGTGGAAGAAATACTGCGTCGCTGCCAGGCGCCCGCTCCGCGGGCCGTCGGGCGGAGCAACATGGGCGGTCAAGGCCACGTCCAGCCAGATCCAGGCCAGTACGGTGTGGCCGAAGGCTTGCAGGTACGGCACGGCGTTGGCAAGCGCCTCCGTCGGATTGCCGGTCCCCCAGGCCGCCTGTGTGGCAGAACCAATCTCTTTCAAGGCCTGGCCCAAGGCATCGGCGTGCGCAGCCAAGGTGGACACCCGCCTGGCGCGCTCAATCGTCGTCTGGATGCGGCTGGCCAGCAGCGTCAGGCCTTTGCCGTTTTCCATCAGCACCTTGCGACCCAGCAAGTCCATGGCCTGGATTCCGTGAGTCCCCTCGTGAATCATGTTCAGGCGGTTGTCGCGCCAGTACTGTTCGACAGGAAAGTCACGTGTGTAACCGTAGCCGCCGTGGATCTGGATGGCCAGCGAGTTGGCTTCCAGGCACCATTCACTGGGCCAGCTCTTGGCAATCGGGGTCAGCACCTCCAGCAACAGGCGCGCGTCGTCGGCCGCCTCGGGGGCGCCGGTGTGCTGCTCGTCCACCAGCCGGGCGCAGTACAGCTCCAGCGCCAGCGCGCCTTCGGCGTAACTCTTTTGCGCCAGCAGCATGCGCTTGACGTCCGCGTGTTCGATGATGCGGACCTGCGGCGCGGCGGCATCCTTCCCGCCCGATGTCAGCGGTCTTCCTTGAGGGCGGTTCTTCGCATAGTCGAGCGACGCGTGGTAACCCGCCATGCCCAGCATGGTGGCGGCCATACCCACACCAATGCGGGCCTCGTTCATCATGTGGAACATGCACTGCAGACCCCGGCCGGGCTGGCCGACCAGGTAGCCGATGGCGCCGGAACTGCCGCGCACCGGGTACTTGCCTTCGCCGAAGTTCAACAAGGTGTTGGTGGTGCCGCGCCAGCCGCACTTATGGTTCAGGCCCGCCAGCGCCACGTCGTTGCGTTCGCCGGTGAGGTTGCCCTCGATGTCCACCAGCTTCTTGGGCACGATGAACAGCGAGATGCCTTTGACGCCCGGCACCAGTCTGCCGTGCTCATCTGGGATTTTGGCCAGAACCAGATGGATGATGTTCTCAGTCAGCTCGTGTTCGCCGGCCGAGATCCACATCTTGTTGCCTGTGAGGCGGTAGCGCGGGCCGAGTGGGTCGGCTTCGTAGCCCTCCCCGTCCGGCACGGCGCGCGTTGCGAGGTCGCTCAGCGACGAGCCGGCCTGCGGCTCGGACAGGCACATGGTCCCCGACCAGCGGCCCGAGAACTCGTTGAGCGCGAACACCTTCTTCTGCAGTTCCAAGCCGTGCGTCATCAACAGGTTGGCGTTGCCCACCGACAGCATGCCGCTGCCGATGGAGACCGAGGCCATCGCGAAGAACGCGTTGGCCGCTGCCTCCACCGTGTAGGGCAGCTGCATTCCGCCGATGTCGTAGTCCTGCGCCGCACTGAGCATGCCGCTCTCGGCGTAGGCCTTCTGCGCGTCGTGCGTGGCCTGCGGCAGGACCACCCTCTCGCCGTCGAAGTGCGGCTCCTGCGTGTCCACCAGGCGGTTGAAGGGGGCGTACTTTTCACGCGCGATGCGCTCGCAGGTGTCGAGCACCGCGTCAAAGGTTTCGCGACTGTGGTCGGCAAAGCGCTGACGCTGGTTCAGGTTCTCGACTCCGAGCCAGTCGTTGAGCAGGAAGTCGATGGTCGGGCGAAGGCTCATGGGGCTCTCTTCTGGGTCGTGATGGCTGGTGAGAGCCGTCAGTCGTCTTTGGCCGGGAGCGCGGCAATGGTGCCCTGCGCCACGGCACACAGCTTTTCTTCACCACCCTGACTTACAAACACGTCGCAGCGGCACACCGCCTGGGTCTTGCCGACATGAATCGTTTCGGCCCGCGCGATCAGTCGCTCACCCACCGCCGGCCGGACGTAGTTGATCTTGAATTCGGAGGTAACAACCGGAACCTGCAGTGCCGATCCCCCGGCATAGGTCAGGGCATTGTCGGCGGCGTAACTGAGTACGCCACCGTGGACAAAGCCGTGTTGTTGCCTTACCGAGTCAGAAATCGGTACATGCAGTTCGCATCGGCCGGGGGACAAAGCTGCCAGTTCAGCGCCGATCAGCACGGAAAAAGGCTGTTTCGCCAGGATCTCGCGGCCCATGGCAAGAAAGGCCTCCGCGCTGATCATGGCGTTCTTCATTTTCGGTCCTCAAATGACTTCGAAAACGCCGGCCGCGCCCATGCCGCCGCCGATGCACATGGTGACGCAGACCCGCTTCGCGCCGCGGCGCTTGCCTTCGATCAGTGCGTGGCCGGTGAGGCGTTGGCCCGAGACGCCGTAGGGGTGGCCCACGGCGATGGCACCGCCGTTGACGTTCAGGCGGTCAGCGGGAATGCCCAGCTTGTCGCGGCAGTAGATCACCTGCACCGCGAAGGCCTCGTTGAGCTCCCACAGGTCGATGTCGTCCATCTTCAGCCCCAGGCGTGACAGCACTTTGGGAATGGCAAACACCGGGCCGATGCCCATTTCGTCGGGCTCGCAGCCCGCGACGGCAAAACCGAGGAAACGGCCCAGCGGCTGCAAACCACGCTTTTGTGCGAGGGTTTCGTCCATCAGCACACAGGCGCCGGCGCCGTCGCTGAACTGGCTGGCGTTGCCGGCCGAAACCAGTCCGCCGGGCAAGGCCGAGCGCAGACCATGAATGGCGTCGAACGTGGTGCCGGGGCGGATGCCCTCGTCGTTCTCGACCGTGACCTGTTTGGTCATCAGGCCCATGACCTTGTCGGCGACACCGGCGGTCACGGTGATCGGGGCGATCTCCGCCTTGAACAGGCCGGCCTCCAGCGCGGCCGCGGCCTTCTGCTGGCTGGCGGCGCCGTATTCGTCCATCGCGTCGCGGCCGATGTGGTAGCGCTTGGCCACCTGTTCGGCGGTCTGGAGCATGTTCCAGTAGATCTCGGGTTTCTGCTTTTCCAGTGCCAGGTCCTTGAGCATGTGCTGGTTCATCTCCTGTTGCACGCAGGAAATGCTTTCCACGCCACCGGCCACGTACACCGAGCCTTCACCGGCGATGATGCGTTGCGCGGCCAGCGCGATGGTCTGCAGGCCCGACGAGCAGAAACGGTTCACTGTCATGCCGGATGTGGTGATCGGCAGGCCGGCCCTCAGGGCGATCTGGCGGGCGATGTTGGCGCCAGTCGCGCCTTCCGGGTTGGCACAACCCATGATGACGTCTTCGACTTCGGCGGCGTCGATGCCGGCACGCTGTACGGCATGCTGCACCGCGTGGCCGCCGAGCGTGGCGCCATGGGTCATGTTGAAGGCGCCCTTCCAGCTCTTGGTCAGGGGCGTGCGGGCGGTGGAAACGATGACGGCGTTGGTCATGGTTGGTTCCTGTTCAGTTCGGTGTGATCGTTCGGTGTGGGTCAGAAGGTTTTGCCTTCTGCGACAAGCCGGCCCAGCAGCGGCGCCGGCTCCCAGAACTTCGCGTCGTCCAGCGGGTTTTTCGCAAAGCGCTTCATCGCCTGCACCACGTTGAACAGGCCGACCTCGTTGGCGTAGTTCAGCGGGCCGCCCCGGTGCACCGGGAAGCCATAGCCGAAGATGTAGACCACGTCGATGTCGCTGGCCTTGTTGGCTATGCCTTCTTCCAGGATGTGCGCCGCTTCGTTGACCAGCGCGAACACCAGCCGCTGCACGATTTCCTCGTCGGAGATCTTGCGCGGCGTGATGCCGAGCGACTTGCGGTGTTCCTCGATCATCGCCACCACCTCGGCGTTCGGGATCGCGTCGCGCTTGCCTGGCACATAGTCGTACCAGCCGGCACCGGTCTTCTGGCCGAAACGGCCCTTCTCGCACAGCAGGTCGGCGGTCTTGCTGTACTTCATGTCCGGCTTTTCCTGGTAGCGGCGCTTGCGGATCGCCCAGCCGATGTCGTTGCCCGCCAGATCGCCCATGCGGAACGGGCCCATGGCCATGCCGAATTTCTCCATCGCCTTGTCGACCTGCGCGGGTGTGCAGCCTTCGTCGAGCAGGAAGCCGCCCTGGCGGCCGTACTGCTCGATCATGCGGTTGCCGATGAAGCCGTCGCAGACGCCGGAGACCACCGCCGTCTTGCGGATCTTCTTGGCCACGGCCATCACCGTGGCCAGCACATCCTTGGCGGTGGCTTCGCCCCGCACCACTTCCAGCAGTTTCATCACGTTGGCCGGGCTGAAGAAATGCAGACCCACCACATCCTGGGGCCGCTTCGTGAAGTTCGCGATCTTATTGACGTCCAGCGTGGAGGTGTTGGAGGCCAGGATGGCGCCCGGTTTCATCACGCGGTCGAGTTCCTTGAAGACCGCTTCCTTGACGCCGATCTCCTCGAACACGGCCTCGATCACCAGGTCGGCCGAGCCGATGTCGTCGTAGCTCAGCGTGGTGCTCAGCAAGCCCATGCGCTGCTCGTACTTGTCCTGCTTGAGCTTGCCCTTTTTGACCTGGGCTTCGTAGTTCTTGCGGATCGTGGCGATGCCGCGATCCAGCGCTTCCTGCTTCATTTCCAGAATCTTCACCGGGATGCCGGCGTTGAGGAAGTTCATGGCAATGCCGCCGCCCATGGTGCCGGCGCCGATCACGGCCACGGAGGCGATCTCGCGCCGGGGCGTGCTCTCGGGCACATCGGGGATCTTGCTGGCGGCGCGCTCGGCGGTGAACAGGTGGCGCAGCGACTTGCACTCGGGCGTCCACATCAGGTTGATGAAGATCTCGCGCTCGAAAGCCATGCCTTCGGCGAACTTCTTCCTGGTGGCTGCTTCGACGGCATCCACGCACTTGGCGGGTGCCGGGAAATTCTTGGCCATGCCCTTGACCATGTTGCGCGCGAACTGGAAGTAGGCGTCGCCGTCCTTGTGCTTGCAGGGGAGATTGCGCACCAGCGGCAGGGCACTGCCGTCGGCGTGTTTCGCCGCCATCTCGCGCGCCAGCGCCAGGGCCTCGTCGGGCAGCGACTCGACCGAGGCGGCCATCCGGTCGAACAGCTTCTGCCCGGGCAGCATGGCCAGCATCTCGCTCTTGATCGGCTCGCCGCTGACGATCATGTTCAGCGCCGGCTCGACACCGAGAACGCGCGGCAGGCGCTGCGTGCCGCCCGCCCCCGGAATCAGGCCCAGCTTGACCTCGGGCAAGGCCACGTTGCATCCAGGCGCGGCGATGCGGTAGTGGCAGCCGAGGGCCAGTTCGAGCCCGCCGCCCATGGCCACCGAATGGATCGCGGCAACCACCGGCTTGGCGGAATTCTCGAGCGCCAGGATCACGCTGAGCAGGTTCGGCTCCTGGAGCGCCTTGGGGCTGCCGAATTCGCGGATGTCCGCGCCGCCGGAAAAGGCCTTGCCGGCGCCCGTCAACACCACGGCCTTGACGGCCGCGTCCGCATTGGCCTGTGCCAGGGCATTGGTGATGCCAAGCCGGGTCTCGTGACCCAGACCGTTGACCGGCGGGTTGTTGAGCGTGATCACCGCCACGTCACCGTGGACTTTGTACTCAGCTGTCATGCTGTGGTTCCTTATTGAACGAAACGGATAACAGAAAAACGAACGAGCGTTCGATTTATTGATTCTAGGTTGTCCGCTCGACTGAGCAACAACCGCTTGTCACTGTCGGGACGTCCGCAAGTATCAGACCTCAAGCCACTCCTGGCGTACCTGACTATCCCCTAGCAGCGCAGTACCGGCGCCTTCAAAGACCACCCTGCCCTGTCCCATCACTGCGATCCGGTCTGAAATCGTCAGCGCAATGGTGAGCTTCTGTTCGATCAGCAGAACCGAGACGCCCCGACTCCTGAGCGTCTTGAGGAAGCTGGCCACTTGCTCCACCACCTGCGGCGCGAGGCCTTCTGTCGGTTCGTCAATGATGACCAGTTGCGGCCCGCCCATCATCGTCCGGCACAGGGTCAGCATTTGCTGTTCACCGCCCGACAACACGCCCGCCTCGGTATCGCGCCGGCACGCCAGCGCCGGAAACAAGGCGTACATCTCGTCGAACGTCCAGGCATTTCCGCTCACAGGGGACCGCTTTTGCCCCAACAGCAGATTCTGGTGCACGGTCAAGGTCGGAAAGACATCACGGCCCTCCGGCACATATCCCAGGCCCGCACGGGCAATTTCATAGGGCCGTTCGCCCACCAGTTCCCGTCCATGCCATCGCACGCTACCCTCGGCCACCACCAGGCCCATCAGCGCCTTCGCGACCGTCGATCGACCAGAGCCGTTTCGCCCCAGCAGGGCAACAATTTCTCCGGAGCCGACGCACAGATCCACCCCATGCAGCACACGACTTGTTCCATAGCCAGCGTGGAGTGCGCGTACCTCCAACATGTCAACGACCCACTCTTTTCAGACCCGCGGTCTTCATCAACCCCAGGTAGGCGTCCTGGACCGCCGGGTTGGCGCGAACGGCCTGTGGTGTGTCAAATGCCAGCAACTCCCCATGGACCAGGACCGCAATCCGGTCTGCCAGTTCAAAGACAACCCCCATATCGTGTTCAACCGTCAGCAGGGTCTTGCCGGCCGTGACCTCGCGAATCAGGGCAATGAAGCGCGTCGTCTCGCTGTGGCTCATGCCTGACGTGGGTTCATCCAGCAGGATCACCGACGCTCCGCCGGCCACCGTCACCCCGATCTCGAGGGCGCGCTGTTCGGCATACGTCAGGTGTTTGACCAGCTCGTCGCGTTTGTGCCCGAGACCCAGCCTGTCCATAAGCTGCCCGGCCCGCGTATTGGCATCCGCCAGGCCGGACAAGCGGCGCCAGACCGTGTAGCGGTAACCCAGACTCCAGAGAACGGCGCAACGCAGGTTGTCGAAGACACTGAGCTGGGAGAACAGGCTGGTAATCTGAAAGCTGCGCGCCAGTCCCAGACGGTTGATCGCAAACGGTCGCATGCCATCAATGCGTTTGCCCTGCAGGAAGACCTTCCCGCCACTGGGCGCATACCGGCCGCTCACCAGGTTGAACAGTGTGGACTTGCCGGCACCGTTGGGGCCGATCACCGCAATCCGCTCACCAGCGCGGACTGCAAGGCTGATGCCCCGAATGATCTCCGTATTGCCGAACCGCTTGTGGAGCTCGCACAGTTCCAGGGCCGGCGTCACGCAGGTTCCCCCGACGGCCGGTCAGCCCGACCGTCTTGACCCTGGCGGTGGAATTCAGCCCACGCGCGGTCGAACGGCCTGCGGCTGACCGCAAACAACAAGGCGCCGACAACAAAAAGCAACGTAGCGCCGAACCAGACATCCGGTCGGCTCAGGTCCAGCGAGACACCCATGAGAACCAGTGTTGGCCCGAGAACCGCGTTGACCTGGCGGTGATAGATCATTTCGACCAACAGCACCCCCCCCAGCAGCATGACCGCGGCACTGGAGGCCAACGCCAGGTACGAGGCACCCACATTGCGCAAGCCCTTGGCCGCGACGTAGCGCAGGTGAACAACCACCAGGCTCGCAAGCCCACCCGGAGCGACCAGCACCATCACCACGAAAACCAGGCCGAGATACAGTAGCCACGCGGCGGTCAGCTCAGAAAGCCAGACCGAGGCGAGCACCATGAGCACCGCGCCAATGATCGGCCCGAAAAACAGGCTGGTTCCCCCCAGAACAACAAACAGCAGATAGGCCCCGGACCGCGCCGCGCCGACAACCTCGGAACTGACGATTTCGAACTGCAATGCGCCCAGACCGCCCGAAACTCCGGCAAAAAACCCGCTGACACAGAAGGCCAGGTAACGCACCATCTGCGGGTCGAAACCGATGAACTCCACCCGTTCGGGGTTGTCGCGCACCGCGTTGAGCAGCCGCCCCAATGGGGTGCGGGTAAAGGCGTACATCAGGAGGACACACACCAAGGTGTAGGCGGCGATCAGGTAATAAAGCTGGATCTGGGGGCCGAAAGTGATGCCAAACAGTCCGCTGCCTGTCACCCGGTTACCGGCAATCCCCGTTTCACCACCAAAAATTCCGGGGAACATCAAGGTGATGGCCCAGACCAGCTCCCCCACACCGAGGGTGATCATCGCAAAGGGAGTGGCGGCCCTGCGCGTCGACACCCATCCCAGCAACAGTGCCATCGCCAGACCCGCAAGTCCCCCGACCAGCGGAATCAGACTGACCGGCAGCGCCAGACGGCCGGCCGAGACGAGGTTCAAGGTGTGAATTGCCATGAACGCACCCAGGCCGGAATAGACCGCATGCCCGAAGCTGAGCATGCCGCCCTGACCGAGCAGAATGTTGTAGGCCAGACAGACGATGATCGCGATACCGATCTGGCTGAGCAGCGTATGCGAGAAGGAACTGGTCAGCGCCAGCGGGGCCAGAATCAGGATCAGGCCGAACATGCCCCAGGAAAAAGCCGTGCCCCAACGGCGGCTGCGGGACGGGAAATATTGTGTGAACACCGGTCAGCCCTCACGCACGCCAAAAAGGCCTCGCGGTCGAAACACCAGCACCAGCACCAGCAACAGATACGGAAGAATGGCTGCGACCTGTGAAAAGCGCACCCTGAGCACCATCTCGGCGACACCGGCGGGCTCGGATGCCAGGCCCAGCCAGTGCACCACGTCGGCCAGACTTCGGTCACTGCCCGCCGCAAACGCGTCCAACAGGCCGATCAGCATGGAGGCGACGAAGGCGCCCCGCACCGAGCCCAGGCCACCGACCACAACCACGACAAAAACGATCGAACCGACCGTCGCCGCCATGGCCGGCTCGGTCACAAACTGCGCACCGCCCACGGCACCGGCCAGACCAGCCAATGCCGCACCGCCCCCGAAAACCAGCATGAAAACCCGCGGCACGTTGTGTCCGAGTGCCTCCAGGGTCTGGGGATGCGTCAGCGCAGCCTGAATGATCAGGCCAAGCCGGGACTTCTTCAGGACCAGACTCAGACAGGCCAGCATGGCCAGCGCAACTCCCATCAGGAACAGCCGATACGCAGGGAATTGGGTGCCGTAGATACTGAACGCTGCGAAATCCAGCTCCGGCGGTTTGCGATAGTCCACCGCCGAACGCCCCCAGATCAACTGAACCACCTCGACGATCAGATAACTCAGCCCGAAAGTGATCAGCAGTTCCGGCACATGGCCGAACGCATGAGCCCGGCGGAGCAAAAAGCGCTGAAACAAGGCACCAAGGCCACCGACCACCAGCGGCGCGATCAGGAGTCCCGGCCAGAATCCCGCCACTTCGCTGACGGAGTAACCGATGTAGGCCCCCAGCATGTAGAAACTGGCATGGGCAAAGTTCAGTACACCCATCATGCTGAAGATCAGTGTGAGGCCTGAACTGAGCATGAACAGCAGCAAACCGTAGCTCAGACCGTTGAGCAGGGAAACCGCGAAATACTCCATGGAAACCAGCCGATTGCAGGAACGAGAGCCCTCGGCCGCCGGCTCAGTGCCTCAGGCGGCGAAAGGAAGAAGCAGAAAACGCTAGGTTATTCATAGCTACAAACGACCTTTTCACGCTGGGTTTTGCCCATTTTTCGCGAAAAACGCCGCAAACGACCGTTTGGGGGCAGAAGGAATTGTCGTGGAGCCCTCAGGTTCAGACTCCCGGCAGGGAGTAGTCCTTGAGCAGGTCCCGAAGCCGGGTCTTGAGCATCTTGCCCGTCGCCCCGATCGGAATGGCATCGACGAACACCACGTCGTCCGGAATCTGCCACTTGGCGGTCTTGCCTTCGTAAAAGGCCAGCAGTTCCTCGCGCGTGACCTCGGCCCCGGGCTTGCGCACGACCACGACAATCGGCCGTTCGTCCCATTTCGGGTGCCGCATGCCCACACAGGCGGCCATCGCGACGGCCGGGTGGCCCATGGCGATGTTCTCCACGTCGATGGAGCTGATCCATTCGCCGCCGGACTTGATCACGTCCTTGCTGCGGTCGGTGATCTGCATGTAGCCGTCGGCGTCGATGGTCGCCACGTCGCCGGTGGGGAACCAGCCCTCGACCAGCGGGTCGCCGCCTTCGCCCTTGAAGTATTCGCGCACCACCCAGGGGCCGCGCACCAGCAGGTCACCCGCGGCCTTGCCGTCCCAGGGCAGTTCGGCCCCGTTGTCGCCGACGATCTTCATGTCGATGCCGAAAATGGCCCGACCCTGCTTGAGACGGATCTTCATCCGTTCGTCGTCGGACAGGCTCTGGTGCTTGTTCTTGAGCGTGCACAACGTGCCCAGCGGGCTCAGCTCGGTCATGCCCCAGGCGTGCAGCACGTCCACGCCGTACTCGTCCTTGAAGGCCGCGATCATGGCGGGCGGGCAAGCCGAGCCGCCGATGACCGTGCGCCTGAGCGTCGAGAAGCGCAGACCAGCCGGCTTCATGTGGCCCAGCAGCATCTGCCACACCGTGGGCACCCCGGCGGCATAGGTCACCCCCTCGCATTCGATCAGCTCGTAAACCGATTTGCCGTCCAGCGCCGGGCCCGGGAAAACCAGTTTGGCGCCGGTCAGCGCCGCCGAATACGGAATGCCCCAGGCGTTGACGTGGAACATCGGCACCACGGGCAGGATGGCGTCGCGCGCGCTCAGGCACATCACGTCCGGCAGCGCCGCCGCATACGCGTGCAGGATGGTCGACCGGTGGCTGTACAGCGCGCCTTTGGGGTTGCCGGTGGTGCCGCTGGTGTAGCACAGGCTGGACGCCGAGTTTTCGTCAAAACGCGGCCAGGCGTAGGTGCTGGGATGGCCGGCGATCCAGGCCTCGTAGCTGACCAGGTTCGGAATGCCAGTGCCCTGCGGCAGTTTGTCGGCGTCGCCCAGGGCCACCCACCGGCGCACCGTGGGGCAGTGGGCGTGCACCGCCTGGATCAGCGGCAGAAAGGTCATGTCGAAGCACAGCACCTGGTCTTCGGCATGGTTCACGATCCAGGCGATCTGCTCCGGGTGCAGGCGTGGGTTGATGGTGTGCAGCACACGGCCGGAGCCGCTCACGCCAAAGTACAGCTCCAGGTGGCGGTAGCCGTTCCAGGCCAGCGTGGCCACGCGGTCGCTGAACGCCAGCTGTTCCGCGTCCAGCGCATGGGCCACCTGGCGTGAACGCCCGGCCACATCGCGCCAGGCGTAGCGGTGGATGTCGCCTTCAACCCGGCGCGAGACGATCTCGCCATCACCGTGGTGTTTTTCCGCAAAGTCGATCAGCGACGAGATCAGCAGCGGTTGGTTTTGCATCAGGCCCAACATGGGACAGTCTCCTTCGTTCGAATGGCTCGGGTGTCGATCACGAAGGCGTATCGTATCCGCGGGCCCCCGCCAACGGGCTGCGGCGGGGGAAACCCTGTCTCAGCCCGGACAGTTTCCAAGGGAAAACCCGTGGCGAGGCCGGGCCGCAGGCACAATCGCGCCATGACCGCTCCCTACTCCACGGCCGTTCGCCTGTTTCTTGCCGAACAGGCCTGGTTCAACGCCCTCTCGCCGGAATTCCAGGCGCGGGTAGGCAACGCCTGTACCGTTCAACGCGGCAGCAAAGGTGAGGTTTTGCTGCAATCCGGGCAGCCGGTGGAAGGCTGGTACGCGGTTCTGACCGGCCTGGTCAAGCTGCAAAGTTGCACGGACGATGGGCGGGTCTCTGCCTTCCTGGGTGTGCCGGCCGGTGAATGGTTCGGCGAAGGTTCCGCTTTGAAATCGGAGGTTCGTCGTTACGAAGTGATTGCCCTGCGTGATACCACCGTGATGTGTCTGCCGCTGGAACACTTCCAGGCGCTGTTCCGGCAGGATCTGACGTTCAATCAGTGCCTCGTGGCACACCTGAACCGGCGTCTGGGTCAGGCCATGGCCGTGGTCGAGGCAGGCCGCCTGCGTTCACCCGAACAGCGCGTAGCTTTGTACCTGAGCCGGCTTTTCTGGCCAGGCGCCCGCCAGCTCGCACTCAGCCAGGAAGAGCTTGGGCACCTTGCCGGCCTCGCGCGCCAGACGGTCAACCGGGCACTGGGCGCACTGGAGGAACAGGGCTTGATTACCCTGGAGTTCGGACGGGTCACCATCCTCGACGAAGCCGCGCTGACTGCCGTGGCCTTGATGCCGCCGATACGACGCGGTTGACCACCACACGTGGCTTTGGCCCCGGCGGCGGCCAAACACCCCTTCGCCGCTGGGGAATACCGCTTGCCGTACCGTATCGACCACAGTCACCCACACGAGGCGCACACCCCAGCCTTGCGCTATTGAACGGAGAGCACCCATGGACACGCCCAAACTGCCCGAAACCGATGACCAGTGGCGGGCCCATCTGGCGGCCCGCGATGCCGAGCCGCTGGCCTTTGAGGTCACCCGCCGCGCGGCGACCGAGCGACCTTTTACCGGACGGTACGAGAATTTTTGGGTCGATGGCCGATACCACTGCATCTGCTGCGGTCAGCACCTGTTTGATGCCGACACCAAGTTCGATGCCGGTTGTGGCTGGCCCAGCTTCTATCACGCCCGCCCAGGTGCCATTACCGAACGCATTGACCGCAGCCATGGCATGGTGCGCGCCGAAATGGTGTGCAGCCGATGCGGCGCCCACCTCGGCCATGTGTTCAACGATGGCCCCGAACCGTCGGGTCTGCGCTATTGCATGAATTCTGCCGCGCTGCAGCACACCAAAGCATGAGGACGCTCGCCGAAACCGGGTTGTCGTTTCTGGACCTGGTCGCTGTTCGCGAGGGCGGCACCATCGCCCAAGCGCTGTCTCTGGCGCTGCGAACGGCACAACATGCCGAGAGCCTGGGCTTCACACGGTACTGGCTGGCGGAGCACCACAACATGCCGGGAATTGCCAGCTCCGCGACGGCGGTGCTGATCGGACACATTGCCGGTGGAACCCACCGCATACGCGTCGGTTCCGGGGGGGTCATGCTGCCCAACCATGCCCCGCTGGTCGTTGCCGAAGCCTTTGGCACCTTGGCCGAGCTGTACCCCGGGCGCATCGACCTGGGGCTGGGCCGTGCGCCCGGGACCGATCCCCACACGCTGCGCGCCCTCCGGCGCGACCGCGTCGAGCGCGAAGAGGACTTTCCCCGCGACGTCGAGGAGTTGCAACGCCTTCTGGCGCCCGCGCAACCCGGTCAGCGTCTGGTTGCCATTCCAGGCGCGGGCAGCGAGGTACCCATCTGGCTGCTGGGCTCCAGCCTGTTCTCCGCCCGATTGGCGGGGCAACGGGGCCTGCCGTACGCCTTTGCATCCCATTTCGCGCCGGCGCTGTTGCATGAGGCGCTGGCCGTCTACCGAAGCAGCTTCCAGCCATCGCCCCGATGCGAGCGCCCCCGCGTCATCGTGGGGGTTCCGGTCATCGCGGCCGCCAGTGATGACGAGGCGAACTGGCTTGCCAGCAGCGTCGAACAACGGATCTATGGCATCCTGACCGGCCGGCGCGGGCGCCTGCAACCACCGGTGGAGGACTTTCGGGCGCAACTGGACGACCACGCTCGGCGCGCACTGGACGATTTCCTGGCCTGTGCGGTGTTTGGCGGACCCCAGCGGGTCCGCGAGGGACTGGCCCGCCACCTCGAAGCCACACAGGCCGACGAGTTCATGGTCGTCACGGATGTTTTCGATCCCGAACTGCGACTGCGCTCGCTGAGTCTGACGGCGGCCGCCATGGAGCGGCGCTATCGCTGAGAGCCGCCCCAGAGGGCCAACACGCCAGGGACCCGCCCGGGCCCGGGTCCGGCCTGCCCGGGCAGCCCCTGGCCGGCGGGGGCAAGGCAGCAGACACGATAATCCGGCGCATGCGACTTCTGATCGATTTTTTCCCCATTGCGCTGTTTGTCCTGGCCTACAAGATGCAGGGCATCTACGCCGCCACGGGGGTGCTCATGGCAGCCACCGTCGTCCAGACCGGACTGATCTATGCCATGGACCGCAAGCTGCAAACCATCCACAAGGTCACACTCGCCCTGGTGCTGGTTTTCGGCAGCCTGACCCTGTTCCTGCAGGACGAACGCTTCATCAAATGGAAACCCACTGTGCTGTACGCCAGCATGGCGCTGGTGCTCGCGATTGCCATCCTGGTCTGGAAGAAAAATTTCCTGCAGGCCTTGCTGGGCAGCCAGTTGAGTTTGCCTGACTTGGTCTGGAACCGTCTGGCCGCGGCATGGATCGCTTACTTCCTCTTCATGGCCGGCATCAACGCCTGGTTTGCCGCCTTCCATACGACGGATGAATGGGTGGATTTCAAGTTGTGGGGCTACATCTTTCCGGTGGCGTTCATCATTGCGCAAGGGCTCTATATCGCCCGCTTCATCAAGGATGATGGCGAGGCGGGCAAACCATGAACACCTCTGCCGGCGGCATTCCGACCGCGCCCGCACTGGAGGCCGATCTGCGCGCCGCACTCGCCCCGCGTTTTCTTGAGGTGCTCGATGAGAGCGCCGCCCATGCCGGCCACGCGGGCGCCAACGGACTCGGCTATGGCACCCATTTTCGCGTGCGCATCGGCGGTCCGGCGTTCGCCGGACTCAGCCGCGTCCGGCAACACCGCCTTGTGTATGATGCGCTGCAAAAATACCTCGACAAGGGCCTGCACGCGCTGGCCATCGAAATCGTCTGATCCCCAATTTGTCATTTTTTTATAGCGTCAACGCACCTTTTGACGCTGGCTATCAAGGAAAAACCATGAAAAAACCGCTCCTGGCCGCGCTGTCGGCCCTGACCCTGGTGCTGGCCGCCCCCGCCATCGCCCAGAACGTCGCCATCGTCAACGGCAAGGCGGTACCCAAGGCCCGCCTGACCGCACTGGAGCAGCAGCTCGCGCGTTCCGGCCGCCCCGTGGGTCCGGAATCGGCCGCCCAACTGCGTGAGGAAGTCATCATGCGGGAAATCTTCATGCAGGAAGCGCAGCGGCGCGGTCTGGAGACTGGCGCCGACTACCGCAATCAGGTCGAACTGGCGCGCCAGACCATCCTGATCCGTGAGCTTTTCGCCGACGTACAGAAGAAAAACGCGGTGACCGATGCCGAGGCCAAGGCCGAGTACGACAAGTTTGTCACGGCCAATGGCGGCAAAGAATATCGGGCTCGTCATATCCTGGTCGAGAAGGAAGACGAGGCCAAAGCCTTGATCGACCAGATCAAGAAGGGCGCGAAATTCGAAGAGCTGGCCAAGAAATCCTCCAAGGACCCCGGATCCGGCGCCAATGGCGGCGATCTGGACTGGGCCAATGCCGGCAGCTATGTGAAAGAGTTCTCTGACGCCATGGTCAAACTGCCCAAAGGCCAGATGACCGACACACCGGTCAAGAGCCAGTTCGGCTGGCACATCATCCGTGTCGACGACACGCGCGAGGCCGAGTTGCCCAAGTTCGAAGAGGTCAAGCCGCAGATCGTGCAGCAACTGCAACAACAGAAGATCGCCAAGTTCCAGGAAGACCTGCGCGCCAAGGCGAAGATTCAGTAACCGGATAGCAACTCAGGTCTCGGAGAAAAAAAGCGACCCGCGGGTCGCTTTTTTCGTTCGCGCGGCAGTCTTTGACAAGCCTTGCGCTTCTGGTCACGGGTTCACAGCCTCGCAGAAAAGCGACTGTGCCCTGCGCCCCTGCGGGGGGTACGCCGTTCAGCTTCCGGTCGGGTTGGCACAAGCCATCTCGAAGTCAATGGTGGTGCCGACCGTCGATGTCGTGTTGCCAAGGATAAGAATTTGTAAGCTCGATTTGTCTGCACGGCCACGGGTTCCTTCTGCCGTGAAGTCATATGAACTATTGGATGAAGGCAACCCCCTGAACACTACCCGACCATCGGCATCGGTGTAACCGGAAAGAGTCCTGCCGTATAAGTCTGCACCGATTGGCGGCCGGTACCCGGTAACCGTTGTTCGCACGGGTCGAGTGCCCGAACCATCAGGACAGGATTCGGTGACGCGGACCTCAACGGAACCGGGGGGAATTGCCGGCCACTGCATGGTCACCGTGTTCTGCGCGCAGTAGTCCGCCACGGACACCTCCGCGAGCAAGCTCTGATCCGAGGATCGTCTGACCAAAATGGACGCCGCCCGGCTCTCACCGGGGAGAAACAGATTTTCGGCGAGGGGAACCCTCCACTCGTTGTCCATCCGTTGGCCAAAAGAATATTGTGGCCAAGCAAGCCCCGTGAATCCTTGGCGTGTGACGTAGACATCAACGGTGTCGTCATCGGAAATCGTCGGCGGCCAGCCGGTCAGCAGCACGGAACCCGTGTTGCAACGAAGCGAACCCTCCGGCGGATTGGCCGGGTCGATCGGGTCCAACGCCGCGCGGGTTGAAAAAGACGCGGTCTGAAACTCCAGAACCAGCCCACCACCGACGGCCTTCACGACACCTGCAGGGCCCGCATCCCATCGCCCCGTCGTTTCGTTCCAGACCGAAACCGGAAAGCTGTCGCCGGGCAGGAGAGGACCGGATCGGTCTGCCCGGCGGGTACCGGCCGCCAGGGGCATCTGCACCGTGACGGGACTGCTGAACCGGGTAAAACGGTTGCCTGCGGCATCCTGCAGCGTCGTCGTCACCATGCCGGCAACCCGCACCGGACGACCTTCGGCGGTACGTGCGCCACCCGGGATGGCCGCAAGCCCCTCTGCGGCAGCGGTGGACGGCGAAGTGATCGACAAAGTCAGCGTTCCGGCGGGAGGCTGGCCGGCCGCGTTGGTGATCCGGACGCCTGCGGGGATGGAGACGCCGGCCGGTGCCAGCACTTCGGCGACGCCCGTCACGTTGGTTACGGTCTTGGCCGGAGTGGTCGCGGCGACCGTCGCCGCGACCACGCCATTGGTAGTCGGCGCGGGCGCCGCCGCAGCCACGATGGGTACGGCACTGGCGTTCAATGCGGCAACATTGCGGCTGTTGGTCACCAGGATATCGATCACGCGCACCGCGCCGGACGCGGTGACGTCCACCGTGGCGGACCCGTCTGACCATCCCGCGGCACGGCTCTGGGTACGTATCGTCAGACGGGAGCCCGCCGATACATTGGGCGCGGTTCCGAACGCGGCCGTTCCGTCGCGCACCGTCAGGCTGGTGACGGCGGCGTTGTCCAGATTGACGACACCGGCACCCGAAAAACTCACCGTGGTTGCATCTGTGACCAACGCGCCCGTCGCGGCATCCCGCACCGTGACAAGGTATTTGGCCGCCGAGGCGAGCGCGGCGGTAGGCGGAGTCGTCGGCACCAGCGCGACGGTCGGCTCGGTGCCGCCGCCGCACGCGACCAGACCGACGGCGCCTGCGGATCCTGCCGCAACGGCAATGGCTATTCGCCGAAAGGTCTTGAGTTGATCTGTTTTCATGGGCTCTTTCTCAGATTGGACGAACCATGACCATGCCTGAGTGCCCACGAAAAACACCCACCCATTCGGGGGAACGTTCGCCGGCTGCGGATGTTGGTGTGCGTGCCGCCGACCACGCGCGGCGTAGGGGAGGATTCAGCGCAGCGCCGCCACCGCCATGAACGCCCCGATCATCACGGGCTGGTGCAGCATGTACCAGGTCAGGCTCCAGCGCCCCAGAAAGGCGAGCGGTTGCACCCCAACCACCGAGGCGCCACTCAACCAGCGGGGCCGCTCGGTCTGCACCCACTGCCCCGCCGCCAATCCCCACCACACCACGCCCAGCCAGGGGAAAACCGGCACATAGTCCTCCGTGAACGGCTTGCGACTGACCAGGCCCAGCCAGTTGAGGGCTTTCCCGTCAAAAATCGACGAAAATTCGGGCATACCCAGCGCAAAATGGCCATTTTTTGCTATCAAAGGCATAGTGATGGCGAGCAAGCCTGCCGGCCACAACCAGCGCCCCCAGCCGACACTCAGGCGGGCAACGATGAGCATCACGGCCAGTCCGTGGAGAACGCCGAAATGAATGTAGGACTTCGGATACATCCAGTATGACCCTGCCGAAACCAGCACTGCACAACCAGCCACCTGGGCCCAGCGCCGCCAGAAACGTCCCCAGCCCTGCCCTTGCCGCACCGCAATCGCCTGGCCGAAACCGGCAGCAAACAGAAACAGGCTGACGATGGCTGTGCGTTGGCTGGTCCAGAACGGATCGCCAAGAAAGTTCTGCCGGATGTAGCCGAACGCATTGAGGTCGAAACAGAAATGAAACCCCGTCATCCACACGATGGCCAGCCCCCGAAAGGCATCGAGGGTGTCATGGCGTGGGGGGCTTGTCAGAGGCGGAACAGCGCTTGCTTGCATGGCGCAACCATACCGCAAGCCGCTTCGCGAGCCGAGCGTCCGCTATAGTGCTCCTCGCCTCCATTGACCGGGAATTCACCATGCCCCAGAAACTCGTTGCGCGCCTGACCACCGGCGCGGTCAGCCTGGCCCTGCTCTCGGCACCCTTGCCGGCACTCGCAGACCAGACCATCCATTGCCGAAGCGGCGGATTCAATTACCGATACTGCCCCATTGAAACCCACGGACGAGTCGAACTGGTGCGACAAACCTCATTCATCGAATGTCGTGAAGGTCGCAACTGGGGACATGACCGCAATGGCGTCTGGGTCGACAACGGATGCGCCGGTGATTTTCGGGTCGGTCGCGACAGCAGTGGCGGCAAAGCCGTTGCAGCGCTGATCGGGCTTGCTGCCATTGCCGCCATTGCGTCCAGCAAAAGCAAGCAGGACTCGCAAGAGGTCGCCAGTTGGGCAGTAGGCAACTTCAGCGGCTACGACCGCGTTGAAAGAGTTCAGGTGGAACTCAACATTCTGCCGGGCGGGTCGTTGACGGGTCGCGCGGGCACAAACGCATTCAGCGGCAACCTCCAGGGCGACAGCCTCCAGGCGGGCCGACAGCGCTTCCGGATCGCACCGCAGGGAAACGGATTTGTCGCGACCAGTGACAACAACCCGGGCAATCAGATCGTTTTCCAAAGAACTGGTAGCGGCTATTGAGTCCCGCGTCGAATGAACAGGAGCTTTTTTATGTTTGCACCGAATCATCGCAACCGTTTCGCCGGATTCCTCTGCGCGGCATGGCTGGCACTCGGCGGCGGCGCTGCGGCTCAAACGGCCAGCAACTGGAGCCCCGCTGAAGCGCCCGACGCGTCGTCCACCCTCGGGCGGCGCGGGCCTGCGGTTGACATTCCGCCGGTCTACCGCGGTCCGTCCATCGACACCCTCGCCACGGTCCGTGTGCGCGGGCAGTTGCGGGTTGGCGTGGTGGCCGTGGAGCCCATGGTCATGCACAACCGCCAGGGCGAGTTGGTGGGCTTCAGCGTCGACCTGGCCCGAAAACTGGCGGCCGATATCGGTGTCGGCGTGGAGTTTGTGCCAACATCGTGGCCCCAGTTGATGCCCGACCTGCTTGATCGTCGCTTTGACGTGATCATCACCGGACTGTGGGTGACGGTTCCGCGGGCCCTGATCGTCAATTACACCCAGCCCACGGCGGTCGAAGGGGTCCACCTGATGGCCAGTCGGGCGCGTGCCGGCAGCTGGCGCAACCTTCAGGACTACAACCAGAGCGGCGTTACCCTGACTGTAAACGCCGGCAGTGAGCAGGAGAAAGTGGCTCAGCGGCTCTTTCCGCGCGCCAACCTGTTGCGAGTCGACATCGACACCGTCACCCCGGTGCTGGAAAACAAGGCCCATGCGGCACTGGTTTCCACCATGGCACCGGAAGCACTGCTCCAGCGCACGGGCGATCGGCTGTTTGCGCCCCTGGCGGACCCGGTCAGTCGCACTCCGGCCGCCATGGCGATCCGCAAGGGTGACGGCGACTTCCTGAGTTTCCTCAACACCTGGATCGACCTGCAACGTGAACAGGGCTGGCTGGCTGAGCGTGCTGCCCATTGGGCACACAATACCGACTGGCTGAAGTAATCCCCCGTCCACATTGAGGTGGACGCGCCCTTTTGCACCGCCTTGCGGGGCGGGCAGCGGGGATAATTGAGCCATGTCCCTGCAGCCCCACCAACTCGAACTGCTCGCCCCCGCGCGCGACGCCGACATCGGCATCGAAGCCGTGAACCACGGCGCCGACGCCGTCTACATCGGCGGGCCTTCCTTCGGTGCCCGCTCCAGCGCCGACAACCGGGTGCAGGACATCGCCCGGCTGCTGAAACACGCGCACCGCTTCGGCAGCCGCATCTTCGTCACCCTCAACACCATCCTGCGCGACGACGAACTGGAGCCGGCGCGCAAGCTGGCCTGGCAGCTGTACGACGCGGGCGTCGATGCGCTCATCATCCAGGACATGGGCCTGCTGGAGATCGACCTGCCGCCGATCCAGCTCCACGCCAGTACGCAGACCGACATCCGCACGCCGGAAAAAGCCCGTTTCCTGCAGGACGTGGGCCTGAACCAGATCGTGCTGGCGCGCGAGCTGACGCTGGAGCAGATCGCCGCCATCCGTGCCGCGACCGACCCGGCGCGCTGCACGCTGGAGTTTTTCATCCACGGCGCGCTGTGTGTGGCCTACAGCGGCCAGTGCTACATCAGCGAAGCCCACACCGGGCGCAGCGCCAACCGCGGCGACTGCTCCCAGGCCTGCCGCCTGCCCTACCAGGTGACCGATGCCCAGGGCCGCTTCATCGCGCACGACAAACACGTGCTGAGCATGAAGGACAACAACCAGAGCGACAACCTGCGCGCGCTGATCGACGCGGGCGCGCGCAGCTTCAAGATCGAGGGCCGCTACAAGGACATGGGCTACGTGAAGAACATCACCGCCCACTACCGCACCTTGTTCGACGCCATCCTGGATGAGCGGCCCGAGCTGGCACGCGGCTCCTCGGGCCGCTGCACCTTCAGCTTCACGCCCGACCCGGACCAGAACTTCAACCGCGAGTTCACCGATTACTTCGTCAATGGCCGCCAGATCGACATCGGTGCCTTCGATTCGCCCAAGAACCCGGGTCGCGCCATCGGCTGGGTGACGAAGACCGGGCCCAACTTCCTCGAATTCGAGGCGGACGACCCGGCGCTGGTGCTGCACAACGGCGACGGCCTGTGCTACCACGACCTGCAAAAGGAACTGGTCGGTGTGCAGATCAACCGCGCCGAGCCCGCGGGCGCGCCCGGCCACTGGCGCGCGTACCCGAAAGACCCGATGGCCGGCTTCAAGGACCTGCGCAAGGGCACCCGCATCAACCGCAACCGCGACATGGACTGGGTGCGCGGCCTGGAGAAGAAATCCGCCGAGCGGCGCATCGGCGTGTGGCTGCGGCTGACCGAGACGCCCGACGGCCTGCGCCTGATCCTCACCGATGAGGACGGCCACACCGGCGAAGCCACACTCACCCTGCCATTCCAGGCCGCGAAAAACCCGGAGCAGGCTCTGGACACCCTGCGTGGGCAACTTGCACGTCTGGGCGACACGATTTTTGAGCCCCTGGACGTGGCCATCGAGCTGCCCCGCCCGTGGTTTGTGCCGGCATCCCAGCTCAACACGCTGAGGCGCGCCGCCACCGAGGCGCTGGAAAGCGCCCGCGCCGCCGCCTGGCAGCGGCTGCCCCGCGCCCGGCCGGTGGACCCGCCGGCCGTCTACCCGGAAGACACGCTGACCTACCTGGCCAACGTGTTCAACCACAAGGCACGCGACTTCTACGCGAAACACGGCGTCCAGGTCATCGCCGCCGCCTACGAAAGCCATGAGGAGGAAGGCGAAGTCAGCCTCATGATCACCAAACACTGCGTGCGCTGGTCCATGAGCCTGTGCCCGAAGCAGGCCAAAGGCGTCACCGGCGTGCAGGGCACGATACGGGCGGAACCGTTGACGCTGGTCAATGGCAACGAAAAACTCACCTTGCGTTTCGACTGCAAGCCTTGTGAAATGCATGTGGTGGGCCGCATGCGGCGTCAAATCCTGACCCGGCCGCAGCCCCTGACCTTCTACAAGACCCGCCCGACACCCGGGCAATGACGATCCGATTGACCTGCCAACCCTGAACGAACATGAAAATTCTGCTGCCTATCGACGGTTCCGAACTGGCCCTGCACGAAGTGCGTTTTGCACTGTCACTTGCCGCCGAAGGTCTGAAAACCGAGTTTCTGCTTGCCAACGTTCAGGAGCCGGCCAGCTTGTACGAGATTGTCACAGCGCACGACCCGCAAGTCCTGGAGAACGTCAGCCACGCGGCCGGTGAACACATGCTGCAGCCGGCACTCGAACTGCTGCGCCAGGCGGGTTTCGATGCCGATGTGGCCGTCGTTACGGGCGATCCGGCCCATGCCGTGGTCGACCTGGTGGAGGAACATGCCTGTGACCTGATCATCATCGGCACCCATGCGATGGGCTTGCTGCGCAAGGCGTGGTCCGGATCGGTCGCACTGGATCTGGTCAAGGCGTCGCCCGTGCCGGTGCTTGTGGTCAAACCGCCTGTGCCACCCGAACCGGCCCCCGAAGACACCCCTTAGCGCGTTGAAACCTGCGACAGCGCCGAGGGGGCATCGCGGGTCAGGCCGGGGCCGTTGCGGCGCAGCGGTCACCCACGCGCGAAGTTAAGCATGCTTCCCTAGGCCGTTAAGTTGTCTTCTCTAGGCCGGCCGGAAATACTTCAGCCTGCACCACGGCCTTGCAACCTCTGAATGGCCGGAACATCCTGAAGGAACACCATCATGGCAACCCGCGCCAAAACTCCCGTAGAAAACACGGCCGCCGAAGTCACGACCACGGTCAAGGCCGTCAAATCCCGCGCCAAGGCAACCGCAACCGCCACAGCCACCCGGGCAAAAAAAGCCGTTGCGGCCAAGCCCACACTCAAACAGGTGGCTACCAAGAGCACGCGCAAAGTCTCCAGCGTTGTACACATGACCCGTGATGCATCGTTTCGCTTGATCGACACGCAGCGCTCGATCTGGCTCGCTGGCCTGGGCGCATTGGCAAAAGTCACCACCTCGACCGGCGAACGCGGCGAGAAGGCTTTCGAAGCCCTGGTCAAGGCCGGCGAGAAATTTGAATCGCAGGCCCGTGGTGCGATTGATTCCAACACCGACCTCATCAAGGACCGCATCAACAGCGCAACGGAGGCCGTCGATCAAGGCATCGGAACCGTCAGCAACGTCGTTGACGTTCGGATCAAGGACGCGCTCACGCGCCTCGGTTACCGCAAAAAAGCGGCCTGATGGCACGGATCAGCGGGCCGGAAACGGCCCGCTAGTGGGCGCCTTTTGGCCGGAGCCGGTGCGCGAGGGCAACCAGAGCAACCACCGCCGCGCCCGCCATCACACCGGCCAAACCGTTGAATGCTGCGGCGGCGATCCCTTGCCACAGGCCGGCGAAGGGTCCCGGCGGAAAAAACCCCTCGACCGAACCAGCCACGTGGTGCAACCAAGGCACCCCGTGAACCAGAATCCCGCCGCCGACCAGGAACATCGCCGCAGTTCCCAGGACGGACAAGGCCCTCATCAGCCACGGGGCCAGCGCCAGAATGCCTCGACCGAGCGTTTGGCGCGTCGTTGACACCTGGCGCGTCAGATAAAGACCCAGGTCGTCCAGTTTCACTATCCCCGCGACCAGTCCATAGACCCCGACGGTCATCAGGATAGAAATCCCGACCAGGACGGACACCCGCTGCGCAAAGCTGGCGGCGGCGACGGTCCCGAGCGAGATGACGATGATCTCTGCCGAGAGAATGAAATCGGTGCGCACTGCGCCTTTGATCTTTTCTTTTTCGAAGGCAACGATATCGATGGATTCGTTCGACACGGCAGATACCCGCTGCGCATGCCGGGTCGCATCGTCCGACGGTTTGTGGAACAACTTGTGCAGCAGCTTCTCCGCTCCCTCGAAACACAGGAAAGCACCGCCCGCCATCAACAACGGGGTGATCAGCCACGGTGCCAGGGCGCTGATGGCCAGCGCGGCCGGCACGAGGATCGCTTTGTTGACAAGAGAACCTTTGGCCACCGCCCAGACCACCGGCAACTCACGGTCGGCCCGCACGCCCGTCACCTGCTGAGCATTCAGCGCCAGGTCATCGCCCAGAACTCCTGCCGTCTTTTTCGCCGCCAGTTGTGTCATTGCTGCCACATCATCGGCCGCAGCCACCCCCTGGCGGGCGGCGACCTTGGTCATCGCGGCCACGTCGTCGAGCAAGGTGGCGATATCGTCCAGCAGGGCCAGCAGACTGGTCGCCATCATCCCACCCACTTTCTCGCGTTGCGCCAGATCCGCATCCAGGGGCTGGCGGCGGCCGGGTCGCCGCTGGTCCAGCTCATCTGGATGTTGCGGAACACCCGCTCGGGGTGCGGCATCATGGCCGTGAAGCGGCCGTCAGCGGTGGTGACGGCCGTCAGGCCGCCCGGGCTGCCGTTGGGATTGAAGGGGTAGGTTTCAGTGGCCGTGCCATGGTTGTCGACAAACCGCATCGCGGCGATGGCTTTGCCGGCATGGCCGCGGAAGCGGAAATTGGCATAGCCTTCGCCGTGCGCCACCGCGATCGGCAACCGGCTGCCGGCCATGCCCTGCAGGAACAGGCTGGGTGATTCCAGCACTTCGACCATCGCATAGCGGGCTTCGAAACGCTCGCTCTGGTTGGTGGTGAAGCGGGGCCAGTCCTGCGCGCCGGGAATGATGTCGGCGAGTTCGGCAAACATCTGGCAGCCGTTGCACACCCCGAGGCCGAAGGTGTCCGCGCGGCCGAAAAAGCCCTGGAATTGCGCGGCCAGCACCGGGTTGAAGGTGATGCTGCGGGCCCACCCGATACCGGCGCCCAGCGTGTCGCCGTAGCTGAAGCCACCGCAGGCCACCACACCGTTGAAATCGGCCAGCCGGGCGCGGCCGGTCTGCAGGTCGGTCATGTGGACGTCGTGGGCCTCGAAGCCGGCTTCGGTGAAGGCGTAGGCCATTTCCACATGGGAGTTCACGCCCTGCTCGCGCAGGATGGCGACCTTCGGCCGCGCCAGGTTCAGGAAGGGCGCCGCCACGTTGTCGGACGGGTCGAAGCGCAGCGACAGGTGCAGGCCGGGATCGGCCGGTGCACCCGCGGCGGCGTGTTCGGCGTCGGCGCAGGCCGGGTTGTCGCGCTGCTGGCAGATCTTCCAGCTGACGCTGTCCCAGACCTGGTGCAGATCGTGCAGGCTGGCGCTGAACACTTCCTTGGTGTCGCGCCAGATCGACAGCGCGCCTTTGCCGGCGTCCAGCGGCGACGCCGCCGGCCGGGTTTTGCCGATGAAATGGCTGTATCGCGACAGACCGTGCGCGCGCAGCACCTGCATCACGTCGTTGCGCTCGGCCGTGCGCACCTGCAACACCACGCCCAGTTCTTCGGCAAACAGGGCCTTGAGCGTGAGCTCTTCGCGCCGGGCACTGACCTGCGTGGCCCAGTTTTTGGCGTCACCGGCATCCATGCGGCTGTCGCTGATGCCGTCGCCTTCGGTGACCAGCATGTCCACGTTCAGCGCCACCCCGACGTGGCCGGCAAAGGCCATTTCGGCCACGGTGGCCAGCAGGCCGCCGTCGCTGCGGTCGTGGTAGGCGAGGACCTTGCCCGCGGCGCGCAGCGCATTGACCGCGTCGACCAGGCGGACCAGATCCTGCGCGTTGTCCAGGTCCGGCACCCCGTCACGCACCGGGCAGCCGCCCTGCCCGCGGGTCTGCCCCAGGATGCTGCCGGCCAGACGGTTGCGGCCCTGGCCGAGGTCGACCAGGATCAGCGTGGTGTCTTCGGTGGTGGCATCGAGCTGCGGAGTCAGGGTGCCGCGCACGTCGGCCAGCGTGGCAAAGGCGCTGACGATCAGGCTGACCGGGGAGGTCACCTTCTTCGTATCGCCCGCGTACTGCCACTGGGTGCGCATGGACAGGCTGTCCTTGCCCACCGGGATGGAAATGCCCAGCGCCGGGCACAACTCCATGCCCACGGCCCGCACCGTGGCGTACAGGTCGGCGTCCTCGCCGGGCTCGCCGCAGGCGGCCATCCAGTTGGCCGACAGCTTGACGCGGGGCAGCTCGATCGGTGCGGCCAGCAGGTTGGTGATGGCCTCGGCCACCGCCATGCGTCCGGATGCCGCGGCGTCCAGCGCGGCCAGCGGCGTGCGCTCGCCCATGCTCATGGCTTCACCGGCAAAGCCGGCGTAGTCGGCCAGCGTGACGGCGCAATCCGCCACCGGCACCTGCCACGGGCCGACCATCTGATCGCGGTGGGTCAGGCCGCCCACGGTGCGGTCACCGATGGTGACCAGGAACCGCTTGGACGCCACGGTCGGGTGGCTCAGAACGTCGATCACCGCCTGCTGCAGGGTGATGCCGGACAGGTCCAGCGGCTGGAATTCGCGCGCCACGGTCCGGACGTCACGGTGCATCCTGGGCGGTTTGCCCAGCAGCACGTCCATGGGCATGTGGACGGGTGCCCCCACGCTCTCCACTTCGCGTGATTCGCTGCCCCCCGAGGGGGCCCTCGCGGCTTGGGACGGCCCGGCGCCGCTCACGCCGTCTCCCTCGTACACCAACAGGTCACGCTCTTCGGTCGCCACGCCCACCACCGCGAACGGGCAACGCTCGCGCTCGCAGAAGGCCCGAAAGGTCTCCAGCGATTCGGGCGCGATGGCCAGTACATAGCGTTCCTGGCTTTCGTTGCACCAGATTTCCTTGGGCGCCAGGCCCGACTCTTCCAGCGGCACGGCCCGGAGGTCAAAACGCGCGCCGCGGCCGGCGTCGTTGGTCAGTTCCGGGAAGGCGTTGGACAGGCCGCCCGCGCCCACGTCATGGATGGCCAGGATCGGGTTGTCCGCGCCCTGGGCCCAGCAGTGGTTGATCACCTCCTGCGCCCGGCGCTCGATCTCGGGGTTGCCGCGCTGCACCGAATCAAAATCCAGCTCGGCCGCGTTGGTGCCCGTGGCCAGGGAGCTGGCCGCGCCGCCGCCCATGCCGATGCGCATGCCCGGGCCGCCCAGCTGGATCAGCAGCGTGCCGGCGGGAAACTCGATTTTGGTCGTCTGGTCCGCGGCGATGGTTCCCAGGCCGCCGGCGATCATGATGGGCTTGTGGTAGCCGCGCTGCACGCCGCCCACCGCCAGTTCGTATTCGCGGAAATACCCCGCCAGGTTCGGCCGGCCGAACTCGTTGTTGAAGGCCGCGCCGCCCAGCGGGCCTTCGGTCATGATCTGCAGGGGGCTGGCGATGTGGCCGGGTTTGCCGCCCGGCTGGTCGGACAGGCCGTCCCAGAGTTTGCCCACGGTGAATCCGGTCAGGCCGGCCTTGGGCTCGGAGCCGCGCCCGGTGGCCCCCTCGTCGCGGATTTCACCGCCGGCGCCGGTGGCCGCGCCGGGGAAAGGCGAGATGGCGGTGGGGTGGTTGTGGGTTTCCACCTTCATCAGGACATGCGCCGTTTCGATACTTTTTTCATAGCAGAAAGTGACCTTTTCACGCTGGCTATGGGTCATTTTTGCCACAAAACGCTCGATAACGCCCCCTTCCATGACCGAGGCGTTGTCCGAGTAGGCCACCACGGTGTGCTGCGGCGCCAGGCGGTGGGTGTTGCGGATCATGCCGAACAGGCTGTGGGGTTGCGCCACCCCGTCGACGGTGAACTGGGCATTGAAAATCTTGTGCCGGCAGTGTTCGCTGTTGGCCTGGGCGAACATCATCAGCTCCACGTCGGTGGGATTGCGTCCCAGTGTGGTGAAGGCGTTGACGAGGTAATCGATTTCGTCGCCCGCCAGCGCCAGACCCCAGTCGGTGTTGGCCCGCTCCAGCGCGGCGCGCCCGCCACCGAGCACGTCCACATGCTCCATGGGCGCCGGGTGCAGCTCGGAGAACAGCAGCGCTGCAGCGTCGCGGTCGGCCAGCACCGATTCGGTCATGCGGTCGTGCAGCACCGCGGCCACAGCGTCCCGCTGTGCCGGCGTCAGGCGGGCCTGGCCCAGCAGCGGCTGCTTCAGCACCACCCGGTACTCGGTGATGCGCTCCACCCGCCGGATCGCCAGGCCGCAGTTGTGGGCGATGTCGGTCGCCTTGGATGCCCAGGGTGACACCGTGCCCAGACGGGGCGACACCACGATCGATTCTCCCTCGTCACGGCCGTCGGCAGGCTCGCCGTAGGTCAGCAGCGCGGAAAGGCGCTGCCGGTCGCCATCGGCCAGTGGTGCGTCGGACAGCACCAGATGGACAAAACGCGCCGACAGACCATGGATGCGCGTATCAACGGCAGCCAAACGGGGCAAAAGCTGCTGCACGCGGAAACCGCTGAGGGCGTTGCCGCCGGGGAATGTGGAGATCGGGTAGGTCACAAGCAAGGCCTGGGTGATGGGCAGAGAAGCCGTTGCGCAGGCCGCTGACTGGGGCACCGCGCGCAAGCCGCGATTTTACCCGCCCGGTTGGCACGAACCGCTTCTGCGCCCGCGCACACCCGCGTTCGAGCGGGTGGGCCGGTCGCACCAACGGATGGGATAATCCGCGCCCATGACGATTTCGATCAAAGACGCCGAAGGCATCGCCGGCATGCGCACCGCCGGCCGACTGGCCTCCGAGGTTCTCGACTACCTGACCCCGCATGTGAAGCCGGGCGTGACAACCAATGCGCTTGATCGCCTGGCGCACGACTACATCGTCCAGGTGCAAGGCGCCACTCCCGCGCCGCTGAACTATCAGCCCCCGGGGTACATCCCCTATCCGAAATCGATCTGCACTTCAATCAACCACCAGGTCTGCCATGGCATTCCGAACGACAAGCCGCTGAAGAAAGGCGACTCGCTCAATATCGACATTACGGTGATCAAGGACGGCTGGCACGGTGACACCAGCCGAATGTTCCTGGTCGGCGACTGCTCGATCGCCACCCGGCGTCTGGCGGCACTGACGTATGAGGCGATGTGGAAGGGAATCGAACAGGTTCGCCCGGGCGCCCGGCTGGGGGACATCGGCCACGCCATTCAGCGCTTTGCCGAGGGTCACGGTTTTTCCATCGTGCGCGAGTTCTGCGGGCACGGCATCGGCCGTGTTTTTCATGAAGAGCCACAAATCCTGCACTACGGCAAACCCGGCACCCTGGCGGAACTGGCGCCAGGAATGACTTTTACGATCGAGCCGATGATCAATGCCGGGCGACGGGACATCAAGGAACTGGGCGACGGTTGGACCATCGTAACCCGTGACCGCTCGCTTTCGGCCCAGTGGGAACACACCGTGCTGGTGACCGAGACCGGCTACGAGGTTTTGACGGTTTCGGCCGGCAGCCCGCCGCCACCGTCCTGGATCACCCGTTCGACCCCCGCAATCGCTGCCTGAGTGAATTCCCCAGTCCCCGATCCCCCCCCCCGCGCGACGGAAGGTCCGGCCCTCTGGCGCGAGCGTTACCTGTCAGAAAAATCCGCGTTGCTGAAGGCACTGGCCGCGCGGGGCGGCTCGGTCCGAGGGGTCCGCGCGACGCTGCAAAAACTCGCGCGCCTGGCGGACCAGACACTGATCCAGCTGTGGCAGGCCAGCGAATTCGGCCCTGACCTGGCATTGGTCGCGGTGGGCGGATACGGGCGCGGTGAACTGTTCCCTCGATCCGACGTCGACGTGCTGTTGCTCCTGCCTGACGGCACCGACCCCCACCGCGACGAGGATCTCAAGACACGGATCGAAACCTTCATCGGTCGCTGCTGGGACGCCGGGCTGGAGATTGGCTCCAGCGTGCGCACTCTGCGAGAGTGTGTCGAGGAGGCGACCGGTGATGTCACGGTGCAGACATCATTGCTCGAATCGCGCCTGATCGTTGGCAGCAGCGATCTGTTCGATGCTTTCCGCGAACGCTTTGACACCGCGATGGACCCCCACGCCTTCCTGATCGCGAAGACACTGGAGATGCGTCAGCGGCACACGAAATTCGAAAACACACCGTATGCGCTGGAACCCAATTGCAAGGAGTCACCCGGGGGCCTGCGAGACTTGCAGGTCATCCTCTGGGTGGCGCGGGCCGCCGGCTTAGGCCGCAGCTGGGACGAACTCGCCCGGCGGGGCCTGGCAACACCGTTCGAAGCTCGCCAGATTCGCCACAACGAAGCCGTGTTGTCCATGATCCGCGCCCGGCTCCATCTGATCGCCCAGCGCCGCGAGGATCGCCTGGTCTTTGATCTGCAGACCGCCGTCGCGGAATCATTCGGGCTGGAAGCAACCAGCACACCCGACGGACGCCTGGCCGAACGCGCCAGCGAGCGCCTGATGCGGCGCTATTACTGGGCTGCCAAGGCCGTGGTGCAGCTCAACCAGATTCTCCTGCTCAACATTGAAGAGCAACTCAATCCTCAGCAACAGGCGCAGGCGCGTCCGCTGAATCCCCCTCACCCTCGGTTCGTCGAAAAGGCCGCCATGCTGGAAGTGGTCGACGATGGGCTGTACCAGCGCGAGCCCCGAGCCATTCTGGAGACCTTCCGGGTTTTTCAGACTGCCGTGGGCATCCAGGGACTGTCGGTGCGAACGCTCAGGGCGCTCTACAACGTCAGAGGCGTGATGAACGCCCGTTTCCGTGCCGATCCGGCCAATCGGGCCATGTTCCTGCAGATCCTTCAGCAACCCACAGGCATCACCCATGTCATTCGGCTGATGAACCAGACTTCGGTGCTTGGACGCTACCTTTGGGTGTTCCGACGCATTGTCGGCCAGATGCAGCATGACCTGTTCCATGTTTACACGGTGGACCAGCACATCCTGATGGTGCTGCGCAATGTTCGGCGTTTTTTCATTGCCGAGCATGCGCACGAGTACCCGTTCTGTTCGCAGCTGGCTGCTGGCTGGGACAAGCCCTGGCTGCTCTATGTTGCCGCCTTGTTTCATGACATTGCCAAAGGGCGTGGTGGTGACCACTCGGCGCTGGGCGCTACCGAAATGCGCCGCTTCTGTCGTCAACATGGCATTGACGGCGATGACGCGAATCTCGTGGTGTTCCTGGTATCCGAGCATCTCAGCATGAGCCGCATTGCCCAGAAGGAAGACCTGGGCGATCCGGACGTCATCGCTGCTTTCGCACGTCGTGTCGGCACCGAGCGGCGGCTGACGGCGTTGTACCTTCTGACCGTGGCGGACATCCGCGGCACCAGCCCCAAGGTCTGGAACGCCTGGAAGGGCAAGCTGCTCGAAGACCTGTATCGGTATACCTTGCGGGTACTGGGCGGACGCGCGCCCGACGCCGCCGCCGACGTCGAGGCCCGCAAACGGGAGGCACTGGTTCAGCTCGCCCTGCACGCCGAACCCTTCGAGGGCCACAAAGCCCTGTGGGACACGCTGGACGTGGGTTACTTCATGCGACACGATGCGGCCGACATTGCCTGGCATACCCGCAATCTGGCGCGTCATGTGGTCCGGGCGACCGCTGCGGCACAAACCATCGCGGGGCCCACGGTGGTGCGTGCACGCCGGTCACCCGTCGGCGAAGGTCTGCAGGTGTTGGTCTACACCCCCGACCAGACCGACCTGTTTGCCCGCATCTGCGGCTACTTCGATCATGCCGGCTTCAGCATTCTTGATGCGAAAGTGCACACCACGGGGAACGGCTACGCTCTGGATACCTTCCAGGTAGTGACCACCTTGCTGGCAGACCACTACCGCGAACTGATCACCATGGTCGAAAGCGATCTCACCCATACGCTGACCCATCCCGGGCCCTTGCCAGCACCCAGCCGGGGCCGTGTCTCACGGCGCGTCAAGAGCTTTCCGATCACGCCTCGCATCAGTCTCCGTCCGGATGAGAAGGCTCAGCGCTGGCTTCTGAGCGTGTCGGCCAGTGACCGGGTCGGACTGTTGTACCGGGTGGCCCGGGTGTTGGCCCGCCATCAGATCAACTTGCAACTGGCCAAGATCACCACCCTGGGCGAACGAGTGGAAGACACTTTTCTGATCGACGGCCCTGAGTTGCAACAAAGTCGCCGCCAGATCGAAATCGAAACCGAGCTGCTGGAAGCCCTGGCCGCCTGATCCAATCAGGGAGCGGGCAAGGACGACCGCCCGTAGCTGTGCACGCGCCCTTTGAAGGATGTGATGCCATCGGGCAGCAATGAGACGCGACTTTGGGAGTGCGTGTAACCCAGGCCGTGCATGCAACGATTGAAACCCGATATGTTTCCGCGGTCGGGATCGACGATCACCACCTCGACGGTCGAACACGAATGTTCGTCAATGAAGGCTGACAAAGCCTGCGGCTGGTTCCGGTCGTAAAGCAGGTCGCTGCCGATGATCAGATCGAACCGCCCCATATCGCTCGCCGAGCGCCCCCAGTTACCGGTCTGGTATTTCATGGGCGGCAGATGGTTCAGGCGCAGGTTCTCTTTCAGGAAAGTTTCAGCCAGCGGGTGGCAATCGCTGGCCGTGACATCCCCCCCGCGCCGATGGATGACCATGCTCGCCAGCGCGAGACCACAGCCAAGTTCAAGAATGCGCTTTCCGTCCAGCTCAAAGGCCAACATGGCGTGCGCCAGCACCTTGCCCGAGGGCCAGAGCAGGCCAAAGAGTGGCCACAGGGCCGAGGAAATGCCGGCACGCTCCGCCTCACCGTCTGGATCGTGAAACTGCTGCCGGTCCTGCAGCGAGCGCATCCGCAGGTCGGCACCACTGCCGCGAACCGTTTCGTACTTGACCGCATAACCGAGAGAGGGTGAGCCGTCGTCGGCAATGGGCGTTTTCAACCGATTCAATCGTCCTGCGCAGCGTCCAGGCCCGGGAAAAGCACCTCAGTGAAGCCAAATCGGCTGAAATCGCGCATGCGCATCGGATAGAGCTTGCCCACCAGGTGGTCGCATTCGTGTTGCACCACCCGGGCATGAAAACCCTCCACGCAGCGGTCGATCGGGTCTCCAAAAGGATCGAAACCGGTGTAGCGGATTCGGGACCAGCGAGGCACCACGCCACGTAAGCCGGGCACCGAGAGACACCCCTCCCATCCCTCCTCCTCGGTATCACCCAGCGGCGTGATCACCGGGTTGCACAGTACCGTGCGGGGAACCAGGGGAGCGTCGGGGTATCGCGGGTTTGGTGCATTGGTGCCAAACACCACGAGTTGCAGGTCCACGCCGATCTGAGGCGCCGCCAGCCCCGCGCCGTTGAGCGCCGCCATGGTTTCCAGCAGGTCGCGTACCAGTTGATGCACCGCCTCGGTGTCGAAGGCGATGACAGGCTGCGCCACACGCAACAGGCGAGGATCGCCCATTTTCAGGATTTCACGAACCGCCATCGGTCACCTCCCGGTTCGGCATGTCGCTGGGTCCGGACCCTCCTGCCAGCAGAGCCATCAGACCTGCCTCGTCCAGCACCGGCACACCCAGTTCGCGGGCCTTGTCCAGCTTGCTGCCGGCCTCCGAGCCAGCCACAACGTAGTGGGTCTTTTTACTCACCGAACCGGATACCTTGGCGCCTGACGCCTCCAGAAGGTCTTTGGCCTGATCACGGCTCAGCGTGGGCAACGTGCCGGTCAGCACAACGGTCCGGCCCGCGAGCGGCTTGGGCACCTGCGCCGCGGGTTCACCCTCCTCCCAGGTGACGCCGCAGGCGCGCAACTGCTCGACGACCTCGCGGTTATGGGGCTGGTCAAAAAAGGTGCGGATGCTTTTGGCAACCACCGGCCCGACGTCCGAGACCTGCAAAAGTTGGTCAATCGACGCGTTCATGATGCCATCGAGCGTGCCGAAATGCGACGCCAGATCCTTGCCGGTGGCTTCTCCGACGTGCCGGATACCCAGTCCGAAAAGGAAACGCGGCAACGTGGTCCGTTTGGAATGTTCCAGTGCGAAAAGAATGTTCTGAGCCGATTTGTCAGCCATTCGATCCAGGCTGGCCAGTGCAGACAGACCCATGCGGTAAAGGTCGGGGAGCGTTCTGACGATTCCGGAATCCACCAGCTGATCCACCAGCTTTTCGCCGAGGCCCTCAATGTCCAGCGCCCGCCGTTGGGCGAAATGAAGGATCGCCTGTTTTCGCTGTGCGCCACAGAAAAGGCCCCCGGTACACCGGCTGTCCACCTCACCGTCCTCGCGCACGGCCGCGCTACCGCAGACCGGGCAGTGCGCGGGCATGGTGAAGACCGTGGTGCCCTCCGGACGTCGGTCCGCCAGCACGGCAACGACCTCGGGTATGACGTCACCGGCGCGGCGTATGAAAACCGTGTCGCCCACCCGCACGTCCTTGCGCCGAGCTTCGTCCTCGTTATGCAAAGTGGCATTGGTCACCGTCACACCGCCCACAAAAACCGGCGCCAATTTCGCCACCGGTGTCAGTTTGCCGGTGCGGCCTACCTGTACATCGATGGCCAGTACCGTGGTCACTTGCTCCTGGGCTGGATACTTGTGAGCCACCGCCCAGCGGGGTTCGCGCGTCTTGAATCCCAAGGCCCGTTGCAGGGCGAGCGAATTCACCTTGTAGACCACACCGTCAATGTCGAACGGAAGCGCATCCCGCCGGGCGCTGACCTGGTCGTGGAACGCCACAAGACCCGGTGCGCCGTGCGCCACACAGCGATCGTCGCAGACCGGCAGGCCGAAGGACAACAGCGCATCCAGTAGTGCGCTGTGTGTGGCCGGCAAGTCCCAACCCCGGATATCTCCCACACCGTAGGCAAAAAAGGACAAAGGGCGCTGCGCCGTCACCGCCGGGTCCAGGTTGCGAACCGCGCCGGCCGCCGTGTTGCGCGGGTTGACATAGGTTTTGTCACCCTTTTCCCGTTGTCGTTCGTTCAACCTCTCGAAATCATCTCGGCGCATGTAGACCTCGCCGCGAACCTCGACCACCTCTGGGGCCGGGCCTTGCAGAACCAGCGGTATCTGGCCAATGGTTCGAATGTTCTGCGTGACGTCTTCGCCGGTTTCTCCATCCCCTCGGGTGGCGGCCAGAACAAGAACACCTCTTTCGTAGCGCAGATTGATGGCCAGGCCGTCAAATTTGAGCTCGGCAGCGTACTCCAGCGGCGGATCGCCATCGGCCAGACCCAACTCCCGGCGGACACGGGAATCGAACGCTGCGGCGCCCGCTGCCGTGGTGTCGGTCTCCGTCTGAATCGACAGCATGGGTACCACATGGGTTACCGGGCTCAGTCCTTCCAGTATTCGGCCGCCGACCCGCTGGGTCGGCGAATCGACCGTCTGCAGTTCCGGATGCTCAGCTTCCAGCGCCTGCAGTTCCTGGAACAACCGGTCGTATTCCGCGTCCGGAATCTCAGGCTCATCCAGCGTGTAGTAACGCCAGGCATGGTGATGCAAGACGGCACGTAGCCAGGCAGCGCGTTCGACGACGGGCGGATCGCCTGCCCCATCGGGTTCCTCGGGGGTAAAAAGATCGGCGGTGGACATGCCAGACGACGGTTCGTGGCAGCTCAGGAAAACAGGCGGCGCGCCTGCGGCGACCCGGCAGCCAGGTCACGCTCCTCCAGCGCGTCGTACAACTGCTCCAGGTCAGCACCGATGCGATCAAGCGTATCCGTGCTGAGGGGCTGGCCGTTATCGTCGGTGACAACGCCATCCATGGCGGAAGCAAGGGCTTGGGCGGCCTCACGCAAACGGACGAACGGACGTTCGATACGGGCGACATGGGGCACATCCAGACTCAGCGTGACCTGCTGGATGGACGACAGTGCGGGATCGTCAGACAAAGCCGCACGGGTATCGAAGCCCAACTCCAGTATGGCCGGCACGCCCGGTACGCTGCCGGGAAGGACCAGACGACCGGGAATCGCCCCTGCCACAAATCCGAGACGAGCCGCCTGCTGGTGGACGTACCCGGCACTCCAGGCCGTCTGGCGCGCGCGCAGAGTAAACCCCAGCTGCGCATCATGGGTGCCGGAAAACTGGTCCAGTTCCCGGCCTCGTGCCACTTCAGTGAGCATGTTGGGAAAGTCTGGCATGCCGCCTACCGCGTCGGCAAAAGCCTGCGCCTTGACAACAAACTCCGAGAATTCGATCTCATTGAGCGGGCCGCTGCGGTTGGCCAGCTGGACCCCGGCCTGAAACGCCCGGTAGCGCTGCCCGGCAACCGGGAACTCCCAGTGTCCCGTCACCTCGTTGAGGCCTTCGATGCCTGTCGGCTTGCTGCCCGCTCTCCGCGTCGCCGGCATGGCTGCCAGAGCCGCGTCACCGGAGACGACGCCATCGACGGCGATCGAGGCCAGACAGTCGATCAACGCGTCAAGCGTTGGACGGCGCTCGGGAGCGGGAACCGCCAGTGGCGCCATGGCAGCGCCATCAAGGGTGGGCTCGGTGCGGCGGCCGGCACCCTCACCATGATCGGGGGACGTCGGCCCGTCGGCGGGGTCGGCCTGTCGGGGCGCTTTCCGCCGCGCCACCCAGGCCCCATGGGCGACAACCACCGCCAGCACCACGCCCCCCGCGATTGCCAGCCAAACCTGCAAAGAGTTCATTGTCTTGTTGCTCCCGCACTTATTCCTGCGTCATGCCGATGGCTGATTCCATATCGACGGCAACAATACGCGAAACGCCTTGCTCCTGCATCGTGACACCGATCAACTGTTCGGCCATTTCCATCGCGATCTTGTTGTGGCTGATGAACAGGAACTGCGTGCTCCGTGCCATGCTCGTTACCAGCTTGGCATAGCGTTCGGTGTTGGCATCGTCCAAGGGGGCGTCGACTTCGTCGAGCAGACAAAACGGCGCCGGATTGAGCTGGAAGATGGCAAAAACCAAGGCAATCGCCGTCAGCGCTTTCTCGCCGCCCGACAGCAGGTGGATGGTCTGGTTCTTCTTGCCCGGCGGCTGGGCCATGACCTGCACGCCTGAGTCGAGGATTTCCTCGCCCGTCATGACCAGTCGGGCGTTTCCGCCACCGAACAATTCGGGAAACATCCGGCCGAAGTGGGTATTGACGGTCTCGAAGGTGCTGCCCAAAAGCTCGCGGGTTTCGGCGTCAATCTTGCGAATCGCGTCTTCCAGGGTCCGCATGGCCTCGTTGAGGTCCGCGTTCTGGGAATCAAGGAACCCTTTGCGCTCCCGGGCGGTGCTCAACTCGTCCAGGGCAGCGAGGTTCACGGCGCCCAGGGCCTGAATCTCGCGGTGCAGCCGGTCGATTTCCGCCTGCAATCCGGCCAGGCGGACCGCGCCGGCTTCGATGGATCGCGCGATCGCATCAAGATCGGCCTGCCCGTCGGAAAGAAGCTGGTGGTACTGCTCCAGACCCAGCCGAGCCGCCTGTTCCTTGAGCTGACAATCGGTAATGCGCTGGCGCAGGGGATCGAGCTCGCGCTCGAGCTTCAGGCGCATTTCATCACTGGCGCGCAAACGCGCGGTGAGGTCGTCGTACTGACTGCGCCTGTGGCCCAGCGCCTGCTCCCGTTCCAGCTTGAGGGCCAGCGCGCTTTGCAATCCCGCCTGGGCGGCCGCATCGGTCAATCGGGACAGCTCGTCAAGTGCGCGCTGGCGTTCGGCTGCAAGGGCGAGAGTCTGGCTGTCAGCCGTTTCGACGGTCCGGGCCAGCTCATCTTGCCGCGCATGCAGGCTGCGCAGGGCGAAAACCGCCTCTTGCGCCTTGCGCTCCAGAGCCCGCAGCTGTTCCCGGCTTTCGTTCAGACGTCGTTCGGCTTCGATGACCTTTTCGTCCAGCTGAGCGTGCCGTTCCTGGGTATCGGCAAGTTGCATGTCCAGGGTTTCGAAACGCGCTTCTGCCGTAATCCGACGCTCCTGCAGCGCCTCCAGCTGGCTGTCGAGCTCTGCCAGATCGCTGTCCAGTTGCTCGCCTCGACTGCGGGCCTGCTCCACCTGCTGGGTCAGTCGCAGGGTCTCGACCTGCAGCTGGTGGGCGCGTGAGCGGGTCTCGACGGCCTCGCGCCGCACAGCCAACAGCCGCTGCGACGCGTCCGCGTAGGCAGCTTCCGCCCGCGCCAGCGCGGTGCGGGACTCCTCGGCGATCAGGCCCTGGGCCCGAATCTGTTTGTCAAGGTTTTCGATCTCCTGCGCCCGCGCCAGCAGCCCGGACTGTTCGGAGTCGGGGGCGTAGAAGCTGACACTGTGCGGCGTGACCACGTGTCCGGACGGCACGTACCACGCTTCACCGGGTTGCAGCAAGCTGCGGTCGGCCAGCGCCTGCTCCAGACTGGGTGCCGTGTAGCACCCCTTGAGCCACTCGCCGGCGATAGCCATCTCGGCCGGCTCGGCCAGGCGCAACAGGTCCGCCAGAGACGGCCGTGAGGCATTGCCCGCACAAACGGGGGCCACCGGGGCCTGATAGAACGCAAACCGCGCGGCCGGGGGATCACTCTCGAAGGCCCGCACCATTTCCAGTCGAGACACTGCCAGCGCGGACAAGCGCTCCCGCAGCGCCGCTTCCAGGGCAGCCTCCCAGCCCGGTTCGATATGGATACGACTCCACAGCGCCTGCAGACCATCGAGCCCATGGCGGATCAGCCAGGGCTTGAGCTTGCCATCGGTACGAACCTTTTCCTGCAGCGCCTTCAGGGCCTGCTGCCGTGCATTCAGCGCAGCCAGCCGAGCGGCCTCGTCATTGACGGCACTCTGGCGTTGTCGCCGTTCGTCATCCAGTCGAGGCAGTTGTTCCTGCAGCTCGTGCAGCCTTGCTTCGGCCATTTCGGCTGCCTCGGTCGATTGCGCCAGCTGGGACTGCATCGCATGCAAGTGCTCCCCATCCGGGACAATCAGCGCCCTGCGATCTGCCAACAGCCGTTCGCGTCGCTGACCGGCCTGCCGTGCCTGTTCCTCGATACCCCGCTGTTCGGCAGACAAAACCTGAATCTGCTGCTGGATCTGAACCACCGTGCCCCGTTGTTCGTTGGCACGCAGTTGCGCCTGGCGCAACGCATCCTCCAGCCCGGGCTGGTTCGCGCCCTGCTCATCCACCTGCGCCGCAAGCAATTCAGCGGACTCAGACGCTTGCTCCTGTTGGGCGGCAAGGGCCTGGGAGTCTTGCCGGGCTGTCTCGCCACGGTCGGCCCACAGGCGAGCCTGTTCATCCAACTGCACCAGGCGTTGCTCAACCCGTTGTCGCCCTTCGACCACAAAGCGGATTTCGGCCTCCAGGCGACCCACTTCGGCACTGGCCTCGTACAGGCGACCCTGTGCCTGATTGACCTGGTCACCGGCTTCGTAGTGGGCCTGGCGCAGCGTTTCCAGCTCGCTTTCCACATGGCGCAAAGCCGCCGTGCGGGATTCCAGATCCACCGAGGCACGATCGGACTCGGCCTTCAGCCGCAACTGATCGGCCTGCGCTTCTGCCCGTTTGAGAAACCAAAGCTGGTGCTGGCGCAAGGTTGCATCACCTTGCAGATGGTGATAGCGCTGCGCGACCTCTGCCTGCTTTTCGAGTTTTTCGAGGTTGGCATGGAGCTCACGCAGAATATCGTCGACCCGCGTCAGATTCTCCCGGGTATCGGCAAGCCGGTTTTCCGTCTCCCGCCGACGCTCCTTGTATTTGGAGACGCCAGCGGCCTCTTCCAGAAACAGGCGCAGCTCCTCCGGCCTGCTCTCGATGATGCGGCTGATCGTGCCCTGTCCGATGATGGCGTAGGCGCGAGGACCCAGGCCAGTACCCAGAAACACATCCTGGACATCGCGCCGCCGAACCGGCTGGTTGTTGATGTAGTAGCTGCTGGTTCCGTCGCGTGTCAGCACCCGCTTGACAGCAATTTCGGTGAACTGGCTCCACTGTCCGCCGGCGCGGTGGTCGCTGTTGTCAAACACCAGCTCAACGCTGGATCGGCTGGCAGGCTTGCGGTGGGTGGTTCCATTGAAGATGACGTCCTGCATGGACTCACCGCGCAGCTCCGACGCCTTGGACTCGCCCAAAACCCAGCGTACGGCGTCCATGATGTTGGACTTGCCGCAGCCGTTCGGCCCCACGACACCGACCAGCCGCCCTGGCAGCATGAAATTGGTTGGCTCGGCAAAGGACTTGAAGCCGGAGAGCTTGATCGAGTTGAGACGCACCGTGAACGTTCCGCAAGGCCCCTCAGGTGGGCCAAGTCATTGATTTCAAAGGATTTGCAGCGTGCTGAAGTAGCACCGGGACGGGCGAACATGATACCGCGCCCCAGACCGATATCCTGCGGAGCATCGGTCAGTATCCTTTTCATAGCAACAAGCGGCCTTTTCCCCAAGGGTATCGCCTGTTTTCATTACTTTTTCTGCTGGCGGAGCCCGGTTGCGGACGACCACCACGGCGGCGGACGATAATCGGGCGCCATGAATCCCCTCCTGAACCGTCTGCAGCCTTATCCGTTCGAGCGCTTGCGTCAACTGTTTGCCGG
The DNA here is from genome assembly GCA_016790575.1 of Burkholderiaceae bacterium. Taxonomy (GTDB): domain Bacteria; phylum Pseudomonadota; class Gammaproteobacteria; order Burkholderiales; family Burkholderiaceae_C; genus JAEUOU01. The sequence continues at coordinate 112,967 of JAEUOU010000010.1, read as the reverse complement.
AGTGACGCCGAACCCGGCGCTGCAAGCGATCAGCCTGGGCATCGGGGAGCCGCGACACGCCACGCCGGACTTCATCAAGCAGGCCATGGCCGGTGCGCTGGACAAGGGTCTGGCTGGCTACCCGGCGACAGCGGGCGAGCCGGCGCTGCGCAATGCCTGCGCCGATTGGATGCAGCGGCGTTACGGGCTGGCGGTGGACCCGGCGACCCAGGTGCTGCCGGTTCTTGGATCGCGCGAGGCCTTGTTCTCGCTGACCCAGACCGTGGTCGACTCTTCTCGCCCGGGCGCCACCGTGGTGTGTCCCAATCCCTTCTATCAGATCTACGAGGGCGCCGCGCTGCTGGCAGGTGCCACCCCGTATTACGCGCCCAGTGACGCGGCCCGCAACTTTGGCGTCGACTGGGACCGCGTTCCCGAGACGGTCTGGGCACAGACCCAATTGCTGGTCGTCTGCTCGCCGGGCAACCCCACCGGAGCCGTAATGCCGCTGGCCGAGTGGGAGCGACTTTTCGCCCTGTCGGACCGCTACGGCTTTGTCATTGCGTCGGATGAGTGCTACAGCGAAATTTATTTCCGTGAAGAGCCGCCGCTGGGCGGGCTTGAAGCGGCCCACCGTCTGGGGCGCACGGACTTTCGCAACCTGATCATGTTGACCAGCCTGTCGAAACGCAGCAACGTACCCGGAATGCGCTCAGGTTTTGTCGCTGGCGACGCGCGGCTGATCAAAAGCTTCCTGCTCTACCGCACCTACCACGGCAGCGCCATGAGTCCGGTCGTCCAGACGGCGAGCGTCGCGGCCTGGGGCGATGAGTCGCATGTCGTCGACAACCGTCACCTGTACCGCGAGAAGTTCGCGCAGGTCACGCCTTTGCTGGCCACGGTCCTCGACGTTGCCTTGCCGGACGCCGGCTTCTACCTGTGGGCGGGCGTGCCGCCGGCATGGAATGGCGACGACCAGGCCTTCGCCCGAGACTTGTTCGCCCAATACAATGTCACCGTCCTGCCGGGCAGTTACCTTGCCCGGGAAGCACAAGGGTTCAATCCCGGACGCGGCCGCGTCCGCATGGCGCTTGTGGCGCAAACCGCCGAATGCCTGGAAGCCGCCCAGCGAATCGTCCAGTTCGTCCAATTTAACTCCAATCCGTCCAGACAATGAGCCAACAACTGCAGCAGATCATCGATGCCGCCTGGGAAAACCGGGCCAACCTGTCACCCAAAGCGGCTCCAAGCGAGACCGTCGACGCCGTCGAGCACGTGATTGCCGAACTGGACGCCGGACGCCTGCGCGTCGCCACCCGCGAGGCGGTCGGCCAGTGGACGGTGCACCAGTGGATCAAGAAAGCCGTCCTGCTGTCGTTCCGGCTGCGGGACAACGAAGTGGTCGCCGCAGGTGACCTGGGCTTCTATGACAAGGTGCCGACCAAGTTTTCCGGCCTGAGCGAAGAGCAGCTGCGCGCCACCGGCGTGCGTGTGGTGCCCCCGGCCGTGGCCCGCCGCGGCAGTTTCATCGCCCCCGGCGCCATCCTGATGCCCAGCTACGTCAACATCGGCGCCCACGTCGGTGAAGGCACCATGGTCGACACCTGGGCCACGGTGGGCAGCTGCGCGCAGGTCGGCAAGAATGTGCACCTGTCCGGAGGCGTGGGCCTGGGCGGTGTGCTGGAGCCGCTGCAGGCCAACCCGACCATCATCGAGGACAACTGTTTCATTGGCGCCCGCTCGGAAGTGGTGGAAGGTGTGATCGTCGAAGAAAACTCGGTGATCTCCATGGGGGTGTACATCGGTCAAAGCACCAAAATCTATGACCGTGCCACCGGCGAAGTAAGTTACGGCCGCATACCGGCCGGCTCCGTCGTGGTCAGCGGCAATTTGCCCAGCGCGGACGGCAAGTACAGTTTGTACTGCGCTGTGATCGTCAAGCGGGTGGACGCCCAGACCCGTGCCAAAACCAGTTTGAACGATTTGCTGCGCGATTGATTTCCAAGAGAGCGAGGCTGAACCATGAGCATGATGGAGCGAATTCTTCGCCTGATGGCGGAACGCAAGGCCTCGGATGTCTACCTGTCGGCCAATGCGCCGGCAGTCATAAAAATCAACGGCCAGTGCATCCCGATCAACAGTCAGATCCTGCCGCCCGAGGCGCCTTTGAGCCTGATCTCGGAGGTGGTGGCACCGATCCGCATTGAGGAACTCAAGGAAACCGGCGAGCTCAACATGGCGGTTCCGCTGGAAGGGATAGGCAACTTCCGGGTCAGTGCCATGCGCCAACGCGGTACCTATGCAGTCGTCATCCGCTTCATCACGCCCGACATTCCCCCGCTGCGAACCTTGAACGTGCCGCTGGTGCTGGAGAGTCTGATCATGGAAAAGCGCGGGCTGATCCTGATGGTCGGCTCCACCGGGGCCGGCAAGAGCACCACCCTGGCCTCGATGATCGACCACCGCAACGAGCAGGTCATGGGTCACATCCTGACGGTGGAAGACCCGGTGGAGTTCATCTTCCGGAACAAGAAATCCATCGTCAACCAGCGCGAAGTCGGCACCGACACGGCCACTTTGTCGGTCGGGCTGAAAAACGCCCTTCGCCAGGCGCCTGACGTGATCATGATCGGCGAAATCCGCGACCGCGAAACCATGTCGGCCGCTATTGCCTACGCGCAATCGGGGCATCTGTGCCTGGCGACCATGCACGCCAACAACAGCTACCAGGCTCTCAACCGGGTGCTGAGTTTTTATCCCGTCGAAGTCCGTCCGGCCCTGCTGGGCGACCTGGCGTCTGCGCTCAAAGCCATCATTTCACAGCGATTGCTGCGCACGACCACCAACTCGCGGGTTCCGGCGATGGAGGTCATGCTCAACTCCCGCCTGGTGTCCGACCTGATCGAAAAAGGCGACTTCTCCGGTGTGAAGGAAGCGATGAACAACGCCATGGCGGAGGGTTCGCAGACTTTCGAGCAGGACATCGCCCGCCTGATCGTCGAGGGCAAGATTGATCGCAAGGAAGGTATCGCCCACGCCGACTCCCCCACCAACCTGATGTGGCGTCTGCAAAACGATTTCGCCCAGCAGAAAGCGGCACAGGCGGCGGCACCGGAAGAGCCCAGCGATCAGGCATCTTTCACCGAGATCACTCTCGACGTCCACCACTGACGGGCTCAGCATGACACCCACCGTTCGGCTGGCCGAACAATTGATATCCCGCGCCTCGGTAACACCTGCGGACAAGGGCTGCATGGACATCCTCGTCGATCGGCTGAAACCGCTGGGTTTTCAATGCGAATTCATTGACAGTGGTCCTGAGGATTTCCGGGTTCGCAACCTCTGGGCCTTGCGCATCCCGGAAGGTGCCAGCGAGCGGGACACAGCGACACTGGTTTTTGCCGGCCACACGGACGTCGTCCCCACCGGTCCGGTTGACCAATGGACCAGCCCACCGTTTGTGCCCACGCATCGTGACGGCAGGCTGTGGGGCCGCGGCGCCAGCGACATGAAAACCTCGCTGGCGGCGATGGTGGTGGCCACCGAACAATTTCTTGCCGATTCTCCGAAGGCGCCGCTGGGGCTGGCCTTCCTGCTGACCAGTGATGAAGAAGGGCCGGCACGCGACGGCACCGTGATCGTCTGCGACCGCTTGCGCGCGCGGGGTCAGCGGCTCGACTGGTGCATCGTCGGCGAACCCACCTCGGTGGAGCGCACCGGCGACATGATCAAGAACGGGCGACGCGGCACCATGAGCGGCCGTCTCACGGTCAAGGGCATACAGGGCCACATCGCCTACCCGCACCTGGCCGACAACCCCATTCACCGGCTCGCACCGGCGCTGGCCGAACTGGTCGCGGTCGAATGGGACCGCGGCAACGATTTTTTCCCGCCCACCACCTGGCAGGTCAGCAACATCCACGGCGGCACCGGTGCCAGCAACGTGATTCCCGGCACCGTGGTGGTGGATTTCAACTTCCGTTTTTCCACGGAATCCACCCCTGAAGGCCTGCAACAGCGTCTGCAGGCCGTGCTGGAGCGGCACGGCCTGACCTTCGATCTGCAGTGGACACTCGGCGGACTGCCTTTTCTCACGCGGCCGGGCACCCTGGTGGCGGCGGTGCAGGCGGCCATCCGTGCCGAAACCGGCGTCGAAACCCAGCTGTCCACCACCGGAGGCACCAGCGACGGCCGCTTCATCGCCCGCATCTGTCCGGAAGTCATCGAGCTCGGCCCGACCAATGCCACCATTCACAAGATCGACGAAAACGTGCCGCTGTCCGACATCGAGCCGCTGACGGCCATCTACCGCCGCGTGCTGGAAAACCTGGACGCGGAGCTGCGCACATGAGCGACACGCCGGGCCCCGTCCAAACCCGTGCGCACCGAAGCGCGCCGCCCGAAAGCACCCCCGCAAGCAGCACCACGGCCACCGTGCAAGGTCTGATCGAGGCCGCCGCCCGCGATTTCACCGAAGCCGGCATCGCCTTCGGCCACGGCACCACCAACGCCTTCGACGAAGCCGCCTGGCTGGTGCTCTGGGGCCTGGGCCTGCCGCTGGACAGCGCACTGGAGGGCCCCGATTCGGTCGCCGAAGAGGTGGTCGATGACGCCACGCAAGCCCGTGTGGCCGCGCTGGTGACCGCCCGCATCAGCACCCGCAAGCCGGCTGCGTACCTCACGCGCGAAGCCTGGCTGCAGGGGGTGCCGTTCTATGTGGACGAGCGTGCCATCGTGCCGCGCAGCTTCATCGCCGAACTGCTGGCCGACGGCAGCATCGATCCCTGGCTGGGGGAACACACCCGGCAGGTGCTGGACCTGTGCACCGGCAACGGCAGCCTGGCCGTGCTGGCCGTAATGGTCTGGCCGGACGTCCGGGTGGTCGGCGCCGATATCTCCGCCGATGCCCTGGCCGTGGCCCGCATCAATGTCGACCGGCACGCGCTGGCCGATCGCATCACCCTGCTCGAATCGGACGGTCTGGCGGCCGTGCCGGGCCGCTTCGACCTCATCCTCTGCAACCCGCCCTATGTCAACAGCGCCAGCATGGACCACCTGCCGGCGGAGTACCGCGCTGAACCCGCGCTGGCGCTGGCCGGTGGCTGTGACGGCATGGACTTTGTGCGCGCCCTGCTGCGCGCGGCGCCCGCACACATGAGCGATGACGCGGTGCTGGTGCTGGAAATCGGCAACGAGCGCCCCCACTTTGAAAACGCCTTTCCGCACCTCGAAGTCGTCTGGCTGGACACCAGCGCCGGCGACGATCAGGTGCTGCTGGTCACGCGCGAGGCGCTGGCCGGACACCCTCCCGCCCCATGATCATCCTGAAAAATGTAGTCCTTCGCCGCAGCGCGAAGGTGTTGCTCGACGGCGCCTCCACCGTCATCAACCCCGGCGAAAAAGTCGGCCTGGTCGGCCGCAACGGCGCCGGCAAGTCGACGCTGTTCGCACTGCTCAACGGCAGCCTGCACGAGGACGGCGGCGATTTCGACCTCCCGCGGGGCTGGCGCATGGCGCAGGTGGCGCAGAACATGCCCGAAACCGACGACAGCGCCACCGACTTCGTCCTGGGCGGTGACACCCGGCTGACCGAGCTGCGGGCGGCACTGCGGGAGGCTGAAGACTCGGGCGACGGCATGGCCCTGGCCCATGCGTACACCGACCTGGCCGACGCCGGCGAGCACGACGCGGTGCCCCGCGCGCAGGCCCTGATCCTGGGCCTGGGCTTCAAGGTGGGCGAACTCCAGGCCCCGGTGAACAGTTTTTCGGGCGGCTGGCGCATGCGGCTGCAGCTGGCCCGCGCCCTGATGTGCCCGTCCGACCTGCTGCTGCTGGACGAACCCACCAACCACCTGGACCTGGACGCCCTGGTCTGGCTGGAAGGCTGGCTGCAGCGCTATGCCGGCACCATGATCGTCATCAGCCACGACCGCGAATTCCTGGACGCGGTGACGGGCGTGACGCTGCACATCGAAAACGCCCGCCTGACCCGTTACGGCGGCAACTACAGCAAGTTCGAGGAACTGCGCGCCCAGCAGATGGAACTGCAGCAGGCGGCGTTCGCCAAACAGCAGGACAAGATCGCCCACCTGCAGAAGTTCATCGACCGCTTCAAGGCCAAGGCCAGCAAGGCCAAGCAGGCCCAAAGCCGGGTCAAGGCGCTGGAACGCATGGAAAAAGTGGCCCCGCTGCTGGCCGAGGCCGATTTCAGCTTCGAGTTCAAGGAACCGGTCAACCTGCCCAACCCCATGCTGGCGATCACCGACGCCGATTTCGGCTACGTCGGCGATGACGGCACCAAGACGATCCTGCGCGGCGTGAACCGATCGGTGCTGGCGGGCCAGCGTATCGGCATCCTGGGCGCCAACGGCCAGGGCAAGTCCACCCTGGTCAAGACCATTGCCCGCGAAATGCGCCCGCTGGCCGGCACCGTGACCGAGGGCAAAGGCCTGTCGATCGGCTATTTCGCCCAGCAGGAACTCGACGTGCTGCGTCCTGCGGACAACCCGCTCGAACACATGGTGCGCCTGGCCAGGGAGCTCGGCCCGAACGCCCGCGAATCCGGTCGCGAACAGGACCTGCGCAACTTCCTGGGCAGCTTCAACTTCAGCGGCGACATGGTCAAACAGGCCGTGGGCACCATGAGCGGTGGCGAAAAGGCCCGGCTGGTCCTGGCCATGATGGTCTGGCAGCGCCCCAACCTGCTGCTGCTGGACGAACCCACCAACCACCTGGACCTGGCCACCCGCGAAGCGCTGTCCATCGCCCTCAACGAGTTCGAAGGCACCGTGATGCTGGTCAGCCACGACCGCGCCTTGCTGCGGGCCGTGTGCGACGAGTTCTGGCTGGTCGGCCGTGGCGGTGTCGCGCCGTTCGACGGGGATCTGGACGACTACCAGCAGTACCTGCTGGACGAAGCGCGGCAAACGCGGGAGCGCCTGCGCGCAGCCACCGATCGCGAACCCGCTGCGGAAGCTATAAATATCGTAGCATCAAACGACCTTTTTCCTTTGGGTATGGTCGAAAAGTCCTCCAAACCGACGGTTTCCGCCCCGGTGGGGGCTGCCGATGCACGCGAACAGCGGCGCCTGGATGCCCAACGCCGCCAGGGACTCGCGCAGCAAAGCCGCCCCCTGCGCAAGCAACTGCTGGCGTGCGAACAGGCCCTGGAACAGCTGAACGCGGAAAAGTCATTGCTGGAGGGGCGACTGAGCTCTCCGATACCGCCCCACGAACTCGCACAGGCCGGTCGACGTCTGAAGCTGTTGCAAACCGAATTGGACGAGATCGAGGATAGATGGCTGGAACTGTCTGGCCAGTTGGAGGTACTTGCCGGCAGGGCAGCGGAAGACTGATACGAGGGCCGGGCAAGCGTTCGGCGTCGCTGTAATGGGCCCGCCACAGGGCCGCCAAAAATTCCCTGCGCGAGCGCGGTTACCGGCTGGCGTTCATTGGCTTGTCAACCCTGCACGGTACAGTGCGTTGTGTTTCCACCCTTTGCAAGGAGCTTGCCATGATGTCGATTCTGGGTTCACTGTTCATTGGCCTGATCGTCGGTTTCGTCGCCCGGGCGCTGAAACCGGGTGATGACAAACTGGGCCTGATCATGACCGCATTGCTCGGGGTGGGGGGATCCTTCGTCGCCGGTTACGGCGGCGCTGCCCTGGGCCTGTACGCGCCCGGGTCGGCTCCAGGCTTCATTGCTTCTGTGATCGGCGCCATCGTGCTTCTGTACGCCTACGCCTTCGTCAAAAGCAAATCGTCAAGCTGATGGCACGGCCACCGTCTTCCATGGAACTGGCGGCCGGCAACCCGGCCCTTGAACAAGCGGTTCGGCGCAGCCGCGCCCTTTTGCATCGGCGGGCCCTGGTTGCGGGTGTGGCAAGCACCGTGCCGATACCGGGCGTTGACTGGGCGGTGGACGCCGCGTTGCTGTCACGCCTGATCCCCCGGATCAGCGGAGAATTCGGCCTGCTACCGGATCAGATCGACCGCTTGACGCCGGGACAGCGAGAGCGCATCCAGAAGGCGGTCGGTATGGTCGGAACCATCCTGATCGGCAAACTCATCACCCGCGATCTGATCCTTCGCGCCGCGCAGGCAGTTGGTGTACGGCTGACAGCGAAGCAGGCTGCGCGGTATGTGCCGCTGGCCGGACAGGCAGCTGCTGCGGTCATGGGCTATACCGCCATTCGATACCTCGGCGAGCAACATATCCGTGACTGCGTCCGCGTTGCCGTCGCAGCGCAGTTGCGAATTCCGTCCGCTGCACAAACCGAAATGGTCGAACGGGTTGACTTGCCTCACCCCGGCTGACGCCCCGAAATCATGGCCTAGGTCGTCCGTCCCGGATGGCGGGCACGTGGGCATGATCGGGTACAGTTACATCGGCAGGGCGGCGTCGCTGCCGCCTTTCGCCCAACCAAGGAGAGCCCATGTTTCCCGAATATCGCGACCTCATCAGCCGACTCAAGACCACGGACCACCATTTCCAGCATCTGTTTGACAAGCACAACGATCTGGACCAGAAAATCAAGAACATGGAAAACCATATCCTCCCGGGAACCCACGAGGAGATTGAAACCCTCAAGAAGGAAAAGCTGCACCTGAAGGACCAGTTGTACGTGATCCTTCGCAAAGCCGCAGCAGCCTGATCCGAAAGCATGTCTGAATCGACGCGCCTCCGGGGCGCGTCAGTTTTTTGGGGCCCGGAAAACAGAAAAGCCCGCAAACCGAAAGTTTGCGGGCCTTGATGTTCTGGTAGGACGTGCAGGATTCGAACCTGCGACCAACGGATTAAAAGTCCGCTGCTCTACCAACTGAGCTAACGTCCCACACGATCCGCACTCACACTGTGAATGCATCGCGACAAGCCCTAGATTATAGCGTGTTTTTCACGCTTTTCCTGGTCGGCAAGGTAATTGATCGCCCAATTGGCCGCACACAAACCGAACGTTGCGGTCACCGTCACCAGCGACCCGTATCCGTGACAGTTGAGGCTCCCATCCCCCGCCGCATCACAGGATTGCGATGGGCCGATCACCGGTTCGCGGCTGAAAACACACACCAGCCTCATCCGGCCCGTACCTCGCGGCGCCGCGTGGTGTTTGCGCAATCGGTATCGAACCTGAGCGAGCAAGGGGTCGTGGGTCACTGCCGCAAGATCGTCAAGTTCAACCGCCTGCGCAGATCGCTTGCCACCCGCAGCACCGACCAAAACAAGCGCTCGGCCTGTGCGCCGTGCCCACGCCGCCAGAGCTGTTTTTACACGCACCTCGTCGCAGGCGTCGATCACCACGTCGACCCCATCCGGGCAGAGGGTCTCCCAGTTCTCTGGCGTAACGAAGTCGTCTATGGCGTCGACGCGACAGGCCGGATGAATCTCGGCAATCCGGGCGCGCATGGCTTCCACTTTGGCTTGCCCGATCGTGCTGTCGAGCGCATGCACCTGACGATTGATGTTGGATTCGGCAACATGGTCCAGGTCCACCAGACTGATACGGCACATACCGGTTCGGGCCAGAGCTTCTGCAGCCCACGAACCAACCCCCCCGATCCCCACCACCAGAACATGCCCCTGGCGCACCCGATTTGCCGCCTGCCCGCCCACGAGGCGATCAAGCCCGCCGAACCGGCGCTGCAAATCCGCAGTCGGCGCAGCCGATGATTTCTTCGACCCGTCCGCTTCCGGCGGCACCATCAGAGGGTGCGTTCCAGGCGCCACATCTGATAGCGAAATGCGGCAACGGCGCCAGCCGCAATGCCAAGCACCGCCACCATACTCGTGATGCTCAAAGTGGACATTCCGCTGAGCCCCTGACCGACCGTGCAGCCCATGGCGGTCACCCCCCCGATCCCCATGAGCGTGGCGCCAACCAGGTGATTGGCGAGATCTTCCGTGCTCGCAAAACCCTCCCAGCGGAAGGAGCGGCTGAGCAAGGCCCACAATGCCGAGCCCGCCACGACACCGAAGACCGAAACCACCGCCAGGGTCAGCACCTTGCTTTTGTCACTGAAAAAGACAAACCAGTCCAGCGTGTAGGCCATCGGTGCAGTGAAGGTCAGTGCTTCCATTCGGCCGGTCGTAGTCCCCAGAAAAGCCTCCTGAAGCGTTTCCGGATGTTCGGCAACATAGCCAAGCCGGCCACTCACCCACCACATCGCCACCACCACCGCGCCAATTCCGAAGCCGGCAAGCAGGTTGTCTGCCTTGCGAAAATCCCTGCCGGCCAGGGCCCAAACGATCAGAGCACCACCGATCAGACCGGCCAGAACAAGGCCGGCAATCCGCGCGTCCAGCCCGAGCACCGAGGCCACCATTCCCGGCAATTGGGTGCCTGACTTGATTTCCACCGCGACTCGATCGACCGTTGCGACACGCAACACGGCGGTGATTCCTTTCAGGGTCGCGAACGCTGCAAACCCCATGACAAAAAACACCACCAGGGCTTTCAGGTTGCCGCCACCGATCCGGACGAGGGTCTTGCTTCCGCAGCCGGAGGCGAGAACCATGCCGAACCCGAAGAATGCGCCACCCACCAATGCCGACAACCAGATCCACCGGGTACCCGCATAAATGCTCTTGCCGGGATCGATCCAACCCAGCCAGACCATGGAGGCAAAGCCGATCATGCCGACGCCAACGGCCATCGCCCATTGCCGCAGGCGGTTCCAGTCGCCCATGTTGACGACATCACTGATCGCTCCCATGGTGCAAAAATGAGTTTTCTGGGCAATCACGCCAAACAGGGCGGAAACAATGAATACAGCCCAGAGCACCTGCTGGCTGAGCGCGGAAAGTTCGTTCGCTTGCATCAAGCGATTTTAAGTCCTTGCCCGAAGGCCGCTATCTCACCGCAGCTTGGGCAAGCGTTCCCGCGCGGCCGTGGCCGCTTCGCTTTTCGGGTGCAGTCGCACCAGGTCTTCCAGCGTCTTGCGCGCCCCACGGATGTCCTTGAGTTCGATCTGGCAGTTGGCCACGGACAGGAGGGCATCGGGAACGCGCGGATGATCACCGGCATCCGCCAACATGGCGCGAAAACTCGCCAACGCGTCCTTGAAGTCTTTCTGGGCGTACTGGGCGTTGCCCAGCCAGAAATGCACTGACGGCTGGTACGCGCTGGCGGGATGCCGGCGCAGGAAGTTCTGCAGTCCCGACTGGGCCGCGGCGAAGTCACCGGCACGGAACGCGGCAAATGCGGCATCGAAGTCGCGTTTTTCCGCCGCACTGACCAGGAGTTCGCGACCGTCGGCCTGAACCTTCAGCGGCTCCAGCGAGCGCAGCCGTTCGTCAATCACCTTGAGCCGGTCGTCCAGCGATCGCATCCGCTCGTCGACCGCCTGGACCCGCTGGACCGCGCCTTGGGCGCCGTCTCGTTCACGTCGCTGCCCTTCGGCAATCTCGCGCGCCAGTTGTTCATTGGCGCCCCGCTGACGGGCCAGATCTGCCTTCAGCGCCTCTATCTGATTCTGCAGGTCCAGCAGACTGCGTCGGAGCACTGCATTTTCGTCGGCCAGTCGCGTGTCGGCCGATTCGGCTTGTCCGCGGTTGGCCTCAACCCGGGCACGGAGATCCAGGATTGCCTTGCGCGCTTCGTCGTCAGAAAAAAGCGCCGCAGCAGTCCCGGGCCACAGCAGACAACCCGCCGCCAAAATCGGCAGGACAGGACGCAGCACCGCGTGGAAACCAGACAGCTCCCTCATCAGCGCACCACAATCACCGCACGCCGGTTGCGGGCGTGCGCAGCCTCATCCTGACCGGCCTGGGCGGGCTTTTCCTTGCCGAAGCTGATTGCCTCGACACGGGCCGATTCCACACCCAGGATGCCCAGTGCCCGCTGCACCGCTTCGGCCCGCTTTTGACCCAGCGCGACGTTGTACTCCCGACCGCCCCGTTCGTCCGTGTGCCCTTCGACCACGGCCCGCTTGCCAGGATTTGCGCGCAGATAACGCGCATGGGCATCCACCACAAGCTGAAACTCGGGCTTGATGACAAAACTGTCGTAGTCGAAAAACACCAGGTTGGCACCGACCGGCGAGGCTGGCTCGGTCGGGCTCGGTGTCACGGTCACCGGGGCAACCTGGGTGCCCTGGCTCGTGCTCGGCGGCGTCGGCGACGTGCGACCGGCCTCCGCGCCGGAAGACGGTTGCCCTGACGGGACACCCGTCACCGCCGTTCCGGTGCGGTCTTCGACCGGGGCGCCCTCGTCGAGCTTGACACCCGTTCCGCAGGCGGTCAGCAACAGCGCAAAGGCCAGACCCGCGAGATGCGTGCGATGGTTTTGAACAGTCATCAATGTTTCTCCCTCGATTCAGGTGTTCGTGGTTATCCGGGTTCAGGCGTTTGGAAACGGCCCCCAGGCCGGCTCGCGAATGTCACCCGCCTGTCCAGCCAACCGCGTCTTGATACGCCCATCCACCGTCGTTGTCATCAACGCCTCCCGTCCCTGAACCTGCGTGGCGTACATGATGAGCCGGCTGTTGGGGGCAAAACTGGGACTTTCGTCGTGCTGCGTGTCGGTCAGCGCCGTGACTGTCCCCGAGGACAGCTCCATCAGCTGTAGTCGAAAGGCGCTCGCGCTGCGACTGACAAACGCCATGAAGCGGCCATCCGGACTCAACGCCGGCGATATGTTGTACGTTCCGTCAAAGCTCACCCGCTCCGCCGTCCCCCCGCGTACGGCAATGCGGTAGATCTGGGGCGAACCGCCTCGGTCGCTGACGAAATAGACCCACCGGCCGTCCGGCGAAAAACAGGGTTCGGTATCAATCGACGAACTGGTTTCCAGCCGGCGCGGTTCGCCACCCGTCGCATCCATGAGAAACAATTGCGATCCGCCGTCACGGCTGAGGGTGAGGGCCACCGTCGCGCCGTTCGGCGCCCAGGCAGGTGCGCTGTTGGACCCGCGGAAATTGGCCAGCAGACGCCGACGACCGGTTGCCACATCATGAATGAAGACCACCGGCTTGCGCGATTCGAAAGAAACGTAAGCCAGCGACTGCCCGTTGGGTGACCAGGTCGGGGAAATGATCGGCTCGGGACTGACAAGCGCCGAACGAGGGCTTTCCCCATCCGAATCAGCCACCCACACGGTGTGGCGCCCCCCCACACGGGTCACATAGGCGATCCGCGATGAGAAAACGCCCCGTTCGCCCGTCAGCTTTTCATAGACGAAATCGGCCACCCGATGCGCTACCAGCCGCAATTCGCCCGCGTCAACCGCGTAACTCTGGCCGCCAAGGTCCTGGCCCCGGACAAGGTCCCACAAGCGAAACCGGACATCCATGCGGCCATCGGCCAGGCGATTGATGCTTCCCGTGACCAGAGAGTCCGCGCCACGCTGACGCCACGCGGCCAGGTCAGGGCGGCTGAGTTCGTCCAGCGGTGGCGCACCGGCGGTATCCGCCAGCCGAAACTGGCCGCTGCGTTCCAGGTCGGCGGCAACGATGGCGCTGACAGAGGGCAGCCCGGCCGTCTCGCCTCGCAATGGCGCCACGGCCAAAGGAAGTTGCGTCAGTCCCACACCGGTTACTTCGACCCGAAACTGGGCCAGGGCCGGCACAACCGGCCATGCCGCCATGGCGGCCAAGGCATGCCGCCGGGAAAGGAGAAAGCGGGACTGCTGCAACTGAAAGGAAAGATCCATGCCCGAAATGCTATGCGGCTGATTCAAACGGAAGCGCAGTATCGCACGGCCGCCGCTGCCTTTCGGGCCGGTGCGCCGCCTTTACCGGCCCAACCGTGGGGCCGCCCGTAGAATCCTCCGCCACCATGTCCGACCACGCTGCATCCGAGACCACACCGCCCGCGCCTGCGCGATTGGTCGATCGGCTTCGGGCCTTGCTTCCGTGGTTTTCCAGGCCGCGAAGCCTCTGGGCGCTGGTTTTGCTCACGGCATTGGTCGGCGCTGCAACGGAACCCCTGATACCCGCCCTGCTCCAGCCGCTGCTGGATCGTGGCTTCAGTGCCGGAGCCTTGCCGCTGTGGCAGATACCGGCCGCGCTGATCGGGCTCTTTGCCATCCGGGGCCTGGCGCAGTTCGTTTCCCAGGTGGGTCTGGCCCGAATCGCCAACGACGGCATGCTGGACCTGCGCAAGGCCCTGTTTGACCGTTTGCTGCAGGCCGAGCCGGGCCTGTTCAGCCGCCAGTCCGCCAGCGCCTTGTCCAACACTGTGGTCTACGAAGTGCAGACCGGGGCGCTGCTGCTGGTCCAGGCGCTGCTGGCCGTTTTTCGCGACGGCTTCACCTTGCTCGCGCTGCTCGCGTACCTGCTGTTTCTGAACTGGAAGCTGACGCTGATCGTCGGTGTGACGGTTCCGGGGGTGGCCTGGATCATGAAGGTGTTTTCCCGGCGTCTGTACCACCTCACCCGTGACAGCCAGGCTGCCACCGATGAACTGGCGTACGTTGTGGAAGAGAACGTCCTGGCGCACCGCGTGGTCCGCCTGCACGGCGCGCAAACCGGGCAGGCCGGCCGGTTCGGGCAGTTGAGCCAGCAGTTGCGGCGGCTGGCGGTGCGCGCGACCATGGCCTCGGCCGCCACGACCCCACTGACCCAGTTGCTCGCGGCGGTCGCGCTGTCTGCGGTGATAGCCATCGCGTTGTGGCAGAGCCAGTCCGGTGGTCACGATGCGGTGACGGTTGGCGGGTTTGTCGCCTTCATCACTGCCATGCTGATGCTGATTGCGCCGATCCGGCGCCTGGCCGATGTCGCCGGCCCCATCACCCGTGGCGTTGCTGCCCTCGAACGTGGTCTGCGCCTGCTCGACGAGGTGCCGGTCGAAACGCCGGGCAGCCGCCCACTCGGCCGGTGCCGAGGGGAAATCGAGTGGCAGAAGGCGCAGTTGCGCTTTGCCGACGGCGTTTGCGCGCTCGACCAAGTCGATCTGCAGGTCGGGGCCGGGGAAGTGATCGCTTTTGTCGGGCCCTCCGGCGCCGGAAAGACGACCCTGGTCAACCTGTTGCCCCGTTTTGTTGCCGCCAGCGCCGGCAGGATACTGCTTGATGGTGTGGACATCCGGGACTACCGCCTGACCGATCTGCGCCGCCAGTTCGCCATGGTCAGCCAGGATGTCGTGATGCTCAACGACACGCTGGCCGCCAATGTGGCCCTGGGAGAAATCCCCGACCGGGAGCGCATCACCCGGTGCCTGCGGGCCGCCCATCTGGCCGACCATGTGGACGGACTGCCGCAGGGCATGGACACCCGACTCGGTCACAACGCGGCCCAGTTGTCCGGCGGACAGCGTCAGCGCCTGGCCATTGCGCGCGCCCTCTACAAGGACGCCCCCATCCTGATTCTTGACGAAGCCACGTCAGCCCTCGACGGGGAATCGGAACGGGCCGTGCAAACCGCCTTGGCCCACCTGATGCAGGGACGCACAACCCTTATCGTCGCGCACCGTCTGTCCACGATTGAACATGCCGACCGCGTGGTGGTGATGAACCGCGGCCGGGTGGTCGAACAGGGCACCCATGCCGCACTGCTGGAGCAAGGTGGCTTGTACGCACGACTGCACCGGGCGGCTGACCCCAGCGGCGCACTGCCCGACACCGCCTGACGGCCTGCCGGCCACTGCTCACAGGAGCACGATGTCGTATTGTTCAGGCCCGAGCGCAGCCTCGGTCTGCAGGGAGATCGGTTTGCCGATGAAATCCGACAGGCCCGCAAGGTGCTGGTTTTCCTCGTCCAGCAGCAGTTCGATCACCGCCGGTGCGGCCACCACCCGGAATTCGCGCGGATTGAACTGCCGCGCTTCCCGCAGGATCTCGCGCAGGATGTCATAGGCCACCGTGCGCGCGGTGCGCACCACGCCACGGCCATCGCAGGCCGGACAGGGCTGACACAGCAGATGGGCCAGCGATTCGCGGGTGCGCTTGCGGGTCATCTCGACCAGCCCCAGCTGCGAGAAACTGCCCGACGAGGTCTTGACCCGGTCGCGCGCGAGCTGGCGGCGCAACTCCGCCAGAACCGCCTCCTGGTGGTCTTCGCGTGACATGTCGATGAAATCCACAATGACGATACCGCCCAGATTGCGCAGGCGCAGCTGGCGGGCAATGGCCTGGGCCGCTTCAAGATTGGTCTTGAAGATGGTGTCGTCGAAATTGCGGGCACCCACAAAACCGCCGGTATTGACGTCGATGGTGGTGAGTGCCTCGGTCTGATCCACGATCAGGTATCCACCGGACTTCAGTTCGACCCGCCGGCCCAGCGCGCGAAGAATCTCGTCATCGATGCCATAAAGATCAAAGATGGGACGCTCGCCCTTGTAGTGCTGAAGACGTGCGGCGGCAGCCGGCATGAACTCCCGGCCGAACGTCATCAGACGATGGAACTGTTCGTTCGAATCGATCCGAATTGCCTGGGTCCCTTCGCCGACCAGATCGCGCAAAACCCGCTGCAGCAGATCCAGATCCTGATGCAGGAGGGATGCCGGCGGCAGTTTGCCTGCGCGCTCGCGCGTCCGGGCCCAGGCCTTGCGCAAATAGGCGATGTCGTCGGCCAGTTCTGCATCGGTGGCATCTTCGGCGTTGGTACGCAGGATGAAGCCCCCGCCTGCGCTACCGGCAAGCGCCTGCACCCGCGACCGCAGACTGTCGCGCTGGTCGGGCGCGATCTTCTGCGAAACGCCGATATGGTCGTCCTGGGGCAGAAACACCAGCATTCGGCCGGCAATGCTGATCTGGGTGGAAAGCCGTGCGCCTTTGGTGCCGATCGGGTCCTTGATGACCTGCACCATGATCGCCTGGCCCTCGAATATCTGCTTTTCGATGGGCTTGGGCACTTGCCCATTGCCATTCGCCTGTCGCAACTGTGCCGGAGTTTCCCCGCCCTCCTGGCGTTGCCAGACGTCCGCGACATGCAGGAACGCCGCGCGGTCCAACCCGATGTCGATGAATGCCGACTGCATGCCGGGCAGCACCCGCGCAACCTTGCCCAGGTAGACATTGCCGACCAGACCACGCTCCAGCGTCCGTTCGACATGGATTTCCTGCACGGCTCCGTTTTCCACCACGGCCACGCGGGTTTCCTGGGGCGCCCAGTTGATGAGGATGTCCTGCTGCATGCCCGCCATTGTCATCGCTTTGGGCCGGCACGGCCGGTTCCGGCCTGTGGGGCCCTGCCGACGGGCGCCCGCAACGCCGCCAGCAACTCTGCCGTCTCATACAGCGGCAAGCCCATGATGCCGGTGTAGCTGCCGCTGATGCGCCGCACAAAGGTGGCCGCCAGTCCCTGAATGCCATAACCGCCCGCTTTGCCGAACGGCTCAGCCGATGCCACATAGGCGTCGATGCGCCCGGCATCGAGCGGCGCAAACCAGACCGTCGAGATGGACAGGCGGCTTTCGCGGCGCGGTCCGAGCTGTGCCGCCACCGCGGTCAGGACCCGGTGCGACCTCCCGGCCAGGGCCTGCAGCATGGTGCGGGCGGCCTCGGGGCTGTCGGGTTTGCCCAGAATCTGGCGCCCCAACGCCACCGTGGTGTCGGCGCACAGCACCGGCGCGTCCGGCAGGCCCAGGCGGTCGCGGCGGGCCACCGCCGCGTCAAGCTTCAGCGCGGTGACCCGTTGAACATAGCGGGCCGGAGCCTCACCGGGTCGCGCCGCCTCCAGGGGCTCCAGCGCGGCCTCCTCGGCCGCATCGGAGGGCAAGAGCAAACACCAGGGAACGCCGATCTGGTCCAGCAGTTGCCGCCGGCGCGGGCTCTGGGAAGCCAGGTAAATGCCACCGCCTGCTTCCGGGAACGGGGTCATGGCATCGCAGCTTTCATTCACGATGGTAGGGATGATGGGCGTTGACGGACCAGGCGCGGTAGAGCTGCTCGACCAGCAGAACCCGGGCCAGTGCATGGGGCAAGGTCAGATCGGACAAGCGGATGCGTTCGTGCGCGGCGGCGCGAAAGTCGGGCTCCAGGCCGTCCGGGCCGCCAATCACCAGGGCAACGTCATCGCCACCGCCCTGCCAGTCGCGCAGGCGCCTGGCCAGTGCCAGCGTGGTCAGGGTCTCGCCGCGTTCGTCCAGCACCACCACTCGCATGCCCCGCGCGATTTGCGATTCGATGCGCTGGCGCTCGGCGGCCAGCAACGTCTCCAGGGTGCGCGAGGCCCGCGGCTCGGTCTTCACCGCCCGCAATTCGACCCGCAACTCGGGCGGAAACCGCTTGGCGTAGTCATCCCATGCGGACTGGGCCCAGTCGGGGATACGCTGACCGACGGCCACAATCAGCAGCTTCATGGCCGTGCCGGGCGGTCAGGACTTCGGCGCGGTGCGGCTGGCCGATTTGCGTGCGGGCGCCTTTTGGCCGGCAGCGGGCGCTGCTTTGGCACCGGTGGCCGATTCGGCTCCTGGGGCCGATTTGGCGGCCGCAGGCGTTTTCCGGGTTGCGGCGGATGCTTTTTTGGCGGGCGCGGCGCCGACTTTCGGGGCGGTCGGTGCGGCGGTGCGTGGTGCGGCGGTCTTCTTCGCCGCAACCCGGGCAGGCGTCGCTGCCGGCTTCTTCGAAGCCGGTGCCGTAGCTACCTTTTTTGCAGCAGAAGATGACCTTTTTGCGCTGGGTATCGCCTGTTTTTCTTCCGATTCGGCCCGCGTCACGGCTTTTGCGCGGCCGGCAGTCGCGCGAGGAGCCGGTTTGGTGTCCGGCTTTGCGGCGGCAGCGGCCTGGACGCGGCTCGCGGGGCCTTTGAGATGCACGGGCTTGTCACCCCAGATCTCCTCCAGGTTGTAGTACTGGCGGATCGCCGGCTGCATGATGTGAACCACGACCTGGCCGCAGTCGACGATGATCCACTCCCCGTTCTCCTCGCCCTCGACGCGGGGTTTGGGGAAACCTGCTTCCCGCACCGCATCGCGCACACTCGCTGCCAAAGCCTTGGTCTGCCGATTGGACGTCCCCGAGGCCACCACCACCCGCTCGAACAGCGCCGACAGGTGTTCGGTGTTGAACACCACAATATTCTGGGCCTTGACATCTTCCAGGCCATCGACGACGGCCCGCTGGAGTTTCTGGGTGTTTTTCTTGGCGGTGGAATCAGTCATCAGCGTGGTGGTAGAGGTGGTTGGTTTCAATATAACGTGCAACGGACGGAAGGACCAGATCGTCAATACCCTCGCCTGCGGCCACTCGGCGGCGGATGGTGGTGGCGCTGAGCGGCTGGAGTGGCCACTGCAGCCGCACCAGTTCCCCCTGGCGGGCCAAAACCGCGAATTCGGCCTCTTTTTCGGCAGTACCCAGCGTGTTCTGGTCTCTCTCAGCTATCACGAGTGTAGCAATTTGCAAAATCTCGGCCCAGCCCCGCCAGTGACGAAAGGCAACCGCCTGGTCCTCACCGATCAAAAGGAACCAGTGCACGCCGGGTTCCTCGGCCTGCAATTCGCGCAGGGTGTCCACGGTATAGCTGGCGCCGGTGCGGCGGGTCTCGCGGTCGTCGACCTGTGCGCCGGGCACCGAGGCAAACGCCAGTTGCGCCATCGCAACACGGTGCGCTGCGGCGCTGGTCCGGGCCGGGCGGTGCCAGGCCTGTCCGGTGGGTATCACCCGCAGCGCGTCCAGCGCCAGGCGGTGTATCGCCGCGCGTGCCAGCGCCTCGTGCGCCCGGTGGGGCGGGTCGAACGCGCCGCCGAACACGCCGATCCGCAGCGGCTGCCGACGCGTCAAATCCAATCCTTGCGCACCAGAAAGCGCTCCCGCAGCGCCGCTTCGGGCGAACCGGCGTCGTCGGTGCGCTGGTAGGACCAACTCACCAGCGGCGGCATCGACAACAGGATGGACTCGGTGCGCCCCCCGGACTGCAATCCGAAATGGGTTCCCCGGTCCCAGACCAGGTTGAACTCCACATAGCGACCGCGGCGGTACAGCTGGAAATCGCGTTCGCGCTCGCCATACGGCGTGTCACGCCGGCGTGCGACGATGGGTTCATAGGCCACCAGGAATGCATCACCCACGGCGCGGATCATGGCAAAGCCGTTGTCAAAGCCGCCTTCGGAAAAATCGTCAAAAAACACGCCGCCCACACCGCGCTGCTCGCCGCGGTGCTTGAGGCAGAAATATTCGTCACACCAGGTCTTGAAACGCGGATATTTGTCAGCGCCGAACGGCGCCAGCGCATCCCGGCAGACGGTATGGAAATGCACCGCGTCGTCGTCGAAGCCGTAATACGGCGTCAGGTCCATGCCGCCGCCGAACCACGCAACGGGGGCCTGCCCGGGCGCCGTGGCGCTGATCATGCGCACATTCATGTGCACGGTCGGCACATAGGGATTGCGGGGGTGGAACACCAGCGAAACGCCCATGGCTTCGAACGGTGCGCCGGCCAGCTCGGGGCGATGCTGGGTCGCCGACGGCGGCAGGCGCGGGCCGCTGACGTGCGAGAACCCGCAACCGGCCCGCTCGAACACCGCGCCGCCTTCCACAATGGCAGTACGTCCCCAGCCCTGCAGCGGCTCACCCGGCGCTTTGCGCCACTCATCGACAAGAAAGGCGGCGCCGTCCATGGCCGTGACCGAGTCGGTGATCCGGCGCTGCAGGCTCTGCAGATAGGGGCTGACGGCAGCCATATCGGGTGGGTTCATGGTTGGATGGGGGTGTGATACCGTGATGCACAGCGGCAGGCCAGCGGCTGCCGCTGCGGGTTGGTCTGTCATGGGCGCAGCGCGCGATGGCCGATATCGCGCCGCATCTGCATGCCTTCGAAACGGATGCCGCGCGCCACCTCGTAGGCACGCTGCTGGGCCAGCTTGACCGAATCGGCCAGCGCGGTCACACACAGCACCCGACCGCCGGACGTCAGCACCTCGCCCTCGTGCTCGACGGTACCGGCGTGGAACACCATGGCGTCGTCGGCTTCGGGCGGCAAGCCGGTAATGGCATCACCCTTGCGCGGATTGAGCGGATAACCGGCAGCCGCCATCACCACCCCCAGCGCCGGGCGCCGGTCCCACACCAGTTCCACCGTGTCGAGCTGGCCACAGGTCGCCGCCATCATCACGTCGAACAGGTCCGTCTTGAGCCGCATCAGGATGGGCTGGGTTTCCGGGTCGCCCATGCGGCAGTTGAACTCCAGCGTCTTCGGGTGGCCGGTGGCGTCGATCATCAGGCCGGCATACAGGAAGCCGGTGAACGGTATACCGTCTTTTTCCATGCCGCGGATGGTCGGCAGGATGATCTCGCGCATGGCGCGGGCATGCACGTCGGCCGTCACCACCGGGGCGGGCGAATAGGCACCCATGCCGCCGGTGTTCGGCCCTTCATCGCCATCGAGCAAGCGCTTGTGGTCCTGGCTGGTGGCCATGGCCTCGACGTTCTTGCCGTCGCACATCACGATGAAGCTGGCCTCCTCGCCCTGCAGGAAGTCCTCGATGACCACCCGCGCACCTCCGGCGTTGTGGCTCACGCCCAGCGGGTTGTCCAGCAGCATGAAATCGATCGCCTCGTGGGCCTCGGCCAAAGTCTGGGCCACCACCACGCCTTTCCCGGCGGCCAGTCCGTCGGCCTTGACCACAATCGGCGCGCCTTTGCGGGCCACGTAGGCATGGGCCTCGGCCGGGTCAGAGAAGGTTTCGTATTCAGCCGTCGGGATGCCATGGCGCTTCATGAACGCCTTGGAAAAGGCCTTGGAACTCTCCAGCTGCGCGGCGGCCTGCGTGGGGCCGAAAATCCGCAATCCGTGGGCACGAAACTCGTCCACCACACCGCCTGCCAGCGGGCCCTCCGGCCCCACCACCGTGAGCCCGACTTTTTCGGCCTGCGCCCATTCACGCAGTGCCCGGATATCGGTCAACGCGAGGTTGACCAGCCGCCGGTCGCGCGCCGTGCCGCCATTGCCCGGGGCCACATAGACTTGCTGCACCTTGGGCGACTGCGCCAGCTTCCAGGCCAGCGCGTGTTCACGGCCGCCACCCCCAATGACCAGAACCTTCATGCCGGCGCCCTTCATTCGGCCAGCTCGGCGTTGTGGAAAACCGCCTGCACATCATCCAGGTCCTCCAGCATGTCCAGCAGTTTTTGCATCCGGGACGCATCCTCGCCGGCCAGTTCGATCGTGTTCTCCGGACGCATCGTCACTTCCGCCATGTCGGCCGCCAGGCCGCTGGCCTCGAGCGCATTCTTGACCGCCTCGAATTCGCCCGGCGCCGTCAGCACCTCGATGGCGCCCTCTTCGTCGGCAATCACATCCTCGGCGCCGGCATCGAGCGCCACTTCCATGACCTTGTCCTCACTGGTACCCGGCGCAAAAACCAGCTGGCCGCAATGTTTGAACTGGAACGCCACCGAACCTTCGGTGCCCATGTTGCCGCCGTACTTGCTGAAGATGTGGCGCACTTCGGCCACCGTACGGACGCGGTTGTCGGTCATGGTGTCGACAATGATGGCCGCGCCACCGATGCCATACCCTTCATAACGGATTTCTTCGTAGTTGACGCCTTCCAGGTTGCCGGTGGCCTTGTCGATGTTGCGCTTGACCGTGTCGGCCGGCATGTTGGCCGCCTTGGCCTTCTCGATGGCCAGGCGCAGGCGCGGATTGGCCGCCGGATCACCACCGCCGGTGCGGGCGGACACCATGATCTCGCGGACCACCCGGGTCCAGATACGCTGGCGCTTTTCGTCCTGTCTGCCCTTGCGGTGCTGAATATTTGCCCATTTGCTGTGGCCGGCCATCACAAACCCTTCTGCATTGATTTAATCTAGTCACCCCGATTTTACTTTTTGCCCCTCCGAAGGGCTCCCGCCATGGCCGAACCCCTGCTGATTGCACGCAACCGCGACACCGAATGCCTCATCCTGCCCGGCCTGGCCAACCGCCACGGGCTGATCACGGGCGCCACCGGAACCGGCAAGACCGTCACCCTGCAGGCGATGGCGGAGCAGTTTTCAGCCATCGGGGTGCCCGTCTTCATGGCCGACATCAAGGGCGACCTCACCGGCATCAGCCAGGCGGGCCATGTGGGCGAAAAAATGGCCAAGGTGCTGGCCGAACGCGGGCTGCCGACCCCGCCATCCCGCGCCTGCCCGGCAACGGTGTGGGATGTGTTCGGCGAGCAGGGCCACCCCGTGCGCACCACGATCAGCGACATGGGGCCCTTGCTGCTGGCCCGCATGCTCAATCTGAACGAAACCCAGACCGGTGTGCTCAACCTGGTATTCAAGATTGCCGACGACAACGGCATGCTGCTGCTGGACCTCAAGGACCTGCGGGCCATCCTGCAGCATGTGGGCGAAAACGCCAAACAGTTCACCACCCAGTACGGCAACATCAGCGCCGCCAGCGTGGGCGCCATACAGCG
This sequence comes from Burkholderiaceae bacterium, assembly GCA_016790575.1. GTDB lineage: Bacteria > Pseudomonadota > Gammaproteobacteria > Burkholderiales > Burkholderiaceae_C > JAEUOU01. The sequence continues at coordinate 89,707 of JAEUOU010000010.1, read as the reverse complement.
CGGCCTGCTGCAGATCGAACAGCAAGGCGGCGACCGCTTCTTCGGCGAGCCCATGCTGGACATCAACGACTTCATGCAGACCGTCGACGGCCGGGGCATGATCAACATCCTGGCGGCCGACAAACTGCTCAACTCGCCGCGCCTGTACGCCACCTTCCTGCTGTGGATGTTGTCGGAGCTGTTTGAGCTGCTGCCCGAAATCGGCGATCCGGAAAAACCCAAACTGGTGTTTTTCTTCGACGAAGCCCACCTGTTGTTCAACGAAGCGCCCAAAGTCCTGGTCGAGCGCATCGAACTGGTGGTCCGCCTGGTGCGTTCGAAAGGCGTGGGCGTCTATTTCGTCACACAGAACCCGCTGGACATCCCCGACAGCGTCCTGGGCCAGCTGGGTCACCGGGTCCAGCACGCCCTGCGCGCCTTCACCCCGCGCGACCAGAAGGCTGTTCGCGCCACGGCCGAGACCATGCGGCCCCGCGCCGGGCTGGACATTGAAGCCGCCATCACGGAGCTGGCCGTCGGTGAGGCCCTGGTCAGTTTCCTTGATGCCAAGGGTCGCCCCACGGAAACCGCCCGGGTCTACGTCCTGCCGCCCGGAAGCCAGATCGGGCCCATCGCCGCCGAGCAACGCAAGGCCCTGCTGGAGGGCTCCCTCGTGGCCGGCGTCTACGAAAAACTGGTCGACCGGGAAAGCGCCTATGAAATGCTGCGCCAGCACGCCGCCGGCGCGCCGGCCGCGGCGGGCGGGGCCACCGGGGACACCGCAGGCGCTACCGCCGGTGGCGGCGAGGGGCTGGGTGGCAAACTCAATGACGTGCTGTTCGGTCGCACCGGCCCGCGGGGCGCCCAGCACGATGGCCTGGTCCAGACCATGGCCAAATCGGCGGTACGCACCATGGGCACAACCCTGGGGCGCGAGATCCTGCGCGGCGTGCTGGGCAGCCTTCTGGGCGGACGGCGGCGCTGAGGCCAGGTCCCGACCTCACGACACGATCATGGCTGACGTCCACACCGTCCGGCACCCGCTGGTCCACCACAAGCTGGCGCGCCTGCGCGACCGGGCGACGCCGCCGGACCAGTTCCGCCGTCTGGTGCATGAACTGGGGTTGCTGCTGGCCGTGGAAGCGACCCGCCACCTGCCCACCCGGCCATGTTCCGTTCAGACCCCGCTGGAAACCTGCACGGGTCAGACCCTCGCCGGCGGCGGCCTGGTTCTGGTGCCGGTGCTGCGCGCCGGCCTGGGCCTGCTCGACAGCTTTCTGACGCTGGTCCCCGAGGCCCGGATTGGCCATGTCGGCCTGTACCGGGACCCGCAAAGCCTTGAGGCCATCGACTACTACTGCAAACTGCCCGACGGCCTGGAAGACTGCGACGCCCTGGTGCTGGACCCCATGCTCGCCACCGGTCATTCCGCGGTCGCCGCGCTCCAGCGGGTGCGCGCCGCGCGGCCGCGCACCCTGGGGCTGGTCTGCCTGGTCGGTTGCCCCGAAGGCATAGCGGCGGTCCAGGCGGCGCACCCGGACGTCGCCATCGTGACCGCCGCGGTGGACCGCGGCCTGGACGCCCATGGGTACATCCTGCCCGGGCTGGGTGATGCCGGTGACCGCCAGTTCGGCACCGGCTGATCCATGGCCACACCGCCCTCCTCGCGCCGATGGCAGGCATGGCTCCTGGGCATTCCGGCCACCCTGCTGACGATCGCCTTGCTGGCCGTCGCGGCCGGCCAGGCGGGCGCTTTTGCCGGCAGCCGCCCGTCGGACCTTGGCGCGGTGGGCGGGCTGCTCAGACCGCCATCGCACACGCCCAACAGCGTCAGTAGCCAGGCCAACCGGCATCCGGACCATCCGCAACGCGAACGCGCGCAGATTGCGCCGCTGCGCTATGAAGGCAGCGGGCAGGCCGCGATGCAACGCCTCGCCGCCGTCCTCGCGCGCCAGGACCGCACGGTGGTGGTCCGCAACGAGCCGGGCTACCTGCACGCCGAAAGCCAGACGGCGCTCATGCGCTTTACCGATGACCTGGAGTTTCTGCTGGCCGAGACTGAAGGCGTCATTCACTTGCGCTCGGCCAGCCGCATCGGTTTCGGGGATCGGGGCGTGAATCGCGCCCGCATCGAAGTCATCCGGCGCGCCTTCGACACTTCGGTCGAGCCTAAGGCAGGCGCGCGCCCCCGTCCAGCAACGCCGTAACCAGCCATCGCAGTCCGAAGGCGCCGACCAGCACCGCCGAGCCACGCGTCAACGCCCGGTGACGAGCGCTGTAGGCATTCTGAACCCCCGGCAAGGACAGCACGAGCGCCAGCGCACCGTGCCAGACCCATGAGTTGAGGTAGACCAGCGCCACCGCCGCCGCCGCCATCCGTGCAGGGGGATCGGCCGGCAACGCGGTCGCGAAAACGCTGCCATAAAAGAGCGCAATTTTCGGGTTCAGCACACTGGTAAAGAAGCCCGCGCGAAAAGCAGACAGCGCCGACACCACCCGATCGGGTACCGAAGGCGCCGACCCACCGGACCGCCACAGATTACGCGCCAACACCAGCAGATAAATCCCCCCCACCACCTGCGCCACCTGCCGCAGCACCGGGTGGGTGCTGAACACCGCCCCGACCCCGGCAACCGCCAGCAGGGCCCACATCAGCGTTCCTGTGGTCATGCCCACAACCGCCGCCAGCGCCGCGCGCCGCGCGCCCCCGGCCGCCAGCTGGCCGATCAGCACAAAATTGAAACCCGGCACGAGCAACACGGCCCAGTGCAGGACGGCGATGGTGACCAGGGCTGCCGTCATCGGACCGTTGCACGCTGGTGATGCGAAGGCGTCGGTGAAACGACCGGTTCAGCGCCGCGCAAACAGCCTGCCCAGCCCACGTGTTGACCCATCACCGGTGGCCCCCCTGTGTGGTGTGCGCAGCCTGCGCGGCCCGCAGACCTGACAGGTAGGCGCCGTGGGCGGTGCCGAAATCGGCTTTTGCGGTCGCTTCGCCGGCAAAGAAGACCCGCCCGGCCAGGGGCGCGGCCAGCTGATCGCGCATGGCGGGGCTGGACCCAAGCGCGTGGAACGAATAGCTGCCGCGCGCAAAAGGGTCGGCCGCCCAGCGGGTGATCTGGTAGTCCACCGGCTCGGGAACCGCGTTGCCGAACAGGGTGCGCAACGTCGCCATGGCGCTGGCAACGATGTCGCGGTCGCTCCACGCCTCGATCTCGCGGCCCCGCTCGGCCGCATTGAAGCCCAGGAGCACCGGCCACCCCGTGGCGCGCCGAAGGCTGACCCACTCCGTCCACTGGCCGGGCTGCGCCGACACATGCTCCATCCAGTCCACCTCCGGCGGCCAGAAGACCCGCCCGAACCGCAGGTAACACTTGTTGAGCACACCCATGCCCAGGCGCTCGATCGCCGCGCGCTTTTCCGCTGGAAGCGCCGGCGCGAAGTCAATCGCATTCGCCTGGAGCACCCCCAGCGGCACTGTCACCACCACCCGGTCGGCCCCGAACTCGCTGCGATCGGTGAACACCCGCACCTGGGGGCCGCCCCAGCGCACTGCGCGCACCACCTGTCCGGTCTCGATCGCCAGCCCGCTGGCCAAGTGCCGCGTCAGCACCCCGAAACCTTCGGTGAACAGCGCGTCATCGCCCTTGAGGGCGCGCGCGCTGTCAAACCAGTGCGCGGACAGGCGGGCGGCGCTGCCGCCGTACTCCTGCTCGATATCGCCGCTGAGCACGAACTCCACGAAACGCCGGCCCTCCGATCCCAAAGGGTGGGCCTGCAGCAGCGGGGCGACCACCTGACGCACCGAACGGTCGGCGTCCGCATCCTGCGCGCGGCGTAGGGCGCCGAAAACCTGCTGCCGCAAACCGTCCAGCCGCGCCGATTCGGCATCGGTCAGCAAATGGCCTTCGGTGGCATAACTGGCCACCCGGTCGTAGCGGGTGATACGGCGTGACGCGCCCGCCACGTCCGCCAGTTCGGTCAGCGGGTTGCCGCGCACCCCATGAATCCAGGTGGCACCCAGGTCCAGCGGCATGTCGGCCCACTGGGTGCTGGTCCAGATTCGGCCACCGATTCGTTCGCGCGCCTCCAGCACCGTCACCGCCCAGCCCAGTTGCCGCAGGCTGCGGGCCGCGGCCAGGCCGGCCAGACCGGCGCCGATCACCACCACCCGCTGCGCCGATCCACTGGCCGAGGTGGCCGAAGCCGCAGGCTGCGCCCATGCCCCGGCGGCTGAGCCCAGCATGGCCAGGGCGCCCCGTCGCAAAAAATCGCGCCGGGCCATCACTTGCCCCCTGCTGCGCCAGTCGGCTGCATGCGCGCCACAAGCAGACACGCCAGCGCGGGCAGCCGGCCCGGGGGGGGTCGAAACATCAATTTTCATAGCAACAAGCGACCTTTTTGCGCTGGGTACGCCCCGAAATCGCCTGATTGTGACGCAGGAAGCCGGTTTTCCGCCAGTCCCCTGCCCCGCCGCGCGCCAGCGGCGGGTGCGGGCCGCCTCAGCGGGCCGTCAGATGCGCCTCTACGCCCCGCCGCGGCGCCGGGGAGACGGGCGGCGCAAAGCCCACCCGCGCCCACATCTGCACCGTTTCGCCGGGCGCCGTGGCCCCAGCCAGCTGGTGAATCTGGCGGTACCCCGCCGCCTGTTCGGGGTATTCCTGCAGCGCCTGCTGCAGCGGATGCATGGAAATCCCCAGGGCCGTGGCCGCAAGCTGCGCCCGCACATAAGCGCGTCCGGCGGCCACCTGGGTGGGGCGGAGGTTATCGGCGCTGACCAGGGTGAAGAACAGCGGGGTGCTGGCGATGCGTTCATTGAAAGTCCGTATCTGCCCGGCAACGGCCGAATCACCCGGCTTGGGCGCCACGCTGCGGTCAAACAGGCCCACGGCCGTCAGCGCCCGCACCAGCGGGCTGTTGATGGAAATGCCATCGCGGTGCTGCGCAATCTCTTTCGGGCCGATGCGCAGCCAGCGGTACGACTCCAAAATGGTGCGGGGGGTCTCCATCTCGATTTTCCAGGCGGCCATCGCAATCTCGCGGTGCTGGCGCAAGGCCTCGCCACGCGCCGCACCCGTCCAGTCCAGGCGCAATCCACGACCGCTTTCATGGCCGGTGACGCTCTCGGCAATGGTGCGCAGCGCCTGGGCGTCCGGCTCGCGCGATTCGTAGGCCTCGCGGTTGGTGCGGCGCCGGAAGATCTGGGCAAACAGCGGGTCGGGGGTGACCCCAGCCTGCGCCAACAAGCGGATGCGCGCCGTCGGCTGGTCCGTCAGGCGGTCCGGCGGCGGCACCCCGTCGGGAAACAGCGTGATCTCCGCGCGCAGCCCGATGGCCCGGGCCGCCTGATCCAGCAGCTCCAGAAATGTCCCCTGGCTCATCATCATCTGGCGGGAAAACGGGTCGGTTTCCGGCAACAGGCGCCCACGGTCCACCGACAGCGTGATCACGCCGGGCTCGCGCAGATCAACCAGCCAGCTTTGCAGGTTGTGCGAATGCGGCGCCAGGATGGCGTGGGCCAGCAGCCATCGGCGCGGGTCAGTGCCGGGCGGAGGCGGATTGCCGGGTCCCTGCCAGGCCGCCAGCGCCTCCGCCGGGAGGTCGGACGAACACGCCGTCAAGGCGGGCGCGGCGGCGGCTGTTACCACTCCACCGCCGATCAGTCGAACAAAAACACGTCGTTGCATGGGTTTTCCCTTTCGGATTTCGCCGGGGCAAACGGCCGTCGTCTGCCTTCGATGTCATTGTGCAAACCCTCCTGACTCTGCACAATTGGCGATTCATGCAATTAAGCTATTCATTATTGAATAGCTGATCCGCTCCCCCTCAGCACCCAAACCCTTCCATGAAGCCCAACGTCAACTGGCATCTTTTCCCGACCCTGCTGGCGCTGGCCGACCATGGCAGCCTGCTGGCCGCGGCACGGCACCTGGGCCTGAGCCAACCCACGGTGGGCCGCCAGCTGGCGGAGCTGGAACGTCAGTGCGGGATGGTGCTGTTCGAGCGCACGGCGCGCGGCCTGCGTGCGACCGACAATGCCCGCAGCCTGCTGCCCCACGCCCGCCGCATGGCCGAAGAAGCCGCGGCGCTGGAGCGCAGCCTGCAAGCCAGCCAGACCACGGTTGCCGGCACGGTACGGCTGACGGCCAGCCAGCCGGTCGCCACCGTGTTGCTGCCCCCGCTGATCGCACGGCTGGCCCATGCCTGGCCGCAGATCCAGATCGAGCTGGTGGCCACCAATGCCATCAGCAACCTGCTCGAGCGCGAGGCCGACATCGCGCTGCGGATGGTCCGGCCCGAACAAGGCAGCCTGATCGCCCGGCGCATCGCCGCCGTGCGCATGACCGCCTGCGCCCACGCCGACTACCTGCACCGGCACGGCACCCCGACCTCGATCACCGACCTGTCCGCGCACCGCCTGGTGGGACAGGACCGCGAAACCGACCTGATCCGGGGGTTTGCCGCCATGGGCGCGCCGGTCAGCCCGCAGCGATTCGCCTTCCGCAGCGACGACTTTGTGGTCTACGCCAAAGCCGTCGAGGCCGCCATCGGCGTCGGCTTCATGGCGCGTTACCTGGCCGCCGCCGCGCCCGGCGTGGTGCAATTGCTCGCCGACCTGCCGCTGCCCGAGCTGCCGCTGTGGCTGACCGCGCATCGCGAACTGCACTCCAGCCCGCGCATCCGCGCCGTGTGGGACTTTCTGGCGCAGGAAGTTCCGCTGGCACTGGCGCACGCGGACGACGTCCTGGCGCAGCGCGGCGCCTAAGGCGCGCCCAGCCCGCCCGGGTTTGGCGCGGCGCCTTGCCGGTCTTCCAGGTAGCGCACAAACTGGCGCGCCGGTGCCGCCAGGGGCAGGTCCGTGCGCCACACCAGCAGCCACGGCCGTATCACCGGAAACCCCTCCACCGGCAACACCACCCAGGGCGCGTCCGGCTGGGGCGCGATGGCCAGACGCGAGATCACGGCCAGTCCGAGTCCGGCCCCCACGGCGTGCTTCAACGCCTCGTTGCTGCCCAGGCTCATGGCGATGCGGGGGCGAAAGCCTCGCGAGACAAAATGCTGCTCCGTGACCCAGCGCGTTCCGCTGCCCTGTTCGCGCATCAGCCATCGCTCGTCCGCCAGCTCCCGCAGGGACACCGGCTGCCGCGACGCCAGCAGCCGGTGCCCCCGCGGGGCGATGACCACCAGGGCGTTGTCAAGAAAGGGCAGGCTCTGCAGCGGCAGCTCGTCGGGGGGCAACATCATCACCGCCAGATCGTCCGCCCGCTGGTGCAAACGGGTGATCACCCGGTCACGGTTTTCCACCGCCAGTTCGATATCGACGCCGGGATGCAGCGCCCCGAAAGGCCCCAGCAGATCCGGCACAAAGTACTCGGCGGTGGTCACCGCGGCCAGTTTCAGTCGGCCTTTCAGCAACGTGCGCAGTTCGCCCAAACGGTTTTCGAACGCCTGCCACGACGCGTTGATTTCACGCACCGTTTCCTGCAAGGCCTCGCCGGCGCGCGTCAGGCGCAGGCCCCGGCCTGCCGGCTCGAACAGCGGCTCCCCCACCAGTTCGGCCAACTGCTTGAGCTGCACACTGACCGTGGGCTGGCTGACATGCAGGGCGCGGGCCGCTTGCGTGACCGACAACAGCCGCGCCGTGGCCTCGAACGCCCGTAGCTGTTGTGGCGAAGTGCGAAGCAGGCGTTGCAGCGGCGTCGGCATGGCAGGTCAGCGCTCCAGATTCATAGATCAAGAGCTATGTAATTTATGAATACAAAGAATTTTACTCAATGCATCATCCCTCGCACACTGGCGTTCCGTTCACATCCCTGAGGAGTTGATCCATGAAACACGACACCCCCGAGCATCTGCTTTCCGACGCCAACCTGGTCGCCGAAACCGGGCAGCCGCTGGCCGTGCCGATTACCGTGGCCTACGGCGACGGCATCGGCCCAGAGATCATGGAAGCCACCTTGAAGGTGCTGCGGGCGGCCGGCGCGCGGATCGCCCCCGAAACCATCGAGATCGGCGAGAAGCTCTACCGCGCCGGCAGCACCGCCGGCATCGCGCCGCAAAGCTGGGAGAGCCTGCGGCGCACCCGGGTGTTCCTCAAGGCCCCCATCACCACCCCGCAAGGCGGGGGATACAAAAGCCTGAACGTGACCATCCGCAAGACGCTGGGCCTGTACGCCAACATCCGGCCCTGTGTGAGCTACCACCCCTTCGTCAACACCAAACATCCGACGATGGACGTGGTCATCATCCGGGAGAACGAGGAAGACCTCTACGCCGGCATCGAGCACCGGCAGACCGATGAGGTGTTTCAATGCCTCAAACTCATCACCCGGCCCGGTTGCGAAAAGATCATCCGTTACGCCTTCGAGTACGCGCGCGCCCACGGGCGCCGGAAGGTGACGTGCATGACCAAGGACAACATCATGAAAATGACCGACGGTCTTTTTCACCGCGTGTTCGACGAAATCAAGCTCCAGTACCCGGAGATCGAGTCCGAACACTACATCATCGATATCGGCGCGGCCCGGCTGGCCACCCAGCCCGAACGCTTCGATGTCATCGTCACCGGCAATCTCTACGGTGACATCATCAGCGACATCGCCGCGGAAATGACCGGATCGGTGGGGCTGGCCGGCAGCGCCAATATCGGCGAGCATGTCGCGATGTTCGAGGCGATCCACGGAAGCGCGCCCGACATCGCCGGCAAAGGCATCGCCAACCCCAGCGGCCTGCTGCTGGCCGCGGTGATGATGCTGGTGCACATCCGCCAACCCGAGGTGGCGACCCGCATCCACAATGCCTGGCTGGCCACCATCGAAGACGGCGTGTTCACCGCAGACCTGCGCGGGACAGGCGGTTCGCCAAACGCCTACCGGCCCTTCGGCAGCATGGATTTCGCCGACGCCATCATCGAACGGCTGGGGCGCAAGCCGGCCCACTTCAAGCCGGTGCGCTACGCGCTGGCGCCCGAGACCCCGCGGTCTGCCCCCGCGACCCCGCCGCGCAGACCCGCAGCCGCCAAGGCGATGGTGGGCGTTGACGTGTTCGTCCACGCGGCGGGCGTGAGCGCCGAGTTCCTGGCCGGACGACTGGCCACGCTGGCCCACCAGCCCCGCCCCGCCGGCTTCACGCTACAGATGATCACCAACCGGGGGGTCAAGGTATGGCCCGGCGGTTTTCCGGAGACGTTCTGCACCGACCACTGGCGCTGCCGCTTCGTCGGCACCGATGCCGCCGGAAATCCACGAACCGTCAGCCACGCCGAAGTGGTCGACCTGCTGCACAACCTGATCAGTGACGGTCTGGATTTCATCAAGACCGAACACCTGTGCACCTTCGACGGTGAGGCCGGCTACGCCCTCGGTCAAGGTCAGTGACCGGGTGCCCCCCTGCCCGGAGGCCCGACCGGGCGATTTCGCTCAACCGCCCGCGCGGTGGCGGAACGCGCCTGCCGGGCCGAAAGCGACGAAATTCGATCCTGGTTTCATAGCAGAAAACGACCTTTTCACGCTGGGTATGGCCCTATTTGGCCAAGAAGACGTCTCCGCAGGCCCGCAGGGGTCGGGGAAAGTGCCTGCGATCCGGGCCAGCGGGCCGCGATCAGCCCTGCGGCAAGCCGGCGATGATGCGCTGCATCTGGCGGCGGTGAATTTGCTGGTGAATCGCGCCCAGGCACACCCAGCGCTGCGCGGTCAGGTCGCCGAACCACGGATGGGGCGCGGTGCCGCGTGCGTCGCGGTGGCCGGTCTGGCGCAGCAGCTTGTCCTGGTAATCGGCCAGAAACGCCCGGTAGGCGGCGACGATGTCCGTGCCGTTGCGGCCTTTGGGTTTCACGTCCGCAATATCGGCCTTCACCGACACCGCCCGGCTGTGCGTCAGTTCGACGACACCGGTCGCCACCCGGGAGCCGACCTCGATCAGATGCTCCAGCACCATCGCAGCCGACCAGTAACGCGAACTGTCCTCGATGCCCATCGGCGCGCGAATGAGGACACGGGTCTGCAAGGCCTGGTCCGAAAGCGATTGCGCCGCTGCCGCGACCGTTTCGCCCTCGCGCAGAAACAGCGCCAGCGCCTCGTCCCACGATGTCTTGCGGCAAAACGCGGGAAACAGCACATGCCGCAAGGCCAGCGCCTGCAAAAACGGCAAGCCCGCCCCGGGCGCCGCCAGCTTCGCCTGCGGCGAGGCGTTGGAATCAGATGGGTTTTCGGTCATGGGGTCTTCTTCCGGCGGTGGAGGGTGAGGCGGATGCAGTGCATTGATCGCCACGGTGCGCCTGGCGGGCGCTGCGTGGCGCTATCACGCAGCCGCCCGTGGCTGAAGGCGTTTCAGGGCGGAAAGCTGGGGGCATCGCCTCATGCGTATCGGGTAACCGTTCGGGTCAGCCCGCCTTGTGATGGGCATTCAGCGGGGCCGGGCGCCTCCAGACGGGTGGCACGATCTTTCCGCGCTTTACCGCCATGACCAGCATCACGATACCGGTCGTGGTGCACAGGAGCAGCGCAAGCACGGAGGATTCAACGCCAAAGCTGCCGCCGGTCAGCCAGTCGGGACCGTTCACCGTGGACCGGATCAGGCCGGGCTGCGCATCGTTGCCGGAGACGATGCCGGAAAAAATGGCCGACTGCGTGTAGTTCCACGCCATGTGGAAGCCGATGCTCATCCACAGCCGGCGTGTAAGCATGTAGGCTGCGGCCAGCAAGATGCCGGCCTCGACCGCGATGAACAGCGCACCTTCCAACGTGCCCTGCGGGTTGATCAGGTGGGTCAGGCCAAACACGAGGGAAGACACCACCAGGGCTGCCCAGCTGCCAAGCCACTGCTCGACCGCGCCGAACAGCACGCCCCGGAACAAGAGCTCCTCATAGATGCTCGAACTCAGCGCCATGGCAATCGCCGGAACCATGTAGCTCAGCGGATTCAAGCCAACGATACGGTAGATGCCCAGGGCCATCAGGATCACTTCACAGGCTGCGTACAAGCCTGCCCCCATCAGCAGGCCGAAACCGAGTTGCGGCCCCATGCCCGGCAAGGCGAGTTCCGATACGGCACGCTTTTCAAAAAAGTATGCGTAGCCGGCATACACCGCGAAACCGGCGATGGCCAACGCAACGATGTGCAGAACCGCTTTGACCGGCTCGCCGGCATAGCTGGTCATCACATCCGCGTTCAGGGACATAAAAATCACCAGAATGAAGCCGAGCAGCAGCAAGCGCGCTGGTGGTGAACGGAAGATGCGGTGTGCGAGTTTGAGCTGCGTGTTCTCAGGGGTTGTCAACATTGCGATCACCGTAGGGGAAGGAAGGCATCGCCACCAGGCATCTGCGCAGTCTAACGAATGAAAGGGACGCCCCCGTCCCGAGTGATCCGCGCAGTTGCGGGGTACGGCCCCCAGGCGACGGCGAGCCGCCCGCGGAAAGCGTGCGGTCGATGGCTTGTATGTGGCCGTGGCCTGCACGCCGGCTTTGAAGGGGCGGACATGGACTCCCCAGGCGGCTACCGCATGGGATGACTACCTTTACTGGCAACAACAAGACAAACGCATGGTTGAGCGCATCAACAAACTGATCAAAGAGGTGCAGCGCGAACCTTTTGCCGGAATCGGCAAGCCTGAACCTTTGAAGCATGCGCTTGCTGGATACTGGTCTCGAAGAATCACCGACGAGCACCGCATGGTTTACAGGATGGATGGCGATTCAATGCTGATTGCCCAATTGCGCTACCACTATTAGCGCGGTCCGACGTGCGTGTGACCGGCGACTTGCGCCAGGAGGGAGTGCAGCGACCGGACGCCGCAAAGCGTCCGTGTCGACTTGTTTGTTAAGGCTGCGTCGCGACATTCTTCTGCCCCACCAACGCGCGAAACAGGCGCATGTGCAGCGAGTATGCAACCACAAATGCAGCGACGACAAGCGCCCAGTGCCACGGCTCGAAGCCGGGTTGAATGAACCGAACGGGCAGATTCGTTGCCTCCACGAGTAGCGCCACCTCAACGAAAGCAAGCAACGCCGAGGCAGGCCTTGTCCATGCGGGATAAGGATGTGGGGCGGCGAACTTTACCTTTCTCCGGGCCGAGAGGCGTAGGCAGAAGCCGAGAGCCACCGCGAAGAGGACGACCGCAAGCATTACCTTGCCCAAGAACGCGACGATCGACGCGCCCGCTAGGGACGCGACAATGCCAGCGACGTCCGCAGCAACTAGAAGCGCCTCGCCCGCTTTTCGCTTGAGTGCCGGCAACATCTCGAATGCGAGCCTTAACGATTGAATTCACTGGCCTTGCGCGGCATTTTGCGCAAGGTCCGGTGGAATGATGGGTTCGGCGTCAGAATATCGTTGCCTTCTGTTCGTCCAGCTTGAACTTCAGAAGCTCAATTCTTAGCCGCTGTAGCGCATCTTTCAAGTCAGCAGCGATTGCCTCTTTGTGAGGCAGGACGATTGCTCTTCGGCAGCCCGCAGCTGTGCCATGAACCATGAGTTGGCCGATGGCGCAATAGACGTCTGATCGCGCCGTACTCGTCTTGACTTCAAAAACCTCAACAAGATCACGACCAACTGCGACCCCCATATCGATCAGGACGTTCTTGACAATGCGTCCTCCTTTGGGAAGTGGTTCCGACGTGCGCCATGAGTTCAAAGCATCAACAACGTCGCCATGGCGAGATAAATAGTCGATCTCGGCAGATCGCCGCCCCTTTCGCCTTCCGCGTGCCTCGGAGTAAAAGTCGTCGAGTTCCTTTTTCTTACGCTGAAACTCATGCGTTTCGATGTCGCCGGCACGAACAGCCAGTTTGAAGCGGGCAATGATATCGACGTACCGAACAGCAGAACGACTTGCAGCAATGCCATCGATTGGCATAACCAATACACCCTCTCGGACACCCCCAGATGAATCAACAATATCTACAGGACGCTGGTCGCTCCATGCCAGAAACGCGGACTTACCAACGCCTTTAGTTCCGCCGCCCACACGCCCGGAATGTAGAAGGTAGATCGACCCGGTAGTGTTGTCGCGAGCAAAGAATCCGGCGACTTGGTCGTTGCGCCCTTCGTATGCAGTGTTTATTTCGACCGAAATCTGCAAACCACCTTCGGCATTAAACAGGCCGAACCAGTTTAGGCGCCTTGGATTCGCGACATCCTTGCCTTTGTGGTCGGATGACCAGTACCAGTAGGTTCCATCGGTGAACACAGAGGCGTCGAAGGTCGTACCCCCAGGGTAGCCAATGTTCTTGGTTGCCCTTTGCTTGAAATCTCGACGAATGGCAGATTCCAGCTTACGCTGAGCCTTGGCGATTTCTAATTTGGACTCAATGAGGGTGAACATAAGCAATACCCGGTTCCCTTATAAAAACTGCAGCTTCGTCATGACGCCGAACGTTGGAGGCCAGGCGCGGCCCAAGGCCGTCGCCTCTGAGCCGACCTGTTATGTTGCAAAGCGCACCGCCTTGACTATTGGATCGAGTTTGATCGCCATTTCAGAGGGGGCGCCGGGACCTTCAACTGTGATTAGCGCTAAGTGTCCTATTGGGCTTATTGCAGCGTAGAGAAGAAAATAGCGTGGTCCAGCGAAGCTAGGGACATTGGCTCGTACCTTGACAAGCCGGATGCCTTCCCACAAGGCCAATTCATCGCTCGAAACGTTGGGAGCACCGTGTCTTTCTATGACGTTGCTCAAGATCTCCTGAACTTGCTTACGAGAAGCTTCCACAACCTCAGCGGATTGTTGCTCTGTAGGGCTGCCGTCCACAGACCGCACAGTCACTACAGCTGCGTGTCCGGCAGGGTGAGCGAATGTGACTGGAGATTGCGTGCTAACGCACGCAAACCCTGGAAAGGCAATCATGCCAAGAGGCGGGATCGACCAATACGCAGGAGGGATTGACAGAATCAACTCTTCGGGCAGCGGCGACGCCTTGTCCACCGAAGGACTGGCGGGCGGCGAGATCTTGAATTTGTAGGCAACGTTCATGCTATTGGCCCTGCGACATAACGTAGAGCTAACCGGCACGACGCGGCAAGGCGCCCCGCGCTGGTGGTGGAGAATGGGCGAAGCCCCCACCACCAGCGCGGGGCGCCTTGCCGTGGCGGGTCCGGTTGAGCGCTAAGTTAGGCCTCACCGGACAGTCGGCACCGGAACGACAATCTTCGGGCTTGCGCAAAGTGCCTTGCTGAGACGCGTCATCTTCAGTGGCCTGAACTCCATCGCGGACGATGCTGCAGGGAAATCGACAGATAGCTGAGCCCTTACACGGGACAAGTCTTCACTCGGACCGGGTTGAACGACGTCTCCCTTCCCCGTGACGAGCACACTGCCCACGTACGTCACCTGTCCCGGCGGCACCTCAAAGGTCGGTGTTAAGTCACCTGTGCAGGCCTTGAAGTGAGGCACCGCCACACCGATTCCCGCCGGCAAGACAGCCGAGAGTCCGTAGACTTGGTTTGACCGCGTACCTTTGACCCGCGCAACTATGTACTCTCTCTTCGGAAAGGTGTTGACGACGACTGCACTGCTCATTGGCGTCTCGTCTGACGCCCAGCCGTCAGTGGTTTTGGTTCCAGAGATGATGTGAACTCTGTACTCTGGCTGGAGCTTCAAGACAAGGATCGCATCCTCACCAAGGGACCGCAGATCCGGTGGATCCCTGTCCATGGTCGTTTGGCCCACCGCGCAACCGGTCAGTACGGCGGCCGCGGCGAGAGAGGGTAAGAATCTGGATGGCATGAAGAGTCCTTTGAATGTGAGGCCTAACGAATGAATTCACCGGCACTGCGCGGCTTTATCGCGCAGCGTCCGGTGGAATGATGGGTTGGGCAGCGCTGCACCATCACTTCTTGCCGCTGGGAATTGGCTGAGACGTCAAGTTTTGCTCCGAGATTAGTTGGAGCTGAAATTCTATTATTCCTTTTACGAATGAATTGAGACTGGGGTTCTCTTTCAAAACAGAAAATCGGTTCGCAGCGGCCTCGAATTTCCCCAAGCGTCGCTCCAGCTCACCAGCAATTAGCTGATAAGTTACCCAACTCTTGCTGTCCGTTGGTTCGACTTTCAGTAAAGCAAGATAGGCCTCCAGTGCTTCAGCGGCATAGACGGAATAGAGGCCGCCGGGAGCCTCCCAAGTGGCTTGTAGCAGGGTTGAGGCTAATTGAGAGAGTGGAGCGTCAATTTGCCGCTGAAGCGACGCAGCAAGGTAGTAGTTGGTGTGAGTTTTCTTCAATTCCTGATACTGAGTAGAGGCGACGAATGTTTCGAGGCGACTAAGTTCGGTATCAGAAAACTTGTCCTGAAACATGACAAAGCCATTGGCTGGGCATTTGGCAAGAGGCCAAGGTGCTGCGATAGGGCCATATGGTTTTAGATCGAGAAACTTGCCATAGCTTGTCCCAGAGCCAGCAAGCACCGCTTTGAATTTCTCACCACCGATCGGGCAAACGAGGTCGGCCTCGTAACTCGTATGGGCCTCTACGACAACGGACATTAGCGCGCCGACTAAAAAAAAGATTGGAATGCGCATCATAGGAACCTCATAGCTGCCCAACGTAATGTATGCCGAAGATTCTGCCGGATAAGCTGGACCGCGCAGGATATTCTGGGCGCGGAATCCGCCAGAAAATTGTTGTACATCAACGGATTGCAAGCCTTTTACTGGGCAAATTCACAGGTCTAAAGAACCCCCGAAACCCGGCACCCCATAGTTGCATCGCCCCGGCTGTTTCCGTACCGCGTTGGGCTCGGTGTGGATGGTTGACGGCCTGCCGCGGGTACGAGTCCCGGCGCGGCCCCGGGTGGAAGACCGCACCGGGCCCGGGCGACCCTGAAACTAGTCCAGTTTTCATAGCAAACAATGACCTTTTTTCGCTGGGTATTGGGGCTTTTAGCCTGAAAACCTGCCTAAAAAGGCCAAAGGGGCGGTGGCCGGCGGGAAGTTGCGCTTGGTACGGGGATAAGGGGGCCGGTCATAGATGCCGGATAGTCGACTGCAGGCGTTTCCCCAACAGCCAAAACATCAATCAGTTTCTTGCCTTTGTGGGGGAGTCCATACACGAAGGGTTAGACGGCGGCCGAAGCGAGCGGTGTGCAGGGATGATCATGGGGCAACGAGAACAAACAGAAGCGCGAACGCAACGGCGCCGACGACGACCACACAAGCGACCGCGACAGGGAGACGGTATGGCGAGGACGCGACCCGCGTTGCGAGACTGTCGATTGGGCGTAGAAAACGGATGTCGCGGTACTGAAGCAACCACTCGCCGAGCACGGCTAGAGGGACGGTAAGGAAGAGCAGGACGACCCAGCCGAAGAGAGAAGTGGGCAGCCGCGGCCACGCAAGCAAGATGTGGATCGGCGCAAGGAGCAGGCTCAGTGCGACGAGCATGAGGGTGACGCGGACGGCACGTTGCATGAGCCGTCTAACGTTCGAGCTAAGCTGCCCGCGGAGGCAGGTACTGTAAGCCCGGACTGAGACGATAGTTCGACTGGCTCGGGCCGGGCTTACAGTGCCTGCCGTAGCGGGTCAGCTTGAGCGAGGGGTTAGATTCACGCTTTCGGCATCGACTTTGACAGTAGCTCCACTACTGGTCTAGCTCCTTGAGTGTCTACCGTCGACTCTTGCGTGTACCCCGTTCCCTGGGGCGCGAAGATGCAGCCTGCCGCCTGGACCATTATCGCGTCGCGAACGCCGGACTCGTTGGCCGCTTCGACAAGCGCCTTGTGGGTCATGAGTGCGTTCTGCCTGTGACGATTCACGATGGCGTTGTGTTTGTGGCTGAGGAAGTTTCTAGCTGCCAAGAAGAGCATGTAGGCCAGCACCGAGAAGACCAAGACTTTACTCACTGCAAGCTGTACTGTCTCATAGCTGTTCGTCGGAGCGAGAAATGGAACCTTGTGCAGGAAGATGCTGATGACCGCATATGTACCAAGGCCCCACGCCAGATTCACAGTTCGTGTTTGCCAGGTAACGGCCTCGCCTTCATGTCGTTCCGCTTCGTTCTTGAAGTGAATCGACTGTTGAGTGACCCCTTCCTCGGCTGCCACCTTGCGCACTTCCTCAAGAACCCTCTTGGCTTCTCCTTCGTGCTCCTGCAGCTGCGTTTCGAGCTTCCTTGCCCGATCGGCGATTGCCTGCATCGTTGCTCTTGCGTCAGCGTCGAGGCGTTGGAAGTCTGCCGACCTGTGAAGAGAGTATGCGATGTACGGATGAAGTATCTGAAAAGATGGTTCGTAGGTCTGCGCAATCTGCTGAATCAGAGAGTCGCGGGTCTGCTGTGGGTTGGATTGCGTCGCGACCTTGAAGTCGAGTACTTGCTTAAGGTGTGTGAAGTCGGTGTTCGCCCGATCCTTAATCTGCTGCAATGCCTGAACGGAGAGATCGTCCAGTGCTGTCACGGAGAGGCGTTTGTACAGCGAGACCAGTCGCTCGGCGGGTTCGACGGCGGCGCGAAAGTTGAGTTCAGTCCCTAGTTCAGACTCGCGCGGCAGTTGCTGTACATCAAAGGTCTGCATTCGGGCCAGAGACTCTTCTGCCTCGTTTCTGACCTCCGGACTAGATGCTCGTGCCATCTACGCGCTCCCCTTCGAAAGATGTGTATTGAGTGAATCTAACTTGTGGTTTATCTGACCAAACACCGGATACCCACAACCGTGGTCGTTAAACAAAGTCGCACGGCACCCCAAAAAAGTGTTTGAAATCAATTCTGTAACGCATCATACTGGATGCATGAACAGGTATAACAGATCCGACAAACCTGACTGGGTACCTCCCCGGTCCATCAAGCTGCTCGATCAGGTGCGCGAACGGGTTCGCTACCTGCACTACAGCCTACAGACCGAGAAGGCTTATGTCTACTGGGCCAAAGCGTTTGTTTTGTGGGCTGCACGCAGCGTCGGCGGATTTCGGCATCCGCGCGACATCGGGCAAGCTGAGGTCGAGGGCTTTTTGACGATGTTGGCGACCGAGAAGCAGGTTTCGCCCGCAACCCATCGGCAAGCGCTCAATGCACTGTTGTTCTTGTATCGGCAGGTACTGGGCATCGAGTTGCCTTGGATGCAACAGATTGGTCGACCGCCGGAGCGCAAGCGGATTCCAGTGGTGTTGACGGTGCAGGAGGTTCAGTCGTTGCTTTCCCACATGGCGGGTACCGAGGCACTGTTGGCGGCCTTGCTCTACGGCAGTGGGCTGCGCCTGCGCGAAGCCTTGGGTTTGCGGGTCAAGGATGTGGATTTCGACCGCCACGCGATCATTGTGCGCAGCGGCAAGGGCGACAAAGACCGCGTGGTGATGCTGCCCAGGGCGCTGGTTTCCCGGTTGCGGGCACAGTTGGTTCAGGTTCGCGCCGTTTGGGGTCAGGACCGGGCCAGCGGACGCGGCGGCGTGTATCTGCCTCATGCGCTGGAGCGCAAGTACCCCAGAGCGGGTGAGAGTTGGGCCTGGTTTTGGGTGTTTCCATCGGCCAAGCTGTCTATAGACCCGCAAACGGGCATTGAGCGCCGTCACCACTTGTTTGAAGAAAGACTGAACCGGCAACTGAAAAAGGCGGTGATACAGGCGGGCATTGCCAAACACGTGTCTGTCCACACCTTGCGTCACTCGTTCGCCACCCACTTGCTGCAAGCAGGTACAGACATCAGAACGGTGCAGGAGTTGCTGGGGCATTCGGACGTGTCCACCACCATGATCTACACCCACGTGCTCAAGGTGGCGGCCGGCGGCACGACCAGCCCGCTGGATGCGCTGGCGGACCCCTGTGTCAGCTTGCCTGCAGCCCATATGGCGTCGAAAACAGTCCTGTTTTCATAGCAAACAATGACCTTTCCACGCTGGGTATTGGCCGTTTTTGGCTGAAAACATCGCATGCAACCAATGGGAGGCGGCAGACCGGCGTCCCGCTCACCCCACATGCGCCATCCTGTGCTGCACCCCGCGTGGATTCAGCGTGGTCGGCGGTCGTGATGCTCAGCCGCCGGCCGGCGCGGAGCGGGCCAGTGCTTCGGCCATGCGTGTCTGCCAGCCCGGCCCGGTGGACCGCCAGCGCTGAATGACATCTTCGGTGAGGCGAATCGAGATCAACCGCTTCGGATTCGGCGACCGGGGACGCCCACCCTTGTTGACCGCGCCTCGGACGAGCATGTCGTCGGTCAGCTCCGGAAGTTCTTCGTATTCCGCCTGCTGAATGGCGTGGGCGGCCACGCGTGTGAGATCAGAACCCAAGGAGGGGGGCGATGCGCGCTTGCTCGCGGTCATTGGCTTTCCTCATACTGAAAACGTGGCGAGCCGCGCCACGCGGTGTGTATCCGACAACCACCATCCGATCACCCAAAAAGCCGTAACAGATCAGCCGCCGTTCACCGTAGTCCTGGCGGGTATCTTCGACTTCGAAATGCACCCCTTCAAAAACGACACGTGCATCTTCAAAGTCGAGGCCGCGGTCAGCCAAGGTCCTCTCGCGCTTTTCGGGGTCGCAGGTGATCAGCACAATGTTATTGTAGATACATTAACCGAGCAACGCCAGCGGATGGCAGGTCGTCACCTCCACTCGTGCGGCGTATCGCAGGCGTCCCGCTCACCCCACATCCGCCCCCAGGTGCTCTGCCCAGTCGGCCAGCGCGCCCAGGATGGCTTCGGCGCGTTCGTCGCCTTGCTCCATCGCCTGTTCGGCCAGGGTGTCCAGGCGCTCCTGCAGCTGCGCCAGGGTGCGGGCGCCGCCCTCGCCCGCCAGCAGGCGGGCCTCGCGCAGGGCTTGCCAGTGGGCGGCTTCGTCGGCGTTCAGGGTGTCGGGGTGGTTGCGGGCGCGCCAGCGCAGCAGCAGCTCGGCCAGGCGCGGGTCGTCAAAGCCGGTGCGGGCGCGGGCCAGTTCGGGCGGGGTCAGGGTGCGCAGCTGGTTCAGGCGGCGGCGGTCGGCGTTGCCGACAAAGCCGCCGTACAGGTCTTGCTCCACGTCGGTGGGGCCTTCGGGCGCGGGGCGGCGAAAGACCTCGGGCCAGATCGCGCTCATGTCCGGCAGGTCGCGGGCGATGGCGGCGTGGGCCAGCTGGCGGTCGATGTCGATGGCCCAGCGCTGCCGCACCGCCGGCGTCAGCACCTTCAGGTTGCCGATGACGACGGGGGATTTGTTCAGGTGGATGGTTTTCACCGGCAGGCGGGCCACGCCCTCGGGCAGGTCGGCGCTGCGGGTGAACAGGCGCTGGCGCAGCGTGGCCACGTCCAGGCTGGCGAGTTCGGTGGGGTCGTGCGCCAGGTCCCAGGCGATCAGTTCGTTCTTGTTGGTGGGGTGGCTGGCCAGCGGCCACATGATGGCGATGCAGCCGCGCTCGGTGGGGAACATGCCCGAGATGTGCACAAACGGCCGCGCGTGTGCCGGCGCGCAGGGCAGGCCCAGCTCCTGCGCCACGCGGTCTTTGCGGTGCAGGGCAAAGCAGAAGTCGAACAGTTTGGGCTGTCGGTCGCGGATCAGCCGGGCCAGCGCCACGGTGGCGCGCACGTCTGACAACGCGTCGTGCGCGGCCTCGTGCGCCAGGCCGTTGGCGGCGGTGAGGTGCTCCAGCCTGAAGCTGGGGCCGCTGCCATCGGGCCGCTCGGGCCAGGTGATGCCTTCGGGGCGCAGCGCCCAGGCGGCGCGCACCACATCGAGCAAATCCCAGCGGCCGCAGCCGTTTTGCCACTCGCGGGCGTAGGGGTCGATCAGGTTGCGCCAGAACAGGTGGCGGGTGAATTCGTCGTCAAACCGGATGGTGTTGTAGCCCACACCGATGGTACCGGGCTCGGCCAGCAGGCGCTCGATGCGGGTGGCAAACGTGGCCTCGGGCTCGCCCTTGGCCAGGCATTCCTGCGGGGTGATGCCGGTGATCAGGCAGGCGTCGGGGTCGGGCAGGTAGTCGGTGGCGGGCTGGCAGTAGGCCATGACGGGCTCACCGATTTCGCGCAGCCCGGCATCGGTGCGGATGGCCGCAAACTGCGCCGGCCGGTCGCGCCGGGGGTCGGCACCGAAGGTTTCGTAGTCGTGCCAGACAAAGGTGTGGGTGGCGGGCAGCGGCGCGGTGGCAGCCGCAGGGGTGGAGAGGCTCATGGGCGGCAGGATAGCAGGCCCACCGCAGGCCGCGGGCAGGCTTTCGGGCAATTTTTGGCCCATACCCAGCGTGAAATGGTCATTATTCGCTATCGTTTTTATATAGAAGGGAAACGGAAAAGGCACACCGGGAAGCGAAAAAACGCCGGCACAGGGCCGGCGTTTTTCAGGGGCGGGAGCGTGGGGTCTCAGCCCGCCGTGGCCTGCTCGGGCTCGGCCGGCTCCTGGCGGGTGCCTTTGCCTTCTTTCTTGGGCAGGGGTTCGATGTCCAGCAGCACCTCGTCCTTTTCGTCCAGGTCCACCAATAGCCGCCCGCCTTCCGTGAGGCGGCCGAACAGCAGTTCGTCGGCCAGCGCCTTGCGGATGGTGTCCTGGATCAGGCGCTGCATGGGGCGCGCGCCCATGAGCGGGTCGAAGCCTTTCTTGGCGAGGAACTTGCGCAGCTTGTCGGTGAAGGTGACTTCGACCTTCTTCTCGGCCAGCTGGGTCTCCAGCTGCAGCAGGAATTTGTCCACCACGCGCAGGATGACCACTTCGTCCAGCGCCTTGAAGCTGACCGTGGCGTCGAGCCGGTTGCGGAACTCGGGCGTGAACAGGCGCTTGATGTCGGCCATTTCGTCACCGGCGACCCGCGGATTGGTGAAGCCGATGGTGGCCTTGTTCATGGTTTCGGCGCCGGCGTTGGTCGTCATGATGATGATGACGTTGCGGAAATCCGCCTTGCGGCCGTTGTTGTCGGTCAGCGTGCCGTGGTCCATGACCTGCAGCAGCACGTTGAAGATGTCCGGGTGGGCCTTTTCGATTTCGTCCAGCAGCAGCACGGCATGCGGCTTTTTGGTGATGGCCTCGGTCAGCAGGCCGCCCTGGTCAAAGCCCACATAGCCGGGCGGCGCGCCGATCAGGCGGCTGACGGCGTGGCGCTCCATGTATTCGGACATGTCAAAGCGGATCAGCTCGATGCCCATGATGTAGGCCAGCTGTTTGGCCGCTTCGGTCTTGCCGACGCCGGTGGGGCCGCTGAACAGGAAGGAGCCAATGGGCTTGTCGCCTTTGCCCAGGCCGGAGCGGGACATCTTGACGGCACTGGCCAGCACTTCCAGGGCTTTGTCCTGGCCGAACACCACGCTCTTGAGGTCGCGCTCCAGGGTTTGCAGCTTGCTGCGGTCATCGTTGGAGACGTTGGCCGGCGGAATGCGGGCGATCTTGGCGACGATTTCTTCGATTTCGTGCTTGCCGATGGTCTTTTTGCGCTTGGAGGCCACCAGGATGCGCTGCGCGGCGCCCGCCTCGTCGATGACGTCGATGGCCTTGTCGGGCAGGTGGCGGTCGTTGATGTACTTGGCCGACAGCTCGGCGGCGGCCTGCAGCGCGGCACTGGCGTACTTGACGTTGTGGTGCTCTTCAAAGCGGCTCTTGAGGCCTTTGAGGATTTCCACCGTTTCGGGCACCGTGGGCTCGACCACGTCCACCTTCTGGAAGCGGCGCGACAGCGCGGCGTCTTTTTCGAAGATGCCGCGGTATTCGGTGAAGGTGGTGGCGCCGATGCACTTCATCGCGCCGGAGCTGAGCGCCGGCTTGAGCAGGTTGGACGCGTCCAGCGTGCCGCCCGAGGCCGCGCCCGCGCCGATCAGCGTGTGGATTTCGTCGATGAACAAAATCGCGTTGGGCTTGTCCTTGAGGCTCTTGAGCACCCCCTTGAGGCGCTGTTCGAAATCGCCGCGGTATTTGGTGCCCGCCAGCAGAGCGCCCATGTCGAGCGAATACACATTGGACTCGGCCAGGATCTCAGGAACGTCGCCCTGGGTGATGCGCCAGGCCAGGCCCTCGGCAATGGCCGTCTTGCCCACGCCGGCTTCGCCGACCAGCAGCGGGTTGTTCTTGCGGCGGCGGCACAGGATCTGGATGACGCGCTCGACCTCGTACTCGCGGCCGATCAGCGGGTCGATCTTGCCGTCTTTGGCGGCCTGGTTGAGGTTTTGGGTGTATTGCTCCAGGGGCGACGCCTTTTCGTTGCGCTCGGAGCCGGAGCCTTCTTCGGACTCCGAGGCGGGCGGCGCCGCCTCCGGGCCCTTGGCGGCGTCGCCGCCATCGCTCTTGCGAATGCCGTGGGCGATGAAGTTGACCACGTCCAGCCGGGTCACGCCCTGCTGGTGCAGGTAGTAGACGGCGTGGGAATCTTTCTCGCCGAAGATGGCCACCAGCACGTTGGCCCCGGTGACTTCCTTTTTGCCGTTGCCGGTGCTTTGCACATGCATGATGGCGCGCTGGATGACGCGCTGGAAACCCAGCGTGGGCTGGGTGTCGACTTCCTCCGTGCCGGCGACCTGGGGGGTGTTGTCGGCAATGAAGGTGCTGAGCGATTTGCGCAGATCTTCAATGTTGGCTGAACAGGCCCGCAGCACCTCGGCAGCGCTGGGGTTGTCGAGCAAGGCGAGCAGCAGATGCTCCACGGTGATGAACTCGTGGCGCTGCTGTCGGGCCTCCACAAACGCCATGTGGAGGCTGACTTCCAATTCCTGGGCAATCATGGGCTTTCCTTTGCCTTGCTAAAAAAACGATATGGGGCGAATGGCTGGCGTTTCAACCATCCACCGGTTCGCATACACACTGTAGCGGGTGACCGGCTTGCCGCGCGGCATCCAGCACTTGCTCGACTTTCGACTGCGCCACATCGCGGGAGTACACCCCGCAGACACCTTTGCCGTCGAGATGGATCTTGAGCATGATCTGCGTCGCGGTTTCGCGGTCTTTGCCAAAGAACTCCTGAATCACCACCACCACGAACTCCATGGGGGTGAAGTCGTCGTTGAGCATCAGGACTTGGTACAGGCGTGGTGGTTTGACGCGCTGGGTGCGCCGTTCCATCACGACGACGCCACTGTCATCTCCCCGCGCGGGACGGTTGCGCTCGCGCGGCGCAGTCGGGTTTCGCGGTTTCTGGCTGGCCATGGTTTTCATTCTATCGAGCCACGCCTGCCCCTGCGCTGACAGGCCTATGCCCGTTGACAAATCAAGGGGGATTCCCGCAAACTTTCCGCGCAATCGGCAAATCATCGATGGCGACCAGAACAAGCAGGAGACAGCGTTATGGCAAGCGGTACGGTCAAGTGGTTCAACGATGCCAAAGGCTTCGGTTTCATTGAACCCGACGGAGGTGGCCCGGATGCGTTCGCCCATTTCTCCGCGATCGCCATGGAGGGCTTCAAGACCCTCAAGGAAGGCGAACGGGTCCATTTCGAGCTGGGCGAAGGCCCCAAGGGCCGCATGGCACTGAACATCCAGGCGGGATCCTCCGATACGGGTGCCCAGGCGCCCCCCGCCGGCGAGCCCTCCTCCGCGGCCTGAGTGACGCTCCTGCGGTGGGGGCCCGCGCTGCGCTTTGTGCTCAGGCGGCCCCGGATCGAATCACCGGCTACATGTTTTCGATCATGACTTTGCCGAAGCCCGAGCAGCTGACCTGCACGGCCCCGTCCATCAGGCGTGCGAAGTCGTAGGTCACCTTCTTGGAGAGGATGGACTGCTCCATGCTGTTGATGATGCGGTCGGCCGCTTCGGTCCAGCCCATGTGACGCAGCATCATCTCCGCCGAGAGGATCTCCGAGCCCGGATTGACGTAGTCCTTGCCCGCATATTTGGGCGCGGTGCCGTGGGTCGCCTCGAAACAAGCCACGGAATCGGACAGGTTGGCTCCCGGTGCGATGCCGATGCCGCCGACCTGCGCGGCCAATGCGTCGGAGATGTAGTCGCCATTGAGGTTGAGTGTGGCGATCACGCTGTACTCCGCCGGCCGCAAAAGAATCTGCTGCAGGAATGCGTCGGCAATACTGTCCTTGACGATGATGTCCTTGCCGGTCTTGGGATTGCGGAACTTGCACCACGGTCCGCCGTCGATCAGTTCGGCGCCAAATTCACGCTGCGCCAGCGCATAGGCCCAATCCCGGAAGCCGCCTTCGGTGTATTTCATGATGTTGCCCTTGTGGACTATGGTCACATTGGGCCGGTTGTTGTCGACGGCATACTGAAGCGCCTTGCGCACCAGCCGTTCGGTTCCTTCGCGCGACACCGGCTTGACGCCGATGCCGGACGTGGCCGGGAAGCGAATCTTGGTCACGCCCATCTCCTCGGTGAGGAAACGGATGAGTTTCTTGGCTTTGTCGGACTCCGCTTCGTATTCGATGCCGGCGTAGATGTCTTCCGAGTTTTCCCGGAAGATGACCATGTTGGTCTTTTCGGGCTCTTTCAGGGGACTGGGAACCCCGCGGAAATACTGCACCGGCCGCAGGCAGACATACAGGTCCAGTTCCTGGCGCAAAGCGACGTTCAACGACCGGATGCCGCCGCCCACCGGAGTCGTCAGCGGCCCCTTGATGGAGACCACGTACTCCTTGAGGACCGCCAGCGTTTCTTCGGGCAACCAGACGTCCGGGCCATAGACGCGCGTCGACTTCTCGCCCGCGTAGACCTCCATCCAGTGAATCTTGCGCTTGCCACCATAGGCTTTGGCAACCGCGGCATCGACTACCTTGATCATCACCGGCGTGATATCCACACCGGTGCCGTCGCCTTCGATGAACGGGATGATCGGTTCGTCAGGGACATTGAGCGACATGTCCGCATTGACGGTGATTTTCTGGCCTTGCGCGGGAACAGTGATGTGCTGATACATGGAACGTCTCCGAAAAAAAGCCATCAGGCCTCAACAGGCGACTGGCTTGGGTTTTGTGATTCTATGGGCAGCACTGGCAAAAATGGCGGCCGGTGCCTGTCAACCAAAAGTGTGAAGTTTCGTTACACACTCACCGGAGCGAAACCGCCCGGCACACTTTCCAACATTTTGAGGATTTTTCACATGAACAAGCTGCTTGCCGCCCTGGTTGCCGGATTCTTCGCCGTCGGCGCATTTGCACAGGCTGCCGCCCCGGCTGCCGCCCCGGCTGCCAAGCCTGCCGCTGCCGCCCCGGCTGCTGCCCCGGCCGCCGAAGCCAAACCGGCTGCCGCCGCTGAAAAGAAGGCCAAGAAGGCCAAAAAAGCCAAAAAGGCCAAGAAAGAAGCGGCCAAGTAATCAGCCGATCTGAGTAAAAATGCCCGCTGTTGCGGGCATTTTTTCTTGGCCCGTCGAAATCGCCCGTCGCGAAACCCCACTTCTCCCCTGGAGCTTCCCATGAGATTGCGTCTGCGCCTTGGATTGACCTTGGTTTTGTTGTCGTTTCAGGTCTTGGGCGGCTTCGCCCGAGCCCAGGAAAGCCCGCAGATGCAATTGCAACGGGTCAGCCTGGGCGCCGGCATGCACCGCATCGATGCCCAGGTTGCCCAGACGCCCGAACAACGCCAGATCGGCCTGATGTGGCGCCGCGAAATGCCGCAGCATGATGGCATGTTGTTCGTTTTCGAGCAGCCAGGGGTTCAGTGTTTCTGGATGAAAAACACCCTGATACCGCTGACCGCTGCGTTCATTGCGGACGACGGGACGATCGTCAATCTCGCGGACATGAAGCCGCAGAGTACCGAAAGCCATTGTTCCAAGGCGCCCGTGCGGTTTGTTCTGGAGATGAATCAGGGCTGGTTCGATAAGAAAGGCGTCAAAGCGGGCGCAAAACTCACTGGCGGGCCGTTCAGCCTGCGCTGATTCGCTATATTATTTATAGCTAAAATGCACCTTTTTTCGCTGGGTAGTGACCGAAAAGGCAGTAAATTCATGAAAAAGCCGGCCCGCGGGCCGGCTTTTCGTTTGCAAACGAGCGGTCTCAGGCGAAGTTGGCCTGGGCGAATTCCCAGTTGACCAGTTTGTCGAGGAAGGTTTCGACGAACTTCTGCCGCAGATTGCGGTAGTCGATGTAGTAGGCATGCTCCCAGACGTCGACGGTCAGCAGAGCGGTGTCGGCGGTGGTCAGCGGCGTGCCGGCGGCACCGGTGTTGACGATGTCGACGCTGCCATCAGGCTTCTTGACCAGCCAGGTCCAGCCGGAGCCGAAGTTGCCGACGGCCGACTTGACGAACGCTTCGCGGAAAGCGGCGTAGCTGCCCCATTTGGCGTTGATGGCCGCAGCCAGCGCGCCGCCGGGCTCGCCGCCGCCGGCGGGTTTCATGCAGTTCCAGAAGAAGGTGTGGTTCCAGATCTGGGCCGAGTTGTTGTAGATGCCGCCACTGGAGGTCTTGATGATTTCTTCGAGCGTTTTGCTCTCGAACTCCGTACCTTTTTGCAGATTGTTCAGATTGACCACATAGGCGTTGTGGTGCTTGCCGTGGTGAAACTCCAGGGTTTCCCGGCTGTAGTGCGGTGCCAGCGCGTCAATATCGTAAGGAAGGGGCGGGAGCGTATGTTCCATGGTGTCCTCGAGGGTTGTGGTTTGCAGTGGGCGACAGGTCGCAGCGTTCAGCGGCGGATTGTAGGAATTTATCTTTGCCGTCGCTCGCCGGCTGTCAATTCAACCATCCCATCGGCAAGGGTGGCGCGTACGGCTTGCCCCGGGGCGATCGCGGCCGCCCGGGTCAGCGGCTGACCATCGACAGCGGACAGCCAGGCATATCCCTGCTCAAGGGTGCGGCAGGGGTCCAAACTCCGCAGGCGCACATCAAGGCGCTCCAGACGCCCTTGCTGCCGTTCGACGGCCCGTTGCACGGTGCCGGGCCATTGCCGGGCGTGCTGCTCCAGGGCGCCCTGCAGCCGATCGAGCCGCAATTGGGCCGCATGCCGGGTTCGTTGCTCCAGGCGGGCCAGCTGCATCCGCTGCCTCGACAGGTGAAGCGATGGGCGTCCCAGGCGAAGGACGGCGAGGTCCAGTCGCTGTGCCTGGGAGTCGAGATAGCGGCCTACCGCTGTTTGCAGGCGCTGTTCCCGCTGGGCAAGGTCGGCAATCCAGGTCTGCCGCGGTATGGCGGCGAGTTCAGCCGCAGCGGTTGGCGTCGGCGCGCGCACATCGGCGACAAAATCCGCGATGGTGAAATCGGTTTCGTGTCCGACGCCACAAACCAGCGGTACCGGGCTGCGCACAATGCATCGGGCCAGCATTTCGTCGTTGAAGGCCCACAGGTCTTCCGGCGCGCCCCCGCCCCGAGCCAGGATGATGGTCTCAACAGGTGGCTCATTCGAATGCGACAGCGCAGCCAAATCGTACAAGCGTGTCAATGCACGGACCAGATCGGCAGGTGCTTCGGCGCCTTGCACCAAAGCCGGCGAAAGCACCACCGGCACGTGGGGAGCCCGCCGGCGCAACGCCGTCATGATGTCGTGCCACGCTGCGGAGCCCGCCGACGCCACCACACCGATCCGGCGCGGCAAGGCGGGCAGTGCGCGTTTGCGCCCGGGGTCGAACAGGCCTTGAGATTCCAGCGCCGCCTTCAGGCGCAGGAATTGCTCCAACAGCTCGCCCTGCCCGGCCTTGTCCATGCGCTCGACCACCAGCTGCAGATCGCCGCGGGCCTCATAGACGCCCAGACGCCCCGCGACCTCGACCCGATCACCATCACGCGGAGAGAAAAGCAGCTGATCCGCCGCTCGGCGGAACATCGCGCAACGCAGTTGTCCTTGCGCATCCCGCAGCGTGAAATAGCAGTGCCCGCTGGCCGCGCGGGTGAAGCCCATCAGCTCGCCCGCGACCCGAACCGGGTTGAAACGTGCTTCCAGCTGCTCGCCGATGGCGCGGCACAGTGTCCCCACCGACCAAAGCGGCGAATCCATACCAGACGAGGGGCGTGCAAGCATAAAAAGGAACCAGGGCAAGAGCGCCGGGAATTCGGGCCGGGCACCGGGGCTGACTGCGCCATAATCGACCCGCAGGTTCTGGACTGCAGAACTTTTCGATCCTGACGCGGAGACATATTCTTGCTTTCGATCATACAAGCCGCCGGCTGGCCGATCTGGCCCCTGATTGCCTGCTCTGTCGTGGCCCTGGCATTGATCGCCGAGCGGCTGGTCAGCCTCAAGACCACCCGGGTGGCGCCACCGAATCTTCTGGACGAGGCCATTGCCGTGTCACGCCAGGGACTGCCGTCGACCGAAGTCGTCAACCAGTTGGCGCAAAACTCGGCGCTGGGTGAAGTGCTTGCCGCAGGCATCCGGACTCTGGTGCGCGATCCGTCCAGTTCTGACGAAGACATTCGCGCAGCCCTGGAGGCCGCCGGTCGAAAGGCTGCGCATTCGCTGGAGCGCTACCTGAGCGCACTGGCGACGATTGCGTCGGCCGCCCCGTTGCTGGGACTGCTGGGCACCGTGATCGGCATGATCGAAATTTTTGGCTCGCAGGCGCCGACCGGCGGGGGGGCCCCCGGCGGAAATCCGGCGCAGCTCGCTCATGGCATTTCGGTCGCGTTGTACAACACTGCTTTCGGACTGATTGTCGCGATCCCGGCGCTGATTTTCTGGCGCTATTTCCGGGCCCGAGTGGACGGTTACCTGTTGACCCTGGAGCTTTCCGGCGAACGGTTTGCCCGCCATCTGGCCGAGATTCGGCGCTGAGCCGGCCTCCCAAGTGCCTGAGGCGACCCGATGAGAAAGCTGAACTTTCGAGGAACTTCGCGCGACGAACCGGAAATCAACCTGATTCCGTTCATCGACGTCCTGCTTGTCGTACTGATTTTTCTGATGCTGTCGACAACGTACAGCAAATTTACCGAGATGCAGTTGCGACTCCCCGTCGCTGACACCCAGGCCCAGCGGGACTACCCGAAAGAAATCATCGTGGCGGTTTCGGCTGACGGACGGGTGAGCATCAACAGAAAGCCGACGACAGGCAGTAGCGCCGCCGAGTTGGCCGCACAGATGGCCCCTTATGCGGCGAAAGACACGGTCGTCATCATCAGCGCGGACGCCGCCGCTACGCACCAGTCGGTCATCACCGTGATGGAGGCATCGCGACGCGCGGGCCTGTCCCAGCTGACTTTTGCGACCCAGACGGCGGGGCAAGCCGCTGCACGCTGACCTTCGCATGGAGGCGTCAGACGCCCGTCCGCAGTGGCAGATTCGTCTGCTGTCGGTCTGGCAGCGCCGCGGAATCGCGAGCGCCCTGCTGCGCCCGGTCTCGATGGTTTTTGGCGTGCTGGTTGCGCTGAGGCAGTCACTGTATCGCTGTGGCGTACTGAAAACGACACGCCTGCCAGTCACGGTGGTGGTGGTCGGAAACGTGGTCGTCGGCGGCGGCGGCAAGACCCCGGTTGTCATCGCACTGGCTGAGCACTTGCGCTCGCGCGGCATCGCGGTCGGCGTGATCAGCCGTGGCTACGGGCGCCGTGGCCGTGACCAGCGAAAGCTTGAAGCCGACAGCCTTGCTGATGAAGTCGGCGACGAACCTCTGCTGATTTTTCGGCGCACCGGAGTACCGGTTTGGGTCGGACCGGATCGCGCTGAGGCGGCAAAGGCGCTTCTGGCAGAGTTTCCCCAAACCGAGATCCTGCTCTGTGATGACGGGATGCAGGACCTTGCCCTGGGGCGTCACCTTGAAGTGTGTGTTTTCGGAAGCGCCGGCATCGGCAATGGCCTGCTGTTACCAGCGGGGCCGCTGCGGGAGCCGTGGCCGTCACGTTGGACGACCACTGTGCCGCGGCTGTTTCTGCACGCTGGCAGCCAAGGGCCAAGAGGGCCGGCCAGCTTTCAGATGCATCGCACCCTCGACCCCGAATTGCTCCGCGCCGATGGCACGCGTCTGCCGCTGGGTGACCTGGCGGGTCGACAGACCTGCGCCGTGGCCGCAATTGCCAATCCGCAGGCCTTCTTTGCCATGCTGGAACAGGCGGGGCTGCGACCAGGGCGATGCATTGCGCTTGCCGACCATGCCAGCCTGAAGGAACTCCCCGCCGCGCCGCAGGGAACCACCGACTGGATTTGTACCGAAAAGGACGCGACCAAAATCTGGGCTCATCATCCGGAGGTATGGGCAGCACGGCTGAATTTGCATCTGGAACCAGGTTTTCTGGAAACGTTTGACAGCGCGCTGGATCTCAACCGGGGCGAGCGGCCGGTATCATTGGGCCATGGACACTCGACTGCTTGAGCTGCTGGTTTGCCCGATCACCAAAGGGCCGTTGGATTACGACCTGACCCGCCAGGAGCTGATTTCACGCAGCGCCCGACTGGCCTATCCGATCCGGGATGGCATACCGGTGATGCTGGAAGGCGAGGCGCGGACGGTGACGGAAGAGGAACTGGCCGCGCTCCCGCCACGGCCGTCGCTACCCTGAGCGACGATGACGTTTACCGTTCTCATTCCGGCTCGACTGGCCTCCAGCAGGCTCCCCGGAAAACCCTTGGCTGACATACACGGCGCGCCGATGGTCGTGCGTGTTGCTGAACGAGCATCGCTTTCGGGTGCGAAGCGTGTCATCGTCGCAGCTGATGATTCCACGGTGGTGCAAGCCTGCAAGCGTCACGGGTTTGAAGCCATTCTCACGAACGTTGATCACCTCAGCGGCAGTGACCGGCTCGCGCAAGCCAGCGCCCTGCTGGGGCTTGGCGAGGAAGAATGTGTTGTCAACGTCCAGGGTGACGAGCCACTGATAGAACCTGCGCTCATCGACGCAGTGGCCTGTTTGCTCCCTCCTGGCGGCCAGGTGGCCATGAGTACCGCGGCACATCCGATCGACTCGCAGCATGATCTGTCCAATCCGAACGTGGTCAAAGTTGTGCTGGATGCCGTTGGCAACGCGATGTACTTCAGCCGCGCGCCGATTCCCTGGTGGCGGGATGGCAATAACGGAGGCGTCGCCCGGCTGACAACGCCCGCGCCTTTGCGCCATATCGGCATATACGGCTATCGGGTCGGGTTTCTGAAAAATTATCCTCGACTACACCCCTCTCCCCTCGAAACCCTGGAGTCCCTGGAGCAACTGCGCGCGTTGTGGCATGGGTACCGTATTGCCGTGCACGTGGTCGACCACGCACCGGCTGGCGGCGTCGACACCCCGGAGGATCTGGACCGAGTCCGGGCCACGTGGCCGGATCAATGTAAGGCTTCATAAGGCCTCCCCGTGCTATTCTCGACGGTTGCTTTAGAACGGTAGCCCTTCGAGCGGTTGCATCCCGACTTGATATCGCTACCGAAACACCTCCCTTTTTCTGAGGATTCCGATGAAACTGATCCTGTTGGGCGCACCCGGAGCGGGTAAAGGCACTCAAGCCACCTTCATTTGCCAAAAGTACGGCATTCCGCAGATCTCGACGGGCGACATGTTGCGCGCAGCGGTAAAAGCGGGGACGGCTCTGGGTATGCAGGCGAAGGCCGTAATGGAGTCCGGCGGGCTGGTCAGTGACGATCTGATCATCAATCTCGTCAAGGAACGCATTGCGCAAGCCGATTGTGCCAATGGCTTCCTCTTTGATGGCTTTCCACGAACCATTCCGCAAGCCGACGCGATGCGGGCCGCGGGCGTGAAGCTTGACTATGTTCTCGAAATCGACGTTCCGTTTGACGCGATCATCGAGCGCATGAGTGGTCGTCGCTCCCACCCGCCATCGGGACGGACCTACCATGTCC
Source organism: Burkholderiaceae bacterium (assembly GCA_016790575.1). Lineage (GTDB taxonomy): Bacteria > Pseudomonadota > Gammaproteobacteria > Burkholderiales > Burkholderiaceae_C > JAEUOU01. The sequence goes on along the minus strand of JAEUOU010000010.1, from coordinate 57,203 downwards.
GGTTCAACCCTCCCAAGGTGGAAGGGATTGATGATCTGACCGGCGAGCCGCTGGTTCAGCGGGAAGACGACAAAGAGGAGACCGTCCGCAAGCGGCTGGAAGTGTACAGCGCACAGACCCGACCGCTGGTCGATTACTACAGTCAATGGGCTGCCACCGATCCGGCTGCGGCGCCACGGTACCGGGCCATCAGTGGTACCGGTTCTGTTGACGAAATTACCGGCAGAGCACTGACCGCACTTTCCAGCTAAGCCTAAAGGTCGCCACTGGGCCGAACCCGATGGGCCTGCGACGTCGGTACGTCAGGCAATCCTAAGCCTCGCGGTGCGAGGCTTTTCTATTGCTGAGACGTAAACCAGTGACCGCCCAACAATTCCAGCATCAGAGCGATCCGGGCCTTGACGGGGCTTAGACCTCGCGAGTCGGGGACTCTTGCGCCAGGCACTGGAGTCACACTGCCCCGCGCACAGCGCGTTGACCGGACGACACGCACCCCTCGTCCCTGTGCTGCCAGCAGCGCCGACTCCAACCCATTGGAAACCGTGCCGTTACCTGTCGCCGCGACAACGATTCCGGCAACCTTGCGACTGTCCGCAGCCGGTTCCAACATTGCAGCAATCAGTGCCCCATCGGCTCCCGCATGGTTGAAGACGATTTCGACCCGCGGCCAGTTCTGGGGCGCCGTGCGTTCAACGATGTCGGGATCGATCGTTACCTTCGGGCCATGCCCTCTGCCGTATTTCCGAATCTGCCCCGCGACGATGGCACCCCATGGGCCGGGATCGCCCGAGTCAAACGCGTCCAGTCGATCGGTGTGAACCTTCTGCACATCACACGCCTGATGAACAAGGCCGGCACAGACAACATACACGCCGCCCTCACCAAGGCCCTTGGCCAGAACAATGGCGTCCGCTAGATTTTGCGGCCCGTCGGGAACAAGCGCCGACGCGGGACGCATCGCACAGGTCAAGACCACGGGCTTGTCTGGTGGCAAGGCGGCATCGAGAAAAAACGCCGTCTCTTCCAACGTATCAGTTCCATGGGTAATTACCAGCGCGCCCACATCGTCTTGCGCCAACCAGAAACGACAGCGCTGCAAAATGGCACACCACGCCGACTCATTCATGTCTTTGCTGTCAAGTTGCATCACCTGCTCGGCAACAAGTTCCAAATCAGCGCTTACCGCGACGTTCGCCAGCAAATCCCGTATCGGTATGACCCCGGCGGTGTATCCCAGCGTATCCCCCCGGTCCCTGGCAACGCCCGCAATCGTCCCGCCGGTACCCAACACCACAACTTTCTTTGCACTTGCTTGCATAAATTAAAAAACTGTGTAAAACTACAGTAACTGTATGAACTTCCAGCTTAAGTGACCTGAAACGACGCAGGAGCCTGTCATGACCGATATTCCCAAACTGACCGCACGCCAGCAACAGATTCTCGAACTCATCGAAAACACCATGGCGAGGACAGGCGCCCCTCCTACCCGGGCTGAAATTGCCAACGAACTGGGTTTCAAGTCTGCAAACGCAGCGGAAGAGCACCTGCAGGCACTGGCGCGCAAAGGGGCCATTGAACTAGTCAGTGGAACATCGCGCGGCATTCGCCTGCGCAGCCAGACTTTACGCTCTCTTGCGGAGTCTCGCCGCAACCAGTTCAACCTGCCGCTCCCGGGGCTTTCGCAACTGGTCTTGCCGCTGATCGGGCGGGTGGCAGCAGGATCGCCGATCCTCGCCCAGGAACATGTCGATCAAGCCTACCATGTCGAAAGCAGTCTTTTCCCGAATCGGCCGGACTATCTTCTCCGGGTTCGAGGCATGTCAATGCGAGACGCTGGAATTATCGATGGTGACCTGTTGGCCGTACAGACACGCCGCGAGGCCAGAAACGGACAGATCGTTGTTGCGCGCTTGGGGGATGAGGTAACCGTCAAGCGCTACTGGTATCAAGGCGGCAGAGTCGAACTACATGCCGAAAACCCCGACTATCCGACCATCGTGGTTCAGGCCGAAGAGCCGTTTGAGATCGAAGGCCTTGCGGTTGGTCTGATTCGAAACAGCTTGATGTTCTGACATCTTGTTTCTGACTCTCAGGTGGCGGGCGATGAGGCCGAACTGGCACTCTTCCCTGGGCGGTCAGCCTTCTTCAGCAATCCTGCCTATGTTCAACCTGTCTCTCCAGGAAGGGTTCACATGGGAACTGTTGCGATGGCTTTTGCCGGCTTTTTTTCCGGCCTGTTTACATCTATAAAACTACCGAGTGGCTCAGGTTGCGGTCGCGAGCATTCAGCATGCTCCGGTCAACGCGTCCCGGCGACATCCGTCATCTTTCCTGCGCCGGTCGCAATTCCGAAAACCGCTGAGATTTGTGACGGAGGGCCGGGCGTCCGAGGCAACAGCGCTCGTGCCTTGCGCATAGTCCGCTTCGCCGATGGTCCCGACCATTCGCTTGCAGGTCGAATGGTGATTTCCGGACGAATGGCCGATGTATGCGCTGAACTCGAGCGAATGACAGACGCTCGCAACGCGAACCGGTAACACCCGACCGACCCCTTTTAGTCCTGGATCTCATCGTGGGGAGACCGCCATGAGTTGGCAAAGGCACAATGCTGTCCATGAACATTGTGATTCTCGACGATTATCAAGACGCGGTCCGAAAGTTGGCTTGTGCCGCCAAGCTGGACGAATACCCCGCCAAGGTCTACACCAATACTGTCAAGGGGTTGGGCCAATTGTCGATACGCTTGAAGGATGCCGACATCATCGTGCTGATCCGGGAGAGGACCCATATCACGCGACAACTGGTGGAGAAGCTTCCGCGACTGAAACTAATTTCCCAAACCGGACGGGCCGGTTCTCATATCGACATCAACGCCTGTACTGAGCGCGGCATTGCAGTCGCTGAAGGGGTCGGTTCACCCTATGCTCCCGCGGAACTGACCTGGGCTTTGATGATGGCTGCATCGCGTCGGCTTCCCCAATATGTGGCCCATCTCAAGCATGGCGCCTGGCAACAATCCGGTCTCAAAACCGCGAGCATGCCAAGCAACTTTTCGTTGGGCACCGTTCTGCGCAACCGCACGCTCGGGGTTTGGGGTTACGGACGAATCGGTCAGTTGGTTGCAGGCTATGGCAAGGCATTCGGAATGAAGGTTCAGGTATGGGGCAGTGAGAGTTCCCGGAACAAAGCCCAGGCAGATGGGCTGGCGACTTTTGAATGTCGAGAGCACCTTTTTGAACAGAGCGACGTCTTGACCCTCCACTTGCGACTGGCGGAAGCCACTCGGTCCTTGGTGACTGGAGAAGATCTTGCGAGAATGAAACCCACTTCGCTACTGATCAACACGTCGCGCGCGGAGATCCTGGAACCGGACAGCCTCATCAGCGCCTTGAACCGCGGAAGACCGGGGATGGCTGCTGTTGATGTGTTCGAAAGCGAGCCAATATTGCAGGGACACGCGCTGCTGCGGCTCGAGAACTGCATCTGCACACCCCATATTGGCTACGTCGAGCTGGACAGCTACGAGCAATACTTCGGCGCCGCATTCGACAACGTTGTCAACTTTGTACGCGGAACTCCCACGAACATTGTCAATCCCGGATCGCTACAGGTTCGACGGTAGCCGTCGTAGCGGCCACATCACAGTAAATTACTTTCGCTGCCCTTTGGGCAGGGACTCGTCCAACAAATCAAAGTCGATCAGGTTTCCTATGGACGGTGTAGCCGAGCCAGCGCTCGACGCCACGGTCGCATCTCGCGAGGGAATCGGTGGCAGGTCTGGCAATGAAACTCGCGCGTTGGAGGGGGCCTCCTCCGGTCCAGAGAATGCAGACAAGTCAATATCAAGACCAATTTTCGAAGATTTCGGAACCCTCGGCATCGCGACTTCGACTGGTGCTGCAACAACGCCTGGCTGCATTGGCGCCATGGGCTTTGGCGTTGGCGTTGGCGCGGGCGTTGCCGGTTCGACCAGGACAGGCGAAACCGATTGCGAATCCTCTGAAGTTGCCGACAACGGATGGATATTCGTATTCTCGAATTTCGGCCGATAGGGCAACGGTTCAAGCCGAATGGGTTCGTCCGCAAGCAATGGTGTCGGCGAGGTATTGGATTCAACCTCGCCAGCAATTTCCTTGGCTATGGCGTGCAACAGCATGAGCTCGCGATAGGCCTCAAGATCAAAAGCCTGGGCTCCCCTGCCGGGCTTGCGGAATATCGACTCTTCAATTACCGCGAGCACTTTGGGCGACGGCCACAACGTAACGATGCGACTGATCGCTGAGCCATAGGCTTCGAGTCCGCGACCCACCTGATCGTAGGCGTCAAACGCTGGTGCCTCGGCATTGAATACGCGATTGAAGTCCATGCGTACCGCTTCGTAATCTTCCCGACGTCCCTGAAGATGGTAGATCTTCAGCAAGTCAAGGTAGGCCAACGCACTGGTCTGCGAGTTCTCCGCTATATGGTTGGTCAGAACTTCGATCGCTTTGTCAAAATCGCCCAAGGAGACAAAGAAGTCCGCCTCTTGCTGTACGTCGACAAGCTCGTCAACGTTGACTGCCCTGGAAGCCCCTCCTTCACTGGGTACGAATTCCGGCACTTCGACTGATGGGGCCTCGTTTCGAGCGCCCAATACACGCAATGTTTCAGTTGTCGGTGCGGGGGTCGCCGGAGAGATGGGGACGACGAGTGGTGTCGTCCCTGTACCTGACGCGCCAATCGGCTCCTGCGTACGAATCTCGCTTTTCCGTGACCCTAAGTTGGCTTCTGGCCGTGGGAAGACAGGAGCAGGTACTGGATCACTCTCTTCCTTTGACGCCGCATCATCCTCGACATTCCACCAGGCCGATTCGGAGCGCTTGCGCGCCCGATACCAGACAAAACCCGCCAACAGCGCAGCAAGCGCCGTCAGGAACCCCATCACGGCAAGAATAATCTGGGAGCGGCTGTTCGTTTCCTTGGCTTTTTCCAGCTCGGCCCGCAATTCGCCGACGAGGCGAGATTGCTGTCGATGCTGGGTTTCTATCGCTGACAAAGTGGTCTGCATGCTGACCAGCCGCTGCTCCGCCTTCAGAATATCTTCGGGACTTGCGTTCAGTGCCTTCCAAAGTGCTGCCATCTCACTGCGACGCGGATCCGCTTCGCCGGGAACCTGACCCAACTCGCGGGTAGAACGCAGGACCGGGTCACGTTCGATAAGAAGCTCAACCGGATCGAGCTTCAATCGGGACCTTCCAAGAAGCATCTTGGGCGGCGTGGCGTCCGGAACGCGCACGACCGCTCGAGGCTTCGGTGTACTACCGGTTGAATCGAGCACGTCCACCGGCCTGGCTACCGTGGCGGTCTGTCGGCCTTGAGACCTCGGGTCTGCACCCGACGAGGCGTCTCGCCGATTCGAACCCGGCGCTCCGGACGCTACGCCGGCACCAGCCGAAGCACCCGATCCGGATGCATTTGCCGGCACGGGCGCGACCGGTCGAACGAGAGGCGGTGACGCCGCCGCTGGAGGAACCGGAACTGCCGAATCCTGCTCCGGCTCCGGCTCTGCCAGCAAAACGTAGCGGCGTGATGTTCGATTCGCGCAACCCACCCGCACATACAAAGTTACGACTGGCTCTTCGACGAGAACCGCCGCACGCACCTGAAGGACCGGCTCGCGAGGGTTGCGTCCACCCACCACCACGGTAACCCGGTCCGGATTGACACGTGTATCCCCCTGAAACACCTCGACCTCTGGACAAAGCGCAGAGGGCTCCTCGGGGATTTCCAGCCGAACCGGGACCGTTACCGACAACGGTTTACCAATCCAGGCGGCACCCTGCACGCGCCCGAGACCCAAAGCACTACTGCCCAGTGCCGTCAGAGTCAGAGCCGATCCAATGAGATAGTTTCGCAAGGCAGTTTGTAACTTGTTATCCGAACATTTTGACACAGCCCTTGCGCGTTTTCGGCTGGCCGCATAATCAAACCCATGAATCCGACACCCTTTTCCAACATCGCCATCATCGGCGCCGGCGCTATGGGACGAGGCATCGCCCAAATTGCCGCGCAGTCCGGCTGTTTCGTCTGGCTGCACGACACTCAGCGTTCTGTTTGTGAAGCAGCCATCAGTGCCTTGGGCGATACGTGGGAACGGTTAAGGGAAAGAGGCAAGCTGACCGATACCGACCGGGAAACCTACAGAAGCCGCTTGGGCATTGCTGACAAACTGGCTGACCTGCAAGGTTGCGACCTCGTCATTGAAGCTGTCGTCGAACGTGTCGATATCAAACAGCAGCTGTTTCGCCAGTTGGAAGACATCGTTTCGGATACAGCCGTCCTCGCGACCAATACCTCCTCACTTTCGGTCACTCAGATCGCTTCGGTGCTGAAGCGGCCCGAGCGATTTGCGGGCTACCATTTTTTCAACCCCGTTCCCCTGATGAAAGTCGTCGAGGTCATCGCCGGACTTCGAACCAGCGAAGAGACCTGTGCTGCACTCACACGCTTCGCCCAAGCCATCGGCCATGCACCGGTTCGCGCAGGCGATACGCCCGGCTTTATCGTCAATCATGCCGGCCGCGGCTACAGCACCGAAGCTCTGCGCATCCTGGGCGAACGGGTCAGCGACGTTCCCACCATCGATCGAATATTGAGAGATCAGGCGGGGTTCCGGCTGGGTCCCTTCGAACTGTTTGACCTCACTGCGCTCGACGTTTCCCATCCGGTCATCGAGTCGATCTACCACCAATATTTCGAAGAGCCCCGATATCGCCCCAGCGTGATCACCGCGCAGCGGCTTGCCGGCGGTCTGTTGGGCCGAAAAGTCGGCGAAGGCTTTTACCGGTATGTCAATGGCGTGGCGCAGATACCGCCAGAAGCCCAAACCCCGGCCGTGGAATCGATTCCGCCGGTCTGGGTGTCACCACGTGCTGCGCGCCGTCAGGAACTGTTGCAGTTGCTCAAAGGACTGGGCGCCCGCATCGAAACGGCGGCTTCGCCCTCGACCGAGGCTCTCATCCTGGTCGCCCCGCTCGGCTTCGACGTCACCACCGTCGCTGCGGTCGACCGGCTTGATCCGGCGCGAACCATCGGGATCGACCTGTTGCTGCCCGACAGTACCACCCGTCGTCGTGTTCTGGCGCGAAACCCGGCCTCACGCAGTGACTGGGTATCTGCCGCGCACGCGCTGTTCGCACGCGACGGCAAAGCCGTCAGTGTCATCCGGGACAGCGGAGGCTTCGTCACCCAGAGGGTAATCGCGACCATTGTCAATATTGCTTCGGACATGTGCCAACAAGGCGTCTGCAGTCCGAACGATCTGGACACGGCGGTTACACGGGGCCTTGGCTATCCTCAAGGCCCCCTGGCGCTTGGTGACGCCTGCGGCCCCGCAAGCATTCTTGAAGTCCTGTTCAACCTGCAGACCGTTTACGGTGATCCACGCTACCGACCTAGCCCTTGGCTGCGGCGCCGGGGTGCCTTGGGACTTTCGCTCTTGCACACCGAGGACTGAGACCATGACAGCCGAACTGCAGAGCACCACGGAAGGCAGGACCATGGTCCTGACTATCAGCAATCCCGAACACCGAAATGCCCTGGGGCCCGAGATCTATGCGGCGGGTGTCGAAGCGCTCGGCTCTGCGGAGTCCAACCCGGAAATCGGTTCGGTGATCGTGACCGGGCAAGGACCCGTTTTCAGCGCCGGCGGCAACCTTCAACGCCTCCAGGCCAATCGACAACTCCCCCCCGACCACCAGGCGCGCAGTATCGACGGCCTGCATAACTGGATCGAAACCATTCGGACTTTTCCGAAACCAGTTGTCGCCGCGGTCGAAGGCGCCGCAGCTGGCGCCGGCTTCTCGTTGGCGCTGGCATGTGATTTCATCGTCGCCGCGCGAAATGCCGCTTTCGTCATGGCCTACGTCAATATCGCTTTGTCTCCCGACGGCGGAGCCAGTTGGAGCCTGTCCCGGGCCATCCCTCGCCAGCTCGCGACCGAATTACTCCTGTGCGGGGACCGAATTAGTGCCGAGCGATTGGCCCAATTGGGTGTCGTCAACGTTATCAGCGACGCCGGCAATGCGCTGACCGACGCACTGGCACTGTGCGAGCGACTCAACAAGCGGGCACCCAACGCTCTGGCCAGCATCAAGGAACTGTTGTCCGAGGCCGACAGCAGCACATTGTCCGCCCACCTCAATCGGGAACGCGACCACTTTGTCAGGAACCTGCATCATCCCAATGCAGGAATCGGAATCGCGTCCTTTCTGAGCAAAACCCCGCCGTCTTACCGGTAACACGGGGCAGGAATTCGGCCGGGTACCGGCCTGCCTGGCCAGCGACCGGCCCAGCACAGACGCCCATGCGACAGCCGCAGTGCACCGCCGCCGTCCCGCACACGACAATTCCCCTGCAACCAGTCACACAAAAGACACGCCATGGACGATCCCATTCTTACGATCGACGAACGCGAGGCGATCAACAACGGTCGCTGGTTCTCGGCTCTTTCCCCTTCCCTGCGGCACGACATTCTGCGATGCGCCTACGTCAAACGATTCAAAGACGGCGAATTGATTGCTGCACGAGGCGAGCCACCGGAGCAATGGATCGCGTGTGCAAAAGGCGCGGTTCGGGTGAGTTCCACCACCGTGTCGGGAAAGCAGATCACGTTGACGTATGTAGAGCCAGGTATCTGGTTCGGCGATGTGTCGATCTTCGACGGCGACCGGCGCACCCACGATGCCTATGCCCATGGAGACACAACCATTCTGTGCGTAGCAAAAGCCGATTTCAAGAAGATTCTGGCACTGCATGTCGAGTTGTACGACGCCATGCTGCGACTTCATGCCCGACGCATTCGCCAGCTTTATGGCCTGGTGGAAGACCTCAACACGCTGCCCTTGCGCGCTCGACTGGCCAAACAGCTTTTACATCTGGCGCGCAGCTATGGAATTCCCAGCCTGGCCCACGGCGACGAAACACGAATCGGACTGCAACTGGCCCAGGAGGAACTGGCCCAACTTCTGGGAGCATCCCGGCAACGGGTCAATCAGGAACTCAAAGCGATGGAGCGCGAGCAGGCAATCCGCATCGAGGCGGGCGGACTCGTGATTCGAGACCGGGACGCACTGATGCGTCTCATCGATCAAGAGTCCTGAACGATCAGGCGTTCCAACCTGCGGACAAAGAAACATGAGTGAATTCGACCATTTCATCGGGACCCGGCCCGTCACCAGTCAGCATGCCGTAGACATCGAACGCCTCGAAGGCTGGCTCAAGGGCCGTGTTCCCGGCTTCGAGGGCCCCCTCACGGTGGAGATGTTCAGGGGTGGGCAGTCCAATCCGACGTACAAGTTGTTGACTCCGACTCAGTCGTACGTCATGCGTGCGAAACCGGGGCCGGTCGCCAAATTGCTGCCCTCGGCCCATGCCATCGAGCGGGAATTTGCGGTCATGCATGCGCTTTGTGCAACGGCGGTGCCAGTTGCGCGAATGCTCGCCTTGTGCGAGGACGAAAGCGTCATCGGTCGTGCGTTCTACATCATGGAGTTCGTATCGGGTCGCGTTCTGTGGGACCAGTCGTTGCCTGGAATGCTGCCCACGCAGCGTCGCGAAATCTATCTAGAGATGAACCGGGTCCTGGCGGAATTGCACAAGATTCGCCCGGCGGACATTGGCCTGGCTACGTTCGGCAAGCCAGGCAATTATTTCGAACGACAGATCGGCAGGTGGTCCAAGCAATATCTTGCATCCGTCACACAACCCATCGACGAGATGGACCAGCTGATGGCTTGGTTGCCGGCGAATATCCCGCCCCGGGCCCGCGACGACTCACTTGTCAGCGTGGTCCACGGAGACTACCGGCTCGACAACCTCATTTTTCACCCGCAGGAAGCCCGTGTCCTGGCCGTGCTGGACTGGGAGCTATCCACGCTGGGGCACCCCCTGGCGGATTTTGCCTATCACTGCATGGCATGGCATATCCCGCCGGGGGCCTTTCGTGGCATCGGTGGGCTGGACCATCACAGCCTGGGTATTCCCGTCGAAGACGAGTACATCCGCCTCTACTGCGACCGTACCGGCCTGGCCGCCCCTGACGATTTGCGCACCGACTGGAACTTCTATCTGGCCTACAACCTGTTTCGCATTGCGGCCATCCTGCAGGGCATCGCCAAACGGGTCGAAACCGGCACGGCCTCAAGCGCACAGGCCCGCGCATCGGGTGCAGGGGCCCGCCCCATGGCTGCATTGGCCTGGCAGTTTGCCAGCAAGGCCTGACCCGACCCATTTCAACCGGAGAAACCGATGGACTTTGAATATTCGCCTCGCACCCGAGAGCTGCAGGCGCGCCTGCAGCGGTTCATGGACGACCATGTCTACCCGAGCGAGAGGGCCTACGAAGATGAATTGGCGGCAAACACCGCAGCCGGCCGCCGATGGAGCCCGCTTCAGGTCATCGAAGAACTCAAGCCCAAGGCCCGTGACGCCGGTCTGTGGAATCTGTTCCTGCCGACGGACACAGCTGAGGCGTCGGGGTACCACGGCGCCGGGCTTACCAACTTGGAGTATGCGCCACTGGCGGAAATCATGGGGCGGGTGACCTGGGCGTCCGAGGTTTTCAACTGTTCAGCGCCGGATACCGGCAACATGGAAACGATTGCCCGCTACGGCAGCGAAGCAATCAAGGCGCGCTGGCTCTCGCCCTTGCTCCAGGGGAATATCCGCTCGGCTTTTGCCATGACGGAACCCGATGTCGCCTCGTCCGATGCCACCAACATCGCCACCCGCATCGAGCGCCAGGGCGACGAATACATCATCAACGGCCGCAAATGGTGGACGTCGGGTGCCGGTGACCCACGCTGTGCGGTCTACATCACAATGGGCAAAACGGACCCGGAAGCACCTAAACACGCTCAGCAAAGCATGATTGTGGTCCCCGCAGACACTGCGGGAATCACGGTCGTGCGGCCCTTGACGGTGATGGGGTACGACGACGCGCCCCACGGCCACATGGAGGTCCTCTTCGAGAACGTCCGAGTGCCTGCCGAGAATATCTTGCTCGGCGAAGGTCGCGGTTTCGAGATCGCGCAAGGGCGCCTCGGGCCCGGTCGTATCCACCACTGCATGCGTTTGATCGGCCTGGCCGAACGAGCGCTGGAATTGATGTGCCGACGTGCCCTCGGGCGGGTGGCATTCGGCAAACCGGTCGCCGCACAGACCGTCACGCAAGAGCGCATCGCAGAAGCCCGGTGCAAGATCGACATGGCGCGACTGCTCACACTGAAGGCGGCCTGGATGATGGACGTTGCCGGCAACAAGGTAGCCCGTTCGGAGATCGCGATGATCAAGGTCGTTGCACCCAGCATGGCCTGCGAGGTCATCGACTGGGCCATTCAGGTCCATGGCGGTGGCGGCTTGTGCCAGGATTTTCCACTCGCCAGTGCTTACGTCGGCGCCCGTACGCTTCGTTTTGCGGACGGCCCGGACGAAGTGCATCGGAACGCCATCGCCAAATGGGAACTGGGCAAGTACGGCACATTCGGGCGCGATGCAGCCGTTCCGGTGACCCGGGGTTGCTGACCGCCCCCCGGAGGCGGGCCTGACCGATCCAATGGTCGATTCGGGTAGAATGCGGGATTCGTCGGAGCGTAGCGCAGCCTGGTAGCGCATCTGCTTTGGGAGCAGAGGGTCGCGAGTTCGAATCCCGCCGCTCCGACCAAGGAACAAGGGCCCACCTCGGTGGGCCTTTTATCCATCTGCCCGTAGCTCAACTGGATAGAGCAACGGCCTTCTAAGCCGTAGGTCGGGGGTTCGAGTCCCTCCGGGCAGGCCACAAGTCTTCAGGCCACACTCCGGGCGCGCCGAGTCGAGATGCAGCCCCACCCAAAAAAGCCGTCTTTTCGCCAATACCCAGCGTATTTTGGTCGCTTCTAGCTATCGTTTCTATATCACCGACCTTTCGAAGATCGGTGTTTACCCTGCTAGCAACTTGGCGAATGTGCAATATAGTGCGTGTTCTTGCAGGCAAATCCTGTCGGATTTCCCATAAGCGCCTTGCGCCAAAACCCAGCCCGGCTAGGGTTTGTCAGGAGCGGCAATTGCCGCACTTGGGTTAGATTTACTTTAGACCTAAACAACCGGAGATTTTCATGACCACTCGTCGCCTCGTACTCTCCCGTAGTGCCGCTCTCATCGGGGCTGCATCATCCGGATTGCTCTTGCCTGAACTGGCGCGCGCCCAAGGCAACAAGATCCGGGTCGGATTGATGCTGCCGTACACCGGCGCATTTGCCCAACTGGGTGTTGCGATCGAGAACGGATTCCGCATGGCACTCAATGAACAGGGTGGAAAGCTCGGCGGTCGCGAAGTGGAGTGGTTCAAGGTGGACGACGAATCCAACCCGGCGAAAGGCGTTGAAAATGCCCAACGCCTGGTGCAGCGCGACAAAGTGGACGTGCTGATCGGTACGGTCCATTCGGGGGTCCAGATGGGCATCCACCGCGTAGCCCGCGAGTCCGGCGTGCTGAACATCATCCCCAATGCGGGCGTCCACGTCGCCACCCGCGAACAATGTGCGCCCAATGTCTTTCGCGCCAGCTTCACGAACTCTCAGCCGACTCTCGGCCTGGGCAAAGTCATGGTCGACCGCGGCCACAAGAAAGCTGTCTGGATCACCTGGAGCTATGCCGCTGGCGACGAAGCCTTTGAAGGCTTCGAGAAGAGCTACACCGCCGCAGGAGGACAGATCGTCAAAAAACTTGGACTTCCGTTCCCCAACGTCGAATTCCAGGCCCTTCTGACCGAGATCGCCGCACTCAAGCCGGACGCTGTTGCCTGTTTCTTTGCCGGTGCGGGGGCCGCCAAGTTCATTCGGGACTACGCCGCGGCAGGCCTCAACCGCACCATCCCGCTGTATGGCTCCGGATTCCTGACCGAGGGCGTGCTGGACGCCGCAGGCGAGGCGGCCAACGGCATCCTCACCACACTGCACTACAGCGATTCGCTGGATACCCCACGCAACAAGCAGTTCCGTCTGGAATATGCCAAGACATTCAAGATGCAACCTGACGTCTACTCCGTGCAAGGGTATGACAGCGGCCTGTTGCTCCTGCAAGGTGCCAATGCAGTCAAGGGTGACCTCACGAAGAAGAAAGAGCTGTATGCGGCGATGCAAAACGCCACCATTGACAGCCCGCGCGGCAAATTCAAACTCAGCAAGGCCAACAATCCGGTGCAGGACATTTACTTGCGCCAGGTCGAAGGCAAGGAAAACAAGGTGATCGGAATTGCGGCAAAAGCCGTGTCCGATTCAGGGGCCGGTTGCCGCATGGCGACCTGACGGCCTTCTCACTGCCGCATGGGTGGTGTCGGCCTCCTGGCCACACCGCCCTTTTTCTGGAACATGCGATGGATTTCGCCAGTTTTCTGATCCAGCTGCTCAACAGTGTGCAGTACGGCCTGTTGCTGTTCATGTTGGCGGCCGGCCTGACGCTGATCTTTGGCATCATGGGCGTTGTCAATCTCGCCCACGGCAGCTTTTACATGCTCGGGGCCTATCTGGCCTGGTCGCTGGCAGCCCGTCTGGGGAGTTTCGCCCTGGCGATTGTTGTTGGGACCCTGCTTGCCGTGGCCTTTGGATTGTTGCTGGAGAAAGTGCTGATACGGCACTTCTATCACCGCGACCATCTGGACCAGGTCCTGCTGACTTTTGGATTGATCTATATCTTCGAAGAGATGCGCTCCATCCTGTGGGGCGACGATGTCCATGGTGTCGCCATGCCGGCGCTTCTGGCGGCGTCCATTCCGTTGACCGACACCCTCTCCTACCCGGTCTACCGGTTGTTCATGAGCGGACTGTGTATCGTGCTGGCCATTGGCCTGTATCTGCTGATTTCACGGACCAAACTGGGCATGAAAATCCGTGCCGGCGCCTTCAACCATGAAATGACCGAAGCGCTCGGCGTCAATATCCGCCTGATCCACGCACTGGTTTTCGCTTTGGGTGTCGGCCTGGCAACGGTTGCCGGGATGATTGCCGCCCCCATCTCCAGCGTCTACCCCAACATGGGGGGCAGTGTGCTGATCATGTGTTTTGTTGTGGTGGTGATCGGCGGCATCGGTTCGGTACGCGGCGCGCTGATCGCCGCACTGCTGGTCGGGTTCGTCGACACGTTCGGCAAGGTACTCCTGCCGCAGGTTTCCGGCATGCTGGTCTACATGCTGATGGCCCTGGTCCTTCTGTACAAGCCTGAAGGCCTCTTCAAAGCCTGAACAAACGACCATGAGCGCCCCCAAAGCCCAACTGGAAACCCTGCCGCGCAGCCTCACGCTGATGCTGGCCGTCGCCCTGATCGGCCTCGCGGCCGTGCCGGTGTTCGGCGCCGACTACACCATCGGGCTGGTCACCAGCATGATGATCATGGCCATCTTCGCGATGAGTCTGGACTTGCTGCAAGGTGTCACCGGCCTGGTGTCTCTCGGCCACGCCGCGTTCTTTGGCCTCGCCGGCTATGCCCTCGCCTTCATGACGCCTTCGGGCCAGGCGGTCAGCCTGTGGTGGACATTGCCGCTTGCTGTAGGGGCGTCCGCGCTGGCGGCCCTGCTGATCGGCTTTTTTGTCGTCCGCACGCACGGCATCTACTTCATCATGGTCACCATGGCGTTTGCGCAAATGGTGTATTTCCTGTTCTTTGACATCAAGGCGCTGGGCGGCTCCGATGGCTTGTACCTCAATTTCAAGCCCGATGCCGGACTGTTCGACCTGGAAGACAAACGGGTTTTCTTCTGGTTCACCCTGGCCTGTCTGGTGGCGACCTACGCCTTCCTGCGCAGGCTGCTGTTTTCTCCCTTCGGCCGGGCGCTGGCGGGCATCCGTGCCAACGAGCACCGGATGCGGGCTCTGGGTTTTGCCAGCTTTTCGCACAAGCTCGCAGCCTTCACACTGGCGGGAGCACTGGCGGGTCTGGCTGGCTATCTGTGGGCTGCCCAGACCGGGTTCATGAACCCGGAATTGATGGGCTTTCACATGAGCGCCCACGCGATCATGATGGTGATCCTGGGCGGCATGGGAAACTTTGCCGGTGCCATCGTCGGAGCCTTCGCCTTCGAATACCTGCTGCACCTGTTCAAGGACCTGCCCGACATCGGCTCCTTCCGCACGGGCAAACACTGGCAGCTATGGATGGGGTTGTTCATTGTCGCCATCGTCATCCTGGCGCCGCGGGGCATTCTGGGTCTGCTGGCGCGATGGCTGCAGCGCAAGGAGACCGGCGATGACTGAAGCTGTGACGGCCACCGCGACCGGTGAGATCCAGGCGCGGACGCCAAACCACCCCGGAACAATGCCCGGGCTGGTCCTGACAGCCCGGCAACTGACCAAACGGTTCGGTGGCCTGGCAGCCGTGAACCAGGTCAACCTGGATCTGTGGCAAGGCCGTATCCACGGTGTCATCGGCCCCAACGGCGCGGGCAAATCGACGCTGACCAACCTGCTGTCCGGCGACCTGCCCCCGACCGAGGGAACCGTCACCCTTGCCGGACAGGACATTACCGGCTGGAACCCGGAACGCATCTCCCGACAGAGACTGGGCCGCAGCTACCAGAAAACCAATATCTTTCCGGCATTCACGGTCTGGGAGAACATCCGCCTCGCCGCGCAATCGCGCAACCAGCCGTTCGCGTTCAATCCACTGGCCTGGCTGACCCGCGCGGCAACCCACGCCGTCGTCAATGAGCGCGCCGAAAAGGCCTTGGAGCTGGCACTTCTCGGCAGTCGTCGCAACACGATCGCCGGCGCTGCCAGCCATGGTGAACAGCGCCAGCTCGAGATCGCCATGACCCTGGCGACCGAGCCCCAGGTGCTGCTGCTCGACGAGCCATTGGCCGGCATGGGCACGATGGAGGCGGAACGCATGGTGCAGTTGCTGCTGGGCTTGAAGGCCGACCACGCGATGATGCTGGTGGAACACGATATGGACGCCGTGTTTGCGGTCGCCGATCACCTCACGGTGATGGTCAACGGCCAGGTCATCGCCAGCGATACACCGGCAGCCGTGCGCGCTGACGTGACGGTACAGGCCGCCTATCTCGGGGAGGCGCACTGACATGGGCGAGCGACTGATTGAGGTGCAAGGCATCCATAGCTATTACGGACAGAGCCACATCCTGCGCGGAGTGAATTTCCACGTCGACCGGGGGGAGACCATCGGCCTGATGGGTCGCAACGGCATGGGCAAAAGCACGCTGCTGAAAAGCATCATGGGCATCGTGCGACCTCGCGCCGGGTCGGTCGAGATCAAAGGACGCCCGGCCCGCGATCTGGCGGTGTTCGAAGTCGCCCAAAGCGGCATCGCCTACGTGCCCGAAGGGCGTGGAATTTTTGGCAACCTCAGCGTGTCAGAAAACCTGCGCATGGCGGCGCGTCCGGGTACCGGCGGCCAACGGGACTGGACTTACGAGCGGGTGCTGGAGACATTTCCCCGCCTTGCCGAGCGGCTGAACCACGGCGGCCAGCAACTGAGCGGCGGCGAGCAGCAGATGCTGACCATCGGCCGCGCGCTCATGACCAACCCCGACGTACTGATCCTGGACGAAGCCACCGAAGGCCTGGCCCCGCTGATCGCGCGCGAGATCTGGCGCATCTGCGGGCTGATCCGGCAAAGCGGCATCAGCAGCATCATCGTGGACAAGAACTGGCGTCACGTCACCCAGATCACCGACCGCAACGTGATTCTGGTCAAGGGTGAAGTGGTGTTTGCGGGCAGCTCCGACGAGCTCCTGTCCGAGCCCGAACGCCTCGCCCAACACCTTGGGGTCTGAGCGGACCTTTGCAGTCTGCGTCGGCGCACCCCTGCCGGCACCCCTCACACCAGCGGCCGCAGTTCCCGCGCAGCGTCCAGCAGCAGCGGCAGCAGGTCGCGCTGCATCGCCGCAGGCTCCAGGCGGGCCGGGGGGGCCACCACGTTCAGCGCGGCGACGGTGTGGCCCTGCATGTTGCGCACCGGCACCGCCAACGCGTGGATGCCCAGTTCGTGTTCCTCGCTGGCAACGCACCAGTCGTCGCGCCGCACCTGCTCGATCAGGGCCCGGAACGCGCCGGGTTCGACCACCGTGCGGGCGGTCAGGCGCGGCAACGGGCGCTCGCCATCCGGCCCGCCGCCCATCCAGGTCTGGAACGCCGCTGGCGGCAGCGCGGCCAGCAGCACCCGCCCGGTGGAGGTGGCGTGCGCCGGCAGCCGCGCGCCCAGGTGCAGGCCGTAGGCCAGCAGGCGCAGCTGGCCGCTGCGCGCCACGATCACCACCTCGGCGCCGTCCAGCACCACCGCCGAAAACGACTCCTGCGTCTGCGCCGCCAGCCGGTTCAGCGTCGGCTGCAGCACCCGCGGCAAGCGGGCGGACGCGAGGTAACTGCCGGAAAACCGCAGCACCTTGGGCGCCAGCCAGAAATAACTGCCGTCGGTTTCCAGATACCCGAGGTGCGCCAGCGTCAGCAGATGCCGGCGCGCGGCGGCGCGGGTGAGGCCCGCGCGCTGGGCGGCGAGCGTGGCGTTCAGGCGCTGGCGTTCGGTGTCAAAACTCTCCAGCACCGCCAGCCCCTTGGCCATGCCCTCAATGAAATCGGCCTTGGCGATGTCCATGTGTGGCCTCGGATCAAGTGTTGCGCGGTGATCGCACGAAGTGCACGATCATCGCACAATGACCGCGCCAAGTGGTGGCGCCACGCGGAGCGCGTCCGTACATTTCTCTGCACCCGTTCCACAACACCCCAGGAGACTTTCCCATGCGCACCCAGGTAGCCATCATCGGCGGCGGCCCGTCCGGCCTCATGCTGTCCCAGCTCTTGCACCTCAAGGGCATAGCCACCGTCGTGCTGGAGCGCCAGAGTCGTGAATACGTGCTTTCGCGCATCCGTGCCGGCGTGCTGGAGCACGGTTTTGCCGAGCTGATGCGCGAAGCCCAGTGCGGCGAGCGCATGGACCGGGAAGGCGAGATCCACGAAGGCTTTTTCATCTCCGACAACGGCGCCATGCGTCGCGTGGACCTGCACAAATACAGCGGTGGCAGCTCGGTCGTCGTCTACGGCCAGACCGAACTGACGCGTGACCTGTACGAAGCGCGCGACCGGATGAACGGCAAGGTCATCCACAACGCCGAAGACGTGCAGCCGCATGACCTCAAGAGCGCCAACCCCTATGTGACCTACCGCATGGGCGACGAGATCATCCGCATCGATTGCGACTATGTGATCGGCGCCGACGGCTTTCACGGCGTCAGCCGCAAGTCCATTCCGCGCGACGTGCTCAAGGAATACGAAAAGGTCTACCCCTTTGGCTGGCTGGGCGTGCTCTCGCGCACCAAGCCGGTGTCGCCCGAGCTGATCTACGCCAAACACGAACGCGGCTTTGCGCTGTGTTCGCTGCGCTCGCAGGTGCTCTCCCGCTACTACATCCAGGTGCCGCTGTCCGACACGGTGGAGGACTGGTCCGACGAGAAATTCTGGGACGAACTCAAGCGCCGCCTGCCCGCCGACGTGGCGGAGCGCCTGATCACTGGCCCGTCGATCGAAAAATCCATCGCGCCGCTGCGCTCCTTCGTGGCCGAGCCGATGCGCTACGGCAACCTGTTCCTCGCCGGTGACGCCGCCCACATCGTGCCGCCCACCGGCGCCCGGGGCCTGAACAGCGCCGCGTCCGACATCTACTACCTCTACCACGCCATGGTCGCCCACTACAAAAACGGTGACGACTCGGGCCTGGACAACTACTCGGCCAAGGCGCTGGCGCGGGTGTGGAAGGCGCAGCGTTTCTCGTGGTGGATGACGACCATGCTGCACACCTTCCCCGACAGCCTGGCCTACGACCAGAAGCTGCAGGACACCGAGCTGGCCTACCTGTTCTCGTCGGAAAAAGCCCAGGGCTCGCTGGCCGAAAACTACGTCGGCCTGCCGTTCTGACCACACACCACCGCCCGCCCGCGGGCCGCGCGACGCAATAATGGGGGCCCTCTTGGCCCCCTTGTCGCGTCCGTGATGGCCTGCCCACTGGTTTTCTGGTCAAAATGGCCAATACCCAGCGCAAAAAGGTCGCTTTCAGCTATTCTTTTCATAGTACACCGCAATGACTACACCCCGCCGCCCTGCCCCTACCTCATCCGCCCCGCTGAAGACACTGAAGCCGCTGCGCGGCGTCCGCGTGCTCAGCCTGGCGCTCAACCTGCCCGGGCCGGCGGCAATGATGCGTCTCAAGGCCATGGGCGCGACTTGCCTGAAGGCTGAACCCCCCGGACCCCGTGGCGCATCGGGCGATCCGATGGGGCAGTACAACCGCGGCGCCTATGACACCATGCACACCGGCATCCGGGTCATCACGGTCGACCTGAAAACGGAAAAAGGCCAGGCGAGCCTGCACAAGGAACTGGCCCGCACCGACGTTCTGCTGACCTCGTTCCGCCCGTCTGCCCTGGAAAAACTCGGCCTGGGCTGGAAGACTTTGCGGCGCCGCTATCCCGCGCTGTCTGTCGTGGCCATTGTGGGCGCCCCCGGCGCGCGCGCCGAAGAGCCCGGGCACGACCTGACCTATCTGGCCGACGCCGGTCTGGTGACCGGGCTGGATCTGCCGCCGACGCTGTTTGCCGATATGGGTGGCGCCCTGATGGCCAGCGAAGCCGCCCTCAAGGCCGTGCTGGCACAGAAAACCAGTGGCAAAGGGAGCTTTCAGCAGGTGGCGCTGAGCGACGCCGCCGCCTGGCTGGCCCTGCCACGTACCTGGGGGCTGACCCAGCCGAGCGGCGCCGTCGGTGGCGCCCATGCCGGCTACCGGGTCTACCCGTGCAAAGACGGGCGCGTGGCCGTGGCCGCCCTGGAGCCGCATTTCGCGGCCGCTCTGTGTGCGGCCGCCGGCGTGGCCATGCCCTCGCTGTTGACCCTGTTCGAACAAGCCACGCACGAAGCCATCGCCCGATTCCTGCTGGCCCGCACCCGCAAACAGCTCGACACATTGGCGCTGGAGATGGACATTCCGCTGCACACCATGGCCTGAAGCGCGGCGCACCGGAGGCGGCGGCGCGCCGCGCGGCAGCCTGATCGGAGCCACACCACCGCAGGGTAAGATGCCGCATGCACAAACCTTACCCCCCTCTCCTCCTGTCCCTGCTGTTGGTTACCGGAACAGCGTTCGCCCAAGGCGGCGCCAAAGACGAACTGATCGGCAAAATCCTCACGCTGCAGAAACCTGCGATCGAGAGCCTTGCACAATCGCTTGCCGAACAGCCGGCCGCCCAGTTGCTGGAGCAGGCCGGCGCAGCGTTGCCAGGACGGGTGCCGGCCGAACGCCGGGAGGCAGTCGCCCGGGATATCCGGGCCGACGCGCGCACCTACGCCGAAGAGGTTGCCCCGATCGTGCGCGAAAAGGCGGTCCAGCTGGCACCGTCGACCGTGGGGCCGATCCTGCGCGAGAAGTTCACCGAGGACGAGCTGCGCCAGATCATCGCCGTGCTGGAATCGTCGGCCTGGTCCAAATTCGAACAACTGGGCGGTGACATGCAAAAAGCGCTGGGCGAGAAACTGGTGGCCGAGACCCGCCCGGCCGTTCAGGCCAAACTCGCCGTCCTGGAACAATCGGTTTCGCGGCGTCTGGGCATCACACCCGCTGCCGCCGACAACAAGGCAAGCGCCGCCTCCGCGCCCAAGCCCGCGGCCCGGGCCTCAGCACCCGCCAAAGCCGCCAGCCGCTGAGCAGGCACGGCCCGCCATTCAGCGCCCGCCGCGTTTGCCGCCGCCCACCGGGCTGCCGGGGCGGCTGCCACCCGCGGAACGGGGCGGCAGGCCGGTGTGCTGGGTCAGCAGACGGCCTTTCGGCGGCGCCTTCGCTGGCGTGCCTTTCGGCTGCGGTGTGATGGCTCTTGCTGCCGCCTTCGCTGGACCGGTGGTGGTCTTCGCCCCCTCGGGCGTGCTGTTCTTGCGTCGCGGACTTTGGTAGGCACCCTCGGCCAGAGGCTGCCAGGTCGGGATCAGGTGCTGCTTGCCGTTGCCGATCAGGTCGGCCCGGCCCATGGTCTTGAGCGCCTCGCGCAGCAGTGGCCAGTTGGCCGGGTCGTGGTAGCGCAGGAAAGCCTTGTGCAGGCGCCGGCGCCGCTCGCCTCGCACCACGTCCACGGTTTCGCCGCGTTCATCCCGGTGCACGCCGGTGAGCGGGTTCAGGCCGGTGTGGTACATCGCCGTCGCGGTGGCCATGGGGCTGGGGTAGAAGGTCTGCACCTGGTCGGCGCGGAAGCCGTTTTTCTTCAGCCACACCGCCAGGTTCATCATGTCTTCGTCGGTCGTGCCGGGGTGGGCGGCGATGAAGTACGGAATCAGGAACTGCTTCTTGCCCGCCTCGGCGCTGAACTTGTCGAACAGGCTCTTGAAGCGGTCGTAGCTGCCGATGCCCGGCTTCATCATCTTGGACAGCGGGCCGGATTCGGTGTGCTCGGGCGCGATCTTCAGGTAGCCGCCGACGTGGTGCTGCACCAGCTCCTTCACATACTCCGGGCTTTTCACCGCCAGGTCGTAGCGCAGGCCGGAGCCGATCAGGATCTTCTTCACGCCCTTCAGCGCCCGGGCGCGCCGGTACATCGAAATCAGCGGGCCGTGGTCGGTGGTGAGGTTCTGGCAGATGCCGGGGTAGACACAGCTGGGTTTTCGGCAGGCGGCCTCGATCTCCGGCGTGCGGCAGCCCAGCCGGTACATGTTGGCCGTGGGGCCACCGAGATCGGAAATGGCGCCGGTGAAGCCCTGGACGTTGTCGCGGATGTCCTCGATCTCCTGGATCACCGAGTCTTCGCTGCGGCTCTGGATGATGCGGCCCTCGTGCTCGGTGATGGAGCAGAAGGTGCAGCCGCCAAAGCAGCCGCGCATGATGTTGACCGAGAAGCGGATCATTTCCCACGCGGGAATCTTGGTCGCGCCGTCATGGCTGCCCTGGGCATCGGCGTAGGCCGGGTGCGGGCTGCGGGCATAGGGCAGGCCGAACACCCAGTCCATTTCGGCGGTGGTCAGCGGAATCGGCGGCGGGTTGAGCCACACATCGCGTGCGGTGGTGCCCTCCCCGTGCGCCTGCACCAGCGCGCGGGCGTTGCCGGGGTTGGTTTCCAGGTGCAGCACGCGGTTGGCGTGGGCATAGAGCACCGCATCCATCTTGACCTGCTCGTAGCTCGGCAGGCGGATCACGGTGCGCTCGCGCGGCGGGCGTTTGCTCCGCAGCGCCGGGTTGGGAGCGAAAAACACCGGTGTCTCGACCGATTTCAAGCCTTTTTGGCCGATACCCAGCGTGGAAAGGTCATTGTTTGCTACTGAATCAGGAGTATTCGACGGGTCGCAGGTTCCTCCCCGGGCCGCCGCCTGCTCCGCCGTGGTCTGGTAGGGATTGATGTGGCTTTCCACCGGGCCGGGCTGATCCACCTCGGTGGAGTCGATCTCGGTCCATTCGGTGTCCGGTGCATGCGGCGAGCTGCGGCGCACAAACGCCGTGCCGCGCACGTCGGTGATGTCCTGCACCGGCACCTTGGCCGCCAGCCGGTGCGCCACCTCGACCAGCGCACGCTCGGCGTTGCCGTACAGCAGCAGATCGCATTTGGCGTCCACCACGATGGAGCGGCGCACCTTGTCGCTCCAGTAGTCGTAATGCGCGATGCGGCGCAGGCTGCCCTCGATGCCGCCCAGCACGATCGGCACGTCGGGAAAGGCCTCGCGGCACCGCTGGCTGTAGACAATCGCCGCCCGGTCGGGCCGTTTGCCGCCCACATCACCGGGGGTGTAGGCGTCGTCGCTGCGGATCTTGCGGTCGGCCGTGTAGCGGTTGATCATGGAATCCATGTTCCCCGCGGTCACGCCCCAGAACAGGTTGGGTTTGCCCAGCGCCTTGAACGGCTCGGCGCTGTGCCAGTCCGGCTGGGCGATGATGCCCACGCGAAAGCCCTGCGCCTCCAGCACCCGGCCGATCACCGCCATGCCGAAACTGGGGTGGTCCACGTAGGCGTCGCCGGTCACCAGCACGATGTCGCAGCTGTCCCAGCCCAGCTGCGCCATCTCCTCCCGGCTCATCGGCAGGAACGGCGCCGTGCCGAAGCGCTTCGCCCAGTAGGGGCGGTAGCTGGCCAGCGGCTTGGCGGCGCGCGGAAAAAAGGAGACGTCGACGGGGGCGTTCATGGCGGGTACACAGCAGCACGCAGTGTACGGTGTGCCCCCAGCCGGCGTGGGTTCAAAGGTCTTTCAGGGCGGCGTCGATCTGGCGGGAAAACACCGCAGCATCCCCCAGGGCCTGGGCATTGAGCAACGCGAGTTTGGCCAGAAAGAGCTCTGCCTTTTCCGGACCGGCGGTGTCGATGGCAAGGGCCAGCTGGTCGTAGACCGATTCCAGGTCCGGCAGGCTGAGGCTGTGGGTTTTGGTCATGGTGGGGCGGATCCTGTCGGCTTATTGCACAAGGGCCTGCTGGAGCGCGGCTTGCAGACGGCCTGCGTCCAGTGTCATCCAGCGCGCGCAGACATGCTGGTCGGGGCGCAGCAGATAGGCGGCACCGCTGGCCGGTACCCCCCAGCGCTGCCGGAAGGCCCCGTCGCCATCGGCGAAACACTGGTCGGCCCCGTCCACCGGCCCGGCCGTTCCGACCGCGCTGATCCGCACCACCAGACCCCGGGCACGGGCCGCGGCGACCACCGCCCGAATCGGCTCTGGCAGCGCATCGGCGGCGGTAAACAGCAGCAGATCAAACCCGCCGCCGAGATGGTCCAGCAGAAAATCGTCCGGACCCAGACGAACATTGCGGGGCGGCGCGCCATGGGCCGGCCCGTCGGTGAACAGCGCGTTGTCGTCACCGGGACAATTCAGCGACGATCGCGCGTACTCGTGGGGACGCGAGGTCCGCCAGTGGAATAGCGGCCGAACAAAGGGCTGGCTGAGCGACAAGGACAGGACCGCATTGCGCAGCAGACGAAAGCCATCGCTCGGAGGCGTCATGAAACGGGTGCTTTTTCCGGACTCCTCGATGATCTCGCGCGCCGCCCCGACCCGCTCGGCGCTGTAGTTGTCCAGTTGCCTTTTGCTGGCCAGACCCTTGACCACATGCGCCAGTTGCCAGCCCAGCGACTGGGCGTCCTGAAAGCCGGTGTTGGCGCCCCGCACGCCAAAGATCGGCAACAGATGGGCCGAATCACCGACAAACAGCACCGGCCCGTGCACGTAGTCGGGCAAGGTCATGGCCCGCGCCGAATAGACCGAGCACCAGTCCAGCTCCCAGCTGATTCCGGCGTAGCCGATCATGCCCAGTTGGGCGTCGATTCGCCGTTTCAGCGCCTCCGGCAGAAGCGCCTTTTCCGGCGACTCGCCCGGCTTGAGCTGGTAGTCCACCCGCCAGATGCCGTGGGGTTCGCGGTGCATCAACACGGTATTGCCCCGGTTCCAGTCCGGGTCGAAAAACGCCAGACGTTCGGTCGGCAGCGGCAGATCGACCCGGATATCGGCAATGACAAACAAGCCCTCGTAGCTGGCACCTTCCATGCTCAGACCCAGCTCCGAGCGGACGGCCGAGCGGCCCCCGGTGGCATCGACCAGCCAGTCGGTCTCCAGCTCGTAGGTGCCTTTGGGGGTATCGACCAGCAGCAGCGCGTGGTCGGCGCGCCGGTTGACCTTGACCAGCTTGTTGCCCCAGCGAAAATCGATCAGCGGCTGTGCAGCGCAAGCTTCATAGAGAAACTCTTCCAGGTATTGCTGCTGGATGTTGAGCATGGGAAAGAAGCGGTCGTGCACATCGTGGGGGGCCTCCATGCGAAACACGCGGCGCCCGCGGTAGACCGAATTGCCGAAACGCCACGGCAACCCCATGGCGCTCAGGCGGTCGGCAACACCGACCTGCTGCAGGATTTCCAGCGACCGGCGGGTGAAGACGATGGCCCGGCTGCCCTGGGAAAACTGCAGCTCCGCCGTGAGAACCACACTGGCCACGCCGTGCCGTGCCAGCTCCAGCGCGGTGACCATGCCGGCCGGGCCGGACCCGGCGATCACCACCTTGCTGCGGGGCTGGCCGGGGTAACGCGCCGGCAGCCAGGGCTCGTGCACGGTGTAGTGGTAATAGATGGACGGCCGCGGATGCCGCGTGGGCTGATGCATGAATGATTCTCCCCGATGGGCCGTTGACCGCAGGCGACCACCCGTCGCGCGGCCTGGCTCGGACCGGGCTGTAGCATACCGGCGAGTTTGCCCGTCGTCTTGATCGACCTCAAGAAGGCCATCGCGTACAGTCGGGACATGCACCGCACCATTTTCACCACCCCTGTTGTCAACACGCTGCTGCGCGGCCTGTCCCTGTTCATCCTGCGCCTGAAGGGCTGGAAAATCGAGGGGGAGCTGCCGCCAGGCGCCGACAAGGCGGTGCTGATCGCGGCCCCCCACACCAGCAATTGGGATCTGCCCTATACGCTGATGACCGGCTTTGCGCTGCGGCTGAACCTGTACTGGATGGGCAAGGAAAGCATCTTCCGGGTGCCCTTTGGCGCCTTCATGCGCTGGCTGGGCGGAATCGCGGTCGACCGGTCAAAGTCCAACAATCTGGTGGCCGCGTCGGTCGAAGCCATCCGCGCCGCTGCCGGCCCGTTGCAACTGGTGGTCCCCCCCGAGGGCACCCGCAGCAAGACCCGTTACTGGAAAACCGGCTTCTACCATATCGCCCTGGGCGCGGGCGTGCCCATCGTGATGGCCTATATGGACTACGCCGAAAAGCGCGCCGGTCTGGGCCCGGTCTTTCATCCGACCGGCGATGTCGAGCGGGACATGGAATCCATCAAGGCCTTCTACGCCCCTTTCAAGGGCCGCAACGCCAGCCAATTCGCCGCTTGAACCGGCCGCCGGTGGGGCCGCCAGGCCCGCAACCGGCACCGGGCGGGCGTTCAGCGGCGCTGGTGGCTGAGCGTCACCCCCGAGCGCCCGAGCTGGAAACGCACAATGGGTGCGGAAAAATCGGTAAACGGGGCGCCCAGCGCAATTTCCCCTTCGCCCACCAGCACACAATACTGTCGGCGCAGTGCGATTTCGGCGTCACCGGAGGCAAATCGCACCCAGGTTCCGTAGCTGCTCAGGTCGGTCAGGACAAAGGTGTTCTTTGTCCAGTCGATGCGGGCGTGCTGGCGTGACACCCGCTGGTCCGACACCGCAAACTCGGCATGCCGCCCCAGGTGAATCGGCATCTGCCCGGAAGTGAACGCGGCATGCACATCCAGCCAGCTCAGTTCAATGTGCCCCAGCATCGGGTCCGTACGCGGCGGTGGCATGCCCAGCGGGGCGGGCACCGTGAGCATGTCGGTGGGCTCGTTGTCCTGCCACTCCACCTGCAACACCTCGCGCGGCTCGGACAGACCACGGATCGATACCGGACCGAGGTCACGCAGTCGGGCGCCGGGCGGGACTTCCAGGTCTGCGCGGGCCACACCGGACAACCAGATTTCGGCATCACCACACAGATCCGACAGCCTCGCCGCCAGATTCACCGGGTCGCCGAAGGTGTCCCCATCGACCTCGACGACCGGCCCGACGGCAACACCCACCCGCAATTGCATGCGCAGTTTGGGAGGCCAGTTCTGGATGCGGGTATTGTGGTCGCGTTGCAACTGGACCACCGCGCGCACGGCCGAGTCGGCATCGCCGAACAAAGCCAGCACGCCGTCGCCGAGGTTCTTGACCACCCGGCCCCGGTGCAGCACACAGGTCTCGCCAATGAGCTGTGTCAGCCGGGTGATGGCCTGCGTCGCCTTCTCGTTGCCCAGCGCTTCAAACACGCCGGTGCTGCCGGTCAGGTCTGCAAAGACAACGGTGGAGGACACGCTCATGCGGGCAACAGGATGCAATAGGCAAAAAGAATGCACCCGAGTCTAACGAAAAGCGCCTGTCGCTTCCGGCACTGCCCCAGAGCAACCCGACGAGTCGAACAGAGTCGACAAAGCCGTTGTGGCAATACGACGGACGCCGCACCGGCCGGGCCCAAGCGGCGGCCGCGCACGGCCGGCTCAGACATCGCCCCAGACCAGCAAGGCTTCACGGCCCTGGACGACCAGATCGACGGTCGACCCCACCGGCAGCAGCACCTTGGTGGGCACATGGCCATAAGGAAGCCCGGTCAGCACCGGCGCCTTGATCTGCTGGCGCAACCAGTCGACCACACTGGCGAGCCGGAAACCGCGGTCATGGGGCACCAGCCGGTAAGGATCGAACTGGCCCAGCAGCACCGCCTTCTGGCGACCCAGCACCCCCGCATGAAGCAACTGCGTCAACATGCGCTCGATCCGGTACGGGTGCTCGTTGGTGTCTTCCAGAAAGAGGATGCCGCCAGGTACCTCCGGCCAGTACGGGGTACCCAGCAGCGAAACAAGCACCGACAGGTTTCCGCCCCACAACCGGGCATTTCGGATGCCTTTTTCCTCGATACCCTTCCCAGAAAGGTCGCTTTTTGCTATCGAATCAGGAGTCTTCGGACGCCGCTCGGCCGGCAGGCGCCAGCCGGTTCCCTCCCCCTGGCCGCGCAACAGGTCGTCGAGGCAGGCCATCATGATGTCGTCCGGTTCGTCCTCGGTCCCGAGATCTCCCACCAATGCCGGGCCGGCCCAGGTCACGGCCCCGGTGCGCGCCAGCACCGCCAGCTGCAATGCGGTGAAGTCACTCATCCCCACCCAGCGCATGCCGCGTTCGCTCGATCGTGTGATGGATTTGTACGGCAGCGCTGGCAGGATCCGGGTCAGGCCATAGCCACCCCGGGTGATCAGTGCGACATCGGCCCCACTGTCGGCGGCGCGCCCGATGGCGGCGAGCCGCGTGGCGTCGTCACCGGCAAACCGTTGATGGCTCGCCAAAGCGGCTTCGTCGACTTCCACCGCATGGCCCAAAGCCGTGAGGCGCTTCACACCACGACGGAAAGCGGCCTTGTCGCGCACCGCGCCGGCTGGAGAGTAGATATAGATATGGCTCATGACAGGCTTTCGGTGATCGGGCGTCGGGCCGCAGGCGCGATGGCCACGGCTCATGCCGACTCAAACTATCGCGGTCGGACGGAATCCGTCGGTACCGAAGTGTGCCACCGCCGAGCGCGCAATGGCTTCACCGTGCTCCTGCACAAAATGCCCGGCCTGCGGCAGCACCATCGGCTCGGGACAGTTGCGGATCACCGCGCGCAACGCCCGCATCACCGGCTCGCCCAGCACCGGGTCCTGCGCGCCGATGGCCATCAGGGTCTGGCCGGTCCAGTCATCGCGCCAGAAGTCGCGCGCCTGCCGCGAGACGGCCGCGCCATCGGCATCCGGCGCATCCGGCACCATGGGCGGAAAGGCGCGCAAGGCGGCGCGGTGGCCCCGATCGGGGAACGGCGCGTCGTACGCGGCGCACTCCTCGGCGCTCATCTGCGGGTTGCCACGCGCGAACAGGCGGCCGACGCCGAACTCGGGGTTCTTCGCGCACATCTCCCGCCACGCGAGAAAACCGGGCGACAGCGGCGAATCGCCGGTGCCCAGCGTGGTGTTCATGACCAGCAGACCCCGGTAGCGCTGCGGCGCCGCCATCGGCAGCGTCAGCCCAAGCAGCCCGCCCCAGTCCTGCACCACCAGCACCACGTTCTTCAGGTCGAGCCGCTCGATGAACTCCAGCAGCACCTGGCGGTGGATGCTAAAGGCATGAAAGCTGTCTTTTTTTGGCTTGTCGCTCTTGCCGAAGCCGATCAGGTCGGGCGCCACCACGCGGTCGCCTGCATCGAGCAGCACCGGAATCATCTTGCGGTACAGGTAGCTCCAGGCCGGGTTGCCGTGCAGGCACAGCCAGGTGCGCGGCGCCTCGCGGGGCCCTTCATCGAGGTAATGCAGGCGCAGGCCGCCCAGGGCTGGCAGGTCGCTCAGGTAGTGCGGCGCCCAGGGGTAGCCGGGCAGAGCGTCGAAGGCGGCATCGGGTGTGCGCAGGGCATCGTCGCGCAGGGGAAACGGGGCAGGCATGCGTCGCTCCTTGAAAAAACGGGTCAGCAGCGCCGCGCATTCGGCAGCCAGATGAGGATCGGCCAGCGCGTCGACGCGGGTCTGGTGGTTCAGCCGCGGTTCGGCGAAGAGGTTCAGCACCGAGCCAGCGGCGCCGGTCTTGGGATCGGGCGTGCCGTACACCACCCGTGCCACTCGGGCATGCAGCATCGCGCCGCTACACATGGCGCAGGGCTCCAGCGTCACGTACAGCGTGCAGCCGTCCAGCCGGTAGTTGCCCAGGTGCCGCGCAGCGGCCCGCAGCGCCTGCATTTCGGCGTGGGCGCTGGGGTCGTGGGCGCCGATCGGGGCATTGCGTCCCCGGCCGATGACCATACCGTCCTTGACCACCACCGCGCCCACCGGCACCTCGCCGTCCACGGCGGCCGCCAGGGCCTCGGCCAGCGCCAAGCGCATCCAGTGCCCGTCGGAAGACCCGATGTCGGTCATGGCAGACGCCCGATCAATCCCGAAAGCATAGCGAACAATGACCTTTTTACGCTGGGTATTGGGCTATTATGCTTGCAATCGACCCGCAAAGGCGCTTTGGGCGCCGATCACCGGCCGGTCCGGCCGCTCGGCGCAGGCCTTCAGGTCCGGTTCATCCTGTCCCGGAATTCCAGCAATCGCCGTCGCCGTCGGGACCTGGCCGCAACCGTCCAGATCAGATAGACCAGCAACCCGGAACTGAGCCCGCCCACCACCGCAAACACCGCCAGGCCCAGGAACAAGGGCTTGCCCACCTCGGCAATCGTATCGGCCCAACTGGTCTCGACCTGCGCCTTCGCCTCGGCTCCCGAGCCGCTGGCCAGCGCCTCCAGCGCCTGGGGATCCAGCGCCTCGCCCATCAAGGCCATGCCGGTCTTGTAGGCCATCAGACCAATGGGCACATAGGTGAACGGGTTCGACACCAGAGTGGATACGGCCGCAACCGGCAGGTTGGCCCGCAGCACCACCGCGAAGATGGCCGCGCCGGCGATCTGCATGATCGGGATCAGAAAACCGAAAAAAACGCCCACACCCACACCAATCGACACGGTGCGGCGGTTCAGGTGCCACAGCCAGCGCCGACGCAACAGCGGGCCCAGCCAGCGCAGGCCGGGTTTGGACTTCAGGCTCTCTTCGGTGGGAATTCTTTTCTGGATCCATTCGCGCATCTCGCGATGCTACCCGCAAGCGCAAAACCGGACCCGGGGCGGGAGAAGCCGTTTCGTCATCCGGTTGCACCGACGGCGACCAAGTGCACCACCCATTCCTGCGCCGGATCGATGCCCGCCAGCGCGGCCGCTTCGTCGTCAAAGAACGCACCGACACCACACACCCCAAGCCCGAGCGACTGGCCGGCCAGGTACAGGCGCTCCCCCACCAGACCCGCTTCGATGAACGCATGCCGGTAGCCGCGCGCCGCGCCGACAGGGTCGGCCGCGAACCGCGCCCGGTCGATCGACAGCACGAACACCACCGCAGCATCACCGGCCACCTCCTGGTCCAGGGCGGCCGCGCGCACCCGACGCCGGGCATCGGTGCCCAGCGCCCCCACCGGCTCCAGTTGCCCTGCCGCCGCATTCCAGCGCCACGCGGATGCTTCCAGGCCTTCGACCGCCAGGCTCAGGGCGCGAAGGCGCACGGCCGCGCTGACACGTGCCGGCGCGCCGGTGGCCGCTTGCAGCAGCGCGTGCAGCGAAGAAGCCGCCAGCGGATGGCCGCGAAAGCGCCGGCGCGAACGGCGGGCAGCGATCAGCGGCAACGGATCGCCACCGACAGGCACCGCCGCCATGGGGTGGAGCGCCCACTGCGTCGCCCCGCGCAACGCGGCGGCCTGGTGCAGGGTCCCGGTGATGCCGATGCCCAGATCGTCCGTCATCGGCGCCGGCAGCCAGGCCGGGGCAAGCTGGCGCAGCTGCACCGGCCCCGCGTGCAGCAGGACCTGGGCCAGCACGCCCTCTTCGCGCTCATCCACCTGCAGCAGCCGGGCCAGAACCGATTCATCGAATGCGTCCGACAGCGTGGCGCCCGCGCCGAGCACGGCGGCCACCTGGCAGAGGTTTTCCAACGCATGGCCCAGATCGGCAAGCACGTAGCGCAGGCAGCGGTCGCCGTATTTCTGCCCGGTGCGCCGCCAGACGGCGGTGGCGATCACCGCAGCGTGGGCTTCGGCCGGCAACATCGCCGCATCGGGTGCGGCCTGCGTGCCGATGCGGGCCAGCCCGTGGCCCTGGGGCCGGTAGTGCCACAAGCCCGCCGCCAGGCCGGGAAGCGCCCGGACCGCGACATAGAACTCGGACGAGAACAGCGCCCCGGACGAAGGCGCCGTGCGCAAGGCAATGCCCGCCGATTCGGCGCTGATGCCGGCGGTATGCCACAAAAGGGTGGAAAGGCCCTCCACGCTGAACAGGTCGCCACCGGTCGCGGACCGCGCCGGCGGCGGCAGCGCCACCACGGTCACGCCCGGCGTCTGCGCCGATTTGAAAGGCGGCGGGGCCAGCCCCCAGTACAGGCCGGGCGCCTTGCTGATCAGGCCGGCGCGGGAATGGGACGAATGCGCGTGAAACGCCTCAACCAGGGCCAGGCGGTCGGCGGCAGCGTCCGGACCAGCCCCGGCAACGAGCAGCGTCACCTCGGTGCGCCCGTGGCGCAGCCCCAGCAGGTAGCCCAGACCCAGCGCGCCCGACAGGCCCAGTGCGCCGAGGCCGCCAATCAGAGCGTGCCGGCGCACACCTTGCGCCGGCGCGATCGGCGCGGGTGGCGGCGGCGCGCGCAGGTGCCGCCACAGGGCCCGGGCATTGAAGGCCAGATGCACGGCGAGCACCACCAGCAGAACGTACCCCGACAGGTAGTGCCAGTCGAAAACCGGCAGATGCTGGTTGGAAACCCAGAACAGCCCCAGCCCGGCGGTCAACAACAGGTACAGCAGCAGCACAACGCTGAACACCGCGTTGAGCTTCGCCCGCGACGGCAAACGCCCGCGCCACGCACACCAGCCCACCCAGCCGAGTGCAACGAAAGCGGGGAACAGAATCCAGAGCCATTTGCTCATGGAACGCAAGCTTACGCGAGGCGGCCACCAGCGCGCGCGCACGGTCCGGGATCGGGTGCTGCTGATGGCACGCCGCGCCTCGGGACAACGAAAATACTACATAATCAATAGCATGCCTGCACCATTTCGCGCCGGGAACAGCCCCAATTGCACATAAGACAGGCGCAACGCGGCCTATTTCCCGTCTTGCATCGGCCGCGGCTGCTGCATCAGCCCCTCCACCGCCTGCTTGTACTGCTGCTGCACCTGCTGGCTTTGCTCGCGCACCGTGGTCGCAGGCGCTGAGGCCGCGCCGCCAGGAACCGCCGGCGCCAGCGCCGGAACCCGCTGCGAGGAGGTGTCGAGCTGTTTCTTGACCACCACCCCGACGATGGCCAGGGCCACCAGCAGGCCCACCAGTCCGAAGATGCCTTTCATGCGGTCGCTCCTTCCTGCGGCGGCTTGGACAGACCGACCCGGCCCATCCAGCGCCGGATCGCTTGCTTCTCCTCACCACCGGCCAAGATCATTCCCACTCGATCGTGGCTGGCGGCTTGCTCGATACGTCGTAGGTCACGCGGTTGATGCCGCGCACCTCGTTGATGATGCGGCTCGACACCTTCTTGAGCAAGGCATAGGGCAGCTCCGCCCAGTCGGCGGTCATGAAGTCGCTGGTCTGCACCGCGCGCAGGGCCACCACGTAGTCGTAGGTGCGGCCGTCGCCCATCACGCCGACGCTCTTGACCGGCAGGAACACGGTGAAGGCCTGGCTGGTCAGGTCGTACCAGGTCTTGCCGGAGTTCGGCTCGATCGTGGAGCGCAGCTCTTCGATGAAGATGGCGTCGGCACGGCGCAGCAGGTCGGCATAGTCTTTCTTCACTTCGCCGAGGATGCGCACACCCAGGCCCGGGCCCGGGAACGGGTGGCGGTAGACCATGTCGTGCGGCAGGCCCAAGGCCACGCCGAGTTCGCGCACCTCGTCCTTGAACAGGTCGCGCAGCGGCTCCAGCAGCTTCAGGCCCAGTTGCTCGGGCAGGCCACCCACGTTGTGGTGGCTCTTGATGGTGACGGCCTTCTTGCTCTTCGCACCGCCGGATTCGATGACGTCCGGATAGATGGTGCCCTGGGCCAGAAAGCTGGCGCCTTTGTGGCCGCCGGTCCCGGCCTTGAGCTTCGCGGCCTCGGCCTTGAAGACGTCGACAAACAGGCGGCCGATGATCTTGCGTTTCTGTTCGGGCTCGCTCACGCCGGCCAGTTCGCCAAGGAACAGGTCGGCGGCGTCGACGCGGATCACCTTGGCGTGCAGCTTGCCGGCGAACATGTCCATCACCATGTCGCCTTCGTGCAGTCGCAGCAGGCCGTGATCGACAAAAACACACGTGAGCTGGTCGCCAATGGCGCGGTGGATCAGCGCCGCGGCCACCGACGAATCCACCCCGCCGGACAGACCCAGGATCACCTCCTCGTCGCCCACCTGCTCGCGGATCTTTTGCACGGCCTCTTCGATGTGGTCGCGCATGATCCAGTCGGGGCGGGCGCCGCAGATGTCGAGCACAAAGCGTTCCAGCAGCGCCCGGCCCTGCACCGTGTGGGTGACTTCGGGGTGGAACTGCACCGCGTAGAAATGCCGCGCTTCATCGGCCATGCCCGCGATCGGGCACGCGGGGGTCGAGGCCATGAGCTTGAACCCCGGCGGCATCTCGGTGACCTTGTCGCCATGGCTCATCCAGACCTTGAGCATGCCGTGGCCTTCGGGCGTGTGGAAGTCTTCGATGCCCTTGAGCAAGGCGGTGTGGCCACGGGCGCGCACCTCGGCGTAGCCGAATTCGCGGGTGTGCCCCGCCTCGACCCTGCCGCCCAGTTGCTGCGCCATGGTCTGCATGCCATAGCAGATGCCCAGCACCGGCACCCCCAGCTCGAACACGGCGTCGGGGGCCTTGTCGTCGACCTCGTAGACGCTGGCATGGCTGCCCGAGAGGATGACGCCCCTCAGCTGGCCGTCGGCGGCGTGTTCGCGCACCCAGTCGCTGCTGACATCGCAGGGGTGGACTTCGCAGTACACGTGCGCCTCGCGCACGCGGCGTGCGATCAGTTGGGTGACCTGGGAACCGAAGTCGAGGATGAGGATCTTGGAGTGCTGCATGGCCTGCAATCGGGTGAAAACAAAAAAAAGGGCCGCCCTGCGGCAGCCCGGAATCGCCAGGCGCGCTCAGTCCGCCCGGTAGTTGGGCGCTTCCTTGGTGATCTGCACATCGTGCACGTGGCTTTCGCGGATGCCGGCGGCGGTGATCTCGACGAATTCCGCCCGCTCGTGCATGTCCGCAATCGTGCTGCAACCGCAATAGCCCATGCTGGCACGCAGGCCGCCGGCCATCTGGTAGATGATGGCCACCACCGAGCCCTTGTAGGGCACGCGCCCTTCGATGCCCTCGGGCACCAGCTTGTCGGCGTTGGGGTTGCCGGTGCTCGACTCCTGGAAGTAGCGGTCGGCGCTGCCTTGCTGCATGGCGCCGATGCTGCCCATGCCCCGGTAGCTCTTGTAGCTGCGCCCCTGGTACAGGATGACCTCGCCGGGCGCCTCTTCGGTGCCGGCAAACATGCCCCCCATCATGACCGTTCCGGCGCCGGCCGCGATGGCCTTGGCGATGTCGCCGCTGTAGCGGATGCCGCCGTCGGCAATCAGCGGCACGCCGGTGCCCTTGAGGGCGGTGGCCACATTGTCAATGGCCATGATCTGCGGCACGCCAACGCCCGCGACGATCCGGGTGGTGCAGATGGAACCGGGGCCGATACCCACCTTGACCGCGTCGGCGCCCGCCTCGACCAGCGCCAGCGCGGCGGCGCCGGTGGCGATGTTGCCGCCGATGACCTCGATGTCGGGGTAACTGCGCTTGACCCACCGCACGCGCTCGATCACCCCCTTGCTGTGGCCATGGGCGGTATCGACAACAATGGCATCGACCCCCGCCTTGACCAGTGCGGCCACCCGCGCTTCGGTTCCTTCGCCCACACCCACGGCAGCGCCGACCCGCAGTCGACCGGAGGGGTCCCGCGCGGCGTTGGGGAAGTTGAGCTGCTTGGTGATGTCCTTCACCGTGATCAGGCCGCGCAGTTCGAAGGCATCATTGACCACCAGTAAACGCTCCAGGCGGTGCTTGTTCAGCAAAGCCTTGGCCTGCTCGGGCGTAGTGCCTTCGGGAACGGTGACCAGGCGCTCTTTCGGGGTCATGATCTCGCGCACGGCCTGGTCATAGCGGGTTTCGAAGCGCAAGTCGCGCCCGGTCACAATGCCAACCACCTTGCCACCATCGCAGACCGGAAAACCGGAAACCCCGAGTTGCTCGGACAGCGCAACGACCTCTCGCACGGGCGTGTTGGGCGTGATGACAACGGGGTCCCGCAAGAGTCCGCTTTCGTAGCGCTTCACCCGGGCGACCTGGGCCGCCTGCTCGGCCGGCGTGAGGTTCTTGTGCACGATGCCGATGCCGCCTTCCTGGGCAATGGCAATCGCGAGGCGAGCCTCCGTGACCGTGTCCATGGCCGCCGAAACCAGGGGGAGGTTCAGGCGAATGTTGCGGGTGAATTGGGTTGAGAGGGATGTGTCCTTGGGAAGGACCTGGGAGTACGCCGGCACCAGCAACACGTCGTCGAAGGTGAGCGCTTTTCCAAGAAGGCGCATGAGAGAGAGCTCCAAAAACCGGATTGTACCCGTCCGTCTTGTGGAAACGCACCTGCAAACCGGCACTTTTCCGCGGCCCCGACAGGCAGTGCAAGCACGCAATCCGGCACTTTTCGGGTCCGGCCGCGCTACACTGGCCGGATGAAAACCTTGTCTGCAACCCTCATTGCTGCTGCTCTGGCCTGTTTCAGCCTGACGGCATCGGCCCAATGGCAATGGCTGGACGGCAGCGGCCGCAAAGTGTTCAGCGACCAGGCACCGCCACCAGACGTGCCGGAGAAAAACATACTGAAGCGCCCGGGCGGACTTGCACGACCGGCCGCCGCCCCGTCGGTGGCTGCACCGGCCAGTGCGCCGGCCTCCGCGGCCACACCGCGGGTCTCCGGCAGGGACGCCGCACTGCAAGAAAAGAAGAAACAGGCGGAAGCCGAGGCTGAGGCAAAACAGAAAGCAGAAGAAGAAAAATTCCAGAAAACTCGCGCCGACAACTGTCAGCGGGCGCGGCAGGCCAAACGAACGCTCGACTCTGGCGTTCGCCTGGGCCGCCTGAACGACAAGGGCGAGCACGTCTTTCTGGACGAAGCCGGACGTGCCGCCGAAGCCCAGCGCGTTGACGGGGTCATCGCGACCGAGTGCCAGCCCTGAATCCGGCTCAGTACCCGGGCTTGGAGCCGGGACGCCGTCGAGCGAATAAACCTGTCCCGCGGCTCCCTTGGCGCTGAAACCGTTCGCGCCGCGCAACCTTCGGGTCAACGATCAAAGGCCGGCACAGTTCCACCCTGTCGTGATCTTGCAGGCACTGGTCCAGCCGGGCGCGGCGCCCCCAGACCGCCAAGCCCGCACTCGCCGAGGCAGTGGCCTCCGGCCACAGGGAGCACAGGTCACCGGCGCGCAAGGCATCAGCCACGGTCGCTCCGGAAGGCAGTTCCAGTTCAACCTCTACGGTTTCCCGGGCCCGGGGCGAATAAGCCACGGTGATTCGCACCCGATCCCGGGACTCGGGATCAGCCATAGACCTGTTCAGCCCGTTTGACGAACGCGTCCACCAGGCTGGCGGCGATTCGGTCGAACACCGGCCCGACAACCGCCGCGAGTGCCGGACTGGAAAACCCGTAGTTGAGGCGCAACTCCACGCGACAGGCGCGTTGCGAGCCATCACCGAGTGCGATGAAATCCCAGACGCCGTCCAGTTTGGAGAACGGCCCCTTGACCAGAGCCATGGCGACCTGCCGGTCGGCTTGATGGTGGTTCCGCGTGGTGAAAACCTGGCGGACACCACTGATGCTGATGCCCACTTCAGCGACAACCCCGGCATCGTCCTGCTCGACAATTCGTCCGTGGTCACACCAGGGCAAAAACTCCGGGTACCGCCCGACATCAGTCACCAAGGCAAACATCTCCGAAGGGCTGTACCAGATCAGAACGGACTTGTGGACGATTTTCATAGAATGCACGCTCTCGCGCGGGCTGATTGTATGTTTCCACCGGCCATCGTCTGCCTCTGGCCCTTGCGGGCCCGAATCCTGCCCCCAACTGACAGCCATGGCCCAGAAAAAGCCCACCAACCCCGCCCATACCGGGCGAATCGCCGAAAACAAGAAGGCGTCATTCAACTATTTTTTTGAGGAACAGTTCGAGGCCGGACTGGTCCTGGAGGGCTGGGAGGTCAAAGCCATCCGAGAGGGCAAAGTACAACTGACAGACGGCTATGTGGTCATACGCGATGGCGAATTGTTTGTCATTGGCTGCTTGATCAACCCCTTGCGATCGGCATCCACCCATGTCAACCCCGAGGCGGCACGCACACGCAAGCTATTGATGAAAAAGGGCGAAATCCGCCGCCTGATCGGGAAGGTCGAGCAAAAAGGATACACCTTGATTCCGGTCAATCTGCACTGGAAGAATGGCCGTGTCAAATGCGAAATCGCTCTCGCCAAGGGGAAGGCGGAGCACGACAAGCGCGACACCATCAAGGATCGGGAAGGCAAACGCGAGATCGAGCGGGCGATGAAGTCCCGCAACCGCTGACCGAAGCCGCAATCAGCGCAACTGGCGCAGCGGGTGTGCGTGCGCCGGCCAAGGGCTTTCAAAGAAGGGCTGCACCATGTCGGCTGTGACGTCCTCAATGCGCGCAGGACTCCAGCGTGGCGAATGGTCCTTGTCAATTGCCAGTGCCCGCACTCCTTCGACGGTTTCGCTGGCGGGACCGGGCCGACCCAGATGCGCGGTATTGAAGCAGTGGCGAACCAGATCGCGCTCCATGCGCAGGTCATCGGCCAGTCCCATGAGTCGGGCACGTCGGACTTGCTCGAGCACCACATGCAACATCAGGGGCGAACGCTTGCGTAACAACTCGTCCGTGGTTTTCGCCCAGTCGCTGCCATCGTCTTGCAGTCGCACAAGGATGTCCGAGACGGTGTCGGCGGCAAATATCGAGTCGATTTTGCCGACATCCAGCGTAAAAGCGTCACCATTAGCTATGAAACGCGTAGCAATCCAATGCTCTACCGCCTCGCCCGTTTCGAACGGTGTCTGTGCCAGTGTCTCCCAGATCGGTCCGAGTTGCCCGGACAGCATGTAGCCATCAGCGAGGTGCGCGCGGACCGCGTCGCGCGCTGCGATGACCTGGCCGGTCAGCGCCAGGTACTCCCCGATCCGGCCCGGACACCGGCTGAGAAAAAAGCCGCCCCCGACATCCGGAAACAAACCGATGGCGGTCTCGGGCATCGCCATACGCGTGCGTTCGGTCACTACCCGCAGACTTGCCCCTTGGCTGATTCCCATGCCGCCACCCATCACAACCCCGTCCATGAATGCAATGTAAGGCTTGGAGTAGGTGTGGATCAGGTGATTGAGGGCGTACTCCTCGGTGAAAAAGTCCTCCAGGGCCGGATCTCCTTGGGTTGCCGCCCGATGGAAAAAGCGGATATCACCTCCCGCACAGAACGCGCCGAACGGGCCTTCTTTCCCTTGCCCACGAATGGCAACCGCAAGAACTTGCGGGTCCTGAGCCCATTCGAGCAAGGCGCCGGTCAATCCCCGAATCATCTCCAGGGAAAGCGCATTGAGCGCAGCCGGCCGATTGAGGGTGATGAGGCCCATGCGGCCGCGAACTTCCGCGCGGATCGATGTTTCAGCCATTTCTTTGCCTCCAGCCCAGCAGTTCGTTCATCACCAGCGCGCCGACCACCAACGCGCCACCGGCCAACACCGTTCCTCCTGGCTCCTCACCGGCCCCCAGCCATGCCAGGCCGATGCCGAACAAGACTTCGAGGAGGGCCAGAAGCGCCACTTCAGGGGCCTTGAGGACCCGCGCACAGACGACAGACAGTGTGCACGGAATCGCCAGTTGCACCAAGCCCAGAAGCGCCAGCCACGCAATATCGGAGCCGGATGCGACAAATGGCATTGCCCAAGGCAACGTGAACGCGGTGGACAGCATGGCGCCTAGGAGGACGGAGGAAACCAGATCCGTGGGCTGACCACTCCCGTGGCTATGCTGGACCAAGGTCCACTGGGTTGCGCCCGCGATCGGAACGCACAGGGCGACCAGGAATCCCGTCATGGCCTGGGACCCGCCGAGACTGAACTGCGCGCCGAACATCCAGCCGATGCCGCATCCGGCAACCACAATTGCCACCCACGTTCGACCCGGCAGCGCATGTCCGATAAACACCCGCGCCATCAGGGCCGTAATGAAGGGGCCGAGCGCCAGGGTGATCAAGACGTTGGCTACTGTGGTCATGGTCAGCGCGACCATAAAGGCGGTAAACATGACCGACCAGCACAGACCGGATATCCAGAACAGGCGGTTACGCCATGGCAGCTTGCTCAGCGCATCATGCCCCTTCCACAGCGGCAGGATCACCAGCAACGACAACATCGTGAACAGACTGCGCCAGAACGTCACTTCAAACCGGGCTGCGCTTTCCAGTTGACGGGTGACAACTCCGGCGATCGACCACATGGCCGCAACAGCGACCATGCCCCAGACGGCCTGGGTATGTGTCAGCTTCATCGCTCTATTTCGAAATGGGGAGTGCGGACATCAAGCCCCGTCCCGCTGCGCCCTCTTGCGCTCGTGCTCCTTGAGGAAGCGCTTGCGCAAGCGAATGCTCTTCGGGGTAATCTCCACCAGTTCGTCGTCTTCAATGAATTCGACGCCGTATTCCAGAGTCAACTGGATAGGCGGCGTGATCTTGATCGCATCTTCTTTGCCCGAAACACGGAAGTTGGTCAGCTGCTTGGTCCTCGTGGCATTGACCACCAGATCGTTCTCGCGGTTGTGCACCCCAACGATCATCCCTTCGTACACGGGGTCGTTGGCGCGCACGAACATACGTCCGCGATCATCGAGCTTGCCCAAGGCATAGTTGAAGATTTCGCCGTCATCCATGCTGATCAGCACACCGTTCTTGCGATTGGCAACATCGCCTTTATGCGGCTCGTACCCATCGAAGATGTTCGATATCAGGCCCGATCCCCGGGTCAGGTTCAGGAACTCGTTGGTGAAGCCGATCAGGCCGCGGGCTGGAATTCGGTACTCCAGGCGGACCCGTCCCCGTCCGTCAGGGTCCATGTTGACGAGTTCCCCTTTGCGCTCGCCCAACGCTTGCATCACGCCGCCCTGATGGCCTTCTTCGATATCGGCAGTCACGAGTTCGATCGGCTCGCAGCGTTCGCCGTCAATATCCTTGAAGACCACGCGTGGCTTGGATACGGCAAGCTCGTATCCTTCGCGGCGCATGTTCTCCAGCAGGATGGTCAGGTGCAACTCACCCCGCCCGGACACTTCAAAGATTCCATCTTCGTCGGTCTCTCTGACCCGCAAAGCCACGTTGGATTGAAGTTCTTTCTGGAGCCGGTCCCAGATCTGGCGACTGGTAACGAACTTGCCCTCGCGCCCTGCCAGCGGACTGGTGTTGACGCAGAAATTCATGGTCAGGGTCGGCTCGTCTACACGCAGCATCGGCAACGGCGCGGGATTGGCAACGTCGGTGATCGTGACCCCGATGCCGATATCTTCAATGCCGTTGATCAGCACAATGTCGCCCGGGCGGGCTTCAGCCGCCTGCACCCGGTCCAGTCCCTGGAAGGTGTGAACCTGATTGATGCGACCTTTCCATGATTTGCCATCCGGCCCTTCCATCACCAGAACATCCATGGAAGGCCGCAAGCGTCCGGCATTGATCCGACCGACACCGATGCGCCCGACGAAGGTCGAGTAGTCGAGGGCCGAAATCTGCAACTGCAGCGAGGCATCGGGGTCGCCTGCATGGGCGGGGACATGGCGCAGAACCGTATTGAAGAGCGCCGACATGTCCGGGCCCCACTGTTCGCCGGGCTCACCCTCCTGCAGCGAACTCCAGCCATTGATACCTGAGGCATAAACGACCGGAAAGTCGAGTTGTTCGTCGGTAGCCCCCAGTTTGTCGAACAGGTCGAAGGCGGCGTTGATGACCTTGTCGCAATTGGCGCCGGGCTTGTCCACCTTGTTGACAACAACAATCGGTTTCAGCCCGAGCGCCAGGGCTTTCTTGGTGACAAACCGGGTTTGGGGCATCGGTCCTTCCTGTGCATCGATCAACAGCAAGACGCCGTCCACCATTGACAAGGCGCGTTCGACTTCCCCACCGAAGTCGGCGTGGCCCGGCGTGTCGACGATATTGATGTGGGTACCTTCCCAGCTCACAGCGCAGTTCTTGGCCAGGATGGTGATGCCCCGTTCGCGCTCGATGGCGTTGCTGTCCATGACCGTATCGACAACCTTTTCGTGCTCGGCAAAGGTTCCGGATTGCCGCAACAACTGGTCGACCATGGTGGTCTTGCCGTGGTCAACGTGGGCAATGATGGCAATGTTTCGGATTGGGCGGTTCATGGTGATGAATGATGTATTTGCTGAATTTCAAGAGGACTGAGCAGGCGGCCCGGGATCAGTTCACCCGATCGGGTTTGGCCGCTGCCCAGGAGAAAGGATGGGTTCCCTGATATGGGATCGGGCCCGAAAACGGCAACTTTCTGATTGTCCGGCCACGATCCACGACGGCGCATCCCCGAAAGGAAACGACCGGCATTGTCCTGATCGAGCGTGACAACCTGATGGTCACCAAGCAACGATTCGACGTTCATGAGCCGTTTCAGCCGTTCGACCTCGGGAGTCTTTTCGAGGTCGGCCAATGTCCAGCATTGCGACAGCTCGAAGGGTCCGGTTTGAATTCGCCGCAGTTCCCGCAGGTGGCCTCCGCAACCAAGCGCTTCGCCGATGTCCTCGCCGAGCGTGCGAATGTAAGTGCCTTTGGAGCAACGTACACGCAGGCGCAAGCTTGGCACAGCACTTTCCAGATCGGCGTGAACGAGCTGCAGATCATGGATAGTGACCGACCGAGCATCGCGCTCCACCGTCTCACCGCTTCGGGCATATTCGTAAAGCGCCTTGCCGTCTTTCTTCAACGCGCTGTACATCGGTGGAACCTGTGCAATAGGGCCGGTGAATCTATCTAGGACTTCAACGACCTCACCCAACGAACAACCGACCGGTCGAGTGGTGAGAACAAACCCTTCGGCGTCGGCCGTGCTGGTGGTCTCTCCCAATCGGATGAGCGTCTCGTACGTTTTGTCGGCATCCAGATGAAGCTGG
The DNA here is from genome assembly GCA_016790575.1 of Burkholderiaceae bacterium. GTDB lineage: Bacteria > Pseudomonadota > Gammaproteobacteria > Burkholderiales > Burkholderiaceae_C > JAEUOU01. Next base: position 14,877 of record JAEUOU010000010.1, on the reverse strand, counting down.
CTGAATTTGGTGGCCGCGCCGAAGCACAACGGGAGAACACCGGTCGCCATCGGATCAAGCGTTCCGGTGTGACCCGCCTTCTCCGCGCGCAAAAGCCACTTTACTTTTTGCAAAGCCTGATTGCTGGAAAGGCCCAGCGGCTTGTCCAGCAGCAACACCCCATGCACGGGGCGACGCTGCACCCGCGCACGAGGAGCAGCTTTCATCTCAGTCGCTGTCCTTAGATCGGGAAGCCACCGCTTTCGCGATCAGCGCATTCATGTCGGCAGCCCGTTCGATGGTGCGGTCGAAAACGAAGTGCAATGTCGGTACGGTGTGGATATGCAAGCGCTTGAACAAGCCATTGCGCAAGAAACCGGCCGCCGCATTGAGGCCCTGCACAGTTTCCTCAGGATCGCCTGTCAAAAGGCTGAAGAAGACTTTTGCGTGTGCATAATCCGGTGTGACCTCCACGGCATTGATGGTGATCAAGCCGACTCGGGGGTCCTTGAGTTCGCGCGCGACGAGTTCCGCCAGATCGCGCTGGATCTGGTCGGCGACACGGAAACCCCGATTGGGAACACTACCGGATTTGCGCATGGTGTTCAGAGCGTCCGCGCGATTTCCTTGATCTCGAAGAACTCGAGCTGGTCACCCACGGCGATATCGTTGTAGTTCTTGAGTTTGATACCGCACTCGAAACCTTCACGCACCTCGCGGACGTCATCTTTCATGCGCTTGAGCGACTCCAGCTCGCCGGTGTAGATCACCACGTTGTCGCGCAACAGGCGGAAGCGGCAGCTGCGGGTGACCTGACCTTGCGTGACATAACTTCCGGCAACCGTGCCGATCTTCGAGGCCACGAAAACAGTGCGGATTTCCGCCATGCCTATGACCTCTTCCTTCTGCTCGGGAGCCAACATCCCCGACATCGCAGCTTTCAATTCATCGACTGCGTCGTAAATGATGTTGTAGTAGTGAACCTGAACACCGCTCGTTTCGGCCAGCTTACGGGCATTGGCGTCGGCTCGAACGTTGAAGCCAATCACAATCGCCTTGGAGGCAATGCCCAGGTTGATATCCGACTCGCTGATGCCGCCGACTCCGGCATAGACCAGTTGGACCCGGATTTCCTCGGTGGAGAGCTTCAGCAGCGAGGCAGACAGGGCTTCCTGCGAGCCCTGCACATCGGCCTTGATGATCACTGGCAATGTCTTGACTTCGCCAGCTGTCATGTCGGCGAACATGTTCTCCAGCTTCGCTGCCTGCTGTTTCGCCAGTTTCGTGTTGCGGAATTTGCCGGCGCGGTAGGTCGAAATCTCCCGTGCACGACGCTCGTCCGCGAGCACCATGAATTCGTCGCCCGCCTGCGGCACCTCGGTCAAACCTTGAATCTCGACCGGAATCGATGGCCCGGCAGACTTGATCGGTCGCCCGTTCTCGTCGAGCATGGCCCGCACCCGGCCGTAAGTCTGTCCAGCCAGGACCACATCGCCGGTCGCCAGGGTTCCTGACTGGACCAGTACCGTCGCCACCGGACCACGACCTTTGTCCAGACGCGCTTCAATGACCAGTCCTTTGGCCATTGCCTCAACCGGTGCCTTGAGCTCCAGAACTTCCGCCTGCAGCAATACGTTCTCCAGAAGTTCGTCTACCCCCTGGCCTGTCTTGGCCGAAACAGAGATGAAGGGTGACTCGCCACCGTACTCTTCCGGAACAACCTGCTCGGCAACCAGCTCTTGCTTGACCCGGTCGGGGTTGGCATCCGGCTTGTCGATCTTGTTGATGGCCACGACGATGGGCACACCCGCCGCCTTGGCATGTTTGATCGCTTCCTTGGTCTGCGGCATCACGCCATCATCGGCTGCAACCACCAGAATGACGATGTCCGTGGCTTTGGCACCGCGAGCCCGCATGGCCGTAAACGCTTCGTGACCCGGCGTATCGAGGAACGAAATCATTCCACGTGGGGTTTCGACGTGGTAGGCCCCGATATGCTGAGTAATCCCGCCTGCCTCGCCGGCGGCAACCTTGGCCCGGCGGATGTAGTCCAGCAAGGACGTTTTCCCGTGATCGACGTGACCCATGACGGTTACCACCGGTGCCCGCGAGACCGCTTCGGCGTCCTGCTGGGAGACCTCTTCGTCAGTGAACGCTTCAGGATCGTCCAAAGCCGCCACCACCGCCTTGTGTCCCAGCTCTTCCACCACAATCATCGCGGTATCCTGATCCAGGGACTGATTGATGGTGACCATCTGACCGAGCTTCATCAACTGCTTGATCACCTCGGACGCTTTGAGCGACATCTTGTGTGCAAGTTCGGAAACCGTAATGGTCTCAGGCACATGCACTTCAATGGTTCGCTGCTCGGTGGGCGTCGCCACCATGACTTCATGTCGATCACGATCGCCACTGCGGCGACCTTTCGCGCCGGAGCGCCAGTTATTGCGACCAACACCCCCGCTCGTATCCCCTCTGGTCGGGATCGCCTTCTTCTTGGCAGGATCTCCAGCCCAGCTCGACGAGAGGTTCTCGGATTTCACTTCCTTCTTGCCGCCCGGGCCGGGAGCAGAAGCCACAGGCGCACCGCCCGCTGGGCGCGCCGGAGCGGCCGGCTTGTGCAGGGTACCTTTCACCGGAGTTTTCACCTCGTCCGCCTTGACAGGCTTGGGTTCCTCCGGCTTCTTCGCGACAAGTACCCGTTTAGGTGCACTCATCATCTTGCGAATCGCTTCCGCTTCTTCCTGCGCCTTGCGTCTGCGCTCTTGCAGATCGTGTGCGGCGCGATCTGCATCTGCCGTCGCTCGGGCCTTCTCCTCGGCCTGCCTGGCCAGTTTTTCAGTTTCTCTTTCGGCGGCTTGCTTGCGCAGAACTTCGTCTGAATCGGCTTCAACCGGAGGAGGCACTGCGTCGCCTGCATCCGCTTTCCCGGCCGCCGCCTCTTCGGCCAATGCCCGCTCCCGCGCGATACGCTCGTTTTCGGCACGAATCCGAGCTTCTTCGGCCTCACGTGCCTCTTGCTCTTCCCGTTGGCGGCGGCGCTCGGCCAGGTCTTCTTCCTGACGACGAAGCAGCTCGGCCTGACGCCGGGCCTCTTCTTCACGACGCTGCAATTCGGCAAGCTCCAGCAAACTCCTGTCGGCAGCTTGCTCAGCCGCGGCCTCCCCCTCCGACTCGCCAGATATTTCACCTGTTTCGTCACGCTTAATGAACGTCCGCTTCTTGCGCACTTCGACTTGAATCGTTCTGGCTTTACCGGACGCATCGGCCTGCTTGATCTCCGTGGTGCTTTTCTTCACCAGGGTAATCTTCTTTCGCTCAGTCGAAGCCGTGCCGTGACTGGCCTGCAGATAGCTGAGCAGCTTGTGCTTGTCGGAGTCCGTGAGCTGATCGGACACAGCGTGCTTGGCAACACCCGCCGATCGAAGCTGATCAAGCAGGATTTCGGGAGATTTCTTGAGCTCGGATGCGAACTCGGCAACTGTATTGCTGGACATATTGTGTGTGAGCCTCTTCGGCCATTACTCCTGACCCGCAAACCAGTGTTCACGTGCCTTCATGATCAATGTCGTGGCATCTTCCGGGGTCTGTCCGGTAATGTCCGTGAGTTCGTCGACCGCCAGGTCGGCAAGTTCATCGCGGGTGTGAACACCCGACTGCGCCAGCTGAGTAATCAGCTCGGGAGTCAATCCTTCCAGCGAACGCAAGTCCTGAGAGACCTCTTCGACACTTTCTTCCCGGGCGATTTCCATCGTGAGCAAAGCGTCCTTGGCACGAATGCGCAATTCGTTGACAGTGTCTTCGTCGAAGCTCTCAATCTCGAGCATTTCCTGCAGAGGAACGTAAGCAACTTCTTCGAGGCTGGTAAACCCTTCCTCGATGAGGATGTCGGCAATTTCCTGGTCGACATCCAGCTTCTCCATGAACAACGTGCGGGTCGTAGTGGTTTCCTCAGCGGCCTTTTGCGCCGACTCGGCCGCATCCATGATGTTGATTTTCCATCCGGTGAGGTCCGAAGCAAGCCGCACATTCTGTCCGCCACGGCCGATTGCGATCGCAAGGTTCTCCTCGTCGACAACAACGTCCATGGCATGCTTCTCCTCGTCAACAACAATCGACGAGACGTTTGCTGGCGCCAAGGCGCCAATGACGAACTGGGCCGGATCATCGCTCCACAGCACAATGTCGACCCTCTCGCCAGCCAGTTCATTGGTTACCGCATTGACTCGAGAACCGCGCACGCCGACACAGGTTCCAATCGGATCTACACGCTTATCGTGCGACAAAACGGCGATCTTCGCCCGCGAACCGGGATCGCGCGCGCAGTTCTTGATCTCCAGGAGACCTTGTTCGATTTCCGGAACTTCCTGACGAAACAACTCCATCATGAATGCCGGAGCAGAACGTGAGAGGATGATGGGTGCACCGCGCAAGGTGGGATCGACCTCCATGATCATTGCGCGAACCCGGTCTCCGTTACGCAGGTTTTCCTTGGGAATCATCTCGCTGCGACGGAGTCGACCTTCGACACGCCCCGACTCGACGATGATGTCGCCCTTGTCCATCCGCTTGACCGTGCCAACGAAAATCTTGTCGCCCCGGCTCATGAAATCGTTCAGGAGCATCTCGCGTTCGGCGTCCCGAATCTTCTGAAGGATCACCTGCTTGGCCGCCATGGCGCCGATACGGCCGATCGGAACCGATTCAACCTGCTCTTCAATGAACTCGCCCTCTTCGACATCAGCGATGCGGTCGCGGGCATCCATCAACAGCTCTTCGGCGTCCGGATTCTGAAGGCCGGCCTCATCCGGAACGACAAGCCAGCGTCGGAATGTTTCATAGTCGCCGCTGTCACGATCCACGGCGACGCGAATGTCGACCTCGCCCTTGTACAGCTTCTTGGTAGCCTGCGCGAGGGCTGCCTCGACGGCACCGAAAACGACATCACGCTCGACACTCTTCTCACGCGAGATGGCATCGACCAGCATCAACATTTCGCGATTCATGTTCTGACACTCCTATCCAGAAAACCCAACTTCACGGATTTGCAACGGGAGCCTGACCCGTCCGTCCTTTGAAATCCACTATGGACGCCAAACGAGCCTCCCTGAGCTCGTCAAGCGTAAAACCCAGCGCCTGCATGACGGGCGGCGGGCGCTTTCGGCTCACACGCTGCCCCGGCTTGATGACCGGTTCGTCAGACCACACAATCTGCCAGGCAAGTCCGACTTGCTCCAGCGTGCCACGGAACTTCTTTCGATTGGCCGCCACACCCGACGCACCCTCGGCAAGCCCTCTACCAACGGGGGCTTTAAGGGTGATATCAATGACCGAGCCCGTGAATCGGGCAAAGTCCTTCTCGGTGCGCAACGGCCTGTCGATACCCGGCGACGAAACCTCCAGCCGACGATATTCGACAGACTCCACTTCCAGCGCGAATTGCAGTTGCCGGGTTACGGACTCGCAGTCCTCGACGGTAACAAAACGCTCCGGCTGATCCGGCTGCCAGGGGTGATCGATCGTGATGCGCAATAGCCCCCCTGCGGAGCGCTCTATCTCCACAAGTTCGAGACCCAGTCCGGAAACGGTCTGCTCGACTGTCTTTTGCAATGCCACGCCCGAAATAAAACCCCCATCTGACGATATAAACGGCCCGACCAAAAAGAAACGGGCGGTGAATTTCCGCCCGTTTGGTCGTCAATCATCAATTGTAATCTGAAAATGCCCGTCAGAAAAGGGTTTCTGACTCGATCTCGGACCTGACTCCGGCCAAAGCGCCAAGGGGTCAGAGAGAGCCGGACGCCGAGACCAGAGCCTGCGTGTAGGGGTCAGCGGGCGCGGAAAGTACCCGATCGGCGGGGCCGATTTCGACAACCTTGCCGTCTTTCAGCACAACGACGTCATGTGCCATGGCCCGGACGACATCCACATCGTGGGTAATCAGCAGGTAAGCAAGCCCTCTCTCGGCCTGAAGACGCTGCAACAGATCAATGACCTGTCGCTGGACGGTCATATCCAGTGCGCTGGTCGGCTCATCCAGAACCAGCACTTTCGGCTCGACGATCAAGGCACGGGCGATGGCGATCCGCTGTCGCTGGCCACCGGAGAATTCATGGGGATACCGCCGCAATCCAGCGGGCTCTGTCATCGGCAATCCTACGTCCGACAGCATGGCCATCACGCGCCGCCGTCGCTCGTCAGGCGCCAGCTCGGGCGCATGCAATCGCAAGCCCTCGCCAACGATTTCCTCTAACGTCATTCGCGGAGACAGCGAAGAAACCGGATCCTGAAACACCACCTGAATGATTCGCCGAAGGCTGCGATCCTGTGACAGATTGCTCCGCCAGGCTTGGCCACAAACCATAACGCTTCCGGAAAACGGCTGAAGACCCAGCACGGCCAGCGCCAATGTGGATTTTCCTGAACCCGACTCCCCGATTACCCCTAAGGTGCGACCCTCTTCAAGCGCAAAACTCGCAGAATGCAGCGCAGTGAAACGCCCTTTTCGAAACCACCCCTGGAAGCCACCGAGCGGGATGGGGTAGTGCACACGCAAGTCTGTCGCCGAGAGGCACGGCTTCTGTCCAGCAGTTGCTGGGGTTTCGTATTCAGGTCGGCGCCCCGGCCGGCTGTCGACAAGTTGGCGCGTGTAGGCATTTTGTGGCGCGCTGAGGACTTGATCCACCGGCCCTTCCTCGACAACCTCACCCGACTCCATGACAACCACACGATCGGCAAACCGTCGCACCAGATTGAGATCGTGACTGATGAGAAGAATGGCCATTCCCATTTGCCGCTGCAAATCGGCCAGCAGTTGCAGAATTTGACTCCGCACCGTCGCATCAAGCGCGGTTGTCGGCTCGTCCGCAATCAACAGTCGAGGGCGCGCCGCCAATGCCATGGCAATCATGGCCCGTTGCCGCTGCCCTCCCGACAACTGGTGCGGATAGGCTCGCGCGCGGCGTTCTGGTTCGGCGATGCCGGTTTGCTCAAGCAGGGCGACCGCACCTTGCGTTGCCTGTTGCCGGCTCTGACCACACTTCAACTCCAGGACTTCGGCGATCTGGTCGCCGACGGTGAAGAGCGGGTTGAGCGCGGTCATGGGCTCCTGAAATACGAAACCGATCTCGTTGCCGCGGATTGCGCGCAACGCCGCATCATCGAGGTCCAACAACGACCGCTCGGCGAAATACACGTTACCGGACACGTTCGCCTGGGGCACGAGCCGCAACAAGGCCAGCGCCGTCACCGTCTTTCCCGAGCCCGACTCGCCCACAAGGGCAATGCGCTCCCCACACGCGATCGAGAAGCTGACCCCTCGGACGACTTCGGTCGAAGCAAATGAGACCCTGAGATTGTGGACCGTGAGCAGGGGCGCCGATGGCGTCTGCGGCGGCTGCGATGCAATCATTCCACGGCCTTCCGTGGGTCCAGGGCATCGCGCAACGCATCACCCATGAAAGTCAGAAGCATCAGGGTTACGACCAGGACCACAAAGGTGGAAAGAGAGATCCACCAGGCATCAATGTTGTTCTTGCCTTGCGACAGCAACTCGCCCAAAGAAGGCGTACCGGGTGGAACACCGAGCCCGAGAAAGTCCAGCGAAGTCAGCGCCAGGATCGCGCCACTCATGCGAAACGGCAAGAAGGTGACGACTGGGGTCATGCTGTTGGGCAGAACATGCCGCCAGATGATCTGTCCATGGCCAAGGCCCAGGGCACGGGCTGCACGAACGTAGTCAAGCTGCCTGTTGCGCAAGAACTCCGCCCGCACATAGTCACTCAAACCCATCCAGCCAAACAGGCTCAACAGCACCAGCAACAAACCCATGCTGGGGTCGAAAACCGCCGCAAAAATGATCAGCAGATACAACTCCGGCATAGAGCCCCAGATTTCGATGAACCGTTGAAAGGCAAGGTCGGTTCGACCACCGAAATATCCTTGCAGTGCACCAGTGAGAATTCCCAGCACGGTTCCGATGACCGTCAACGCCAACGCAAACAGGACCGAGAGGCGAAATCCGTAGAGCAGGCGCGCCAGCACATCCCGGCCCCGATCATCCGTCCCCAGCCAGTTCTCGGACGACGGTGGCGCGGGGTTGGGCTGCGAGGCAAAATAGTTCAGCGTCGAATGGTGGTAGCGGTTGACCGGAAAAAGCGCCCAGTTTCCCGGCTTTTCCAGTTGTTGCCGGATAAACGGATCGAGGTAATCGGTCGGTGTGTCGAAATCACCGCCGAACCGGGTCTCCGGATAGGCGCTCAGAATCGGCAACACCCACTGTCCTTCATAGCGAACGACGATGGGTTTGTCATTTGACACCAGTTCGGCAAACAAACTCAGCACAAACAGCGCAACAAACAACACCAGGCTCCAAAAGCCCAGCCGGTTGCGTCGAAATCGCTGCCAGGCGCGCCGACTCGGGGATAACGGTGCAGCACCCATCAGTCGAACTTCACCCGGGGGTCCACCCACACGTAACACAGATCGCTGATCAGTTTGGTTACCAGACCGATCAATGTGAACAGATACAAGGTTCCCATGACAACGGGGTAATCGCGGCGCATGACCGATTCATAGGACAACAGGCCCAGGCCATCCAGCGAAAACAGCGTCTCGATCAGCAGAGATCCGGAAAAGAACGCTCCGACGAAAGCGGCGGGAAACCCCGTCACGATCGGAATCAGCGCATTGCGCATCACATGCTTCCACAACACCCGGCGCTCATCAAGCCCTTTTGCCCGGGCGGTCAGAACGTACTGCTTGCGAATTTCTTCGAGAAAGGCGTTCTTGGTCAGCATGGTCGTCACGGCGAATGCACCCAGAACGCTGGCTGTCACAGGCAGCGTGATATGCCACAGATAGTCGACCACCTTGGCTCCCAGCGATAACTGGTCCCAGTTGCTTGAAGTCAGCCCCCGCAGAGGAAACCACTGCAATTGGCCGCCGAAGATGACCAGCAAGGCCACACCGAGCACGAAACCCGGTATCGCGTAACCAACCAGCACGATCAGGCTGGTCACCCGATCAAACCGCGTGCCAGCCCGCACGGCCTTGGCAATGCCAAGCGGGATCGATATCAGATAACTGAGAAAAAACGTCCACAAACCAAGACTGATCGAAACAGGCAGCTTCTCTTTCACCAGGCTCCAGACATCTTTGGGGTAGAAGAAGCTCTTGCCGAGGTCAAACCGAACAAACTGGTTCAACATCTGCCAAAAGCGCTCTGGCGCCGGCTTGTCAAACCCATAGAGCTGGCGAATCTCCGCGATACGGGCTGCATCGACACCCTGACGCCCCCGGTAGCCGGCACCCGTCACTGCCGCGCCCTCGCCACCGGTATCTCGCCCTTGCAGCTGCGAGACCATCTGCTCTACCGGACCACCGGGAACGAACTGAATGACAACAAAGGTCAGCAACAACACGCCGAACAGCGTCGGGATCATCAGCAAAACGCGCTTGAGAATGTAGAGTGCCATATTCCGTCAGCGCCGCGAAGCCGACCACCAGGTGGCAATGATCCAGGCTTCAGGCTGGTAAAAACGGGGCGTTACCGTTGGCCGCTCGAAAAGGCCAGCGCGCCACGCAACGCGATGAACGCTGCTGTACCAATGTGGCACCACGTAGTGCCCGAAGCGCAATACCCGGTCTAACGCCCGGAGAGCGCTTACCAACTCGGGGCGGCTGCGTGCGGAAACCACGCGCTGCAACAGCGCATCAACGGCCGGATCTTTCAGGCCCGTCACATTGCCCGACCCTTCGATTTCGGCCGCCTTCGAGCCAAAACGGTCCAGCAGTTCGACACCCGGTGCTTCGCTGCCCACCGAACGACTGCTGATGACCTCGAAATCAAAGACATCAAGGCGCTTTTGCAAGATCGCAAAGTCGATGACCTTGGTCTGAACCGTAATCCCCAGCTTTTCCAGGTTACGGGCAAACGGCGTGACGACTCGGCCCATGGAGCCGGAGTTGTCGAGGAACTCGATCGTGAACGCGTCGCCCGCTGCGTTGCGCAAGGCGCCGTTCCGGTAGGTCCATCCCGCCTGTTGCAGCAGATCCCGTGCCCGTCGCAGGTTGTCGCGCAGCGTAGGACCTTGGCTCGGGTCGAGATGACTGACCGGTGGCATCGGCACCGGGTCCGTGAAGACTGCCGGGGGCAGTTTCGCGCGCAAAGGCTCCAGCAGCAACAGCTCGTCGGGCCCGGGTAAACCTTTGGCCTCGAAATCGCTGCCCACGAAGTAGCCGCGAACCCGGGCATAGGCACCATAGAACAGCTGACGGTTCATCCATTCGTAATCCATTGCCAGACCAATCGCCTCGCGCACCCGCGGATCCGCGAACTTGGGTCGGCGCAAATTGAATTGGAAGCCCTGGAAGTCCCCGGCATTGCCGTGGGCCAGCTCCTTCTTGATCAGCCGTCCAGAATCGAACGCCTTGCCGGTATAGGCACGCGCCCACTCGCGGGCAATGAAGGCCTGGATGTAGTCGAACTCGCCCGCCTTGAATGCCTCCAGCTGTGCGGTGTTGTCTTTGTAGATCTTGTAAGTGACGCGGTCGAAATTGAACTGCCCGCGGCGAACGTTCAGCTCGCGGCCCCAGTAGGAAGGGTCCCGCTCGTACGAAATGTCCCTGCCGAAGTTCACCTTGCCGATCCGGTAAGGGCCGCTACCGATCGGCATGTCGGTAACGATCTGGTCGAACGGTTTCGCTCGACCATCGACACGGCCCCATTGCCGGCTGAACACCGGCAGACTGCCGGCAATAAGAGGCAGTTCGGCATTCGCTCGGACGAAATCAAACCGGACGGAACGTTCACCGAGCACCGTAACCGCCCGCACATCGCCGAAATAGGTCCGGTATTGTGGGGCAGCCTCTTTGCTCGTGAGGCGATCGAACGAATGTTTGACGTCAGCTGCCAGGACCGGGTCCCCATTGTGAAACCGCGCCAGAGGGTTCAGGCGAAAAACGACCGAAAGTTGATCGGCAGCCACCGCCACATCCTCGGCCAGCAGGCCGTAGGCCGTCGTGGGCTCCTCGAAATTGCCCGTCAGCAAAGTCTCGAAAACCAGCGCACCGAGGCCCGGAGGCGCGCTGCCTTTGAGGGTAAACGGGTTGTACTTGTCGAAGTTGGACAGTCGCGTCGGCGGCACCAGCCGAATTTCCCCGCCACGCGGCGCATTCACATTCACATAGTCAAAGTGGGGGAAACCAGCCGGATACTTGATATCACCGAACTGCGCGTACGCATGCGCAGCCCACACTGGCAGACACAGGCATCCCGACAGCCATAACAGCACAATCCGCATGCGCCAATTCTGGCCGATTTTTCTTCAACCCACAGGTACGCGAGAATCGCCGCTTTCGGCCGCGTGCCTTACGGCAGCGCCCTGACCGTCCGTTACGGCCTGCAGGCACCGGGGTGACGAGGTTTTTCGACGGATTTCAAGCAAAAATGATCAATACCCAGCGCAAAAAGGTCGATTGATGCTATCTTTTTCGGATTATTTCCTACCGTGTTCCAGGCGAATGGCCTTGACATTGGTCGGGATTGCCGCGACCCACTCACATGCCCGCGCTTCCACTTCAGCAACACAACCGGCAATGATGCATGCCAAAGAGTGGTCCGACAAGGCCAGTCCGCTTGGCTGGTGGGTCAGTGAAAAATATGACGGGGTACGAGCCTGGTGGGATGGCCGCAGTCTTCTGACCCGCCTGGGCAACCCGATTGCCGTTCCCGACTGGTTTACCGCCAACTGGCCCGAAACCCCGCTCGACGGTGAACTGTGGTGCGGCAGAGGGCGTTTCGAGCAGACCGCAGGAACGATCCGGCAACGCCGGGCGGTTGACACCGCATGGCACGGCGTCCGCTACATGGTTTTTGATCTGCCTGCCCATGGGGGCCCCTTCCACGAACGCCTGGCGGCCTGTGCCCGCCTGACCTCCGGGCTGGGACAACGCTGGGTCCAGGCCGCGCCCCACGAGCTGCTGGCGGACACAAAGACCTTGCAATCCCGCCTGAACGAACTGGTAGCGCAGGGTGGAGAAGGTCTGATGCTGCACCACGGCGATGGTCACTACCGCCCGGGACGCAGCGATGACCTGCGCAAACTCAAGACCTCGACCGATGCGGAAGCCGAGGTGATCGGCCACCTGCCGGGCCGTGGCCGCCATGCCGGGCGCATCGGCGCTCTTCAGGTTCGTACCGCCGAAGGGGTTTCCTTCCGCATCGGTACCGGTCTGACGGACGCTCAGCGCACCAACCCGCCACCCGTGGGCAGCTGGATCACTTTCCGTTACCGCGGCACGACGGAATCGGGGGTGCCACGCTTTGCCAACTATCTGCGCCCGGCTGCCCTGCTGTAGATGCAAGTCCGCGACTGACGCCTGACCCGCCCGAACCGGAGCAGACCGTCAGCGCACACAATCGGCAAAGTACCGCCTGGACCCGTCCGGCCCGCGCTCTTCGACCAGACCGTGAATATCGGACTCGAAGCCCGGGCACTGGCGGTTGAACTCGCGCGAGAATTTCAGGTAATCGACGATCTTGCGGTTGAACACTTCGCCCGGGATCAGCAGCGGAATACCCGGCGGGTACGGCGTCACCAGGCCCACCGTGACGCGGCCTTCCAGATGGTCGATCTCGACCCGCTCGGTCTTGCGGTGGGCGATGTACGCATAGGCATCGGCCGGTTTCATGGCCGGCGCCAGCTCGGACAGGTACATCTCGGTGGTCAGGCGCGCAATGTCGTAGCGGGCGTACATCTGGTGCACATGCTGGCACAGGTCGCGCAGGCCCATGCGCTCGTAGCGGGGGAACTTCTGGCAGAACTCCGGCATGATGCGCCACATGGACTGGTTCTTGTCGTAGTCGTCCTTGAACTGCTGCAGCGCCGTCAGCAGCGTGTTCCAGCGGCCCTTGGTGATGCCGATGGTGAACATGATGAAGAAGCTGTAGAGGCCGGTCTTCTCCACCACCACCCCGTGCTCGGCGAGGAACTTGGTGACGATGGAGGCCGGGATGCCGGTCTTCTCGAACGTGCCGTTCAGGTTCAGCCCCGGCGTGACAATGGTGGCCTTGATCGGGTCCAGCATGTTGAAGCCGTCGGCCAGCTTGCCGAAGCCGTGCCACTGGCTGCCCTTGCGGCCGCGCCGGTCGCCGCGGATGATCCAGTCGTCGGCCCGGCCGATGCCCTCGTCCACCAGCGCGTCCGGGCCCCAGACCTTGAACCACCAGTCGCTGCCGTATTCCTCGTCCACCTTGCGCATGGCGCGGCGGAAATCCAGCGCCTCCAGGATGCTCTCCTCCACCATCGCGGTGCCGCCGGGCGGCTCCATCATGGCGGCAGCGACGTCGCAGCTGGCGATGATGCTGTACTGCGGCGAGGTCGAGGTGTGCATCAGATAGGCCTCGTTGAACAAGGCGCGGTCGAGCCGGTGGTTCTGAGAATCCTGCACCAGCACATGGCTGGCCTGGCTGATGCCCGCCAGCAGCTTGTGAATGGACTGGGTGGAATACACCATGGTGTCCATGGGCCGCGCACGTTTCTTGCCCATCGCGTGGTAGGGCCCGTAGAACGGGTGGAAGGCCGCGTGCGGCAGCCAGGCCTCGTCGAAGTGCAGGTTGTCCACGTAGCCGTCCACCATGCCTTTGATAGTTTCGGTGTTGTAGAGCACGCCGTCGTAGGTGGACTGCGTCAGCGTCAGGATGCGCGGACGCACGGACTCCGGATCCACGCCCTTGAGCAGCGGGTTGGCGCGGATCTTGGCTTTGATGGCCGCCGGCTCGAACTCGCTCTGCGGGATCGGGCCGATGATGCCGTAGTGGTTGCGCGTGGGCTTGAGGAACACCGGGATCGCCCCGGTCATGATGATGGCGTGCAGGTTGGACTTGTGGCAGTTGCGGTCCACCACCACCACGTCACCCGGCGCCACCGTGTGGTGCCACACCATCTTGTTGGAGGTGGACGTGCCGTTGGTCACGAAGAAGCAATGGTCGGCATTGAAGATGCGCGCGGCGTTGCGCTCGCTCTCGCCAATCGCCCCGTTGTGGTCCAGCAGCTGGCCGAGCTCTTCCACCGCGTTGCACACGTCGGCGCGCAGCATGTTCTCGCCGTAGAACTGGTGGTACATCTGCCCGATCGGGCTCTTCAGAAAGGCCACACCACCCGAGTGGCCCGGGCAGTGCCATGAATACGAGCCGTCCTCGGCGTAGTCGAGTAGCGCCTTGAAGAACGGCGGCTGGATGCCCTCCAGGTAACTCTTGGCCTCGCGGATGATGTGGCGCGACACGAACTCCGGCGTGTCCTCGAACATGTGGATGAAGCCGTGCAGCTCGCGCAGGATGTCGTTCGGGACGTGCTGCGACGTCCGCGTCTCGCCGTACAGGTAGATCGGGATGTCGGCGTTCTTGCGCCGGATCTCCTGGATGAACTTGCGCAGGTTGAGCACCGCCGGGTCGAGCTCGGGGCCGGGCGTGAACTCCTCGTCGTCGATGGAGAGGATAAAGGCGCTCGCGCGGCTTTGCTGCTGCGCGAACTGGCTCAGGTCGCCGTAGCTGGTATTGCCCAGGACTTCGAAACCCTCCTTCACGATCGCGTCGGCGAGCGCGCGTATCCCCAGTCCCGAGGTGTTCTCGGAGCGGAAGTCCTCGTCGATGATGACGATCGGAAAACTGAAATGCTGCATGGCCGGGCCCCGGAACGACGCGCGAAGTGTAGGGCCGCGCGTGACACAAACCCACTCGCAGCGCCGCCACTGGCCTAAACTGCCGCCATGGACACCGGGCAGGCATGATGATGGACGCGGGCGCGGCCACGTGGTGGTGGATCGGCGCCGGGCTGCTCGTCGCCGCCGAGCTCGCCAGCGGCAGCTTCTACATGGTGATGCTCGCCCTCGGCATGG